>NZ_QYBB01000039.1 GCF_004137685.1 Lichenibacterium minor | reverse complement strand
CGTTCGGTGCACTGCGCGAACTCAAGGCGCTCGGGCGCTGCGTGCCGGACGAGGTCCGGGTGATCGGCTTCGGCGACAACGAGGCCGCCGGCTGCGTCGCGCCCGCGCTGACGAGCCTTCGGCCGCCGCGCTGCGAGATCGGCCTCGCCGCGGCCCAGATTCTTCTCGCACGGATTGCCGGCGGGGCACCGCAGCGGCTAGTGTTCGGCCCGGCGCTGGTCGAGCGCGCCAGCACCGGCGTCGCGTCGTGAGCGGCCCCCTCCGCTTCCGCCTCGCCCTCGACGCGCGCTGCACCGTGGGCGAAAGCCCCGTGTGGGACGCGGACGCGGCGGCGCTGCTGTTCTGCGACATCCCGAACGGCGTCATCCACGAATGGCGCCCAGGCGACGGCGCGTGGCGGAGCTGGTCCTTCGGCGAAAGCGTCGGCAGCTTCGGCCTGTGCCGTTCCGGGCGGCTCGTGGTGGCGCTGCGGCGCAGCGTGGTTCTGTTTTCGCGGCACGACGGGCTCGTCGTGCCGCTCGCCGACGTGCCGGAACCGGAAAGCAACCGCTTGAACGACGGCAAGGTCGGGCCGGACGGGTGCTTCTGGGTTGGCGGCATGGACGACCGCCCTGACAAGCACCCCACCGGCAGTCTGTACCGCGTGACGCCGGACGGCGTCGTCGAGCGCAAGGCGGAGGGTTTCACGGTGTCGAACGGCCTCGCCTGGACGGCTGACGGCGCCACGATGGTCCATTCCGACAGCCGCGCCCGGACGATCGACGCCTACGCCTTCGACGCCGCATCGGGCCGCCTCGGCGGGCGCCGCCGGCTCGCGACTCTCACCGACGCGGAGGGGCGGCCGGACGGCGGAGCCTTCGACCGCGAAGGGACCTATTGGAGCGCGGGCGTGTCGGCGGGGGTGCTGAATCGCTTTTCGACGGCGGGTGCGCTCCTCGAGCGCCATCCTTTTCCGGTTCCGGCCCCGACGATGCCGTGTTTCGCGGGGGACAGGCTCTACGTGACCTCATTGCGCGAAGGCCGCGACCCCGAGACGCTGGAGCGGTGGCCGGCGCTGGGCGGGATCTTCTCGGCGCGCGTGCCGGGGCAGGGCGTTCCGGTCGGCCGCTTCGCCGACGCGTGACCGTGCTCCACGGCAGCGTCCGAACGACGCCGCGCGTTCGAGCCGAGCCTCCAAGAAGCGCAAGCGTCGTCCCGCACCCTTGCCCACCAGTACGGCCTCGACCCCAAGACTGTCCTGAAGTGGCGCAACCGCACCACCCCGGCCGATGCCGCGATGGGACCGGCAAAGCCACGCTCCACGACGCTGAGGAGGCCATCGTGGTCGCGTTCCGCGAGCGTGGGCTGTTGCCTCACGACGATATGCTGGGCTGCCCGAAGGACAGCATCCCCAAGCTGACCCGAAGCGCGCTCCCCGTTGTCTCGTCCGCAACGGCATCTCTCGAATTCCCAAAGACCCGACGAGCAGCTCGAAACCCAGGACGTTCGAGAACACCGAGATCGGTTTTGTCCCTATCGACAGATGTGAGCTACGATCGGCCGAAGGGAAGCTTCATATGTTTCTCGCCATCGATCGCGTTTCCAAGTTCGTCTACGTGGAGTTCTCCAACAGTCCTAGCAGAGCGGAAGGCTCAGCGTTTCTCCGCGGCGTCGTGAAGGCCTTTCCGTATCAGATCCGCAGGGTGCCGGCCGACAACGGCGTAGCTTTCACCAGGGACGCTTCGACCAAATACGACATGATGCAGCGTCCGTTCGATCGCGTGTGTGATGAGAATGGCATCGAACATAGGCTCCCCAAGCCATATCATCCTTGGACCGACGGTCAGGCCGACTGCATGAACCGCACTGTCAAGGAGGCAACGGCCAAGACGCTCCACTACGACACTGCTCACTTGCTGCGTGCGTATGTCCCGGCCTTCATCGCGGCTTACGACCTCGCCAGACACCTCAAAGCGCTGAAATGGAAAATGCCGTATCAAGCGATCTGCAGCGCCTGAAAATTCAACCCAAACGTGTTAAAATCAACTGCGCCGCCTCATTTCGGGACCATACACCCGTACTGCTCGTCGGTGACGTGCTCCATCCAGTCGACGGGCGAGCCGTTGGACTTCTCCTGGACGGCGATGTGACTCATCGCCGTTGCGGCGGAAGCGCCGTGCCAGTGCTTTTCGCCGGGTTCGAACCAGACGACGTCCCCCGGGCGGATCTCCTCGACCGGGCCGCCTTCGCGCTGGACCCTACCGAAACCGGATGTCACGATCAGGGTCTGACCGAGCGGATGCGTGTGCCATGCCGTGCGGGCGCCCGGCTCGAAGGTGACGAGCGCCATGGCCACGCGGGCCGGCTCGGGCGGGCTGTTCAACGGATCGATGCGGACCGTGCCGGTGAACCACTCCGCCGGGCCCTTGCCGGACGGCTGCGAGCCGCTTCGCTTGATGTCCATGGTCATCTCCCTGTCGGCGTGTCGCCGCTCCACTGCCGAGGACGATAGCGCTTTCCGCCTTTGGCATGGCAAGCCGAATCGCGCATGACGCCATCAGAGCCGCTGATCGATGAGCGACGCGAACCTGAACGATCTCGCGGCCTTCCTGGCCGTGGCGCGGGAGCGGAGCTTCACGCGCGCGGCAGCCAAGCTCGGCGTGTCGCAATCCGCCCCGAGCCAGACCGTCCGTGGTCGCGAGGACCGTCTCGGCCTCCGGCCGTTGGCGCGAACGACCCGGAGCGTCGCGACGACGGAACCGGGCGAACGCCTGCTGCGATCGACAGGCCCGAGGATCGACGGCATCGAACAGGACCTGGCCGCCGTCGGCGAGATGCGGGAGAAGTCTGCGGGCTTGGTGCGGACGCGGACGACGGCGTGGACCGTGGCGGTGCGGTGCTGGGGCGATCCTGGCGGTCGCCGCCGCCACCGCTTCCAACCGGGGGTGGCACCATCGGTGCCGACGCCCCGATCTGCGCCGTCATCCTGTGCGACGGCCTGCCGTCTGTCGGCTTCGGGGCGTTCGCCGGTTCAGACCCGTCGGTGCCGTTCCCCCAAACCGGCCGCCCTCGACCCGACCAGGTCGTCCAGCACCACCGATGAGGTTTCCGCAGCAGACGGAGACGCTGCACCCGTTCAGTGTGGGGGACGACCGTCGAGCCGGGCCACGGAACCTCGTGAACCCGAATCTTGCGGCACTCCGGAGCCTTCAGGGCCTGCCGGCCGCCACCCAGGCCGCCGTCTCCTCCAGCACGGCGGCGAACCGGTCCACGATGTCGTCGATGTCCGCCGCCGTCACGATCAGGGGCGGGCAGAAACAGATCGAGTCGCCCACCGCACGGATGATGAGCCCGTGGTCGTGCGCCCGGGCATAGAACCAGGCGCCGACGGCCCCCACCGGATCGAACTTCGCCTTGGTGGCCCTGTCGGCCACGAGTTCCACCGCGGCGATGAGCCCCGCCCCGCGCACTTCGCCGACCAGCGGATGGTCGGCGAAGGGGGCGAGCCGTGCCCGCAGATGCTCTCCCATGGCGGCCGCGTTGGCCACAAGGCCGCGCTCCTCGATGATGTCGAGGTTCTCCATCGCGACCGCCGCGGCGACGGGGTGGCCGCTCGCCGTGAAGCCGTGGCCGAAGGTGCCGAGCCTGTCGGAACCGTCCGCGACGCCCTGATAGATGGCGTCCGAGAACAGCACGGCGGCGATCGGCATGTAGGAGGAGGTGAGCTGCTTCGACACCACGAGGACGTCGGGCCGGATCCCGTAATGGTCGCAGGCGAACATCGTGCCCAGCCGGCCGAAGCCGTTGATCACCTCGTCGGCCACCACGAGCACGTCGTGGCGCCGGCACACGGCCTGCACCTTCTCCCAATAGGTGGCGGGTGGCGGCAGGACCCCGCCGGCGCCGATCAAGGGCTCGCCGATGAAGGCCGCCACGGTTTCGGGACCCTCCTCCAGGATCCTGGCTTCCAACTCGGCGGCGAGCCGGTCGGCGAAGGCTTCCTCGCCTTCGCCCTCGTGAGCGTAGCGGTAGTGGTGCGGGCAGGACACGTGTTTCATCTGCGGCAGCGGCAGGTCGAAGCCCCGGTGGTTCGTCGGGAGCCCGGTGAGGCTGCCCGAAGCGATCGTGATGCCGTGATAGCCGTTCTGGCGCGCGATGAACTTCTTCTTCTCCGGCCGGCCGATGGCGTTGTTGTAGAACCAGACCAGCTTGACGACCGTGTCGTTGGCTTCCGATCCGGAATTGGTGAAGAACACGCGGTCCAGCCCCACGGGCGACATCTTCACGAGCCGCTCGGCGAGGTCGATGGTGGGTTCGGACGACTTGCCCGAGAAGGAATGGTAGTAAGGCAGCCGCCCCATCTGGCGGGCCGCCGCGTCGACGAGGCGCGGCTCGCCGAAGCCGACCGCCACGCTCCAAAGCCCCGCCATGGCTTCGACGTACCGGTTCCCGGCGTCGTCGTAGACGTGGATGCCTTCGCCCCGCGCCATCACGATCGGGCCGGTCCGCTCGTGCTTGCGGGCGTTGGTGGCGGGATGGAGCAGGTAGGCGACGTCGCGGGCCTGGGCGGAGTTGGGCAGAAGGGTCATGGGGCGATCCGATCCAGGTCTTCGGGGCACCGTCCAGGTCCCCCACCGCAGGGCGCGCCTTTTGGACCCCATGTCCCACCCGGCCGTCAAGCCGAAGGGTGGTGCTTCATTGATCAGCCCGAAGATCAGCAATTGAGCAATCGCCAAAAAAGCGAACGACTTCATGGTTCGTCTTGGCAGGACGCGGTGTTTCAGCAGAATTCGTTTGACCTGCACCTCTGCCCTGCGCTTCAAACTGTGCCGAGAAGGGGCGGGGGACGGCTGCCGAGGATCCCGGATCGCGGCCGGGCACGGCCGGTCCTTCGCCGTGCCGCCGTCCGGGAGATCGCCCATGCCGCTGACCCGCCGCGACCTCCTGGCCGCCGCCGCCCTCGGCCCCGTGCTCCTGAGCACCCGGGATGCCCTGGCCCAGGGCGCCGCGCCGAAGCGCGGCGGCATCCTGTAGACCATGCTCACGCCCGAGCCGCCGATCCTCGTGCCGGGCGTCAACAACCAGGCGCCCACCCTCATGGCCGCCGCCAAGGTCTTCCAGGGCCTCCTCGCGTTCACGCCGAAGCTGGAGCCGCTGCCCTACCTCGCCAGGTCCTGGGACGTCGGCGACGACAAGCTGACCTACACGTTCCACCTTCGGGACGGCATCAGGTGGCACGACGGCCGGCCCTTCACGGCGGAGGACGTCGTGTTCTCGGTCATGGCGTTCGCCACGGAGGTGTCGCCCCGCGCCCGCGCGGTGCTCAGCCACATCAGGGACGGCGCCGCGCCATGATGGTCCAGGACCCCTCCGCGTCGCTGAACCCGCGCCGCACGGTGGGCGATGCCATCGCGGAAGGCCCGGTCACCCACGGCCTGCCCCGCGCCGCGGCGCTGGAACGGGCGCGCGAGCTGCTCGCGCTGGTGAAGCTCGACCCGGGCGCCGCCGACCGCTACCCGCACGAGGTTTCCGGCGGCCAGCGCCAGCGCATCGGCCTCGCCCGCGCGCTGGCGCTCGACCCCGAACTGTTGATCGCCGACGAGCCCGTGTCGGCGCTCGACGTTTCGGTGCAGGCCCAGGTGCTGGAACTGCTGTCCGACATCCGGCAGCGGCCCGGGCTCACGATGCCGTTCATCACCCACGACCTGCGCGTCGCCGCCGAGATCTGCGACCGCATCGCCGTGATGCGGGACGGCGCCATCGTCGAGCAGGGCGCGACCGCCGACGTGTTCGGCGCCCCGCGGCACCCCTGCACGAGAAGCCTGCTCGACAGCGTCCCGGGGCGCCGCTGGACGCCGCCGGCAGGCGGCGACGCGGGACCATGACGACGCGCCGCTGCCCCCAGCCCGAACCCCGCCAAGCCCCCCGGAGACCGACCCGCATGCGCGCCTTCTACCACCCGGATCAGGCGGTCCACGCGCCGCAGCAGTACATGCGCTTCGGCCGGATCGTCCCCGTCAAGGACCTGCCCGTCCGCACCGGGAAGCTGCTCGGCGCGCTCGAGCTCCACGGCATCACCCCGGAACGGCCGGCCGCGCAGGGCATCGGGCCGGCGCTCGGCGTCCACACGCCCGCCTACCTCCGCTTCCTCGAAACCGCGTGGGAACGCTGGACGAGGCTCCCGGACCACGGCCCCGAGGTATGGCCGAACACCTTTCCTTACTGGAGCGGCCGGCCCGAAGCGGCGGCGCGCCCCGACTGCCCGGCCGAAGGCCTCGTCGGCCAAGTCGGCTGGTACCTCGGCGACCTGTCGGTCCCGATGGGACCCGACAGCTGGCGCTCGATCCTGCGGTCCTCGGAGACGGCCGCCACGGCGGCGGATGCGGTGCTGGAGGGCAGCCAAGCCGTCTACGCGCTGTGCCGCCCCTCCGGCCACCACGCCCGGGCCGACCGCGCCACCGGCTTCTGCTACCTGAACAACACCGCGATCGCGGCGCAGCGCCTGCGGGGCCGCTTCGGCCGCGTGGCGATCGTCGACGTCGACGCCCATCACGGGGACGGCACGCAGCAGATCTTCTACGGCCGGCCCGACGTGCTGACCGTGTCGATCCACGCCGACCCGACCGACTATTACCCCTTCTTCACCGGCTACGCGTCCGAGACGGGGCACGGCGAAGGGGACGGATACAACCTCAACCTGCCCTTGCCCCACGGGTCCGGCGGGGAAGCGATGCGGGCCGCGCTCGACGCCGCGGCGGATCGGGTGGCGGCGTTCGGAGCCGACGTCCTCGTGGTAGCGCTCGGCTACGACGCCCACCGCGACGACCCGATAGGCGTGCTGACGCTCGACGAGCGCGACTTCGCCGACATCGGCGCGCGTTTGAAGGCCTTGGGGTTGCCGACCCTCGTGGTGCAGGAGGGCGGCTACGCCATCGACGCCATCGGAGGCTGCCTCGACGCCTTCCTGGACGGCTTCGGGTCCTGACCCGATCGCCCCGGCCGGGGCCCGCGTCAGTAAAGGCGGGTCACGTCGGCGTCGGCGATCCAGCGGTCGGCCGCCGCCGGCTCCAGCAGGTCGGGCATCTGGTCCGCCATGATGCGGCCGAGCGTCGGGAAGCTGTCGCGCGGCACCCTCTTCTCGGGGTTCCACAGGTCGGACCGGATCATCGCCTTGCCGCAGTGGACGAACACTTCCTCGATCTCGACCAGCAGCGCAGCCGTCGGCCAGCGGTCCCGCACCGCCATGGCGGCGAGGATGTCGGGGTCGCGGCACAGATGGGCACGCCCGTTCACCCGAAGCGTTTCGGCGATCCCCGGGACCATGAGGACCAGCCCGACCTGGGGGTTGGCGGCCACGTTCAGCATCGTGTCGACCCGGCGGTTGCCGAGCCGGTCCGGCAGGGCGAGGCGGCGGTCGTCGAGGACCCGCACGAAACCCGGCGCGTCCCCCCGGGGGGTGGCGTCGCACCGCCCCGCTTCGTCCGCCGAAGCGATCACCAGGAAGGGCGACAGCCCGATGAAGGCCCTGGCGTGCCCGTCGAGGCGGGACATCTGTTTGGCGACGGCGCGCGATCGGGCTCGCCATAGATGGCGCGGACATCGTCCTGGGAAGCAGCGTCCTCGTCCGGCATGGTGGGGCTCCTGTGTCCGGCGAACGCGGAGCCTCGGCAAGCTTCGCTGCAGGCTCCATGCCACCCTCGCAGGGCTCGGTCAGTAAACCTTTCCGGTGGGGGCGATGCCGTATCTCGACGGGGTTCGGCGGGGGCTACGGCGTCGTAGCGGGCGACGGACAGGCCGACGCACCTCCGTCGCGCCGCACGAGCGGCGGCGCGCGTCCGCGCTGGGCAGCGGTGGAGACGGTCGGCCGCCGCTATCATGGGCCGAGCCGGGACGACGATGGAGCCGCGGCAAGCAGGCTTGCGTCGCGGCGCCACTCGGGGACCCGCCCAGCGCGTCAGCTCCCACGCCGGACCGCCGAGGTCACCTCGGAGACCGTCCTGGTGGCTGCGTGGATCTCCGCGAGGAACGTCTGGGCCAGGCGCGACAGTGGACGCGCTTCCGACCAGAGCACGTGGGACACGGCCGGCGTTTCGGGCCGGAAGGGGCGGATCGCCAGCCGGTGGCTGCCTCCCTGGTGGGGGGAGAAGGGATCCACCACGGCGGCCCCAGCCCCCGCGCCCGCCAGCACGCAGGCGGTGTTGCAGTAACGGACTTCGATCGTCGAACGGAACGGCGTGCCGGTCGCCTCGAAGCTCCCCCTCACCGCCTCGCCGAGGCGCGTCCCGCGTTCCAGCGCCACGAAGGGATGAGCGGCGAGGTCCCGCGGCGACACGACCGCCAGCGCCGCCAGCGCATGGTCGGGCGGCATCACGCAGACCATCTCGCCGCGCCCCACCACCTTCGACGCGATGCCCGGGTGGTGGTCGAAACCGAGGGCGAACCCCAGTTCCGCGATCCCGCTCGCGACGCTTTCGATGACGCCTTCGTAGCGGCGCACGTCGAAGAACACCTGCACCCGAGGTCGCGCGGCCACGAAGCGGCTCAAGGCCGGGGGGACGACGCTGTAGCCGAGCGGGGGAGTGGACACGAGGCGGAGGTGCCCCGAGCGGCCGTCCCGGAGGTCGCGCATCCTCGCCGCGAGCCGACCGTGCAGGGCGAAGATGGTTTCCGACTCGGCATGGATCTCCATCGCCTCGACGGTGGGGAAGAGCCTGTTGTTGGTGCGCTCGAACAGCGCGAACCCGGCTTGCGCCTCCATCGCCTTCAAGGCGTTGCTCACGGCCGGCTGCGACATGCCGAGGTCCCGGGCGGCCGCGACCGTCGTGGAACAACGGATGAGCGCCCGCAGGATTTCGAGTTGCCTGAGGGTCATCCATTCATCCGATGAATAGCGATCGGCATCTCATCATAGCGCGACGGATTGGCATGTCCCTCCAGCTATGCAAGTTTCATGCGCGTCGTCGCTCCCGGGCCGAACCGGGAGCCGCTGCTGGAAGGCCCGCACGATGAGCCGCGTCATCAGGATCGCCGCCGCCCAGATGGGTCCCACCCAGAAGGCGGACAGCCGGGCCGGGACCTTGGCCCGCATGGTGACGCTGCTCGAGCAGGCCGCATCGCGCGGGGCCACGCTGGCGGTCTTCCCGGAGCTCGCCTTCACGACCTTCTTCCCGCGCTGGCTGATCGCTGGCGATGCGCTCGACGCCCACTTCGAGCGCGCCATGCCGAATCCCGAGGTGCAGCCGCTGTTCGACCGGGCGAAGGCGCTCGGCATCGGCTTCCACGTCGGCTACGCGGAGCTCACCCCCGAAGGACGGCGGTTCAACGCGGCCGTCACGGTCGAGCCCGACGGGCGGATCCTCGGCCGATATCGCAAGGTCCACCTGCCGGGCTCCGTCGAGCCGCGGGAGGGTGCACGCTTCCAGCAGCTCGAGAAGCGCTACTTCGAATACGGCGACGGCGGTTTCCCGGCGTTTCGGGCGGGGCCGGCCTGGCATGGCGCGGTCACGGGCATGATGATCTGCAACGACCGGCGCTGGCCGGAAGCGTGGCGCGTGCTGGGGCTGCAAGGCGTCGAGCTCGTCCTCGTCGGCTACAATTCCGCCGCTTACGATCCGAACGGCGGGGCGACGGAGGACGGTGCGCTGCGCACCTTCCATTCCAAGCTCGTCGCCCAGGCCAACGCCTACATGAACGCCACCTGGGCGGTGGCGGTGGCCAAGGCCGGCGACGAGGACGGGTCGGGCCTGATCGGCGGTTCCTGCATCGTGGACCCCAACGGCCTCGTCGTCGCCGAGGCCGAGACGCTCGGCGACGAGGTCGTGGTGGCGGATTGCGACCTCGACCTGTGCCGGCAGGGCAAGGACAAGATGTTCAACTTCGCGGCCCACCGGCGGCCGGAGCACTACACCGTGATCGCCGAACGGGCGGGCGTGGTCGAGCCGGTGCCCACGACCCGCATCTGACCCCGACCTCCGACCCCGAGGACGCCCATGATCCCGCCCCGCCTCGCCGCCGCCCTCGGCTGTTGCCTCGCTTCTGCGGCCGGTGCCGCCGAACTCCCCGATGCCGTCAGGCGGGCCGGCGTGCTCCACGCCAGCGTCAACGCCATCTACGCCCCGATGGAATACAAGGACGCCGCGACCGGGCGCCTGGCCGGTCTCGACGTCGAGCTCGGCGCCGCGTTGGCGAAGCGGCTCGGCCTCGAGGTGGAGTTGTCCGAGAGCGCCTTCGAGCAGCTCATCCCCTCGCTGAAGACCGGGCGCGCCGACCTCCTGATCAGCGGCCTCACCGACACGCCGGCTCGGGAAGAAACGATGGACTTCATCGACTACCTGAAGACCGGCCCGCAATTCTATGTCGCAGCCGCCAGCCCCGCCGGATCTCCCATCGACGTCTGCGGCCTGAAGGTCGGGACCAGCCGCTCGACGTCCTTCCCGGCCGAGATCTCCGCCTGGAGCAAGGCCAATTGCGAGGCGGCGGGCAGACCCGCCATCACGGTCGTGCCGGCAGAAAGCACCGTGGACGCCCGCGGGCAGCTGAAGCAGGGCCGCATCGACGCCGCCGTCCAAGGCAGCGAAACCATCCCCTACGCGATGAGCCTCGAGCCGGGGGTCTACAGGACGCTCGGCGACCCCTTCGCGACGGGGTACCAGGGGATCGCCTTCCGCAAGGACGAGACGGCCCTGCGCGACGCCGTGGCCGACGCGCTGCGCGGCCTCATGGCGGACGGCACCTACCGGGCGATCCTCGCCACGTACAAGCTCGACGGCAACGCGGTGGACGCCGTCACGATCGACGGCGCCCGTCCATGAGCGATGGGACCATAGGCCTCGTCGCCGCCGGTTTCGACGACCTGTCCGAACTGGAAACCGCCCGGCGCACCCATTGGGGGCGGTGGGCGGCCGCGGTCCTGATCGTCGCGGCCTTGGCGCTGCTGGTCCGCGCGTTCGCGCAGGGGCAGATCGAATGGGACTACGTGGGGAGGTTCCTCACCGTGCCGGTGATCGTCAGCGGCATCGTCGCCACGGTGGAGATGGCGGTCTGCGCCATGGCGCTCGGCATCGTGATCGGGGTCGCCGTGGCGATCATGCGGCTGACGCCGAACCCCGTCCTGCGGGGCGTCGCGGCCGGCTACACGTGGCTGTTCCGTGGAACGCCGGTGATCCTCCAGCTGCTGCTGTGGTTCAACCTCGCCCTCGTGTTCCCGACGATCGGCATCCCCGGCGTCTGGTCGGCCCGGGCCGTCGACGTCATGACGCCATTCTTCGCCGCCCTCCTCGGGCTCGGCATCAACCAGGGCGCCTACACGTCCGAGGTGGTGCGGGCGGGCCTGCTGTCGGTCGACCAGGGGCAGTACGAGGCCGCCCAGACGATCGGCATGGGGCGCCTCCAAGCGCTGCGCCGCATCATCCTGCCCCAGGCCATGCGGGTCATCATCCCACCGCTCGGCAACGAGTTCATCGGCATGGTCAAGACCACCTCGCTGGCGAGCGTCATCCAATATCCGGAAGTGCTGCACAACGCCGAGAACATCTACTACGCCAACAGCCGCGTCATCGAGCTCCTGATCGTCGCCGGGCTGTGGTACCTCGCGGTCGTGTCGGTGCTCACCCCGTTGCAGATGCTGCTGGAGCGCCGCTTCGCCCGCGGCGTCGCCCGGGGGCGCGGGTGACCCCGCCGCTCGTCGCCATCCGCAACGTCGCGGTCGCCTTCGGCCCCTTCAAGGCGCTGCGCGGCGTGTCGCTGGACGTGGCGCCAGGTCAGGTCCTGTGCCTCATCGGCGCTTCCGGATCCGGCAAGACCACGCTGCTGCGCACCGTCAACCAGCTCGTGCCGGTCGACGGCGGCGCCATCTATGTCGACGGCGAGCTGCTGGGGCGGCGGCGCGAGGGCGACACGCTCCACGTGCTGAGCGAGGCGGAGGTCGCCCGCCAGCGCATGAGCACCGGCATGGTGTTCCAGCGCTTCAACCTTTTCGCCCACATGACGGCCCTCCAGAACGTCATGGAGGGGCCCGTGCAGGTGCAGCGGCGCAGGCCCGCGGAGGCGCGGGCCGAGGCGCTGGAGCTCCTCGCGCGGGTCGGCCTCGCCGACAAGGCGGGCAACTACCCGGCGCAGCTGTCGGGCGGCCAGCAACAGCGCGTCGCCATCGCCCGGGCCCTCGCGATGAAGCCCAAGCTGATGCTCTTCGACGAGCCCACCTCGGCCCTGGACCCCGAGCTCGTCGGCGAGGTCCTGGCCGTGATGAGGGAGCTGGCGCGCAGCGGCATGACCATGATGGTGGTGACGCACGAACTCGGTTTCGCCCGCGAGGTCGCCGACCAGGTCATCTACATGGATGCCGGCGCCATCGTCGAGGCCGGGCCGCCCGCCCAGGTATTGGGAAGCCCGCGGGAGGCGCGCACGCGCGCCTTCCTGTCCGCCGTCATCTCCTCGCCCGCCAAGGAACGCGCATGAAGCCCCTCCTCGCCGCCGCCCTCCTCTGCCTGCCGCCGGGGCTCGCCGTCGCGGCGCCGGACCTGCCGCCGGCGCTGAAGGCGAGCGGCACGCTCAAGGTCGCCGTGACGCCGAACTATCCGCCGCTGGAGTTCCGCGACCCCGCCACCAACGCCCTGACGGGCTTCGACGTCGGGCTCGCGGAGGCCCTGGCCGCCAAGCTCGGCGTCAAGCTGGAGTGGCAGGAGTCGGGCTTCGAGGCCATGCTGCCGGCGCTGCAGACGGGCCGGGTCGACGCCATCATCTCGGGCATGAGCGACCTCGCTTCCCGCCACGAGGCGTCGAGCTTCGTCGATTACCTGCGCTCCGGTCCGCAGTTTTTCGTCCAGCAGTCCCGGGCGGGCGAGTTCAAGGACATGGCGGCGCTCTGCGGACATACGGTCGGCACGAGCCGCCGCACGTCCTTCCCGTCCGAGATCGCGGCATGGAGCTCGTCCCATTGCGGCGACAAGCCCGTCACGGTGGTGGGCACCGAAGGCTCGGGCGACGCGCGCACGCAGTTGAAGCAGGGGCGCATCGATGCCGCCGTGCAGGGCAGCGAAACGCTCCCCTACGTCATGGGCCAGGAGCCCAAGGCCTATGCGCCCGTGGGCGCCGCCTTCGGCACGCAGTACACCGGCATCGCGGTCGCCAAGACCGACGTGGCGGTGCGGGACGCCCTTGTGGCCGCGCTCGACGCCCTGATCGCCGACGGCAGCTACAAGGCGCTGCTCGACAAGTGGCAGCTGTCCTCCGACGGCGTGGAGAAGGCGACGGTCGATGCAGGGCGGTGACGTCGAGGCGCGCCGCGCCGCGGTCGACGCCATCCCGATCCGGCCGGCCAGCGCGGCCGCGCCGGCGCCGGAGTTCCCGTGGCCGCAGCCCCACCGCGCGGCCATGTTCCTCAGCTTCGACGTCGACGCCGAAAGCGCCTGGACGGGCGGCAACCCCGCGCACGCCGATCGCCTCGTGACGATGAGCTACGGCGGCTACGAGGCCCGCGTCGGCACGCCGAAGCTCCTCGAGCTCCTCGACCAGCTCGGCCTCAAGGCCACCTTCTTCATCACGGGATGGGCCGTCGACGCCTATCCGGCGATGGCGGAAAGCATCGTGAAGGCGGGGCACGAGATCGGCCACCACGGCTATCACCACCTCCTGCCCGACCCGGGCAGCCCCTTCATCGTCGAGGAGGTCGAGCGCGGCCTCGAGGCGCTGAAGCGTCGCCTCGGCGTGGTGCCGAAGGGCTACCGCGCGCCCTCGGGCGAGTTCTGTGAGGAGCTGCGCGCCCTGCTGGTCCGCCGCGGCTTCCTTTACACGAGCTCGTTCCGCGACGACGTGCGGCCCTACCGGCACGTGCTCCGCGACGGCTCGGCCGGCACGATCGAGCTGCCGACGACGGCCTGCTACGACGACTGGGTCCTCGGGCTTTCGACCCGCGTCAGCCCCCGCCCCATCCTGTCGAAGGAGGAGGTGCTGTCGATCTGGACCGACGAGCTGGACGAGATCCGCGACTGGGGGGCCATGGTGACCACCGTCCTGCACCCGCAATGCAGCGGCCGGCCGATGCGGATGCGCCTCCTGCGCGAGTTCCTGCGCTACACGCAGGCCTGCGGCGACGTTTGGATCACTACCGGGGAGGCGATCGCGGGTCGCTTCGCCGAGTTCGAGGGAGCCGGACGTCGATGAAGACGGTCCTTCTCCCGGTCGCCGGGCTCCTCGGGCGGCTCGGGGCTTGCGCATGCCTCGGGGCCGGCGCCTTCGGGGTTTCGGCGGCGACGCTCCCGCCTTCCATCCCGGTCGGCGTCTATCCGAGCTACCCGCCCCTCGACATGCGCGACCCGGCGACGGGCACGCTGACCGGCTTCGACATCGAACTGGGCCAGGCCCTGGCGAAGCGCATGGGCACGAACTTCGACCTCGAGGAGACGGCCTTCGCCCAGTTGGTCGCCTCCGTGCAGACCGGCCGCATCGCCCTGTTTCTCAACGGCATGAACGACACGGCGCCACGCCGCGAGCTGATCAGCTTCGTCGACTACCTCAGCTCCGGCTCTCAGTTCGTGGTGCGGGCCGCCGATGCCGCGACTTACCCGAGCGAAGCCTCGCTCTGCGGGCGCAGGGTGGCCGGCAGCCGCAGCACCAGCCTGCCCGGACAGGTCGCGGACTGGAGCAAGGCGCATTGCGAAGCGTCCGGCAAGCCGGCGATCGAGTTCCTCGGCGCCGACAACAACATCGACGCCCGTTCGCAGCTCAAGCAGGGCCGCGCCGACGCCATGGTGCAGGACAGCCTGACCATCCCCTACGTGGCGGCACGGGAACCCGGCACCTACGCGGCCGTGGGCCAGCCCTTCGACGTATTGGTGATGGGCATCGGCGTGGACAAGACCGACAAGGACCTGCAGGGCCAGCTCCGGGCCGCGTTGCAGGGCACCATCGCCGACGGCACCTACGCGGCCCTCCTGCGGAAATGGAACCTCCCCGCGAGCAGTGGCGTCGCCGAGGCGGTCATCGATGGCGGACGGTGAGGAGCGCGTGACGATGGGCGTCTCCGGTCGCATCCTCGTCGTCAACCCCAACAGCTCGGAGCCCGTCACGGCCGCCATCGAGGCCGCGGTGGCGCCGCTCAGGATCGCGGGCGGGCCGGAGATCGCGGTCGACCGCCTGCGCTCGGGCCCGCCCGGCATCGCCACGCAGCGGGACGCCGATTCCGTCGTCCTGCCGCTCTGCGACCTCGTCGCCCGCGACCCGTCCGACGCCTTCGTGCTGGCCTGCTTCAGCGACCCCGGCCTCCACGCGGTGCGCGAAGCGGCGGGAGGCCGCCCGGTGATGGGCATCGCCGAATGGGGGCTGCTGCGCGCGCTGACGCTTGGCGAAAGCTTCGGCATCGTGGCGCTGTCGCCGGCCTCGGTGAAGCGCCAGGCGCGATACGTCCGGCAGATGGGCCTCGGCGCCCGCTATTCCGGCTCCTGGCCGGTCGACGCCTCGGCCGAGGACACGGCGGGCGACGCCGTCCGGGGGCGCCTGGTCGAGGCCGGCCGCCGCCTCGCGGCCGAGCGCGGCGCCGACGTGATCGTCCTCGGCTGCGCCGGAATGGCGGGGCATCGCCGCGCCGTCGAGGACGCCGTCGGCCGTCCCGTGGTCGAGCCGACGCAATGGGCTGTCGCGGCGGCGCTCGGCGCCCTGCGGCTCGCCGCCTGTTGAACCGACACGGGATACCCTCCATGCACCACGACCTGATCATCCGCGGCGGCACACTGGTCCTGCCCTGGGGCGAGGCCGTCGCCGACGTCGGCGTCCGCGACGGCCGCATCGCCGCGGTCGGCTCGCTTGTGGCCGACAGTGCGGGCGAAACGATCGAGGCCGCGGGCCTCCACGTGCTGCCCGGCCTCATCGACAGCCACGTCCATCTGCGGGACCCGGGCGACCCCGCGGTCGAGACGCTTGCGACCGGCACGAAGGCCGCCGTGCTGGGCGGCATCGCCACCCTGTTCGACATGCCGAACACGAGCCCGGCCATCGTCGACCGCGAGCGGCTCGATTGGAAGCGCGGCTACGTCGAGGGGCGGAGCTGGTGCGACGTCGGCCTCTACGTCGGCGGCACCAAGACCAACATCGACCTCCTGCCCGAGCTGGAAACCGAAGCCGGCGTCTGCGCCGTCAAAGTCTTCGCCGGCTCTTCGACCGGCACGCTGATGGTGGAGGACGACGAGCACCTGGAGGAGCTGATGCGCTCCGGCCGCCGCCGCATCGCCTTCCACAGCGAGGACGAGTACCGGCTCCAAGCCCGCAAGCCCCTGTTCCGCTCGGGCATGCCGCACCGCAGCCACATGGAATGGCGGGACGAGGAATGCGCCTTCCTCGGCACGCGCCGCCTGATGGCGCTGGCGCGCCGCACCGGCCGCCCGGCCCACATCCTCCACGTCTCGACCGCCGAGGAGCTGGGCTACCTGCGCGACTTCCGCGACGTCGCCACCGTCGAAGTGCTGGTGAACCACCTGACCCAGGTGGCGCCGGACTGCTACGACCGGCTCGGCGGCTTCGGCGTGATGAACCCGCCGATCCGGGGCGAGCGGCACCGCGCGGCGAGCTGGGCGGCGGTGGCCGACGGCACGGTCGACACGATCGGCTCCGATCACGCGCCCCATTCGCGCGCCGCCAAGGCGCTGCCCTGGCCCGAATGCCCGGCCGGCCTCACGGGCGTGCAGACGCTGGTCCCGATCATGCTCGACCACGTCAGTGCCGGGCGCCTGTCGCTGACGCGCCTCGTCGACCTCATGGCGGCCGGGCCGGCGCGGGTCTACGGCCTCGTCGGCAAGGGCCGGCTCGCGGCCGGCTACGACGGGGATTTCACCCTGGTCGACATGGGGCGGCGGCGCACCATCGAGGACAGCTGGATCGCCTCGCCCTGCGGCTGGACGCCCTTCGCCGGCACGACCGTCCAGGGCTGGCCGGTCGCCACCGTGGTGCGCGGCACGCCGGTGATGCGCGACGACGAGGTGCTGGGCGCGCCCGTCGGCCGGCTCGCCCGGTTCCACGGGTGAGTGCCGTGGGCACGGCACGGGCTCCCGCTCCCGCGACGGGCACGATCGCGGTCTTCGGCTCGCACGTCCTCACGCTCGTCGACGGCGTCCAAACGGTGCTGAGCGACCACTGGGTCGTGGTCGAGGGCGACCGCATCGCGGCCGTCACGCCCCACCGCCCCGCGTGCGCCGACCGCGTGCTCGACCGACCCGGCCGCTTCGTGCTGCCGGGCCTGATGAACCTCCACAACCACTGCTTCAGCGAGGCCGTGGCCCGTACCCACACGGAGGATGGCGCCGGGCGCAAGAACAACCAGAGCATCGTCTACACGGTGCTGCTGCCGCTGACGAAACGCGGCATCGAGGTCCTGTCCCCGGCGGAAAGGATGGACGTGGCGCGCCTCGGCATCCTGCAACTCCTGAAAGGCGGAGCCGCGACCGTGATGGAGCCGTTCCGCAACGGCATCCCCGAGATGTTCGACGCCGCGCTGGAGATGGGTCTCCGCTTCTACGGCGCGCCCTACCTTTTCTCGGGTTCGGCCCCGCAGGCGGACGCTTCCGGGCGGGTGGACTACGGCGCGAACGACGCCGGCGAGGCGGATCTCCGCGCCTGGAACGACCTCCACGCCGCCTGGGAAGGGCGCGACGGAGGGCGCATCCGGCTCGCCATGAGCCCCCACGCGACCGACACCTGCGGGCCGGACCTCCTGCGTGCCGCGGCGGCGCGGGCCCGCGAACTCGGCGTACCCATCACCACGCACCTCGCCCAGAGCAAGGCCGAAGTCGCCACGATCGCGGCGCGCCACGCCGGCCGCACCCCGGCCGAGTACCTCGACTGGCTCGGCCTCCTCGCGCCGGACCTGCTCGCCGCCCACTGCGTCGACTGCTCGGACGCCGATCTCGACCTCATGGCGGCCCGCGGCGCGACCGTGCTCAACTGCCCGCGCGTCTTCGCCCGCGCCGGCACGGCCGCCGCCTTCGACCGCTTCGCCGGCCGCGGGGTGCGCACGCTGGTCGGCACGGACGGCTACAACATGGACCTCCTCGGCGAACTCAACGCCGCCGCGACCGTGTCGAAAGTCGTGTCCGGCCGGGCCGAGGCGGCGAGCGCCCCCGATCTCGTCGGGGCGGTGACGCACGAGGCCGCCGCGGCCATCGCGCGACCCGACCTCGGGGCGATCCGGCCGGGCGCCAAGGCCGACCTCACGGTCGTCGACCTGTCGGGCCCGCTCACCCAGCCGCTGCACGACCCGCGCCGCGCGCTCGTCTGGCTGGCCAACCGCGCCGACATCGACGCCGTGATGGTGGACGGCCGCCTGTTGATCGAGGGCGGCCGGTCGACGGCGGTCGACGAGGCCGAGGTGACGCGCGCCGGCGCCGCGGCCATCCAGAAGATCTGGACCCTTCCCGAAGCCCGGGCCGCCTTCGCGGGCTGAACCCGTCGCGTTCCCGGCGGGCCCGATCCGGCCCGCCTTCTCCCTCGCCGGACACATCCATGGACCGCATCATCCACCTCGACGGCGCCTTCGTGCCGGCCGCCGACGCCCGCGTTTCCGTCATGGACCGCGGTTTCCTCTTCGCGGACGGCATCTACGAGGTGTCGGCCGTGCTCGATGGGCGGCTCGTCGACAACGACGCGCATCTCGCGCGGCTCGATCGCTCGCTCGAAGCCATCGGCATCCCCAACCCGCACACCCCCGCCGACTGGGCGCGCCTGCAGCTCGAACTCGTGCGGCGCAACGGCCTCGTCGAGGGCGTGGTCTACATCCAGGTGACGCGCGGCGCCGCGGAGCGCGACTTCGCCCCCGCGCCGGACCTCGCCCCGACGGTCGTCATGTTCACCCAGGCCAAGACCATCGTGGACGCGCCCGTGCAGGCCAGGGGCGCCCGGGTGGTGACGCGGCCCGACCTGCGCTGGGCGCGGCGCGACATCAAGTCGGTCGGGCTGCTCGCCCAGGTGATGGCGAAGCGCGAAGCCGCCGCGGCCGGGGCCTCGGAGGTGTTCATGGTCGAGGACGGCCTCGTCACCGAAGGCGGCTCCTCCACGGCCTTCATCATCACGTCGCAGGGCGCCGTCGTCACGCGTCCGCTGTCCAACGCCGTGCTGCCCGGGATCACGCGCCTCGCGGTCATGCGCCTGGCCGCCGATGAGGGGCTGACGCTCGAGGAGCGGGCGATCCGCGTGGATGAAACCTACGAGGCCGAGGAGGTCTTCTTCACCAGCGCTTCCAACTTCGTCGTGCCCGTGGTGTCGATCGACGGCCGGAACATCGGCGATGGATGCCCGGGGCCTCGGACGAAGCGCCTCATGGCCCTCTATGTCGGCCTCGCCCGGGCGGGGACGGGGTCCGAGGCCGCGGTGCCGGGCGGATGACGGGCCACAGCCGTCGGTGACCGTGAGGCCCGCCGCCGCCCGCGGCGCCGATCGGCGGTCCCGGCATCGCGAGGACCCCGGCGCGGACGGAGCGGAACGGCATCGGCCGGGCCGCGACGATGGGGGTGGCGAGACGGCCGGACAAGGTCCTTGGGCGTGCGGGGTCGACGTCCGCCGTGGCGAACGCGGGCCTTCAAGGCCCGAAGCGCGGCGGCGCGAGGCTGCGCGCGAAGGCTTCGACATAGCCTACGGCGTCGTGCACCGGCAGGCCGGTGGCGGCGCGGATCGCCGCCGCGTGGGGCGGCAGGTTGGTGCATTCGCACAGGATCGCGGCGACGTCGCCGTGGCGGCCCACGAGGCGCAGCGCCGCCGCGACGGCCTCGCGCTCCAGGGCCGCCGGGTCGGAAACGCCGCCCCGATCCCCGTAGACGGCGCGGAACAGGCTGTCGTCCCCGAAGCCCTCCACCGGCGCGTCGGGCGGGATGCCGGCCGCCGCAAGGTGGCGCGCCGTCAGCGCCCCGGCCGAGAAGGTCAGCACGCCGACGCGCCGCCCCGGCGGCAGCGTCGCCTGGATCGATCCCCAAAGGAGGAGCGCGCTCGTCGCCACCGGCACGGGCAGCGCCGCCGCGAGCTCCCGCTGCATCGCCACGAGGAAGCCGCAGCTCGTCGCGATGCCGTCGACGCCGTCCCTCGCGAGCGCCCGCCCTTCCGCCACGAAGGCGTCGAGCAGGCCCGCGCCCCCGCCCTCGACGACGCGCGACGGGTCGGCGCCGCGCACCACGCGACACGTCACCGGGAAGGCGAACGTGTCCGGGTGGCCGATGTCGCCCGGCAGGCGGGCGAAGCCCGCGTCGAGCATCAGCAGCCCGATCCGAGCTGCGCCGTGCCGGTACCCCGTCATCCCGTCCGTCCCCCGGGCCCTGGCCCGGTCGCTGCATGCAGGTTCCGGGCCCCCGGCGCTATGCAGCGCCGCCGCGGCGGGGCAAGCTGGCCGCCGGGCAGATCGCGAAGGACGAATCGGATGCAGGACAGGCGAAGCATGATGGGGCTCGTCGGGCTCGGGGCCGCCACCGCGGTCGCGGCGGCCGGGCTCGCGGCGTCGCCGGCCGTGGCCGACGCGGCGCCCGGCGAGGGCACCTTCGCGCGCATCCGCTCCTCGAAGAAGCTCCGCATCGCCGGCATCGCCGGGACCGAGCCCTATTACCACAAGGACATCGCGTCGGGCGGCTGGTCGGGCTTCTGCATGGCGATGGGGAACGACCTCGCCCACAGCATGGAAGCCGAGGCCGAGGTGGTGGAGACCACCTGGGGCAACGCCGTGCTGGACCTCCAGGCCGGCAAGATCGACGTCGCCTTCGGCCTGTCGCCCACGCCCGCCCGCGCCCTGGTGGTCGACTTCTCCCGCCCGCTGCTCGAGAACACCTTCACGGTCATCGCCAAGCCGGGATTCGAGGCCGCGTCCTGGTCGGACCTCGACAGGCCCGAGATCCGCGTGGCGGTCGACATCGGCTCGACCCACGACAGCTTCGCCCGCCGCGTCCTGCCCCACGCCACGCTGGTGGCCTTGAAGACGCCGGACGACGCCATGCTGGCGGTGCAGGCCGGACGGGCCGACTGCGTGATCCAGGTCGTGCTGCTGGCCCTGGTCAGCGTGAAGAAGAACCCGCGGCTCGGCCGCATGATCGTGCCGACCCCGCTCATCCAGCAGCCCACCTGCGTCGGCATGCGGGTCGACGCCGACGGGCGCTTCCGCTCCTTCGTGGACGCCTGGCTGGAATACAACAAGTCGCTCGGCGTGGTGCGCGGCTGGATCACCGACGGCCTGGCCCTGGTGGGCGTCGCGGCCGCCGACGTGCCGGCCAACGTGCAGCTGTAGGCGGCGATGCACTACGAGTGGGACTTCGGCTTCCTGTGGCAGTACAGGGGGCTGATCGGCATCGGCATCGCCTACACGGTGGGCTTCACGTTGCTGACGTCCGTGCTGGGCTTCCTCGCGGGCGCCGTGATCGCGCTCGGGCGCATCGCCGGCCGCCCCTGGATGGCGGCGCCGCTCGTGGCGTTGATGGAGGTGTTCCGCTGCACCCCCGTGCTGGTGCAGCTCGTGTGGATCTACTACGCCCTGCCGGTGCTGGTGGGAGTCGAGCTGTCGCCCGCCGCGGCGGCCGTGATCACGCTGTCGCTCTACGGCGGCGCGTTCTACGCCGAGATCATCCGCGGCGGCATCCGCGGCGTCGAGCCTGGGCAATGGGACGCCGGGCGGGCGCTCGGCATGACGCGGGCCAAGCTGATGCGCAGCGTCGTGCTGCCCCAGGCGTTGCGCCGCATGGTGCCGCCGCTCGTCAACCAGACGATCCTGCAGCTGAAGAACACCTCGCTGGTGTCGACCCTCGCGGTGCCGGACCTGCTCTACCAGGGGCAGCTGATCACCTCGGCGACCTACCGGCCGCTCGAAGTCTACACGATGGTGGCCGTCGTCTACTTCGCCATCCTGCTGCCGCTGACGCAGCTCGCGCGCTTGCTGGAAACCCGACCGTCGCGGGTGGCGGCGTGACGAGCGAAGCGATGGTCGCCGTGCGGGGGCTGCGTAAGCGCTTCGGCCGGCTCGACGTGTTGAAGGGCATCGACCTCCGCGTGCCGCGCGGCGGCGCCGTGGCGCTGATCGGGCCGAGCGGCTCCGGCAAGTCGACGCTGCTGCGCTGCATCAACCTCCTCGACACGCCGGACGCCGGCAGCGTTCGGGTGGGCGACCGCAGGCTCGACTTCGACGGCCGGCGCCGCCTGCCGCCCGACCGTGAGATGGCCGCCTTCCGGGCCCGCGCCGGCATGGTGTTCCAGGGCTTCAACCTGTTCCCGCACATGAGCGTGATCGACAACGTCATGAGCGGCCCCGTGGTGGTGAAGGGCGTGAAGCGCGACGTCGCCCGCCCCATGGCCCTGTCGCTGCTCGACCGGGTGGGCCTCGCCGGCAAGGCGGGCGATCACCCGGCGAGCCTGTCGGGCGGGCAGAAGCAGCGCGTCGCCATCGCCCGTGCGCTCGCCATGGAGCCCGAGGTGATGCTCTTCGACGAGGCCACGTCGGCGCTCGATCCCAAGCTCGTCGGCGAGGTGCTGGCGGTGATCCGCGACCTCGCGCGGGGCGGCATGACCACCGTGCTGGTCACCCACGAGATGGCCTTCGCCCGCGACGTCGCCGACCGCGTCGCCTTCATGCGCGACGGCGTCGTGGTGGAGGAAGGGCCCGCCCGGCAGGTCATCGAGGACCCGCGCGAACCCGCGACGCGGACCTTCCTCGGCCATTTCCACGGGGGGCGCTCCGCCCCGGCGGCCCCGTGACGGCGCGGCACGTGGCCGTGGTCGGGGGCGGCGTGGTGGGGCTCTGCTGCGCGGCCGAGCTGCTGCGGGCCGGCCACCGCGTCACGCTGGTCGAGCCCGAGCCGTTCGGCGGGCGGCACGGGGCTTCCTTCGGCAACGGCGCGTGGATCAGCCCCGCCTCCGTGGTGCCGATGGCGATGCCCGGCCTGTGGCGGCGCGTGCCGGGCTTCCTCGCCGACCCGCTCGGGCCGCTGACGATCCGCCCGGCCGCGCTGCCGCGGCTCGCGCCCTGGCTCGTGCGCTTCCTGCTCGCCGGCGCCACGGTTCCGCGCGTCGAGCGCACCGCGCGGGCGCTCGCGCCGCTGCTGGCCGACGCCCCGGCGCGCCACGCCGCGCTGGCGGCCGCGGCGGGCGTGCCGGAGCTGATCCGGCGGGACGGCCTGCTCTACGCCTACCCGTCGCGCGCCGACTTCGCCCGGGAAGCGCTCGCCTGGCGGCTGCGGCGCGACAACGGCGTCGGCTGGACGGAGCTCGATGCCGCGGCCCTGCACGCTCGCGTGCCCACCCTGTCCCGCCGTTACGGCTTCGGAGCCCTTGTCGAGGCCGGCGCGCACTGCCTCGACCCCGGAGCCTACCTCGAAGCCCTCGCGCGGGACCTCGTGCGTCGGGGCCTGGCGGTGCGCCGGACGCGGGCCACGGGCTTCGCCGTCTCGGGCTCCCGCCTCGACGCCGTGCTGACGGTCGACGGCCCGCTGCCGTGCACGCGGGCCGTGGTGGCGGCCGGCATCCGCTCGGGTCCGCTGGCGCACGCCGCGGGCGACCGGGTCCCCCTCGCGGCCGAGCGCGGCTACCACGCCGTGATCCCGGGCGCGACCGCCGGCCCGCCGCTGCCCGTCATGCCCAGCGACGGCCGGCAGGCGAACACGCCGACGCGCGCGGGCCTGCGCGTGTCCGGCCAGGTGGAACTCGCCGCGACGGACGCCCCGCCCGACTGGCGCCGCGCCCGGGTGCTGCTCGACCACGCGCTCCGGACCTACGACGGTCTCGCGGGCGAGGTCGGGGCCATCGAGGCGGCGGGCGGGCGGGTGGCGACCTGGATGGGCCATCGCCCCTCGACGCCCGACGGCCTGCCGGTGATCGGCCGTGCGTCGCGCTGCCCCGAGGTGATCTATGCCTTCGGCCACGGCCACGTCGGCTTGGCGGCGGCGCCCGTCACCGCCGAGCTCGTGTCGTCGCTCGTCGCGGGCGCGCGCCCCGGAACGGGCGTGGCGCCCTACGATCCCCGCCGGTTCCGCCTCGCCGCCGGGCGCCGTTGAAGGCGCCGGGGCGCCGCGCGCGTCTGGTCGGAATCATGCATGCGATCGATGACCGCCCGACGGGGAACGACGCCGTGAAGACCTTCATCGCCACGCTCGGCACCGAAACCGACACGTTCTCCCCCATCCCGACGGGCCGGGCGGCGTTCCGGGAATGCATGTTCCACCGCGGGGCGGGATCGACGGACGGGACCTCCGATTTCGCCCATCCGATGCCGGCCGTGGTGGTCAAGTCGGCCCAGCATTTCGCCGCCGGCTTCGCCCCGGCCTGCGACCCCATCGCCTCCGTGGCGGCGCCCGGAACGGCCTCGCCGGACTTCGCCGCGCTGCGCCTGCCCAAGGCCGGCCGCCCGCTGTGGCCGCAGGTCGCCGATCCCTTCGCCCCGCCGAACCCGTGAGCCCCACCATGACCGACCTTTGGCGCCTGTCCGCCTGCGACCTCGCGGCCCTGGTGCGGCGCCGCGACGTGTCGGCCCGCGAGGCCGCCCGCTCCGCCCTCGACCGCCTCGACGCCGTCAACCCCGCCGTCAACGCCGTGGTGGACCATCGCCCCGGCGAAGTGCTGGCCGAGGCCGACGCGCTCGACGCGCGGCTCGCGCGGGGCGAGGATCCCGGCCCCCTGGCGGGCGTGCCGGTGACCGTGAAGGTCAACGTCGACCAGCGCGGCTTCGCCACCACCAACGGCGTCCGCCTCCAGCGCGACCTCGTCGCCGAGGCGTCGTCTCCGGTCGTCGACAATGTCCGGCGCTCCGGCGCCGTGATCCTCGGGCGCACCAACACCCCGGCCTTCTCGCTGCGGTGGTTCACCGACAACCTGCTCCACGGCGCCACCCGCAACCCGCGCGACCCATCGCTCACGCCGGGCGGCTCCTCGGGCGGGGCCGCGGCCGCGGTCGCTTCCGGCATCGGCCACATCGCCCACGGCACCGACATCGCGGGTTCGATCCGCTACCCCGCCTATGCGTGCGGTGTGCACGGGCTGCGGCCGAGCCTCGGCCGCGTGGCCGCCTACAACGCCACCGCGCCCGAACGCGTCATCTCGGGCCAGGTCACCGCCGTTTCGGGCCCCATCGCCCGCACGGTCGGCGACCTCCGCCTCGGCCTCGCCGCCCTGGCCGGACCCGATGCGCGCGACCCCTGGTGGGTGCCGGCGCCGCTCGACGGGCCGGGGGTGCCGCGTCGCGCGGCGCTCTGCATCCGGCCCGACGGGCTCGCCACCGTGCCCGAGGTCGAGGCGGCGCTGCGCGACGCGGCCCGGAGGCTGGAGGCCGCGGGCTGGAGCGTCGAAGAGGTCGAGGCCCCGCCCCTGCGCGAGGCCGCTGCGCTGCAAACGCGGCTCTGGCTCGGCGACGGCTTCGGTGGCCTCCTCGCGGCCGCCGAGCGGGAAGGCGATCCCGGCGCGCTGTCGCTTCTGAACCACCACCGCACCGCGGCGGAAGCCGTGCCGCCGGACTTCCTGTCCGGCCTGCTGGTGCGGCGCGCCACGCTGGTGCGCCAGTGGCAGCTCTTCCTCGACCGCTACGCCGTGCTGCTGCTGCCCGTTTCGGCCGAGCTGCCCGTGCCGGACGGGCTCGACATGACCGGCAAAGCGGCCTTCGACGCGCTGTGGGAAGCGCAGATGCCACAGGTCGGCCTGCCCCTGCTGGGGCTGCCGGGCCTGACGGTGACGACGGGCCTCGTCGGCACGGTGCCGGTGGGCGTGCAGCTCGTGGCGGCGCGCTTCCGCGAGGACCTGTGTTTCCTGGCCGGCGAGGCCGTCGAGGCCGGCGGCGTGCCGCCCGCGCCGGTCGACCCCGCGTGACGGAGCCCGCGATGATCCACGACCTCCCGCCCCACGTCACCCAGCACTGGCGGGTGGCGAAGCCCGCCGCGGCCGGCCGGCGCGGCATGGTGGCGGCCCAGGCGCGCGACGCCGCCGAGGCCGGGGTGGCGGTCCTCGACGCCGGCGGCAACGCCGTCGACGCCGCGGTGGGGTGCGCCCTGGCGCTCGCCGTCGTCGAGCCCTGGAACTCCGGCCTCGGCGGCATCGGCTTCGCGCTGGTTCACCCGGCCGGCGAGCGCCGCGCGACCGCGGTCGACTTCGGCCCGGTGGCGCCGGCGGCGCTCGACCCGTCCCGCTTTCCCCTGACGGGGCGGATCAAGCGCGACCTCTTCGCCTGGCCCGAGGTGGAGAACGACGCCAACATCCACGGCCCGCTGTCCTTCGTCGTCCCTTCGGCCGTCGCCGGCTACGCGGCGATGCACGCGCGCTGGGGGCGCCTGCCGCTGGCCGAGGTGATGGCGCCCGCCCTCGCGCTGGCGCGGCGCGGCCTCGCCGCCGACTGGTTCACCACGCTGAAGGTCGCCAACGCCGCGGCGACCTTGCGGCTCTACCCCGAAAGCGCCCGCATCTATCTTCCGGGTGGGCTGCCGCCGGTCGCGCCCTACCAGGGCACGCCGGGCTTCCTTCCGCTCGGCCGGCTCGCCGACACGCTGGAGCGGCTCGCCCGCGCCGGCCTGCGCGACCTCTACGAGGGCGAGGTCGCCGCCGGCATCGCGCGCGACGTGGCCGCGATGGGCGGCGCCCTGTCGCGCGCCGACCTCGCCGGCTGCGCGGCGCGGCTGCGACCCGCCGACGAGATCGCCTGGCGCGGCCGCGTGCTGCAGACGCCCGGTGGGCTGACGGCGGCGCCCACGCTCGCGCGCGTCCTCGCCGCGATGGAGGGCGTCGAGGCTGCCTCGCCCGACGCGGGCTGGTTCGCCGCCTTCGCCCGCGCCATGCGGGCCGCCTATGCGGAGCGGCTCGAAGGGCTGGGCGACGCCGAGCCGCCCGGCGCGGACAGCTGCACTACCCACCTCACCGTCTGCGACGCCGAGGGCACGATGGTGTCGTTGACCACGACGCTGCTGTCGTCGATGGGGAGCCGCGTCGTGCTGCCGGGCAGCGGCGTGCTGATGAACAACGGCGTGATGTGGTTCGATCCGACGCCGGGCCGGCCGAATGCGGTGGCGCCGGGCAAAAGGCCGCTGACCAACATGTGCCCGGTTATCCTGCGCGACGGCGACGTCCCGACGATGGGGCTCGGCGCCTCGGGCGGCCGCCGCATCCTGGCGGCCGTCGCGCAGAGCCTGCTCTTCGTCGAGGGCTTCGGGATGGATCCGGAAGCGGCGGCGCACCATCCCCGCATCGACGTGTCCGGCCCCGAGGGCGTCACGGCCGACCGGCGCCTCGGCTCGGGCGTGCTGGACGCGCTGGGGGCCGACGGTCCGGTCGAGGTGGTGGAGCATGCCGTGCTGCCGGTGAACTTCGCCTGCCCCAACATGATCGTGCAGCGCGACGGCGCCCGGACCGGCATCACGGACGCCATGTCGCCGTGGTCGGCGGCGGTGGCGCAGGGATGAGGCGCCGCGGGGACGGGGCGGGTGCACGCGCGTTCGGGGCAGGGGGAGGCCCCGAAGCGCCGCCGCGCGCGTCCGCGGCCGAAGGGCTCGACGGCAATCGTGCGAGCCGACGGGGGATCGACGGCTCCCGCCGCGGGCCCTCGCTGATCTGACCAAAAAGCCTGTGATCCCCCGCCTCTGGTCGGAAAGCTATTCCTGTCCTCCCGATGGAAACTCAGTCGTCCCGACGACGACATCGAGGGTTGGAACTGGCGAAGGTCGTCCTCGAAACATGCTTCTCAAGGTTCGTTCAGCCAATTCGAGGTGATGCGACAGCCCTGGCTCACCGTCTTCAAGCCACGCGAGCGTCGCGTGGGCGAAGGATGCCATGCCGGTACGAGCGGCCAAGGCGGCGGGCAGGGCGGGAACGCCGCGCCCCTGCAAGGCCAGCGCGAGCGCCTCGGACAGAGCTTCGAGCTTCGACAGCTCGCGTTCGTGGAGGGCCGGTGTCGCCGATATGACCTCCTGCCGGGGCTTGGAGAAGGGGCGGTTGTCTTCCAGGAGCGTCGTCACCGATCGGAACGCGCGAAACAAGGTGTCGAGCGGCCCCAACTCGGCCGGCGCGTCAACGATCGATGCCGTCAGCGCATCCACCAGCACCGCTTGCCCGTCGAACAGCACCTCGCGCTTGTCCGGGAAGTGACGGAAGAAGGTGCGCTCCGTCACGCCGGCGCGCGCCGCGATCTCGGCCGCCGTGGTGCCGTCGTAGCCACGCTCTCGGAACAACTCCACCGCTGCCTGCTGTAGGCGCACTCGCGCGCCTGGTCCGGGCTTGTCCATGCCTCTCCTCGTCCCTGCCTCTCCTTGTCAGTGACTGACATCGGCCTATGTCAGTCACTGACGGTAGCGGTATCCCCATTCCGCCTGGGGCAGCGAGGAGGTTACGATGCGTGTGTTCCTGACAGGTGCGAACGGTTGGATCGGCTCGGCAGTCGCACGCGAACTGATGACGGCTGGCCACTCGGTCGTCGGCCTGGTGCGGTCGGGGGACAGGGGTGATGCGCTTCGCTCCGCGGGTGGAACGGTGTTGATCGGCGGGCTCGGCGACCTGGATGTGCTTCGCCGGGGTGCAGCGGAGGCGGACGGCATCGTCCACACCGCCTTCGGCCTCGACATCTCGCGCATCGGCGCGCTTGCCGCCGAAGACGCCGCCGCGATCGAGACATTTGGCGAGGTGTTCGCCGGATCGGCGCGGCCGATCATCGTCACGGACGGGTTCCTCCACCTCACGGGGGAGAAGGCGTTGGAAACCGACCGGCCTGGCATCTGGTCCGCCTTTCCCCGCGCTTCCCAACAGACCGCTTTTACGCTGGCTGAGCGCGGCATCCACGCCAACGTGGTGCGGAATCCCCGCTCCGTCCACGGCATGAGCGAGAAGCATGGTTTCGTGCCGATGCTCGCCGCCGTGGCGCGTCACAAGGGCCTGTCGGCCTACGTCGGCGAAGGGTCGAACCTTTGGCCGGCAGTTCACCGCCTGGATGCCGCGCGCGTCTACCGCCTCGCGCTCGAACGCGGTGCGCGGGGTGAAGCCTATCATGCGGTGGCCGAAGAAGGCGTCCCCTTTCGTGCGATCGCGGAAGCGATCGGCCGTCAACTCGGCGTGCCGGCCCGCTCGCTGGCGCCGGCAGAAGCCGAAGCTCACTTCGGCCCGCTTGCCATGTGGGTCGTCAACAACGGCCCCGCATCGAACGATTGGACCAGGAAGACCCTCGGTTGGTCGCCCGCGCAGGTCGGGATAGTCGCCGATGTCGAGCGTCCCGGCTACTCTCGGTAGCGCTTCCAAGCTTCGCGGCGGGGGCGACCGACGGGGCCGCCACGGTTTTCCACGAGGGAGCGTCCATCGGATAGGTGGATACCGTCGGGGCGACGTTGCCGGTCAGCACGCCCTTCAACGATCCGGCGTAGACGGTCGGCTGCAGGTATTTGCCGAGCGGGAGATCAGGGACGTCGCTGAACGCCTGAGCCTGGATCCGGTCGCCGATCGCCTTCTGGGCCGCGGCATCCGGCGCCGCGAACCAAGCGTCGCGCAGCTCCTCGAGCTTCGGCGCCGTCGCCCAGCCGAACCAGCCGGCCGCGCCGTTGCCGCGCAGGCCGAGATGGGTGGCGGGCGTGTTCTCGTCGAGCCCGGTGAAGTTGGTGAAGAACACGCTCCAGCCGCCCTCGGCCGGCGCCTTGCGCGACGCGGCACGACAGCCCCCAATCGGTCGCCACGACGTCGACGGCGAGGCCGCAGCGCTTCAGCATGTCGGCACCCACCAGCGCCATGGCGTTCAGGGTTGGGAAGTCGGTCGGCACCAGGACCATGACCGGCTCCCCCTTGGAGCCCGCCGCGGCGATGTCCGCCTTGGCCTTGGCGACATCGCTCGGCCCCGTCAGGGCCGACAGGCCCACGTCGCTTGCGAGGGGCGACGTCGGCGGGAAATAGCCGACCGGAGTCCACTACCATGCCGAGCGGCACCGCCACCACGACGGCGATCACGAGGGTGAGCAGGAGAAGCGACAGCGTCGGCTCGAGCCGCTGCCCGATGAGGTGGGCCACGGGAAGGTGCGTGAAGATCGACGTGCCGAGGTCGCCGTGCAGGACGCGCCAGCACCAATCGCCGAACTGCACGGGGAAGGGTCGGTCGAGCCCGAGGGTGGTGCGGATGCGCGCGATGTCCTCCGGCCCCGCCTGGTCGCCGGTGATCAGCGCCGCCGGGTCACCGGGCGTCAGGCACAGCAGGCTGAACACGAACAGGGCCACCACGCCCATCACCGGGATCGTCGTGAGGAGCCGTCGGATCGCGGAGGCGATCACCGCGTCGACCCTTTCGGGCCGCCACGGGATGGCCCTGCGGGATCGCTCCCGGCTCGTCCCGACAAGAAAACCCGCGAGTCGCCGTCCTCCCGCAGCGCCGCGGCGGATTGCACGCAACATGCATGTCAGCCTGAGACGACGCGGGGCCGGCCCATCGCCTCCGGTCGGGGCATATCGGGAGCTCGTGGGCCCTCAGAGCGTCTCGAGGAGGCGCCGCATCAGGTGCCTCCTCGGTTCGATCGACGACACCAGGCCATGCTCGTGGTGTGTGTGGGCGCCGTCGCCGTCGATGCCCAGGCCGTCGAGGGTCGGCACGCCGAGCGCGGCGGTGAAGTTTCCGTCGGAGCCGCCGCCGACGCGGGGCACGGACGCGAGGTCGATGCCGAGCACGGCGGCGAGGCCCCGCGCATGCGCGAAGAGCCGGTCGATCTCCTCCGTCCTGTCGTAGGGCGGTCGGTTCAGGCCGCCCTCGACGTGCACCTCGAAGTCCGGGGCGATGGCCTCGAGGCCCAGGATGGCGGAGGCGAGCTCGTCGCCCTGCGCGGCGCTCGCGATCCTGAGGTCGACGGAGAACCGGCAGAGCGCCGGCACGGTGTTGACCGCCGTGCCGGCCTCGATCATGCACACCGCCGTGGTGATGCCGCGCTCGTAATCCGTCATGGCCTCGATCGTCGCGATCTGGCGGGCGGCCTCGTGGATCGCGTTGCGGCCGTCCCGGTGGCGCGTCCCCGCATGCGCGGCGCGTCCCCTGACCTCGACGTCGAAGCGGCCGATCCCGCTCCGGGCGGTGACGATCCTGCCGCCGTCGCGCGCCGGCTCGGCGACGAGGGCGTAGGCGGCGCGGCGCGCGTGGTCCTCGATGAGCTCGCGGCTGGTGGGCGACCCGATCTCCTCGTCGGGCGTGACCAGGAGGACCAGGGGACGGGTGGCGGTGCCGGCGCGCGCGACGTCCTTGAACGCTTCGAGCGCCAGGAAGGCGCCCCCCTTCATGTCGTAGACGCCCGGCCCGTACAGCCGGTCGCCCTCGATCCGCAGCGGCAACTCGCGGTCGATGGTGCCGACGGGGTGGACGGTGTCGAGGTGGACCAGCAGCAGGATAGCGGGCTCCGCGGTCTGCGGACCGGCGCGGAGCACCAGCGCGTCGCCGAGGCCCTGTCGGCCGGGCACGCGCTCGACGGCGATCGGGGCGCCCCGCGCCTGCGCGGCGGCCAGGTCCATCATCCGGTTCACGCCGGCGCTGTCGTGCGTCGGGCTTTCCGTGCGGATCCAGGCCGCGAGCGTTTCGAGCGATGGTGTCGGCATGGGTTGGCGCGCGCCTTTCGATGCGGATTCCGAGCGGGGCAGGCCCGCCCGGATGGGGGCGGGGCGATCCGTGCCGCTCACGGGGTCTCGTGCTGAAGCGCCGCCGATCGCTTCACGAAACCGGCGACTTCGGCGTGGGTGGCGAACCACACGTCGCCCTTGGCCTTGGCGTGGCGGATCACCTCCTCCAGGATCCAGATGCGAGAGCGCGGCGTGATGACGTGCGGGTGCATGGTGAGCTGGAACAGCCCGCCGGCCGCATGGGCGGCGTCGAACTCGCGCAGGAAGATGTCCAGCACGGCCGATGGCGGCGTGTAGGGCCGCAGCGACTGGAAGCGGTGCATCATGAAATAGACGGCGTCGTCGCGGATCCACTCCACCGGCACCTCGACGATGCCGGTGCTCCGCCCGTCGAGCAGGAGGTCGTAGCAGTCCTCGTCGGCCATCAGGGACGAATCGTAGAGGAGGCCGAGCTCCTCCTCGATCCGCAGGGTGTTGGGGCTGAAGTCCCAGGACGGCGTGCGCAGCCCCACGGGACGGACGCCGGTGATCGTTTCCAGCGTGTCGGTCGAGCGGAACATCAGGTCGCGCTCCACGTCGTAGGGCAGCACCGAGTTCAGCTCGTGGATCCAGCCGTGGATGCCGATCTCGTGTCCCTCCGCCACGACGCGCCGCTGCTCGTCGGGATGCAGCAGCGCCGCGACAGCCGGCACGTAGAAGCTGGCCTTCACGTCGTGGCGCTTCAGCAGCTCCAGGATGCGCGGAACGCCGACCCGGTTGCCGTACTGGCCCCAGGCCATGCGGCCGATCGACTTGCCGCCTTCGCGCAGCTCGTTCGTCTCGTGGTCGGAGTCGAAGGACAACGCCACGGCGCAGCGCGCGCCGTCCTTCCAGGAGGAGGGCGCGAGCCGCCGACCGGCCCTCACCTGGTCGACGAGGCCGCGCCAGTGCGCCTCCTCCCACTGCCAAGGCTCGCCTGTGCCGCTCGTGGCGTCGTTCATGGACTGCTCCCTTCGATCGGACGTCAGCGCCCGCCGTCGACGGACAGGATCTGGCCGTTGACGAAACTCGCGAGATCGGAGGCGAAGAAGAGGACCGCCTTGGCGATCTCGTCCGCGGTGCCGAGCCGCTTCAGCGCGACGGCCTCGACGATCTGCTTCTGCCGCTCCGGGCTGTAGGAGGCCCACTGCCGCTCCGTCGCCGGGTTGGTCCGGACGAAGCCGGGCGCCACGCTGTTGACCCGGATGCCGAAGGGCCCGAACTCGTGGGCGAGCTGGCGCGTCAGGCCCAGCACGGCGTGCTTGGCCGAGCAGTAGCTCTGGATCCCGGTCAGCGAGGCCTGCAGGGCAGCACTCGACGTGATCGTGATGATCGCGCCGGACCGGGCCCGCTTCATCCCCGCCGCGGCGGCGCGGCAGAGCGCGAAGGTGGAGCCCAGATTGACCGCGACGACGCGGTCCCAGTCGGCGTCCTCGACCTCTTCGAGAGGGCGATCGGTCTGGCCCGCCACGCCGCCGGCGTTGCAGACGAGGACGTCGATCGCCCGGCCGGTGCGGTCCTCGACCGCTGCGATCCAGGCCGCGGCGGCCCGCCGATCGGTGAGGTCGACGGCATCCAGGGCGACGCGCGGATCGCCGTCCGTCCGTCCGACGATGTCGCAGCCGAAGACGGCGGCGCCGGCAGCGGCGAAGCGGTCCGCGATGGCGCGACCGAAGCCGACGGCGCCGCCGCTGACGGCGACGGTGCGGCCGGCGAAGTCGAGGGGCAAGGCGGCGCCCGAAGCCTCAGCGAAGGTCGTCATGGCAGCTCGTCATGGGCGGTCTCGCGCAGGGTCGCGATGACGATCAGGGACACGATCGCGGCGACGATGAGGTAGTAGGTGGGGGAGATCGGCGATCCCGTGGCGCCGATGAGCCAGGTGGCGACGAAGGGCGCGAAGCCGCCGAAGATGCAGGTCGCGAGGCTGTAGCCGGTCGACATCCAGGTGGATCGCGACGACGTGGGGAAGATTTCGGCGATGGCGGCCGGGCCCGGCCCCGAGAACATGGCGATCATCAGCCCGAAGACGACCTGGATGACCATGACGCCGGCCAGCGAGGCGCCCGACAGCATGAGGGAGAAGAGCGGATAGGTGAGGAGCGCGAAGGCCGCGCAGCAGCCGATGAGCAGAGGCTTGCGGCCGATCCGGTCCGACCACAGCCCCATCAGCGGCACGGCCACCACCAGCACGACGAGGCCGAGCGTGTTCGACCAGAGGGCCGCGGTGCGCGACAGGCCGGCGTACTTCTGGGTGAAGGTCGGCATGTAGTACAGGATGACGTAGTAGGACACCGTCCACAGGATCGTGAAGCCGAAGGCCTTCGCGGCCAGCAACCAGCCCGGCGTCGATGAAAGACCGGGCTCGTCGCGGGCGGCGCGGAAGGCGGGAGTCTCGTCGATGTTGCGGCGCATGTAGAAGCCGACCGGCACCAGGGCGGCGCCGAGGAGGAACAGCAAGCGCCAGCCCCAGGCGTCCATCTGGTCGGCGGTGAGCAGCGTGCTGAGCAGCGCCGCGGTCCCCGACCCGAGCACGAGGCCGGCCGCGACGCTGGCCTGCTGGAAGCTGCCGTAGAAACCGCGACGGTGACTGGGCGCCCATTCGACGATGAAGGCGGTCGCGCCGCCCCACTCGCCGCCGGCCGCGAAGCCCTGCAGCAGGCGGCACGCGACCAGGAGCAGCGGCGCGAGGAGGCCGATGCTGGCAAAGCCTGGGATGAGCCCCACCCCCACGGTGCCGATCGCCATGGCGAAGATGGTGAGCAGCAGCGCCGCCTTGCGCCCCCTGACGTCGCCCATGCGGCCGATGACGATGCCGCCGAGCGGTCGGGCGACGAAGCCGAGGCCGAAGGTGGCGAAGGTGGCCAGCAGGGCCCCGACCTCGTCGCCGCTCGGGAAGAACGTCCTCGAGATGGTCGTCGCGACGTAGCCGTAGACGGCGAAGTCGTACCACTCGAGCACGTTGCCGATCACCGCGGCCCGGACGGCCCGGCGGCTGTCTCGCTCCGTCACGGCAGATCCGGTTTCGCGCGGAGGCGCGGGGCGAGCCGCTGCGACGGAGGTGACCATGCTGTCGATGCTCCTGCTCGATCCCTGACCAAGCTGCCCATCGCACTTGCACTGCAATGCGACGTATTGCATTGTGATATAGACACGATAACTTGGGGGAGGACAGGATGTCAATTGAGCGTCGGGCCAAACCGCTGCGCGACGACCCGCTCCACGTGGCATCCGTCGCCAAGGCCTTCCAAGTGCTCGACGCTTTCGGCCATGCAAACGGCGCGCTCAGCCTCGCCGAGCTGGCCACGCTTTCGGGCCTCGACAAGAGCGCCACGCAACGCTTCGCTCACACGCTGTGGCGCCTGGGCTACCTCGACAAGGACGAGCGCACGCGGCGTTTCAGCCTGGGCCGACGCGTTCTGGACGCGGCCTTCAACTTCCTGCGTTCCAACGCCCTCGTCGAGCGCGCGACGCCGGCTCTGATCGAACTCAGGCAGGCTTGCGGCGAACGCGCCAACCTGTCGTTGCACGACGATACGACGATGATCTACGCGATCCGCCAGCAGACCAAGCGGGAATACTTCGCCGGATCGCTGATCGGTCGCCGCATCCCGGTGTTCTGCACGGCCGGCGGCCGGGCGGTGCTGTCGCGCCTTCCCGAGGACGACGCATCGTCGATCCTCGCGCGGTCCGACCTGTCCCCTCTCACGGGGCGCACGATCTGCGATCCCACTCTCATCATGGCAAAGGTGCGCGCTGCAGCGACCGATGGCTTCGCGTTGGCTGTCGAGGAAACGGCGCCCGGCGAGATCACGGTCGGTGCTGCCGTGACGGACGTGGCGGGGCGTCCGGTCGCCGCCGTCCATATCGCGGCCTCGGTCGCCGACTGGCCCCCCTCGGCGTTCGCGGAGCGCTTCGGGCCGCTCGTCGCCGAGGCCGCCTGGTCGCTCAGCCAGCGCTTGTAGAACGCCTTAAACAGCCGACGGATGCCGTCCCTCGTATGTCCGCCCTGACATGCAGCGCGCCCGAAAGCGGCTGGCTCGCTTTCCATCCCATCCTGCCGTTCGCCGGCGGCCGTCGGCGCGGATGCAGGTCACCGCGGTGCCTTCTGAAGGCCTCGGATCGTTGGCGGCGCGCCGAAATGGTCGGCGAGTTCGGCGCCCGAGAAGGCATCCGAGAAGTTCCCGCTCGTGAACGGCAGCATGGTGGCGTTCCACGCCTTCCACTGGTCCATGAGGCGCGCGTACACCTCGGGATGCCGGTCCTTCAGGTTGGCGCGTTCCAATGGGTCCGCGACGACGTCGAAGAGGAACGTGTTGCCCAGGATCTCCAAGAACTTCCAGTTGCCGTCGCGTACCGCCTTCTGGTCCTTGCTGTGGTAGCGCCAGAAAAGCTCGCGCGGCACTGCCTCGGCGCCGGGCCTGAGGTGAGGGAGCAGGTTCATGCCGTCCGTCGGCGCCGATGGGTCGGGACCAGTGCCGGCTGCAGCGGTCAGGGTCGGCAGCCAATCCATGCTGATGGTGACCTGGCTGTTCGTGGTGCCTGGCGCCACGCGGGCCGGCCAGCGCAGGATGGCGGGGATGCGCAAGCCCCCCTCCAGCAGTTCCGTTTTACGGCCCGTGAACGGCCACACGTCGGCGAAACGCTCGCCGCCGTTGTCGCTGGTGAAGACCACGATCGTGTCCTGCGCGACCCCCAACCGGTCGAGCGTGTCGAGCACGCGGCCGACCTGGAGATCCATGCGCTCCACCATGGCGGCGAAGACGGCCTGCGCTCCACCGTCGAAGTCGTCGAGCTTCGGCGCGGGTTCGGCGGCGATGCGCGCCGACTCCGCTTCGCCGTCCGGCCCTGGCGCTTCCCAAGGCCAGTGCGGCGCGTTGAAATGAAGGCTGAGCAGGAAGGGGTCCGGCCTGAGCACCCATCAGTTTGACCGTTGGTCGTTGACGGGCTGACTCCTCCTGTGATTCAGGGCCTCTCGCTGATGCGG
>NZ_QYBB01000038.1 GCF_004137685.1 Lichenibacterium minor | reverse complement strand
GGGCGCTGCAGCTTCAGCACCAGTTCGATCAGTTCGTCCTTGCTCAGTCGCTCGAGATCACCGCGGCTCATGCCACTAAGGAATCAGCCTTCGTCACGCCGCGCAAGTCGTCGTTGCACCTCGGCCGACCATGCTCGGAGCCGGTCGCCTCACACCACCCCGTGGGTAGATACTCCCCGCCCGCATCGTCGTGAAGGTTTCGCCCGTGGCGGCGCTGGCCGAGGCCGCGATGCCGCGCGGGCTGGTCTCGTCGCCCGATATGCGCAGGATCCGCGGCGCGTCGGGGTCGAGCGCCGCCCGCGCCGTGAAGGCCGCCGTGTCGTCCATGGTGGTGAAGTCGACGCGCTGGTCGGCGTCGCCGAAGTGCAGAACGCGCTTGATGGGGAACAGGATGAAGGGCGCCGCCCCGACGACCAGGTCGGCGAAGCAGCCGTTGAGGATGGAGGTGGCGCGGATGGGCGCGGCGTCGAGCAGCGCGTGGAAGGCGCGCCGCAGGTCGAGGTTGCGGTTGTCGCCGGGGCGCGTCTTCGTGAAGTCGAGCGCGAAGTCCGAAGGGATGAAGCGCGGCACGCCCGCCGCCACCGCGCCGCGCAGCAGCGCACCCTGGGTGCCGAGGATGGTGGGGGCGAGGCCGTTCAGCGCCGACACCACGCAGGCGGCGCCCCGGCAGGCCGCCGCGACCTGCGCCTCGTCGTCGAGGTCGGCCTCGACGATGCCGACGCCGAGGGCGCGGAGCGGTTCGGTGCGTCCGGCCGCGGTGCCGCGGCGCACGAGCGCGCGGACCGAGGCACCCCGTCCCCGCAGCGCCCGGGCGATGCGGGACCCCAGCGCGCCCGTGGCGCCGGCCAGCAGCACGTCCACCATGTTCGAAGCGTCGTCGGCCATGTCGTGCGTTCCCCCGTGGTGCCGGTTCAACGGCGCGGGGGGAACGAAAGGTGCGACATCGGTCAGGCGCGGTCGGTCACACGCTGAGATGCGCCCGCACCTCGCGCTCGACCATGTCGGCCTTGGCGCCGGCCATCACCACCGCGCCGCGGTCCATCACGGCGAAGCTGTCGGCGAGGTCGCGGGCGAACTCGAAATACTGCTCCACCAGCACGATCGCCATGTCGCCGCGGCCCCGCAGGTAGTCGATGGCGCGGCCGATGTCCTTGATGACGGAGGGCTGGATGCCCTCGGTCGGCTCGTCGAGCACGAGGAGCTTCGGGCGCGTCACCAGCGCCCGGCCGATGGCGAGCTGCTGCTGCTGGCCGCCCGACAGGTCGCCGCCGCGCCGGCCCATCATGGACTTCAGCACGGGGAAAAGCTCGAACACCTCCTCGGGGACGTGGTGCAGGGCCCGGCCGACGGGGGCGAAGCCGGTGTGGAGGTTCTCCTTCACGGTGAGCAGCGGGAAGATTTCGCGGCCCTGCGGCACGTAGCCGATGCCGCGCTTCGCCCGGGCATGGGTCGGCAGGCGGGACACGTCCTCGCCGCCGAGCCGGATCGCGCCGCCGCGGATCGGCTGCTGGCCCACGACCGCGCGCAGGAGCGAGGACTTGCCGACCCCGTTGCGGCCGAGCACGCAGGTGACGCGGCCGAGCTCGGCCGTGAGCGACACGCGCCGCAGCGCCTGGGCGGCGCCGTAGAACAGGTCGATGGAGGAGACGTCGAGGAGGGGAGCGGTCTCACCGGCCAAGGTACACCTCCACCACGCGCGGGTCGGCCGACACCCGGTCGAGCGGCCCTTCGGCCAGCACCGCGCCCTCGTGCAGAACCGTCACCTTGACGCCGAGGTCGCGCACGAAGGCCATGTCGTGCTCGACCACCACCACCGCGTGGTCCCGCGCGATCTCGCGCAGCAGCTCCGCCGTCGTGGCGGTCTCGGAGTCGGTCATGCCCGCCACGGGCTCGTCGACGAGCAGCAGCTTGGGGTCCTGCGCCAGCAGCATGCCGATCTCCAGCCACTGCTTCTGCCCGTGGCTGAGGTCGCCGGCGCGGCGGGCGCGGTGGTCCCACAGGCGGATGCGGCGCAGGATGCCGTCGACCTTCTCGCGGGCGTCCCGCGCGGCGCGGCCGAACAGCGTCGCGAAGGCGCCCCGCGGCGCCTTCAGCGCCAGCGCCACGTTGGTGTCGACGGAATGGTTCTCGAACACCGTGGGCTTCTGGAACTTGCGGCCGATGCCCAGTTCCGCGATCTCGGCCTCGTCGCGCTTCGTCAGGTCGACGGAGCCGCCGAAGAACACCGTGCCCTCGTCGGGCCGCGTCTTGCCGGTGATGACGTCCATCATGGTGGTCTTGCCGGCACCGTTGGGGCCGATGATGGCGCGCATCTCGTTGGGCGCCAGCACCAGCGACAGGCCGCGCAGCGCCTTGTAGCCGTCGAAGGACACGCGGACGTCGTCGAGGTAGAGCAGCGACGAGGTGAGGACGGGGTCGGTCATGGCTCGGCTCCCGGGTTCACTCGGCCACCGGCCGGGGCAGGACCTGCTCTTCCGGCGCGACCGGGCGCTCCGCCGGCGGCCCGGGGCGGCGGCGCGCCGTCAACCGGTCGACGAGGCCGAGGATGCCTTGGGGCAGGAACAGCGTCACCAGCACGAACAGGCCGCCGAGCAGGAACAGCCAGTATTCCGGGAACGCCCCGGTGAAATAGGTCTTGCCCCAGTTGACCAGCACGGCGCCGAGGGCCGCGCCCACCAGCGTGCCGCGGCCGCCGACCGCGACCCAGATGACGGCCTCGATGGAATTGGCGGGCGCGAACTCGCCCGGGTTGATGATGCCCACCTGCGGCACGTAGAGCGCGCCCGCCATGCCCGCCATCATGGCCGACAGCGTGAACACCAGCGTCTTGTAGTGCTCGACCCGGTAGCCGAGGAAGCGGACCCGGCTTTCGGCGTCGCGGATCGCCACCGTGACCTGGCCGAACTTCGACCCCGTCACGGCGGCGGCGACCACGTAGCCGAGCGCCAGCGCCACGCAGGACGTGGCGAAGAGCGCGGCGCGCGTGCCGTCGGACCGGACGTCGTGCCCGAGGATGTCCTTGAAGTCGGTGAGGCCGTTGTTGCCGCCGAAGCCCATCTCGTTGCGGAAGAAGGCGAGCAGCAGCGCGTAGGTCAGCGCCTGGGTGATGATCGACAGGTAGACCCCCGTCACGCGCGACCGGAAGGCGAAGTATCCGAACACCAGGGCGAGTGCGCCCGGCACGGCCAGCGCCATCAGCACCGCGTAGGGGAAGGACGAGAAGCCCCACCACGTCCACGGCAGCGAATGGTAGTTGAGGAAGACCATGAAGTCGGGGAGGTCGGGGTTCGCGTAGGAGCCCCGCGCCCCGATCTGCCGCATCAGGTACATGCCCATGGCGTAGCCGCCGAGCGCGAAGAAGGCCCCCTGGCCGAGGCACAGGATGCCGCAATAGCCCCACACGAGGTCGAGCGACAGCGCCAGGAGGGCGTAGCACAGGTACTTGCCGACCAGCGTCACCGCGTAGGTGGACAGGTGGAGCGCCGAGCCCGCGGGCGTCAGCAGCGACGAGGCCGGAACCAGGGCGGCGGCGGCGAGCAGGACGGCGAGGAAGACGAGGCCGCGGGGCCCGAAGGTGCGGTGGTTCTGCACGTCAGGCCTCCACCGCCCGGCCCTTCAGGGCGAAGAGGCCGCGCGGGCGCTTCTGGATGAACAGCACGATGAAGACCAGGATGGCGATCTTGGCCAGCACCGCGCCCGCGAAGGGTTCCAGGAACTTGTCGGCGATGCCGAGGCCCAGGGCCGCCACCAGCGTGCCCCACAGGTTGCCCACGCCGCCGAACACCACGACCATGAAGCTGTCGATGATGTAGGACTGACCGAGGTTGGGCGACACGTTGTCGATCTGGCTCAGCGCCACGCCGGCGATGCCGGCGATGCCCGAGCCGAGGCCGAACGCGAGCGCGTCGATGCGCCCCGTCGAGATGCCCATGGCGGACGCCATGCGGCGGTTCTGCGTCACGGCCCTCATGCGCAGGCCGAAGGGGGTGGCGCGCAGCACGACCTGCAGCGCCGCGAAGACCGCGAGCGTGAACACCACGATCCACATCCGGCCCGCGGTGATCTCGAGCCCCCCCAGGTGGAACGAGCCCGCCATGAAGCGCGGGGCCGAGACGGGCCGGTTGTCGGGGCCGAAGGCGGTGCGGACCGCCTGCTGCAGGATCAGCGACACGCCCCAAGTGGCCAGCAGCGTTTCCAGCGGGCGGCCGTACAGGAAGCGGATGACGGTGCGCTCGATGCCGACGCCGATCGCGCCCGCCACCAGGAAGGCCGCCGGCACGGCGATGGGCAGCGACGCTTCGGACCACGCCGGCGCGTGGGCGGCGACGAGGTCCTGCAGCAGGTAGGTCGTGTAGGCGCCGATCATCACCATCTCGCCGTGGGCCATGTTGATGACCCCCATCACGCCGAAGGTGATGGCGAGCCCGATGGCGGCGAGCAGCAGCACCGAGCCCAGCGACAGGCCGTACCAGGCGTTCTGCAGCGCCTGCCACAGGCTCAGGGTGAACCGGATCGACGAGGCGGCGGCGGACGCGGCGTTCTTCACGGCCGGGGACGCGTCCGGCGCCGCCGCGGCCTGGTTCACGTAGTTGAGGGCGTCGCCGTCGCCCCGCGCCGTCAGGGTCGCGATGGCGCCGAGCCGGTCCGCCTCCGGGCCCGCGCCCGACGTCGCCACGACGGCGGCGCGGGCCTGCAGCAGCGCCGCCTTGGCGGCGGGGTCGGTTTCCCGGCCGAGCGCCGCGTCGATGGCGGCGAGCGACTTCGGGTCGGGCGTGTGGAAGGCCGTGTCGGCGGCGGCGAGGCGCTTGGCGCGGTCGGGCGACAGCAGGTCGAGGCCGCCGAGCGCCGCGGCGAGCTTGGAGCGGATGCCGTTGTTGAGGCGCACCTTCTTCAATGCGCCCTGCGCCACGCCGTCGGCGCGGGCGCCGGTGGCGGCGTCGTCGAGCGCGCCGGACGCTTCGGCGTAGTAGACGCGGTGCGAGCCGGGGTCGAAGAGGAGGCGGCCGTCGCCGAGCGCGCCGAGCACGGCCGGCGCCGTGGGGGCGCCGCTGGCCACGAGCTCGTCGATGCCGCGATCGGTTTCCGGGAACTTGTCGGCCGTGAAATGCGCCAGCGCGTCGTCGACCGGGGCGGCGTGGGCCGGGGCGGCGGCGGCGCAGAGGAGCGCGAGCAGGGCCGCGACGATCGCGGTGCGGGGCATGGGCGTTTCCTGGTTCGGACGACGGGCGGGGCCCCGATGGAGGGGGTGGCCGGGGCGACGAGCCCCGATCACCCCCGGCGTCACCTCAGGCGGCGCCGCCGCACTTGCCGAGCTTGACGTTGTAGTTGCCGCAGCTCATCGGCTTGCGCCAATCGCCGATCAGGTCCTTCGAGCCTTCGAGGTAGGGCGACCATTCCTGCGCCACGACGAGGCCCGGCGTCTGCCACACGGTGTTCATCTGGCCGTCCGCCCCGATCTCGCCGATGTAGACCGGCTTGGTGATGTGGTGGTTCGGCATCACGGTGGAGAAGCCGCCCGACAGGTTCGGCACCGAAACGCCGATCAGCGCGTCGATCACGGGGTCGGCCTTGAAGGTGCCGGCCTTCTCGACCGCCTTCACCCAGGCGTTGAAGCCGATGTAATGGGCCTCCATCGGGTCGTTGGTGGTGCGCTTGGGGTTCTTGGTGAAGGCGTGCCAGCGGTCGATGAAGCTCTTGTTCTCGGGCGTGTCGATCGACTCGAAGTAGTTCCACGCCGTGAGGTGCCCGACGAGCGGCTTGGTGTCCATGCCGGCCAGCTCTTCCTCGCCGACCGAGAAGGCCACCACCGGGATGTCCGTCGCCTTGATGTTCTGGTTGCCGAGCTCCTTGTAGAAGGGCACGTTGGCGTCGCCGTTGATGGTCGACACCACGGCTGTCTTCTTGCCGGCCGAGCCGAACTTCTTGATGTCGGAGACGATCGTCTGCCAGTCGGATTGGCCGAAAGGCGTGTAGTTGATCATGATGTCCTCGGCCGCGACGCCCTTGAGCTTGAGGTAGGCTTCGAGGATCTTGTTGGTCGTGCGCGGGTAGACGTAGTCGGTGCCGGCCAGCACCCAGCGCTTCACCGCGCCGCCGTCGGCGCTCATCAGGTAGTCGACGGCGGGGATCGCCTGCTGGTTCGGCGCCGCGCCCGTGTAGAACACGTTGCGCTCGCATTCCTCGCCCTCGTACTGGACGGGGTAGAACAGGATGTTGTCGAGTTCCTTGAACACCGGCAGCACGGACTTGCGCGACACGGAGGTCCAGCAGCCGAAGCAGGCCGCGACCTTGTCCTGGCTGATCAGCCCGCGCGCCTTCTCGGCGAAGAGCGGCCAGTTGGAGGCGGGGTCGACCACCACCGCTTCGAGCTTCTGGCCGAGCACGCCGCCCTTCTTGTTCTGCTCGTCGATGAGCATCAGCATGACGTCCTTCAGCGTCGTTTCGCTGATCGCCATCGTGCCGGACAGGGAGTGCAGCACGCCGACCTTGACGGTCTCGCCCGCCGCGAAGGCGCGCGGCGCGCCGAGCGTGGCGGTGGCGGCCAGGGCCGAGGCGCCGAGCAGGGCCTGCCGACGGTTCATCGCGAATCGATCCATGGTGCTGATCCTCGTGACGCTGCGGCGGGGGCCGCGGGTTCACCTCGGGGCAGGATGGATCGCGGGATCGCGGGGGGACATACGTCGAATGACGTATGTTGCGGCGCGAAAGGACCGGCCGCCGCGGGCACCGGCGCCGAGCCTCACGCCGTTCCTCCGCCGATCAGCTCCGCGAAGCGCGCGAGGTCGACGTTGCCGCCGCTGAGCACCACGCCGACGCGCTTGCCCCGCACGTCCACCGCGCCCGTGAAGGCCGCCGCGGCGGCGAGGCAGCCGGTCGGCTCGACGACCATCCGCATGCGCTCGGCGAAGAACCGCATGGCGTCCACCAGCGCGGCGTCCGAGACCGTCACGACGTCCGTCACCAGCCGCCGGATGATCGGGAAGGTGAGCCGCCCTAGCGCCTGCGTCTGCGCGCCGTCGGCCAGCGTGCGCGGCACCGCGATGCTGACGATCTCGCCCGAGCGGAACGAACGCTGCCCGTCGTTGCCCGCCTCGGGCTCGACACCGTAGACCGCGCAGCCCGGCGACAGCGCTTCCGCGCAGAGCGCCGAGCCAGCCAGCAGCCCGCCGCCGCCGAGGCAGACGAGCAGCAGGTCGAGCGGCCCCGTGTCCTCGATCAGCTCCTTCGCGGCCGTGCCCTGGCCGGCGATGACGTCGGGGTGGTCGAAGGGCGGGATCAGCGCCAGGCCGCCCGCTTCCGCCAGCGCCCGCCCGATCGCTTCGCGATCGTCGGCGTAGCGGTCGTAGAGCACCACCTCGGCGCCGTAGCCGCGCGTCGCCGCCACCTTGGCGCTCGGCGCGTCGCGCGGCATCACGATCGTCACGGGCGCCCCCTGCAGCCGGCCGGCCAGCGCGATCGCCTGCGCGTGGTTGCCCGACGAGAAGGCCACGACGCCGCGCCGGCGTTGCGCGTCGTCGAGCGCCGCCAACGCGTTGGTGGCGCCGCGGAACTTGAAGGCGCCGACGCGCTGGAAGTTCTCGCATTTGAAGAAGAGGCTCGCGCCCGTCCGGGCGTCGGCGGTGCGCGACGTCATCACCGGCGTGCGGTGCGCCATGCCGGCGATGCGCTCCGCGGCGCGCACGACGGCGGCATAATCGGGTGCGTTCAGCATGGGCCGCCCTCCTTCGCGCAGGCCAGGGCCTCCCTCAACTCCGTGGTGCGCCGTCGGGTCAGCGCTTCGGCGCAGCCGTCGACGGCCATGGGCTGCATCGACCCGCCCTCGAAGCGCGCGCCCTCGAAGGCGCATTGGGCGTCGCGGTACCCCACCCAGGCCCGCTCGGCGGCGCGCAGCCGGTCGAGCCGGTCCGCCATCGTCGGCGCCGCGACGAGGGCGCCGTAGGTGGCGTTCAGCGCCGCATCGGCCGCCGCCCGGGCCTGCCCGGCGCAGATGTTCAGGTCCGTCTGCGTGGCGGCCTTGGCGCAATCCTCCGCCCGCAGCGGCCCCGCCCCGGCGAGCAGCGCCAAGGCGCCGGCCACGAGGCCCGTGCTTCCCGATCCCATGCGCATCCTCCGCCGATCCCGCCGCCAGCATAGGGCGGCGGCGGCGGGACTTGAAGCGCCGCGCCGCCTCGGGCCATCCTGCCGCGATCAGCCGGGACCCGTCGCCATGGACCACACCGCCGCCGCCAGCCACGCCTGGGCCTCGCTCGGCGGCGATCCCGCGGCGCTCGGCGCCCTGTCGTTCGCCGGCGGGGACGCCGCTTTCACCTCGGCTTTCGCCGTCGACGGGCTCGCGGCGGGGGCGGTGGCGGCGGCCGGGCTGGCGCTGGCGGAGTTCGCGTCCGCGGCGGGCCGGGCCCGGCCGGCCGTGCAGGTCGACCGGCGGCTGTCGGCGCTGTGGTTCGACGCCGCGATCCTGCCCCGGGGCTGGACGCTGCCGCCCTCGCGCCACCCCACGATGCGCGACTACCGGGCGCGCGACGGCTGGATCAAGCTCCACACCGTGGCGCCGGCCCACCGCGCCGCCGCGGTCCGCGTGCTCGGCGTCCCCGCCGAGCCCGGAGCCTTCGCGCGGGCGGTAGCGGGCTGGTCGGCCGAAGCGTTGGAAACGGCCGTGGTGGAGGCCGGCGGCTGCGCGGGGGCGATGCGCTCCGGGGCCGAATGGGGCGCCCACCCGCAGGGATGCGCCGTCGCGGCCGAGCCCCTCGTCGCCCTCGCCGACGCCGACCCGGGCCCGGCGCCCGGCTGGGCCGTGCCGGCGGGGCGCCCGCTCGCCGGCATCCGCGTGCTCGACCTCACCCGCGTGCTGGCCGGGCCGGTGGCGACGCGCCTCCTCGCCGGCTGGGGCGCCGACGTGCTGCGCATCGACCCGCCGGGCTGGGACGAGGACGGGCTCGCCCCCGACGTCACGCTCGGCAAGAGCTGCGCCCGGCTCGACCTCCGCGACGCGGCCGACCGCGCGACCTTCGAATCGCTGCTGGCGCGCGCCGACGTGCTGGTCAACGGCTACCGGCCCGGCGCCCTGGACGGGCTCGGCTACGGCGCCGAGGCCTGCCGGAGGCTGTCGCCCGGCCTGGTCGACGTGCGGCTCGACGCGTGGGGCTGGACGGGGCCCTGGGCCGGGCGGCGCGGGTTCGACAGCCTCGTCCAGATGGCGTCCGGCATCAACGAGGCCGGGATGCGTTCGGCGGGGCGCGACGCACCGCTGCCGCTCCCCGTCCAGGCGCTCGACCACGCGACCGGCTACCTCGCCGCCGCGGCGGTGTTGCGGGGGTTGGCGCGGCGGACCGCCGGGCGGGGGACCGCCGCGCGGCTGTCGCTGGCCGCCACGTCGACCCTGCTGACGGGCCTCGGCCGCGTCGCGCCCGGGTGCGGTCACGCGGCGCCGGCCGTTGCCGACCTGTCGCCCGCCGTCGAGCACACCGTGTGGGGACCGGCGCGGCGCCTGCGGCCGCCGTTGGAGGTGGGCGGCGCGCCCCTGCGCTGGGACCGGCCCGCGAGCCCGCTCGGTTCGGCGCCGGCCGCGTGGATGTGAGGCGTCGGGCCCCGACGGCGGCGCTCGGGGGCGATCCAACCTTGCCCCCCGCCCCCGAACCGGATTAGCTTCGCCTCACAGATTGCATGCCGAATGGCGTGCGCGGGTCGGGGGAGGATCGCCATGGGGCGCATCGGCGGAACGCGGCGGTTGTTCACCCTGGCCGGCGCAGCGGCGCTCCTCGGCGGGGCCCCGGCCGAAGCGCGCATCGTGGGCCTCGACCTTTACCGCGTGCCGGGGTTCGCCTTCGGCGGCCAGTCCTTCGGCACCGTGGGACCCTACGAGAAATGGGTCGGGCGGGCCACCGGCGCGGTCGATCCCGCCGATCCGGTCGACGGCGCCATCGCCGACATCGGGCTCGCGCCGCGCGACGCGAAGGGCCTGGTCGACTATGCGACGCCGGTCGTGGTCCTGCGCCCGGCCGACCCGGCGCGCGGCCGGCACGAGATGCTGTTCGACCTCAACAACCGCGGCAGCGTGCTCGGCTTCTCCGCGCTCGACGACGCGGCGGTGAACCAGAACGACGTCGGGCAGCCGGGCGATGTCGGCAACGGCTTCGCGATGAGCCGCGGCTACACCCTGGTTTGGAGCGGATGGGACCCGGTGTCGGCGGCATCGCCCGCGGTCGGGCCGGGGCCGGGCGCCTTCCTGCTCGATGTGCCGGTGGCGCGCCGCCCCGACGGGGCGTCGATCGTCGGCCCGAACCTTGAGGAGTTCGTGATCGACAACGACACGACCGCGAACGGCCCGCTGACCTATCCCGCCGCCGACCTCGACACCGCCCATGCGACGCTGACGATGCGGCCGCTCGCCGAGGACGCCCCGGTGCCCCTGCCGCCGACGGCGTGGCGCTTCGACCCCGGCGGGATGTCGATCAGCCTCCTGCCGGAGGGCACCCGGTTCAGGACGGGCGAGATCTACGAGCTCGTCTACCCGGCACGCGACCCCAAGGTGACGGGCCTGGGCTTCGCCGCGATCCGCGACGTCGCGGCCTTCCTGCGCGACGCCGAGCGGGACGACGCCGGCCACGCCAACCCGCTCGCCGGCGATATCCGCCATGTGTCGACCTTCTGCATCTCGCAGCCCTGCCGGGCGATGCGCGACTTCGTGCGGCTCGGCTTCAACCGGGTGACGTCGGCCCCGAACCACCGCGCCGTCGACGGCGTGCTCGATTGGATCGGCGGGGGCAGCGGCATCGACCTCGACCGCCGCTTCGCCGAGCCGTTCCGGACCCACCGCCAGCACATCGCGCGGCATTACCCCGAGTTCGCCTTCCCCTTCGCCTACGGCACCACCACCGACGCCGTGACGGGGCGCACCGACGGGATCCTCGCGCGCTGCACCGCCACGGACACCTGCCCGAAGATCATCGACGTCAATTCGGACAACGAATATTGGGCGAAGTCCGGCTCGAACCTCCACACGGACGCGGCCGGGCGCGACCTGCCGGACGTGCCGGGCGTGAGGCTGTACCTGATGGCGGGCCTGCCGCACGGCGACGGCGTGCCGCCGCACGGCAAGGGGATCTGCCGGGTCGAGCGCAACCCGCTCGTCGCCAACCAGGTGCTGCGCGCGCTCCTGGTCGACCTCGACGCCTGGGTGACGCAGGGCGTCGAGCCGCCGCCGAGCCGCGTGCCGCGCGCGGCGGACGGCACGCTGGTGACGTCGGCCCAGGCCGACACCGGCTTCCCGTCGATCCCCGGCATCGCCTACGGCGGGCGGGAGCACACGGGCGACCTCCTCGACTTCGGGCCCGAAGCGGGGCAGGGCGTGCTGACGGTGCTGCCGCCGGTGAAGCGGGGCTCCCCCTACCCGTCGCTGGTGCCCAGAAGCGACGCCGACGGCAACACCCTGGCGGGGATCCGGGTCCCCGACGTGGCGGTGCCGACCGCCACCTACACGGGCTGGAACCTGCGCGCCGACGACGACGGGGACGGCTGCGACGCCGCCGGCATGGTGGTGCCCTTCGCCCGCACCGAGGCGGAGCGCCGGGACCACGGCGACCCGCGCCCGTCCCTCCAGGCGCGCTACGCGAGCCACGCCGACTACGTCGCCAAGGTGGCGGCGGCGAGCGAAGCGCTGGTGGCCGACCGCCTGCTGCTGCTCGACGACGCCATCCGCGACGTCGCGGCGGCGCGTGCGAGCGACGTGGGAAACTGACCGGCGGCTACCCCGCCACCTCTTCCAGCTCCACGAGCGTGCCGTGGAGGTCCTTCGGGTGGAGGAACAGCACGGGGGTGCCGTGGGCGCCGACCTTGGGTTCGCCCGAGCCCAGCACGCGCATCCCCTGGCCGACCAGCCGGTCGCGCGCGGCCCGGAGGTCCGGGACCTCGAAGCAGACGTGGTGCATCCCGCCCGCCGGGTTGCGCGCGAGGAAGGGGGCCACCGGCGAGCCCTCGCCCAGCGGCCGCATCAGCTCCACCTTGCTGTTCGGCAGCGTCACGAACACCACGGTGACGCCGTGCTCCGGCAGGTCCCGCGGCGGCGAGACCGTGGCGCCGAACCCGTCCCGGTAGGTCCGCACCGCCGCATCGAGGTCCGGCACCACGAGGGCGACGTGGTTGAGGCGCCCGATCACGTCGCCGCTCCCGCGTAGGCGCCGGGATCTTTCTGGGCGTAGCCGAAGCGCTCGTTCAGCGCGGACAGCAGCGCTTCCGCGGCCTCGGCCACCACCGTGCCGGGGGGGAACACCGCCGCGACCCCGGACGCCTTCACGGCCGCGACGTCGCCGGGCGGGATCACCCCGCCCACGACCAGCAGGATGTCGTCGCGCCCCGCGGCGTCGAGCGCCGCCCGCACCTCCGGCACCAGCGTGAGGTGCCCGGCGGCCAGCGACGACACGCCGACGATGTGGGCGCCTTCGGCGACCGCGCGGGCCGCCACCTCGCCCGGCGTGGCGAAGAGCTCGCCCACCGACACCGCGAAGCCGAGGTCGGCGAAGGCCGAGGCGATGACCTTCTGGCCGCGGTCGTGCCCGTCCTGCCCCACCTTGGCCACGAGGATGCGGGGCGGGCCACCGTGATCCTCGGCGAAGGCCGCCGTCATGCGCGCCACCCGGGCCACCGCCGGGCTGTCGCCCGCCGCGCGGCGGTACACGCCGGAGATGAGGTCCACCGTCGCGGCGTGGCGGCCCCAGGCTTCTTCCAGCGCGCCCGACATCTCGCCCACCGTGGCCTGCGCGCGCGCGGCCTCGACGCTGAGCGCCAGGAGGTTGCCCGAGCCGTCCCGCGCGGCCCGGGTCAGGCCCGCCAGGGCGCGCTCGACGGCGGCGCCGTCGCGCTCCGCCCTGAGCCGCCCGAGCTTGGCGAGCTGGGCTTGGAGCACCGCGGCATTGTCGACCTTGAGCACGTCGAGCGGTTCCTCGACGGCGGGGCGGTAGCGGTTCACCCCCACCACCACCTGCGCGCCCGCGTCGATGCGGGCCTGGGTTTCGGCCGCCGCTTCCTCGATGCGGCGCTTGGGCAGGCCGGCCTCGATGGCCTTCGCCATGCCGCCGAGCCGCTCCACCTCCTCGATGTGGGCCCAGGCCCGGTCCGCGAGGTCGGCGGTCAGGCGCTCGACGTAGTAGGACCCGCCCCAGGGGTCGATGGTCCGCGTCGTGCCGCTTTCCATCTGCAGCAGGAGCTGGGTGTTCCTGGCGATGCGGGCGGACGCGTCGGTGGGCAGCGCCAGCGCCTCGTCGAGCGCGTTGGTGTGCAGCGACTGCGTGCCGCCCTGCGTGGCCGCCATGGCTTCCACCATGGTGCGCGTGACGTTGTTGAACACGTCCTGCGCGGTGAGCGACCAACCAGACGTCTGGCAATGGGTGCGCAGCGCCAGCGACTTCTCGGAGCGCGGCGCGAAGCGCCCGACCAGCCTGCACCACAGCAGCCGCGCGGCGCGCAGCTTCGCCACCTCGGTGAAGAAGTTCATCCCGATAGCGAAGAAGAAGCTGAGACGCGGCGCGAAGTCGTCGATCTTCAATCCCGCCGCCAGGCCGGCGCGGATGTAGTCGACGCCGTCGGCCAGCGTATAGGCGAGCTCGAGGTCGGCCGTCGCGCCCGCTTCCTGCATGTGGTAGCCGGAGATCGAGATGGAGTTGAAGCGCGGCATCCGCGTCGACGTGTAGGCGAAGATGTCGGACACGATCCGCATCGAGGGGGCCGGCGGGTAGATGTAGGTGTTGCGGACCATGAACTCCTTGAGGATGTCGTTCTGGATCGTGCCCGAAAGCTGCTCCGGCGCCACGCCCTGCTCTTCCGCGGCCACGATATAGAGCGCCATGACGGGCAGAACGGCGCCGTTCATGGTCATTGACACGCTCATGCGGTCGAGCGGGATGCCGTCGAAGAGCTGGCGCATGTCGAGGATGGAATCGATCGCCACGCCCGCCATGCCGACGTCGCCGGCGACGCGCGGGTGGTCCGAATCGTAGCCGCGGTGCGTCGCCAGGTCGAAGGCCACCGACAGGCCCTTCTGCCCCGCCGCGAGGTTGCGGCGGTAGAAGGCGTTCGACGCGTCCGCGGTGGAGAACCCCGCGTACTGCCGGACCGTCCAGGGCTGGGTGGCGTACATGGTCGGGTAGGGGCCGCGCAGGAACGGCGAGGCGCCGGGGAAGCCGTCGATGCCGGGCAGGCCGGCGCGGTCGGCCGGCCCGTAGAAGGGGCGCACCGCGATGCCCTCGGGCGAGAGCCAGGGCGCGCGGGCCGGGGCGTCGGGGGCGGGGGCAGCGGTCGTGCGCCAGGGCAGGGCGGAGAAGTCCGGGATCGCGCTCATGCAGCCTGCTCCTCGCCGCTCGACCCGGCCTGCGGGCCCGCGCACCGACCTCGGTCTCGCCGCATCGCCCTTCCGAGCCCGTCATTTCCGCCTCGGGGCGGGACGCGGCGGCGCGATGGGGCGGCACCTCCGCGGGTCATCCCGCTCCTCCCGGCATCGGCGCCGCGGTGGCGACGAGCTGGTCGTCGCGCAGGCTCGGCAATGCGCCGGCGCCGCCGCGCCGCGCCGGGGGCAGGGGCCGCAGGACCGGGGCCGGGGGCTCCTCGGCCAGGGGATAGGCGGTCGTGCCCAGGACGGCGCGCGAGCCCGCCGTCAGCTCGGCGGCGCGCCGCCCCTGCGCGACGGCGAGGCGCAGGCCCCAGGAGCCGTCGGCCAGCGCGGCGGGCAGGCCGCCCACGCTCTCGATGTCGCCGAACAGGTCCCAGGCCGCGGCGCAGAGCCCTTCCGTCAGCGCTTCGACGGCGCCCGCGCCCCCGCCGGGGTCGGCGACGCGGTCGAGCCCGGCCTCGTCGCGCAGCACCAGGGCGGTGTTGCGGGCGAGCCGCCGGGCGAACGGGTCGGCCAGGCCCAGCGCCGCCGTGTGGGGCAGCACCGTGACGCCGTCCGCGGTCCCGAGGATGGCACCCGCGCAGGCGAGGGCGCCGCGCAGCAGGTTGGTGGCGGGATCGCGCCGCGCCGTCATGCGCCAGGACGTTTCGGCGTGGATGCGGATCGGGCGGGAATCGAGCCCGCAGCCCTCCTCGACGCGCGCCCACAGCCGGCGCAGGGCGCGGACCTTGGCGATGGTCAGGAACAGGTCGGCATCGGCGGCGAGGGTGAACGACAGCGCGCCGCGCGCCGCGCCGGGCGCGACGCCGCCGGCATCGAGCGCCCGGAGGTAGCTGACCCCCGTGGCCACCACGGCGGCGAGTTCCTGCGCTTCGGACGCACCCGCCTCGTGGTGGACCCGCCCGTCGGGGCGCAGCAGCCGGCCGGCCAGCCCCCGGTCGCGCAGGACGCCCACCAGCTCGACCACCAGCGTCGCCATGTCGGCCCAGGGCCGGGGCGCTTCCCCGGTCCGCGCCATGAAGCCGATCGGATCGATGCCGGCGTCGACGTCGAGGGACGACGACGGGATGCGGCGCGCGTCGGCCACCTCCAGCAGGGCCCGCACGGCTTCGAGGCCGCCGAAGGGCGCGGGTTCGAGGCGCAGCGGGGCCGCGTCGAGCGCGACACCGGCGAGCGCGGCGCCGAGGCCGGCGGGGTCGAGGCCGAAACCCCGCGCCGTCGGGGCGCCGTCGAACAGCAGCACGAGCCCGTCGGCGCCGTTCTCGAGGTCGTCGAGCGGGGGCAGCCCGTCGGCGTCGAGCCGGGCGAAGACGCGGCAGGGCGGGCGGGCGCCGGCCGGCGCCGGCGCGTCGGCGGCGGGGTAGAGCGGCTGGACCGGGATGCCGTCGAGCGTGCGGCCGACGAGGCGGGCGTCGAAGTCGCCGCCCTTCAACACCGCCGCGACGGCGGTGCGCCACGCGGCCTCGGCGGCGGGATCGGGGAAGGGGGCTGCGCTCATGTCGGCATCCTCATGGGCCGGCCTTCACGCGAATTCGAGGATGACGGCCTCGAAGCCGAGGCTGTCGCCGGGCTTGACCAGGACCCGGGCCACCGTGCCGTCGCGCTCGGCCTTGAGCACGTTCTCCATCTTCATCGCCTCGACCACGGCCAGCGGCTCGCCGGCCTTCACGGCCTGGCCTTCCGCCACCATGACTTCGCGCAGCAGGCCGGGCATGGGGCAGAGGACCAGCTTGCCGGAGCCGCCCGCCACCTTGGCGGGCATCAGCCGCGCCAGCTCCGCTTCGCGCATCGTGTAGACGCGGGCGTCGGCGAAGTGGCCGCCGTGGCTCAGCGTCGCGCCGTTCGGCACCGGCAGCACGCCGACGGCGATCCGGCTCCCGCCGACGGTGCCGTGCCACACGGGCTCGCCCGGCCGCCACGCGCTCGCCACCGCGACCCGCTCGCCGCCCTCGACGTCCACCTCCCAGGCGCTGTCCGCCCCGTCGAGCGCGAAGACGACGTCGCGGTCCCCGATCCGCACGGTGCGGCGGCGCTCGAAGGACACGGGCCGCGCCACGGGCATCTGGCCGGAGATCATCCGCTTGCGGGCGTTGAGAACCGCGTCGACCACGGCGGCCACGCAGGCGAGCCGCAGCGCCGCGTCGCCCGCCGGCACGGGGTTGGCGAACTCCGCCCCGAATTCTTCGGCGATGAAGCCGGTCGACAGCCGCCCCGCCTTCCACCGCTCGTGTCCCATCAGGGCGGACAGGAACGGGATGTTGTGGCGGATGCCGTGGATGGCGAAGCTGTCGAGCGCGTGGGACTGCGCCGCGATGGCCTCGGCCCGCGTCGGCGCGTGGGTGACGAGCTTGGCGATCATCGGGTCGTAGAAGATCGGGACCGCGCCGCCCTCGCCCACACCGGAATCGACCCGCACCGTCACGCCATCGGCTTCCCCCGTGGCGGGGGGACGGTAGGTGGTCAGCCGCCCCGTCGAGGGCAGGAACCCGCGCGTCGGGTCCTCGGCGTAGACGCGGGCCTCGACGGCCCAGCCCTCCATCCGCACGTCCTCCTGGCGGAGGGTCAGGGCTTCGCCGGCGGCGACGCGGATCATCTGCTCGACGAGGTCGAGGCCCGTGACGAGCTCGGTCACGGGATGCTCGACCTGGAGCCGGGTGTTCATCTCCAGGAAGAAGAAGCTCCTGTCCTGCCCCGCCACGAACTCCACCGTGCCGGCGGAATCGTAGTCGACCGCCCGGGCCAGCGCGACCGCCTGGGCGCCCATCAGGGCCCGCGTTTCGGGGTCGAGCAGGGGGGAGGGCGCTTCCTCCAGGACCTTCTGGTTGCGGCGCTGGATCGAGCATTCGCGCTCGCCGAGGTGGATCACGTTGCCGTGCTTGTCGCCCAGCACCTGGATCTCGATGTGGCGCGGGTTCTCGATGAACTTCTCGATGAAGATGCGGTCGTCGCCGAAGGAGGCCGCCGCTTCAGACCGGGCGCGGGCGAAGCCGTCGGCCACCTCGGACGCCGAATGGGCGATCCGCATGCCCTTGCCGCCGCCGCCGGCGCTCGCCTTGATCATCACCGGATAGCCGATGCCGTCGGCGATGGCGGCCGCGTGGGCGGCGTCGCGGATCACGTCGAGGTTGCCCGGCACGGTGGACACGCCGGCGGCACGGGCGAACCTTTTGCTCTCGATCTTGTCCCCCATGGCCGCGATGGCATGGGCGTTCGGCCCGATGAAGGTGATGCCGGCCGCCCTCAGCGCTTCCGCGAAGGCTTCGCGCTCGCTCAGGAAGCCGTAGCCGGGGTGGACCGCTTCGGCGCCGGTCTGCCGGCACGCTGCCACGATGGCGTCGATGACGAGATAGGACTGCGCCGCCGGGCTCGGGCCGATATGCACCGCCTCGTCGGCCATCTCGACGTGGAGCGCGTCGCGGTCGGCGTCGGAATGGACCGCCACGGTGGCGATGCCCATCCGCCGCGCCGTGCGGATGATCCGGCAGGCGATCTCGCCCCGGTTGGCGATCAGGATCTTCTTGAACAACGTTTCTGCCCCGCCGTGTTTGGACGATGGTGGCATGCGGGGCGGGCGACGTCACCCCTCGAGCGCGCCTTCGATGCCGGCCGCGACGGCCGAACCCGTCGGGGAGGTGCAGGCCCGCCGGGAGATCGGCCCGGCGCGTCTCGACGGCGAAGGTCATCGTCGGTTTCGACGATCACGGACGGGAGGACGCGACGGGCTCGTGCTCGTGCCCGCGGGCGGTTTTGAGTCGCGAAGGCGGGGGCCGAAGCGTCCGAGGCTCCTGCACGGCGCCGCGGCCGGTCACCTCAGCGCGGTCCGGCGCTGAAGCCCGGTCGCCCGGTCCCGGCTCAATAGACCAGCCGCGCCCGCAGGGTGCCCTTGATCGCCCGGAGCTGTTCCAGCAGCGCTTCCGAACGGTCGCCGAGGTCGACGGCTTCGACCACCACGTAGCCGACGTCGCCGTCCGTCTGCAGGAACTGGCCCGTGATGTTGATGTCCTGCGACGAGAACACCTCGTTGATCCGGCGCAGCATGCCCGGCAGGTTCTCGTGCACGTGGATGAAGCGCGTGCCGTTGGGGTGCGGCGGCAGCTGCACCTGCGGGAAGTTGACGGCACCCACGGTCGAGCCCCCGTCCGAATATTCGACCAGCTTGCGCGCCACCTCGGCGCCGATGCGCTCCTGCGCTTCCAGCGTCGAGCCGCCGACGTGCGGGGTGAGGATGACGTTGTCGAGGCCCTGCAGCGGCGACGCGAAGCGCTCGGAGTTGGAACCCGGCTCCTTCGGGAACACGTCGACGGCGGCGCCCTGCAGGTGCCCGTCCTTGAGGGCGCGGGCGAGCGCGTCGAGGTCCACCACGGTGCCGCGGCTGTTGTTGATGAGGTAGGCGCCGGGCTTCATGGCGCGAATCTCGGCTTCGCCGATCATGTTGTGCGTCGACGGGTTCTCGGGCACGTGCAGGCTGACGACGTCGCTCTGCGCCAGCAGCGCCCCCAGGCTGTCGACGGGGTCGGTGTTGCCGTGGCGCAGCTTGTCGGAGGTGTCGAAATACACCACCCGCATGCCCATGGCCTCGGCGAGGTTGGACAGCTGGGTGCCGATGTTGCCGTATCCCACGATGCCCAGCACCTTGCCGCGCACCTCGTGGCTGAAGGTCGCCGACTTGTCCCAGCCGCCCTCGTGGGCGGCGTTCGAGCGGGGCAGCACGCGGCGCAGCAGCATGACGATCTCGCCGATCACCAGTTCCGCCACCGAGCGGGTGTTGGAGAAGGGCGCGTTGAACACCGGCACGCCGATCTCGCGCGCGGCGTCGAGGTCGATCTGGTTGGTGCCGACGCTGAAGCAGCCCACCGCCATCAGCCGGTCGGCCGCGGCCACCATCTGCCGCGTCATCTGGGTGCGCGAGCGGATGCCGAGGATGTGCGTGCCCGCCAGCGCTTCGACGAGCTTGTCGCCGTCGAGCGCGGTCTTGAGCCGCGTCACGTTGGTGTAGCCGGCCTGGGTGAAGAGGTCGACCGCGGACTGGCTGATGCCTTCCAGCAGGAGGACGCGGACCTTGTCCTTCGACAGGGAATAGCGGGGGGTCATGGCGGGTCTCGCGACGGTCGGGACGGCCGGCGCTGGGCCGGCTGGATTCGGCCGCCAGCGCTAGCCGAGCGGCGCCGCCCCGTCGACCCCTTCCGCCGCGATACCAGGCATGGGGGCTCTACAAGCGCGCCAGGATGTCCAGCATGGCGGCGATCCGCTCCTGCACGAGGTCGCGCGTGAGGGCGTCGAGCCCGCAGGCGCCGACGTCCTCCGCCCCGGCGCCGGCGGCCAGCGTCGTGCGCTGGAACAGCACGCGGCGCCCGGCGCGGTCGCACACGACGTTGAAATGCGGCGCGCCGTTCTTGAAGTTCGCCGTCCTGTGCCGGCGGAACACGTTCATCTGCACCGAGGTTGGGACCAGCACGCCGCGGGGGGTGGTCCGCTCGGCGATGCGCTCGATCGAGAAGAACCGGCCGTGGCCTTCCAGGACGCGGCCGACCTCCGTCATGGCCGGCACGACGACCCGCTCGGCCTTGACGCGGAAATCGCGCAGGAAGGCGTCGCCGGGCGACGGGGCCGCCCCCGGCGCCGACCCCGTTTCGCCCGGGGCGCGCCCGGCGGCGAAGGTCGATCTCAGCCTGTCCCTCAGCTCGTCCCGCATGGGGGCCTCCCCGGTCGACCTCTGCGGGCCGGTGGCGGGAGTGTGGCAGCGGCGTTTCCGGCTGTCGAGGGGGCAGGGCGGCGCGGCGTCAACGGATCGTCAAGACCTGTGACGCGGCGGTCAAACTGGTGCCCGAGATTCGCCCCGCTCGGGGCGCCCCATGTGCCATCGCGGTCTCACCCGGGGAAAGCATCGATGACGGATTGGTCCGTGAAGGGCGTGGGGATCGAGGTGACGGTCACGAGCCCGGCCGGCGACGAATATCCCTTCGTCATCGCCGACGTGTTCGACCTCCACCTCGAACTCGGGCACCGCCCGCGCTGGAATGCGGGGCGCGAGCCGGCCGATGCGGCGCACAGGATCGACGCCGCCCGGGCGGTGGCGTCGCGCTGGACGGCCGACACGTTCGGGCCGGCGGCGGGTTAGGCGGGAGATCGGCGCGACGGGCGGGCCGGGCGATCGCGTCCCACCGCGCGTCGGCATGGCGGGATCGTCGCGCGACGCGGCGGGCCGCGGCCCCCCGGCAGCGCCCGCCTCACCCCGTGCCCTGGGTGGTCGCGCTTGTATGCAGGATCGGGCCCCCGCTTCGGACAGGGGAGCCGATCCCGAAAAGCACGTAGACGACGAGGACGACGAGGACGATTTTCGCGGCCAGCACCAAGCCGACGATGATCTTCATCACGTCGAGCCGATGTTCGAGCTCGGCGACACGGCGCGTCAAAGCTGCGAGCGCGATGTCGTGACTCGACCCGGAGCCGGTCGGCACGGCGCCGTCCAGCCTCGATCCGGCCGTCATAGCGGGTCGACGACCACGGCCGTGCCGTAGGCCAGGACTTCCGTGATGCCGTCGGTGATCTCGTTGGCGTCGTATCTCATGGCGACGATCGCGTTTGCGCCGGCATCGCGCGCGTGCGCCACCATCAGGTCATAGGCTTCCTGCCGCGCGGCTTCGGCGAGGTTGGTGTAGATGCTGAGGTTGCCGCCGAACAGGGCCTGAAAGCCGGCGCCGATGTTGCCGAGCGCACTGCGCGACCTGACCGTGATGCCGCGACACAGGCCGAGGTGGCGCACGATGCGGTGGCCCGCGATGTCGTTTGTCGTCGCGACGATCATCGAACACCTCGAACGGCGGCCAGGACCCCGGATTCGTCGCGAGCATAGGGGCGCGGGGGTCCCCTGTGAACCGCCTTCGTCCGCGGCGGGGCCGGGCGTCGCGCGGGGCCCGCGCACCTCCACCACGCATCCGCGCGGTTCCCGATCACAGCGGGATGTTGTCGTGCTTGCGCCACGGCTTTTCGGCCTTCTTGGCCCGCAGCATGGCGAAGGCGCGGGCGACCCGCCGCCGCGTCGAGCGGGGCCGGATGACCTCGTCGATGTAGCCGCGCTCGGCCGCCACGAAGGGCGACAGGAAGCGGCTCTCGTAGTCGCGGGTGCGCTCGGCGATCTTGTCCGGGTCGCCGATGTCCTGCCGGAAGATGATCTCCACCGCGCCCTTGGCGCCCATCACGGCGATCTGCGCGGTGGGCCAGGCGTAGTTGACGTCGGCGCCGACGTGCTTGGACGCCATCACGTCGTAGGCGCCGCCGAAGGCCTTGCGGGTGATCACCGTCACCATCGGGACGGTGGATTGCGAGTAGGCGAAGAGCAGCTTCGCGCCGTGCTTGATCAGCCCGCCATATTCCTGCGCGGTGCCGGGCAGGAAGCCGGGCACGTCCACGAAGGTGAGGATGGGGATCTCGAAGGCGTCGCAGAAGCGCACGAAGCGCGCGGCCTTGCGCGACGCGTCGGAGTCGAGCACCCCCGCCAGCACCAGCGGCTGGTTCGCCACCACGCCGACCGTGCGCCCGCCGACCCGCGCGAAGGCGGTGACGATGTTGCGGGCGAAGGCGGCCCCGATCTCGAACACGTCGCCCTCGTCGACCACCTTCAACACCAGTTCCTTGATGTCGTAGGGCGTGTTGGGGTTCTCGGGCACCAGCGTGTCGAGCGACGCGTCGCCCCGCTCGACGTCGTCGAAGGACGGCCATTCGGGCGGCCCGGCCTTGTTGTTGGCGGGCAGGAAATCGACGAGGCGGCGCACCTGCAGCAGCGCTTCCACGTCGTCGTCGAAGGCCATGTCGGCGATGGAGGACTTTGTGGTGTGGACGCGGGCGCCGCCGAGGTCCTCGGCCGTCACGGTCTCGTTGGTGACGGTCTTCACCACGTCCGGGCCGGTCACGAACATGTAGCTCGTGTCCCGCACCATGACGATGAAGTCCGTCATGGCCGGCGAATACACGTCGCCGCCGGCGCAGGGCCCCATGATGACCGAGATCTGCGGGATCACGCCGGACGCTTCGGCGTTGCGGCGGAACACTTCGCCGTAGCCGCCGAGCGCCGCCACCCCTTCCTGGATGCGGGCGCCGCCGGCATCGAAGAGGCCGATGATGGGCGCGCGGATCTTCATGGCGAGATCCTGCACCTTGATGATCTTGGCGGCGTGGGTTTCGCTGAGCGAGCCGCCGAACACCGTGAAATCCTTGGAGAAGACCACCACGGCGCGGCCGTTGACCGTGCCCCAGCCGGTGACGACGCCGTCGCCGGGGATCTTCGACTTCTCCATGCCGAAGTCCACCGAGCGATGCTCGACGAACGTGTCGTATTCTTCGAAGGAGCCGGGGTCGAGCAGCAGCTCGATCCGCTCGCGGGCGGTGAGCTTGCCCTTGGCGTGCTGCGCCGCGACGCGCCTGGCGCCGCCCCCCGCCGCCGCTTCCGCGCGCCGCCGGTCGAGGTCCTCGATCACACCCCGCATCGTGCCTCCCGCGGCTCTTCGCCAATCGCCCCTCTTGTGCCGCTAATCGCCCTTTCCCCGCAACGGGTTTCGCGCCAAGCTCGGCCGCACGACAACACGGGGGAGGGACCATGCCGGGCGAGGATCTCGCGGCGGGGCTGGACGGGCTTGTCGCCCTGGTGACGGGCGCTTCGGGCGGCCTCGGGGCCCATTTCGCGGCGGTGCTGGCGCGCGCCGGCGCCCGCGTCGCCGTCGCGGCCCGGCGCGTCGAGGGCTGCGCCGCCGTGTGCGACGCGGTCCGGGCCGCGGGGGGCGAAGCGGAACCCTTCGCGCTCGACGTCGCCGACGGCGCCTCGGTCCGGGCCGCCGTCGCGGCGGTGGCGGCGCGCTTCGGGCGGCTCGACGTCCTGGTCAACAACGCCGGCATCGCCACCACGGCGCCGGCGCTCGACCTCGCCGAGGACGATTGGGACCGGGTCGTCGACACCAACCTCAAGGGCGCGTTCCTGTGCGCCCAGGCGGCCGCGCGCCTGATGAAGGACGGGGGCGGCGGCGCGATCGTCAACGTCGCGTCGATCCTGGGGCTTCGGGTGGCGGCCCAGGTCGCCCCCTACGCGGCCTCGAAGGCGGGGCTGGTGCAGCTCACCCGCGCGCTGGCGCTCGAATGGGCGCGGCACGGCGTGCGCGTCAACGCGCTCTGCCCCGGCTACATCGAGACCGACATCAACCGCGGCTTCTTCGCCGGCGCGGCCGGCCAAGCCATGCTGAAGCGCGTGCCGCAGCGCCGGCTCGGCCGGCCCGCGGACCTCGACGGCCCGCTGCTGCTGCTGTGCTCGGACGCGTCGCGCTACATGACGGGCGCCGAGATCGCGGTCGACGGCGGCCACCTCGTCTCGTCGCTTTGAGGGTTCTGCCATGGACTTCACCATCCCGCCCGGCCTCGACGCCCTGCGCCAGCGCATCGGCGCCTTCGTGGAGCGCCGCCTGCTGCCGCTCGAAGCGGATCCGGCGAGCTTCGACGCCCACGAGAACATCGCCCTGCCGCTGCTCGAAACCCTGCGCGCCGAAGCCCGCGCCGAGGGGCTGTGGTGCCTGCAGCTCCGCCCCGAGAACGGCGGCCTCGGCGTCGGGCGGGTCGGCATGGCGGTGTGCTACGAGAGCATGAACCGCTCGATCTTCGGCCCCGCCGTGTTCAACTCGGCGGCGCCCGACGACGGCAACATGATGATGCTGGAAAAGATCGGCACGCCCGACCAGAAGGAGCGGTGGCTCGCGCCCATCGTGCGCGGCGAGGTCCGCTCGGCCTTCGCCATGACGGAGCCCCACCCCGGGGGCGGCTCCGACCCGTCGATGATCCAGACCCGCGCCGAGAAGCGGCCGGACGGCTCCTATTCCATCACCGGGCGCAAGTGGTACATCACGGGCGCCGCGGAAGCCTCCCACTTCACCCTGATGGCCAAGACCTCGGACGACCCGCGCAAGGGGCTGACGGCCTTCCAGTTCCACCGCGACCAGCCCGGCTGGAGCATCCTGCGCCGCATTCCCATCATGGGCCCGGAGGAGCACGGCGGCCACTGCGAGCTCGCGTTCGACGGGCTCGTCGTCGCCCCCGAGGACGTGCTGCTGAACGAGGGCGACGGCCTCAAGGTCACGCAGATCCGGCTCGGGCCGGCGCGCCTCACCCATTGCATGCGTTGGCTCGGCCTCGCCAAGCGCTGCGTCGAGATCGCCGAAGCCTACGCGGCGGAGCGCCACGGCTTCGGGGTGCGGCTGGCGGACCGCGAAAGCGTGCAGCTGATGCTGGGCGGGCTCGCCATGGAGGTGGAGATCGGGCGGCTGCTCGTGATGAAGGCCGCCTGGGAGCTCGACCGCGGCGGCTTCGCCCGCAAGGAGGTGTCGATGGCCAAGGTGCAATGCGCCAACGTGCTGCACCGCGCCGCCGACACCGGCATCCAGATCACGGGCGCCAAGGGCTATTCCAAGGACACGGTGCTGGAATGGATCTACCGCTACGCCCGCCAGGCGCGGCTCGTCGACGGCGCCGACGAGGTCCATCGCATGGTGCTCAACCGCGCGCTGCAGGCGGAAGGGCGGGCGTTCTGGAGCTGGCCCGTGGCGGAAGGGTGATCCCGGCGCTCGAAGGCCCGGCCGCCAGGGGAGCGCGGCCGAGCACGGATCGCCCGGCCCGCGCCGGAGGCGCCGGTCACGCCATCGCCCGGTAGGCGCCCGGCGTCACGCCCGTCGCCGCCTTGAAGGCGCGCGTCAGGTGGCTCTGGCTGCTGAAGCCGCAGGCGAGCGCGATGCCGGCGACCGGATCCCGCCCGCGCAGCATGGCCTTGGCCCGCGCGATCCGGCGATGGGCGACGAAGACCTGGGGCGACACGCCCCGGCTCGCCGCGAAGTCGCGCTGGAAATGCGCGTCGCTGAGCCCGGCGATCGCGGCCAGGTCGCGCAGGCGCAGGGGCGCGCCGAGGTGCGCCTCGACGTGGTCGACGACGCGGCGGCCGAGATGCGGCGCGAGCCCGCCCGTGAGGGCGTCCCGCCGCCGGCCGCCGTGGCGCGGTTCGGCCAGGAAGCGCGACACCGCGCCGGCCATCGCGGCTTCGGCGGCGAGCGGGTCGCCGGCCAGCACCGCCCCGGCCAGGGCCCGCAGCGGTTCGGCGACGCGCGGTGCCTCGGCGAAGGTCATCTCCGGCACGTCCAGCAGGCGCGCGTCCCGGTCCTGGCTTTCCGCGAAGGCGCGGCGGAGCTCCCCGGCCGGCAGGTAGAGGTGCACGAAGGCGAAGGGCGCCGTGATCTCCCATTCCGAGCTCGCGCCGTGCGGCATGACGCAGAACGCCCCGGGCCGGCCGCCCGCCGGCCGGCCGTCGACGCGCCGCGTCCCGGCGCCGCCCTCGAGGTACAGGCTGAACGTGTGGCCCTCCGCCCCCTCGTAGGCGACCCGGTCGAGGTCGTTGCGCCAGACCGCGGCCGATCGGCCGAAGCCGAGGTCGATCGTCGCGACCGTGCGGGCCCGGGGCGAGGCCGACAGGAACCGGAAGATCGAGGGGCGGCCGGGCGCCATGGCGGGTGCTCCGAGGGAAGGGCTGGAGCCGGGTGTAGCGCCGCCGCCCGGGCCCGCACAGCCTCCGCCGCCGATCCGCCGCATGATCCTGCAAGCCGGCCGGCCGCGGGGCGCCTAATGGGGGTTCTACCAGCGCCGGGCCGAACTCATGAACGCCGTCCTCTTCGCCGCCACCGTCCTGATCTGGGGGACCACCTGGATCGCCATCGCGATGGAGGTCGGCCCCGTGCCGATCCTGGTGTCGGTGTTCTACCGCTTCGCCGTCGCGGCGTTGATCCTGTTCGCGGTGCTGCTGGCTGCGGGCAGGCTGAAAGTCCCGCCCCGGCGCGACCAGCCCTTCGTGGTGGCGCAGGCGCTGTGCCTGTTCTGCTGCAACTTCATCTGCTTCTACGCCGCCGCGGGGCTGGTCCCGTCCGGGCTCGTGTCCGTCATCTTCTCGCTGTCGACGGTGTTCAACGCCGTCGCGGCGCGGGCCTTCTTCGGCTCGCCCATCACGGGCCGCACGGTCGGGGCGGCGGCGCTGGGCGTGGCGGGCCTGGCGATGCTGTTCGGCCCCGACCTGGCGGTGGGCCTCGCGGGCGGCACGGTGGAGGGGATGGGCCTGGCTGTGCTGGGCACGCTGTTCTTCTCCCTCGGCAACATGGCGTCGCGGCGCAACAGCGCCGCCGGGATCTCCCCCGCCACCGCCAACGCCTGGGGCATGGCCTACGGGTCGGCGGCCCTGCTCGCGCTGATCGGGCTCACCGGCACCCCGCTCGTCGCCCCGCCCGACGCGCGCTACCTCGGCGCCCTGCTGTATCTGGCGGCGGTGGGCTCCGTGCTCGGCTTCACCGCCTACCTGTCGCTCGTGGCCCGTATCGGCTCCTCCAAGGCCGCCTACGCGACGGTGCTGTTCCCGGTCGTCGCCCTGGCGCTGTCCACGGCCTTCGAGGGCTACCGGTGGCACTGGACGGGGATCGCAGGGCTGGCCCTGACGCTGGCGGGCAACGTGGTGATCTTCACCGGAAGCCCGCGCCGCGCGCGCCCGGCGGCGGTTCCCGCCGTCGCGGCTCCGCCACCGCGATGAGGCACCGCGGCGGCGAGCGGGCGGCCTCGGCGGCCGCCCGGGTCATGGGGCGCCGCGTCAGCTCCGCGGCGTGCCGCCCTCGCTCGGCTGGTCGGTGCGGACCTCGGTGCCGTCCTGGCTCCAGCGCGTGTGGAAATGGCCGTCCTCGTCGAGGCGGCGGTAGGTGTGGGCGCCGAAATAGTCGCGCAGGCCCTGCAGCAGGTTGGCGGGGCCGCGCGCGCGGCGCAGGCCGTCGTAGTAGCTGAGCGACGACGAGAAGGCCGGGATCGCCACCCCGTGCTCCACCGCCAGCATCACGACCTTGCGCCACGCCGGCTCGGCCTTCAGCACCGCGTCGCGGAAATAATCCTCCAGCACCAGGTTGGGGATGTGGTCGCTCGCCTTGTAGGCGTCGCGGATGCGGTTGAGGAAGCGCGCCCGGATGATGCAGCCGCCGCGCCAGATCGTGGCGACGTCGCCGAGCTTCAGCTCCCAGCCGTAGTCCTTCGAGGCCGCCGTCATCTGCTCGAAGCCCTGCGCGTAGGCGATGATCTTGGACGCGTAGAGGGCGTCGCGCACGGCGTCGATGTCCGCCTGAGTGGCCTTCGAGCCGGCCGGCGCCCGGAACGGCAGCAGCGTTTCGGCCTCGCCCCGCAGCTTGCGTCGGCCCGACAGGGCGCGGGCGAAGACGGCTTCGGTGATGCCGGTCAGCGGCACGCCGAGGTCGAGCGCGTTGGCGGCGGTCCAGCGGCCGGTGCCCTTCTGCTCGGCCTCGTCGACGATGCTGTCCACCAGCGCGCCGCCGGTCTTGGCGTCGCGCTTCTTCAGCACGTCGGTGGTGATGTCGATGAGGTAGCTGTCGAGGTCGCTCGACTTCCAGCCCTCGAAGATGTCCGCGATGGCGGCGGCGTCGAGGCCGTAGACCGTCTTGAACAGGTCGTAGGCTTCGGTGATGAGCTGCATGTCGGCGTATTCGATGCCGTTGTGCACCATCTTGACGTAGTGGCCCGAGCCGCCGAGGCCGATATAGGCGGCGCAGGGCTCGCCATCGACCTGCGCCGCCATCTTGGTGACCATCGGGGCGATGCGGTCGTAGGCTTCTTTCTCGCCGCCCGGCATCATGGAGGGGCCGAGCAGCGCGCCTTCCTCGCCGCCGGACACGCCCATGCCGATGAAGCGCAGGCCCTTGTCCTTCAGGGCGGCGTAGCGGCGGTCGCTGTCGGAGAAGAGCGAGTTGCCGCCGTCGATGACGATGTCGCCCTCGTCGAGGTGGGGCAGCAGTTCGGCGATGACGTCGTCGACGGGCTTGCCGGCCTTGACCATGATGATCATGGCGCGCGGCCTGGCCAGCGACGCCACGAAGCCCGCGATGTCCTTCGACGGGGTGAAGCGGCCCTCGTGGCCGAACTCGGACATCAGGGCGTCGGTGCGGCCCCCATGGCGGTTGTAGAGCGCCACGCCGAAGCCCTTGCGGGCGGCGTTGCGGGCGAGGTTGGCACCCATCACGGCGAGGCCGATGACGCCGATGTCGCAGAGGTCTGTCACGCTGGTCTCTCCCCGGCGGCCGGCCGCGGCCCCTTCGGCCGCCGCGCGTGCCGCGCGCCTGATCGTCAGGTGATTGTGGGTGCAAGCTCCGCGCCGTCAACGCCCGGGGCGCGCGGCCCGCCGCGGCACCCCGCCCGCGGACGGCATGGCAGCCATCCCTGGCCCCCCCGCAGCCCGTCCTCTATGCAGCGGTGAACGGGGGATGGGCAGGATGAGGGCGATCGCCACGCAGCGCCGCGGGGGCACGGGTTGGACCCAGGCCGCCGCCAACCTGGGCTTCGCCCTGGTCCAGCTCGACGTCACGATCGTCAACGTCGCGCTGCCGCGCCTCGGCTCCGACCTCGGCGCCGGCATCTCGGGCCTGCAATGGATCGTCGACGGCTACGCGCTGGTGTTCTCCGTGATGCTGCTGGTCGGCGGCTATCTCGGCGACCGTTTCGGCGCGCGCCGCATGTATCTCGCCGGCGTGGGGCTCTTCGCGCTGGCGTCGGCGCTGTGCGGCATCGCCCCCGGCGTGGTGGCGCTGGTGGCGGCCCGCGCCCTGCAGGGCGTCGGCGCCGCCGTGATGCTGCCCTGCTCGCTGTCGCTCATCAACCACGCGACGCAGCACGATTCGACGCTGCGGCTGAAGGCCGTCGGGCTGTGGACCGCGTCGGGCAGCATCGGCCTCGCGGCCGGCCCGGTGCTGGGCGGCCTGCTGCTCGCCGGGGGCTCGTGGCGGCTCATCTTCCTCGTCAACCTGCCGGTCTGCCTGTTCGCCGCGCTGTTCGCCCTGCGGGCGCCCGAAACGCCGCGCGAGGAGGAAGGCCAGGGGTTCGACCCGTGGGGGCAGCTGCTCGCCGTGCTGGCCCTCGGCGGGCTCGTCGGCGCCGTCATCGAGGCGCATCCGCTCGGCTTCGGGCACCCGGCCGTGGTGGGGCTGCTGGCGCTGGCCGCGGTGGCGGGGCCGCTCTTCGTGTGGGTGGAAGGGCGGGTCGCCGCGCCCGTGCTGCCGCTGTCGCTGTTCCGGTCGGGGACGTTCTCCACCGCGGTGGCCTACGGCACGGTGGCCAACGTCACCTTCTACGGCATGGTGTTCGTGCTGAGCCTGTATTTCCAGCGCGTGCGCGGCTACGGCGGCACCGCGACGGGGTTCGCCTACCTGCCCATGATGGCGACCTTCGTCGCCGTGAACCTCGTCAACCCCCGCCTGGTGGCGCGCTTCGGGGTGCGGGCCTGCATGGTGGGCGGGTTCCTGGTCGATGCGCTGGGCTTCGCGCTGCTGCTGACGCTCGGCGCCGACAGCCCCTACTGGCAGGCGCTGCCCGCCTTCGTGCTGATCCCGGCCGGCATGGGCACCGGCGTCCCGGCCATGATCGGCGCCATGCTGGCCAGCGTCGACCGGTCCCGCTCGGGCGTCGCCGCCGCGGTGACCAACGCGGCGCGGCAGGCCGGGGGCGCGGTCGGCGTCGCGGTCTTCGGCACGCTGGCGGGGCCGGACCTCGTCGGCGGCCTCCGGGCCGGTGCGGCGATCTCGGCGGTGCTGCTGGTGGCGATGGCGCTCGTGGCGCGCGCCCTCGTGCCCGGCCGCGTCGCCCCGCGCTGAAACCCGCCGCGCGTCCGGCGGCGGGGGCCCTGCGGTCAGCCGCCGAACATCCGCGCTTCCACGGCGTCCCAGTCGCGCTCGACGTAGAGGGCGCCGGCTTCCGCCAGGGCCTGGGCGTGGTGGGGCTCGATGTGGCTGCCGCCCGTGAAGCCGATGGCCCTCATGCCGGCCGCCACCGCGCCCATGACGCCGAAGCGCGAATCCTCCACCACGACGCAGCGCGACGGCTCCACCCCCATGGTGGCGGCGGCGAACAGGAACAGGTCGGGCTCGGGCTTGCCGCGCGCCACCTGGCTCGACGAAAAGATGTGTTCGCCGAAGAAGGGCGCGAGCCCCGTCAGCCGCAGCGAGTTGCGGATCCGGTCCGGCCCCGACGAGGACGCGACGCAGCGCGGCACGTCCGGGTGGCGGCGCAGGAAGTCGGCCAGGCCCGGCATGGGCTTCAGCTCGGCCTCGAACCGGTCGCGGATGGCGGGCCAGATGCGCGCCGACAGCTCCAGCGGGATGTCGTGGCCGGTTTCTTCCGACACTTTCAGCATGATGTCGGCCTGCTTCATGCCGAAGTAGCGCGCGATCATGGGGTAGGTGGCGGGCACGCCGGCCTCGTTCAGCACCGACACCACGCCGCCGATCGACAGCACCTCGCTGTCGACCAGCACGCCGTCGCAGTCGAACACGATCAGGTCTGGGTGCATCCCGGGTCCTCGGCCTTCCATTCAGGGGACCGTCTTGGCAGGTTCGGGCCCGGCGCGGAAGGGCCGGGGCCGCTCGCGGTTGCCTCCGCGGGCCCTCCCGTCTAATCCGGGCGGATCGACCGTCGCCGTGAGACTCCCCCCATGCAGGCCCGCGTTTCCGTCACGCTGAAGTCCGGCGTCCTCGACCCCCAGGGCAAGGCCATCGAGGGGGCGCTGCATTCGCTCGGCCATGCCGGGGTGACAAGCGTGCGCCAGGGCAAGATCTTCGACGTGACGATCGAGGGCACGGACCGCGCCGCCGCCGAAGCGGAGCTCGCCAAGGTGTGCGAAGCGCTGCTGGCCAACACGGTGATCGAGGATTACGCGATCGTGATCGACGGGAACGGCGGGGCGGCGGCGTGAAGGCGGCGATCGTCGTCTTCCCCGGCGTCAACCGCGACCGCGACGTCGCCCGCGCGCTGCGGCTCGCGTCCGGCGCCGAGCCGGCGAGCGTGTGGCACACCGAGACGAGCCTGCCCGACGGCACCGACCTCGCCGTGCTGCCCGGCGGCTTCTCCTACGGCGACTACCTGCGCTGCGGCGCCATCGCGGCGCGCTCGCCCGTGATGGACGCCGTGCGGGCCCACGCGGCCCGCGGCGGCCGCGTCCTCGCCATCTGCAACGGCTTCCAGGTCGCCTGCGAGGCGGGGCTGCTGCCGGGCGTGCTGATGCGCAACGCCGACCTCCACTTCGTGTGCCGCATCCAGCACCTGTCCGTCGAGCGCGCCGACACGCCCTTCACCCGCGCCTATGCCCCGGGTCAGGTCATCGCGGTGCCGGTGGCGCACGGCGAAGGCAACTACGCCGCCGACGAGGACACGATCGCCCGGCTCGAGGGCGCCGGCCGCGTGGCCTTCCGCTACTGCGGCCCGGAAGGCGACCCGGCCCACGGCACCAGCCCCAACGGCTCGCGCAACCACATCGCCGGCATCCTGTCCGAGCGCCTCAACGTGCTCGGCATGATGCCCCACCCCGAAAATGCCGTCGAGGCGCTGGCGGGTGGCGAGGACGGCAAGGGCCTGTTCGACAGCCTGATGGGGTGAGGCGCGGACGACGCCGCCCCGCGCGGATTGACCGGCGGGGACGCGGCGTTGTAGCGTGCCGCCACCGTCCCGGGCTCCGGCCCGCGACGCCCCTGTGGCGGAATCGGTAGACGCGCTCGACTCAAAATCGAGTTCCGCAAGGAGTGCTGGTTCGATCCCGGCCAGGGGCACCAAGGACTGAGAGCGAAAGTCAAGCATTCTCAGTCACTTACCTCTGATTTGCAGGTTCTTTCGGTGTCCCCGTGGTTACACACGAGGTCACACACGATGGCTTTTGTCATCCTGCGGCACGGCGCTATGACCGTGACCATGCAGCACCTGTTCATCCGACCGAGGGACGGCCTCCTCTTCTACCGGCGGAGGGTTCCGACGGACGTAGCGGCCCATTTCCCGGGCAAGACGGTCCGCATGGTCAGCCTCCAGACCCGCGACCTCCTCACGGCTGGGAAGAAGCTGGCCCGGTTGGTTGCCACCGATGACGCCCTCTGGCGGTCCCTCCGGTCCCCAGAGGCCAGCGCGCTTGGGCTGACCACAGAGGAGGTGCAGGCCGCCGGTGAGGCCTTGCTGCGGAAGCTCGGAATGGTGCCGGGTGGGGCCTACTTCGACGCGATGGCTCATGAGGGCACTCGCAACCCTGACCTCTGGGACGCCTTCGCGCATCATCTCGACGTGAAGCATGGTGCTGGTCCTTACAAGGGCGTCGAGGGCGACCGGGCCGCTGTCATGGACCCCGTGGACCGTGAAGCCGAGCGGCTGTTCAAGGAGAACCCACGCAAGCCCCGGGTGCTCCTCAGTGACGCCCGCGACCTCTATCTGAAGCACAACACCAAGGGCTCGACACCGAAGCTGAAGGCCGACACGACCCGGGCTGTTGCTGCTCTCATCGCGTTCCGGGGCGACCTCCCTTTAGAGGCCTACGCGCGCCAGGATGCCCTTGACCTCCGGGACCACCTCCTAGCGGAAGGGAAGAACCCGAACACCGTTCGGCGTCAGCTTAGCCCGCTGCTGTCGGTCTTCAAGACCGCCATTGATGAGCACTTCCTGGACATCCGCAACCCGTTCGGCAGTGTGAAGATTGCCTCCGAGGACAGAGATACGCTCAAGCGCGTGCCATACACGTCAGATGAGCTTTGCATCATCGCCAAGGCTTGTCGGGAGAGAGGTGACGACATCCGGTCCATCATCGCCCTTCTCAGCGATACGGGTGCCAGGGTGGCAGAGATTGTCGGCTTACGTTTCGAGGACGTGGTGATGGCTGCGCCTGCGCCCTTCATCCACATTCGAGAGCACGGGACCGTCCGGACTCTCAAAAACGCCAACAGCGTTCGCCGCGTCCCGCTTGTCGGTGAAGCCCTGTGGGCTGCCCAGCGCGCCCTAGAAGCCTCTGGAAAGGTCAAGGATGGCAAAGGATGGCTCTGGCCTCGCTACGCATCTGACGTGGAAATCAAGGCCACCCACGCCAGCGGCGCCTTTAACAAATGGCTCCGCACGCTGCCTGGGGTCTCGCCGGACAAAACCTGCCACTGTTTCCGCCACGCCATGCGGGACCGGCTCCGGGTCGCCCATGTTCCTGGGGACATGCAAGACGCCATCGGCGGTTGGGGCGAGAAGACCACGGGGGCAAAGTACGGGGAAGGATACAAGCCCGAGACGTTGGCCCCCTACATGGCCAAGATAGTGGCACCACCAGACGCGGCTTCCTGAACCCCTGCGGAGCCCGCTGGCGGCTCTTACCGCTCGCAGGTGGTCATCGGACGGCCACCCCGATTGCCGTTCCACGACAGCCCCGAGGCCCCAAGCACCCGTTCGGTTTCCGAGGTGCCCTGGGCGTGTCGACTCCATCCTAACTCTCGATACCGACAGGACAATCTCGCCTTGACGCAACCGGCTTCCTGCCCTGATTTGACCTCAAAGCTCCCCTCACAGGACACAGTCAAGCCACAATCTGAGGTGGACCGCTCACCCGTCGAACTGCCGCCCATCGTCAAGCCGATCTATGCGCGGCTGGCCGACGCCCCCATCAGCGATGAAGGCCGCGCCCTGGTGGACACCGTCCTGGCGCTGGTTCACGCCCACGAGAAGGAAGTGGGCAAGCGCAAATACCAGCGTCGCGACGAACAAGCGGCCAAGTTCAAGAAGGTCGTCGCCGCCTTCCTGGCCGACCTCTTGAGGTCCGCAGGACAGCCCGAGACGGGCCGTTGGGTCTATCGGTCTCTCCGAGCCGACAGCTATCCTGCCCATGCCGGCGTGTCCCGTACGGACTTCGAGTTCGTCCGAGAGGGGTTTCGCGCCCTGAAGCTTGTGGAGATGAAGGAAGGCGGCATCTTCGGCCTACAGGGCTACCATACCGACGACACCGACGATGAGGTCGTGACCGATGGGGACGGGAGTGCCGAGGGCAAGCGTGCGGCATCCCACTTCCGGGGGACAGACAAGCTCCTGGGGCTCGCAGGGGAACATGGGGTCAGGGCGGCCGAGGTTGGCGTTCACTTCGCCCAGGACCTGCCGCTGTCCCCCGTCGTCCTGCACGCGGAGAAGACGAAGGTCGGCAAGCGGGAGGTGCGGGGCAAGCCCATCATCGTGACACCCAAGTCACCCCTGGCCCATCTCCGCCCTGCCATCGACGCCATGGACGAGGACTTGCGCGAGTTGAACAACTTCCTCGCCAATTTCAACCTCGAAGGCGGGCAGTTCAGGGGCTATCGGCGCATCTATAACTTGGCCGACAAGCCTGATTTCAAACTTGACAAGGGTGCGCGTCTCTATGCCAACGGCGACCCGTCATATCAGAGCATGTCGAAGGAAGACCGACAGTCCATGAAGATTGACGGAGACGAGGTGGTCGAGATGGACGTGAAGGCTTCCTACCTCACGATTCTGCATGGAACACAGAACCGGCCCTTCGATGCAGCCTCGCACGACCCCTACGAAGTCAAGGGTCTATCGGCTCAACGTGGGAAGGACGGCAAGGACCTCCGTCGATGGGCCGTGAAGAACTGGGTGGTCGCCACCCTGGGCGCCAAAAGACACCACCGTGTGTGGCCGGACGAGACGGTAAAGGAGTATGAGACGAAGGGTGGCGGCGACTTGGAAGCAGACTACCCTATCAAGCTCGTTCGCGAAGCTATGGTCGAAAGGTTTTCCATCCTCGGGGACTGGGGAAAAAAGAAGCTCGGGATGGGCTGGGCCGACCTGATGTTCATTGAAAGCGAGGCCATGCTGGCAACCATGATGGATTTGATGAGGAAGCACTCGGCGCCCAGCCTCAGCGTGCACGATAGTCTTCTCGTTAGAACTGGAGATGCCCAGGTTGCGAAGGAGCTTCTTCAAGCAAACTACGTTTCCAGGTGTGGCTTGGTCCCGGTTGTCGAGTAGCCATGATGCTGTGAAGGAGGTGAACCCCTGTGATGTCGTAGGGGGTTCACCCCTTGAAGGGTCTATGGTGGTGGTCATAGTGGTTGGTTGGTGGGTGGACCCTATGTGTTCTGTAGTACCTGGGAACAGATTTCAGGGGTGGAGCGGCGGAGCCAGTCGCCTGAGGTGACGTGGGCCGCATGATGGACGTCCCTTGCCAATGCCTCTACCCGGCTTCTCTGGGCTGGCAAAAGGTGAACGTGCACTTGGCCCTCGCGACTTCGTAAAGCCGCCTGCGGCCTCCCCAGGAGTTTCCAGGGCTATCGGGCGGTGAACGCAGGCGACGCGCTTCCCCGTTCATTGCCGGCGTCATGACCCGAGAACCCGACCGCTCACCCTCGTGAACTCGGCACCACCACGGCCATATTCCACGTCCCGTCCTTCTCGACAGGCCGCACGCGCATGGAGACGGAGACCACGTCCTCGCCCCCAGGCGCTGTCCCATACCGTTCGAGGTGCGGGTCGCCTTCCAGGGCGTAGCCGGACCGCCTCTGGAACCACCCGTTCAGGACCGCCCGATAACCGCTCGCTATCTCACGCCTTCCCACGTCCACCACGGCCCAAAGGCCCGCCGGACTCACCAGCACCTCAATCCGTTCTCTGCCATCTCCTTCGGCGGGCCCAGGCCGTCCCCGACCACCACGGCGCAGTTATGCCGGATGCGTCCCGGCTAGGTCACCCTGGGGTCTTCAGAGACGAAGCCGAGCCGAGGACGGTTTTGGAGGTCCGGCGGCAGGCGTGGGAGGAAGTCGGCTCATTGACCGCTCGTGAGTTCGCGAGGCCCCAGGTAGCGGCGCGCGAAGCACCTCAGCGCCGGCATGGTCCCACACGCACGCTACTGCCCGATATCGGGACGAGGGCCGCCTGGGCCGTGGCTCCTCGTTCGGTCGGTCGACGTTGCTAGGCGCGTGAACGCCTGGGCGTGACCATTGAACGATGGCAGCACCCGTTCGCCTGTATAACCAAGCCGAGCGGGCCGAAGAGGCTCACACTCGCGAAAACCACTCGGCATCGACGATGATGCGTTCCACCATCTCAGTCGCGACGCCTAGCTTCAAGCTCTTCAGGAGGTCGCACAAGCTGTCGCCCTCGATGAGCTCGATGGGGGGCGCACCATCTCGTGTCGCCTCCTTCTTGGCCTCGCCCGAGAACGTCCCCGTTGTGATGATGAGTCCCTTGTCGCTCCGGCCAACCATCGCACCTCGGAAATCGCGTACGGCTCCCGAGCCGACTGAGCCCTGATACCGCTTGCACTGGAAAAGGACCTGGAACGAGACGAGGTTTACCCGAAGCACGCCGATGCCATCGATACCGCCGTCGCCGCTTCGACCTGTCACCTCGACCTTCACGAACCCAGCCTCGCGTAGGATGCGTTGGGCGAGCCGCTCGAAGGCGTCAGGCTGCATGACTCGCAGAGCCGTAAGGAGCCGGTCCTTCCACGTCTCCTCTGGCGGGGACTGATTCGCCGCCACCGCTTCCTCGGTTGTCGGCTCCTCGTCACCGCTCTGCTCTCGCCTGCGGTCGTAGTCCTGCCGGCGGACGAGTTGCGGGACCTTTGCGGCTTCGGCTTGGGTGAAGCGCTCTCCCGCGTCGGTGATGGCCCAGACGCCACGACCACTGTTCCCGATTGCGCCGACACGCTTCAAATACGTCTTCGCCCATGCCAGATTGTAGCCGAGCTTCGTCTGCCGATTATCCGTATGGATGAAAGAAGCCACCGGGTCGCTGATGCGCTCCAGTTCGATGACCTTGGCGAGAAGCTCCTCATTCGATGCAGACCCACCCATCGCTTTGAGCGCTGCCAGTGTGGGCCAAAGAAGCTCGTGAAAGGCGGGGACACTCACGGGTGCCACAGTCAAAGAACGGCTCACAGTAAGCGGGAGCGTGGCGCAACAATCGTGCCTGTGTCGCCGCTACCTCGAAGTGTTTGTATTTCGACCGTCTCCGAGGTTGTCGCAACAAGCTCGGGTTGCGAGAATATTCTTAGTGAGTCAATGACATCCGAGGTAGGATACTCGCGCCGTTCCTGCAACATTCGGCAAACCTCACGGTCCACAGGCCGTGGTAGGTCCACTTCCTTCGGAAGTTTTGCGTCGGCGTAAAGAAACGCCTGCACGACTCGCCAGCCTTCATAGAAGAGTTGCATGAAGTCGCCGTCATGGTGGATGGGGCAAATGACAAGACCACGACCTTCGTCTATTTGCACCGCATCACTCTTCCCTTGCCGAGCAGGGACGACACCAATCCGCAATCCTGCTGCCCCTTCGAGTTGCGCGGGGTTGGTCTTCACGGTTGTACCAACCCACTGCTGCGTATCGAGAGACCCTACAAAAAGGTCTGCCTTCCAAAGGCCACGTATGGAGGTTGGCAACGCTAGTCGTGTTGTCGGCCTCCTAAATGCAGCAGCTAAGGTTGTAAGACGGCGTTTCAGTTTGGGAGGTTGACCTACAGCGCCTGTTAATGTTCGCGACTCTTCCGTTAAGACGTCTTTCGCACTATCTATTAGTTGTACCGCCCCTGTCTTTTCGATACCAAACAGGATGGACTTTGGGTCGGACGCTTTGATGCGACAAAGCTTGAGGGCTTCTGCAAGCCTATCGACTACTCTGGCGTCGCCCGAGGCGATAGCGTCATGGAGAGCGTACTCAAAGCAGATGCCGACATCCCCATCCCCGGGTCGATAGAGGCGTGGGAGCATCTTGAGCTTCACATTGTCCCGGCCACCAGCTTCTTTGACCACGTCAGCCTTCAGCGCATTTAGAACGCCGGACAAGATGGGGCGTACAATCGCCGTCAGCGCGAGGACCTCATCGCCAACCGGATTCAGCTGTGTCTCACTACGCAACTCCATGTCCGTTCTCCTCCGGCTCGGATACTACCTCCCAAAGTTAGGGACTGGAAGTGCTTGACGCTGCAGGAAGCACCTCCTTTAGCCGGTGAACGCAAGTCGACGTGCGACGGTGTCCGTTAGCGTATACCTTTGAGGACAGTCGGGATGGACCTGAAAAGCGCGTCCGTATGGGTTGACTTTGCCCAACGGACAGCACTTAATGCGGACACCATCCCAGCGGACAAACGGAAGCCGACGTGACCACCATCCTCTACGCTCGCGTCTCGACGGCCGAAC
>NZ_QYBB01000037.1 GCF_004137685.1 Lichenibacterium minor | reverse complement strand
GATCTGCACCGCGCTCAAGGGCCGTCCTCCTTCATCTCCGTCCACCCGGAGCGTGCGCGCCGTGTGACGAGCGAAGCGGCAACGCCCTTGATCTATCGGGCGACGTCGGAGGGGCGCGGCCGGCAGTCAGTCGCCTGCCAACTCGTCCACGTCCCGCGCCGCGATGCGCCGGTTCTCCGTGGCGCGGGCCCATTCCCGCATCGAGACATGCAGCGTGTGCAGCGCGATGGAGACCACGTTCGCCTCGTCCACATAGTCCGACACGATGATCTCGACCTCGGCGTTGGCGTTCGGCCCGTCGACCTGGAACGTGGCGGTGAAGATGTCCTCGCCGTCGTCCTCGGGCTCGTCGGCCTGGATCCGCTCCAGGCTCATCAGCCGATAGGTCCAGTCGGACCCGTCCGTGATCTCGTCGCCCTTCACTGTGTCGTCGTCCGCCATGCCGCCCTCCCGCTGCTGATGTCCGCAGCATCGCAGGACCAGCGGCTGAAACGGGCCACAGTTGGTGGTGACCGCACCACGGCCGGTGGAAGCTCGCCCGAGGCCGTCGCGGCGGAGCTGCGGGACCTCGTGCACCAAGCCGCCGGCGGCGTGGCGGGGAAGACGGTCGCCGCGCAGGTCCGGCAGGCGGCGCGGCACCTCGGCTACCCGGCGGAGAGCTGGCGCGTCCGGGAAGCCTGGTACGGTCGGGGTGGTGGGTGGTCGGCCGCGGCGGTCGATGACCTGCGAGGGCGGTTCACGGCGTGGCGGAAGTACGAGGCGGCCGTCACCGCGACGGGGTCGTCCAGCTTGGCGCAGCGGGTCGGCGAGATCCGGCGATTGCTGACCGAGTTGGAGCGGCAGATCGCTGGGCTCGAAGCGGAGGTGGCCGGCATGCACGGTCGAGGCTCGTCCTCCGATGCGTGACGCCGCGCTCCGAACCATCGCCGCCGTCTGGTGGGCGCCGTCCATCACGCTCGCGGTCGCCCCGGCGCTCGCCTTCTCCTGGGGAGTGGACCTCCGGCTCCGGCACGCCCGGCGCCTTGCAGTGGCAGGACGGCGCGACGCTGCTCTCCGGGTCTATGCGGCCGTGCAGGCCGACATCGCCACCGATTTGCGGCGCGTCCGGGGCCGGAGGACAGCGCCGTGACCCGCCGCGCCTCCGCCCTCGCCATTCTGCGGCATCGCCTGCTCGCCCTCGCGCTGCCCGCGCCGTGAGGGCGGCTCCCTCCCGAACCCACAGTCACCACACCCGAGTCCGGCGCGAGCCGGGGGAGAACACCATGGACGCGATGAACGACGGGGCCGGCGCCGACATGCCGGCACAGGACAGGGCTCTGGCGGCGCTGGCCGACCTCATGGAAGAGCTGGGCGGGGAAGCGAGCTATGCCTTCGTGGGCGGGCAGCCCGAAGACGACGAGCGTCTCGCGAACTGCACGGCGCGGGCCGAGGCCGTGGTGCGCGCGATCGTGGCCTTGCCGGCCGTCACGCCCCACGGCGCGTTGGCGAAGGCGCGGGCCGCGCGGGCGTCGGTTGGTGTCGCGTTGCTGCCGACGGAGCTTGTCGACGCCCTCGGCTTCGACATGGCGCGCGACGTGGTTCGGCTGCAAGGCCTCGTGGAGGTCGGGCATGCCTGAGAACCTGGAACACCTGCGGCGGTGCAGCGCCGCCGCCCTCGGCTCGGCGCACTTCGACCTGCGCATGGCCTCCGCGCAGCTCGCGCCGGTGGACGTCATCGCGGGCCTCCGCTTGGCGCTGCTCGCCGCGCGCGTGAACGGTGCCATGATGCGAGGGCTGCTCGGCCTGCGCGACGGGCCCGCGTCGCCGGCGGCGCCCGACCCGTGGCTGCTGGCAGCGGCGCGGCTGCACGACGCCGTGTCGGACGCCGCCGACTCGCTCATCAAGCTCCTCTTGGAGGCGGAGGACACGCGCCGCATCGTGACGCCGGCGCAGGCCGCACAGATGAACGTCATCGACGGCGCCCTGTTCGGCTTCCTGCCGGACGAGAAAGCGTTCGAGGGGTGGACGGACCCGCAATCGTGCTGGGATCTCGGACGCCTCACCCTGAGGATCGGGTCCCAAGCGTGGCGCCGTCGGCGGCGCATCGTTGAAGCCGTCAACGCGTGGGGGCGCGAGCACCAAGCCGCGGTCGAGGCCGCCGGCGTTCTGCCCCTGCGGGAGTGCTGCTCGGCGCTGTACCGGGTGCAGGTCTCGATCCGGGATGCGGTCCGAGACGTGCGCCCCGGCACCGTCGCAGGCGCCCGGGCCGCTGCACGCGTTGCTGCTCGAAGCCTCGTCGAGATGGGCGACGACGCGACGGACCTCGTCGGCATCGTGCAGTCCCACGCCGCTGGCTTGCCGTCGCAGGAGCCCGCGGCTCTGGCGTGGTCGGCCGTCGTGGGGCTGCTGGTCACGGCACCCACGTCGTGACCAAGCACTTGAAGCCGAGAAGTGACCGATTAAAATTCGGCACCCCGAGATCGGGTGTGAAGCGGGGGAGGCACGTCCCCCATTACCTACTCGGTATGTACGACCTTCGTCGCATACGGAATCAGACGAGTCGCCTCGGGTTCACTCACCGGGTGAGCTCACCCCAAACGCCTAGCCCCGGCCCGGAGCCAACCCCGACAGCTCACCCGGTGAGGTCGCGGGGGTGCGACGCGGGGTGCGACCTCGCCGCTGAGATCGAACTGGCGGCTTGCTACGATTGGCCAATGATGAGCAGCACGGCCGAGAAAGGAGGGCCGTGCGATGGCGACAAAGTCAGATGCCAAGGCGGCACTCAAGCACAGGGCTCATCTGGAGAGGCAGCGTGCGGACCAAGCGAGGCACCGCGCCAAGAACAAGGCGAGGAGGCGCCCAGCGCGGGACGACGTGGCCAACGCAGCCTTGCGGATGCTCCTGACCGCCGCGGTTCTTCGTCCCAATCAGGCGCCCACCTGGATCAACGCCCTCGCGCGCGACCTCGCGGGACTGGAGGTGCCGTTCGACCCAGCCGAGACGGCCGCCGTCTTCGAGGCGATGCTGGAACGCCGCCGGGAGGCGATGAAGCGCGGGGATCGCGAGCGCGTAGCGGAGCGAAAGGCCGATCAGTAGCTCCCGTCGAAGTGGATCTGCCGGCTGACGGCATTCTCCTGCGCCTCGAGCGTGCGCTGCTCGCCTCGTGAGAGGCCGCCACCGCCGATAGCCGCGGAGCAGGCTCAAGCTGGCCTCAAGCAGTGAAGGCGTCGGCAACCCGTCCCGTGCCGTGTTCGTCGATTGCCTGGGAAGCTGCGGCACGCTGCCGCTTCCCATGTGCTTCCCGATGAGCATTTCTGGGAAGCATTCACCCGCCGCAACAGCGCCTAAGTGCTTGTTTCCGCTTGGTGAGCGCGCCGGGGCTCGAACCCGGGACATCCTGATTAAAAGTCAGGCGCTCTACCGACTGAGCTACGCGCTCCCGCGAGCGGGAAATCATCGGGTAAAGCGTCGCCTCGAACAGGTCAAGGCTCCAGGCGGCTCCCGCGATGACGCGACGCGGGGCGATCGCGCTACAACCGGCCGTCGGCCCTCTCGCCGCGGGGCGCACGCGCGTTAAGTTCGTGGGGTCAGACCGGAGTGTGCCATGCGCCGCCTTCTCGCCCCCGCCCTGCTGCTCGCCGCAGTTTCCGCCGTCTCCGCGCCGTCGCGTGCCGCCGAGGCGGAAGCCGATCCCGCGATCCAGTCGACCATCGCGTCCCAGATCGCGGCCTTCGGTCGAGGCGATGCCGCCGAGGCGGAAAGCTTCGCCTCGCCCGGCATCAAGGCCATGTTCCCGGACGCGTCGGCGTTCTACGGCATGGTCAAGCAGAGCTATGCGCCGCTGGTCCACCCCCGCTCGACCCACTTCGAGCCGACCGTCACGGCCGAGGGCGGCACGATCCAGCACGTCACCGTGGTGGATGCGGACGGCGTGGTGTGGACCGCCGTCTACGCCATGGAGAAGGTCGACGGGCGCTGGGCCATCTCGGGCTGCACGCTGGTGAAGTCCAAGGAAACCACGGCTTGAGCCGGGGCCGGCGGCCCCAGGCCGGATTTCGGACCATTTCGCTGAATCGTTCACCGTCTCGTCAGGTCCGTCCCGCGATGGGTGACGCCGTAACGGGGCCGTAGGCCCGGAGTGCCATTTTGCGCCCAAGGCCGGCCGAAAGCGGCAGGGGAGCGTTCGACATGGAATTCACGCATCGCGCGGGGTTCGACAGCCGGCCCACGGGCCGCCGCGGGCCCGTCGTCATCCACATCCTGCTGGCGTCCTGCATCGTCGTGGCGGCGGCCCTGGTGCTGTGCACCGCGGTGGCGCCGGCGCGGGCCGCCGTGCCGGCGGGGCCGACCGGCTATGCGCCGGGCACCATCGTGGTCAGCCAGGCACAGCGCCGGCTGTTCCTCATCGGCGAGGACGGCGGCGCCATCAGCTATCCGGTGGCGGTCGGGCGGTTCGGCAAGCAGTGGCGTGGCACGGCCGTGGTGGACGGCAAGTACCGCAACCCGGCCTGGGCGCCCCCGGCCGAGGTCAAGCGCGCCGAGCCCTGGCTGCCCGACTACATCCCCGGCGGCTCCTCCCGCAACCCGATGGGGATGCGCGCGCTGACGCTGTCGGGCGGCGAATATGCCATCCACGGCACGAACAGGCCCGACTCCATCGGGACCGCCGCCTCCTTCGGCTGCATCCGCATGTTCAACCGGGACATCGTCGACCTGTACGAGCGCGTGGACGTCGGAACGCCGGTCGTCGTCATGCCGTGAAGCCGGGCAGCGGCAGCTGTCGCCCTCCGCGCCGACGCGCCGGACGGCGGCACCCGGTTTTCCTCAAGCCTCTGGCGCGTCGCCGGAACCGCGAGCGTGTGGCCACGTTGGCTCGCCGATAGAGGGCGGGAGGCGGCGCGCGGAGCGTCCCCGGCCCCGCTGGCTGGAGGACGCGATGGCAGACCCCTTTGACACCGATCCCACGTCGAGCTTCGGCGCCGATGCGGCCCGCGCCCGGGACGACCTGAACCATCGCTTCCAGGACCTCCGCCGCGAAGCCGCGTCACGCGGGGGCGCCGGCCCGAACGACCGTTCCGCCCAGCCGGCGACGGAAGCCGCCGGGGAAGCCGCTTCGGCCTTCCGCAAGCAGGCGTCGCAGGCCGCCGACGAGGCCAAGGGCGCCGCGGCCTCGATCGCCGAGCAGGCCCGGGCGCGGCTGAACGAGATCGTCGACCAGCAGAAGACGGCCGGCGCCGACAAGATCGCCGGCGTCGCCAAGGCGGCCCATTCCGCCGCCGGCGACCTCGATAAGACGAACCCGCAGCTCGGCCGCCTCGTCCGCAGCGCGGCCGACAACGTCGACCGCATCGCCGACGACGTCCGCTCGCGCGACCTCGGCGACGTGCTGGCCACGCTCGCCGACTTCGGTCGCCGGCAGCCCGTGGCGTTCTTCGGCGGGGCGGTCGTGGCCGGCTTCCTCGTCGCGCGCTTCTTCAAGAGCGACGTTCCCATGGTCGACGAGGCGGCGCTGTACGGCGACCGCTCCGTTTGAGCCGGGGAAGGAGCGGGACCATGAGTTTCGAATCCCCCGGGCGTCCCTCGACGCCATCCCTCTTCGCCGACGCGCTGTCGCAGATGACGGTGCTGTTCGAGACCGAGATCCGCCTCGTGCGGACGGAGATCTCGGAGAAGATCTCCCTGGCCATCAAGGCCGTGGTGGTGCTGCTCGCCGCGGCGGTGCTTCTGCTGGTCGGGCTGCTGCTGGTGCTGTTCGGCGTCGTCTACGTCGTGGTGGCGCTGGGCCTGCCCACCTGGGGCGCCTTCCTCGCCGTGGGCGGGTTTTTCGTGGCGGTCGGCGCCATCGCGCTCTACGTGGCGCTGAACCGTCTGTCGGCCGACAACCTCATGCCCAAGCAGTCCATGGACCAGCTCGGCAAGGACGCCACCATCGTGAAGGAGCAGGTGAAATGAGCGGCGGCAACGGTCGGCAATCGTCCAGCGAGGTCGCCCACGAGGCGGAGGACACCCGCGCGAACCTCGCCTCCACCCTGGAACAGCTGCGCACCAACCTGCAGCCCCAGAACGTGATGGAGGAGGTCGTCTCCAACGCGCGCATCGGCGCCGCCAGCGTGGCCGACAACCTCGTCGGCGTCGCCAAGCAATACCCGATCCCGTCGGTGCTGATCGCCGCCGGTTCGGCGCTGATCATGCGCTTCTTCTCCAAGCGCGGCGACACGGGTCCGTCGGGCTCCGAGGCATTCGGCGGCGCCTCGCCGCGGCCGAGCCAGACCCCTCGGGTCCTCGCGTCGCGCCCGCCCATGCTGCGCAACCCGTCGAGCTTCCAGCCGGCGCCGGGCCGGGGCGGGTCCGCGGCGTCCACCCTGGCCGAGGCGCGCGACGACCTCGTCGAGGGTCTGTCGACCCGGGGTGCCGCGCTGCGCCGTCAGGCGGCCGACGCCTACCAGTCCACGTCCTCGCAAGCGGGTGAAGCCATGCAGTCCATGTCACGCTACCTCCCGTCGGACCGCGGCGAGGTGAAGTCGAAGCTGTCGACGCTGTTCGAGGAACAGCCGCTGGTGCTGGGGGCGATCGGGCTCGCCATCGGCGCGGCGATCGGCGCCGCCCTGCCGATGACCGAAACCGAGGACAACCTCATGGGCTCGACGGCGCACCGCCTTCGGGACCAGGCCACCGACGCGGCGCGCCACGAGGTGGACGAGATGCGCGCCGCGGCCGGCGAAGCGATCGACAACGTCCGCCATTCCGCGGCGGACAACCTGAAGACCGTCGTCGGCAAGGCGGGCGACTCCTTCGGGACGGGCACGCGCGACGTGTGATCCCCGGCCGCGCCCCCCATCGCGGGGGGGCGCGGCTGCGGCGTCAGAAGTCGCAGGCGATGCCCTTGTTCTCCCAATCGCCGTAGCGCACCGGCTCGGGACCCTGGCGACCGTTGATCTCGCGGGGGCGGGCCTGGTCGGCGCGCTTGCGGGCGGCACGCCGCTGTTCCGCCTCCTCCAGCGCGCGTTCGGCCGCTCCGGCCTGCGGGACGCTGGCCGGTTCGGCCGAATTTGTCCGATGTTCGTCGTCGATCACGCTTCCACCACCTTTGTCTGGCACCCGGCTTGATCCGGGAGCGTCGCTCCGCTCGCCCTTCATGTAGGTCGCCTTGCGCCGTCCGGCCATGCGGCGGAGCGAGTTGGTTGGAAGGCCATCAATGCCGTTCGTGTTCGGGTCCGTCGCGGCCCCATCCTCGCCTTCAACCCCGATCCCGGCCTGAACCATGGCGCAGACACAGCCTCCGGGCCGCCCCCATCGTTCCAAGCCCGGCATGAAGGTCGCCCCCCCGCCCGTCGAACTGCCGCCAGGCCTGGCCTGCCGTCTCGCCGCGGCGGCGGCGCTGAGCGACGTGGTGATGAACGGTCGCGGCCTCGACGAGGCGCTGACCTCGGCGGCGCAGCACCCCCGCTTCACGCAGCCGCTCGAGGATCGAGACCGCGCCCTGGCGCGTTCCATCGTGGTCGTCTCGCTGCGGAGGCTGGGAACGCTGCGGCGCTTCCTCGGCAAGCTGCTGGACAAAGGGCTGCCCAAGAAGAGCGTGCAGCTCGAGTGGATCCTCATCGTCACGGCGGCGCAGATCCTGTTCCTCGACGTGCCCGACCATGCGGCGGTCAACGCCTGCGTCCAGGCGGTGAGGCTCGACCCCGCCAGCCAGGGTTTCGCCGCGCTCGCCAACGCGGTGGCGCGCAACGTTGCCCGCCAGCGCGATGAGCACGAGAGCGACGATCCCTTCGTCGACACGCCGACCTGGCTCGCCACCCGCTGGCGCAAGACCTACGGCGACGAGACCGCGGCGGCGATCGCGGCGGCCCATCGCGCCGAGGTGTCCCTCGACGTGTCGGTCAAGTCCGATGCGGCGGGATGGGCCGAGCGGCTCGACGGGGACGTGCTCGCGACCGGCTCCGTGCGCCTGCGCGGCCATGTGCCCGTGAGGGACATGCCGGGCTATGCCGAAGGCGAGTGGTGGGTCCAGGACGCGGCGGCGGCGCTGCCGGCGCGCCTGCTCAAGGCCGAATCCGGCGAGCGCGTGGCGGACCTGTGCGCCGCGCCGGGCGGCAAGACCGCCCAGCTCTGCCTAACGGGCGCCACGGTCACGGCTGTCGACCGCTCGGCCGAGCGGCTGAAGCGCTTCGCCGCCAACCTGGAACGCCTGGGCTTCACCGCGGAAACCGAGGTCGCCGACGCGACGTCCTACACGGCCCAGCCCTTCGACGCGGTGCTGCTCGACGCCCCCTGCACGGCGACGGGCACGATGCGGCGCCACCCCGACGTCGGTTGGACCAAGCGCGCGTCCGACATCACGACGCTGTCGGCGCTGCAGTCGCGCATGCTCGACCGCGCGGCATCGCTGCTGCGCCCGGGCGGACGCCTCGTGTACTGCACCTGCTCGATCGAGCCGGAGGAGGGGGAAGCGCAGATCGCGGCCCTGCTGCGCCGCAACCCCGACCTCGTGCGCTCTCCCATCCTCGCCGAGGAGATCGGCAGCCTTCCCGACAGCATCAACGCCCAGGGCGAGCTGAGGACACTGCCGTGCCACCTCGCGCGGCTGGACCCCCCGATGGCCGGCCTGGATGGGTTCTTCGCAGTCAGGCTCATCCGCCGCGCCTGATCGGCTCGTCGGGGCCGTTCGGGACAGGGGTGGACCTCGATGCTCGCGCTGCCGTGGTCGCCCGTCTAGGGCGCGGGGCAGGGCTCTGACGCCCGACCTGCCGCACCGTGGTGCGCTATCGTCGGGCCCACGCAGCGGACCGCCGCGGCGTCGCTGCCGCCTGACACTTCGGCGATCGTGCGAGGATCCCGGGCAGCATCCCTGATGCGTCCGATCTTAGGATTTCCCGCGTCGAGGGCGATGGCCTCTTGGGGCGCCCGTATGGATGAGATCCGCAGGCGGGGGCGGCGCTCGATTCGCCGCGCAGGCTACGTCGAGACGCGCACGACGCCGATGTGCCGTTGCGGCCGTTCGGGGGACTGCGCATCTGCCGCCCGTTTCCGCCCTCCTGCGCCGGGGACGGTCTCCCCGGCGCGATGGAGTCGGCGTGCCGGCCGGATCAGGCCGAGGCCTTCTTGTTGTACACGTCGAGGCAGACGGCGCCGAGCAGCACAAGGCCCTTGATGACCTGCTGGTAGTCGATGCCGATGCCGATGATCGACATGCCGTTGTTCATCACGCCGATGATGAAGGCGCCGATCACCACGCCCGTGACCTTGCCGACGCCGCCCGACGCCGAAGCGCCGCCGATGAAGCAGGCCGCGATGACGTCGAGCTCGAAGCCGAGGCCCCCCTTCGGCGTGGCGGTGTTGAGCCGGGCGGCGAAGATCATGCCGGCGAGACCGGCGAGGACGCCCATGTTGACGAAGGTGAGGAAGGTCAGGCGCTCGGTCTTGATGCCGGACAGGCGCGCGGCCTTGATGTTGCCGCCGAGCGCGTAGATCCGCCGCCCGACCGTCGTCTTGTTGGTGACGAACCGGTAGAGCAGGATCAGCACCGTCATGATGATGAGAACGTTGGGCAGGCCGCGGTACTGGCCCATCGACCACGCGAAGGCCAGCAGCACCACGGCGAGGAGGCCGTTGCGCAGGGCGAAGGCGGCCATGCTTTCCGCCAGGGCGCCGTGGCGCTGCTGCACCGCGCGGCGGCGCAGGCTCGTCCCGATGAAGATGGCGCAGATGACGAGCGCGATGACCAGCGACGTGTAGGGGCCGGCGAAGTTCGGGAAGAAGCCCTTGGCGAGGAGCTGGAACACGTCCGGGAAGGGCCCGACCGAGGAGCCGTTCAGGATCGACAGCGTCAGGCCGCGGAACACCAGCATGCCCGCCAGCGTGACGATGAAGCTCGGGATGCCGAAATAGGCGACGAAATAGCCCTGGCTGGCGCCCACGATGCCGCCGACCACGAGGCAGAGCAGCGTCGCCGTGATGTATTCGACCTGGTAGTTCACCATCAGCACCGCCGCCAGCGCGCCGACGAAGCCCACGATGGAGCCGACCGACAGGTCGATGTGACCCGCCACGATGATCAGCAGCATGCCCAGCGCCATCACGACGACGTAGGAGTTCTGCAGGATCAGGTTGGTCAGGTTCAGCGGCTGGAACAGCACGCCGCCGGTCGCGTATTCGAAGAACAGCATGATAGCCACGAGGGCGATCAGCAGCCCGTAGTCGCGGAAGTTGCCCTTGGCGAGCATCTGCCGCAGGCCCGAGCCGGTGCCGGTCTTGGCGGGCGGCAGCGCGCCCGGCTTCGGATGCGCGACGGTGACGGGGTCGAGCCCGCCGGGGGCGTTGACAGAGCTCATCAGTGGAGTTCCTTCGATCGCATGATGGCGCGCATGATGATCTCCTGGGTCGCCTCGCGCCCCGGGAACTCGCCGACGAAGCGGCCCTCGTTCATCACGTAGATCCGGTCGCACATGCCGAGCAGCTCGGGCATCTCGGAGGAGATCATCAGCACCCCCTTGCCCTCGTCGGCCAGCGCGTTGATGATCGTGTAGATCTCGTATTTCGCGCCGACGTCGATGCCGCGCGTCGGCTCGTCGAGGATCAGCACCTCGGGCTTCGTGAACAGCCACTTGCTGAGCACGACCTTCTGCTGGTTGCCGCCGCTGAGGTTCACCGCCTGCTGCTCGACGCCGAAGGAGCGGATGTTCAGCTTGCTGCGGTAGTCGGTGGCGACCCGGAACTCCTTGTCGGAATCGATCACCATGGCGGAGGACACGCTCGGCAGGTTCGCCAGCGTGGTGTTCTTGGTGATGCTTTCGTCCAGCACGAGGCCGAGCTGCTTGCGGTCCTCGGTCACGTAGGCGATGCCGGCGCGGATCGCCTTGGTGATCGTCGACACGTCCACCGGCGCGCCGTTCATGGTCACCTCGCCGGAGATGTTCTGGCCGTAGGACCGGCCGAAGAGGCTCATGGCGAGCTCCGTCCGGCCGGCGCCCATCAGTCCCGCCACGCCGACGATCTCGCCGCGGCGCACCGTGAGGTTGATGTTGCGGCACACGGCGCGGTCGGCATGAAGGTGGTGGTAGGCGTTCCAGTTCCGCACGTCCAGCAGCGGCTCGCCGACCTTCGGCGTGCGCGGCGGGTAGCGGCTCTCCATGTCGCGGCCCACCATCCCCTTGATGATGCGGTCTTCCGAGATGGCATCCGTCCGGCAGTCGAGCGTTTCGACCGAAGTGCCGTCCCTGATAATGGTGATCTGGTCGGCGACCTTGGAAATCTCGTTCAGCTTGTGCGAGATGATGATGGACGCCATGCCCTGCTTCTTGAAGTCGAGCAGGAGGTTCAGCAGCTTCTGGCTGTCGCTCTCGTTCAAAGACGCCGTCGGTTCGTCGAGGATGAGCAGCTTGACCTTCTTGGCCAGCGCCTTGGCGATCTCGACGAGCTGCTGCTTGCCGATGCCGATGTTGGTGATCAGCGTTTCGGGGTTCTCTTGCAGGCCGACCAGGGCGAGGAGCTCGCGGGTGCGGGCGAAGGCGCGGTCCCAGTCGATCACGCCGAAGCGGGACGTCTCGTTGCCGAGGAACATGTTCTCGGCGATCGACAGGAGGGGCACCAGCGCCAGCTCCTGGTGGATGATGATGATGCCGAGGTGCTCGGATTCGGAGATGTCGCGGAACGACACCGTCTTGCCCTCGTAGAGGATGTCGCCCGTGTAGGTGCCGTGCGGGTAGACGCCGGACAGGACCTTCATCAGGGTCGACTTGCCGGCGCCGTTCTCGCCGCAGATGGCGTGGATCTCGCCGGGGTTGACGACCAGATTGACGTTGTCCAGCGCCTTGACGCCCGGAAACGTCTTCGTGATCCCCCGCATTTCAAGGATCGGGCTCATTCGGTCCCTTTATTGGTCCGCTCGCACGGGGTCGACCCGCACCCTGGGCGCTGTTGCGGCTGAGTTCACCAGATCGCGCGCGTTCGCGCAATCGTCACGCTGGCGATGCGCGGGCGCAGGCCCGGGCGGATCGCCGCGGCATCGCGATGGAAGGGCCCGCCCGGGCGTCCCGGGCGGGCTGATGACCCGGTCCTACTGGCCGAGCTGCTTCAGGGTGTAGTAGCCACCGTCCACCAGCACCTGCTTCCAGTTCGCCTTGGTGACGAGGACCGGATTCAGGAGGTAGGAGGGGACGACCTTCTTGCCGTTGTCGTAGGTCTTGGAGTCGTTGATCTCCGGCTTCGAGCCGTTCTCCAGCGCGTCCACCATCGACACCACGACCTTGGCGAGCTCGCGCGTGTCCTTGTAGATGGACGAGTACTGCTCGCCGGCGATGATGGACTTGACCGACTGGACTTCGCAGTCCTGGCCGGAGACGGCCGGATATTTCATGTCGCCGGAACCGTAGCCGACGCCCTTCAGCGACGACAGGATGCCGATCGACAGGCCGTCGTAGGGCGACAGGACGGCGTCCACCTTCTTGTTGGTGTAGTAGGCCGACAGGAGGTTGTCCATGCGCGCCTGGGCGACCGCCGCGTCCCACCGCAGCGTGGACACCTGCTTCATGCCCTGCTGGCCGGACTGGATGACCAGCTTCTTCGAGTTGATATAGGGGTTCAGCACCGACATGGCGCCGTCGTAGAAGAAGTAGGCGTTGTTGTCGTCGGGCGAGCCGCCGAACAGCTCGATGTTGAGCGGACCCTTGCCGTCCTTCAGGTCGAGCGCGTCGACCAGGCTCTGCCCCTGGAGGACGCCCACCTTGAAGTTGTCGAAGGTGGCGTAATAGTCGACGTTGGGCGAATTGCGGATGAGGCGGTCGTAGGCGATGACCTTGACGCCGGCGTCGTGCGCCTTCTGCAGCACGTCGGTCAGCGTGGTGCCGTCGATGGACGCGACCACGAGCACCTTGGCGCCCTTCGTGACCATGTTCTCGATCTGGGCGAGCTGGTTCGGGATGTCGTCGTCGGCGTACTGCAGGTCGACCTTGTAGCCCTTGTCCTGGAGCTGCTTGACCATGTTGTTGCCGTCGTCGATCCACCGGGCCGACGACTTGGTCGGCATGGCGACGCCGATGAGGTCCCCCTTGGCGGCGTAGGCCGGGGTCAGGGCGGTCGAGGACAGGGCCATCGCGCCGAGCGCCATGCCGGCAAACGTCCGTCTATTGATCACGTTCCACTCCCTTTCGCGGACCGTGCAGCCCGCTCGTCGCGAGCGGCAGCGCGGCCGAATCCGTCGAACCGGCGGCGTGTTCACCGCTCGGATGGCCGCATTAGGGGGACGCATGGCTGCTCTGTCAAACGAAGATTGCCGCTCGTCCCGGCTTCGTCGGACAAATGGTGAAGGGCCGGGCTGGCGCCATCGCGTCGGCCCGGTCCGGGGCGAACCGGACCGGGCAGGGCGGTCAGAACCGCTGGATGATGCCGCGCTCTTCCAGGGCCGCGATGACCTGGTCGGCCAGGGCTTCGGGGGTGGCTTCCCCGGCGGCCAGCACCACCTCGGCGTGCTCCGGCCGCTCGTAGGGCTGGTCGATGCCGGTGAAGTTGCGGATCTCGCCCGCCAGCGCCCGCTTGTAGAGGCCCTTGGGGTCGCGCGCGATGCAGCTTTCGATCGGGGCGTCGACGAAGACTTCGACGAACTCGCCCGGCTCCACCAGCTCGCGCACCATCCGCCGCTCCGCCGCGAAGGGCGAGATGAAGGAGCACAGCGCCACCGTGCCGGCTTCCACCATCAGCTTCGCCACCTCGCCGACGCGGCGGATGTTCTCGACGCGGTCGGCGTCGGTGAAGCCGAGGTCCTTGTTCAGCCCGTGGCGCACGTTGTCGCCGTCGAGCATCACGGTGTGGACGCCGCGCGCGTGGAGCTTGGTCTCCACGACGTTGGCCACCGTCGACTTGCCGGCGCCCGACAGGCCCGTGAACCACAGGATGGCCGGCTTCTGGTGCTTCAGCGCGGCGCGCGCCGCCTTGGTGACGGCGAGGTCCTGGAGGTGGATGTTGGTGGCGCGGCGCAGCGCGAAGTCGACGAGGCCGGCCGCCGCCGTGGCGTTGGTGGCGCGGTCGATGAGGATGAACGCGCCCGTGTCGCGGTTCTTGCCGTAGGGGTCGAAGGCGATCGGCGCCGAGGTGGCGAAGTTGCAGAAGCCGATCTCGTTCAGCCCCAGCGTCTTCGCGGCATTGTGCTCCAGCGAATTGATGTCGATGCGGTGCTTCAGGTCCGTCACCGTCACGGGCACGAGCTTTTCGGCGATCTTCATCAGGTAGGAGCGGCCGGGCAGCAGGCGCTCCTCGCTCATCCAGATCACGTGGGCGGCGAACTGGTCCGCCACCGGCGGCCGCGCCTTCGGGTCGGCCAGGAGGTCGCCGCGGGCGATGTCGATCTCGTCGGCGAGCGTCAGCGTCACGGCGTCGCCGGCCTCGGCCGCTTCGACGTCGTGGCCCGACGCGATCACGCGCAGGACCCGCGTGGTGCGGCCCGACGCCGACACCGCCACCTCGTCCCCGGGCGACACGCGCCCGCCCGCAACCGTGCCGGCATAGCCGCGGAAGTCGAGGTTGGGGCGGTTCACCCACTGCACCGGCAGGCGGAACGGCCCGTCGGCGCGGCGGTCGCGCACCTCCACCGTTTCGAGGAAGCCCACCAGCGTCGGCCCCGTGTACCAGGGCATGGCCTGCGACGGCTCGCTAAGGTTGTCGCCGTAGCGCGCCGACACCGGGATCGGCGTGACGGAGCGGAAGTTCAGCCGCTCCGCGAAGGTTTCGAAGTCCTTCACGATGGACGAGAACACGTGGGGATCGTGGCCCACGAGGTCGATCTTGTTCACCGCCAGCACCACGTCGCGGATGCCGAGCAGGGACACGATGAAGGCGTGGCGGCGCGTCTGCGGCAGCAGCCCTTTGCGCGCATCGACCAGCAGGATGGCGAGGTCGGCGTTGGACGCGCCGGTCGCCATGTTGCGGGTGAACTGCTCGTGGCCGGGCGTGTCGGCCACCACGAAGGCGCGCTTCTTCGTGGAAAAGTAGCGGTACGCGACGTCGATGGTGATGCCCTGCTCGCGCTCGGCCTCGAGGCCGTCGACCAGCAGCGCGAAGTCGATGTCGTCGCCGACCGTGCCGTGCTTCTTCGAATCGCGTTCGAGCGCCGACATCTGGTCGTCGAAGATCGACTTCTGCTCGTAGAGCAGCCGACCGATCAGCGTCGACTTGCCGTCGTCGACGGAGCCGCAGGTGAGGAAGCGCAGGGTGGGGAGGGCGAAGTGGTTCGCGTCGCCGGACATCAGAAGTACCCTTCCCGCTTCTTCTTTTCCATGGAGCCCGCCTCGTCCGAATCGATGAGGCGTCCCTGCCGCTCGGAGGTGGTGGAATCGCGCATCTCGGCCAGCACGGCGTCGAGCGTGTCGGCGTCGGAATCCACCGCGCCGGTCAGCGGGTAGCAGCCCAGCGTGCGGAAGCGCACGCGGCGCATCTCGGGAGTCTCGCCGGACTTCAGCGGCAGGCGCTCGTCGTCCACCATGATGAGGGCGCCGTCCCGCCGCACCACCGGCCGCTCCTTGGCGAAGTACAGCGGCACGACCGGGATGTCCTCGGCCTGGATGTAGTCCCAGACGTCGAACTCGGTCCAGTTCGACAGGGGGAACACCCGCATGCTTTCGCCCTGGCGGATGCGCGTGTTGTAGAGGTGCCAAAGCTCCGGGCGCTGGTTGCGCGGGTCCCAGGCATGGGCTTCGGAGCGGTGGGAGAAGACGCGCTCCTTGGCGCGGCTCTTCTCCTCGTCGCGCCGCGCGCCGCCGAAGGCCGCGTCGAACCCGTGCTGGTCGAGCGCCTGTCGCAGCCCTTCCGTCTTCATCACCTGGGTGTGGACGGAGGAGCCCGAGGCCACCGGGGAGATTCCGCGGCGCACGCCGTCCTGGTTGACGTGGACGATGAGCTCCATGCCGGCGCGCTTCGCGGCGTCGTCGCGGAACGCGATCATCTCCCTGAACTTCCACGTCGTGTCGACGTGGAGCAGCGGGAAGGGCGGCACGGCGGGGAAAAACGCCTTCTGCGCCACGTGCAGCATGGCGGTGGAGTCCTTGCCGATCGAGTACAGCATGACCGGCTTGCGGAATTCGGCCACCACCTCGCGCATGATATGGATGGCCTCGGATTCGAGGCGTCGGAGATGGGCGGACAAACGTCCCGGCATTTGCGGCTCTGGGTCACGGCGAAAACTGGCGCTGATATAAGGTCGATCGATGCACTGCAACAAGACGCCGCGCGCATGCCTCCGTTGAGGGCGCCGTTCGTGGGCGGGGGATTTCGGGCATGAACGAGGTCCTGTCCCCCTTCGGCGCCCTGCTGGGCGCCTTCGGGCTGATTTACGTCGTCGCGACCGCCTTCGGCTGCCTGATGCTGATCGGCCTCCTTCGCCCGCTGCTGGTGCGCTACGCGATAGCGCGGCCCAACGCCCGCTCGGCCCACACCGCGCCGACGCCCCAGGGGGGCGGCATGGCGGTGGTCGGCACCGTGGTGCTGGCCGGCTGGCTCGGCGCCGCCGCCCTGGGAAGCGAGGGGCCGACGGCGCTGGGCTTCGGCCCGGGATCGAGCTTCGCCGTCGACGTCGCCGGCTGGTGGCGGATGTGGACCGCGCTCGGCGCCGCCGTGCTGGTGGGGGTCGTCGGTGCCGTCGACGACATCCGCCCGCTGCCACCCCTGCCACGGCTGGCGCTGCAGATCATCGCGGTGGGGATCGCGGTGTCGGCGCTGCCGGACGGCGCGCGGGTGCTGCCGTGGATCCCCCTGGCGCTCGAGCGGCTGCTGCTCGTCGTGGGCGGCGCGTGGTTCGTCAATCTCACCAACTTCATGGACGGCATGGACTGGATGACGGTGGCCGAAACCGTGCCGGTGACGGCCGCGCTGTCGTTGTTCTGGTTCTTCGGGGCCGTGTCGGCCCCGGCGGGAATCCTCATGCTGGCGCTGCTCGGCGCCATCCTAGGCTTCGCGCCTTTCAACAAGCCGGTGGCGCGGCTGTTCCTCGGCGACGTCGGCAGCCTCGCGATCGGGCTTCTGGTCGCCTATGGGCTGTTCGACCTCGCATCGCGCGGCGGCCTCGCCGCGGCGGTGATCCTGCCGCTCTATTACATCGCCGACAGCGGCCTCACGCTGGTCTGGCGGCTGCGCCGCGGCGACCGCGTGTGGGAAGCGCACCGCCACCACTTCTACCAAGTGGCGGTGGCGCGCGGCTTCACGGTGCGCGAGGTGCTGGCGCGGGTGGCGGTGACCAACGTGGCGCTGGCCTGCTTCGCGGCGGCGAGCCTGTGGCAGGGCAGCGCCGCGCTGTCGGCGGTGGACATCGCGCTGAGCGCCGGCGTGGTGGCGCTGCTGCTGCGTGACCTCGCGCGGGGCCGGCCGGCGACGGAACCCCGGTGAGGGCCCCCATCGCCGTCGGATAGACCGGACCTGTTCGAGGCGACCGCGCCGCGGCTCACCCGCCCGGCGGCCCATCCAGTCCCAAGGCCCGCGCCAAGGCCGGCGCCAGCTGTTCGAGTTCGCGCAGGTGAGCCTCGGTCAGCCCGGCCAGCAGCGCCTCCGCTCTGGCGGTCGGCGCCAGCTCGGTCCGCCGGCGGTCGGCGGGCGGGTGCGCCTTCGTCACCAGACCGGCTTCCGCCATGCGCGACGCGAGTTCGGCCGCGGTGTGGGGCGCGACCACGAGCCGTTCGGCGAGGTCGCCCACGGTCGGCCGACCGGGGCCGTCGTGGCCCATGATGGCCAGCAGCGCCTGGTGCTGCTGGGCCGGCAACCCTGCTGCCACCGCGGCCGCCTCGCTGAAGTGCAGGAAGCGACGGAGCTCGTGCCGGAACCGTGCGAGCGCCCGGTATTGCTCGGGACCGACCGTCCGCGACCCGTCTTCCATGCCCGCGCTCCTGGTCGACCCTGGAATGTGTCGTAACACGATATATATCCGATGGCGACGGAACGAGGACGGACGATGGTGGAACCGGATGGAACAGCGGGCGTGGCGCCGGCGCGGGTGGACGAGCGGCGCCTCGCCGACTTCAAGGCGGACCCGCGGCTCCTGATGCTCGCCGCCATGGCGCTGCTGATCGGCTCCGGCGGCGCCTTCGCCGCCTGGGTACTGGTGAAGCTCATCGTGCTCGTCACCAACCTGGTCTGGTTCGGCGCCGCCGACACGCTGTCCCGCCCCATGGGGTCCATCCACCGGGGGCCCTGGACGGTGGCGGCGCCCGCGCTCGGCGGGCTCGTCATCGGGCTCATGGCGCGGTTCGGCTCGGAGAAGATCCGCGGCCACGGCATCCCCGAAGCCATCGAGGCCATCCTGATCGGCGGCAGCCGCATGTCGCCGAAGGTGGCGGTGCTGAAGCCGGTCTCGTCGGCGGTGTCGATCGGCACCGGCGGGCCCTTCGGCGCCGAAGGGCCCATCATCATGACGGGCGGCGCCATCGGCTCGCTGTTCGCCCAGTTCTTCGACCTCAGCGCCGCGGAGCGCAAGGCGCTGCTCGTGGCGGGCGCGGCGGCCGGCATGACGGGCATCTTCGGCACCCCGGTGGCGGCCGTGCTGCTCGCCGTCGAACTGCTGCTGTTCGAATGGCGCCCCCGCTCCTTCGTCCCCGTGGTGGCGGCGGCGCTGGCGGCCATCTGCTGGCGCCCGCTCCTGTTCGGGTCGGGTCCCCTGTTCCCCTTCGCGGCCGACCCCGCGCAGGCCGCCTGGGGCATCGGCGCCGCGGCGCTGATCGGCCTCGCGGCCGGCCTCGCCGCCACCGTGCTGACCAAGCTCCTGTACGCCTGCGAGGACCTGTTCGAGCACCTTCCGGTGCATTGGATGTGGTGGCCGGCGCTCGGCGGCCTCGCGGTCGGCGTCGGCGGCCTCGTCGAGCCGCGCGCCCTCGGGGTCGGCTACGACGTCATCGCCGACCTCCTCGCCGGCCACATGCTCGTCGGCGCCGTCGCTCTCATCCTCGGCGTCAAGGCCGCCATCTGGCTCGTCGCGCTGTCGTCCGGCACGTCGGGCGGCGTGCTGGCGCCGCTGCTGATCCTGGGCGGCGCCATCGGCTGGCTGCTCGGCCTGGCCCTGCCCGGCGAGCCCGGCTTCTGGGCGCTGATCGGCATGGCGGCGATGCTGGGCGGCACCATGCGGGCGCCGCTGACGGGCGCGCTCTTCGCGGTGGAGCTCACGGGCGACCTGCGCGCCCTGCCGGCGCTGCTGGCCGCCACCGCGGTGGCCTATGCCACCACGGTGCTGCTGCTGCGACGCTCCATGCTGACGGAGAAGATCGCCCGGCGCGGCCAGCACATCACGCGCGAATACGCCGTCGACCCCTACGAGCTGACGCGCGTCGGCGAGATCATGGCGCGCGGCGTGGACACGCTGCCGGCCGACATGCCCCTGTCCCACGCCCTCGCGGCGATCGGCGCGGGGCGCCACCGCGCCTATCCGGTGATCGACGCCGCCGGCCGTCCGGTCGGGATGGCGACCCGAGCCGACGCCCTGCGCTGGATGTCGGACGCCGTCGACGACGGCTCGATGCTGGGCGACCGCGTGTCGGACGCCGCCATGCCGGTGCTGCATCCCGGCGACGTGGCGTCGCGCGCCGTGGATGCGATGCTGTCGGCGGACCGTGGCCGGCTCGCCGTGACCGACCCCGCGACGGGGCGCCTCGTCGGCATTGTGACCCGCAAGGACCTGCTCCAGGTGCGCGCCGGAACGATGCGGGACGAGACCGAGCGCAGCCGGCCCTTCGCGCGACGGCGAAGGCCGTCCCCGGCGTGACGGGCCCGCAGGGCCCCGGCCTTGCCAGGCCGGGTTCCGCGGGGGACAACGCCGCCATGTCCGCATCCGAACCTGCCGGCGCCGCCGTCGCCCGCGAGGCGTCCGCCGCCGGCGACGCCGCACGCTTCATCCGCCGCGGCACGCGCGAATTCGCCCTCGCCAACCTGGCGCTCTTCGCCGCCGGCTTCACCACTTTCGCGCTGATCTACTGCGTGCAGCCGATCATGCCGGTGCTGGGCCGCGACTTCGGCGTCGACGCCGCCACCGCCAGCCTGTCGCTGTCCGCCACCACGCAGTGCCTCGCCGTGTCGATGCTGGTCGCGTCCTCGCTGTCCGAGGTCTACGGCCGCAAGCCCGTGATGGTGCTGTCGCTGTTCGCCTCGTCGGCGCTGATGATCGGCTCGGCCTTCGCGCCGGACTGGACGAGCCTGCTGGTCGTCCGCGCCCTGGCCGGCATCGCCTTCGGCGGCCTGCCCGCCACCGCCATGGCCTACGTGGGCGAGGAAATGGACGCGGGCTCGCTCGGCCTCGCCATGGGGCTCTACATCGGCGGTACCGGGCTCGGAGCGCTGGGTGGGCGGCTGATCGTCGGCGCCTTCACCGACCTCGGTTCGTGGCGCATCGGGCTCTTCGTCGTCGGCGTGCTGGCGCTGCTGTCGAGCTTCGTCTTTGTGCTGGCCTTGCCGGCGTCCCGCCATTTCCGCCCGGGCCGGCCCGACCCGCGCGCGCTGGCGGCGGGCTTCGCGCGCCATCTCGGACGCCCGACGCAGCTCCTGCTCTACGCCGAGGGGCTGCTGCTGCTCGGCGTCTTCGTGTCCCTCTACAACTACCTCGGCTATCGGCTGATGGCCCCGCCCTACGGCTTCAGCCAGACCGCGGTGGGCCTGATCTTCGCGATCGGCCTCGTCGGCATCGTGTCGTCTGCCTGGGTGGGCGACCTCGCGGGCCGGCTCGGGCGCGGGCGCGTGTTCCCGGCGCTGGTCGCGCTGATCGGGGCCGGCACGGCCATGACGCTGTCGAGCAGCGTCGCCGTGATCCTGCTCGGCATGGCCGTCGTGACCTTCGCGTTCTACGGCGCCCACACGGTCGCGTCGGCCTGGGTCGGCATCGCGGCGGGGCGAGCCAAGGCGCAGGCGGCGTCGCTGTACCTGTTCAGCTACTACACGGGATCGAGCGTCGTGGGCTGGATGGGCGGCGTCGCCTACGGCCGCGCCGGATGGGACGGCGTGGTGGCGCTCGCCGGCTGCGTCCTCCTCGTCGCGCTGGCCCTGTCCGCCGTGCTGGCCCGGCGCCCGGGCTAGCGCCGTCGCGCCTCGCCTCGGGCAGGCGACTCCGGTGAATCGCGATCCGCTTCAGCCCGCGTCCGGCAGGCCGGGGATCGGGACGCCGACGACCTGCAGAATCAGCACGACGTTCAGCGCCACGATCACCGCGGTGCCGACCATCGCCGCGGCGTCGACCAGCCGCGTGTTGGCGAAGGGCCCCATGATGTCGCGGCGGCGCGTGAACAGCACCAGCGCCACCATGGGGAGCGGCAGCACGAAGCTCAGCACGACCTGGCTCAACACGAGCGCCCTCGTGGAATCGACCCCCATCGCCACCACGGCGAAGGCCGGCACCATGGTGACCAGCCGCCGGACCCAGACCGGGATGGAGATGCCGACGAAGCCCTGCATGATCATCTGGCCCGCCATCGTGCCCACGGCCGAGGAGGACAGGCCCGAGGCCAGCAGCGACACCAGGAAGATGCCGGCCGCGGCGGGCCCGAGCAGCGGCGTCAGCGTGCGGTAGGCGGTGCCGATCTCCGCCACGTCGTCGTGCCCTCCGTGGAAGGCGGCGGCCGCCATCACCACCATGGCCATGTTGATCAGCCCCGCCGCCGTCAGCGCCGCCAGCACCTCGCGGTTGGAGAAGCGCACGAGCAGCGCGCGCTCGCGATCGTCCCGCGCCGGCGCGCGGTGCTGGGTGAGGCCCGAGTGGAGGTACAGGGCATGGGGCATCACGGTGGCGCCGATGATGCCGACCGCGATGGTGAGCGCTTCGGCGGCGGGGATCCGCGGCACCACGCTGCCCAGGCCCGCCGCCGCCCAGTCGACCGGCGCGATGAGCACCTCGGCGAGGTAGGACAGGCCGATGACGCCGACGAGGACGCCGATCACCACCTCGAGCGAACGATAGCCGCGCCGCTCCAGCGACAGCAGCGCGTAGGTGGCGACCGCGGTCACGGCCATGCCGGCCAGCAGCGGGATGCCGGCGAGCAGCGACAAGCCGATGGCGCCGCCGAGGAACTCCGCGAGGTCGGTCGCCATGGCGGCGACCTCGCTGGCGAGCCACATCGGCACGGTGACGCGGGCCGGCCAATGGCGGCGGCACATCTCGGCGAGGTTGGTGCTCGTCACGATGCCGAGCTTGGCCGACAGCGCCTGGAACAGCATGGCGACGAGGTTCGCCACCACGACGACCCACAGAAGCGTGTAGCCGAACTTGGCTCCGGCCTGGATGTTGGTGGCGAAGTTGCCGGGGTCCATGTAGGCGATCGACGCCACCACGGCCGGCCCCGCCATCACCAGCGCCGAGCCGAAGCCGCCCCGCCGCCCCGCCAGCACGTCGCGGATCGCCGCGTCCGTTTTCCCGCTCACGGCACCCGCCGCCGTGTCCCGCACCGACATCCCATGCTCCCCATGCCGTCCCGACCTCGCCTCTGAGCCGGAATGTAGCCGAGGCTACATCGTCGTCAATCGGCTCGGTTGACGCCGGTGGCCGAAACGGCCGACATCGGGCGCGACATGGCCAACGCGGGGCGACAGCAGATGGACGAGGAGGTCCGGCCGGCGGGCGAAGGGCGGGACGACGCCGCGCAGCGTTTCGGCAAGGCGCGTTCGGCCCGGTCCTCCGCGGTGCTGGAGGACTACACGGAGCTGATCGCCGACCTCCAGGCAGGGCGGGGGGAGGCGCGCACGACCGACATCGCCCGGGCCCTGGGCGTCACGCATCCCACCGCCAACAAGGCCATCGCGCGGCTGAAGCGCGAAGGGCTCGCGACCTCCAAGCCCTATCGCGGCATCTTCCTGACGGAGGCCGGGCAGGCGATGGCGGAGCGCTGCCGGGCCCGCCACCGCGCGGTGGTGAAGCTGCTGCTCGCCGTGGGCGTGCCGCCCGACGCCGCCGAAACGGACGCGGAAGGCATCGAACACCACGTGTCCGACGCGACGCTCGACGCCTTCGAAGCCTTTCTGCGGTCGGGGCGGTAGCGGTCCCGCCACCGACGGCGCGACGGGTGCGGGGAACCTGCCCTTCCGGTCGCGGGCCGGATGTGGGACATCTCGCCGAAATCCTGGGAGGTGGTCCGCATGCCCCACACGTTCCGCGCCGTCGCGCTCGCCGCGCTCGTCCTCGTTCCAGCGGCGGCCCGCGCCGAGGACGTCGACGTCATGATCTCCGGCGGCTTCAAATCGACCTACGGGGCGCTGCTGCCGGCCTTCGAGGCGGCGAGCGGCGACCGCGTCACGACGCGCCCCGGACCGTCCATGGGCACGACGCCGGACGCGATCCCGCAGCGCCTCGCCCGCGGCGAGCCCGACGACGTGCTGATCATGGTGGGTTCGGCCCTCGACGGCCTCGTCCGGGACGGGGCGGCGGTGCCGGGCTCGAAGGTGGACCTCGCGCTGTCGCCCATCGGCATGGCGGTGAAGGCGGGTGCGCCGGTGCCGGACATTTCCACCGTCGACAAGCTCAGGGCCGCGCTGCTCGCCGCCAAGTCGGTCGCCTATTCGGACAGCGCGAGCGGCGTCTACATCGAAAACGAGCTGTTCACGCGCCTCGGCATCGCGGCCGAGATGAAGGGCCGGGCGCGCATGATCCCGGCGACCCCGGTGGCCGAGATCGTGGCCAGGGGCGAAGCTGAACTCGGGTTCCAGCAGGTCGCCGAGATCCTGCCGGTCCCGGGCATCACCTTCGCGGGCCGCCTCCCGGCCGAGGTCCAGAAGAACACCGTCTTCTCCGCGGGCATCTCCGCCAAGGCGCGGCACCCCGAGGCCGGCCGCGCCCTCATCGCCTTCATGGCGTCGCCCGCCGCGGCGCCCGTGATGGAGCGGACGGGGCTCGACCCCGCCAAACCCTGACCCATGCCCCCGCGACGCGGGCGCGCTTGCGCGCCGGGGCGGGGGCTCGCCATAGTCGGGCGGATCGTGGCGCGGGGATCGGGTTCGGCATGACATCGACGGGAACGCGCGACGCCGGGCTCGCCCGCGCGGTCGGCACGGCACGAGCGCGCCTCGTGCCGTTCCTCGTGCTCATGTTCACCCTCGCCTACCTCGACCGCACTAACATCGGCTTGGCCGAGCAGGCGTTCCGCGCCGACACGGGGGTCAGCGACGCCGGCTTCGCCTTCGGGGCAGGGCTGTTCTTCGTCGGCTACGCGATCCTCGAAGTGCCGTCGAACCTGATCCTGCGGCGCGTCGGCGCGCGGGCTTGGCTCGCCCGCATCATGGTGAGTTGGGGCATCGTGGCGGCCGCCACGGTCTTCGCCCAGGGCGACCGGTCCTTCTGGTCCGTGCGGTTCCTGCTCGGCGTCGCCGAGGCGGGCTTCTTCCCGGGCGTGATCCTGTACCTCGGCTCCTGGTTTCCCCGCCGGGAGCGGGGGCGCGTCCTCGGTTATTTCTACTTCGGCCTGCCGCTCGCCCTGGTGCTCGGCAACCCGCTCGGCGGCGCGCTGCTGTCGCTCGACGGGGCGCTCGGCCTGCACGGCTGGCAATGGCTCTTCCTCGCCGAGGGCGCGCTGGCCTCCATGGTCGGCGTCGCCGCCTGGTTCGTGCTGGTCGACGGGCCGGCGGACGCGCCGTGGCTCGACGACGACGCCAAGCGCGCGCTGTCGGACGAGATCGCCGCCGAGGAGCGGGGCAAGGCGGAAGCCGGCGACGTGTCGCTGGGCCGCGCCTTCACCGATCCCGTCATGCTGCTGCTCGTCGCGCTCTACACGCTGATCCAGGTCGGCTCCTACGGCTTGGCCTTCTCGCTGCCGACCACCATCGCCACGCTGCTCGACGTCAAGGTCGGCCCCGAAGTGGGGCTGGTGTCGGCGGGGCCCTGGGGGGTGGCGCTCGTCGCCATGGCGCTGCTGCCCGACCGCGCGGTGCGCAGCGGGCGCGAAAAGCAGACCGTGGCGGTGCTGCTCGCCGTGGCGGCTGTCGGGCTCGCCGTCGCGGCGACGGCCCCGTCGGCGCTCGCCATCGTCGCGCTGAGCGCCACGGCGGCGGGGATCACCGCCGCGCAGCCCATCGTATGGACCTTCCCCACGACGCGGCTCGGCGGCGCCGCGGCGGCGGGCGGCATCGCGCTGATCTCGTCGGTGGGAAACCTCGGCGGCTTCGTGGCGCCGAACCTGCGCGTGCTCGCCGAGCAGACCTTCGGCACGCCGGCGGCGGGCTTCTACGCCCTCGCGGCCGCCGCGGCGCTGGCGTCCGGGCTGGTGCTGCTGGTGCCGCGGGCGCGGCAAACCGAGGCGCGCTGACCGTGGCTTGATCCCGGGTGCCCCCGCGGCCTAACCTCCCGGCGCGAAGGCCGCGACACGGCGGCCGGCATCGGGGAGACACGGCATGACGGCCCTCACGGGAGATGCGGCGCGGATCGGCGGCGGCGGCGATCTCGCGGCCGCCGTGCGCAAGGCGCGGGGGCGGCTCGTGCCCTTCCTGATCCTGATGTACACGATGGCCTTCCTCGACCGCTCCAACGTCGGGTTCGCCAAGCAGGCGTTCCAGGCGGACACGGGGATCGGCGATGCCGCTTTCGCGTTCGGCGCCGGGCTGTTCTTCGTCGGCTACGCCATCCTCGAGGTGCCGTCGAACCTCATCCTCCACCGCATCGGGGCGCGCCGCTGGCTGTGCCGCATCATGGTCACCTGGGGCATCGTGGCCGCCGCCATGATGTTCGCCCAAGGCGAGCTGTCGTTCTACGTCCTGCGGGTGCTGCTCGGCATGGCGGAAGCGGGCTTCTTCCCCGGCGTCATCCTGTTCGTGACCTACTGGTTCCCGCGCGCCGAGCGCGGCCGCATCCTCGGCATGTTTTACTTCGGCTACCCGCTGTCGCTGATGTTCGGCAGCCCGGTGAGCGGCCTGCTCCTGGCGCTCGACGGTTCGCTGGGCCTGCACGGCTGGCAATGGATGTACCTCGTCGAGGGCCTGTGCGCCTCGGCGGTCGGCGTGTTCGCGTTCTTCGTGCTGACGGACCGGCCCGAGCAGGCGGCGTGGCTGGGCGCGGGCGAGCGTGCCGCCGTGGCGCGCCAGATCGCTCACGAGGAGACCACCAAGGTCGGCCATGGACCCGCCTCGCTCAAGGCCGCCTTCACCGATCCCCGCATGCTCCATTTCGTGCTGATCTATTTCCTGATCCAGGTCGGCAGCTACGGCGTGGCCTTCTACCTGCCCACGCAGGTGTCGGCGCTGCTCGGCGTCAAGGTCGGGCCGCTCGTCGGCTTCGTGTCGGCGATTCCGTGGGCGGTGGCGCTGCTCGCCATGGCGGTGTGGCCGCACTGGGCGGTGACGTCGGGCCGGGAACGCGGCTTCGGCGCCCTGTCGGTCCTCGCCATCGCGGTGGGGCTGGTGATCGCCGTCTCGGCGCCGCCGTTCTGGGCGGTGGCGGCGCTGTGCATCACCACGGCGGGCATCGCATCGGCCCAGCCCATCTTCTGGACCTTCCCGACCAACTACCTCGGCGGCGTCGCCGCCGCGGGCGGCATCGCGGCGATCAACTCCGTCGGCAACCTGGGCGGCTTCCTGGCCCCGAACCTGCGCGTTTGGGCGGAGTCGACGTTCGGGGCCCCGTCGGCCAGCCTTTACGCGCTGGCGGTGTCGGCGGTGATCGGCTCGGCGCTGATCCTGCTCCTGCCGCGCTCGGCGACCCCGGCGAGGTCCGCGACGTGAGCTCCCGCATGCCCCGCGGTGTCGTGTCCACCCTGACGGTCGCGGCCCTCCTGGCGGCGACGGCGCCCGCCGCGGCCTTCTCGGCCCGCTTTTCCTGGCGCGGCATCCCGGCCTGTGCGGCCGTGTCGCCCGCCTTCGCGCTGAAGGGCGTGCCGCGCGGAACCGCCTCGCTCAGCCTGGCGATGCGCGACCGCGACGCCCCGGACGCCCGGGAAAGCGGCTCGACCGTCCCCTACGCCGGCCGCGGCGCTGTGCCGAGGGGCGCCGTGTCCTACACCGGGCCGTGCCCGCCGAAGGGCGCGAGCCACCACTACATCTGGACCATCCACGCGCTCGACGCGAAGGGGGGCGATCTCGACATGACGGAGGCGGCGGGGAACTACCCGAAGTGAGCCCCGATCCACCGGCCCGCACGGCGCTCGCGAGACGCCCGCCTCGCGCGCCGGGCCGCCGCGGATCGCACCGGACGGCCCGGCCTCACCCGTTCGGGTAGTGGCAGGCGGCGACGCGGCCGTCGCCGACGTCGCGCAGGGCCGGCGGTTCGGTCCGGCAGCGCTCCTGCATCTTGGGGCAGCGCGTGTGGAAACGGCAGCCGGGCGGCGGGCGGAGCGGGCTCGGCACGTCGCCCTTGAGCACGATGCGCTCCCGCCGCGCTTCCCCGGCATGGGCCACCGGCACGGCGGACAGCAGCGCCTCGGTGTAGGGATGCGCCGGCCTGCGGAACAGCACCTCGGTGTCGCCCGTCTCGACGACCGAGCCGAGGTACATGACCGCGGTGCGCGTCGAGATCTGCCGCACCACGGAAAGGTCGTGGGCGATGAACAGGTAGGTGATGCCCAACCGGTCCTGCAGGTCCATGAACAGGTTGATGATCTGCGCCTGCACCGACACGTCGAGCGCGGACACCGATTCGTCGGCGACGATCAGCGCCGGCTCCAGCGCCAGGGCGCGCGCGATGCCGATGCGCTGACGCTGGCCGCCCGAGAACTCGTGCGGGAAGCGCTCCAGGTGTTCGCGCGACAGGCCGACGATGTCCATCAGCTCGTGCAGGCGCTCGCGGATCTCGCCCCGGCCCCGCGCGCGGCCGTCGGCGCCTCGGTGGACCCGCAACGGTTCGGCGATGAGGTCGGCGACGCGGCGGCGTGGGTTCAGCGACGAGGACGGGTCCTGGAACACCATCTGCATCCGCGGCCGCAGCGGCCGGAGCGCCCCCGTGCCGAGCCGCGTGATGTCGCGTCCCTCGAACCGCACCGTGCCGCCATCGACCTCGTAGAGGCGCACGAGGCAGCGGCCGAGCGTGGACTTGCCGCAGCCCGATTCGCCGACGAGCCCCAGCGTTTCGCCGCGCTCGACCTTGAGCGACACGCCGTCGACCGCCCGCAGCAGTTGCGGCCCGCCGGCCGTGAAGCGCCCCCCGAGGGTGAAGTGCTTCGACAGGTTCTCGGCTTCGAGCAGGGCGGTCAAGCGGCGGCGCCTTCGGGCACGAGGTGGCAGCTGACGTCCTGGCGGCCCAGCGCGAAGAGCGGAGGGTCGATCCGGCACGCGTCGTGGTGGTGGGCGCAGCGCGGGCCGAAGGGGCAGCCGGTCGGCCGGCTCGCGATGGACGGCGGCGCGCCGGGGATCGCGGGCAGGCGGTGCGGCTTCTCCCCCGCCATGGGGGGGATCGAGTCGAGCAGCCCGACCGTGTAGGGGTGGGCGGGCCGTGCGAACACGTCCGGCTTCGGGCCGCGCTCCACGACCTTGCCGGCGTACATCACCATGACCCGGTCGGCGATCTCGGCCACGACGCCCATGTCATGGGTGATGAAGACGATGGACGAACCGTGGTGGCGGCGCAGCTGCTCCAGGAGCCGCAGGATCTGCGCCTGCACGGTGACGTCGAGCGCCGTCGTGGGCTCGTCGGCGATCAGCAGCGACGGGTTGCAGCTGAGCGCCATGGCGATCATGGCGCGCTGGCGCATGCCGCCCGAAAGCTGGTGGGGGAAGCGGTCCACCTGCAGCTCCGGGTTCGGCATGCCCATCTCGCCCAGCAGCTCGACGGCCCGCGCCCGCGCCTGGCGCTTCGTCAGCCCCGAATGGGCGCGCACCTGCTCGGCGATCTGCCAGCCGATCGTGTAGACCGGCGTCATGGCGCTCATCGGGTCCTGGAAGATCATGGCGATCTCGGCGCCGCGCACCTCGCGCAGCGCGCGCCGCGACAGCCCCATCAGCTCGCGCCCCTTGTAGCGGATCGAGCCCGTCAGCACCGCGTTCGGGTCGTCGATGAGGCCCATCACGGCGAGGCTCGTCAGCGACTTGCCGGAGCCCGATTCGCCCACAACCGACAGGATTTCGCCCGGCTGCAGCGCGAAGGACAGGTTTTCGACGGCGCGCAGCATCCCGCGCTCGGACCGGAACGACACGCAAAGGTTCTCGACGCGCAGGAGCGGCTCGGCGACGGGGTCAGGCACGGGCGAGCCTCACGCGCGGGTCGAGCGCCGCGTAGATCAGGTCCACGGCGGCGTTGGACGCGACGACGAAGAAGGACGCGTACATCACCGTCGCCATGATGACGGGCAGGTCGAGGTTCTGCAGCGCGTTGTAGGTGAGGTAGCCGACCCCCTGCAGCCCGAAGACGACCTCCGTCAGCAGGGCGCCGCCGCCGACCAGCAGGCCGAAGTCGAGCCCGAACATCGACACGAAGGTGACCATCGAGGTGCGCAGGGCGTGCCGGAACAGGATGCGCCCTTCGCCGAGGCCCTTCGCTCGCGCGGTGCGGATGAAGTCCTCGCCGTAGGCCTCGACGAGGCTCGCCCGCAGCACGCGCCCGTAGAGCCCGACGAACAGGATCGCCAGGGCCACCCAGGGGATGACGAGGGCCTTGAACCATCCGACCGGGTCCTGGGTCAGCGGCACGTAGCCGAGCCCCGGCACCCAGGAGAAGAGCCAGGTGTCGTGGTAGCGGCTCTGGGTGATGAGGTTCGCCACCTCGCCGACCCAGAACACCGGCATGGAGATGCCGATGAGCCCGAGGATCATCAGCGCCTTGTCGACGACCGTGCCGCGCCACACGCAGGCGAGCGTGCCCACCGCGACGGAAGCGACGACCCAGACCAGCGCCGCACCGACCACGAGCGACATCGTCACCGGCACGGCCTGGAGGATCGAGGGCACGACCTTCTGTCCGCGGTTGACGAAGGAGGTGAGGTCGCCGGTGACGAAGAGGCGCTTCATCAGCAGGACGTATTGGACGGCGAGCGGCTGATCGAAGCCGAAATCGTGCCGCACCGCGGCCAGCACCTCCGGCGCGGCGTTCCGCCCCGCGATGCGGGCAGCGGGATCCGTGCCGGGCGTGGCGAAGAAGATCAGGAAGACCAGGATCGAGATCCCCGCCATCACGAAGGCCATCTGGCCCAGCCGGGCCAGCACGACGCGGATCATCGGCCCTTCCTCACGCGCAGCTTGGCCTTGGGGTCGAGCGCGTCGCGCACCCCGTCGCCCAGGACGTTCAACGCCAGCACGGTGAGCACGATCGCGATGCCCGGGGCGATCGCCACCCACGGGCGCGTGTAGAGCAGCCCCTGCCCGTCCTCGATGATGGTGCCCCAGGAGGCCGCGGGGGACTGCACCCCGATCGACAGGAACGACAGGGCGGATTCGGTGATCATGTTCAGCGCCATCATCAGGGGCGCGAACACGATCAGCGTCGTGGCGACGTTGGGCAGGATGTCGGTGACCAGGATGCGGTGCCGCGGCACGCCGAGCCCCGTGGCGGCCAGCACGAATTCGCTCCGCTTCAGCTGCAGCACCTGGCCCCGGATGGGCCGTGCCACGTAGGGCACGTAGATGATCCCGATGATGACGATCGGCAGCAGCAGGCTCGACGAGCTGATGGTGACGGGGCCCAGCACGAGCCCGCGCCCGATGGTGACGATCGAGAGCGAGATGGCGAGCAGGTAGACCGGGAAGGCCCAGAGCACGTCGAGCAGCCGCGACAGAACGGCATCGACGATCCCGCCGAAGAAGCCCGCCACGATGCCCACCACCGCGGCGGCCACCAGCGTGATGACCGTCGCGCCGCCCGCGATGACGAGCGAGTTCTGGCCGCCGTAGAGCAGGCGAGCCATCACGTCGCGCCCCTGGCCGTCGGCGCCCATGAAGTAGTGGCCGGTCCAGGTCGGCCCGATGGGCGTCGTGCCGAGCCCGAGCCCGCCGGTGTCGGCCTGGATCACGTCCACGGTTTCGCCGTCGACCACGACGGAACCGCTGAGGTTGGAGGTGAAGGGGTCGGTTTCCGACACGCGGGTGGCGTAGAGGGGCGCCGCCAGCGTGCACAGCACGATGAGCACTAGGGCCGCCAGCGACGCCACCGCTGCCCGGTCCTGGAGCAGCTTGCGGAGCGCCGTGACCCAGGGCCCACGGCTCGTCGCCCGCGCCCCGGGCTCCCGGCCGGCGCCGGGCGTGTCCGGGCGCTCCGATCCTGCGACCTGCGACGCGGCATCCTGGGATGCCGCGCCGGGGGAGGCCAGCGTCAAGCGACCGGCCTCACTGCACCCAGGCCTGCGAGAACAGGAAGTGGATCTGGTCGGAGTAGGTGAAATTGCCGACGCGGGACGCGACGAAATCCACCCTTTTCGGCTGGAACAGCGCCGCGGCGGGCGCGGCGTCGGTCACTTCCCGGTCCACCTGCGCCCACATCTTGTCGGCGGCCGCGCGGTCCGTCACCGCGGTCGCGGCCGCCTTCTTCATGTCGTCGTCGATCTTCTTGTCGCAGAAGCCCGAGATGTTGATCGAGGAGTCGGATCCCTCGTGGAACGACGCGCAGGAGAACAGCACGCCGAGGAAGTCGGACGGCGCGGGATAGTCCTGGTACCAGTCCGACACCGAGATCTGCACCTTGTTGTTGGTGTTCTGGATGTAGGTGAACTGGATGTTGTGGGACACCACCCTCAGGTCGACGTCGTAGCCGAGCTCGCGCAGGAGGCTCTGCATGTAGGTGGCGATGGACTTGGGGATCGCCTTGTCGTCGCCGATCAGCGTGATCTTGGCGCCCTTGGTGCCGGATTCCTCGATCAACTGCTTGGCCTTCGCCATGTCGGGCGCCGTCCACTTCGCGCCCGGCTTCTGCGTGAAGGGGCAATAGTCCTCGTGCCCCGCCATGCCGGCCGGCAGCTGCTGGCACAGCGGGCTCGCGAGGTTCGGCCCGCCGAACAGGCCCACCAGCGCCTTGCGGTCCACCGCATAGGCCACCGCCTGTCGCGCCTTGACATTGTTGAACGGCGCGAGGTTCACGTTCATCGGCACGTAATAGTAGGCCAGCAGCGTGTGGACGTGCACCTGCTTGGGGTATTTGGTGCCGAGCTCGTTCAAGCGATCGGTCGGGACGTCGTCGAAGGTCCAGTCGGCCTGGCCGTTGGCCACGGCGGTGACGCCGGCCTGGTCGTCCAGCCCGAAGTTGTACTCGATGCCGTCGACGTAGCCGTCCGGCTGCGCGTCGGCGCTGAACTGCTTGAAGTAGGGATTGCGGACGATCTTCATCCCGCGGTCGGGGTTGTAGCTCTCAATCATGTAGGGGCCGGTCGCGGCGGCCGGCGTCGTCCCGAGGTCCTTCGCCGGCGTGTCGGCGGGCAGGATGGAGGCATGCACGGCGGACATCTTGTAGAAGAAGTCGGCGTCCGGTTCCGTCAGGTGGACCGTGACGGTGCCCGCCTTGTCGTCCCCGATCACGCCGTCCTTCAGCGTGCAGGTCGCCGGCGTCTTGAGGCAGTCGTCGGCGCCGACTATGCCGTTGAAGAAGGAGCCCGCCGTGGGGCTCGACACCTTGAAGACGCGCTGGAGCGAGGCGACGACGTCGGACGGCATCACGTCCTTGCCGGTCGAGAACTTGACGCCGGGGCGCAGCTTGAAGACGTAGGTCTTGCCCCCGTCCTGCGGGCTCGGGATGGCCTCGGCGAGGTCGGGCACGACGTCGTTCGAGTCCTTGCCCTCGACTTTCTTGAAGGTCACCAGTCCGTCGTTTGTGGTGTAGAGGAGCTGCCAGAACTCGGCTTCGTAGTTGATCTGCGGATCGATCGTGCCGGCCGAGCCGTGGGCGTTCAGCTTCAGCGTGCCGCCGCGATGCTGCTTCATCAGCTCGGCCCGGTCGGGCGCCGCCTGCACCGCCGAGGCGGCGAAGCCCAGCGCCAGGGCGCTCGTGGTCAGCAATGTCCTCAAACGCATGGTGGTCCCTCGGTCGCGGCGGCTTGTAAGCGAGTGTTGATCGCGTCGCTGCCCAAATATCAATCGCGTTGCCGCAAAAACGTGCCGACGACTTCCATGCAGGCGCGGCGCTCCTCGACGTGGGGCATGTGGGAGGAGTCGGGGAACACCGTCCATCTCACGTCGGGGATGCGGTCTGCAAAGGGCTGGATCGTCGCCGGCGTGGCTTCGTCGTGGCGCCCGGAGATCAGCAAGGTCGGTGCCAGGACGGCGTGGAGCCTGTCCACCACCGTCCAGTCGCGCAGCGTGCCGATGACGTGGAACTCGTTGGGACCGTTCATCGTGCCGTAGACCGTGGGGTCGGACGCCATCGCGTCGAAGGTGCGGGTCACCTCCGGGGGCCACGGGTCGAGGCGGCACACGTGCCGACGGTAGAACGCCTGGGTGGCGGCCTCGTATTCGGGATGCGCCGTCGTGCCGGCGACCTCGTGGCGGAGCAGGGCGTCCTGGGTGTCCGGGGGAAGCGCGAGCCGGAGACGGTTCGCTTCCGCCACCCACAGCGCCATGGAGGCGGGTGAATCCGCGATCACCAGCGCGCACAGCCCCGACGGTCGCCGTACCGCGTGCTCGGCGCCCAGCATCCCGCCCCAGGACTGCCCCACCAGGTGGTAGCGCTCCCCGATGCCGAGATGCGCCAAGAGGTTGTCGAGCTCGGCCAGGAACAGCGCGACCGTCCAGAAATCCGCGCCGCGGTCGGGCAGGTGGGTCGAGCGGCCGTTGCCGAGCTGGTCGTAATGCACGACCGCCCGGCCGTCGTCGGCGAGGTCCTTGAAGCTGTCGACGTAGTCGTGGGTGCAGCCCGGGCCGCCATGGACCACCACCACGGGTGCCCGCGGACCCCGAAGGTCGCCCGTGACGCGGTACCAGGTTTCGAAGCCGTCGAACGGCGCGAAGCCTTCGATGATCCGCATGTCCGCCTCGCTGTTATCGCGGCGCGTCAGAACCCCGACGGGGCGCTGGCGAAGCTGCGCGGGGCCGCGCTCAGCACCGTGGTGGCGCCGCCCGAGATCTGCAGCACCGCCAGGCCGCGCTCGTTGGGCCCGTCCGCGCGGAAGCGGAACACGCCGTCGGCGCCGTTGAAGCCCGATGTGCTGGTCAGCAGCTCCGGCGTGAAGTGCGGCGACGCCGGCTGGTGGGCCAAGGCCGCGGCGAGCGACACGGCGTCGTAGGACAGGGTGGCGATGCGCGACGGATCGGTGCCGTATTTCGCGCGGTAGCGCCCGGCGAAGCCGGCGAAGCCGGCGTTCTCGGGCGCGGCGAACCAGGCCCCTTGGAGCGCCGGCAGCTTCAGCACCTTGGGGTCGACCCACAGGCCCGTGCCGAGGATCTGCACCTTGGCCCCATCGATGCCGTTCGCCGTCAGGGCGGCCGCCACTGCGGGCATCTCGTCGGGCGTGCCGGGGATGAACAGCGCGTCGATGCGGGGCAGGGCGGCGGCGATCCGTGCCGCCGCGTCGGCCGGCGCGCCGGGCTTGTAGCGCTCGATCGCCTCGACGCGCAGGCCGAGCTTCGCCGCGGCCTGCTGGTATTCGGCGAGGGCGACGTTGCCGTAATCCGACTCCGGCACCAGCGCGCCGAGGCTCTTCTTGCCGTGCGAGGCCGCGTAGTCGACGACGCGGTCGACGTAGCCCTCGATCAGGAAGGACAGGAGGTACACGCCCTTGGTGGCCGTGGACGTGTCGGTGGAGAAGCCGATCACCGGCTTGTCGGCCGCCTTGGCGACCTTGGCGGCTTCGCGCAGGTCGGGCGCGAAGACGGGGCCGATGATCAGCTCGGCGCCGTCGCCGACCGCCGCCTGGGCGGCATCGCGCGCGCCGTCGGGCGTCGAATGGTCGTCCTTCACCAGGATGGTGAGGTCGTTGGTCCCGGCGTCCGCGTAGGCGAGCTCGGCCGCGTTGCGCAGCGACACGCCGACGCCCGAAGCGCCGCCGTTGGCCTGGGTCAGCGGCAGCACCAGGGCGACCTTGACGGGGCCGCTGCCGATGGCGCCGATCGGCGCCGCGCTGGCGAGCGGGCGCGACTGGACGGGTGAAACGGGCGCGGACAGCGGCGGCGGAGCCGCCGCGACGCGCGGGCGGTCGGTCCCCGCGCCGAACTGGCCGCAGGCCGACAGCAGCGACGCCGAAGCCAGGGCCAGCGCGCAGGTCCCGAAAAATCGTGCCGACACCAAACCGCGTCTCCCCGAAGCGCATCCGCGCGAGAAGGCCCGGGCCGGGGCCTCCGTCGAGTCGCCAGCCTAACACCTCCCCGCGACCGAGACCACCGGCGCTTGCCAGGGCGCGGCCGTCGCGCCACACAGGGGCGATGGACCCTCACCGCAGCGACGATCACCCGAAGGCGGACGGCGGCGAGCGCCGCCGGGACAGGAGCTTCACGGCGTTCGGCGCGCGCGTGCCCGCCGCCGCTTCGGCGCCGGGGCTCCACGTCGTCGCCACGCCCATCGGCAACCTCGGCGACATCACGCTTCGCGCGCTCCACACCCTCGCCGGTGCCGACGCCGTTCTGGCCGAGGACACGCGGGTGTCGCGCGTGCTGTTGAACCATTACGGGATCGACGCGCCGCTGATCCCCTACCATGAGCACAACGCCGCGGCGATGCGCCCGCAGGTCCTGGCCCGCCTCGCCGCCGGCCAGGCGCTGGCGCTGATCTCGGACGCCGGCACGCCGCTCGTGTCCGACCCCGGCTACAAGCTCGTGCTCGACGCCGTCGCGGCCGAGGCGGCCATCACGGCCCTGCCGGGCCCGTCCGCCGTGATGGCCGCGCTGGTGCTCGGCGGCCTGCCGACGGACCGCTTCTTCTTCGAAGGCTTCCTGCCGGAAAAGTCCGGCGCGCGGCGCACGCGGCTGGCCGACCTCGCCGCCGTGCCGGGCACGCTGGTGTTCTTCGAATCGGCCCGCCGCCTCGCCGACGCGCTCGCCGACGTCGCCGCCGTGCTCGGGCCCCGGCCGGCCGCGGTGGCGCGCGAGCTCACCAAGAAGTTCGAGGAGGTTCGCCGGGGCACCGCGGATGCGCTGGCCGCCCATTACGCGGCCGAAGGCGCGCCGCGCGGCGAATGCGTGGTGCTGGTGGACCGGCCGGCCGCCGGAGCGGTGCCGAGCGCCGCCGAGCTCGACGCCCGCCTCGCCGCGGCGCTCGACACCCTGTCGGTGAAGGACGCCGCCGCCGTGGTGGCGGGCGAGACGGGCCTGCCGCGGCGCGACGTCTACGGCCGCGCCGTGGCCCTGGTGGCCGCCCGGCGCGACGGGCGGTGACCCGGCGCGGCGCGGAGGACCGCCGGCGGGCCGGGCGGGCCGGGCGGCGCGCCGAGTGGATCGCGGCCGCGCTGCTGGTCGCGAAGGGCTATCGCATTCTGGCCCGGAGCTTCACCGTGTCGGGCGGCGAGATCGACATCGTGGCGTTGCGGGGCGACCGGATCGCCTTCGTCGAGGTCAAGGCGCGCGCCGACGCCGAAGCCGCGCTCGCCGCCATCGACGGGCCGAAACGCCGCCGCATCGCCCGCGCCGCCGCCGTGTGGCTGTCCCGGAACGCGTGGGCGTCCGGCCACGCGTTCCGCGGCGACGCCGTGCTGGTCGTGCCGCGGCGCTGGCCCCGCCACGTCGCCGACGCCTTCGAAGTGCCGATCGGCTGACGGGTGGTTCCGGCGCCGAAATGCGCCGACGGCGGTGCGTCTCGATCCGTCGGGCATGCGTCGCCAACAAGCCCGGTCGCCGATCCGGGGGCGCGTGGCGTCGGATCGTGCCGTGCGGCGTGACGGAAACCGCATGCGGCCGCTAGGCTCGTGTCGGCGAGCGCCACCACGCGTCGGGCGGCCATCGCGATTCGGACCTGCGGGCCCAGGTGATTTGTCCGCGCGTCGCAGTGCCCCGACCGTGGCGGCGTCCCGCCGATCCGAGCCTCCTGCCGATCCTGCAAAATGAGCCGCGGCGCAGACTCGGTCCTAGGGCGCGACATGCGCTGAACGGTGGACGGCGCGGCGGGGCATCTTGCGCCGGCGCGGTGAGGGTTTATGTCCCGTTAGGATCGGTCGCCGCGGCGGCGGTGCTTTCGGCGGAGTCTGACATGGGGACGGCCTTTCTCGCCGAGCGGGGCATCGTCGAGGTCGATGGCCCCGACGCACGCGCGCTCCTCCATCGCCTCGTCACCAGCGACGTGGCGGGGCTCCGCCGGGGCGAAACGCGCTACGCCGCGCTCCTCAGCCCGCAAGGCAAGATCACCTTCGATTTTCTCATCGTGGACGGGACGGGCGAGGCAGGGCCGGACCGGTTCCTGCTCGACGTGCCGGCCGCTCAGGCGGGGGACCTCGCCAGGAAGCTGTCGCTGTATCGATTGCGCGCCGACGTCCGCATCGTCGACCGCAGCGCCGAGCTCGGCGTCACGGCGCACTGGCCGGACGGCCCCGGCCCGCGCGACCCGCGCCACCCCGACCTCGGCACGCGCGCCGTCGGGGCCCGCGCCGCCGCGGACGCCGACGCGGCATCCGCCTATGACGCGCACCGCATCGCCCTCGGGGTGCCGGATGGCGGCCGCGACTTCGCCTACGGCGACGCGTTCCCGCACGACGCCAACCTCGACCGTCTCGGCGGCGTCGACTTCGCCAAGGGCTGCTACGTCGGCCAGGAGGTCGTGTCGCGCGTCCACCATCGCGGCACGGCCCGGAAGCGCATCGTCCCGGTGAGGTTCGACGGCCGCGCGCCGGCGCCGGGCGCGGAGATCACCGTCGGCGAGACCGCCATCGGCACCATGGGCACGAGTTCCGGCGAGGTCGGCCTCGCCACGGTGCGGACCGATCGTGCCGCCGACGCGGCCGCGCTCGGCGCGCCGGCGATCGCCGACGGCGTCCACGTCGCGCTGGCGCTGTCGTGACGGACGCTTCGGCCGTCATGGGCGAGGCGATCCATGATGTCGGCACCGGCCCGGCGTGGCAGCGCATGCTGTCCGGCCGCCGCCTGGACCTCCTCGCGCCCTCGCCTCGCGACATCGACCTCCACGACATCGCCCACGGCCTCGCCCGCGTGGCGCGGTGGAACGGCCAGACGCGCGGGCCCTACATCCTGTCGGTGGCTCAGCATTCGCTGCTCGTGGAAGCGCTGCTCGGCCACCTCCGCCCGAAGGCCGACCGCCACGCCCGGGCGGTGGCGATGCTGCACGATGCGCCCGAATACGTCGTCGGCGACCTGATCTCGCCCTTCAAGGCCTGCGTGGGCGACGCCTACAAGGCCGTGGAAGCCCGCCTCTTCGCCGCCATCCTCGACCGGTTCGCCCTGGCGCCCCCCGACGCCGCGTTGCTGGCGCTGATCAAGCGCGCCGACCGCGCCGCCGCCCGCCTCGAAGCCGTGCTGCTCGCCGGCTTCGACGAGGCCGAAGCCGAGGCCGTGCTGGGGCCCGCGGAGGCGGGGCTCGATGGCTTCGCGGCCTGGCTTCGCCCCCGCCCCTCCGACCAGGTCGAGGCCGCCTTCGTCGACCGCTGCCGCGCTCTCGGCATGGTGGACGTTTGACGGCCAGCATCGTCGTCTGCCCGCAATCGCGGCTGGCGGAGGTGCTCGCGGCGACCGGCGCCCGCCACGTCGTCACCCTGCTGGCGGCAGATCGGCGCGCGGGGCTGCCGCCGATGCCGGGCGTCGCGCGCCTGATGCTCGACGCCTCCGACATCACCGCGCCGCGCGACGGCTTCGCCCTTCCCGGCGCCGACCATGTCGCGGATCTGCTCGGCTTCGCGCGGGCCTGGGATCGGCACCGGCCGCTGGTCCTCCACTGCTATGCCGGCGTCAGCCGCTCGACCGCGGCGGCCTACGCGGTCGCCTGCGCGCTCCGGCCGGAGCGCGGCGAGGCCGAGATCGCGGCGTCGCTCCGCCGGGCGTCGCCCAGCGCCACGCCGAACCCCCGCCTGATCGCCCTGGCCGACGACGCCCTGGGACGCGCCGGCCGCATGGTGGACGCGATCCGCGCCATCGGGCGTGGCCGGGACTGCTTCGAGGGCGACGTCTTCGCCCTCGACGTGCCGGACCGGCGCGAGGCGGCCGCCGTTTGACGCCGCCGCGACCGCGATCGGCCGGCCGGTGGGCGGGTCACACGCCCGCGTACCAGGTATAGCCGTTGTCTTCCCAATAGCCGCCGTGGCCGTCGCCGAGATGGGCGAAGCTGTCCACGACCTCGATGCGCATCACGTATTTCGACATTTTGTAGCCGAGCTGGCGCTCCACCCTCAACCGCAGCGGCGCCCCGTGCGGGACTTCCAGCGGGGCCCCGTTGAAGTCGTAGGCCAGGATCGTCTGTTCGTGGCGTGCCGCCTGGAAGTCGATCGATCCGTAGAAATGGGCCGGCTCCTCGCCGAAGGAGGCTTCGTCGGGCGTGTCGGCGCAGTGGAACACGACGTAGCGCGCGGCGGGTTTCACACCGGCCGCGTCGAGGATGTGCGACAGCCGCACGCCCGACCATTTGCCGATGCAGCTCCAGCCCTCCACGCAATCGTGCCGCGTGATCTGCGTGCGGGACGGCATGGCGCGCAGCTCCGCCAGGCTGTAGTGCGCCGGGCGCTCCACCAGGCCGTCGACGGCGAGCCGGTAGTCCTTGAAGCCGTCGGCCGCCAGGGCCTTGTAGGATTCGTCCTGCGGGTCCTTCGAGCCGTTCGGCTTGAAGAAGCGGCTGATGTCGGACTCGGTATATTCCCGGGCGAGGGAGTCCGGGCCGAGGATGGCGCTCTGCGTCCGAAAGGTCAGCATCTCTTCGAGGGCGAACAGCTTCTGCACGAGCGGGTTGTTGGCGCCGCCATCGCAGCCCGCGAGGCCGAGGCCGCCCAGGCTGGCGAGCGCGCCCTTGATGAGCCCGCGCCGGGACTGGTCATGGTCACGCATTGGTGGTCACCTCGCTGTCCTTGGCTTCGCCGGTGTCGAACCAGCCGGTGATCATGGAGCGCATGTTGTTGAACACCCCCGTCAGCAGCACCATGGCGATGTGCACCACGAAGAAGGCGACGAGCCCCCAGGCGACGACGAAATGGATGGTCCGGGCGGTCTGCCGGCCGCCGAGCAGGGTGGTCAGGAACGGGAAAGCGGCGTCGAGGCCCGGCGACATGGTCCAGCCCGCGACCACGATGAGCGGCAAGGCGACAAAGATCACGGCGAAATAGGTGAGCTTCTGCAGCACGTTGTAGCGGCGCGCGTTTTCGCCGTGCGGGAACCTCAGCTTGAGGTGGTCGACGATGGCCTGGCCCGTGTGGGCGAGCTCGCCCCGGTCCGGCACGATATCGCGGGCGAAGTGGCGCGAGACCAGGCCGTAGAGCAGGTAGAGCGTGCCGTTGACGACCAGCAGCCACGCCATCAGGAAATGCCAGTGGCGGCCCGTCTCCAGGTCCTGGTTGGACGGCAGCGTGAGCCAGCTCGGGAACGCCCGCTCCACCGCCCGGCCGCCGGACTGCGACAGGCCGAGCACGCCCGACGTGTTCACGCTGTGGCCGAGCAGCGCCGTGTAGCCTTCCGTGTGGCCGTTCACGTCGCGCGAGTCGATGGCGAAGACCGGGGCGGCGAAGTCGGATTTGGAGCCGAGGTAGAGCGCGGGGTGGGCGTTGAAGATCTGCAACCCGCTCATCAGCAGGAGGACGAGACACAGGGCGTTGATCCAGTGCGTCACGCGCACGAGGGCGCTGTGGCGCTTGATCAGCCGCGGCCGGGGGACGGTGGTGGCATCTGTCATGGTGGGATCGGATCTCGATCGAACGGACGGACGGCCTTGCCTTCCTGGCGCGGGCCTCCAAGGTGGTACGACGGACGCGGAAGCGAGGTTTCGATTTGGATCAGGCAGGATTGGGCGAGATTGCCGCATTGCCCTTCGAGAAGGCATTGGCGGAACTCGAGGACATCGTGACCCGGTTGGAGCGGGGCAACGTCGCCCTGGAGGATTCGATCGCGATCTACGAGCGCGGCGAAGCGCTGAAGACGCATTGCGACAAGCTGCTCCGCAGCGCCGAGATGCGCATCGAGAAGATCACCCTCGGCGCCGATGGCAAGCCGGCCGGCGCGGAGCCCTTCGACGCCGCTTGAGCGTCCGAGCGGTCGGCGGACCGGCCGCGGATCCCTTGCCCGGGTCGGCTCGATGGGAAACGGGGCCGCTCGGCGCGCTCCCGCCCGTGACAGGTTGGGAAGGAGGGGTTGCCGTCGGCCATGCGGAGCCCGGCGCCCCTGTCCACACCGCCCCGGGGCCGCCCCGGGGCCGCCGCGGCGGGCGCCTTGCGGCGCGGCCGGCCCCGCGCTAGCCTCCTGCCATCTTGGATCGCATCGGCGAGGGCGCGATGGTCGTGCGGATTGCGACGGTCGCCTTCGAGGGCATCGAGGCCCGGCCGGTCGACGTCCAGGTGCAGATCACCAACGGCACCGTGGTGTTCAACGTCGTCGGCCTCGGCGACAAGGCCGTCGCTGAATCGCGCGAGCGGGTGCGCTCGGCCCTGTCGGCGTCGGGCCTGGCGCTGCCGGCGAAGCGGATCACCGTCAACCTCGCTCCCGCCGACCTTCCGAAGGAGGGCAGGTAATTCAAGGGTGTTTTACCTCGTAGAAGTGGGCGAGGTAGGATTACCTAGGTAGCAGATAGGTAGCGCCCGCTTGAGGGCTAGCGTGGTTTTGCTATCGTTTCCTCAGAGCCGAGAGGGGCGCCTCGGCTCGGACGGCCGCGGATGGGTCCCTCAGAGCGATCCGTGCCGCGGCCGTCTTCAGCTTGAGTGCGCCACTCGCTTGAGGCTTCGCAACGATCAGGGACTCTTCGGGCGAGCCGGTTCGACCCAACGGCTCGGGATGGCCGCGGCACCTTACCCGTGCCCAGCGTGAGCGCCGCGGCCATCTCTCTGTGCTCCCTGCTGATGACAGGGTCAGGAACCAAGCCGGCCTCGGTCCATTGCCCTCCGACAAGGAGGCATCTATGCCGCTGAACCCACGACCGATGCCGCATCCTGACCATTCTCAAACCGGGCATGATCATGCCCGATCTGGTTTCCGAGAGTGGTCCAGCCAAGTCGGCGGCCAAGCGCCGTTCACTCGGCAAACCCGGGCTGCGCAGCCCATCGTACTCGGCATCGACCTGACCCACCCGTTGGCTAAGGTCGCTGTGGTTGCCTTCGTCGGCTATACGTTCGGCAGGCTCCTGCATCGCCGATCGCGCAAGGCCGCGCCGTCGGTGGCGCCGCGACAGCAGCCGTATCGGCCTGGGGCAACCGAACCCTACCGGGTCCAGCCAATTCGCGAACGCTCCGATATCCGCTTCCGCTAGAGGAGGACCACCGCCGGAAACCCGTCTTCCCGGCAGTGAGGTGTGGTCAAGGCTACGCCTGCAGTGCGCCAACCGCCTGCCCCCTGGAGCGGCCTCGGCACAGTTAACTTTCTCAGCATACAAGGCGATTGCATTCTTTAACCGGCCGTTAACCATGACGCTTCTACCTTCCATCGCAACGGGATTAAGGGGTAGGAGGCGGAAGCAGCCATGGCTGAGCAGACCGACAAAATCCGCTTCGATCTGAGGATGCGCCCGGCCGCGGACGGTCGGTTCGAAGTCCTGCTCCGGCTCTACCGGGACGGCCTGTTCGCCTCCGAGACTTCGATCGCCGTCGTCAAAGAAGGCAAAGCCAAGCTCATCCTCCGCATGGCAGACTACCAGCTCGCTCGACAGGGCTACCGGCAGTTCCTGTCCGAGATGCCGGCCGTCTTGCAGTTCGACGCGGTCGCGGCTTGAAGGCCCGCCCGACGCGAGCGGATCAGCCGCGAGGGCTAATAACCCGCAGCGTAGGGGGACCAGCCCTAGGGAAGGGGCGGGCGACCGGAGCGTGAACGCCCGCTGAAGCGCTTTCTCAGCCCAGGTTAAGGGCCCACGGATCAGGGTGGCTCCGTCTTCGATGGGGACCTCGCCATGACCGCCTTTTCTGCCCTCCGCGCCGCTGCCCTCGTCCTCGCGCTCGGCGCCGGCACCGCCGCGCATGCGAGCGAGTGGGACTGGAACCACCCACGTCGCGCTGAGGTCGGCGCGAGGCTTGACCGCCAGCAGGACCGCATCGTTGACGGTCTCCGCGATGGCGAGCCGTCCGCCGGCCAGGCGCACCGGCTGCACCAGGAGGACACGGCGATCCGCCTGGAGGAGCGCGCCGACGCGACCATCGGAGGCGGAGCTATCTCCCGCGGCGAGCAGCGCACGCTCAACGCGCAGGAGAATGCCGTGAGCCGGCAGATCCAATTCGAACGGACCTACTGATCGGCTTCGCCGAACCGCGTCACGCATCGGGGTTTCCCTCGCGCTCGGCGGCACTCGACAGCCGGGCGACCTCGACCTCTAGGGCGGCGAGGTCTCGATCGAATTGGGCAAAGCCGGCCCTCAGATCGTGGATGCGCCGGACCAAAGCGTCCGAGCCGGCCCGTCCACGTCCCCCATCCCGCCAGGCCACGAACCGCCGCCGCAGGTCGTCGACCGCCGCGGCCGACCACCCACCAGCCCGGCCGTACCAGGCTTCCCGGACGCGCCAGCTCTCCGCCGGGTAGCCGAGGTGCCGCGCCGCCTGCCGGACCTGCGCTGCAACCGTTTTCCCCGCCACGTTCCCCGCGGCTTGGTGCACGAGGTCCCGCAGCTCCGCCGCGACGGCGTCGGGCGAGCCCCCACCGACCGTGGTGCAGTCACCACGACCTGTGGCCCGTTTCCGCCGCCGGTCCTGCGATGCTGCGGACATCAGCAGCGGGAGGGCGGCATGGCGGACGACGATAAGGGCGAAGCGGCTGCGGCCGAGGAGATCACCGACCTCGATTGGGAAGTCCGCATGAGGGAGGTGCAGCGCATCGAACCCGACGCCGAGGACGATGGGCCGGAGGACCTGTTTTCCGTGACCTTTGCGGTGGAGGGGCCCAACGCGAATGCCGAGGTGGAGGTCATGGTCACGGACGTCGCCGACATCGAAGTGGTTGCCGTGGCGCTGGACACGCTGCACGGCGCCCTGACGGCCTGGGCCGATCTGATCCAGCGCCGGAAGGAGGATCTGCGGACCATCCTGTCGGAGGATTGAGGCGAGGATCACGACGCCACCCCGCTGCGTTCCGCCATGGCGATCACGTCGCCTGTGACCTGCTTGGCCCAGACCTCCGCGGTTGCCTTCGGGAGCCCATCCCACGATGCCCACCGTGCCTTCGCGACGAGCCCCGCTGTCGTCGTCGGCAGCGTCGACAGGATCTCGGCCTCGACCTCCCACAGCACTCGGAAGGCCTCTTCCTCGGCGTCATCGGCCGCGTCCATCCCGAGCCGATCCTTCACAGCCTGGCGCTCAACCATCCACGTATTGTGGGCGGCGATAATCTCGGCCCGGCGGGTGATGCGCCGCTCGCCGGGCATCCAAGTCCTGTGCAGGAGTCTGTCATTCGGGAGATCAGGATGGGGAGTGTAGGTCTCCACGCACCGCCGAGGCAGCGGCATGCCCTGCAGCTTCTC
>NZ_QYBB01000036.1 GCF_004137685.1 Lichenibacterium minor | reverse complement strand
CCGTGTTCGGCCAGGACCGGGTGAACATGATGAAGATGATGGGGCTGCTGAGCCCGCACCTGAAGGCGATCTGACCCGGTGCGCCCCCGTCTCCCCGCGTCGACGAATGATCGGCGACGCGGGGGGAAACGGGGGAGCGGAAACCGGCGCCAGCACGGCCCGCGCCGGTTTCCGCCGCCACGATGGGCGAGGCCGCCGCCCCCGCCGCGGCATCTTCTGCCGTCCCCGCCGGTCGGAACGGAAGGATCGGTGGGCCGGCCGGCGCGAAGCGATCGTTCATCCGCCGCGATGCCGGATATGGTCGCGGCACGCGGCCGCGCCGCCACACGATCCGGCGGGGGGCGGCCGCGCCCGGTGTGCAGACTCTCGAAAGGGCCGACATTGACCGACGTTCCGCGCCTTCGCGCCCTGTCGCGCGCCGACCTCGCTGCGGCCCACGGGCTGTCCGTCGACGTGGGCTGGCCGCACCGGCTGGACGATTGGCGCCTGTTTCTCGAGGTCGGCCACGGCATCGTGGCCGTCGACGAACGCGACAGGGTGACGGCCACCGGCATGTGGTGGCCCTTCGGCGACGGGCTCGCCACGATCGGCATGGTGATCGTCGCGCCCGCCCTGCAGGGCAGGGGCATCGGTCGCAGCCTGATGCGGACCCTCATCGAGGCCGCCGGCGACCGGACCGTCCGCCTCACCGCCACCCCGGCTGGCCGCCCGCTCTACGAGTCGCTGGGGTTCCGCGTCACGGGCTCCAACGACCAGCACCACGGCATCGCCGACGCGGCCGTGGCGGCCGAAACCCCGGCGCGGGCCGCCGAAGACCGGGACTGGGCCGCCATCGCGGCGCTGGACGCCGCGGCGGTCGGCGGCGACCGCACCGCGCTGCTCCGGACCCTGCGGGCCGTCGGCACCGCAACCGTGCTGGAACGCGACGGACGGGTCGGCGGCTATGCGATCTGCCGGCCCTTCGGGCGAGGGCACGTGGTCGGCCCGATCGTGTGCGCGGACGACGCCGGGGCGATCGCCCTGGCGACCCCGCATGTGCGGGCCCACGACGGCCGCTTCCTCCGGGTGGACGCGCCGGGCGGCGACGGGCCCTTCACGGCGTTTCTCGCCGCCTGCGGCCTGGCGAACGTCGACCGCAGCGTGCGGATGACGCGGGGGACCCCGGGCGAGCCCGGCGCCGTCGCGGCCTTCGCGCTGGCCAGCCAGGCCCTCGGTTGAGGCGAGCCGCCCCCTCAGGATCGAAGGTCGCCCCCATGCCGAACCCCCACGCGGACCATTTCTACATCGACGGGTCCTGGCGCCCGTCGTCGACGCCCGACAGGCTGCCGGTCGTCGATCCCGCGTCCGAGGAGGTTTTCGGCGCCGTCGCGGCCGGGGGCGAGGCGGATGTCGCCCTGGCGGTGGCGGCCGCACGGCGCGCCTTTCCCGCCTTCTCGTCCACCCCCGTGGCGGAGCGCATCGCCCTGCTGACCCGGGTCGGCGACCTGATCGAACGCAGGGCGGGCCTGTTCGCCGACGCCATGGTGCGGGAGATGGGCGTGGCGATCGGCTTCGCCGCCGCCGCGCAGGTGCCGTTCGGCGTCGCGCATGTGCGCGTGGCGGCCGACGTCCTCCGCCGCTTCAGCTTCATCGCGCGGCACGGCACGACCGCGACCGTCAAGGAGCCGATCGGGGTCTGCGCGCTGATCACGCCCTGGAACTGGCCCCTCTACCAGATCACCGCCAAGGTGGCTCCGGCCATCGCGGCCGGATGCACGATCGTGCTGAAGCCGAGCGAGCTGTCGCCCTTCAGCGCCCTGCTGTTCGCCGAGGTCATGCACGATGCCGGCGTGCCGCCCGGCGTCTTCAACCTCGTCAACGGCACCGGTGCCGTCGTGGGGGCCGCCCTGTCGGCCCATCCGGACGTCGACATGGTCTCCATCACGGGGTCGACCCGGGCCGGCGTGCTGGTGGCCCAGGCGGCGGACCCCACGGTCAAGCGGGTCGTGCAGGAACTCGGCGGCAAGTCGCCCAACGTGTTCCTGGAGGATGCCGACTTCGCGGCCTCGGTCGGCAAGGGCGTGCTGGCGGCCTTCCGCAACGTCGGCCAGTCTTGCAGCGCGCCGACCCGCATGCTGGTCCCCGCCGCGCGGCTCGCCGAGGTGGAAGCGCTGGCGGCCGCGGCGGCGGCGCAGATCGTCGTGGGCGATCCACGCCGGCCCGAAACCACCCTGGGCCCGATCGCCAACGGCGCGCAGTTCGAGCGCGTGCAGGCGATGATCCGCTCGGGGCTCGACGAGGGGGCGAAGCTCGTCTGCGGCGGCCTCGGCCGCCCGGCCTCGCTCAACCGCGGCTTCTACGCCAAGCCGACGGTGTTCTCGGACGTGGACCCGGGCATGAGGATCGCGCGGGAGGAGATCTTCGGCCCGGTCCTGTCCGTCATCCCCTACCGGGACGAGGAAGACGCGCTGCGCATCGCCAACGACACCGTCTACGGCCTCGGCGCGCATGTGCAGTCCCGCGACCTCGACCGCGCCCGCCGCTTCGCGGGCCGCATCCGGGCCGGCCAGGTCCACATCAACGGTCCGGCCTGGGACGGCGAGGCGGCCTTCGGCGGCTACAAGCGGTCCGGCAACGGCCGGGAATACGGCGCCTTCGGGCTCGAAGAATATCTCGAAACCAAGTCCATCCTCGGCTACGGGGCACCATGATGAGCGCGATGGAGCAGGCCGCGGCGGCGCGCGGCGAGGCGCGGCCCGACACGCTGCACGGGGTGGACACGCCCTGCCTCGTCCTCGACGTCGCCAGGATGGAGAACAACGTCGCCCGGCTGCGGGGGCGGCTCGGCCCCTCCGGCGTGTCCCTGCGCCCGCACCTCAAGACCGCGAAATCGGTCGAGGTGGCGCGGCGGGTCATGGCCTCGCCGGCCGGCCCCGCCACGGTGTCGACGCTGATGGAGGCCGAGCGGTTCGCCGCCGCGGGCGTGCGCGACATCACCTATGCCGTCGGCATCGCCCCCGCCAAGCTCGGGCGCGTCCTGGACCTGCGGTCCCGTGGCGCCGACGTCGCCGTGGTGCTCGACACGGTCGAGCAGGCGGTGGCGGTGGCGGCCGCGTCGCGCGCCGCCGGCGACCGCATCCCGGCCCTGATCGAGGTCGACTGCGACGGCCACCGCTCCGGCGTGCTGCCCGGGGACGTCCACGGCCTCGTCGCGATCGGCCGCGCGCTCGGCGAAGGCGCCGAGCTGCGCGGGGTGATGACCCATGCCGGCGAAAGCTATTCGGCGCGGGGCCCCGAAGCGCTCCGCCGCTGCGCCGAAGGGGAGCGGCGCGCCGTGGTGGACGCGGCCGCGATCCTGCGCGGCGCCGGGCTGCCGTGCCCCGTCGTCAGCGTCGGCTCGACGCCGACGGCCTTCGCGGCCGAGGATTTCACGGGCGTCACGGAGGTGCGGGCCGGCGTGTTCGTGTTCTTCGACCTCGTCATGGCGGGCATCGGAGCCTGCACGGTCGGCGATGTGGCGGTTTCGGTGCTGGCCACGGTGATCGGCCATCGGCGCGACAAGGGCTGGATTCTCGTCGACGCCGGCTGGATGGCGATGTCGCGCGACCGCGGCACGTCCCGGCAGGCCGTCGACCAGGGCTACGGCCTGGTCTGCGACATCGGAGGCGAACCCTATGGCGACCTCGTCGTGGTGGACGCCAACCAGGAGCACGGGATCGTGGCGGTGCGCCCCGGATCGGGCGGCGCGCTGCCCGACCTCGCCATCGGCGACCGCGTCCGCATCCTGCCGAACCACGCCTGCGCGACGGGCGCGCAGCATCGGGAATACCGCGTCGTGCGCGGCGCGTCGCCGGCCGTCGAGGCGACGTGGGACAGGTTCGGAGGATGGTGAGCATGGACGACATCGTCGAGGTCGCCACCGCGGCCGCACCGGCCCCGGCGGGCCATTACGCGCAGGGCATGTCGGGCGGCGGCCACCTCTACATCTCGGGCCAGCTCCCCGTCCGCCCCGACGGGACGCGGGATCCCGGCGGGGATTTCGAATCCCAGGCGCGGCAGGCCGTCGGCAACATGCTGGCGATCCTGGACGCCGCGGGCGGCACGCCGCGCCACCTGCTCAAGGTCACGGCCTACATCGTCGGCGTCGCCAACTGGCCGCGCTTCAACGCCGTCTACGCCGCCCTGCTGCCGGACGCCCGCCCCGCCCGCACCGTCGTGCCGGTCACCGAACTCCACCACGGCTTCCTCGTCGAGGTCGACGCCGTGGCGCTGGTGCCGGAGCGCGGGGCCGCCCCCGCCCCCTAGCGCCGTGGCGGCCCGCTCTCGCCCACCGCGCCGGCCCGGGCCTTCCGGTTCGGCGGGCACCGCCGCGCGGTCGGGCGGCGGTGCCTGAGCGCGGTCCGCTTCAACGCACCGCCGCCCGGACCTCGGGGTCGTCGAGCACCGCGGCGAGCGTGGCCTCCAGGCGCGCGACCAGGATGTCGATGTCGTCCTCGGTGCAGCACAGCGGCGGCGCGAAGCCGACCATGTCGTCGGCGAAGGCGCGGAAGATCAGACGGTTCTCGATCCCGGCCGCGGCGAGCTTGCCGGCGATGCCGAGCGCACGGTCGGGCTTGGCCTTGCTCGCCTTGTCGGTGACGAGCTCGAGCCCCTGCAGCATGCCGCGGCCGCGGACCTCGCCGACCAGCGGGTGGTCGGCGAAGGCGGACAGGCGCCGGGCGAGGTGGGCGCCCACGCGCCGGCCCTGCGCCAGCAGGCCGCCCTCGTAGAGGTCCATCACGGCGAGGCCGACGGCGGCGCTGACCGGGTGGGCCGAATAGGTCAGGCCGTGGCCGATCGTGGCCCCCTCGGGGCTGCCGTCGCGGATGGCGCGGTAGACGGCGTCCGACATCAGCACCGCGCCCATCGGCACGTAGCCGGAGGTCAGCCCCTTGGCCACCGTCATCATGTCGGGGACGATCCCCTCGTCCTCGCAGGCGAACATCGGCCCCGTGCGGCCGAACCCGGTGATGACCTCGTCGGCGACGAACAGGATGCCGAGCGCGCGGCAGGCTTCGCGCATCGCCGGCAGCCAGCCCTTTGGCGGCACGATGATGCCGCCCGAGCCCGTGATCGGCTCGCAGAAGAAGGCCGCGACCTTGTCCGCCCCGATCTCCTCGACCTTGGCGTGGAACTCGGCCAGCGACGCCGCGACGATCGCCCCGGCGTCGGGGCCGGCCGGGTTGCGGTAGGGGTAGGGGTTCGAGATGTGGTGCTGCCAGGGCAGCGGCAGGTCCGAGTCGCGGTGGAAGGCCGGCAGGCCCGTGATGCCGGCGCCCGTCGTCGACGAACCGTGGTAGCCCCGCGCGAGCGAGATCACGTGCCGCCGCTCCGGCGTGCCCTGGGCGTGCATGTAGAAGCGGATGAAGCGCACCACGCTGTCGATGGCGTCCGAGCCGCCGAGCGTGAAGAAGACGTGGTCGAGGTCGCCGGGCGCGTGCGCCGCCAGCCGCGCCGCCAGCCGGATCGAGGGCTCGGCCGCGTAGCCGAAATAGCCCGTCGCGTAGGGCAGCCGCATCATCTGCTCGGTCGCGGCCGCGACCACGCTGCGCTGGCCGTAGCCGACGTTGACGCACCACAGCCCCGAGAAGCCGTCGAGCAGGGTGCGGCCCGACGCGTCCGTGAGGTAGGCGCCCTCGCCGGACGCCAGCACGTGGGGCCCGCGGGCCTCGTGGTCGCGCCACGACATCACCGGGTGGATCAGGTGGGCGCGATCGAGTTCGGCGAGGTCGTTGGCCAGCATGACGGAGATCCGATCGGTCGGGACGGCACGGATTATCGGGCCGGGCGCCGGAAGATGCTGCGGATCTGCCGGGGCGTCGCGGCAGGTCGTGCCGAAGGCGAAGGCGGTTCGCGGCATCTGCCATCGTCCCCCGCGGCCCGCCCCCCGCGGCGGCCCGGTCCGCCCGATCGTAGGATTGTTGACAATCCGGAGGCGGGACGGTCCACTCCGGGGATCGAGGCCGAGCGCCGGCCTCCCAGGCCCCCGGATCGCCATGACCCCCCCGACCTTCACGCCGAAATACATATCCTTCGACTGCTACGGCACGCTGACCCGGTTCCGCATGACCGACATGGCCCGGACGCTGTGCGCCGACCGCATCGGGGCGGACCGCATGTCGGCGTTCACGGGCGACTTCGCCAATTACCGGCGGGACGAGGTCATGGGCGCCTGGAAGCCCTACGCGGAGGTGATCGGCAACGCGCTGCGGCGCGCCTGCGAGCGCCACGGCGTGCCCTACCGCGACGCCGACGGCGCGGCCATCTACGAGGCGGTGCCGAGCTGGGGGCCGCACGACGACGTGCCGGCGGGCCTGTCCGCGATCGCCGGCAAGATCCCGCTGGTGATCCTGTCCAACGCCATGGACGCGCAGATCCACAGCAACGTCGCCAAGCTCGGCGCCCCGTTCCACCGCGTCTACACGGCCGAACAGGCCGGGGCCTACAAGCCCCGCTATCAGGCCTTCGAATACATGCTCGACCAGCTCGGCGCCAAGCCCGAGGAGATGATGCACGTGTCGTCGAGCTTCCGCTACGACCAGATGACCGCCTACGACCTGCACTTCGGCGCCCGCGTGTGGGTGGCGCGCGGGCACGACCCCCGCATCCCGCATTACGTCACCCACGAGATCGCCGACATCGGCGGCCTCGCGGGATGCTGCGGCCTTTGAGGCGGGCCCGCCGGTGAAGCTCGCATCCTACTGGCACGACACGGCGGCGCCCTTCACCGGCGCCACGCCGGGGCCGATCGGGGGCCGCGTCGACGTCGCGGTGGTGGGCGGCGGCTTCACGGGCCTGTCGGCCGCCCTGGCCCTGGCGAAGCGCGGCGCCAGCGTGGCGCTCCTCGAGGCCGACCACGTCGGGGCCGGCGCTTCGGGCCGCAACGGGGGGCAATGCAACAACGGCTTCTTCCAGGACTTCGCCACCATGGAGGCCCGCTTCGGCTTCGGGCGGGCCGTGGCGCTCTACCGCGCCTTCGACGACGCCGTCGACACGGTCGAGCGCATCGTGGCCGAGGAGGGGATCGATTGCGATTTCGGGCGCACCGGGAAGCTCAAGCTCGCCGCCAAGCCCGAGCACTACGACAAGCTCGCCCGCGCCCGCGACGCGCTCCACCGCGGCGCCGACCCCGACGTGCGCCTGGTGCCGCGCGACGCGCTGGGGGACGAGCTGGGCTCGGGCGGCTTCCACGGCGGGCTGCTCTACCCGAAGTCCGGCAGCATGCACATGGGCCGCTACGTGGTGGGCCTCGCCGAGGCCGCGGTGCGGCGCGGCGCCCGCATCCACGAGCAGGCTCCCGTTCGGCGCCTGAAGCGCATCGGCCGCACCGACGCGCACGACGTCGAGACGGCGCGCGGCACGCTGCGCGCCGGACAGGTCCTGCTCGCCACGGGTCCCTCCATGTCGGGACCCTTCTTCCGCTACCGGCGCCGCATCGTGCCGATCGGCAGCTTCATCGTGGTGACCGAGCCGCTGCCCCGCGCGACGCTCGACGCCCTGATGCCGCGCCGGCGCATGTGCACCACCACGCAGACGGTCGGCCACTACTTCCGCGCCACGCCGGACGACCGCCTGCTCTTCGGCGGCCGGGCGCGCTTCGCCCTGTCGAGCGCCACGTCGGACGCGAAGAGCGGCCGCATCCTCGAAGCCGGCATGCTGAAGGTTTTCCCCGGGCTCGCCGGCACGCGCCTCGACTGGTGCTGGGGGGGCATCGTCGACATGACCCAGGACCGCCTGCCCCGGGCGGGGCAGCACGACGGGCTCTATTATTCCATGGGCTACAGCGGCCACGGCACGCAGATGGCGACCCACATGGGCCAGGCGATGGCGGCCGTGATGGCGGGCGATCGCGACGCCAACCCGTGGGGCGGGATGCCGTGGCCCGCCATCAGGGGGCATTTCGGGCCGCCCTGGTTCCTGCCCCTCGTCGGCGCCTGGTACAAGCTGCAGGACCGGCTCCATTGAAGGCCTGCTTCCCCCGCGGCTCGGCCACCTTCGTCGCGGCTTGCCCGCCGATCGCCCGAACGGGGCTGCGGCGCAGCGCCGTTCCGATGGTCGAACGGGTCTTGAGCCTCGCCCCGAGCCTTTCGCGCCTGCCCCGCGTCACCCTGTCGGGCCAGGTCGCGGGCGCGATGCGGGACGCCGTGCTGTCGGGGCTCTTCCGGCCCGGCCAGCAGATGAACGAGGCCGACCTCGCGACCCGCTTCGCGGTCAGCCGCGGCCCCGTGCGGGAAGCCATGCAGCGGCTCGTGCAGGAAGGGCTTCTGGTCGGGCATCCGCATCGCGGGGTCTTCGTGGTCGAACTGACGGAGGCCGACCTCGCCGACGTGTACCTCGCCCGCGAAGCCATCGAGGGGGCGGCGCTCCGACGCATCGCGGCCCTGCCCGACCGCGCCGCGCTGCGCCTGCGGCTCGCCGCCGAGGCGGAGCGCATGGCCGAGGCCGTCGCGGCCGAGAACTGGCGCGAGGTCGCGGACGCCGACCTCGCCTTCCACCGCGCCCTGGTCGACGCGGCCGCGAGCCCGCGCCTGTCCCGCATGTTCGACACCGTCCAGGCCGAGACCCGCCTGTGCCTCCATCTCCTGATGGCCGGCTATCGGTCGAGCGCCGAACTCGCCGCCGAGCACCGCCGCCTGGCCGCGCTGGCGACGGGCGACGACCTCGCGGCCGCGCAGGCCGAACTCGGCCGCCACCTCGCCGATCCCATCCACATCCTGCGCCGCATCGGCGCCCCGGGGTCCGGAGCCTCCGCACCATGACGCTGCACGCTTCCCTCGATGCCGCCGCCCTCGACGGGCTGGTCGCCCTGCGGCGGGACCTCCACGCCCATCCGGAGCTGCGCTTCGAGGAACGCCGCACGGCGGGCATCGTGGCGGGCCGCTTGGCCGCGCTCGGCCTCGAGGTCCACAGCGGCCTCGGCGGCACCGGCGTGGTGGGGACCATCCGCGGCGAGGGGCCGGGCGCGATCCTGCTGCGCGCCGACATGGACGCCCTGCCCATCGCCGAGGAAAGCGGCGTCGCCCACGCGTCCCGGCACCCGGGCCGGATGCACGCCTGCGGGCACGACGGCCATGTCGCCATGCTGCTCGGCGCCGCGGACGCGCTGGCGCGCGGGCCGAAGCCGGGGGGCACCGTGCATCTCGTGTTCCAGCCCGGCGAGGAGGGCGGCGCCGGCGCGTTGCGCATGATCGAGGACGGACTCCTCGACCTTTTCCCGGTGGAGGCCTGCTTCGGGCTGCACAATTGGCCGACCCTGCCCATCGGCCATTTCGGGATCTGCGCCGGGCCCGTCATGGCGGCCGGCGTCCGCTTCACGATCCTGATCGAGGGGCGCGGCGGCCACGCGGCCCAGCCGCATCTGGCCGTCGACCCCATCCCGGTGGGCTGCGCGCTGGTCGGCCAGCTGCAGACGCTGGTGTCGCGCCGCACCGACCCCTTGGCGGCGGCGGTGCTGTCGGTGTGCATGTTCAACGCGGGCTCGTCCGACAACGTGCTGCCGTCGTCCGCGGAGATCCGCGGCACCCTCCGCACGCTCGACGGGGACGTGATGGCCCGCCTGCGGGACGGCATGGCGGCCCTGGTCGAGGGCGTGTCGGCGGCCCACGGCGCGCGGGGCCGGGTGACGTTCCACGGCGCCTATCCGCTGACCGCGAACGCGCCCGCCGAGGCGCGCTTCGCCGCCGAAACGATGCGGCACCTCGTCGGCCCGGACGCCGTCGAGGAGCCGACGCCGCCCAACATGACGTCGGAGGATTTCGGCTTCATGCTGGAACGGCGGCCCGGCGCCTATGCGCTGATCGGCACCGCGGAGCCGGGTCGCCCGTCGCCCGCCCTCCATGCCCCGACCTTCGACTTCAACGACGCCGCCATCCCGCTCGGCGTGGGCTACTGGCTGGGGATCGCGCGCGGCTGGTGGGGACGGGACGCCGCGTGAGCGTCATCGCCGCGGCTCGAACAGCGCCGCGAGCGGCAGGTAGGGCTTCACGATGGGCGACTTGATGACGATATAGCTGAAGTACTTGGCGATGCCGATCTCGCGCCGCAGCAGGTCCTCGACGACCTCCTGGTATTGGCCGACGCCGCGGGTGACGAACTTCAGCAGGTAGTCGTAGCCCCCCGAGATGAGGTGGCACTCGACCAGGGAGTCGACGTTGCGGATCTCGGCTTCGAAGCGGGCGAAGTCCTCGAGCCTGTGGTCGGCGAGCGTGACCTCGGTGAAGATCGATACCGTTTCGCCGAGCTTGGCCAGGTTGATCTGCGCGCCGTAGCCCGTGATGAACCCCGCCTTCTCCAGCCGCTTGACGCGGAGCAGGCAGGGGCTCGCCGACAGGCCGACGGCTTCCGCCAGGGTGACGTTGGTCATGCGGCCCTGGCGCTGGAGCCGGGCCAGGATCTTGAGGTCGATCCGGTCCAGTCTCGGATGGGTCATCGAACCTCTCGGCGCTCCGGCCGGACCGGCCCGCGCGGCGGCAGATTATGCCGCGGCCGCGGGCGGTGCAACGGCGGCCGGTCCCGCCCCATCGGGGCGCGCGACGGGGCCCTTCGGGGGTTGTGGCGCCGCCGGCGTCAGATCATGCCCGGCGCGCCGAGGTCCGTGCCGTCCGTCATGCGGCTGTAGCGGTAGGGGTGGGGATCGACGATCGGCGCGTCGCCGGCCACGAGGTCGGCCGCGAGCCGCCCGGCAGCGGGGCCGATGCCGAAGCCGTGGCCGCTGAAGCCCGCCGACACGAACAGGCCGGGCACGGGCTCGACGGGGGAGATCACCGGGATGGCGTCGGGCGTCATGTCGACCTGGCCGCCCCAGCTCCGCGCCACGGCGATGCCCTTCAGCGTCGGATAAGCGGCGCCCATGCTGGCGAGGCCGGCCTCGATGAGCCTGCGCTCCGGCGGGGGATCGAGCGTGCGGTTCCGCTCGAAGGGGGTTTGCGCATCCATCGACCAGCGTGCGAGGCCCTCCGGCCCGTCGACGAAGGACCTGCCGACCGTGATGGCGAGGCCGGCCCGGCGCTTCTTGAACGTTTGCCAGAAGGGCCCCGCGTAGCGCAGCCCCTGGAGGGACACCTCCATCAAGCCGCGCCCGCTCATGCCGACCGTGAAGCCCCCGTCGAGCCGGCGCCGCAGGGTCACGCCCGGCAGGGCCAGGCCGCCCTCGGTCACGGCGGGGGCCGGGACGGTGGCGAAGGAGGTCGAGCGCACGCTGGCCTGGACGAAACGCAGGCCGTGCCGCCGCATCATGAGCCCCGTCCAGACACCCCCGGCGAGCAGAACGGCGTCGGCCCGCACGAGCCCCCGCTCCGTCACCACGCCCTTGAGGCGCCCGGCTTCCATGTGGAAGCCGCGCACCGCGCAGTTCTGGTGGATGGTGGCGCCCAGCGCCCGCGCGGCTTCGGCCAGCCCCGGCACGGCGAGGCTCGGCTCCGCCCGGCCGTCCGTCGGGGACTGGAGGCCACCGAGCCAGCCGCCGCGGCTGCCGGGCGTCAGGGCCTCGGCCTCGGCGGCCGTCAGCATCCGGGTCTGCATCTGGAACGGCCGCGCGGTCTCGCCCCACCGTTCCCATTCGGCGAGGTCGCCCGGCTTGTCGGTAACGTAGACGAGGCCGGTGCGGCGGAAGCCCAGGTCGCGCCCGGTTTCGGCGGCCAGTTCTTCCCAGCGGCGCAGGCCCCACATGGAAAGCGGCAGTTCGCGCAGGTCCCGGTTCTGCTGGCGGCACCAGCCCCAGTTGCGGCTCGACTGCTCGCCCGACACGACGCCCTTCTCGATCACCGCCACCCGGTGTCCCTTGCGGGCGAGCTCGTAGGCGGCGGCGACGCCGGCGATGCCGGCACCGACGACCACGACATCGACGGCCTGGGGCAGGGCGTCGACGTCGGCGACCGGCTGGACGGGTGGCGACATGGGTTCCTCCTGGGCGGGGACGCGGACTGCCGCGGGATCAGATGTGGCTGTCGAGGACGCTCATGATCCACACGACCTTGGCGGGCTCGGCGTGGGGGTTCGACAAGGCGTGGGGCAGGCTGCTGGGGAACTGGAAGCTGTCGCCCTCGTCGAGGTCGGACACCTCCTGGCCGACGGTCAGCCGGACGCGGCCGTCCGTCACGAGGCCGCCCTTCTCCCCTTCACCGACGATCACGTCCTCGCTGACCCCCCCGGCCGGCAGGGTGATGATCATGAAGCGGAGGTTGCGGTCCTTGCGCGGGGACAGCAGCTCCTTCACGAGCCGGCTTTCGCCCACCACGATCCTGGGCCGGTTCGCGCGGCGCAACACGTGGGCCGAGGACGGGGAGGGCCTGGGCTCCGCGCTCGCGTTCTCGTCCAGCACGTCCCACAGGTTGACGCCGAGCGCCGAGCGCAGGCGCTGCAGGATCTTGATCGACGGGTTGGTGGTGCCGCGTTCGATCTGGCTGATCATGCCCGACGACACGCCCGACCGGTCCGCCAGCTGGGTGATCGTCAGCTTGCGCTCGGTCCGGAACCGCTTCAGCCGCGCTCCGACGTCGACGGAGCCGGCGTCCGGGGAGCCGGGGGGGACGGGTTGCGTGGCGTCGAGCATTCCAGAGCCTTTCATTGAAGAAATTCATTATCGTGATGAGCCCGTCGGGGCAAGCCGGTCGCGGCCCCGGTCGATGCCGCCCGACCTCGGAACGCTGGGTATTGCCGAAGCCAAGGGTGTGTTTGCTTCCCGTTGAGGCAGGATGCGGCCGCCGCGTCGAAGCGCTGTGCAGCCGGCCGAAACCGCAGCCGTCAATTTCAGCATTTCAATATATTGCAAGGGGTCGGGTTCCGTGTAGGCTGCGATTGCAACTGACGCGGTGCGGGAGACGGCGATGAGGACTGGTGTGGACGGGGCGGGACTGACCCGCAGGAGCTTGGTCGGGCGGGCGGCGACCCTCGGTCTCGGCGCGCTGACCGGGCCCACCGCCTTCGCGCCCTGGGCTTTCGCGGCGGCGCCGGCCAGGCCGAAGACCGTGGAGGACGGCTTCATCACCATAGCGATGAGCGGCGCCATGCCGGGCACGGGCATGAAGGACGGTGCCCCCATGGGCACGGACGCCGACATGGTGGCGGCCATCGCCAAGCGCCTCGGCCTCGGCGTGAAGCCCGCCCTGATGGCGTGGTCGGCGACGATCGAGGCCGTGAAGACCGGCCGCGCCGACATCATGTGCGGCGACATGGGCTGGTCCAAGGCGCGGGCCAACGCGCTTCTGCTGACGGACGCCATCTATTACGACAGCAACTACATCACGATGAAGAAGGGCAGGTCGGCGGGCGCCTACATCGACGTCTCCGACCTCGCGGGGCACCGCGTGGGGACCGGCAACGGCTACGATTATGTCCCCGACCTGAAGAAGGTCCCGAACATCGACCTGAAGCTCTACGACAACGACGACGCCTGCCTTCGCGACCTCGAGGCCGGCCGGATCGACTATGCGGTGCTCGACGGGACCACCATCGCCTACGTGCTGCTGCAGAACCCCGATGCCGAGCTGAAGCAGGTCCCGATCACGCCCAACACCCAATACCCGGCCCTGAGCGGCAAGGGACGGGCCGTGATGGGCATGAACATGGAGAACACCGACCTCTTCGACGCCGTCGATGCCGGCGTGAAGTGGCTGTGGGCGTCGAAGACCAACGCGGCCTGCCTCGCCCGCTACGGCCTGTCGAACCCCGACTACATGGTGCCCGCCCCGACGGATCCGCGCATCGGCGTCGACCGGAGTGCCGCCGGCGCCATCCTCGGGCCCGCCGCCCACCAGCCCAAGGACTATTCCTCGTTCTTCGCTTGAGCCGCCTGTGTCCGGGGGCGTCGCCGCGTCCGGACGGCCACCCCCGGAGCCCGTTCGCCATGACCAGTCCCACGACGCCGGCCACGGCGGAGCCGCCCCGGGCGGGACAGCCCCTCGTCAGGATCTCGGGGCTGCACAAGTCATACGGGGCGCTCGACGTGCTGAGGGGCATCGACCTCGACGTCCGTCCCGGCGAGAAGGTGTCGATCATCGGCCCGTCCGGCTCGGGCAAGACCACCATGCTGCGCTGCGTGAACTTCATCGAGCGGCCGACGCGCGGCCACATCGTGATCGACGGCGACCTGCTGGGGCAGAAGCGCGTGGGCGACCGCGTCGTCGACCTCGACGACCGCGCGCTGGCCCGCCAGCGCGCCGGCATCGGCATGGTGTTCCAGCGCTTCAACCTGTTCCCCCACCTCAGCGTGCTGCGCAACGTCACGATCGGCCCCGTCAAGGTCGGCAAGGTGCCGGCCGCCGAGGCCGAGGCCCGCGCGCTGGCCCTGCTCGACAAGGTCGGGCTCGCCAGCAAGGCCCACAGCTACCCCGAACAGCTGTCGGGCGGGCAGCAGCAGCGCGTCGCCATCGCCCGCGCGCTCGCCATGCGGCCCAAGCTGATGCTGTTCGACGAGGCCACCTCGGCGCTCGACCCGGAACTCGTCGGCGAAGTCCTCGGCGTCATGGCGGACCTGGCCGCCGAAGGGATGACGATGCTGATCGTCACGCACGAGATGCAGTTCGCCGAAGACGTGTCCGACCGCGTGATCTTCATGGACGGGGGCGTGGTGGTCGAGGAAGCGCCCCCGGGCCGGCTCTTCCACGCCCCCGAGCACCCCCGCACGCGCGCCTTCCTGAGCGCGGTGCTGGGCAAGCGGCGGGCGCACTGATGGGCGGCTGGCACAGGTTCGTCGACCGCTTCCCGGAGATCGTCCAGCTCCTCCTGACCGGCGCCGTGACGACGGTGGTGGTGACGGTGGGAGGCTTCGCGGTTTCGGTCCTGCTCGGCCTCCTGTTCGGCACGTTCAAGACGTCCCGTTCGCGCGCGCTCCGCGCCGTGGCCCACGTCTACGTCGAGGTGTTCCGCTCCGTCCCGGTGCTGACGCAGCTCTTCATCATCTACTTCGGCCTGGCCTCCGTCGGGATCCGGCTGCCGCCGGTCCCGGCCGCGGTGGTGGGCTTCGGCCTCAACGGCGGCGCCTACCTGACCGAGGTGTTCCGCGCCGGGATCGAGGCGGTGAACCGCGGGCAAAGCGAGGCGGCCCTGGCGATCGGCATGACCAGGCTCATGGCGCTGCGCATCATCGTCATGCCGCAGGCCGTGCGGGTCGTCCTGCCGGCCCTCGCCAATTTCGCCATCGGCCTCCTCAAGGAATCGTCGCTCGCTTCCGCGGTGGCGGCGCCGGAACTGTCCTTCAACGCCGGGATGCTGGTCCGGCAGACCTACCTGTCCACCCAGATCTACGTCTGCGTGGCGATCGTCTACCTCGCGATGAGCTTGCCGCTGTCCTCCGCCAGCCGGGCGCTGGAGCGCCATGTCGCCCGGGGGAAACGCGCATGATCTCGGATGCGACGCTCGACCTCGTCCGCGAATGGCTGCCGGAGCTTCTCGTCGCGGCGGCGCAGACGCTCGAGATGACGGCCCTGGCCTATGCCCTGTCGGTCGTCGCCGGCCTGTTCGTCGCGCTCGGCGAGATGTCGCGCCGGCGCTGGCTCGCGCGCTGCTGCCGGGTCTACATCGAGTTCGTCAGGGGCACCCCGACGCTGACGCAGCTTTTCCTCATCTATTTCGGGCTGCCGGCCTTCGGCATCGTCCTGCCGAGCTTCGGGGCGGCGGTCGTGGCGCTCGGCCTCCACTACGCCGCCTCCATGTCCGAAATCTACCGCGGCGGCATCGCGGCCGTGGATCTGGGCCAGGCGGAGGCGGCCTCGGCGGTCGGCATGACGCGGGCCGAAGCCCTGCGCCACATCGTGCTGCCCCAGGCCCTGCGCGTGATCCTGCCGCCGATGGGCAACAGCCTCGTCTCGCTGCTGAAGGACACGTCGGTCGCGTCCCTCATCGCCGCTCCGGAGCTGATGATGCGGGCCGACGACCTGACGAGCGAATATTACATGCCCATGCAGATCTACCTCGTCACCGGCGTCATGTATTTCATCATGGCCTTTCCGCTGTCGATGGCCGTGCGCTGGCTCGAGCGATCCCTGATCCGCAGCCGGTTGAGGCAGCGGCGGGCCTGAAGCGGGGTCGGGCGGACCGCGGGGTCCGGACCCCGACATGCCCGGATCGTGGGCGGCGCGACGGTCCGCCGTGAGGATTCTTTCCGCAGCGTGCATCGCCATCGCGGCTTGACGCGGAAGATAGTGGACACCTACCATCATCGTGCCAGGACGAGCAGGATACAGGTCGAAACCTCGGCCCATCGCAAGCATCGCGGAGAGTTCCATCCGCGGTGTGGGCGTTCATCCGCGATGAAGGCGCGTGGATAAGCTGTCGCCGTGCCGGTGATGCCGGTCCGCCGCTGGGCCTCGAGTTCCTGCGGCCGGCCGATCGACGTCGCGTTGCTGCGTTCATGTTGTCCCGAGACGGGAGTTCCGGATCTTGCGAGGATCGAACCGCGATGGGCGCGATGACGGAAAAGGCGGATGCCGTGCCTTCGGCCGCGCGGCGAAGCCGCAAGGTGCCGAAGACGGCGGACACCCTCGACATCGACTTCGACATCTTCGGCACGCTGTTGAGCTTCTACGTCCGCACCGTCAACATCCTGGTCAGCCAGGACCTGGACGCCAGGATGGAGCGGCTCCTGCTCGCGGGCGGGACGGGCAAGATCGCGACGTTGCTGCTGGTCGGCGCCAATCCGGGGATCCGGCCGTCGGTCCTGGCCCATGTCATCCGCAAGGACCGCTCCGCCATGGGCAAGCTGCTGGACGCGATGGGCGGGGCGGAACTCGTCGAGCAGCGTGTGTCGCCCGCGGAACGCCGCGCGCGGGAGCTCTACCTCCTGCCGAAGGGCGAAGCGCTCCGGGCGCGCGTGCGCGACGTGGCGCTGACGCAGGACCGGGACTTCTTTTCCGTGCTGGACGGGGGCGAGCGGGCGCAACTCCTCGGGCTCCTGCGCAAGGTTTACGGTCGGCACCTCGACGGCGTGCCGGATGCCGGCTGATGGCCCGCTCCCCCCGCGCGGTGGCGCCGTGAGCCGCGTCGCGCTCGTGTCGGGCGCCAACCGCGGCATCGGGCGCGCGGTCGCCGAGGCCCTGGCCCGCGACGGATGGCGGCTCAGCCTGGGCGTGCGCGACCCGGACGGCGCGGCGGCGCCGGCCGGATCGGACGCCATCCTCCATCGCTACGACGCGCGGGACGCCGGCGCCGCGGGGCCCTGGGTCGAAGCCACGCTCGGGCGCTTCGGCCGCATCGACGCCGTGGTGGCCAATGCCGGCATCATGATCCCGAAGACCGTGATCGAGGCCGGGGACGACGAATTCGACGACCTCCTCGAGGTCAACGTCAGGGCGCCGCGCCGCCTGGTGAAGGCCGCCTGGGAGGCCCTGAAGCGGGGCGGCCGCGGGCGGGTGTGCATCGTGGCGTCGCTGTCCGGGCTGCGGGTGGCGTCGGCGGGGTCGGGATCCTACGCGACGAGCAAGTTCGCCGCGCTCGGCCTCACCCACGCCATCCGTCAGGCCGGGTGGGAGCACGGCATCCGCGCCACTGCGGTCTGCCCCGGCTTCGTCGCCACCGACATGGCGGCCCCCCTCACGCTCGGGCGCGACCCCGCCGACCTGACGCAGCCCGAGGACGTCGGCCGCACCGTGGCCTTCGTGCTCGACCTGCCCAACACGGCCGCGATCGCCGAAGTGCCGATCAACTGGAACCTGGAGCCGCGGCTGTGAGCCGCCCCTTCCCCGACCGAAAGCAGGACTGACCATGGGACCGCCCGTCGAACCCGTCCGCGCCGACACCGTGCTGCCCGAGGCCGTCGAGGTCGTGGTCGTCGGCGGCGGCATCATCGGCGTCAGCACCGCGCTGGCCCTGGCGAAGCGCGGCGTGTCGGTGGCGCTCTGCGAGAAGGGGCACGTGGCGGGAGAACAGTCGAGCCGCAACTGGGGCTGGGTCCGCAAGGGCCGGCGCGACCCGCGCGAGATCCCGCTCATCGTCGAAAGCCTGCGCATGTGGGAGCGCATGGACGAGACCGTGGACGGGGACACGGGCTTCCTCACCACCGGCATCGCCTGGGGCTGCGACGACGACGACGACGTCGAAAAATACGAGACCTGGCTCGAACACGCGCGCCCCTACCAGATCGACGCCCGCATGATCTCCGGCGCCGAGCTCGACCGCCACGTGCCGGGCGGCTCGAAGCGCTGGAAGGCCGCGATGTACTGCGCGACCGACGGCCGGGCCGAGCCGCAGAAGGCCGCCCCCGCCATCGCCACCGCGGCCCAGCGCGCCGGCGCCGCCATCCTCACCGGTTGCGCGGTGCGCGGTCTCGACCGGGCGGGCGGACGCGTGAGCGCGGTGGTGACGGAGCGCGGGCGCATCCGCTGCAACGCCGTGGTGCTGGCGGGCGGCGCCTGGTCGCGCCGCTTCCTCGCCGACCTCGGCATCACGCTGAAGCAGCTCAAGGTCAGGTCGAGCTGCCTGCGCACGGCGCCGATCGAGGGCGGCCCCGAGGCGGCCTTCTGGTGCTCGAAGGGGGCCTACCGCAAGCGGGCGGACGGCGGCTATTCCATCGCCGACGGGAACGTCAACGTGGTGCCGCTGGTGCCGGACAGCTTCCGCTTCTTCGGCGACTTCCTGCCGGCCTTCAAGGACGACTGGCGCGGGCTGAAGCTGCGCGTGGACGGCCGTTTCCGGCAGGAATGGACGGAAGCGCGCCCGGTCCCGCTGGACCAGGTGTCGCCCTACGAGCGGTGCCGCGTGCTCGACCCCGAGCCCGACCGCGCGTTGAACCGCCGTGCCCTGAAGAACCTGTCCGAGCTGTTCCCCGTCTTCGCCGGCGCGGAGGTCGTGCAGGAATGGGCGGGCATGATCGACGTCACGCCCGACGCCGTGCCGGTGATCTCCACCGTCGACGCCCTGCCGGGCCTCGTCGTGGCGACGGGCTTCTCGGGCCACGGCTTCGGCATCGGCCCCGCCGCCGGGCGCCTCGCCGCCGACCTCGCCACGGGCGCCGCGCCCGTCGTCGACCCGCGCGATTTCCGCCTGTCGCGGTTCAGCGACGGCTCCAACCCGCGCCCCATCGCGGGCGTGTGACGTCCCCTTCCCCCGCCGATCCGGAACACGAAGCCATGAGCCAGGACCACGACGTTTCCCACGCGGCCGGCCCGAACCGCCGCCGCATCCTGCAGTTCGGCGCCGCGGCGGGCGCCTTCGCGGTCGCCGGGCCCGTCGTCGGGTGGATGCCGGCCGCCGGCGCCGCGACCCCGCCCGTCAAGCCCAAGGGGCAGGCGGTCATCGGCCTATCGCAGGAGCCGACGGTGTTCCAGCCCTTGAAGCTGCACATCGAGGTGGACGAGGCGGTCTACATGAACCTCTTCGGCACGCTGTGGCGCTCGAACCCCGACGGCAGCTTCGCGCCCGACCTCGCGGCCGAGATCCCCACCGTGGAGAACGGCGGCGTGTCGGCCGACGGGCTGCACTGGCGCGTGAAGCTCCGCCCGGACGTGAAATGGCACGACGGCACGCCCTTCACGGCCGAGGACGTGAAATACAACCTCGCCCTGCTGGTCGACCCGAAGTTCCTGTCCGGCCGCCGCGCCGGCCACGACCTCGTGCGCGACGTGACCGTGGTGAGCCCGACCGAGATCGCGTGGCGCATGGAGCGGCCCTACGCGCCCTATCCCGCCATCCTGTCCTGGACGTGGCTCGGGCCGAAGCACATCCTGGAGAAGGAGGCCGACGTCAACAAGCCGGCGTTCGCGCAGAACCCCGTCGGCACCGGGCCGTTCCGCTGGAGCGAGCGCGTGCCGGGCGACCACGTCACGCTGAAGGCCTACGAGGGCTACCACGGGCCCGGCCCCTTCCTCGAAACGCTGGTGATCAAATACGTCCCCGACCTGACCGTGCTCTACACGCAGTTCCAGACCGGCGACATCGACTACATCGGCCTGCAGGGGATCACGCCGGACCATTACGACGAGGCCAAGACCTTGAAGGACCGCACCGTGATGCCGGTGCCCAAGGCCACGACCGAGAACCTGGCCCTCAACACCGCGCTGCCGGTGTTCAAGGACCGCGCGGTGCGCGAAGCGCTGTACATGGCGGTCGACAAGGCGAGCATCATCGAGCAGCTCTATTACGGCCTGCCGACCCCGACGGAATCCTACCTGCCCATGCAGTCCTGGGCCTACAACCCCGACCTGCCGAAGCAGAGCTACGACCCGGACGGCGCCAAGGCCCTGCTCGACGCCGCCGGTTGGAAGCCCGGGCCGGACGGCGTGCGGGTCAAGGACGGCGTCCGGCTGGAGTTCACCAATTCCACCACGGCCGGCAACCACCTGCGCGAACAGGCCCAGCAGCTCCTGCAGCAGAACTGGGGGGACATCGGCGCCAGGATGACGATCTCCAACCTGCCGCCCGCGGTGATGTGGGGCGATTATTGGATGCTGTCGAAGTTCGAAAGCGCCATGGTGGGGCTCGACTTCATGGTCGGGCCCGACCCCGACGCCACCGACTACTTTTCCAGCCAGGCCATCGCGGCCAAGGGCGGCGGCGGCCAGAACACGACGCAGTTCGTGAGCCCGGAGGCCGATGCGCTCCTGAAGGAGGGCGCGTCCACGGTCGACCGCGCGGAACGCAAGGCCGCCTACCTCAAGCTCCAGGCCCTGGTCCGGCGCGAGCTGCCCTACCTGCCCCTGTTCCAATACGCCATGGTGCAGGGCGTGAAGACCGGCCTCGAAGGCTACACGCCCAACATCAACACCCAGGAGAACTGCTGGAACGCCAACCAATGGCGCTGGGCGTGACGGCGGGCTGACGGCGGAGCGCGGAGAACCGGCATGGCATCCTTCCTGGCGGGCCGCATGGCCCAGAGCCTCGTCCTGCTCGTGCTGGTGTCGATCATCGGCTTCGCGGTGCTGCACCTGGCGCCCGGCGGCCCGATGGCGCAATTCGCGCTGGTGCCGGGCATGAGCCAGGCGCAGCTCGCCGCCATGAGCCACGCCATGGGCCTCGACCAGCCCTTGCCGGTTCAATACTGGCAATGGTTCGGCCGTCTGCTCGCCGGCGACTGGGGCCGCTCCTACCGCGATTCCGTGCCGGTGCTCGCCGTGATCGCGGCGCGGCTGCCCGCCACCCTCGAGCTGATGGTGGCGGCCGTCGCGCTCGCGGTGGTGACGGGCGTCGCGGTGGGGATCCTCGGCGCCGTGCGCCGCCATTCCGTCTTCGATGCCCTGTCGACCGCCGGCGCCATGGCGGCGCTGTCGATCCCGACCTTCTGGTTCGGCCTCGTCACCATCTACGTGTTCTCGGTCAAGCTCGGGTGGCTGCCGTCCGGCAACCGCTCGACGCCGGGCGACGCGTCGCCGTGGGGCTACGTGCACCACCTGATCGCCCCGGCCTGCGTGCTGGCCCTCGTGGAGGTGGCGGTGTGGAGCCGCTACATGCGCTCCGCCATGCTCGACGTCATCGACCAGGACTTCGTCCGCACCGCCCGGGCCAAGGGCCTGACGGAGCGGCGCGTCATCCTGCACCACGTGGTGCGCAACGCGCTCCTGCCGATGATCACGCTGGCCGGGCTGGAGCTGCCGACGCTGCTCGGGGGCGCCCTCGTGACCGAAACGGTCTTCACCTGGCCCGGCATGGGGCGGTTGTTCCTGGATTCGCTCGGCTACCGCGATTACCCGGTGGTGATGGGGATCCTCATGGTGTCGGCCCTGCTGGTGCTGCTCGGCAGCCTCCTGGCCGACCTCCTCGGCGCCGTCGCCGATCCCCGCATCCGGCTCGGTTGAGGCGACGCCATGACCGACACGCCCCTCGCCCCGGCGCGCCGCTTCGCGGCCTTCCTGCCCGGCCCCCGCCGCGCCGCGATGCGGCGCCCCCGCAGCCGCGCCGTGAGCCGCTTCCTGCGCCACCGCCTCGCCGTCGCGGGGTTCGCCGTCATCCTGCTCATGGTCCTGGCCTGCGCGCTGGGGCCGCTGCTGATCCCCTACGACCAGCTCCACATCGACCTGCGCGCCCGCTTCGCCGGCCCCTTCGCGGGCCCGCACGTGTTCGGCACCGACCAGCTCGGCCGCGACCTGCTGGTGCGCCTGCTGATGGCGGGGCGCATCTCGCTCACCATCGGCTTCGCCGCCATGGCGCTCTCGACTCTCGCCGGCACGACCGTCGGCCTCGTGGCGGGCTACCGCGGCGGGATCGTCGGGGCGGCGCTGATGCGCCTCGTCGACGCCGTGCTGTGCTTCCCGTCGGTGTTCCTGCTCCTCGCCCTGGCGGCTTTCATCAGCCCCAACGTCGTCACCATCACGCTGATCATCGCCGCCACGGGGTGGATGGAGGTGGCCCGGGTGGTGGAAGGGCAGATCCGGGCCCTGAAGACGCGCGACTTCGCCCTCGCGGCCGAGCTGATGGGCGCATCGGCCCGCTACGTCATGGTCAACGAGCTCCTGCGCAACGCCGTCGGCCCCATCATCGTGGCGGCGACGCTGACGGTCGCGCGCGCCATCCTGGCCGAAGCCTACGTGTCGTTCCTCGGCTACGGCATCCAGGCGCCGGTGGCGAGCTGGGGCAACATGCTCAACAACGCCCAGCAGTACCTCGGCTCGGCGCCCTGGCTGGCCATCTTCCCCGGCCTGATGATCACCCTCGCGGTGGGGGGCTTCAACTTCGTCGGCGACGGCCTGCGCGACGCCCTCGACGCCCGCGTGGAGCTGTGACGATGGCGCGCCCCGCCCCCACCGGCCCCGTCCTCGACGTCCGCGGCCTGTCGGTCGGCTTCGCCGACGGGCGGGCGATCGTGCCGGCCGTGCACGACGTCGGCTTCTCCCTCGCGGCGGGCGAAACCCTGGCGCTGGTGGGCGAATCCGGCTCGGGCAAGAGCGTCACCAGCCTCGCCGCGATGCGGCTGCTGCCGCCCGCGCCCCGCACGCGCGTGACCGGCTCGGCGCTGCTGCGCTGCCGCGACGGCGCGGTGCGCGACCTCCTCGCCCTGCCGGACGCCGCGATGCGGCGCCTGCGCGGGGACGAGATCGCCATGATCTTCCAGGAACCGATGACGTCGCTGAACCCCGTGCACCGCATCGGCGACCAGATCGCGGAAGGTCTCCGCTTCCACCGCGGGCTCCACCGGCGCGACGCGCTGAAGCGGGCCGAAGGGCTGATCGAGCGCGTCGGCATCCCGGACGCGGCGCGGCGGCTCCGCGCCTACCCGCACGAGCTGTCGGGCGGGATGCGCCAGCGCGTGATGATCGCCATGGCGCTCGGTTGCGACCCCGCGGTGCTGATCGCCGACGAGCCCACCACGGCGCTCGACGTCACCGTGCAGGCGCAGATCCTCGACCTGCTCAAGGGCTTGCAGCGCGAAACCGGCATGGGCCTCGTGTTCATCACCCACAACCTCGGCGTCGTGGCCGAGATCGCCGACCGCGTCATGGTGATGTACGCCGGCCGCATCGTCGAGCGCGGGGGCGTCGTGCCGGTCATGACGGAGCCGCTGATGCCCTACACGCGCGGGCTCATCGCCTCGGTGCCGCGGCTCGACCTCCGCGGCGGCGACATGGTGTCGATCCCCGGCACGGTGCCGGACCCGCGCGCCCCGCCGCCCGGCTGTGCCTTCGCGCCGCGCTGCTCCCACGCCCTGCCGGACCCCTGCGACGCGGCGATGCCGGCCCTCGACGAGGCCCGGGCCGGGCACCTGGTGCGGTGCCGCCGGTGGGACGCGATCGCGGCCGGCGACGCGCGGGGCGCGCCCGTGCCGGAGGTCGTGTCGTGACGGGGGCCGACGCCGCCCCGCTGGTCCGGGTCGAGAACCTGAAGCAGCATTTCGGCGCCCGCGGCTTCTTCGGGCGCGGCCCGGTCGTGCGGGCCGTCGAGGACGTGTCGCTCGACATCCGCCGCGGCGAAACGCTGGGGCTCGTGGGGGAATCGGGCTCCGGCAAGTCGACGCTCGGCCGCGCCGTGCTGCGCGCCACCGTGCCCACGGCCGGGCGCATCGCCTTCGACGGGGAGGACATCACCGGCTGGAGCGCGGGCCGCCTCCGCGCGCTGCGGCCCCGCATGCAGATGATCTTCCAGGACCCGTTCTCGTCGCTGAACCCGCGCATGACGGTGGGGGACATCGTGGGGGCGCCCTTCGTCATCCAGCGGAAGGGGCTCGGGCCGGCGGAGCGCCGCGCGCGCGTGGTCGAGGCCCTGGCCACGGTGGGCCTGCCCGAACGCGCCGCCGACCGTTACCCGCACGAGTTCTCGGGCGGCCAGCGCCAGCGCATCGGCATCGCCCGCGCCCTGGTGATGGAGCCGGACTTCCTCGTCGCCGACGAGCCGGTCTCGGCGCTCGACGTGTCGATCCAGGCCCAGGTGGTCAACCTGCTGATGGAGGTCCGGCGGCGGCTGTCGCTGACGGTGCTGTTCATCAGCCACGACCTCGCGGTGGTGGGCCACGTCTGCGACCGGGTCGCCGTGATGTATCTCGGCCGCATCGTCGAGATCGCCGACACGCGGACGCTGTTCGCCGACCCGCGTCACCCCTACACGGAAGCGCTGTTCGCCGCGGTGCCGATCCCCGACCCGACGCTGCGCCGCCCGCGCGTGAAGCTCGAAGGAGACCTGCCGAGCCCCCTCGCGGCGCCTTCGGGCTGCGCGTTCCGGGGCCGCTGCCGCCACGCCCTCCCGGCCTGCGCCGAGATCGTGCCGCCGCTGCGCGCCGTCGGGCCCGGCCACGCCGCCGCTTGCATCCGCGACGACCTCGCCCTGGCTTCGCCGCTCGGGTTTCCCGTCCCGGCCGGGCCCTGAGCGCCGGCTGCGGTCCGTTCCGACCGCGGCGGCGTGGCGTCGACGGGCTCGCGGGGGCCGCGCCTTTCGCGCATGCGCCCTTTGACGCCCGCCCCCGAAGCTGGAACAGGTGCCTCCGTCCCGCCCCGTGAGTCGAACCCGTCCCGTGTCCCTCAGCCGCCTGTTCCCCCTCTGGGCCGCCCTCGTGGCGGTCGCCGCCTACGTGCTGCCCGACCTGTTCCGCCCGCTGCTGCCCTGGGTCACGGACCTGCTCACGGTGGTGATGTTCGGCCTCGGCGTGACCCTGACGGTCGCCGACTTCCGCCGGGTCGTCACCCGGCCCGCCCCCGTGGTCGCCGGCGTGGTGGTGCATTACCTCGTCATGCCCTTCGCCGCCTGGGCCATCGCCCACGCGCTGCGCATGCCGCCCGACCTCACCACCGGCATGATCCTGGTCGGCAGCGTGGCGAGCGGCACCGGGTCGACCCTGATGGTGTTCCTCGCCGGGGGCGACGTGGCGCTGTCGATCACGATCGCCGCCCTGTCGACGCTGGTCGGCATCGTGGCGACGCCGCTGCTGGTGCGCTTCTACGTGGACGCTTCCGTGCCGGTCGACGTCGTCGGCCTGCTGCGCAGCATCGTGCAGATCGTCGCCCTGCCGGTCGGCCTGGGGCTGCTGTTGAACCAGGTCGCGCCGCGCGCGGTGAAGCGCATCGAGCCCGCGCTGCCCTTCGTGTCGATCGCCGCCATCCTGCTGATCATCGGCGCGGTCGTGGCGGGCAGCCAGGGCAGCATCGCCGCGGTGGGGCCGCTGGTTCTGCTCGCCGTGGTGCTGCACAACGGCATCGGGCTGCTCGGCGGCTACTGGGGCGGCCGCCTGCTCGGCTTCGACGAGAGCACCTGCCGCACCCTGGCGCTGGAGGTCGGCATGCAGAACTCCGGCCTGGCGGCGGCGCTGGGCAAGCTGTACTTCTCGCCGCTGGCGGCGCTGCCCGGCGCGCTCTTCTCCGTGTGGCACAACCTGTCGGGCTCGCTGCTGGCCGGCTACTGGTCGGGGCGGAACCCGGTCGCGGCGCCGGAGCCCGCCCGTCCCCTGGCCGGGGACGCGTGAGCGGCACGGGCGAAGCGTCGGCGCGAAGGGGGACGGCATGACCATCGCCACGATCGCGGAGCTCGAAGCCCTCTACGGCCCGACGCCGGCCGTGGCGGCGACCGTCAAGGTGACGGACCGCATCACGCCGCATTATCGCCGCCTGATCGCGGCCTCGCCCTTCGTGGCCCTGGCGACGATCGGGCCGGAAGGGATCGACTGCAGCCCGCGCGGCGACGCGCCCGGCTTCGTGCGGGTCGCCGACGAGCGCACCCTGGTGCTGCCCGACCGGCGCGGCAACAATCGCATCGACTCGCTCCGCAACATCGTGCGCGATCCGCGCGCCGCGCTGCTGTTCCTGATCCCCGGCTCCGGCACGACCTTTCGCGTCAACGGTCGCGCCGCCGTGTCGGCCGAGCCCGGCCTGCTCGCGTCCTTCGCGGTCGAGGGGCACCGGCCGCGCACCGCGATCGTGCTCGCCGTCGAGGAGGCCTATTTCCAATGCGCCCGCGCGGTGGTGCGGTCGGGGCTTTGGGATGCCGGGCGCCACGTCGCCCCGCGCGACCTGCCGAGCCCCGGCGAGATCCTGGCGGCGCTGTCCGACGAGGCCGTCGGCGGGCGGGCCTATGACGAGGCCTGGCCCGAGCGCGCGAAGGCGACGCTGTGGTGAGGAGGGCGCCGCGGCGATGCCGTTTCGGGGCTCTGCCCTGAAACCCGCGAAGGGCCGCGGGCCTTTCCAATCCGTTTCATCGAGATCGGGACGTCGACCATGAAGATGCAGGACCTGTCCGGCAGGATCGCGGTGATCACCGGGGCGTCGAGCGGCATCGGCGAGGCGGCGGCACGGCTGCTCGTCGCCGAAGGCGCCCGCGTTGTGCTGGCGGCGCGGCGCCGCGACCGTCTCGACGCGCTGGCGGCGGAACTCGGGGACGCCGCGACCGCCGTGGCCTGCGACGTGGCCGACCCGGCCTCGGTGGCGGCCATGTTCGCGGGCGTCAAGGCGCGCCACGGCGGCGTCGACCTGCTGTTCAACAACGCCGGCCTCGGCGTGAACGCGAAGTTCGAGACCAGCGACCCCGCCGACTGGCGCCGCATGATCGACGCCAACCTGTACGGCGTGCTCCACTGCACCCAGGCCGCGATCCCGCTGATGCGGGGCCGGGCGGGGGCGATGATCTGCTCGGTGTCGAGCGTCGGCGGCCGCTACGGCGTGGAGAACTGGTCCGTCTACAGCGCCACGAAGTTCGCCGTGGTGGGATTCCACGACGCCCTGCGCAAGGAACTCGGGCCGGATCGCATCCGCGTCACCGTCATCGAGCCCGGCGCCGTGTGGACCGAGTTCGGCCCCAACGTCGCCGACGCGCTCGAACGGCGCCGGACCGAACTCGACGCCCTGCGTTCGGAGGACGTCGCCCAGGCGCTGGTCTATGCCTTCGCGCAGCCGCCGAACGTGCTGGTCGAGGAGATCCTCATGCGGCCCGTGCTGCAGGTCGCGCCCTGAGGGGGCCCGTCAGGGCGCGATCGCGGCCGCGAGGGCGGCGAGGAGCACCAGCGCGCGGGGCCCGGCGAGCTTCGGGTCGCCGTGGCGCAACTCGCTCGACAGCACCGCCACCGAGGCCGCCGACACCACGAGCCCGCCCAGGCGCCGGGTGGCCGCCGGCATCATCATGAGGCCGCCGGCCGTTTCCGCCACCGCGACGGCCTTCATCTGGTCGTCCGTCCAGCCGAGGTGGCCAAACATCCGCTCGTAGCCGCGCTGGCCGGCCAGCTTGTCGAACCCCGCCAGCGCCACGGCGGCCCCGAGGGTGGGAAACAGGTATCGCATCGTCGCATCCTCCAGCCCCCTCCAACGCGGCGGGCCGCCGCGCGTTCGGCCCCGCGCTCATTCGCCCTCCGACGCCGCGAGGCCGCCGCGGCTCTGCGCCCCCCAGCTCGACGCCCCGGTGAGGTAGACCACCCAGCCCGCCGCCGCGCCGAGGTGGCGCAGGATCTGGAAGCAGAAGGGCTCGACGAGGCTCGCCAGCACCGCCGACGGCAGGCTCGTGCGGGCCCGCACGCCGAGCCAGCGGCGGAACAGCCACACCGACCAGACGTGGAAGCCGAGGTCGAGCGCGATCTTGGCGCCGATCACCGCCGACACCGAGGCGGCGACGCCGAGCCGCCCGGTGACGAGGTCGCCGATCAGCAGGGCCGCCGCCGTCAGGCCGTAGACGGGCTGCAGCGTGTCGGCCGCCTTCACGGGCAGCATGGCGAGGCCCAGCCGCCCGTAGCGCGGGTTGCCGATCATGTCGCGGTACCAGGTCTGCGTCTGCAGGAAGCCGCCGAACCACCGGCGGCGCTGCCGCAGGAAGGCGCCGAGCGTCGCCGGCGCTTCCGTGCGGGCGCGGGCCGAGCCCAGCACCGCCGTGGTCCAGCCCCGGCCCGTGAGCGTGCCGTGGCGCTTCAGCCGGTGGATCAGCTCGTAATCCTCGACGAGGCAGTCGGCGTCGAAACCCCCGACCTCCACCAGCGCGGCGCGGCGGAAGCCCGCGAAGGCGCCGGAGATCAGCAGCAGGCTGTCCATCCGCGACCACGCGTAGCGGGACAGGAAGTTGCGCAGGTATTCGTAGGTTTGGAACCACTCGAACAGCCGGCCCGACAGCGTGGCGTCGCACACCGGCAGCAGCACGCCCGTGGCCGCCACGAGGCCGGGGTCGGCCGCGAAGGCGTCGCGCATGGCGCCGATCGCGTCGCGGTCGAGCAGCGTGTCGGCGTCCACCGTCAGCACCACTTCCTCGTCGAGCAGCTCCATGGCGCGGTTCAGCGCCGCCGACTTGCCGCCGTGCGGCAGCCGCAGCCACCCGAGCGTGGGGTGGAGGCGGCCCGGCGCGCCGACGGTTCCCGGCTCGGGCTCCGGCAGGGCGAAGCGGCCCGCGAGGAGCCGCACGGTGCGCTCGCCCGAGCCGTCGTCGGCCACGAGGATGCGGTCGGGCGGGTCGGATTGGCCGAGCAGGGCGTCGAGCGTCGCCGCCAGCACGGCGTCCTCGTCGTGCGCCGCCACCACGACGGCGAGGGTGGGGCGGGGCGTGTCCGCGCCCCGCGCCCGCGCGGCACTGGCCGGGCCGCCCACGAGCGGCAGCGTCTTCCAGAACACGAACAGGAGCAGGGCGGTGTCGTAGGCGATGTAGAGCAGGCCCGCCGCCCACGACCACAGCCCGTCGGGCAGGAAGGCGCGCACGAGCAGCGCCAGCCACAGCAGCGTGAGCCCGCCGTGGATCAGCGCGGCCGGCCACGCGATGCCGACGGGCCCGGCGTAGCGGGGCGAGATGCGGCGGCGCGCCGCCTCGAAGGCGCCCGCGGGGGCAGGGGGCGCCGCGGTGCGGGACGCGAGGGCGATGGACATGATGGGGCTTGGACCAGGGTTCGACGGCCGCCGACAGGCGCGAAACGCCACAGCGCGTCGCCGCCCACCTCGGCGCCCTCAAAGCGGCGGTATCGCGGTATGGTTTCGCGGGACGTGACCATTTCGGGGAAAACGCCGTGTCGATCGCCGTGCGCCAGCACCAGGACCATGCCCGTTACACCCGCGTCGCCATGGCGCTGCACTGGATCGTCGCGGTGATGATCATCGGCAACGTGGTCCTCGGCCTGGTGGCCGACGACCTGCCGGACGGCTGGATCCGTTCGGCCGTCGACACCCACAAGTCGATCGGCCTCACCGTGCTGGGCTTGGCGGTGCTGCGGCTGCTGTGGCGCTTCGCCAACCCGCCGCCGCCCCTGCCGGACAGCTATTCGCCCGCCGAGCGGCTCGGCGCCCACGCGGCCCATTGGGCGCTCTACGCCCTGATCTTCGCGCTGCCGATCACGGGTTGGATCCACGATTCGGCCTGGAAAGGCGCGCCCACCCACCCCTTCGCGCTGTGGGGCGTGATCCCCAACGTGCGCATCGGCGCCATCGAGGCGCTCGACGCGGCCACGAAGGAGCGGATCCATGCCGTGTTCTTCGACCTGCACGTCTGGTTCGGCTACGCGCTCTACGGGCTCCTGGCGCTGCACATCGTCGGCGCCTTGAAGCACCAGTTCTGGGACGGGGAGCCCGAGCTGCAGCGCATGCTGCCTTGAAACGACGTCCGGACGAGCCGCTCCCCGGGCGCCGTTGGCGACCTCTTCAGGAACGCCAGCGCTGCGCGTCCGCGACCTCTTCGGAAACGCCAGCGCTGCGCGTTGGCGACCCCTTCAGAAGCGCCAGCGCTGCGCGTTGGCGACCAGGAAGTCCCGCAGCACCTGCACCCGCGCCACGCTCTTCAGTTCTTCGGGATACACGAAATAGCAGTCGAGCTCCGGCATGTCGACGTTGGGCAGCACCTGCACGAGGGCGCTGTCCTGGTCCGCCAGGTAATCGGGCAGGACGCCGATGCCGGCGCCGCTCTGCACCGCGTGATAGCTGGCGATCATGTTGTTGATCGTCACCGTGGAAGAGCGCAGGGACTTGGCGTCCCGCCCCGCCGACTGCAGCGAGTTCAGCAGCGACACGAGATAGTTCGACGGCGAGCCGCTGTAGCCGATCAGCCGATGCTTGCCGAGGTCGTCGACCGACTTCGGCTGGCCGTGGCGCTTCAGGTAGCTGGGCGACGCGTAGGCGTGGTAGTGCACCGTGAAAAGCCGCCGCCGGATGAGGTCCGGCTGGGTGGGCTCGCGCAATCGCAGGCCGATGTCGGCTTCGCGCATGCCGAGGTCCAGCTCCTCGTCGGTGAGGATCACCTGGAGCTTGATGTCGGGGTAAAGGTCGAGGAATTCGCCCAGCCGGGGCGACAGCCAGCTCGTGCCGAGCGCGAAGGTGGTGGTGATGCGCAGGTCGCCGTGCGGCTTTTCACGGCTGTCGGTGAGGTGGCTCCTGACCGCGTCGAGCTTCAGCATCACGTCCTGGACGGTGCGGAACAGCAGCTCGCCCTGCTCGGTGAGGATCAGCCCCCGGGCGTGACGATGGAACAGCGGCGTTTCGAGCTCGGTTTCGAGCGCGCTGATCTGCCGGCTCACCGCCGACTGGCTGAGGTTCAGGACCTGGCCCGCATGGGTGAAGGACCCGGCATCGGCCGCCGCCTGGAACACCCGCAACTTGTCCCAATCCACCGTCGCCTCCCGCATGGCTGCACCCCCATTGTCGCGCGGCACGGGGGCGCCGCCAAGGGACGGCAGGACATGACTATCCACCCATCGGGGCCGGGGCGCCACCGCGGATGACGGTTTTCGGGGACGAAAGCCGCGCCGGCCAGGCGTTCCCCGACGCCACCGCCGCGCGACACCCGTCCGCGAGCGCCGCGGCGGGGCGGCTCGGCGCGGGTTCGGCACGCGCGACCCGGCGGGTTCGGCCGGCAGGGTGGTCGCCCTGTGCCGGCGGCGAGCACGCCGATCCTGTCATCGGGGCGCGACGCGCCGGACAGCGCCGGCGCCGCGGGGCCGCCCATCCCCCGCCAGGGCTACCCCCTCGTGCACTTGCGCATGTAGATGTCGCGGGCCTTGCCGGCGACGCGGACGGAGTCGGCCTTCTTCTCGCAATGCGTCATCCGGGTGCTGCGGGGCCGATGCCCCAGCCTCGCCGCCGCGTAGGGGGACAGGGCTGCCGCCGGGGGGGCGACGGTTTCGGCGGAGGCCGCGGCGGTCGACAGCGCCAGCGCCAGCGTGGTGGCGATTGCGATTTTCATGATGGAAGCGTCCGGAGGTTGGGGCGTGCGCCGACCGCGGCGCACCCGCCCGTCCAACCCCCGGCCCTGCCGGCCGTTCCTGCCGCGGGCGCGACATGTGCCGCCGTGGCCACCCTCGTCCCTGAAGCGACGGGTCCCCGCCGGCGCCGTGCCGACCGACGCATGCCGGTGTCGGATCACGCCGCCCGGGCGGCGACAAGCCTTCGCGCCGGCCGGCGGTCGTGCTGGCCGGCCGGCGGCGTCACTCCCAAGCGCCGATCATCTGCGGTTCGCGCCGCGCTTCCGCGCGTTCCTCCGGGTCGGCGGAATGTTCGGCCAGGAACTTTTCCGCTTCCAGCGCCGCCATGCACCCCATGCCGGCCGCCGTGACGGCCTGGCGATAGATCTTGTCCTTCACGTCGCCGGCGGCGAAGAGCCCGGCGATCTCGGTCGCGGTGGAGTCGGGCCGCGTCAGGATATAGCCCTCGTTGTCGGTCGGCACCTTTCCGCGGAACACCTCCGTGGCGGGGGAATGGCCGATCGCCACGAACACGCCGTCGGTGCCGCGCGTCGAGACTTCTCCCGTGACGGTGTCGCGCAGCCGCACCCCCGTGACGCGGGCGGGCGCGCCTTCGCCCAGGATCTCTTCCACGGCGTGGTTCCACAGCACCTGGATCTTGGGGTGCTTGAACAGGCGCGTCTGCAGGATCTTCTCGGCGCGCAGGTGGTCGCGCCGGTGCACCAGCGTGACGCGGCTCGCGTGGTGGGTGAGGTAGAGGGCGTCCTCCACGGCGGTGTTGCCGCCGCCCACCACCACCACGTCCTTGTTGCGGAAGAAGGCGCCGTCGCAGACCGCGCAGCCGCTGACCCCGGCGCCCATGAAGGCGCGCTCGGAGTCGAGCCCGAGCCATTTCGCCTGCGCGCCCGTGGCGACGATCACCGTGTCGGCCAAGTAGGTGTCGCCCCCGTCGGTCGACACGCGGAACGGGCGGCGGGTCACGTCGATGTCGGTGACGAGGTCGAAGACCAGCCTGGCGCCGGCATGCTCGGCCTGCCGGCCCATCTTCTCGGTCAGGTCGGGTCCCTGGATGGAGATCTCGCCCGGCCAGTTCTCGACGTCGGTGGTGATGGTGAGCTGGCCGCCGGGCTGCAGGCCCTGGATCACCACAGGGTCGAGCCCCGCGCGGGCCGCGTAGACGGCGGCCGTGTAGCCGGCCGGGCCGGCCCCGATGATGAGCGTCTTGACGGCGTGGGACACGGACATGGCGGCACCGGGGCAGGGGAGGGCGTGCCGCCGTCGCGGCCGCGATGCCCCGAGGTATAGGAAGCGGCCCGCGGCGTCGCAAGCAGGCGCGGCCGGACGCGCGGGCCCCGGCCCCGCCGGCGGGGCGGCATCGGGGCCGCGGAGCAGGGCTGCACGCGTCGCTCCGGCCTTGCGGCCCCGGCACGCGGGTCCTAGTTTGCGCGCCGCCGGTGCGGACCCGATCCCGAGGGCCCGCCCTCCCTTCCCACGGCCGCCCCGCACCGGGCGGCCCGACCACGAGACAGAATCCATGGCGTCCAGCAGCGCGAGCGTCGACGACATCAAGGCCGCGGTGCGGGCGAGCCTCGCCGCCCGACAAAGCTTCACGGAGCCCTATCCCTATTTCATCGTGCGGGACCTGTTTCCCGCCGCCGTGGCGAAGGAACTGGCCACGCTGCCGTTCCGGGCCCCGGGCCTCGACGGCGTGTCCGGCAAGCGCGAGCTGCACAACGACACGCGCCGTTATTTCGACGCGCCCACCAACGCCGAGCATCCCGTGATGGGGCGCATCGCCGAGGCCCTGCAGGCCGACGACATCGTGGGCGAGTTCGCCCGCGCCTTCGACGCCCCGCTGGACGGCACGTTCCTGCGCCTCGAATACGCCCAGGACGTCGACGGCTTCTGGCTCGAGCCCCACACGGACCTCGGCGTGAAGAAGTTCACCTGCCTCATCTACCTGTCGGACGGCCCCGGCCACGAGACGCTCGGCACCGACATCTACGCGTCCAAGGAGGAGCACGTCGGCGCCCCGCCCTTCACGCCCAACTCGGCCATGATCTTCGTGCCCGGCTCCGACACCTGGCACGGCTTCGAGAAGCGGCCGATCCAGGGCGTGCGCCGGTCGGTGATCCTGAACTACGTCACCGACGAATGGCGCGCCCGCGAGCAGCTGAGCTATCCCGAAGCCCCCGTCCACGCCGCCTGACCGGCACCCGGGCGACGCGATACGGCGTCGCCCGGCCCGGCGCCGGGCCGGAGCCGACAGCGGCGAACCCCGGCTCCCGCCCGAGGGTCCGCCCTTCGGCGACCGGCCGCCGCGGGGGCTTCCCAATCCGCCATGCCGCGCTTATCGTTAGTTGGCTAACGATCTATCCCGGAGCCGGGCCCCCGCGATGCGCATCGAAGACCTGCAGGACTATTGCCTCGGCCTGCTCACCGCGGCCCGCGACTGGCGCCGCCTCGCCGACGGCGTGGCTCGCCCGCACGGGCTGTCGGAAGCCACCGCCCTGCCGCTGATCCACATCGCGCGCCGCCCCGGCCGCCGCCAGCACGAGCTCGCCGAAGCGCTGGGGATCGAGGCGGCCTCGCTGGTGCGGGCGCTCGACCAGCTTTGTGCCGCCGGCCTCGTGACCCGCGCGCCCGACGGCGACGACCGCCGCGTCAAGCGCCTCGCCCTCACGCCCGCGGGCCGCGACCTGTCGGAGCGCCTGTCGGCCGATCTCGACGCGCTGCGCCGCTCCGTCTTCGCCGGGCTCGACCCCGCCGACCTGCCGGCGAGCCGCCGGATCTTCGACCGCATCGGGGCCTTCGGGGCGGACGGCCCGGCCGCCGGGGAGGAGCGCGCGTGAGCCTGCCGAAGCTCCGGGACTGGGTCTATGCGGCGAAAACCTTCGCGGCCGCCATCCTGGCCCTGTACCTCGGCTTCGCCCTGTCGGTGCCCCGGCCCTACTGGGCGATGGCCACCGTCTACATCTGCTCGAACCCGCTCGCCGGCGCCACGCGCTCGAAGGCCGCGTTCCGCCTCGCGGGCACGCTGATCGGCGCCACCGCGGCCGTCGTCCTGGTGCCCAACCTCGCGCCCGCGCCGGAGCTGCTCACCCTCGCCCTGGCGCTGTGGATCGGCGTCTGCGTCTTCGTGGCCCTGCTCGACCGGAGCCCGCGCTCCTACGTGTTCCTGCTCGGGGGCTACACGGCGGCGCTGATCGGCTTTCCCGCCGTCAACGATCCCGCCTCGATCTTCGACCTGGCGGTCGCGCGCTCCGAAGCCATCGCGCTCGGCATCGTGTGTTCCAGCCTGGTGTCGACGCTGGTGCTCCCCCGCACCGTCGGCGACGCGGTCCGGGGGCGCCTCGACGCCTGGGTGGGCGACGCCGCCCGCTTCGCCCGCGACGCGCTGGCGACCCGGCCCGCCGGCGCCGCCGAACGCGAAACCGCCCGCGACCTCGCGCGCCTCGCCGCCGACGCCGCCGAGATTGACATGCTGGCGACCCATGTCGCCTACGACACCTCGACCCTGCGCGACCGCGCCGACGCGCTGGCGGCCCTGCGCCTGCGGCTCCTGATGCTGCTGCCCGTGCTGTCCTCGCTGGCGGACCGCATGGCGGAGCTGCGCCCCGGGGGCCTGCCGCCCGCCGTCGCGGCGGCGGCGGCCGGGCTCGGCGCCTGGATCAGCCCGGAGGTTCCCTCGCGCGACCCCGCCGACATCGCCCGCGAGCGCGCCGCGAGCGCGGAGCTGCGCGCCGCCTTTGCGGCGGCCGAGCCGGCGCTCGGCGCCGGGGCGACCTGGCGCGACATGCTGGCGTCGAGCCTCCTCACCCGGCTACGCGACGCGCTCGACCTCGCCGAGGACACCCGGACCCTGCGCCGCGCCATCGCGAGCGGCCGCGCCCCGGCGTTCCCCCTGGCGAGCGCGCCCGGCGTGGAGGTGGCCGAGGCGCGGCACGTCGACCACCTCCTGCCGTTGCTGTCCGCCCTCGGCGTGGCCGCCGCGGTGGTGCTGAACGCCGGCTTCTGGATCGCCACGGGGTGGCCCGACGGCGCGTCGGCGCCCATGATGGCCGCCACCGCCATGGCGCTCTTCGCCAACCGCGACGACCCCACCCCCGCGATGGTGGAGTTCACGGTCTGGGCCGCGGTGTCGATCGGCGTCATGGGCGTCTACCTCTTCGCCGTCCTGCCCGCGGCGTCGAGCTTCGAGATGGTGGCCCTGGCGCTGGCCCCGGCCTTCATGGTCTTCGGCGTCATGATGGCGATGCCCGCCACCGCCGGGCCGGGGCTCGTCGTGGCGTTCAATGGCGCCACGCTGCTGGCGCTCCAGGGCAGCTACGCGGCCGACTTCACCGCCTACGCCAACACCGGCGTCGCCTTCCTGGTGGGGCTGTCCTCCGCCGCGGTCCTCACCGGCACGCTGCGCGCCGTGGGCTCGGCCTTCGCGGTGGGGCGCCTCACCCGCGCCGACGGCCGCACGCTGGCGCGGGCCGCGCGGGGGCGGGGGAGGGGAGACCGCGCCCGCGTCGCCGGGCTGATGCTCGACCGGTTGAGCCTGGTGGCGCCGCGCCTCGCCGCGCTGCCGGCGGGGGAGGGGGCCGCGCTGCGCGGCGCGCTCGCGGCGCCGCGGATCGGCCTGAACATCGTCGACCTCCGCGGCGCCCGGCACGCCCTGTCGGAACACGCCCGCGACGCGGTGGACCGCCTGCTCGACCGCTTGGCGGCCGACCTCCGCCGGGCCCCGGGCGCCGCCGACCCCGCGCTGCTCCGCACGATCGACGACGCGCTTTCGTCCGTGGTGGCGGGGGGCGGCGAGGGCCGGCGCGCGGCCGTCCTGGGCCTCGTCGGCCTGCGCCGCGCCCTGTTCCCGTCGGCACGGGCCTACGGGCCGGCCTCGGACCCCCGACCCGACCTCCAGGTGGCCGCCGAATGACCCACGAGATCGACCTCTACGGCGTCTTCGTGCCCGACCTCCTGGTCTGGGCCCTGGTCGCCTACGGGCTCGCGGTGCCGGTGCGCCGCATCTTCGGGCGGCTCGGCCTGTACCGCCTCGTGTGGCACCGGGCGCTGTTCGACGCCGCCGTCTACGTCCTCCTCCTCGGCGGCACCGCCGCCCTCGCGCGCGGGTTCGCCTCATGACGTCGTTTCTCGCCCTCCTGGTCCGCATGGCGGTCACGGCCGCGGCCGTCTTCGGCGCCGTCGTGGTCGGGCTGCAGCTTTGGACCTACTATATGGAGGCGCCCTGGACGCGCGACGGTCGCGTCCGCGCCGACGTGGTCGAAGTGGCGCCCGACGTGTCGGGGCTGGTGACCGACGTGCTGGTGCGCGACAACCAGCCGGTCCACCGCGGCGACGTGCTGTTCCGCATCGACCGGGACCGCTTCGCGCTGGCCCTGCGGCAAGCCGACGCCGCGGTGGCGAGCCGCAAGGCGGCGCTCGACCTCGCCGCCGCCAACGCCGGCCGCTACGGCCAGCTCAGCGACGCCGTGGTCACGAAGGAGAAGCGCGAAGAAATCTCCTCCACCCAGCAGCAGGCCCAGGCGGCCTACGACCAGGCCACCGCCGAGCGCGACCTCGCCAAGCTCAACCTCGCCCGGTCGGACGTGAAGGCGTCGGTGACGGGCACCGTCACCAACATGGACCTGCAGCCCGGGGCCTATGTGGCGGCCGGCCACGGCACCATGGCGCTGGTCGACGCGGGATCGCTGCACGTCGAGGGCTATTTCGAGGAAACCAAGCTGCCCCGCATCCACGTCGGCGATCCGGTGCGGGTGCGGCTGATGGGGGAAGAGCGGGACATCGGCGGCCAGGTCGAGAGCATCGCCGGCGGCATCGAGGACCGCGAGCGCGGCGCGTCTTCGAGCCTGCTCGCCAACATCAACCCGAGCTTCACCTGGGTGCGCCTGGCCCAGCGCGTGCCGGTCCGCGTCGCGCTGGAGCGCGTGCCGGACGGCGTGGCCCTCATCCCCGGGCGCACCGCCACCGTCGAGGTCGAGCCGGCGGAGGAGCGCCGCGCGGCCCGCTGAACGTGCCGGTGCCCCGCACGGGATGCCCGATGCCGGGCTATCCTGGTGCTGGGGCAGGCTCGCGGGGCCGCCGTGGGTCGAGCCGCGACGGCTCTAGCAGGTCGCTGAAAAAGGCTTCGGGTGTTGGCCAGTTCGTGATTCACTCCGCCTTGCTCATCAGGGGAGTGTCGAGTGCCCGGACAGGACAGCCGGAGCGGCTCGCTGTTTTCCTATGTGGACCTGGAGCAACGGGTCCGCTCGGATCATCCCCTGCGTACGATCCGCATTTTGGTGAACGAGGCGCTGGCGTCGCTCGACGGGCGCTTCGGCAAGGTCTACTCGAAGATTGGCCGTCCCTCGATCCCGCCCGAGCAGCTATTGCGGGCGATGCTGCTGCAGGCCTTCTACTCGGTGCGCTCCGAGCGTCAGCTGATGGAGCAGCTCGACTTCGATCTCCTGTTCCGCTGGTTCGTCGGCCTGGGCGTGGACGATCCCGTGTAGGACGCCTCGACTTTTTCCAAGCACCGCGACCGCCTGCTCGACGGCAGCGTGGCGGCGGCGTTCCTGAGCGCCGTGCTGGCCATCCCGCGGGTGAAACGGCTGCTGTCCCAGGACCACTTCAGCGTGGACGGCACGCCCATTCAGGCCTGGGCATCGCAGAGGCCGGCATCGAACCCTCAGTCGGCAGCATAGGAGATAGTTACGACAACGCCCTCGCTGAAACCATCAACGGCCTGTTCAAGGCCGAGGTGATCCATCGGCGTGGCCGATGGCGGTCGTTCGAGGCCGTCGAGTATGCCACGCTCGAATGGGTCGACTGGTACAATCACCGCCGACTGCTCGAGCCCATCGGCAATGTCCCGCCGGCCGAAGCCGAGGCAGCCTTCTACGCCACCCGTGAGGCCACCCCGATGGCAGCGTAGATTCCAAGCCAACCAGCCTCCGAGAAACCCGGCGCGGTTCAGACGTCCGGCAACGCGGATCATGGTTGCGCCGGTTGGAACGCTCGACCAGCGTTGGTGTGCGTGGTGTTCACCAACGGTTCCCATCGCGGCCCGCACGTCTCCGTGATCTCGGGTGCGTGTGGCGAGCTTCACGGGTCGCCGCGTCACACGCGACGTACAGAGGCGACGCGGACAGGCGAGCCCTGTCGCGCGCCATAAGGGTTCGAGCCAACGAGTGCGAGGCGGCAACGGGACGATCTTCGCGACGTCCGAGCGCTCGTGCAGGCTGCGAGACATGCGGTGACGTGGCACGGCCGAGGCTGGACGAGGAGTCCGCGGGGCAGCGAACCGAGGACGGCCTGCGTTCAACTCGGGGATGATGTCTTCCGGTTGGCCTCGCACAAGATTGGAACTCCACTCTTCGATCACTGGTCGGCCATAGGACTCATCAAAGGACTCAGGCGATGAAGCTGGATGCGGGCAACCAGGTGGCATCCACCATGGCAACGAAAGCGCTTCCTGCGAAGGGAGGGCAGCAAAGTCCTTCGCCTCAGCCGAACGGCGACGGGGGAGGTGCTTCGACGATCAATTGGGGCGATAGGAGCAATTCCCTGTTCCAGACGCTGCTGAAGGATCCCTCGGTTCAGGCGATCAACGAGGTCACCGAAAACGCAGACGGCACCTACTCTCTCAACGCCCTGTCAAAAGGCAATGCATACAGCACAGCCGCCCAGATCGCGGTCAAGATGATGGTCAATCAGCAGAACTCCTCTGCCGATCAACCGATCCCGAATGGAGGCATCGTGTATTCAACCAAGGATGAAGAGAAATTCAAGGCGCTCACAGGCTACAATATAGTGCAGGCCGGCGGTGGAGACATCCTCATCGACGATAACGGAAAAGGACCGGGACAAAATAACGATGTCATTGATACGTTGTGGAGCGCCTTTTCGATCGCGAGGGGAGTGCAGGACATCGACGATGGTCATTTGGGCGGGGTGCCCGACTCGGATGTGACGGTCACGGACCTGAAGAGAGCTGTCTCGGACATGCTCAAACCGGACTTTTATAACAAGACCATCGTCGATAGATTGCTGAAGCGTATCCAAGATACACTCGGAGATGACGGTCAGGGCTCGAAATTACCATGAAGACCGAGCATAATGTGATCACCAGGACGGAGAAGTCCTTGGACATCTGCCAGACGTTCCCACACGTGGACGCGGCTCGCAACCGCATGAGAGCACTCGATGATGCCGCGCCTGACGTGGACCCCGTGCTCGGTCCTCTCAGGAGGGTCCATGCAGAGAAGATCAGGCCTTGAGCTCGGAGGGGAGGTCGACGACCTTATCGCCCGTGCTGGACGCTCTAGCAGGTCGCTGAAAAAGGCTTCGGGTGTTGGCCAGTTCGTGATTCACTCTGCCTTGCTCATCGGGGGAGTGTCGAGTGCGCGGACAGGACAGCCGGAGCGGCTCGCTGTTTTCCTATGTGGACCTGGAGCAGCGGGTCCGCTCGGATCATCCCCTGCGTACGATCCGGACTCTGGTGAACGAGGCGCTGGCGTCGCTCGACGGGCGCTTTGGCAAGATCTACTCGGAGATCGGCCGTCCCTCGATCCCGCCCGAGCAGCTGTTGCGGGCGATGCCGCTGCAGGCCTTCTACTCGGTGCGCTCCGAGCGTCAGCTGATGGAGCAGCTCGACTTCGATCTCCTGTTCCGCTGGTTGGTCGGCTTGGGCATCGACGATCCCGTGTGGGACGCCTCGACTTTTTCCAAGAACCGCGACCGTCTGCTCGACGGCAGCGTGGCGGCGGCGTTCCTGAGCGCCGTGCTGGCCATCCCGCGGGTGAAGCGGCTGCTGTCGCAGGATCACTTCAGCGTGGACGGCACGCCCATCCAGGCCTGGGCGTCGATGAAGAGCTTCAGGCCCAAGGACGGCGACACGCCACCCGACCTGCCCGCTCCCCCCGAACCGCCCGCGGGCGGGCGCAACGCCGAGGTGGACTTCCACGGCCAACGGCTCTCCAACGACACGCACCGGAGCGTCACGGATCCCGAGGCGCGCCTTTATCGCAAGGGGGCGGGGCCGGGAAGCCCGGCTTTGCTTCATCGGGCATGCGCTCATGGAGAACCGCAACGGGCTGATCGTCGACGGCTGCGTCACTCAGGCCAACGGCCATGCCGAGCGCATCGCCGCTCTCGCCATGATGGAGAAGCGGGCCGACCGGCAGAACCGCATCACACTCGGGGCCGACAAGGGCTATGACGCCGAGACTTCGTCGACGAACTGCGGAGCATGAACGTCACGCCGCACATCGCCCGCAACACGGCCAAGCGCCGCTCAGCCGTCGACGGGCGCACGACGCGCCATCCCGGCTACGCGGCGAGCCAGCGCATCCGCAAACGGATCGAGGAGGGTTTCGGCTGGGGCAAGGAGTTCGGGCTCTTGCGCCGCATCCGGGTGCGAGGTCGCAAGCGCGTCGACATGGCCTTCGCCTTCTCGGCCGCAGCCTGCAACCTCGTCCGCCTGCCAAAGCTGCTGGCCGAACCGGCGGTGGCGTGAGGTGGCGGGATATATGCCCCTGTCCCGCCGCGGTGGGGCCAGCCCCATCGCGGCGGCAAAGAAGCGGACGGCGAAAAGACCGACCCTCACGCTTCTCGTCGTCCACCAGCCAAAAACGAAGCCGGCTGAAGCTCAGAGGCTGAACGTCGACCCTTTTTCAGCGACCTGCTAGTCCTCGAATTCGTCCGAGATGAAGCGCTGGCGGACCGCGTTGTAGAACTGGTCCGTCGGGCCGAGCTTCGGGTCCGAATGGTCGCGCACGAAGCCGTCCACGCGCCGTTTGTGGTCGCTGACCGCGTCCACGATCTCCATCAGCCTCTGGTTCACGCGGGCGCGGTAGTCGAAGATCGACTCCCCCTCCTGCGGCCCCGGGATGCTGGACGCGATGTCCTGCATGATCTCGTCGATCGCCGAATATGTGACGGTCGCCATCCTCATCCTCCGCCGCCGCCCAGGGCGCCCACGCACACAAGCGCGCCGACGCCGGGGCTGTTCCGCGCCGGCGTCGCGGCCGCGTGCGGCTTTCAGGCCACCGCGTCGACCAGCCGCCGCTCATAGGCGGCGATGTCGCGGCGGGCATGGCCGATCATCGCGTCGGCGCGGAAGCTGTCGCGGCTGAGTTCGACGCAGACGAGCCCCTCGAAGCCCACCGTCCTCAGCGCGCCGAGCGCGGCTCCCACGTCCATGTCGCCCGTGCCGAAGGCGAGGTGCTCGTGCCGGCCGCGCTTCATGTCCTCGAGGTGCACGGTGGCGAGCCGGTCGCCGAACTCCAGCACGGCGGCGTCGGGCTCGCGTTCCCCGGTCACCAGCACATGGCCGAGGTCGAGCGCCATCCTCACCTCCGGCACCGCCCGGGCGAGGGCGGCGTAGTCGTCGACGGTGGACACCATCATCTCGGGCTCGGGCTCGAAGGCGGGCACGACGCCGCGGCTCAGCATGTAGTCGACGGCGGACCGCGTGCCCTCGTGCAGCCAGGCCGTCGCTTCCGTCCGCCCGACGCCGGGCTTCAGCACCCCGCTCCAGAAGGTGAGCGACTCCGAACCCACGATCGCGGCGATGTCGGTGGCGCGCCGGAGGTAGTCGAGCCGGCGCGCGCGGCCTTCCGGCGCGGCGGAGATCAGGGTCGGCTCGTGCTTCTGGCGGAAGTCGAGCAGGAAATGCGCGCCCGTCTCGACCACGGACGCGAGGCCGAGTTCGTCGAGACGGCGGCGCAACGCTTCGGCGCGGCGCTCCCAGTCTTCCGCGAAGGGGTCGAAATGGTGGTGGTCGAGCGTCAATGCGACGCCCTCGTAGCCCGCTTCCGCGATCAGCACGAGGGCGTCGTCGAGGCGATGCCGGCCGGTGCCGTTGGTGTTGTAGGCGTAGCGCAGGCTCATGGTGCGTCCATCCGAGGGCTCGTCGTAGCGACGCCAACGCCCGGACATCCGTCGCGGGTTCCACCATCGACGGGCCGCGACGGGTCAGGGCACCTGGTTTTCCGCGTGTTTCTCGGGCGTCGCCGCGACGGCGTTGGGGGCGCCGGCCATCAGGCCGTCGATGCGGTCGCGCTCGCGCTTGAAGTCGCCGAGCACCTTGCCGTCCATTTCGCGGGTGCGGGCGAGCTTCACCCGCATGGGGTCGACGAAATGGCCGTTGACGATCACCTCGTAGTGGAGGTGCGGACCCGTGGCGAGGCCGGTCTGGCCGAGGTAGCCCACCACCTGGCCCTGCCGCACCCGCACGCCGTCGGCGATGCCGCGCGCGAAGCCGGTCATGTGGGAATAGGTGGTGATGTAGCCGTTGGCGTGCTGGATCTCGACGTGGTTGCCGTAGGAGGACGAGTGTTCGGCCTTGAGCACCGTGCCCGAGCCCGCGGCCAGGATGGGCGTGCCAATCGGAGCCCCCCAGTCGACACCCGTGTGGGGGCGCGAATAGCCGAGGATGGGATGGAAGCGCAGCCCGAAGCCCGACGTCATCTGGGCGTTCGGCACGGGAGAGCGCATCAGGAATTTGCGCACCGAGCGGCCGTTCTCGTCGTAGAAGTCCACCGCATTGTCGTCCGGCGTGACGAAGCGGTAATAGCGGAAGGTTTCGTTGCGCACCGTGATCGAGGCGAAGAGGAGGTCCGAGCGCCCGCCGTCGTCGTCGCCGTCGGTGTAGAAGGCGTCGAAGCTGTCGCCGCCCGCCACCGAGCGCTGGAAGTCGACGTCGTTGCCGAACACCCGCACCAGCGTGTCGATCAGCGGCTTCGGCATGTCCTGCTTCAGCGCCGTCTCGTAGAGGCTGTCGTAGAGGCGGAAGCCGCCTTCGTCGCCCGACGCCGGCGCGGCCGGCTTCTTCGGCGCTTCCGCGTTGGCCACCTTGACGTAGTCGCCCGTGTCGGCGAGGGCGATCGTGGTTTCGAGCGTTTCGTCGGCGTAGACCGAGATGCGGGCGATCTGCCGCGGCCGGCTGTCGTCCAGGCGCGAGAAGAGCAGGCGGATGCGCCGTCCGTCGGCCACCGGCGCTTCGCCGCGCTTCGGCGCGAAGGCGGCGTCGATCGAGCGGATCTGGTCGTGCGTCGCGCCGTTGTTGCGCAGCACGTCGTCGAGGTTGTCGCCGTGGCGGAACACCACGAGGCGCTCGTTCGGCTCCCGGCTGGCGTCCGAGCGCGGCACCGCGGTGACGTTTTCCGCCACCATGTGGACCTCGATCGACGAGAAGGGCGCTGCGGGGAAGCCGGGATCGGCGAAGCCGAGGCCGCCCGACGGCAGCACGCCGGCGCGGCTCGTGCGCATCAGCAGCATCTGCGGCAGCAGCGGCGTCCGGTTCGGGCTGGCCAGGCTGCGGGCGGATTCGGCTACCTGCGCCTGGATCTCGTCGGCCGACAGGCTGCCGCCGAACCGCGGCGCGTCCGCGGACGCGAGGTCCCGGGTGGTGAAGGACACGTCGGCGTCGGCGAGGGCCGGGCCGGGATCGGGGGGAGGGGCTTCGGCGGGGTTGACGTCCTGCCCCATCAGCTTCAGCGGATTGAACTCCGGCACGTCGTCCTCGTTGCCGGTCGACGCCAGGGCCAGCGTGGTGGCGACATGGCTGAAACCGCGCATGCGGATGACCTGCTTGTCGCCGACCTTCACGGCGACCGGAACCTTGAAGCTCTGCTTTTCCGCGACGATGTCGGCCGAGCGGATGAGCCGGTCGCCCTTGACGAGCCCCGTCTCGGCCGCCTTGGCGCTGCGGGCCGGGGTCACGAGTTCCGGCGCCTGCGCCATGTTGGAGCAGCCGTTCAGGGCCACCAGGACCGTGGTGCCGATGAGGGCGGATCCGGCGACGCCCGTCAGCACGACGGCCGACAGCCACCGGAACGAGACGCTGCGGCGGTCGTGGGCCATCAGGGGGCGGCCGATCACCTGGATCGGGGGTTCGACGCCGAGGTCGACCAGACCCCCGTGCCGATGCTCCGCGCTGATGATGGCCCCCAAAAGCTCCGCTCCCCCCTCGTCGCGCGGCCCGACCCGCCGGGCCGCCCTCGCGCTTTCGGACACAGCCTCTGTTTCATGGCGGGAATGCGGCGTCCACTCCCCGCTGCGGGGGCCCCGGCGGCGCCCGCCTCGCGCGCCCGCGCACGATCCTGTTCAAGCTCCGTGGCCGAGGGCGGGCTCGCGACTCGGGCCTTGGAAGCCGTGCCGAGGGCCGTGGCGCCGAGTCGGCGGGCAGAGCCGATTTTTTCGCCCGATCCGAAAAAGGGCGTTGACGGGTCTCCGTGGGGTGCCCTATACAGCGTTCATCGACGGCGGCGCTGCTGATGAGCGGCCCGCGGGTT
>NZ_QYBB01000035.1 GCF_004137685.1 Lichenibacterium minor | reverse complement strand
GTGCTGTGCGTCGCCGGACGGGTCCGACGTGCGGCCTTCGACGGGCCGATCCGAGTGACTGCTATGCTAGGCTGGCGTAGGCGGCCGCTCTACACGCTTTGCAGCGCATCATCGATACTAATTTGACGGATCCGTCGGCAGCAGCGCTGCGTCTCGGGGAGCCAACGACAAAAAGCTTCCGTTCTCCGGCGCGGACCATGCGTCTGTCTAAGCAGGAATGCGGGGTCGACCCATGCAATCCTGCTTCGCTTTCTCGTGGGGTCGAGCAAGGTTCCATGCGCGTGCCGACACAACCTTGCTTAGCTGCTGGATCAGCGAACGTCCAGTTTGGAGGGTTCCGTTGATGGTACTCTACGACGTCCTTGGGTCGACAGCGGCCGAATGGCGAGGCAGGGATGATAGCGGACGATCTCAACAGCCAACGACTTCGTGAGTTCGACCGTCACGACGGTGCGCGTCCCACCCCGTCATCATGATCTTCCGGCGCGCGATCGCAGGGACGAACCCAGGCGGATTCGGCGAGGGGCGCATCATGAGAGGCGATGTCGGGGAACTCGGTCCAGAGAATGGCGAGGGCGTCCGCATGCAGGACGAGGCTGGGCGTCCCGAGCGTTGCCTCGAGCACGCGCTGGAGGGTCGCCGACCGCGCCGCCGCCCGGTCCGGCGTCCTCGGGCGCCAGTCCATGACGTCCGAGAGGTAGTCGCCGATCAGACGGTCGAAATCGAGGGGGGATCGAGGCCGCCGCAGCGCCCGACGACGGCCGGAAGACGTCCCGCAACCAGAGCAGCGCGTCCACCCCTCCGGCGTCACGGCGCCGGGCCGCTCGTTGTCCCAGTAGATGCTTCGTCCGCTCGCGCTCATCATGGAACCTCTCCTGAGCGGTGGTGCCCGTCCTCGCGCCAGCGGGCGTCGACCCTCCGGCCGGGCAGGGACGGTCGGGGCGCGTCGAGGAGCGCCCGCGCAAGTGGCTTTGCCGCTGCGGTCCGGCGGCGGCTTTGAACGGGGTTTGCACGGACGCCCCGTTTGTTCGCGTTGCGTTCCGTCGCATCGCGTCGCCCAGGTCGAGGCCGCGTAGAGGGGAGTGGAGGGGACCCGGTCCATTGGTGATGGAGAGGTCGAGAGTTCAATCCTCTCTGGCAGCACCATCAATCTTTCGAATGTGTCGGCATCGGCCGAGTTCGTGTCGCTCTGCTTGGGGCGCATGCGAGCAGCACGGTTGTCGTGGCGTGTCGGCCCCGTGGTCGGCAGGCTCGACCGCGGGCGAACGCGCGCCGCCTCTCGTTCGGCGCAAGGCGACCGCGATGCGCTGGAATTCTCGTCGGCTCGTATGCCGCACGGGATCGACGCCATTTGGCGAGCCACCTCGACGCAAATCATCGCGGCTCCGGCACCAGGGAGCGCTTCCTGATGCCGCCAGGCTTTCTGTCGTCGCCCCCCTGAGGAAGCGCGCCGCCAAACTCTCGGCCGTGCGAATGGGGAGCCTCGTCGCTCCTCACATCCTGCGTCCACGGACTGTCGGCACTGGTCGCGTATCTCGATGCCTTCGGCGAAGAGGGTCCGCTCGGCCGGGATCGCGAGGCGGCGGGGTGCGGGATCGTGGCTCACGTCCCTGCCGCGCCGCTCGCGATGCCCGGGACCCCGGCGTCCCGCGCCGCGCGTGCGGCGGGCGCCCTGACGGGGCCGGGGCCGCGCTTGTGGATCGGCACACCACCCCTTACACCGGCGCACGCCCGCCCGGCCGGGTCGTCGCCGCACCGCAGGGATCACGATGGCTCTGGTGAAGACCTCCGTCCTCAACCGCGCGGCTCCGGGCGCCGCGGCGCCGGAGCCGCAGGCCGGCCGGGCGGCCCCGATCGCCCAGCGCCGCCAGCAGGACAGGTCGCGCCTGCGCCGGGAAAAGGCGGCGGAACGGATCGCCGCCGCCACCGAGCAGATGGCGGCGGGCATCGCGGAATCGTCCGCGGCGGCCGAGGAGCTCCGCCGCGGTCTGGAGCGGATCGCCGCCGCCGCCGAGCAAGCGGCCGGCGCCGCGGCCGAATCCCAGGCCGCCATCGGGGGCCTGTCGGCCATCTTCTCGTCGGCGCGCGAGGGGGCCGACGGCTCCCGGCAGCGCACGCAGGCCCTGCAGGCCGTGTTGATCGAGGTCGGGGCGCAGCTCGGCGGGTCGGTGAGCGCCGTGGTGGCCAATGCGGCCCGCCAGCGCGCGTCCGTCGACGTCGTGGCGGCGCTCGAGCGCCGGGCCCGCCAGGTCGGCGAGATCACCGGCGTGGTCAGCGACATCGCCGACCAGACCAACCTGCTCGCCCTCAACGCCGCCATCGAGGCGGCCCGGGCGGGCGAACAGGGCCTCGGCTTCGCCGTCGTGGCCGAGGAGGTGCGCGCCTTCGCCGAAACGTCCGATCGCAACGCCCGCGCGGCGCGCGACCTCGCGGCCGGCATCGAGGGCGAGGTCCGCGCCATCGCGGCCCGCATCGGGGCGACCGCCGAGGCGGCGGAGGCGGATGCGGCGGATGGCCGGGCCGTCGGCGCCGCGCTCGACGCCATTCGCGCGGGCATGGACGCCGTGTCGGACAGCGCGCAGGCGATCCTCATCGCCGCCGTGGAGGCCGAAACGGGCGGCCGTGAAGCCCGGCGCGGCGCCGAGCAGGTCGCGTCCGCCGCCGAGCAGCAGGCCGCTGCCACCGCCGAAGCGCAGCGCGCCGTGGGCCAGCAGGGAGCGGCGCTGGAGCAGTGCCACGTCACCGCGCAATCTCTCGCCGTGCTGGCCGAGGCCTTGGGCGGCGGCCGGGCCGCCGACCGGGCCGAGCAGGTCGCCGCCGCGGCCGAGGAGCTGTCCGCCACCGTGCAGGAGCTGTCCGGCGCCGCGGGCGAGATCCTCGTCGCCGTCGACCAGATCAGCCGCGGCGCCCAGAACCAGGCGACCGCCACCCAGCAGTCCTCGGCCGCGATGGCGCAGATCGAACGCGCCGCCGCGGCGACCCGCGCGGCCGCCGAGGCCGCGGTCGCGCGCCTCGACGTGATCGCGCTCCAGATCGGGGCGGGCCGCTCCGGCGCCGAGCGGCTGGCCGGCAGCGTCGACGCCCTCGCCGCCGAGGCCGCCGCCGTGTTGGGCATGATCGGGACCCTCGAAGGGTCGAACCGCCGCATCGGGCGCATCGTCGACGAGATCGCCACGATCGCGCTGCAGATCAACATGCTGGCGGTGAGCGGCGCCGTGGAAGCGGCGCGCGCCGGCCCGGCGGGCCGCGGCTTCGCCGACGTGTCGGCCGACATCCGGAGCCTCGCGCGCGACGCGACCGGCAACGCCGAGCGCATGAAGGACGTCGTCCTGGCGATCGGCGACGGCATCGCGGCGGTGCGCCGCGACATCGACGTCATCGGCGCGGCGCTGAAGCCCGAAGCGGAGCGCAACGCCGCCATCGTGGCGCGCCTGGCCGGGATCGTGGTCGAAACCGCGTCGATGCGGGCCGGCTCCGACGCCATCCTCGCCGGCTCCGACGGCGTGCTGTCGGCCGTGCGCGACGTGCTCGACGGCACGAAGCAGATCGCCGGCGCCGCCGAGCAGGCCACCGCGGCCGCCGTCGAGGCCGCCACGGCGGCGCGGCAGCAGGCCCGCGGCGCCGAGGACCTCGCCGCCGCGATCGAGGAGATCGCCAGCCTGGCGGACGAACTGCAGATCGCGGGCGACTGACGTGTCCGCTCCCGCCGTGGCGATCCCGGCCGCGGGCGAACCGGCCCGCGACCCCGCTTCCGCTCCCCGTGGGAGCGAGCGCGGCCGTGGCGGCTCGCCCTCGCGAGCCTTCCTGGTGGTCGAGGCCGGCGGGGACAGGCTGGCGCTGCCGGCCGGCGACGTGGCCGAAGTGCTGCGCCCGCGCCGCCTGTCGCGCGTGCCCCGCGCGCCCGCCGTCTTCCTCGGCGTGGCGAGCCTGCGCGGCGCCGTGCTTCCGGTCCTGTCCTTGGCGCTGCTGCGCGGGGCGGAGCGGCCCGGCGCGCAGGCGCGTCCCGCCGCCCGCGTCGTCGTGATGGCGGGGGATCCGCCCTTCGGCCTCGCCGTCGACGCCGTCGAAGGCTTCGGCGACGGCGCCGACCTGCCGTGCGTCGACGCGGCGGCGCTCGCATCGCGCGCGGTCGGCGCGGTGGGCGCGCCGCGCGCCCCTTCGAGCCGCGGCGTTGCGGCCCCGCCGGCCCCGTCGGCGCCGCGGCCCGCGCGGGCGGTGCTGGGCTTCGCCGTGGCGGGGCAGCTCTTCGGGCTCGACCTCGGCGACGTGGTCGGGGTCGAGCCCGTGCCGGTCGCCGTCGCGGTGCCGGACGCCGGCGCCGCCGTCCTGGGCGTCGCGGCGCGGCGCGGCGCCCTGCTGCCGCTCGTGTCGGCGCGCGCGCTCCTGGGCCGCCCGGAAGCCGAAGCCGGGCGCGGCCGGGTCGTGGTGGTGCGGGTCGCCGGGGCGGACCTCGGGCTCGTGGTCGACGGCCTCGACGCGATCCTGCGCGTGCCCGACGAGGCCGTCGACCCGTTGCCGGCCTTTCTCGCCCGCGACGCCGCCACCGCCAGGGTGGCGGCGGTCTGCCGCCTCGACGGCGGGCGCCGCCTCCTGTCGCTGCTCGCGGCGGACCGCCTCCTCGACGACGACGCGATGCGCCGCGCCCTCGCGGCGGCCCCGGCTCCCGCGGTGGCGGAAGCGGAACCGGACGGGGCGGCCGCCCCGGGGGCGGGGGACGAGCGCTTCGTGGTCTTCGCGGCCGGGGGCGAGCCCTACGCGCTGCCCGTCGCCAGCGTGGTCGAGGTGGTGCGCTTTCCCGACGCGCTGGCCCGCGTGCCTCGGGCGCCCCCCTTCCTCATGGGCGCGATGAGCCTGCGCGGCTCGGCCGTGCCGGTCATCGACGCTGCCCTTCGCTTCGGCGCCGGCGTCGCGCCGGCCGGGGCCCGCCGCCGCGTCCTGGTGGTCGACGTCGGCGGCTCCGCGGTCGGGCTGACCGTGGACGCCGTGTCCGACGTCCTGTCCGCCGCGCCGGGCGACCTGCAGCCCGCGCCCGACCTCGCCGGCGACGGCACCTTCGACCGCGTCCTGTCGGCCGCGCGGCACGGCGGGCTGGTGCTGGTGGCGGACCCCCGGGCGCTGTTCGCCGAAGCCGGGCGCGACATGGCGGCCGCGCTCGCCGGCGAGGGCGCCCCCCCGTGATCCGCCTCCTCGTCGTCGACGATTCCCCGCTGATGCGGCGCCTCCTGAAAGAGGTCTTCGCCCGGGAGGGCGATTTCGACCTGTCCTTCGCGCGCGACGGCGCCGAAGCCCTGGAGCTGATCCCGGCCGTGAAGCCCCACGTCGTGACGCTCGACGTCGCCATGCCGCGCATGGACGGGCTCGCCTGCCTCGACCTCATCATGCTGCGGCACCCGTGCCCGGTCGTGATGGTGTCGGCGCTGACCGAGGACGGCGCGGAGGCCACCCTCGCCGCGCTCGATCGGGGCGCCGTCGACGTCATCCCGAAGCCCGGCGGCGCCGTGTCCCTCGGCATGGACGACCTCGGCCCCGCCCTCGTGGCGAAGGTGCGGGCCGCGGCCGGCGTCCGGATGCGCGGCACGCTGCGGCTGGCCGAGCGCGTCCGCCTGCGCGCCGGCGGGGCCGCGTCGCCCGCCCCGGCGACCCGCCCGCCCCGCGCCGACGCGAAGCCGCCGGCCGCCCCCCGCCTCGCCGAGAAGGCCGCGGGCGGCCTCGTGTTGATCGGCTGCTCGACCGGCGGCCCCCCGGCGCTCGACGCCGTGCTGTCGCGGCTGCCGGCCGACCTGCCCTGGGCCGCCGTGGTGGCCCAGCACATGCCGGCCTCCTTCACCGGCGCCCTGGCGCGGCGGCTCGACGGGCTGTGCGACGTCGGGGTCGTCGAAGCCGGGCCGCCGACGCCGATCGTGGCCGGCCGGGTCTACATCGGCCGGGGCGACGCCGACGTCGTCGTGGTGCGGCGTCCCGCCGGGCTCGCCGTGATGGCGGTGCCGTCGTCGGCGGAGCATCGCTGGCACCCGAGTGTCGACCGCCTCGTCGACAGCGCCCTGGCGCACCTGCCCGCGGACCGCCTCATCGGCGTGCTGATGACCGGCATGGGCGTCGACGGCGCGGCCGCCATGGGGCGGCTCAGGGCCGCGGGGGGCACGACGATCGCCGAAGCCGAGGAGACCGCGGTGGTGTGGGGCATGCCGGGCCAGCTCGTGCGCCAGGGGGGCGCGTCCTTCGTCGAGCCGCTCGACGCCATCGCGGCCCGCATCCTGGGTGAACTCCCATGAGCGGCGAGCCGAGGGCCCTCGACGCGGAAGAGCTCCGCCGCGTCTGCGAGGTCGTGTACCGCCGCACCGGCATGACCTACGGGGAAGCGAAGCGCTATTTCGTCGAGCGCCGGGTGCTCGATCGCATGGCCCGCTCCAACAGCGGCAGCTTCGCCGCCTACATGGCGCTGCTGCGCTGGGACGACGGCGAGGTCGAGCGGCTGATCAACAGCTTCACCGTCAACGAAACCTACTTCTACCGCGAAGAACACCAGCTCCGTTGCCTGGGCGGATCCCTGCTGCCCGACATCGTCGGCGGCCGGCGCCCCGGCGCCCTCGTCCGCATCTGGTCGCTCCCCTGCTCGACCGGCGAGGAGCCCTATTCCATCGCGCTGTGGCTGCTCGAGAACTGGCGCCTCGTCGACGCCTACAACGTCGAGATCGTGGGGTCCGACATCGACACCGACGCCTTGGCGGCCGCCGCGGCGGGGATCTACGGCGAGCGGGCCCTGTCGCGCCTGCCCGCGGGCGTCGTGGCGGACTATTTCGAGGCGCCGGTCGACGGCTTGCGGCGCGTCATCGCCGACATCCGCGAATCCGTGAAGCTGACGCGGGCCAACCTGATCGACGCGGCCTCGATGGCGGAGCAGGGGCGGTTCGACGTCGTGTTCTGCCGCAACGTCCTCATCTACTTCGACGACGCGTCGCGGCTCGCCGCCGCCCGCCTGCTGTTCGACGCCCTGAACCCCGGGGGCTTCCTGTGCCTCGGCCACACGGAATCCATGGCCCGCATCTCCGACCTCTTCGCGGTGCGGCGCTTCGGGGACGCCGTGGTGTACCAGCGCCCGCCGGTCGCGTGATGGACGACCTGCTCGAACAGTTCCTGGCCGAAGGGCGCGAGCTCGTGCAGGCGGCCGGCGACGACCTCATGGCCCTGGAGCGCGCGCCCGACGACGCCGCGCGGCTCGCCGGCGCCTTCCGGGCCGTCCATACGCTGAAGGGCGGCGCGGCCCTGTTCCCCGAGCTCGCCCCGATGGGCCGCGCCCTCCACGCCGCCGAGGACCTGCTCGGCGCCCTGCGGTCGGGACGGCGCCCGGCCGGCCGGCCGGAGCTCGATGCCGCCCTGGCCTGCGTCGGGGCCTGCGAGGGCTGGCTCGACGCGATCGCGTCGTCCGGGACCCTTCCGGGCGACGCCGCGGCCGCCAGCGCGAGGCTCGTCGCCGCGCTGGCGGGCGGACCTTCGGCGACGGGCGCCGCCCCCGCGGAGGCCCCCGCTGTCGCCCCGGCGTGGCTGCCGGCCGTCCTGGCCGACCATGGCGCCGCGGTCGAGCGCGCCCACGGCGACGGCCGCAGCGTCACGGCGCTGCGCTACGCGCCGAACCCCGGCTGCTTCTTCCTCGGCGACGACCCGTTGGCGCTCGTGTCCGCCGTTCCCGAGCTCATCGGCCTGTCGCTGTCGTCGGGAGGCCGGGGCCCTTCCGACGATCCCTTCACCTGCAGGACGGCGGTCGCGGCCCTGAGCACCGCCGCGCCGGACGCCGTGCTGGCGCCCTTCCGGTTCGTGGCCGACCAGGTCGAGGCCGTGCCGGTTCCGCTTGCGCCGGCCGCGGCGGTGCCGGCCGCCGCCGCGGCGGCGCGGGGCCTGCGGGTCGACCCGGCGCGGGTGGACGCGCTGCTGGCCCTGGCCGGGGAACTCGTGGTGGCGGCCAACGGGCGCGACGGCGGCGCGGCGCGGGCCGAGCTCGAACGGCTCGCGTCCTCGATCTACGCTTCGGCGCTGCGGCTGCGCCTCGTGCCGCTGTCCACCACCTTCCGCCGCCTGCCGCGCGTGGTGCGCGACGCCGCGGCGCGGCTCGGCCGCGACGTCGATTTCGCGATGGACGGCGAAGCGGTCGAACTCGATCGAAACGTCGTGGACGGGCTCCACGAGCCGCTGCTGCACGCCCTGCGCAATGCGGTCGACCACGGCATCGAGCCTCCGGCGACCCGGTCGGCCGCCGGCAAGCCGCCGCGCGGGCGGATCCTGCTCTGCGCCCGGCAGGACGCCGATGCCGTGGTGGTGGAAGTGTCGGACGACGGCGCCGGCATCGACCCCGCGCGCATCCGCGACGCGGCCGTCGCCCGCGGGCTGCTGGACGGGGCCGCCGCCGCCGCGCTCGACGACGCGGCGGCGCTCGACCTCGTCTTCGCGCCCGGCTTCTCGACCGCAGGCGCGGTTTCGGCGATCTCGGGCCGGGGCGTCGGCATGGACGCCGTGCGGGCCGGCGTCGCGGCGCTCGGCGGGCGGGTCGCGCTGTCGAGCGAGCCCGGGCGCGGCACCGTGCTGCGCATGATCCTGCCCCGCTCGACCACCCTCGCCGCCGTGCTGACGGTCGAGGTCGCGGGGGAGCGCTACGGCGTGCCGGTCGCCGCCGTCGGCACCGTCCTGCGCGTCCCGCGCGACCGCGTGATGCCGACGGGCTTCGGGCGGGCCTTCGCGCTGCGCGACCGCACCGTGCCGCTGCTCGACCTGCGCGGAAAGCTCGGCCTGCCGGGGCAGGGCGACGCTTCGGGCCCGCTGCTGGTGCTCGTCGCGACGGTGGACGGCGAGCCGGTGGGCCTCGCCGTCGACGCCGTGGGGCGGCGGCTCGACGTGCTCCTGCATCCGCCGGCCGGCCTCCTGGCCGCGGTGCCGGGCCTGCTCGGCACCGCGCTGCTCGGCGACGGCGGGGTGCTGATGGTGCTGGACCTCGCGGAGCTGGTCGGATGAGCGTCGAGCGCGACGAAGACGCCATCCGGCTCGTCGGCGGCTGCGGCGTGGAGGACGCCGAGCCCCTCGCGGTCCTGTGCCGCGCCGCGCCGGGGCTCCCGGTCGACCTCGGGGGGGCGGGGCCGCTCCACACCGCCGTGGTGCAGGTCCTGCTGGAGCTGGCGCCGCCGCTGCGCGGCGTCCCCGCCGACCCTTTCGCCGCGGCCTTCGTGGTGCCGGCGCTGGAGCGCGCCAGGGCGGCGCGCGGCGGCGCCGGCGAGGTTTGATCCCGGGGCCGGGAAGCATTACTTGCTTCGACACGGCGGAGCGGGGAGCGGCATGGGTATCACGGTTCTGATCGTCGACGACAGCAAGCTCGCCCGCATCGTGGCGGGCAAGACGATCGCCGCCCTCCAGCCGGGCTGGGCCAAGGTCGAGGCCGGCAACGCCGACGAGGCCCTGGCGGCGCTCGACCGCGGCGGCATCGACGTCGCGCTGCTCGACTTCAACATGCCGGGGCGCGACGGGCTCGCCCTCGCGGCCGAGCTGCGCGACCGCCGGCCGGCGATGCCCATCGCCATCGTGACCGCCAACGTCCAGGACGAGATCATCGCCCGCGCCCGCGCGCTCGACGCCGCCTTCGTGCCGAAGCCCGTGACCGAGGACGGGCTCCGCGGCTTCCTGTCCGGAGCCGCCCTGCGCTTGAGAACGGCCGGAGCGTGAGCCCCGCCGCCGAGGTCATGCTGACCGAGCTCGAACGCGACGCGCTGACCGAGATCGTCAACATCGGCGTCAGCCGCGCCGCCGCGAGCCTGCGCAAGATGGTGGGCGCCCAGGTTCTGCTGTCGGTGCCGTCGCTCGACATCATCACCCAGAAGGCCGCCGCCGTGGTGATCGGCGAGCGCGAGCTCGACGAGCTCGTGGCCGTGCGCCAAGCCTTCTCGGGCGCCTTTTCGGGGCGGGCGCTGCTGATCTTCCCCCAGGGCCAGAGCCTGGAGCTGGTCCGCGCCGTCACGGGCGGCGTCGTGTCGCCCGAGGAACTGGTGGAGATCGAGGCGGAAGCCCTGGCCGAAACCGGAAACGTCATCCTCAACGGCTGCCTGGCGTCCATGGCCAACATGCTCCAGCGCTCGCTCGACATGTCGATCCCGGAGGTCATGCGCGGCAGCGGCGCGGAGCTGTTCACCCCGGCCGACGGCGCGGAAGCGGGCGAAAGCCCGGTCGTGCTGTTCCTGTACATCGACTTCGCGGTGCGCGAGCACGACATCCGCGGCTACATCGCCATGCTCATGGACCTCCCGTCGCTGTCCGCGCTGCAGACCCTGATCGCGGAGTTCATCGAGCGCGTGATGGCCGACGACGGCGGCGCGTCGTGACGTCCGGCCCGACGAACTCCGAAGCGGCTTCGGTGTCGACGCGCGAGCTGGAGCGGGTCGCCGGTCCGCTCTTCGCCACCATCCGCCGGTCCGGCATGGCGATGGCGGTCACCGACCCGCGCCTGCCCGACAACCCCATCGTCTTCGCCAACGCGGCGTTCCTGGAGCTGACCGGCTACGCCGCCGAGGAGGTGATCGGCCGCAACTGCCGCTTCCTCCAGGACGGCGAAACGGATCCGGCGACGGTCGACACCCTGCGCGAAGCCTTGAAGCTCGGCCGCGAGGTGACGGTCGAGATCCGCAACCGGCGGCGTGACGGCAGCCCGTTCTGGAACCGGCTGTCCATCGCCCCGGTGCCGAGCCACGGGGGCCAGCCGGACTTCTTCTTCTCGACGCAGCACGATTGTTCGGCGGACCGCGAAGCCGCCCTGGCCGAGGAAGCCCTGCGCGACACGGAGGACCAGCTCCGGTCCACCACCGAATGGCTCGACGCGACGCTGGAGATGTCGGGCGCCGGAGCGACCTGGGACTGGGACGTGGCGCGGTCGCGCATCGTCGGCGACGGGCGGTTCGCCGCCCTCTACGGGCTGGACCCCGCCTCGGCGGCGGCCGGCATCGACCCCGCGACCTTCTTCTCCGTGGTGCATCCGGACGACCGTCCGCGCATCCGCCTGGCCGTGGGCGCCGTGCTGCGCGGCGCCGACGTCTTCTCCAAGGAATACAGGGTGACCGTCAACGGCGCGGTCCGCTGGGTCAGGGCCCGCGGGCGCTGCCGGCGCGACGCCGAGGACCGGCCCCTGCGCTTCGGCGGCGTGCTGATCGACGTCACGGAGCACAAGCTCGTCGAGGAGCAGCTGCGCATCGCCCAGACGGCGGGCGGCATCGGCACGTTCACCTACGTGGACGGCTTCGCGACGGCGACCGTGTCGGCGCAGTTCTGCCGCCTGCTCGGCCTGCAGGCCGCGAACGCGCTGCCGGTCCGCACCGTCAACGCCGTGGCGGCGCCGGAAGGGCCGCCGATCATCGCCGTCGCGGCCCACGGGGCGCCCGGCGCAGCCCGGCAGGACGAGATCCGCATCCGCCGTCCGGACGACGGCGAAGAGCGCTGGGTCATGTGCCGCGGCGAATATGCGGTCGACACCGAGTCGTCGAGCCTGCGGTTCACGGGCGTGATCTACGACGTGACCGAGGCGAAGCGCACCGAGGAACGGCTTCGCGACGTGAACCAGGCGCTGACCTCGGGCATCCGCGAGCGGACGCGGGAGCGCGACCGCATCTGGCAGGTCAGCCGCGACATGCTCGGCGTGGCCGACAGCGCCGGCGTGTGGCTCAGCGTCAACCCCGCCTGGACGCGCGTGCTGGGGTGGGACGCCGACGCCATCGTGGGCCGCACCTCCGAATGGCTGGAGCACCCCGACGACCGGGCGAAGACCGCCGCCGCCGTGGCGACGCTGTCCCGCAGCGGCACCACCGCGGCCTTCGAGAACCGCTTCCTGGCGCGGGACGGCGGCTACCGGCACCTGTCCTGGACGATCGTGTCCGACGAGGGGCAGGGCTATTGCGTCACGCGCGACGTGACGGAGGAGAAGGAGCGCGCCGCCGCCCTCGCCCAGGTCGAGGAAGCGCTGCGCCAATCGCAGAAGATGGAGGCCGTGGGCCAGCTCACCGGCGGCGTGGCGCACGACTTCAACAACCTGCTCACGATCATCCGCTCGTCGACGGACCTGCTGCGCCGCCCGGGCCTCGCCGAGGAGCGGCGCAAGCGATACCTCGACGCCGTGTCGGACACGGTGGACAGGGCCGCGAAGCTGACCGGCCAGCTCCTGGCCTTCGCGCGCCGCCAAGCCCTGAAACCCGAGGTGTTCGACGCCGCCGAGCGCGTCCGCTCCGTCGCCGACATGCTCGACACCGTGACGGGCGCGCGCATCCGCGTCCTCGTCGAGGTGCCGGACACCCCCTGCCACCTGCGCGCCGACCCCAGCCAGTTCGAAACCGCGCTGGTCAACATGGCGGTGAACGCGCGAGACGCCATGGACGGAGAGGGCACCCTCACGGTGCGGCTGCAGTCGCGCATCGGCATGCCGCCGCTGCGCGGCCACGGCGGCTCCGACGGCCGCTTCGCGGCGCTGTCGCTGGGCGACACGGGGTCCGGCATCGCGCCCGACACGATGGCGCGCATCTTCGAGCCCTTCTTCACCACCAAGGAGATCGGCAAGGGGACGGGGCTGGGGCTCAGCCAGGTCTTCGGCTTCGCCAAGCAGTCGGGCGGCGACGTGGACGTGCGGAGCGAACTCGGGCGCGGCACCGTCTTCACGCTGTTCCTGCCGCAGATCGAGGCCGACGTGGACGGCGGGGGGCAGGGGGCCGAGGCCGACGAGCGCGGCCATTCGCTGGGCGGCGAAGGGCGGCACGTCCTGGTGGTGGAGGACAACGTCGAGATCGGCCAGTTCGCCACCCAGGTCCTCCAGGACCTCGGCTACCGCACCACCTGGGCCGCCAACGCCGTCGAAGCGCTGGCCGTGCTGGCGGAACGACGGGCCGACGTGCACATCGTCTTCTCGGACGTGGTCATGCCGGGGATGAACGGCGTCGACCTCGCCCGCGAGATCCGCGGCCGCCATCCCGACCTGCCGGTCGTCCTGACCAGCGGCTACAGCCACGTGCTCGCCCAGCATGGGACGTCGGGTTTCGACCTCCTGCACAAGCCCTATTCGGCCGAGGGGCTGTCGCGCATCCTGGGCCGCGCCCTCCGTTGAGGGCCCGAACGGCGCGGGAGCCCGCGCGTGCGGGCCCATGCGAACGTGACACGGTGCGGCGATGGACCGGGACGCCGTTCTCCGCCATTGACGACGGGCGACTGCGGCCGGCCCGGCCGTCGCGCGCCAAAGGGAACAGGGGCTGATGTCAGGCTCGGACGGCGACGTTTTCCACGGCACCGACGCCATGGCGGGGCGCATGCGGGCCTTCGACTGGGCGCGCACGCCCTTGGGAAAGCCGGAGTCCTGGCCGGCGCCTCTGCGCACGCTCGTCGGCGTCATGCTCGGCTCGAAGCAGCCCATGTTCACCGTGTGGGGGCCGGCCCTGACGCTGCTCCACAACGCCCCCTATCTCGCGATCCTGGGCCACAAGGAGCGGGACGCGCTCGGCCGCTCCTTTCTGGACGTGTGGGGCGAGATCCGCGCCGAACTCGCGCCCCTCGTTTCGCGCGCCCTGTCGGGCGAATCCGTCCACATGGACGACATCACCCTGATGGTGGACCGGGACGGCAGGGACCCGGAAGCGCATTTCTCGTTCTCCTACACGCCGGTGCGGGACGGGGGAGCCGTGCGGGGCTTCTTCTGCGCCTGCAGCGAAACCACCGACGTCGTGATGGCGGGCCGCCGGCAGGCGTTCCGGCTCGAGCTGGAAGAAACCCTGCGCGCGCTTGACGGGGCGGAGGCCATCATCGACGCGGCCGTGACGGCGCTCGGGCGCCACCTCGGCGTCAGCCGGGTCGGCTACGGCGAGATGGGGGACGACGGCGTCAAGCTCGCCGTGACGTCCCGCTACGCGGACGGCGTGGCCCCGATCGACGACACCTACGACCTCGACGTCTTCGGCGAGGGCACCGCCGAAGCGCTGCGCAGCGGCCGCACGGTCGTGGTGAGCGATGTGCGGGAGGACCCCGGCTCCGACCCGTCCGCCTTCGGCCCCCTGGAAACCCTGAGCCTGGTGACGGTCCCGATCATGCGCGCGGGCCGGCTGTCGGCGACGCTGTTCGTCAACCAGGCGGAGCCGCGGCGCTGGTCCGACGCCGATGTGGCGCTGATCGAGGGCGTCGCGGGGCGGGTCGGCGACGCCGTCGAGCGGGCCAGGGCCGAGGCGGCGCTGCGCGACAGCGAGGCGCACCTGAGCGGCATCTTCCAGCAGACCGGGGCCGGTTTCGCCGAGGTGGACGCGGACGGGCGCTTCCTGTCGGTCAACGGCCGGTTCTGCGCCATGGCGGGCCGCCGGCCCGAAGAACTGCTCCGGCTGCGCATGCGGGACATCACGGTGGCGGAAGACCGGGCCGTGAGCGAGGCCGCCCTGAAGACCGCGGCCTGTGCGGGCGAGCCCGCCACCGTCGAGAAGCGCCTGCTCCGCCCGGACGGCACGACCCTGTGGGTGGCCAACACCAAGAGCGCCATCGCGCCGGTGGCGGGGCGGCGCACCGTGCTGGTCGTCGCCATCGACATCGCCGAGCGCAAGGTGGCCGAACAGGCCCTGGCCGACGCCAAGAGCGCCGCCGAGGAGGCGAACCTCGCCAAGTCGACCTTCATCGCCAACATGAGCCACGAGCTGCGCACGCCGCTGTCCGCCATCATCGGCTACAGCGAGATGATGGCGGAGGAGATCGCCGACGGCTGCGACGGCAGCGAACTCGCCGCCGACATGGCCAAGGTGGAGGGCAACGCCCGGCACCTGCTCGGGCTCATCAACGACGTGCTCGACCTGAGCAAGGTCGAGAGCGGCAAGATGGAGGTTTATGCCGAGGACTTCGACGTGGAGCCCACGCTGCGCGACCTCGTCGCCACGGTGGAAACCCTCGTCGCCAAGAAGAACAACCGGCTCGTGCTGGACCTGCAGCCCGGCCTCGGCCGCATGCGGTCCGACATGACGAAGCTCCGTCAGGTCCTGCTCAACCTGCTGTCCAACGCGGCCAAGTTCACGGACGGCGGCACCATCACGCTGTCGGCGTCCCGGACGCCCGGACGGGACGGGACGGACCGGCTCTCGTTCGCCGTGTCCGACACCGGCATCGGCATGACGGGGGACCAGCTGGCCAAGCTGTTCCAGCGCTTCACGCAGGCCGACACGTCGACGACGCGCCGGTTCGGCGGCACGGGGCTCGGCCTGTCGCTCGCCAAGGCCTTCGCCGACATGCTCGGGGGCGATGTCGCGGCGACCAGCGTCGAGGGGCAGGGCAGCCGCTTCACCTTCACGCTGCCGGCGTCCCACGCGGCCGCGGCGGACCTGGAAGGCCAGCCCGACGCGGACGGCGCCCTGGCCGAGATCGCCCCCGGCGACCTCGTCCTCGTGATCGACGACGACGAGGACCAGCGCACGCTGATGACGCGCTTCCTCCACCGGGAAGGCTTCCGCGTGCAGGTCGCCGCCGACGGGCGAAAGGGGCTGCAGCTGGCGCGCAGCCTCCATCCCCGCGCCATCCTGCTCGACGTGATGATGCCCGGCATCGACGGCTGGTCGGTGCTGTCGGAGATCAAGGCCGATCCCAACCTGGCCACCACGCCCGTCGTCATGGTGACCTCCGTGGACCAGCGCAGCCTCGCGGCCTCGCTCGGCGCGGCCGACTACATGCTGAAGCCGGTGAAGTGGGACCGGTTCAGCGGGATGATGGACCGCTTCCGAACGCCGTCCGGCGGCATCCTCCTGGTGGAAGACCAGCCGGACGCGCGCGCCGCCGTTCGGGGCATGCTGGAAGACGGCGGCTGGGTCGTCACCGAAGCGTGGGACGGACGGGACGGCCTGCGGCAGGCAGCCGCCCACCCGCCCGAAGTCGTCCTGCTCGACCTCACCATGCCGGTGATGGACGGGTTCGATTTCCTGGACGGTTTCAGGAAGCTTCCGGGCTGCGCCGAAGTGCCCGTCGTGGTGCTCACCGCGCGCGACCTGAACCGCGATGAGCGGGGGCGGCTGCGGGGGGCGAACCAGATCCTGCAGAAGGGCGACCTTTCGCTGCGGGCCCTCGTGGGCCGCCTCGAGGACCTCGCCGCCCGAGCGCGGGCCGGCGAAGCCTGAGGTCCACCGCGCTTCCGGCTGCCGGCGTCCGCCGACGGCCGGGCGCGGTCCGATCAGACGTGCCCGAGGAGCAGCGCCACGGCGCCCACCACGATCGCGGCCAGCGTCGCCAGCATGCCGCCGCCGCGGCAGGCGAACATCTGCGCCGTGTTGGGGCGGGCGAACAGCCCGGCCGGGTGGAGCAGGCGCCCGATCAGGAGGAGCCACAGGAGCGTGAGCACGAGGCCGTGGCTGCCGCCGCCGCCTTCGAGCAGCGCGATGACCACCAGGGCGAGGGGCACGTATTCGCCGAAATTCCCGTGGGCCCGGACGCGCTTCTCGAGGCCGGCGTCGCCCCCGTCGCCCTGCAGGGTCCCCTTGCTGGTCCGGGACAGCATGACCCACACGGTCAGGCCCGCATAGACCAGCGCCAGGACGGCGGCGAAGGCGGCAGTGGTGGCGGGAAACAGCACGGGGAACGACCTTTCGGGACGGCGCGTCGCGGGGGAGACCGCGACGCCTTTGAATTTCGTACATGGGGCGGGGGCGGCGGCTGTCCACCGCCGGCTCCCGTCGCCCGCGGCGCGGCATGCCGCAAGCGCGACCGCGATGGCATCCTTGCCCCCGCGGCGTGCCGGATCGCACGTCCGGTCGAAGGCGGAGGAAATGATCGTAAAAGTTGCGTATGATAAATTTTGCGATGGATAATTGATCGATCGCTCCCTACGATGCTATCTGCGGTTGGCAAGTCAGGCTGATGCGCCGACGCGGCGATTTCGTCCACACAGGGAGAACGACAATGGCTGTGAATCTCAATGTCGTCGGCATCTTTCTCAGCAAGCCGATCGACGTCGGTGGCGCAAGCAAGACAGTCAAGCAGGTCATGGATCTCGCGATGCAGCAATTGAGCGATCCAATATTTCGTTATACCGCGATCGAGAGCAGTCAAATCGTCAATTCGATGCTGGCTTATTATCCCAATGGGTTCACCAGCCGCAGCGGTAGAAAGTACGTTCCGGGTGTCTATCGACTCGGCCAGACGTTCACCAATCCGACGCCGAACCCTTACACAGTTTGGCAGTATTATCTCTTCGATAAGAACAACGTGCGCATTCCGGTTCCTGGCGAAACCTCCTACACCAAGACCGTGGTCGACGACGGTTCGAAGATCGTGTGGCGGCTCGTGACGATCTGCAATGCTCCGACCGGGCTGTCGCGGCGCATGGACGGGATCCTGCCCCCGGACACTTTGCCGTTGGACATGTTCTGACCCACTCCCCGGTCGGCCCGCCCCGGACAGGGGCGAGGTCGATCGGTCGGTCGGCGTCGCACCTTTGGCGATCCTGGACGGGGCGCCGCTTTTCGCCGAGACTCGTCCGCGCATGGCCCGCCGAGGCCGCCGCGGGAGGAGACATGCCGAACCACCTGATCGCCGGGCTGAAGGCCCGCGCTCCCCATCCCGACCGCCGCGCCATCGAGACCGCGGGCGGCCGCGTCCTGTCCTATCGCGACCTCGACGCGCTGTCGGGCCGGCTGGCCCGGGCGCTGGTGGCGCTCGGCGTCGAACCGGGGGACCGGGTGGCGGCCCAGGTCGAGAAGAGCGTGGAAGCCTTGGCGCTCTACCTCGCCGCCGTGCGCGCCGGCGCGGTCTACCTGCCGCTCAACATGGCCTACACGCGGGACGAGCTCGCCTATTTCGTATCCGACGCCGCGCCGCGCCTGCTCGTGGTCGACCCCGCCCGCCACGGCGACCTCGCGGGCTTCGCCGGAGGGCCGGCCGCCCCCCGCGTGGAAACCCTCGGCCCCGCCGGGGACGGCACCCTGATGGAGGCCGCCGACGGGCTGGACCCGGACTTCGCCGACGTGGAGCGCGCGCCGGGCGACCTCGCCGCCATCCTCTACACGTCGGGCACGACGGGGCGCTCCAAGGGCGCCATGCTGACCCACGACAACCTGCTGTCCAACGCCCTGACGCTCGTCGACCTGTGGCGCTTCGGGCCGGACGACGTGCTCCTGCACGCTCTGCCGATCTTCCACACGCACGGGCTCTTCGTCGCCACCAACACGCTGCTGGCGGCCGGCGGCGCCATGCTGTTCCTGCCGCGCTTCGACGCCGCCGACATGCTGCGCCTGATGCCGCGCGCCACCGCGGTGATGGGCGTCCCGACGTTCTACGTGCGCCTTCTCGCCGAACCGGGGCTGGCGGAAGCGGCGCGGAACCTGCGCCTCGTCGTGTCGGGGTCGGCGCCCCTCCTCGCCGACACGCATGCGGCCTTCCGGGCGCGCACGGGCCACGCGATCCTCGAACGCTACGGCATGACCGAGACCAACATGACGACGTCGAACCCCTACGACGGCCCGCGTGTGCCGGGCCGCGTGGGGCCGCCGCTGCCGGGCGTCGGGGTGCGCGTCGTCGATCCCGCGGGCGGCGGCCCGCTCGACGCCGGGCAGACCGGCATGGTGCAGATCCGCGGTCCCAACGTCTTCGCGGGCTATTGGCGCAACCCGGAGAAGACGGCCGCCGAGTTCACGCTCGACGGCTGGTTCGTGTCCGGCGACCTCGGCCAGTTCGACGCCACGGGCTCGCTCGCCATCGTGGGGCGCGCCAAGGACCTCGTCATCACCGGTGGGTACAACGTCTACCCCCGGGAGGTCGAGGACGCGATCGACGCCTTGCCGGGGGTGGAAGAGAGCGCCGTCATCGGCCTGCCCGACGCCGACCTCGGCGAGGCCGTCGTGGCGGTGGTGGTGCGGGCGGGCGACGGCGGGCCCGACGAGGCCGCGCTGCTGGCCGGGCTCGACGGGAGGATGGCCCGTTTCAAGCGGCCGCGTCGCGTGATCTTCGTCGACGAGCTTCCCCGCAACGCCATGGGCAAGGTCCAGAAGGCGGCGCTGCGCGCCCGCTTCTCATCCTGAATGCAATCCAGAGTGCGGTTTCAAGGGCTTCGGGCTTGAAGCCCGAGGCCGCCCGGATTATCATATGATCATCGATATCGTGGCCTGACGACTTGGCCTCGCGCGTCGCCTCGCGGCGCGCGGCTGACGACCTCTCCCTCAAATCGGTACAACCCGCCCCACATCCCCGCGCCGCGGGGCCGAACGGCAAATCCTGATTTCAGGAAAGGACGAAGACGATGGCGACCGGCACCGTGAAGTGGTTCAACGCGACCAAGGGTTTCGGATTCATTCAGCCCGATGACGGCAGCAAGGACGTGTTCGTGCACGTTTCCGCGGTCGAGCGCGCCGGATTGTCGAACCTCGACGAGGGGCAGAAGCTGACCTACGAGCTCGTGGCCGACCGGCGCTCCGGCAAGATGGCGGCGGACAACCTCAAGGCGGAGTGATCCGCGTTCCGTCGAGGGTTCGCGAGGGCCGGACGCGGTCCGGCCCTTTTCGCGTCGCTGAGCCGGCCCCCATCCGCGCTGGGCCCCTTCCGCGCCGCGCCCGATCGGCTTAAAGGTTCGGCTTCTGTTCCCGTCCCCAGCGCGGGCCGAGCCCGCCCGGGCCCGGCCCCGAGGAGCCGCCCTTGGCCGATCTCGCCCCCACCGCCCGCTCGGCTCCCCTGGCGCCCACCCCGCGCCCGGGCGGCATCGCGGACCGGGCCCGGGCCCAGATCGAAACTCCCTACCTCGACGGCTTGAACCCCGAGCAGCGCCGCGCCGTGGAAACGCTCGACGGCCCCGTGCTGGTGCTGGCCGGCGCCGGCACCGGCAAGACCCGCGTGCTCACCACCCGCATCGCCCACCTCGTGGCGACGGGCCGGGCCCGGCCGCACGAGATTCTCGCCGTCACCTTCACCAACAAGGCGGCGCGCGAGATGAAGGAGCGCATCGGCGCGCTGGTGGGGCCCGCCGGCGAGGGCATGCCCTGGCTCGGCACCTTCCACGCCATCTCGACCAAGATCCTGCGCCGCCACGCCGAACTCGTCGGGCTGAAGAGCGGCTTCACCATCCTCGACACCGACGACCAGATCCGCCTGCTGAAGCAGGTGCTGCAGGCAGCGGACGTCGACGACAAGCGCTGGCCGGCGCGCGGCCTCGCCCACCTCATCGACAGCTGGAAGAACCGCGGCCTCGATCCCGCCCGGGTGCCGGCCGGGGAAGCCGGCGCCTTCGCCAACGGCAAGGGCGGGGCGCTCTACGCCGCCTACCAGGCGCGGCTGAAGACGCTGAACGCCACCGACTTCGGCGACCTGCTGCTGGAATGCCTGCGGCTGTTCCGCGACAACCCGGACGTCCTGGCGCAATACCAGGACCGCTTCCGCTACATGCTGGTCGACGAGTACCAGGACACCAACGTGGTGCAGTACCTGTGGCTGCGCATGCTGGCGCAGGGGCGCCACAACCTGTGCTGCGTCGGCGACGACGACCAGTCGATCTACGGCTGGCGCGGCGCCGAGGTCGACAACATCCTGCGCTTCGAGCACGACTTCCCCGGCGCCGCGGTGGTGAAGCTGGAAAACAACTACCGCTCCACCGCCCACATCCTCGGCGCCGCGTCGGGGCTGATCGCGAAGAACGAGGACCGGCTGGGCAAGACGCTGTTCACGGAAGGGGAGGCCGGCGAGAAGCCGCGGGTGTCCGGCGTGTGGGACTCCGAGGAGGAAGCGCGCCAGGTCGGCGAGGAGATCGAGCAGCTCCATCGCGGCAAGCACTCGCTGGACCAGATCGCCATCCTGGTGCGCGCCTCGTTCCAGATGCGCGAGTTCGAGGAGCGCTTCATCACGCTGGGGCTCCCGTACCGCGTCATCGGCGGCCCGCGCTTCTACGAGCGGCTCGAGATCCGCGACGCGCTGGCCTACCTGCGCTGCGTCGCCCAGCCCGACGACGACCTCGCCTTCGAGCGCATCGTCAACACCCCGAAGCGGGGCCTCGGCGATTCCACGGTCGGCATCCTGCGAGCCTTCGGCCGCGACCGCGGCCTGCCGCTGATCGCATCCGCCGCCATGATGGTGGAAACGGACGAGCTGAAGCCGAAGCAGCGGCAAACGCTGCGCGCGCTGATGTCGGACTTCGCGCGCTGGCGCGCGCTCGTCGGCACGATCCCCCATTCCGAGCTGGCCGAGCGCATCCTGGAAGAGTCGGGCTACACCGATTTCTGGCAGAAGGACCGCTCGGCCGAGGCGGCGGGGCGGCTCGAGAACCTGAAGGAGCTCGTGCGCTCCATGGAGGAGTTCCCCGACCTCGTGTCCTTCCTGGAGCACATCTCCCTCGTCATGGACACGGAAGGCGCCAACACGGGCGAGCGCGTGTCCATCATGACGCTGCACGGCGCCAAGGGGCTGGAGTTCGACACGGTGTTCCTGCCGGGCTGGGAGGAGGGGCTGTTCCCGCACCAGCGCTCGCTCGACGACAACGGCAAGGCGGGGCTGGAGGAGGAACGGCGGCTCGCCTACGTGGGCATCACCCGCGCCAAGCGCCGCGCCTTCATCTACTTCGCCACCAACCGCCGCATCCACGGCATGTGGCAGACCACGATCCCGTCGCGCTTCCTCGACGAACTGCCCGAGGACCACGTCGAGGTGGCGGAGAACGCGCGCGAGAAGCGCTCCGGCTACGGCCCGTCGCGCTTCGACACCGTGGGGGCCTTCGCGGGGTCGTCCTATGCCACGCCGGGCTGGCAGCGGGCGCAGCGCCAGGGCGCCGGCGCCACCTCGGGCGTGGCGCGCCTGCCGGGCGTGATCGAGGGCGAGCTGATCGCCAAGTCGACCCAGCAGGCGCATTTCACGGTCGGTGCGCGGGTGATGCACCAGAAGTTCGGTCCGGGCGCCGTCGCGGCGGTCGACGGCAACAAGCTGACCGTCGACTTCGACCGCGCGGGCCGCAAGATGGTGCTGGAAAGCTTCATCCAGGCGGCGTGAGGGCTGTCAACTCCGGCCGCCGAGCATCAGGGCGAGCAGGTCGGAGCGCTCGTCGTCGGGTGCTGAGGCGAAGGACGCGATGGCGCGTTCGGCATCGGCGATCGCGGCTTGCGCCTCGGCGATGGTGGGATCCGCGCGCGGGTCGTAGTCGGCCCTCTCTCGGGACGCCTGCAAGCGGCTGAAGGCTTGCGCGAAATCGCGGATATCCGGATGGAAGGCCGAACGGCCGAAGCGTTTCTGTTCCATCTGATCCAGCTTCAGCCTCGCGACCTGTTCGCAGCTCTTCTTCATGCGGCCGTGGTCGTAGGTCCGGTAGAGGAAGCGGTAGCCGGCTTCGTTCCTGTTGCCGGCGCCGAAGAAACGATCGGCTCCGGCCGTCAGCACCGCGTGGAAGACGGCGTAATAGCTGGTTGAGATGCAACGACACAGGTCGGCGCCGGTCGGAGATCCGTCCCGCGCGGACGCGAGCAACCTCGCCGTATCGAGAACCTCACTCGGCCGCGGCATCGCGGCCGAACGTCCAGGTGCCGTCCGACAGGAGCCACACGAAGGGGAAGCTGTCGTCGCCCCGGCTCGAAAGGTCCTCCATCACCGTATCGGTGATCGCGGAGATCCGGGCAGACGCGTCGCGCCATGCTTCCGGCGTCGGGAGAAAGAGCCGGAAACTGTATTCCGGCCTGTCGTCGCGATCGAGGTCGAGCCTGAATTCGACCCTCAACGAGGGATCGCCGACCACGCGCCGGATGGCGGCGATGCCGATGTCCCTCACCTCGTCGAGCGCCAAGTCTGCCATGGCGGGAGCGTCGCGCGACCGCGCCGCTCCGTCAACGGCTGGCCGAAGCCGCCCGCAGACCCATCGGCGCCGGCCGGGGCCGCCACAGCGCCACCAGGGACCCGAAGGCGAGGCCCGTCAGCGCCGTCGACAGCGGCAGGCCGAGGCCGAGGCCGTGGCGGCTCGCCAGCCAGTCGCCCACGTTGGTGCCGGCCGTTCGCACCGACACCACGGTGACCCAGTACAGGGCCTTGACGCCGAAGCCGGGGGCGCGGCCGAGGCCGAGCAGGGCCGCCAGCACGGCGAGGTTCGCCACCGCGGCGATGCCCGCCCCGAGTTCGAGGTCGTCGGCGGCATAGTCGCCGAGCGCCGTGCCGAGCACGCCCGCCACCAGCATCGTGGTCCAGTAGCGGGCGTCCGTCGGCGGGACCGCGCCGTCCTCGGCGCGCAGCGGCGCGAAGGCCGCCCGGTCGGTCAGCACCAGCGCGGCGAGCAGGGCGGACAGCACACCGATGACCAGCAGGGGGGCGACATGCAGGTCGTGGTCGAACAGGTCGCCGAGGTTGGTGGCGGCGGTGCGCATCGTCACGATCGCGAACCAGTAGAAGGCTTCGCCGGACACGCGGGCGCGGGCTTCCGCCACCAGGATCGCGCCGAAGATCAGGGCCAGCGGGACCAGGCCGAGGGCGTGGCCGAGGTGGAGGACGCGGGCCGCGAAGTCGCCCGTGTTGGCGCCGAAGGCGCTGGCCAGGACCAGCGCCACCCAGTAGCGCGCGCCGAGGGCGGGGACGTTCGCGGGTTTCATGCCGGGGGACTCGCGATGGTTGACGGTACGCCGACCCGTGTGACGGCGGCCCGTGAAACCTTCGTGACGATGCTGGCCGCGCGCCGTGGCGCGGCGGCGTCACCCGAGGAGGCCGACGATCGCCTTCACGTCGCGCAGCGTGGCCTGGGCGATGGCGTCCGCCCGCTCGGCGCCGCTGCGCAGCACCCCGTCGATGTACCCGGGGTCGGCCTTGAGGCGCCGCATCTCGGCGGCGATCGGCGCCAGCCGCTCCACCGCGAGGTCGCTCAGGGCGCCCTTGAAGGCCGAGAACTGGCTGCCGCCGTGGCTCCGCAGCACCTCAGCCTTGGTCTGCCCGGCGAGCCCCGCGAAGATCGCCACGAGGTTGTCGGCCTCGGGCCGGCCGGCCAGCCCCTCCACCTCGGAGGGCAGGGCGTCGGGGTCGGTCTTGGCGCGGCGCACCTTGCCGGCGATCGTGTCGGCGTCGTCGGTGAGGTTGATGCGGGAATTGTCGGAGGGGTCCGACTTCGACATCTTCTTCGCCCCGTCGCGCAGGCTCATCACCCGCGTCGCCGGCCCCTGGATCAGCGGCTCCGGCAACTTGAAATAGGCGTCGCCGCCGGTCTTCTCGGCGATGCGGGCGGCGAAATCGTTGTTGAACTTGGTCGCGATGTCGCGGGTCAGCTCGAGGTGCTGCTTCTGGTCGTCGCCGACCGGCACGGCATCGGCGCGGTAGAGCAGGATGTCGGCCGCCATCAGCACCGGATAGGCGTAGAGGCCCACGGACGCGTTCTCGCGGTCCTTGCCGGCCTTCTCCTTGAACTGGGTCATGCGGTTCAGCCAGCCGAGCCGCGCCACGCAGTTGAAGATCCAGGCGAGTTCGGCGTGGCCGGGCACGCGGCTCTGGTTGAAGATCGCGTGCCGGACGGGGTCGATGCCGGCCGCGATGAAGGCCGCCGTCACCTCGCGCGTCGTGGCTTCGAGGCCGGCCGGGTCCTGCGGCACCGTGATGGCGTGGAGGTCCACCACGCAATACAGGCACTCGTGGTCCTCCTGCAGCGTCACGAACCGCGTGATGGCGCCGAGGTAGTTGCCGAGGTGGAGGTTGCCGGTCGGCTGGACGCCGGACAGGATGCGGGGGCGTGCGGGCGTGCTGGACGTCATGGCGGTCGGCGTCTCGTCGGGTGGAAGGACGGGACGCCGTTCCTAGAGCAGCGCGAGCCCGCGCGAAAGCGTCACGGCTTGGTCGACAGCCGTTCGAGGCGCTTCTGCATCTCCTCCATGTCGCGCTTGATGGTTTCGAGGTCGTCGGCCTTGGCGGCCGGCGGCGGCAGGGCGGGCTCGGGCGCCGCGGCGGGGGCGAAGGCGCCGGTGAAGGGGTTGAACATGGTCAAGGCCTGCGAGAACATCTTCATGTTCTTGCGAGTCTGATCTTCGAGCTGGTCGAACATCTGGTTGCGGATGGCGCCGCCCGGCAACAGTTTGGCGCCGAAGGAGGCTTCGATCTGTTCGCGGAAGTTGTGCTGGTCGTTGGTGAGCTTGTCGAGCGTGAATTCGAGGTAGCTCGGCACCAGCATCTGCATGCTGTCGCCGTAGAAGCGGATCAACTGGCGCAGGAAGGAGGTCGGAAGCAGGCTCTGGCCGCCCTTGCCTTCCTGGTCGAAGATGATCTGCCCCAGCACCGACCGGGTGATGTCGTCGCCCGTCTTGGCGTCGTAGACGACGAAGTCCTCGCCGCGCTTCACCATCCCGGCGAGGTCTTCCAGCGTCACGTAGGTGCTGGTTTCGGTGTTGTAGAGCCGACGGTTTGCATATTTCTTGACCGTCACGGGCTTTTTGCCATCCGCCGTCATCGCATCGACCCGTTCTGTCCGCCGCCACCGCTCTACGCATAAGATAGGTGCGATGTCCCCGCGGGGGAATATGATTTTGGTGGTTGCGGGAGCCGACGCTTTTTTCCACATAAGGTGCGACACGCGGACGAGGCCGGAACGGCTGCCCGGGCCGTGAGCGGGGCTCCCCGATCCCTGCCCGGAAAAGAGGCGACCGCCGCGCGACGCCGCCCCTCGACCTCCGAGGTCGGCGGATCGACCCTTCCAGGAAAGCCCAGGAGCCCCAATGTACATCGTCATCGTGTCCGCCGCCCGCACCCCGGTCGGGTCCTTCAACGGCGCCTTCGCCAACACGCCCGCCCACGAGCTCGGCGCCGTCGCCGTCAAGGCCGCGATGGAGCGCGCCAACGTGGAGCCGTCGGACGTCGACGAGGTGATCCTGGGCCAGGTGCTGCAGGCCGGCCAGGGCCAGAACCCCGCCCGCATCGCCGCCATGGCGGCCGGCGTCCCCAAGGAGAAGACCGCCTGGGGCCTGAACCAGCTCTGCGGCTCCGGCCTCCGCGCCGTGGCGCTGGGCCTCCAGCAGATCGCCAACGGGGACGCCAAGATCATCGTGGCGGGCGGCCAGGAGTCGATGAGCCTCGCCCCCCATGCCGCCTACCTGCGGTCGGGCCAGAAGATGGGCGACATGAAGTTCGTCGACACCATGATGAAGGACGGCCTGCTCGACGCCTTCCAGGGCTACCACATGGGCACCACCGCCGAGAACGTCGCCGGCAAGTGGCAGCTGACCCGCGAAGACCAGGACAAGTTCGCGACCGCGTCGCAGAACAAGGCCGAGGCGGCCCAGAAGGAGGGGCGCTTCAAGGACGAGATCGTCCCCGTGACGGTGAAGACCCGCAAGGGCGACGTCGTGGTCGACCAGGACGAATATCCCCGCCACGGCGCGACCGTCGAGGCGATGGCCAAGCTGAAGCCCGCCTTCTCCAAGGAGGGGTCGGTGACGGCCGGCAACGCGTCGGGCATCAACGACGGCGCCGCCGCGGTGGTGCTGATGACGGCCGAGGAGGCGCAGAAGCGCGGGCTGACGCCCCTGGCCAGGATCGTGTCCTGGGCCACGGCAGGCGTCGATCCGGCGGTGATGGGCTCGGGCCCGATCCCGGCCTCGCGCAAGGCGCTCGAGAAGGCGGGCTGGACCGTCAAGGACGTGGACCTGGTGGAAGCCAACGAGGCTTTCGCCGCGCAGGCGCTGGCGGTCAACAAGGACATGGGCTGGGACCCGTCCATCGTGAACGTGAACGGCGGCGCCATCGCGATCGGCCATCCGATCGGCGCCTCGGGCGCCCGCTGCCTCACCACGCTGCTCTACGAGATGAAGCGCCGCGACGCCAAGAAGGGCCTGGCCACGCTGTGCATCGGCGGCGGCATGGGCATCGCCATGTGCGTCGAGCGCCCGAACTGAGCGCATCGCCAACGAGACGGGGAGGGCGGGGCTCCGGCTCCGCCGTCCCGCGGCGCGCCGTGCGGGCCGGCTTTCCACTGTTCGTCGAAAGGGCGGGATCATGAACGGCAGACTCATCCTCGCGGCCGCCGCGCTGGCGGTGCTGGGCATCGGGTCGGTGCAGGCGGCCGTCCGCACCGTGTGCGGCGAACGTCAGGGCACGGCCGGAAACGCCTGGCTCAGCGATCGCAAGGGGGGCGTCGTCCTGGAGATGGCTCGCCAGGGCGGCGACCAGCGTCTCCTCGACGAGGCGGACGGCGCCCTGCCGGCCCGTCGCGGGGTCGAGGCGGGCACCCAGGTCGGCCGGCGCTACTGCCTGACGGTCCGCTACGGCGCCCACCGGCGACCGCTGCGCGTCCTCGCCGCCAAGCGGTCGTAGGGCGGCACCCCCGCGGGGCCGACGCTTCGGCGGAAGCCCGCGGCCGGGCGCGCGATCCGCGCCGGCCCCTGTCGACGGGCCCTCCTGCGCCATTGGCCGCAGGCGGAACCCGCGACCGGTCGCCCTGTTGTCCCCCCACGCGAGATCAGGCGGGAGGGATCGATCATGGCATCAGCCGGCAAGTCCAAGGGCACCAGCCAGGACGACAAGGTCCACGCGCCGGACAAGCACAACACCGCCTCGAAGGGCATGGCCGAGATGTCGAAGGGCGCGGGTGGTTCCGGCGATCCGGAAGCGCCGGACGACGTCGACTACGTCCGCCCGGCGGGCGAGGGCGACGTCGAGCGCGGCCGCTCCCACGAGGAGCACAAGCAGTTCGGCGACCGCAGCGACACCTGAGAGCCGTTTCATCCGAAGGGACACGACATGAGCAAGCATATCGACGGGCACCGCAAGGGCGACGAGATCGCCATCGGCGAGATCACCGTCCAGGACGACCTGAAGCGCAACCCCGGCATCGGCCAGTCCAAGGGGCTCACCGGCGCCACCGACGACGAGGTGGACGACCTGGCGGCGAACAGCACGGCCGAGGGTGACGTCGGCAACGAGGTCGATGCCCGCACCGGCGGGGTCGACCCGAAGCACATGGGCCGCACCAACAAGTGAGCGGCCCGTCCCCTTCCCGCACGGCGGGAAGGGGACATCGGCGATCAGGCCGCCTTGAGGCCCTTGGCTTGGATCAGGCCGCGGTTGATGAGCACTTCGGCGATCTGCACGGCGTTGAGGGCCGCGCCCTTGCGCAGGTTGTCCGACACGCACCAGAACGACAGGCCGTTCTCCACCGTGGCATCCTCGCGGACGCGGGAGATGTAGGTGGCGTCCTCGCCCGCCGCCTCGTGGGGGGTGATGTACCCGCCCGGCTCGTGGCGGTCGATCAGCAGGCAGCCCGGCGCTTCGCGCAGGACGTCCTTGGCTTCCTCGGCCGAGATCGGCTCCTCAAACTCGACGTTCACCGCCTCGGAATGGCTGATGAACACCGGCACGCGCACGCAGGTGGCGGTGAGCTTGATCTTGGGGTCGAGGATCTTCTTGGTCTCGACCACCATCTTCCACTCCTCCTTCGTGTAGCCGTCCTCCATGAAGACGTCGATCTGGGGGATGAGGTTGAAGGCGATGCGCTTCGGGAACTTCTTGGTTTCCATCGCGTCCGACACGAAGACGGCGCGCGTCTGGGTGAAGAGCTCGTCCATGCCCTCCTTGCCGGCGCCCGACACGGACTGGTAGGTCGCCACCACCACGCGCTTGATGCGGGCCTTGTCGTGCAACGGCTTCAGCGCCACGACCAGCTGCGCCGTGGAGCAGTTCGGGTTGGCGATGATGTTCAGCTTGCGGAAGTCGGAGATCGCGTCGGCGTTCACCTCCGGCACGATTAGCGGCACGTCGGCGTGCATGCGGTACGCCGACGAGTTGTCGATCACCACGCAGCCCTGGGCGCCGATCTTCTGCGACCATTCCTTCGAAACGTCGCCGCCGGCCGACATCAGGCAGATGTCGGTGTCGGACCAGTCGTGCTGGTCCAGCACCTTGCACTTCAGGATCTTGTCGCCGAAGGAGATCTCGGTGCCGCGCGAGCGGTTGGACGCCAGGGCCACGACCTCGCTGGTCGGGAACCCGCGCTCGGCCAGGATGCCGAGCATCTCGCGGCCCACGTTGCCGGTGGCGCCGACGACGGCAACCTTGAACGCCATGTGATCTTCTCCTCGGGACGGGTGTTGGCGGAACGCGAGGGCGTTGCATAGTCCTCGCCGATGCGCTCCGCAATGGCGAGCCTCATCCGGCGAAAAGGAAGGCCAGCGCGAGCAGCGCGTAGACGCCGACGAGCAGCAGCCCCTCGAACCACGTCGTTTCGCCGTCCGACGCGACCGCGTTGACGGCGAAGGCCGTCGCCGCGATGGCGAAGAGGTCGAGCGGGTTGCCGAAGACCAGCGTCATCGGGTGCCCGAGCAGGAAGGACGCGACGACGAGCAGCGGCGCCACCACCAGGGCGACCTGGATGGCGGAGCCGATGCAGATGTCCATCACGAGGCCCATGCGGTCGCGGTGGGCGAAGAGCATCGCGGCGAACAGGTCCGCCGACGTGCCCACCAGCGCCAGGACGACGACGCCCAGGAACAGCGGCGACAGGTGGAGTTGGGACGCGGTGGCTTCGAGCGCGCCCGACACGAGCTCGGCCTCGAAGGCCAGCACGGCCGTGCCGCCCACCATGATGCCGAGCGGCCGCCACAGGCTGCCCCCGCCGCCCTTCGCTTCCCCGCCGCCACGCGAAAACACGTCGCGGTGTGTGATCAGCGTGTAGACCAGGTTGCCGGCATAGAGCGCCAGCAACACGGCCGACACGCCGAGGCTCAGGTGCTCGTCGGACAGCGCCACGTCGGCGCCCTTCGGGTCCGCCCGCACCACCATGTCGAACACCGCCGGCAGCAGCAGGGCGATCAGCACCACGATGAGCAGGCTCGACAGCAGGCCGGCGCGCTCGCGCTTGAAGGTTTGCCGCTCGCGGGTCAGGCCGCCGACCAGGATGGCGAGCCCGAGCCCGAGCAGCCCCGTGCCGATGATGGAGCCGGTGATCTGCGCCCGCACCACGCCGGCCTGGCCGTCGGCCAGCACGAAGATCGCCAGCACCAGCTCGGCGACGGAGCCGAAGCTGACGTTGAGGAGGCCGCCGATGGCCGGACCGGCGGTTTCGGCGACCGCTTCGGTGGCTTCGCTGATGTGGTAGGCCAGCGCCATGACGCCGAGCGAGGCGGTGGCGAAGACCCAGAGCGGCGACGCGCCCACGAGATAGTGGAGCGCGGCCGACACGGGGACGGCGGCGAGGGGGAGCAGGGCGAGCATGGCATCTCCGGGAAGCGCCATGCCTCAATGCGCCAGCGGCGTGAGCGTTGCCGTGGGCCCTCGTTCGGCCCCGCTCCCCCAGCCGTCAGGCCCTGGCCAGCCGTGCCAGGCCCATGTCGCGCGTGGCGGCTTCGATGGCGGGCATCTTGTCCCGGCCGTCGAGGCTTTCGGCCTTCTTCAGCTCGTCCTGAGCCTCGCCGAGCACACCCTTCGCCTCGTCGAGCTGGTCTTTCAGCTCGTCCGAGGACCGCTTCAGGTTGTCGCGGCGCGCCACGGCGGCGCGCGCGAAGGTTGGGTAGGCGTAGTGCGTCGGGTCCGAGATGCCCGAGCGCTGCTCCTCCGACGCGATCTCGCGATCGAGATCGACGACCATGCGCGCGAAATCCGCGATCATGGACTCGATCTGCGCCACGCGACGGCGCCGCTCATCGACTTGAAAACGTTTGAGGCGGATGAGGTGATCCCGCGACTTCACCATTCAGAACTCCAAAGACGCGAGGGGCGGAAATCTTTTTTTCGACCCTTCAGAACCGTGCCGACGCCGCGAGACGCTGCACATTCGCCCATGGATGTTGCTTCTTCCTTACCCACGACCGCGGAAAGTAAGGGTAATGCCGCCGGCGGCGGCGGACGGCGGCGTTCACCCGCTGTTTACCTTTTTCCGCAAGATTGCGAGATGGAGCCCGCCCGACCGGCCCGCGTTCACCGATTTTGAGGTGATCGCCTCGGGGAGGCGGAGCGGGATGCCAGAGCGGGGCCGAGCAGGATGTTGACGTGGGGGCCGTGGCGCGGCGGGATCGGCGGGCCGATCGACAGGGACCATTCCGAGGCTGCGGCGCGGCTTAACGAAAGCGGTTCCGTTAACCTTTCGCCGCTAATGATGAATGATGGCTCGGGGCCGGCACTGGCCCTCGACCGGGAAGCCGGACCGCGCGGGGCGCGCATCATGGGCCAGGCCAACGGGACACAGGGTGGGGACCTCACATGCGCGTTCTCCTGATCGAAGACGACAGCGCCACCGCGCAGAGCATCGAACTGATGCTGAAGTCCGAGAACTTCAACGTTTATACGACCGACCTCGGCGAGGAAGGCATCGATCTCGGCAAGTTGTATGACTACGACATCATCCTGCTCGACCTGAACCTCCCCGACATGTCGGGCTACGAGGTCCTCCGGACGCTGCGGGTCGCCAAGGTCAAGACGCCGATCCTGATCCTGTCCGGGCTCGCCGGCATCGAGGACAAGGTGAAGGGGCTCGGCTTCGGCGCCGACGACTACCTGACCAAGCCCTTCCACAAGGACGAGCTGGTCGCCCGCATCCACGCCATCGTGCGCCGGTCGAAGGGCCATGCCCAGTCGGTGATCGCCACGGGCGACCTCATCGTCAACCTCGACCAGAAGACCGTCGAAGTGGCGGGGGCCCGCGTGCACCTCACCGGCAAGGAATACCAGATGCTGGAGCTGCTTTCGCTCCGGAAGGGCACGACGCTGACGAAGGAGATGTTCCTCAACCATCTCTACGGCGGCATGGACGAGCCCGAGTTGAAGATCATCGACGTGTTCATCTGCAAGCTGCGCAAGAAGCTCGCCAACGCGAGCCACGGCCGCAACTTCATCGAAACGGTGTGGGGCCGCGGCTACGTGCTGCGCGAGCCGACCGAAGCCGACAACCGCATCACCGCCTGAGCGGACCCGGCGGACACGCGATGGGCCCCGATCCGCGAGGATCGGGGCCCATCGCGTTCGTGGCCTCCCCCGGGCGAAGCGGGCAGGGGGCACGGGCCGCGCCGCCGCTTCGGGCGACATCCTCGGCGCCCGTCCGACGCCGCGACGAGGGCAGGGGGCGGCGGGGCACCGCGCCGCCGCGCGATCGCCGAGCGCGCGGTGGTCCGGCGGGGACGAGCGGACGTTTCGGTGTGGAAGCCGGGCGGGCCCTGGGGTGGCTCCCCTCGGGGGCGCTCGGGCTGAAGCGGGGAGCAGGCGCGGAAGCGCCGAAGCCGACGAGCCATCGGGGCCGTCGGCCGGCTTCGGATCCCACGGCTCCGGATCTCACGGCTTCGGCTCGGCGCCGCGACGCGGGTCCGCCGCACCCCGCTCGCGAGGCGGGGCTGCGGCATTCAGGGTTTGCGGCGGGCGCGTCCCGACACCGGCGAGGCGCGCGCCGAAGGAAGGCTCGCGCGGGTCTCGGGACGGCGCCCTCAGACCAGCCCGACGGCCGCCATCTTGAGGCGGAGCACGTCCTTGTCGAAGGGCTTCATCATCGTGTCGTCGGCCCCGGCCTGGCGGGCCCTGGACACGTGAGCGGCGTCGTTCTCGGTGGTGCAGAACACCACCTTGGGCGAGCCGCCGCCCGGCATCCTCCGCAGGGCTTTCAGCACCGCGTAGCCGTCCATCTCGGGCATGTTCCAATCGAGCAGGATGCCGTCGGGCATCACGGCCGCGCAGGCGTCGAGCGCCGCCTGGCCGCTGTCGGCCTCGTCCGTCTCGATCGACAGGCCTTCGAGGATGCGGCGCGCCACCTTGCGGATGACGCTGGAATCGTCGACCACCAACACCCGGGTCATGGCGCCCCTCCGTCGCGTCTCAGGCGGCCGCGACGCGCGAGGCGGGCGCGAGGTCGTCGGCCGCGGCGGCCCGCATCTGGTCCGCGAGGCCCATCGCCACGTCGGCGGCATCGGGCTGGGCGGCATCGGGCTGGGCGGCGTCCTGCTGCCCGTCGTCGGGCTGCGCGGCGTCGGCGTCCTGGTGCAGCGCCGTTTCGACGACCACGGGCCGCCCCTCGATCACGATGCCCTCGGGCTCGCTGCGAACGGTCGCCACCATGCCGACCTCGCGGGCCACCAGCCCGGTGAAGAAGGGCTGGATCGCATGGGCGTCGATCGTGCCGTGCTCGGGTGCGCCGGCGAGCAGCGCGCCGATGCCGGCGGGCACGCGGGCGTAGTTGCCCTTGGCGACGATGCGGACCGCCGCTTCGTCGCCCTGGCCCTCCACGTCCACCGTCATCGTGCCGCCGCGGGGGATGGTGCCGGCCGCGATCAGGCACAGGTTCAGGATCAGCTTGACCTTGTTCTTCGGCATCAGGATGCGCGGCGCGCGCCAGTCGAGCTTGATCTTGTCGTCGCCGAACAGGCCGCGGGTCACCGTTTCGGCGTCGCCCGTGTCGATGGACGCGCCGGCCGAGCCCGCCGCCCCGAAGGCGAGCCGGCAGAACTGCAGCTTGGCGGATGCCATGGTGGCGCTCTTCTTGATGAGGTCGAGCGCGAAGGTCCGCATCTCGGGATCCTTCTCCTCGTCGAGCACCTCGAGGCCGTTCACGATGGCGCCGACCGGGCTGATCACGTCGTGGCAGACGCGCGAGCAGAGGAGGGCCGCGAGGTCGAGGGCTTCGAGCGCGATGGTGGTCATGGAGGCATCCGTTGCATGCGGCGCCGCCCGCGAGCCCGCACGGGGCCCGTCGCGCGCCGACGGGGGTGGGGAGCCATCGGCGCACCGAACGCGGCTCAGGGTTTCCGGCTCAACCGACACCCCATAGCCTAGACAATCTTCCGAAAAAGTTAACCAGTCTTTGCCGGCCGGGGCACGCCGGCGGGGGCCGGGCGGTTCCGCCGCGGGCCCGGATGGCGTAGGGCAGGGGACACCTTCGCCCCGAGACCCCCATGCCGACCTCCCCCCCGCTGCCGACCCCCGACGCCCCGCTCGACGGCGACGCGCGCGACCGCCTGGCGGATTGTTTCGCGGCGCTCTGCGTGGAAGCCGGCGCCGTGGTGATGGAGGTGTATCGCGCCGGCGGGGAAACGCGGGCCAAGGCGGACCAGAGCCCCGTCACCGAGGCCGACGAGCGGGCGGAGGCGCTGATCCTCCAGCGCCTGTCCGAGCGGCTGCCGGGCTGGCCCGTGCTGGCCGAGGAAGCTGCGGCGCGCGGGCAGGGGCTCGCCGGCTGCCCGCGCTTCATCCTGGTGGATCCGCTCGACGGCACGCGCGAGTTCGTCGGCCGCAACGGGGAGTTCACGGTCAACATCGGCCTCGTCGTCGAGGGCGTGCCCGTGGCGGGCGCCGTCTACGCGCCGGTGCTGGAACGGCTGTGGTCGGGCGGCGCCACGGCGCGCGTGCGGCGCATCGCGCCCGGCGCCACCCTCGCCGAAGCGCTCGACGACCGGCCGCTCCGTACCCGTCCGGCACCGGAGGCGGGCTGGACCGCCCTGGCGAGCCGGTCCCACGGCGATGCCGAAACCGAGGCCCTCCTGGCGCGGCTGCCGGTGTCGGAGCGCCGTGCCGCGGGCTCGTCCCTCAAGTTCTGCGTGGTGGCCGAGGGCGGGGCGGACGTGTACCCGCGCTTCGGGCCCACGATGGAATGGGACACGGCGGCCGCGGATGCCGTGCTGCGCGCGGCCGGCGGCGCCGTGCTGAAGCCGGACGGGTCGGCCTTTACCTACGGCAAGGCAGAAGCGGATTACCGCAACGGCCCCTTCGTGGCCTGGGGCGATCCCGCCGCGGCGGCGCGGTTCGCCGGCTGAGCGGCGGGCTCCGCCGCGGTCCCGTCCGACCGGTCGACGGTGGCGTGCTGCCGGCGGAGGACGACGGGCGTGCGCGCCACCTCGCGCTCGACGACGTGGCGGATGTGCAGCTCCTCCTTGAGGAAGAGCTGCTTCACCACGACGAACCGCTCTTCCACCACGGGCAGGATGGTGGTGTCGCCTTCCGCCCGCGCGAGCGGGACTTCGTCGACGATCCGGCCGACCGGCACATGGGTGACCTCGACGCGGTAGCGGTCGAGCTCGACCTCGGCGACCTCCTCCACCATCTCGGTCGTGGTGGAGATCCGGACGGTCCCGCTCGCGACCCTGCGCTTGGCGACCGCGAGCCGTTCCTCGACGACCTCCAGGACGAGGCCGTCGCGCTCGGTATCGAGGGCCGGGCCGATGCCGGCGGGGGTCGATGTCGTCATCACGTCCCTCCCGGATCGGCCCGCCGTGCGGTCAGGCCGTGGCCCAGCGCGCCTTGGCTTCCGCCGCCGTCACGGCCAGCATCACCTTGCCGGCCACGGACTGCACCATGTCGTGCGCGAGGTAGTGGTGCTCGCCGCCCGCCGCCACGTCGGCCTTCTTCAGCTTGATGCGGCCGCCGTCCATGTGGTCCACGGTGCCGACATGCATGCCGTCCGAGCCGACGACCTCCATGTCGTCGCGGATCTCGGCGGCGAAGCGGCCCAGCGCGCCCGACACGGCACCCCCGGTACGCCCGTCCTCGATGTCGACCACCGTCTTGCGCAGCGTCTCGTGCACGGTTTCGACGCGGTCGACGGCCTCCTTGTGGATGCCGATCTCCTCGACGACGTGGGCCGACTTCGCCACGACCGCCTCCTCGGCGTACTCTTCCATCTCGATCGTGCGCTCGGTGAAGGGGTCGACGTCGAGGGCCGCGGCCGAAACCGGGCGGTCCACGGCGCGGCGGTCGACCGACACGGTTTCGCCGTGCAGCGTCACGCTTTCCGTCACGTCGCGGGACACGACGCTGGTGTGCACCCGCACCTTGCCGCGGCTGACCGAGCGCTTGCCGACGTCGAGGCGCTCCTCGTAGACCTTGATGGTCTCGTCGGCGTTTCGCGCCCCGGCCGGCACGGTGGCGCGGTCGGCGACGGCGCGGTCGGTGACGACGGCCGCGCGCTCGCCGACCGGCATCACCGGCGTGACGGCTTCGCGGCGCTCGTCGTAGACGGTGCTGCCCAGGGCACCCGCGCCCGCTCCCAGCGCGCCCGCGCCCAGGATGCCGAGCCCCGGCGTGGCGGTGCGGCTCCCCGAAGCGTCGCCCATGTCGGTCATGCCGGCGTCGTCCAGGCCGAGGCCGCGGCTGCCCGCCATGGCGGAGCTGGACCCGGTGACCGCCGTGCCGGACAGCGGCGCGCCGGCCCAGCCTTCGCTGCGCCACATCGCTTCGCGCTCGTCGAGGTCGACGGAGCCGTGCTGCTCCAGGATGTCGATCGCCTGGTCGAGGCGGTCGTCCTCGGCCCGCACCGACAGCATGATGCCGCCGCGGCGGATGCTTTCCGCGTAGGTGGCGTGGTCCTCGGTGCCGCCGAAGAGCTGTTCCAAGGATCCCCAGAAGCCGCGGGTCCTGCCCTCGGCCTCGTCCGTGTAGGTGCCGGTTTCGCCCGTGGCCGGCAGCACCGTGATGTCGGATGCCGGGATGCCGGAGGATTTCAGCTGCGCCATGGCCTGCTCGGCGTGGCTGCGCGTGTCGAAGACGGCTGTGATGCTGTGCTTGGCCATGGAGTGCCCCGAAAAAACGACGAGAAGGTCGGCATGATGATGCGGCACGGGGATGCGTTTCCAAGCATCTCCGTGTAACGGGACATCAGCGAGCGCGACCTGCCGCCCCGCTGTGCGGGGTGGGATTGCCGCTCGAAATTCGAGGCCGAACCAAACTGCCGATACCATCGCTGGATGTCGAGCTTAAAAGGCCCATCCAGGCGTTCGTGTTCCTTGCGATGGACTTTTAATTTCGCCGAGCCGCCGACGATACTGTGGTGGCTCGGCCGACTAAGGGCGCGAGCGGTCGGCGGAGGGCGTGGAGCCGGGCCGGAGGTCCGGGCCGCCGGTCCGTCACGCGCCGCCGCGCCGCACCGCCACGCCGGCGAAGAGCGCCAGCGCGCTGGCGATGCCGGCCGCCGCCACCAGGGCCACGGCGAGCCCGGCCCGGGCCACGGCCGAGCCCGCGACGGCGCCGCCCAACAGCGACAGCCAGAAGCCCAGGAAGGGCAGCACCCGGTTCCAGGGCTCGTCGCCCCGCAGCGCCGCCGCGACGCCGCGGCCGAGGTTGACCAGCGTGCCGGTGACGTAGGTCAGGGCGACGCTCACCCCGTCCGCCCGATGCACGGCCGCGGTCTGGACGCCCATGGCGAGGCCGGCGGTCGAGGCCGTGACGGCGTCGCCCCAGCCGGCCAGCACGGACGCCACGGCCAGCCACAGCAGAGCCGCTTCCACGCTCACCACGACGGGGCTGCGCCATCCCCCGGCGGCCGGGCCGATGCATTCGCCGGCCACGATGCCGACGAGGAACATCAGCACGGCGCGGCCCGCCACCCAGGTCCCGTGCCAGTCGCCGATCACCGGCGAGCCGCCGAGCTGCGTGGTGTTGCCGCTCATGAAGGAGGGGTAGAGCCCGTTCCAGCGAACGAGCCCCACCGCGTCGACCCAGCCGGCCAGCGCCAGGAGCATGAAGCCCAGCGCCAGGCTCGACCGTTCGACGGCAGGGTCGTCGCGCCGCGCGGGCTCGGCCGGGCGGGGGGCCAGGCGATCCACCGCCGGATCAGTCCTCGAAGGGTTCGACGTCCTCGCGCCGGCCCACCAGGAAGGCGTCGGCCACGAGCTCGAAGGGGGCGGTGTCGATGTGGCTGTCCCGCGATGCCACGAGCCCGGCGAAGCGCGCGTAGATCCGGTCGTATTCGTGTCGCGGCGCGTCCTCGACCGTCACGCCGTCGACCGCCAGCGTCGTGCCGCCGCCCGTGAGGCGCAGCGCCGTGCCGTCGGCGAGGTCGGCGGCGATCTCCCAGGTCTGGTCGCCGGTCTGGCGCCAATCGAACACCGCCGTCATCTCGCCGCCGTCGGCGAGCGCCCGGCTCGTGAAGGCGATCTCGGCCGCGATCGGCATAGCGCGGTTCGACGGGGTGAGCAGCCGCGCCGAGCGCACGAAGGCCGGCTCTGGCAGGACGCGCGTCAGGATCGACAGGGCGTTGATGCCCGGGTCGAAGACGCCGAAGCCCGCCGTTTCCCAGATCCAGTCCTGGTTCGGGTGCCAGCGGCGCACGTCCTCCTTCCAGGTGATGGCGAGGCGCTTCAGCGTCCGGCCGGCGAGGCGGTCGCGAAGGGCCTCCACGGCGGCGTTGTACTGGGAATGCCAGGTGGTGAAGAGCACGCGGCCGGCCGCCCCGGCATGGGCGGCGAGGTCCCGCAGCTCACCGACCGTGGGGGTGGGGGGCTTCTCCATCAGCACGTCGACGCCGGCGTCGATGGCTTCGCGGACCAGCGCGGGGCGGGCGGAAGGCGGGGTGCAGATCGCCACGGCGTCGAGGTCGGGCAGCGCGGCGTAGAGTTCGGCGGCGTCGCGGAAGGTGGGGACGCCCGGCGCTTGCGCGCCGCTGCCGCTGACCAGGGCGGCGAGTTCGAAACGGCTGTCGCGGGCGATCGACGGCAGGTGCTCGTCGCGGGCGATCTTGCCGACGCCGATCACGGCGATGCGGATGGGGGCCATGCGGGTCCTCGTGCGGCGGGGATAGGGCGGCCCCGCGATTCGTCGGACATATCCTTTAATGGCTGGCGGGCGCCGGGGCGAGGGCGGATTCCGCGTCCCGGGCCGCCCGCCACCGTCGGGCGCGACGGGGCCATGCCCCGCCGCGCCGCGCGTCAGCCCAGCGTTTCGCCGAACAGCTCGGTCATGGACGCCCACGAGCGGGCGTCGGCTTCCGGGCTGTAGCGGATGGCGTCGGGCATGCCGCGCTTGGCGGCCCCCTGGTTGGTGAAGCTGTGCACCGTCCGGCCGTAGAGGTGCATCTGCCAGTCGACATCGGCGTCGCGCATCTCCGCCTCGAAGGCGGAGCGCTGGGCCGCGTCGATCATCGGGTCGTCCGCGCCGATGCACACCAGCACGCGCCCCTTGATGCGCTTCGCGTCGGCCTTCGGCGCCGCGGTGCCGAGGCCGCTGTGGAACCCCACCACCGCCTTCACGTCGGCGCCGGCGCGCGCCAGCTCCAACGCCATGGTGCCCCCGAAGCAGAAGCCGATGGCGGCGACGCGCGACGGATCGACCTCGGGGCGCGCCAGCAGCGCCCGCAGGGCCGCGCCGGCGCGGTCGCGCGTGCGGTCGGGTGCCGCGAAGAGCGGTTGGAGCAGGCCGATCGCTTCCTGAAGGTCGTCGACCAGGCGGCCCTCGCCGTGGAGGTCGCAGGCCAGCGCGACGTAGCCCGCCTCGGCCAGCCGCTTCGCCCGGCCGATCGCGTGCTCCGACAGCCCGAAGGCTTCGGGGAAGACCAGCACGGCGGCGCGCCGGCCCTCGCCCTCGCCGACGAAGAGCTGGCCCTTCATGGACAGCCCGTCGGCCTCGTAGCTCAGCGTATCCTGGATCATATCGATTCCCGTTCCGTTCGGTCGCTCAGTGTCTGTCGGCGCGGCGGGCCCGTCGCTGCAGGCCGGTCGAAAACGCTCGGGGACTGCCGCCCGCCTTCGACCGGCAGGGCATCCGTTGCCGAGCTTTCAGGCGGCGTGCAGGGCCTTGGCGGCATCGAGCGCGGCCTTCAGCGAGGCTTCGCGCGCTTCGGGCCCGTAGGCGACGCCTTCGGCGCGGATCACCTCGACGTCCTTCAGGCCGATGAAGCCGAACACGCCCTTGAGCCAGGATTCCTGGTGCTCCAGGGCGCTCGCCGGCGTGCCCTCGTACGTCCCGCCCCGCGACACCGCGATGACGACCCGCTTGCCGTGGACCAGGCCCTCGGCGCCCGACGCCGTATAGCGGAACGTCTTGCCGGCGACCAGGATGCGGTCGACCCAGGCCTTGAGCTGGCTCGGCACGGCGAAATTGTACATGGGCGCGCCCACGACGACGATGTCGGCGGCGAGGAATTCGGCCAGCGCGCGGCCGCCGAGGTCGAGGTCCTCCTGCAGGGCCTGGTCGTGCTTCACGTCGGCGCTCTGCCCGGCGAGATAGGCGCCGGTCAGGTGGCCGATCGGCGCGGCGGCGAGGTCGCGGTGGACGACTTCGACGCCCGGGTTCTCGGCCTTCAGGGCTTCGACGATGCCGGCGCTGATCTGCCGGCTGACGGAATTGTCGCCCAGGATGGACGAGTCGACGTGCAGGAGCTTCATGGGGCCTCGCGGTCAAAGATCGTGACCGACGCTTTATGGTCGGGCGCTCCGTCCCCCGCAAGGAGGCACGTCGCCGGCGCCCCGGCCCCCGGCGTTTAACGCTTTGTTCCCGATGCGGCGCGCAAGGCTTTGCCCCAGCCGGGCGGGGCGCCGCCGAGCGCCCGGGGCCGGCCCGTCGCCGTCCCCCCGTCGGAGACCGCCGGTCCGTGCCATCGCGAGGAGCTTGCCAGATGCCGCCCGGCCGCGACGTTGCCATGGCTTCCCCGGCCGACATGGTGCGCCCGCCGGCCATCAGCGTCATGACGCGCGTCGCCGTGTCGGCCCTCCTCGCGGTCGTCGCCGCGGCGGCGACGGTCCAAGCCATCGCGGCCGTCGGCTCCGACCCGGCGCGGCCCGACATCGTGGATTTCCACCCCTTCTACCTCGCCGGCACGACGGCTTGGACGGGGCGCTTCGCCCAAAGCTACGACATGCCCGTCATGCAGGCGCTGCAGCGGTCGTTCGGGGGCGGGAGGGACGTCTTCATGCCGTTCGTCTACCCGCCGCTCTTCGGGCTCGTGATGGCGCCGCTGGCGCTCCTGCCGCTCGGGCTCGCCTTCGCGCTCTTCACCCTGGGAACCTTCGCCTTATTCCTCGCCGTGATGCGGCGGCTCGCCGGCGCGTGGTTCTGGCATGCGGTGCTGGCCGTCAGCCCCATCCTGCTGATCGAGATCCGCGTCGGGCAGAACGGCTTCCTCACGGCCGGCCTCGCCGGCCTCGCGGCCGACCTGTCGCTGCGCCGGCGGGGTGCGCGGGCCGGCCTCGCCGCGGGTGCGCTGGCCTTCAAGCCGCAGCTCGCCACCATGCTGCCGGTGCTGTTCGCCCTGCGCCGGGACGGGCGCGCCCTCGCGACGGCGGTTCTGGCGGCCGCGCTGCTGAGCGGGGCGGCCGTGCTGGTGCTGGGCCGCGACACCGTGCCGGCCTTTCTGTCGAGCACGTCGGTCGTGGCCGAGTTCATGGCGTCCGGCAGCTTTCCCCTCCACCGCATGACCTCCGCCTACGCCTTCGCGCTGAGCCTCGGCGTTCCGGCCCGCCTGGCGCTGGCGATCCACGGCGCGGTCGCCCTGTCGGTCATCGCCGCGGCGACCGTCACGGCGCATCGCCTCGGGGGACACCCGGCCTCGCCGGCCCCCTCCGAGCCCAGGACCGCCGCCGGCGTGCTGCTGATGGCGACCGCCTTCGTGAGCCCGTATTTCTTCGACTACGACCTGACGATCTTCGGTGCGGGCCTCGCCCTGGCGCTGCCCGGCTTGGCGCGCCGCATGCCGGCCCGCAGCCTCGTGCTCCTCCTCGTGGGCATAGGGGCGGTCGGAGCGATCGACCTCGTCTGCGGGCTGTTCGTCGCCCGGTCCGACGCGAGCAGCTTGTCGCTCGGCGGGCCGGCCATCCTGGCCTGCTTCGGCGTCGTCCTGCGCGCCGCGCGGGCGCCCGGGACCGTCCGGCCGGGCCCGCGTCCGGTCGCTCCGGCGGCGTGACCGGACGACGCCCCGCAGCGGCGAAGGACCCTTCGCGCAGGCCTTGGGCGACGAGGTCGACCATCATCACCGTGGGTGGACACATGGATCCGATCCGGCCGGAGCGCCTTTCGACCGGGACGGCGGCCGGCGCTCCGGCGTCGGGTCGGGCATCCCCCTCGCCGATGGCGCGGGGCGGAGGTCCGGCCGGGTCGCGCGTCCCGGCGCTGCGCGACCCGCGGTCGATCCTGGTCGTCCTCGCCCTGGGCGTCGTCTTCGCGCTCGCGGTCGTCGTCGTCGGCCCGCAGGGCGAGTTCCCCCTCAACGACGACTGGTCCTTCGCCGCCACGGCGCGCAGGCTGGCCCTCGATCACGCGTGGAGGCCGCTGGGCTGGGCCAGCATGACGCAAGTCACGCAGGCGCTGCTCGGCACGGTCGTATGTGCCGCCTCGTCCTGCTCCTACGAGCATCTCCGCATCGGCACCCTGGTGACGGGCCTGGCGCTGCTCGTCTCGACCTACGCCGCCCTGGTGTCCGCCGGTCACTCCAGGTTCCGGGGCGCGGTCGGCGCCTTGGCGACGGTCCTCAATCCTTTCGTCACTCCCCTCCTCTTCACGTTCATGACGGACGTGCCGTTCCAACTCATGATGGTGCTGGCCGCGGCGGCCTGCGGCACGGCGCTCCGCACGGGCCGCTGGCGCGACATCCTCCTGGCGACGGCGTCGATCGGCTTCGCCATGCTGTCCCGCCAGGTGGGGCTGGTAGTCGCGATGGCGTTCCTGCCGGTCTTCTGGATGACGTCCCATGACCGGCCCGCATGGCGGGCCGCCAAGGCGGCGACCCCCGTCGCACTCTGCTTGCCGGTTCTTCTCGCCTACGAAGGCTGGATGAGGCACACGGGCCGGCTGCCGGCCTTGTACGACGACAAGTATCGAGACGTCGCGGCCGCCCTGTCCAGCCCCGTCGCCACCTTCGGGCAGGTCACGGTCAACCTCCTCGTTTCGCTCCTGTATCTCGGCCTCGTCTGCTGGCCCGTGCTGATGGTCGGCGCGGGTCGACGGGACGGACGCGGGCTGGGCGGGAGGGCGACGTTCTACGCGGGGGCCATCACGGCAGCCGCCGCCATCTTCATGGTGTCGCACGGCGTGGCGATGCCCGTGCTGGGCAACGTGCTGACCACGAGCGGCAACGGTCCTTTGACGCTCCGCGACACGTACATCCTGGGGCGTCCGGACGTGCCGGAGCTTCCCGGCGGTTTCTGGCTCCTCGTCACCGGCCTGAGCCTTGTCGGTCTCTGGTCGCTGGTCCAGGCATCGGTCGGCCTGTTGGCCGAGGTGACGCGGGCTCGTCGGTCACGACCGCCGCCGGACCTGCCGCTTCGGACCTTCGCCGCCCTCACCGTGGTGCTCTACCTGCTTCCGATCGCGCTGATCGGCCCCTCCGATCGATACATCGCCGTCATAGCGCCGATCCTGTGTCTGTCGTTCGACGCGCGGTCGATGCGTCCGGGCGGCCGCGAGGCGTCGATCCTCACCGTTTCCGCTTGCGGCTACATGGCCGCCCTCGTGCTCTTCTCGATCCTGGCCGCCCACGACTACCTGGCCTGGAACCGCGCGCGCTGGGCGGCCATCGCCGACGTCGAGGCGAACGGGCTCGGGGATGCCCGCACGGTCGACGGCGGCTTCGAATACAACGGGGAGCGCGGTTACCGTCCCGGTTTCGCCGGCATCCCCGGGAAGAGTTGGTGGTGGGTCACCGACGACGCGCTGCAACTGTCGTTCGCGCCGCTCCCCGGCACCGAAACCGTTCGCCTGTACCCCTACCGGACCTACCTGCCGGCCGACACGCGCTCGATCGCTCTGCTCCGGCGCGCCTCGGCCGGCCGCTGACCAGGCGGGCCCCGAAGCCGTCCCGCCCCGCCGGCCGCGCCGCTTTGCGTCCCGCCCCGGCTTCGCTTATCTCGGGGCCATGTCGACACAGCCCCGCACCGAGGACCCGGTCACCCGCCGGCGCACCTTCGCCATCATCTCGCATCCGGACGCGGGCAAGACCACGCTGACCGAGAAGCTGCTGCTGTTCGGCGGCGCCATCCAGCTCGCCGGCGAGGTGCGCGCCAAGGCCAACCGGCGGCAGACGCGCTCGGACTGGATGGGCATCGAGCGCGAGCGCGGCATCTCGGTGGTGACCTCGGTCATGACCTTCGAACACGCCGGCTGCGTGTTCAACCTCCTCGACACGCCGGGCCACGAGGACTTCTCCGAGGACACTTACCGCACCCTGTCCGCCGTCGACTCGGCCGTGATGGTGATCGACGCGGCGCGCGGCATCGAAAGCCGGACGCGCAAGCTGTTCGAGGTGTGCCGCCTGCGCGACATCCCCATCGTGACCTTCGTCAACAAGATGGACCGCGAAACCCGCGACCCCTTCGACCTGCTCGACGAGATCGAGAAGGTGCTGGCGCTCGACACCGCCCCCGTCACCTGGCCGATCGGCCGCGGCCGGGCCTTCGCGGGCACCTACGACCTCGCCCACTCGATGATCCGCAAGCTCGATTCGGACGTGGAAGCGCCCATGCTGCCCGTCGACGGCCCGCGCGATCCCGCCATCCGGGCGCTGCTGCCGTCGCACGAGGCCGACGCCGCCATCGACGAGCTGGAACTGGCGCGGGAAGCCTGCAAGCCCTTCGATCGCGACGCCTTCCTCGAGGGGCACCTCACGCCCGTGTTCTTCGGCTCGGCCCTGCGGACCTTCGGCGTGGCCGACCTCATCAACGCGCTGGCCGATTTCGCGCCGCCGCCGCGCGGCCTGCAGGCCGAAAGCCGCTTCGTCGACGCCCGCGAGGCCAAGATGACGGGCTTCGTTTTCAAGATCCAGGCCAACATGGACCCGAACCACCGGGACCGCATCGCCTTCATGCGCGTGTCCTCGGGCAAGCTGACGCGGGGCATGAAGGCCAAGCTCGTGCGCACCGGCAAGCCCATGGCGCTGAACGCCCCCCAGTTCTTCTTCGCCCAGGAGCGCGCGCTGGCCGAGCAGGCCTTCGCGGGCGACGTCGTGGGCATCCCCAACCACGGGACGCTGCGCATCGGCGACACGCTGACGGAGGGCGAGGACCTGGTGTTCCGCGGCGTGCCCTCCTTCGCGCCCGAGATCCTGCGCCGCGTGAAGCTCAACGACGCCATGAAGGCCAAGAAGCTGAAGGAAGCGCTCCAGCAGATGGCCGAGGAGGGCGTGGTGCAGACCTTCGTGCCCTACGACGGCGCCGGCGCCATCGTGGGCGTGGTCGGCGCCCTGCAGCTCGACGTGCTGGTGGAGCGGCTGCAGGTGGAATACGGCCTGCCAGTGACCTTCGAGTCGAGCCGCTTCGAGATCGCCCGCTGGGTGACGGCCGAGCCGCTGGAACTGCGGAAGTTCCTGGACGCTTACCCGTCCTCGACGGCCGAGGACCTCGACGGCGCCCCGGTGTTCCTCGCCTCCTCGGCCTTCACGCTGCGCTACGAGCAGGAGCGCTGGCCGCAGGTGACGTTCTCCGACATCAAGGACTATCAGCGCGCCGCCGTATGAGGCCGCCGCTCGTGCGGCGCGACGGAGGTGCGCCGGCCCCTGCGTCGCTTGGCGTGCGACCGGGCCCCCGGCCGATCTTGACGTTGTGGAAAGTTTCTTCTGCCAGCGGTTAACGCCGATGGTTCCGCTGCGGAACCCCGCAGGCCTGATCGTCGGGATGCGAGGTGCAGCGATGAAGAGCACCTGCGTTCATGGCATTTCTGAGCAACGTCGGCATCAAGACCAAGATCATCGGCATGGTCCTCTTGACCGCAGCCGTCGCTGTCGGAGGGGCGGTATATGCCTCGTTCCAGATCGACATGATCGACGCGGGTTACAGCGACCTCATCGCGCATGACGAGGCCGGCGCCCGCAGCATGTCGCGGTTCAACTACTTCGTGACCGGCTACGGCTACGACCTCTACAAGATGGAATCCGCGGTCCGCGAGGACGGGGACCTGGCCTCGGTCGCCGCCGAATACGACGGCCTGAAGGCGCGGGCCGCCAAGGTCTTCGCGGTGGCCCGCCAGAACCTCCCCGACGAAGCGGCCCACCTCGCCGAGATCGAGGCCGAATGGAAGGCGATCGAGGGCGAGGCGGACCGCGCCATGGCGGCTGCGACGCAGCACAGGGACGCCGAATTCTTCGCCGGGAGGGCGTCCGCTGTGGCGCGGATCACCCGGCTGAACAACCGCAACATCGGCCTGATCGACCAGATGAGCACCGTCATCGACGGCAAGTCCGGTGCGTTGACGGCCCAGTCCCGGACCACCGGGACGACGACCCTGCTGATCATGGTCGGCGCCGCCCTGGCGATGTCGGCGGCGGCGTTGCTGATGGCGGCCCGCACCATCACGGGGCCGCTCGGTGCCCTGCGCGACGCCATGGGCCGCCTGACCGAGGGCCGGCTCGACACGGCGGTGCCCGGCCTCGGGCGGCGCGACGAGGTCGGCCAGATGGCGGCGACCGTGCAGCGCTTCAAGGAGGACGCGGTCCGCGCCCGGACGCTCGCGGCGGACGCCGACGCGGCGCGGCATTCGGCGGATGCCGAGCGCGCCCATGCCGAAGCGCAGCGCGCCGACGTGGCCCGCCAGCAGGCCGAGGTGGTGGACG
>NZ_QYBB01000034.1 GCF_004137685.1 Lichenibacterium minor | reverse complement strand
CCCAACCTCGACCTCGCCTCGGCCGACTTCGCCCTGGCCTTCCCGCCCCGGCGGCGGAAGCCGTGGCACACGACCCCACCACAAGGCTGACCCCCGAGCGGCGGCGAGCACCGCCACGGCCGCAACGGCCGCCCTCAGTATGGCAGGACGCCGGCGAAGAGACTCTGCGGGAAGGGCATGTCCCGCGGGTCGGGACACACGGGATCTCGACACCGCTCCACACCCTGGATAGGACGGAGCCCGGAACGGTGGCCGCCACCCGAAGGGGAACGGCATATCGACGGCAGCGCCGCCCGACGTCGGACAGGCTCGGCGAACGGGGGATGGAAAGATCCAGGGAAGGTAGATGCCGGCACTCGACGACGCATTCCTGCGCTTTCTGCTTCCTCTTTCCGGCCAAGAGATCAGCTTCCTGCCGGGCAACGGTGGGTTCGAGGACGCCCTGAACAGCTTGGCGTTCCAGGAGCTTTGTGGTCGATACCAGATCGCATTCCGGCCCTTTGCCGAAAGCGAGGACAGGACCGTCGTCGTCGGTTCGGTCGCGGTCGCGATCCGCTGGAGGGCGGGCCTTCAGGGCCGCCGATCCGTCGTCCTGCCCAGCAGCGCAAGGCGGTTCGAGGATCTGGGTGCAGGCTTCGATGCTGCCACGACGGTCTTCTGGCGCGATCGCCTTTCCGTCCGCATGGCCGAGCTTCAGGGCGCCGAGCCCGAGCGGGCCGTGCTGTGCCACGATCTCGCCGTCCACCTGGATGTCGAAGGACTCATTTCCGACCCCGTCGGGGAAAGCGGCAGGATCCTCATCGACATCGACGGCTCGCATGCGGCCGGGAACCACGACCGGATCAGCCTCCGCTTTGTCGGCGACGACGACCGATGGGCATCGTTGGATCGTTGCCGGGATGCTGTTTGGGGCGTCGCCGGATTGATGGCGCACCGGGCCGACGTCGGCACAGGCAGTCCCGGCCTCGCGATCCTGGCCGCCAAGATGGGCAAGGCGGTGCGGCTGGACGGGGGGGCGGACCGGGTCACCGAAGCCATCTTCGACGATACGATCCTGCCGCTTTACCCCGCCGTGACGCTCGACCGTGGCGACGCGCGCGTACGATGCCGACCCGCCGAACACGACGACGCTCCAGGTGAGGAGAATCCGGACGCCGCCCTGCGCACCCACACGCCCGATGACGACGTGGCACGTTTGAAGACCCTGTTGAAGGCGGCCCGGCGGGACGCACAGTTTCTGGAGCAGGAACGGGATCGTCTGGTCGTCGCGGCGGCCGACGCCCGCAGCCGGCACGACGACGAGGCCGTGACGGTCGTCCGGGCGCATCGCGACGCGAAACGTCGAGCCGAGGAGGCCGAGCGACACACGGCGGACAGCTTCGCCGATTTCAAGAAGCGGGCGGCCGACGAGGCGGACGCTGCGGAAGCGCGACACCGCGAACTGACGGAACGATTCGCCGCGGTCGAAGGCAAGCGTGAGGCGGCGGTCGACGCCGCCGCTGCGCGAGACGTCGCGGCGCGCGACTTCGCCGCCCGAGTGGCGGCGGATCGCGAGGTCGCCGAGCGTGAGGCCGCGGCGCGGGAAGCGGCGCTCCATCGCCGGCTCGCGGACCTCGACGTGGCGTTCGACACCCGCACGCACCAGGCGCTGGACCTGCAATCCGCCCTCGACGCCCTGGGAGCCCGCGCGCTCGCCACCGAGGGGCGGGTCGCGCGGATGCGCGCCCTGATCGACGCTCGCACCGCGATGGGCGAGGACGCGCGGCGGGACGCCGAGGCGCTCCGGCGTCGGCTCGATGACGTCCTGTTGTCCACCAGTTGGCGGGTGACGCGCCCCCTGCGCGCGCTCACCCGCATCGCCCGGCACGCGGTCGGGGCCCGGCATGGAGGGCGAGATGGCTGACCACGTCCGGCGCGGGACGCCGTCTTTTCGGCCCCAATCGCACCGAGCCCGCGATGTCCGCTGACGGAGCGGCTCCTCCGCTCCGGCAGGCGCGGGCCGCAAAACGCCTCGCCCGCCTGCCGATCTTCACCGAGCGCGACTATCTGATCGCCAACCCCGACGTCGCCCAGGCCGGGATCGACGCGGTCACGCATGCCTTGCAGAACGGCGCAGCCGAGGGGCGGACGCTGTTCTCCGAAACCGCTCTCGCGCGGGCCTACGGGCGAGCCGGACGGCGGGGTACCGCGGCGGAACGCGCGGGCGGATCCCACGGGTGCGACGCGGCGCGGGCCGGGCATCGCTGCGCGATCCTCGTGCATTCCCTCAGCGATGAAGCCTATCGGGAAACCGCTCAGGACCTGGCCGCCGACCTGAGCGGCCTCGGCTTCGACGTCACAATGGCGGACGAGACGGCCGATCCTTGGGGCGACCACGGCACTGCCATCGTCGTCGCCCCCAACGACTTCTTCAGCCTTGGTCTCGGACAGCTCTGGGCGGAGCCCAGCATCGTCGGCGACATGCTGGTGGTGATGGACGATCCGGTCGAATCGATCGAAGGGGGTCGCTGCCTCCGCCCCCTCCTGAACGCGCGGGGCGCGATCGAACTCTCGGCCGTCGGAGCCGACCTTTGGGCCGAGGCCGACATCCCCACCTTTCGGCTCCTGCCGAAGGTCCGGGTGCGAGATCGCTGGCTCGAGGCGGCCGATCTCGGCCATCCCTTGATGCTCGCCGCACCGGAGCGCGCCCGCGAAGCGGAGTGCCATCCGCTGGACTGGTCACGCCGTCCCCTCGACCTGCTGTTCTTCGCGCGGGAAAGCTCACGCCGCAACGCGGCGCTCGGCCGCCTCGCGGGATCGCTCGCCCCCCATCGCTGCTTCGTCTATGCCCAGCAGGGCATCGTTTCGAAGGCGGAGGAACGGCTGCATCGCGGCGCCCACTGGCGCATCTCCGGCCACCTCAGCACCCAGGCCCGCCTGACCCTGCACCTCAGCGAGGGGCGCTTCCCGGCGCTGGAACGGCGCCGCATCGTCGTCCAGGCCATGGCGGGCGGCTCGGCTGTCGTCAGCACGGCGCGTTTCGCCGACCCCGGGTTGGAGCCCGGATCGCACTATTTCCACGAGGATGCCAAGCACATCGGGCCTCTCATCGACTGGCTGATCCTCGATCCCGACGGTCGCCGGGCCGCGGAACGGGTGCGGGACCGCGCCTTCGACCGCATCGCGGCCGTGAACCGCGACCGGACCCGCCTGGCCGGACTCGGCGCCTTCCTGGTGGACCGGGGCGGCCCGGAAGGACGCATGCCATGACGGGTCCCAGCCACGCCGCCCCCGAGGTCCTGTTCGAAAGCGGGTCGGCCGCCATCCCCCGACGCGATGCCGTGTCGGTCGCCGTGAGCCTCTTCAACTATGAGCGGTTTATCGAGGACTGCCTCGACTCCGTGCGGGCGCAGACCCATCCGGCCATCGAACTGATTGTCGTGGACGACGCTTCGATGCGCGACGCTTCGGCCGAGCGCTGCCGGACCTGGATGGAGCGTCACGCCGAGTGCTTCGACCGAGCGGTGCTGCTCCGTCATGCCCGCAACCTGGGCCTCGCGGAAGCGCGCAACACCGCCTTCGCGGCCGCGCGAACCGAGTTCGTCTTCGTGCTCGACGCCGACAACGCCATCTATCCCCAGGCGCTCGCGCGCCTGCTCGCCCGCGCGACATCGGCCTCGGCGGAGGTCGCCTATTCGCAGATCGCGTTCCACGGCGACCGCGTCGGGGTCGGATACCCGGACGTGTGGAGCCGCGAACGCTTCAAGCCCGGCAATTACGTCGACGCAATGGCGCTGGTCAGCCGCGCCACCTGGCGCGAGGTCGGCGGATACACGCATATCGAGGGCGGCTGGGAAGATTTCGATTTCTGGTGCAAGCTCATCGAACACGGCGTTTCAGCTTTGTTCGTGCCCGAAATCCTGTGCCGCTACCGCGTCCACGGGACGTCCATGCTGCGGACGTCGACCGTGGTGTCGACGGAGCAGATCAAGGTCGAGCTGACCGTCCGCCATCCCTGGCTCGAGCTGATCTGAGCGCCGGCCGAGGTGCCCCGGCGACCGTCTTCAGCCGTGACACGCGGGCCATGCAATCGAGAGGGCCCGGGCTCGGGCATCCTCCGAGCGAGCACCGCCTCGCGGCGCGGGTCGATCCGGCGGCCGCGGGCAGGACGGGCTCAACCCATCGCGTCGACGAGCGTGTTTCGGACCGAAAGGTCGACGAACCGGGCGAGACCGGGCGGCAGGGCCTGGGCGTAGGCGTCCCAGATGACGCGGTTGTTGGCGTAGCTGTCCGTCGACAGCAGCATGCCCGTCGGCACGCGACGGTACCAGTAGAGCGGCTCGGGGATCGACACCGAGGTCAGCCCCGCCAGAGCGGCCCTGGCGTGGAGGTGCCAATCTTCGTGGCCGACGCCGCGGCGTTCGTGGAAGAAGCCGATCCGGTCGAAGACGCCCCGCCGGTAGAGGCCGGTGGCGTCGCCGAAGCAGTTGAGCGAGAGGCCGAGTTCCAACGCCCCGCCGATGAAGCCCCAGCGCTCCGCGTCGAGCAGCGCGGCCGGCTCCGGTTCGCCCACGGGATCGCGGAAGATGGACATCTGGCAGGTGACGATGTCGGCACCCGTGCGCGACATGGCGTCGTCGAGCCGTTCCACGAGATTGGGGAAGGCGAGGTTGTCGTCGTCCATGAAGACGATGCGGTCGGCATCCGTCGCCCTCACGCCGGCATTGCGGGCCGCCCCGAGATAGCGGTTCGGCTGTCGCAGCACGGTGAGCCTGAACGGCCAGCGGCGGCGCTCCAGTGCCGCCAGGGCGGCCATCGCCGCAGGTGAGCGGCTGCCGTCGTCGACCAGGACGACGTCGAAGCCGGGGCGGGTCTGGTCGGCCAGCGATTCCAGGGTCTGCCCGACCAGGGCGGCCCGTTCAAAGTGGGTCACCACCACGGCGAGCCGATCTCCACCCTGCCCCGGCCGATGCTCAGCGGGCGTCGGGTCGGGAGCGGCGGCGGCCGGCTCGGGGGCGGCGGTCGCGGGACGACCGACGGTCTCGAACCAGGCCAACCAGCGGGCGCCGACGTCGCGCTCGCCGTAGGCGGGGCGGGCCGGGGCGAAGCGCCCGCCGAGGATCGCATCGAGGCGGTCCGCCAGAGACGGCGCGTTCGGCGCGACGAGCACCCGCGCCACATCCGCCTCGTGGACCAGTTCGGGGATGCCTCCGGTCAGCGTCGACACGAACGGGATGGCCCGCCGCAGGCATTCGGAGATCACGCAGGGGGCATTGTCGACGAGCGAAGGGATGACGGCGAGCCAACGGCCGTCCCGCAGAAAGGCCTGCGCGGCATCGGTGTCGAGATCGGCCTCGAAGAACAGGCGCGGGAGCAGCGACGGCCGTCGTCGCGCGACGGCGTCGCGGATCGTGTCCGGCGTGTGGGATGCCGGCTTGCCCACGAAGGCGACCTCGAAGTCCCGATCCGCGAGGGCGTCGGACAGGATGGCGTCGAGGAACAGGTCGACGCCCTTCCGCGTCTCGAGGCGCCCGAAGAAGGCCAGGCGGTCGACCGCCTCTAGCGCCTCCCCTCGCCGCTCGGGGAGCGCGTCCTCAGGATCGGACCAAAGATACAGGGGCACCGCTTCGGCGCGGTCTGGCAGCGGCTGGCCGCTGCCGCGCAGCCAGTCGAGCATGTGGCGCGACGGGCACAGGACGGCATCCGCCTGCTCAAAGGCCACGCGTTCCATATGGAGATGGGCGAGGGTGCGCGGGTCGCGCGCGAGCCTGCGGTTGGCGTCGAGCAACCAAGCGGTCGGGCCATGGGCGATGACGGCCAGCACCGTCCGGGCGAAGGCGATGCCGGTTCGCTTCGCCACGATGGTGGCGAAGGCAGGGCCTTCCCAATCCTGGAACAGCATGACGTCCTGCTCCAGGCCGCGCAGATAGTCGAGCATGACGCAGGTTTCGCGCAGCCATAAGGGATAGATCTCGCCGTCCCGCGCGTCGAGATGCGTGACCGCCACCCCAGCGGCCTCGCACCGCCGCATCCAGGGATGGGCACCGTCGACCCAGGGCGCCCCGGTGTAGACGATCGTCACGCTGTGGCCGGCCCGCGCGAGGAAGAGCGCCAGATGCGTCGTGGCGGTGCCGATCCCGCCGTTCTTGTGTGCGCCCAGAATCTCGCCAGTGACGAAGCAGATCCGCAGCGGCACCGCGCTCACGCCCGCCTCCGCACGACGCGCGACAGGGCCCGCAGCGGCGCGGTGAAGCGCCAGGACGTCGAACCATGAAGCGCGGCGAGGCGGGACAGCGCGTCCGCATGGTCGCGGCGCGCCGTGTCGGCGACCCCGCGCTGTTCCGCGAACCGCTCCTCGTGGGACGTCGCGAATTCACACAATTCCGCATCGAGCCGCGCGACCTGGTGCTCGAGGTCGGCGATCCGCGCGTCCCGCGACTCGACGGCACCGTCGAGGCGGGCGAGTTCGCCCTGAAGGCTGACGATCTGCCGGTCGCGGGACCCCGCGTCGAGCCGCAGGCGAAGCTTGTCGCTGTTCGCCTCCGTCAGGGCCGCCCAGGTCTGCTGCACCCGTTCCCGCTGGCGCCCTTCCGCCGCCAGCGACAGGTCGAGGCGAGTCGCGAGGCTCCCCGCTTCCTCGAAGAAGCGCCACACGAGCGCGTACAGGTCCTCGAAGGTCCCGATCAGGTCGCCGGCCCCGGCGATGCGCCGGGTGAATTCCGCCCCGAACGCGTCGACGCGGGTCCCGTCGTCGCCCACCGACGCGAGTTCGTCGTAGCAGGCCGCGGCCAGGGTCGGCAGGTCGAGGTCGCCCAGGGTGCGGGGGTCGGGGGCGATCGCCGCATGCTCGCCGTCGGCGCGGTCGTTGGCGTGCAGGAAGGCGTCGACCTCGGCTTCCCGCGCCGTGCCGAGGGCGGGCCAGGCGATGCCGAGGTCCCGTCCCAGGCGCCCGAGTTCGCGGCGCCAGTCGGCGAGGAGGTCGGCGTAGCGCAGGAAGGCGCGGGCGTGCCCGCGCGACCCGCGCACGGCCGCCAGCGTGTAGCGGAGCCAAACGGCCTCGCCCCGGGGCGAGGCCCAAGCGTCGTAGGGGATGGTCTGCAGGTGGCGCCGGCGGAGCGAAGCGGCGACGTCGGCCGGATGGCGCAGGGGCAGGACGTGGACGACGCGGAAGCCCGCGCTCGCCAGGGCGCGGTTCCAGATCGGAGCCAGCAGCGCCGTGCGGGGGTCCTTGAGGACCACGAGCCGCTCGTCGGCGAACGAGCCGGCGATCAGCCGAACCGCATCATCGGTGAAAGCCGAGGCCGCGGGCGATTCGAACCAAGCGGCCGGGATGTCGCGCACGCCGTACAGGTCCGAACCGGCGTCGGCCAGCATGCGGTCGTTGAGGTCGACCATCCCGCGCGGCTCCCAATGGCCGTGGGGATTGCCCTCGTTGGCGGGGACGAGATCGCTGGGCAGCGCCGCACCGAGCAGGGACAACGTCCGCGCCAGGGCCGACGTGCCGTTGCGGTGCATGCCGGTGACGAGGATGGCGGTGCGGGGGCCGTCATGCAACGCCCTGCCAGCCGCGCGGTCGACCGACCGCTCGCCGTCTTCTGACCCCACCCCGCCCCTCCCCTCGGTCTTGTCATCAGACGCCGGCCGCTGGGACCGGCGTCGGCCGTCCTCAGCGTTCGTGCGCGGCCTGCGACGTGGCTTCCCAGATGGGGGCCAGCAGGTATTGGATCACCCGCCGGCTACCCGTCTGCACCTCGGCGGTGACCATCATGCCGGGCATCAGCGGGACGTCCTTGCCGTCCGCGTTGATCGACGTCTGGTCGAGCTGGACCGTGACGGGGTAGACGAGGTTCTGCACCCTTTGGCTGCCGGTGAGCGCCGAATTGTTGGCCGGCCGCGCCAACGTGCTGGCGTCCGAGGACGCCGTCGCCTCTTGCGAGTCGACGGCCTCGTTCGAAATGCGGGTCACCGTCCCCTTCAGCGTGCCGTAATGGCTGAACGGGAAGGCGTCGACCTTGAGCACCACCTCCTGGCGGTCCTTGACGAAGCCGATGTCCTGGTTCTGCACCAGGGCCATGACTTCGAGTGACTTTGTCGACGGCACGAGGACCATCAGCGGCTGGCCCGAGGTGACGACCTGCCCCACAGTGGTGACGGCGAGCTGCTGGACCGTGCCGTCGAGCGGCGCCAGGATGCGGGCCTGCTGGACCTTGGCGGCGGCCTTGACGAAGCTCTGCGCGACATCGTCCCGCTTGCGCTCGGCATCGTTGAGCTTCTGGTTCTGGGTGGCGAGGAAATCCCGTTTGGCCTGGTCCAGCCGGCGGCGGAGCGACACCGCAGCGGCATCGTTCTCCATCACCTGACCGTGGTCGTCGGCGAGGTTGCGCTGCTCGTTCTCCAACGTCTGGCTGGCGTCGATCACCGCCGCCTTGGTGCCCGACTGGTGGGCTTCGAGCGTCTGCTTCATGTCGAGGCGCTGGGTCATCGAGGCGATGACCTTTTCGCGCGCCGTGATGGTGTCGGCGAGATGCTTGTTGCGGGCCGTCTTCTCGGCCAGCTGTGCCTGGAGGCCGTCGACCTGCGCCTGGTACTGGCTCATCTCCGCCTGAAACACGCTGTCGTCGCGCTTGCGGTAGGAGTCGGACACGTCGGGCGGGTAGATGATCGTCGGGTTGGCGACGCCCGCCTGGACGTCGACGATCTCGGTGGTCCGGCGCGCGATTTCGGCGTGCAGTGATTGCAGGTCCGCGGCCGCCGACGCCCGGTCGGCCTCGCTCTGGGTGGCGTCGAGCTGCACCAACAGGTCGCCGGCTTTGACGATGGAGCCGTTCTGCACCGCGATCTCCGACACCCGCCCGACGTCGAGCGGCTGGATGACCTTGGAACGGCCGCTCGGCTGGATGCGGCCCTGCGCTTCGGCGTAGATGTCGACCTTGGCCAGCGAACTCCACACGATCGCGACCGTCATCATCCCGCAGATGGTCCACAGCATGAAAGACATCTTGGGGGATGCCGGGGTCTCGAGGATCTCGAGGTGGGCCGGGAGGAACTCCGTATAGGCCGAGTTGGGCTTGGGCTTGTAGGCCTCGCCCCCCCGCCCCAGAACGGCGGGGACGCGCGCGATCACGGCGGGGAGCCGCGACCGGCGGGGGACGGGCAGCGGGACGGGGGTGCTCATGCGGCGACGCTTTCGCCGGCCTGGATGCGCCACAGGCGGCCGTAGAGGCTCGACGGCAGGGCCAAGAGCTCGCTGTGCGACCCGTCCTCGACGATGGACCCGTCCTGGACGGCGATGATGCGGTCGCAGGACCGGACGGCGGCGAGCCGGTGCGCGATGATGATCACGGTGCGGCCGTGCACGATGTGGCGCATGTTGTCCTGGATGATGCGCTCGCTCTCGTAGTCGAGGGCCGAGGTCGCCTCGTCGAGGATGAGGATGCGGGGGTTGGCGGCGAGGGCGCGGGCGATGGCCAAGCGCTGGCGCTGGCCGCCCGACAGGTTGGCGCCGCGCTCGACGATCATCGTGTCGTACCCCAGCGGCAGGCGGTTGATGAACTCGTCCGCGCCCGACAGCCGCGCCATGGCGATGACCTGGGCGCGCGACATGGCGGGGTTCACCAGTGCGATGTTCTCGTGCACGGTCTTGTTGAACAGCAGGTTCTCCTGCAGCACCACGCCGACCTGCCGCCTGAGCCAGGCGGGATCGACCTGGCCGATGTCGATGCCGTCGACGAGGATCTGGCCCCGCTCCGGCGTGTACAGGCGCTGCACCAGCTTGGTCAGGGTCGACTTGCCGGAGCCCGACGGGCCCACGATGCCGATCACCTGGCCGGCGGGGATCGCCAGGTTGATGTTCTTCAGGATCTCGCGCCCGCCCGCCTCGTAGCGGAACGTCATGCCGCGGATCTGAACGTCGCCCTTGGCGGGTGGCAGGTGCGCCTGCGCCATGGAGGTGGATTCGGGGAAGTTGTTCATGATGTCGCCCAGGCGGTCGACGGAGATCTGCACCTGCTGGAAGTCCTGCCACAGCTGCGACAGCCGCAGGATCGGGCCCGTCACCTGGCCGAAGATCATGTTGAAGGCGATGAGGCCGCCGACCGTCAGGTCGCCGTTGATCACCGCCTGGGCGCCGAAGAACAGCACCGCGGCGGTGGACAGCTTCGACACGTATTGGAATGCGTTCTGGCCCACGTTGGCGATCGACACGGCGTCGAAGGAGGAGCCCACGTAGGCGGCGAGCTTCTCTTCCCAGTCCGACCGCAGCACGGGCTCGATCGCCATGGCCTTGACGGTCTGGATGCCGACGATCGACTCGACGAGGAACTGCTGCGACAGCGCGCTCTTGTTGAACTTGTCCTTCATGCGCTCCATCAGCAGCGGCCGCATGATGAAGCCGATGACTACGTAGACGGGGAGCGACAGGAGCGCGATCACCGACAGGAACGGCGAATAGGCCACCATGACGACGATCAGCACGACGGAGAAGATCACATCGAGCCCGGTCAGCAGGGCCGATCCGGTGAGGAAGTTGCGGACCTGCTCGATCTCGCGCATGCGGGCCACGGTCTGGCCCGTGGCGCGCGTCTCGAAATAGTTGAGGGGCAGCCGCACCATGTGGTCGAACAGCTTGGCGCCGAGTTCGACGTCGATGCGGCTCGTGGTGTGGGTGAGCATGTAGGTGCGCAGCCACGTCAGCAGCGCTTGGAACAGCCCGACGAGGCACATCCCCAGGATGACCATGTAGAGGGTCGACATGCCCTTGTGGGTGAGCACCTTATCGATGACGATCTGGAACAGCAGCGGCGTCGCCAGCGTGCAGAGCTGGATGAACAGCGACGCCACGATCACGCTCATCAGGGGGCGGCGGTAGCGCCACAGCGACGGCAGGAACCACGCCAGCGAGAAGGAGCCGACCTCCTGCTTCAGCGACGCGCGCCGCGTGAACAGCAGGAGCGTGCCGGTCCAGTCCGCTTCGAGCTCCGCCTCGGTGGGGTTGCGGACCTCGCGCGTCACGGCGTTGACGAGCCGCATGCGGCCGTCCTCGTGGCGGCGGCCGTAGATGAAGAACTGGCCGTCCTTCATCTCCAGCATGGCGGGCAGCGGGGCGCCGGCCAGTGCCTTGGCGGGCTGCTTCGTCAGCCGCTTGGCCTTGAGCTTCACGAGCTTGGACGCCCGCACGAGGTCGAGCGAGGTGCACACCTTCTCGCCGAAGCCCATCTCGTGGCGCACCTGGGCGATGTCGCAGCCGAGGCGGTGGAAGTTCGCGACCAGCGCCAGGGCGGGCAGGCCCGTGTCGACCGGGGGGGACGGCGGCGGCGGGGGCGGCGCCGAGGCGGCGGCAGCAGGCGGCGGCGGAGCTGCGTCCTTCGGGGGCTCCGTCACGAGGCTCACTGACATTCAGGCGATCCGATCGGGGATGGGGGGCCACCATAGGCTGGCAGCCGGCGCGTGGCCAGGGGCCGCCGTTCCGCGGCCCGTGGCCACACGGTGCATGGCGAAGGATTATGGCGTTTTCCCGGAACTATTCGGCGGCGACCGGGTGCGCTTCGGCCGCCTGGGACGCGATATACCGCTCCCGGATGGCCGCGCCCGCCTCGTCGTAGACGAAGGGCAGGAACGCGTAGCGGCGCCCGCGCGTGACGCGGCCGACGGCGTGGAGGATGTTGGCGGGGAACACCACCGCCCAGCCTTCGGGCGCCTTGATGCCGCGCGGGTTGTATTCCGGGAAGCTCACCTCGCCGCCGTCGAAGTCGGCGCTGAGGTTGATCGACACGGCGAAGCGCCGGTGCGCCGTGACAGGGGAAGAATTGTCGCGGTGCGGGCGGAAATGGCCGCCGTCCTCGGCCGCGTAGCACCCCACCATGTAACGCTCCATGCGGGTGATTTTCATGAAGAAGAGCTTCTCGATCTCGGGCAGCACGCGGCGGGCAATCAGGCCCTGGACGTGGCGCACCAGCCTCGGGTCGTCGATCGTGAAGTCCTTGCGGCTCTTGAACGACCGGTCGAAGACGCCGACGTTGTTGCGCATGACGCCCGATTCCCCGCCGCCATGGGCGTCGTAGAGCCCGACGAGGTGGCGGCACAGGCCGGGGTCGAACACGTGCGGCAGCACCAGCACGGGCGCCGGCACCTCGAAGCCCGCGAAGCGCGACGGGTGCGGCAGCCCGTCGAGGTGGTCGAGCAGGGCGTCAATGTCCGAGCCGCCCGCCGCGAAGGGGATGACCTTGGACACATGAAGCGAGGGATCGGCGACAAGCCAGAAGCGGCGTCGTGTCCCAAGTCCCAGGTCACCACCGACCGGAACAGAGCCGAGCCGCTCGCTCACGCTCGCGTCAATGTCCCACATGAAGCGCAGGCCGGGCATCGCGTCGCGGAAACGGCCCGAGGCTTGGTCGGCATTGTCTGTCCCGATGAAGAAGATCGAGGCCCGCTCGTCGTCGAACCGCTTGCGGCCGCGTCCCTCGACCGCCGCGATGGCACGCCGGCCCACAGCGTCATCGGCCCCGTAAAAACAGAACACAAGCGTACGGCCCGCCATGGCGTCGGTGGCGAATTTGATGCCCTGGCACGTCTGAGTGACGCGGGGTAGCGGGTCGCCAAGCAGCACGTTCCTATAGGCGGGTTGGGCGTCCATCATGCCGACACTCTGAGGAGGCGATAATTCTGGGTGTCGGTACAACGACGGACGCGGGAGCGGCAACACTTTTGAGAGAGCCCGTAATCGGGCCTGCGGGAGGCTGCAATCGTCTGGACACGGGCGGGACGCCGGCCGCATGGTTCCTCACGGACGTCGAAGAGCGGGATGAATGCACCAACATCAACGTGAAGCAGCTTTGGCCTTGCAGCGTGCGGGCCGGCTGTCGGAAGCCGAAGCCGCCTATCGGGCGCTCCTCGCACAAGACCCGCGAGATGCGGACGCCCTGCACCTGCTCGGTCTCGCGCGCCAGCAGAGCGGCGACGCGCGGGAAGGCGAAGCTTTCATCCGGGGCGCCATCGCGATTCGCGATGCTGCCGTGTTCCACCTCAACCTCGGCACTTTGCTTCTCGCCGGCCGCCGGGAGGGAGAGGCGGAAGGCGAGTATCGCTGTGCCCTGGCGCTTGATCCCGCGATGGTCGACGCGGCGCGCCGCCTCGGCGCACTGTTGATCGGGGCGGGGCGGCCAGGCGAAGTCGAAGGCGCCTTGACCCCGACGTTCGCCGCCCACCCGCACGATGCCGACGTCCTCACGATGGTGGCCGTCGCGCGCATGCGAACCGGCGATAACGCTGGCGCGGAGGCGGCCTTTCGTAGCGCCATCGCGGCGCAGCCGCGGCCCGGCAACCTTCGCTACAATCTCGGCACGCTGCTCGATCGACAAAAGAGAAGCGGGGAAGCCGAAGCGGAGTTTCGCGCGGCCATCGCGCTCACCCCCGAGCACGTCGAGGCGCATTTCAACCTCGGAAACCTCCTCATGAAGTCGGACCGCCTCGACGAAGCGCGGAGCTGCTTCGAGGCCGCGCTGCGGCTTCGGCCGGACTACGCGGACGCGCGCTTCAACCTGGGACTCCTCCAGGTGGAACAAGACCAAACCGATGCGGCCGAAGCCTCGTTCCGCACGGTCCTATCTGCGGCGCCGGATCGACCGGACGCGCGGCTCGCGCTCGGCACGCTGCTGCTGCGCCGGGGCGACTACGCGAACGGCTGGCCGCTGTATGAGGCGCGCTCCGAAGGTGAGCTGCGGGAAAACTTCAACCTTCTTCCCGACGTGCCCTACCCGCGCTGGCGAGGCGAGGACCTCACCGGCAAGTCGCTGCTGTTGTGGCCCGAACAGGGCTACGGCGACGCGATCCAGTTCGCGCGCTTCGCCCGAGAGCTGAAGCGGCGCGGCCTCGCGCGCCTGACGCTCGGCTGCCACGCCCCATTGGCGCCGCTCTTTGTCGGGCTCGACGGGGTGGACGAGGTCGTGACGAGCGGCATGGCGATCGCCGCGCACGACTATTGGAGTCTGCCGCTCAGCCTGCCGCTGCACCTCGGCATGCGGCTCCATTCCGTGCCGGCCGTTCTGCCCTATCTCCGGGCGTCGCCGGCGCTGGTCGAGCGCTGGCGGCCGCGCGCGGCGAGCAAAGGCTTCCGGGTGGGCTTAGCGTGGCGGGGCGCCGCCATTCACGGCAACGACGCGCGGCGCTCCCTGCCGAGTCTCGACGCGCTGCGCCCGTTGTGGCGCGTGCCAGGGGTGGAGTTCGTGGCCCTGCAGAAGGGCGAGGGCGAAGAGGAAGCGCGGGCCGCGGCGGCCGAGGGTCGCCTCGCCGACCTCGGCTCGGATTGTGTCGACTTCGCCGACACCGCCGCGGTGGTCCACCATCTCGACCTGGTGATCGCGGTCGACACCGCCGTGGCGCATCTGACCGGCGCCATGGGCAAGCCTTGCTGGATCCTCCTGCCGGCACAGCAGACCGACTGGCGGTGGCTGGAACGGCGCGTCGATTCCCCCTGGTACCCGAACGTTGTTCGCCTGTTCCGGCAGGCGCAGGGCCAGGGCTGGGCGCCCACGGTCGACGCGGTGGCCACGGCACTTCACGCCCTCGACCGGCGTCGGGTGCGACGTCTGCCGTGACCGCTCTCCGCTCACGCGCCGAGGCTCGACGACGACACGCCCTGGACGGACAGCCGGTCCGCGGCGCAGCCCCGGAACACGTGGCGGCCGACATGGCCCATCTCCTGGTCGACGCAGGCCCAGATCTCGCCGCCGCAGCGCTCCGTCCAGCGGCGGCAGAAGGCGACGTCTTCGGACAGGAAGGCGCCGTCGCGGTCGACGGTCGGGGAGAAGCATTGAAGGATCCGGAGCGCCGGATCGAACGCGGCCGAGGTGTTGCCATAGGGGGCCGCCATCAGTTCGGGCAGGACGGCCGCCATGGTGTCGAACACCGAGCGGTGCAGCAGCGTCAGGCCGCAGCCGAGGTGGACCGCCCGCGCGAAGCCGTCCTCCACGGCGAAGCTGTAGCGCCCGCCCGCGTCGCAGCGGACTGCGAGCCGCTCGGCCCCCACGTAGCGGGCCGCCACGTTGCGGGCCCGCTCCGGCGAGTCGAGCGCGCGCGACCAGCGGTGCAGCTCGGCGGGGTCTATCCCGCGGTAGGGGTAGACGCAGCCGCAGAAAGGTTTGCCGCTGTCGAGCAGCCGTTCGACCGCGGAGGGCGGGAACTGCATGTCGGCGTCGACGAACAGCAGGTGAGTGAATCCCGGGTCCGCCAGCACAACGCTGGCGAACAGGTTGCGGCTCTTCCACAGCTCTGTGCCGACCGTGAAACGCAGCGCGCTCGCCACCCCGCGCGACGCGAGGGCCGCCTCGGCGTCCCGCACGGCGCCCATATATTCGATCGTGACGGTGCCGTCGTAGACCGGCGTGGCGATCAAGACGCGGGCGTGGGGCATGGATCGGGCCTCGGGCGCCGCGGGGCGCGGCGCGCCCGTCATAGCGGGAGAGGCCGCGCTGTCACCCCTCTCTCACGGTCCGCCGCGGCCGTTGCCGCCGCCCGCCACCGGCCGCATGTTGTAGATGGGATAGCCCACCCAGGCGATGGAATGGCCGGCCTGCACCCACCAACGGATCTGGTAGAAGTCGGAATGTGCATCCTTGCCTGGGGGCACCTGATCGAGGAAGGGCATGCGGGCGAAGAGGTCGACCTTAAAGGTCGCCATGTGGACGTTGCCCACCACCACGCCGCGCCCCGGGTCGACGCAGAGCGTGCGGGTGGCATAGCGCGGGCCATCGTCGGGCACGACGGTGATCTCGCGGTCGTAGAGCGTGCCGGCGATCACGATGTCGGTGTCCCGCCGCGCCGCGAGGTCGGCGCGGAACCGCGCGCCCGTGCCGGGGAGGAACTCGTCATCGTCATCGAGGAAGGTGATGAAGGGCGTGCGAGCCAGCGCCGCCCCGACGTTGGCCGCCATGCCGCCGTAAAAGCCCCAGCGCCGGCCGAGCAGCACCATGCCGAAGCCGTCCGGCAGCGCGATGTCTGGCTTGAACGGGCCGTCGGCGACCACTAGGGCGCGGTAGCCCTCGGCGTGGGCGCTGTCGACCGCGCGCTGGAGGGTGGCCCGGCCGATGGTGCGGATGACGACGGTGGTGACAGCGTAATGATCGCTACCTTTCAAATCGGTGCCCTCCGCGCGGAATTTGTGTCGGCGACTTATAGAATCGGCGCTCGATTAAGGCTAGACATCGGCGAAGGTACACCTGAGAGCAAACTGGGATATGTGTCTTCGGACCACAAACCCGGAAGGGCAGAGCCGGGCCTATGTGCGACGGGGTACGGGCGGCGAACCTGATGGCAAGACGTTCGATGAGGAGATGACGTGAATGGGCAAGTGGCGCACGATTGAACTTCCCCAAATTCACGACGTGCGTGGTAATCTAACCTTTGTCGAAGGCAATCGGCATGTGCCGTTCGATATTCAGCGTGTCTACTACCTTTACGATGTTCCAGGCGGGGCGGAACGGGCCGGGCACGCGCACAAGCGGCTTCAACAAGTCATCATTGCCATGTCGGGCAGCTTCGACCTACACCTCGATGACGGAACACGGCAGGAAACGATCACGCTTCGGCGCGCGCACATTGGGGTCCTGCTAGGATCGATGGTGTGGCGCGTGATCGACAACTTTTCATCCGGAGCGGTCTGCCTCTGCTTGGCGTCATTGCCCTATGAAGAATCAGATTATTATCGTAGCTACTCGGACTTTCACTCTAACCTCCGGAACCGCGATTGAAAATTCCGTTCTTCGACCTGTCGGAAGCGCACGAGGCGCTGGCTCCAGAACTCGCGGAGGCATTCAAGTCCACCCTGGCCCGGTCCCAATTCATCATGGGATCCGAGGTCGCCGCCTTCGAGAGCGAGTTCGCGCGCGCCTGCGGGGCGCAACGGGCAGTCGGCGCCGGTAACGGGCTCGATGCGTTGCGACTCGCCCTCATGGCCTATGGGGTCGGGCCCGGCGACGAGGTGATCGTTCCGGCGCACACCTTCATCGCAACTTGGCTCGCCGTCATCGAGGTCGGAGCACGGCCGGTGGGGGTCGATGTCGACGCGGACACGTTCCTGCTCGACCCAGAGGCGTCTTTGGCCGCGGTCACGCCGAGGACACGTGCCATCGTGCCGGTCCATCTGTACGGCCGGGTGGCGGACCTCGGAGCCGTGCTCCCGGTCGCCAGGGCGCGCGGGATCGTGGTCATCGAGGACGCCGCCCAAGCGCATGGCGCGGTCGGTCCCTGCGGCACGGCGGGATCAATCGGCGACGCCGCAGCATTCAGCTTCTATCCAACAAAGAACCTCGGTGCCCTTGGCGACGGCGGCGCGGTGACGACCAATGAAAGCGCGGTGGCCGAGAGGGTGCGCATGCTCGGCAACTATGGGTCTAAGGTCAAATACGAGCACGAGTTGGCGGGCCTGAATTCGCGGCTGGACGAACTGCAAGCCGCTATCCTGCGCAAGAAGCTGCCCGGCCTCGCGGCGGGCAACGCACGGCGCCGTCGACTCGCCGAGGCCTACCGTGAGCGCCTAGCCGACATCTCCGGCCTGACGCTGCCTCCGGCCGACGGCGACGGGCATAGTTCCGCTTGGCACCTCTTCGTGGTAAGGGTGGATGATCGAACCGCACTCTCGGCCGCCCTGGCGGAAGCCGGCATATCGACGCTCGTGCACTACCCCATACTGCCCCATTATCAGCCGGCGCTGCGCCGGTTCGGATATGGGGCCGGCTCCTTCCCGGCCGCCGAACGCATAGCTCGAACGGCACTCAGTCTGCCGATTTGGCCGGAGATGAGCGTAGGTCAGGTCGATCGCGTGGCGGAGGTCATCCGCTCCCGCCTGCCGGGGTGAGGTTGCCCTCTCCGCGCGAAGAGAAGCGTCACCATGAGCTCCATCCTCACTGTCACATCTTACTCACCGGACCTGTTTGCTGCCTGGAACGAGTTTCTGAGTCGGAGCAAGAACGGCACGTTTCTGATCGACCGAAAATATATGGATTATCACGCGGACCGCTTCCGAGATCGATCTTTGATGATTCTCGATGGCAAGGGCGACATCCTATCCCTTTTACCTGCCGCAATTGACGGTACCGTTGTTTCGAGCCATCCGGGTTTAACCTATGGCGGATTCATCATCGATCATCGCATGACGATGGCCAACATGATCAACGTTTTCGATGCCGCGATGAAGCATTTTCGAGACGCGAATATTTCGAGATTTCTCTACAAAGCTATTCCATCCTGTTACCATCGTAAGCCGTCAGACGAAGACCTGTATTGCCTTTTTAGGGCCGGTGCCCGCTTAGTGCGGCAAGATGTATCGTCGATCGTCGATCTACAGGACAGCCTGCCGTGGTCGAAAGGCAAAAAGCATTCCTTATCAAAAGCTCGACGCGCTGGCCTCACGGTCTCAGAAAGCACCGATGTGGCCGACTTCCTCGACTGCTTGAGCGAAGCGCTAGCGAGGCACGGGGCTAAGCCCGTCCACAGTGCGGCCGAAGTCGAATTGCTGATGACTCGCTTCCCAGGCCACATCAAACTGCTGTCGGCGAAACATGGAGACTCTGCTCTAGCATATGTCCTCGCCTTCGATTGTGGACAGGCGGTACACACTCAGTACATGGCGGCGCGGCCAGCTGGACGAGAGGTCGGAGCGCTCGACCTAATCGTCTCGACAATGCAGTCAGTCTTTTATCGTGGCATGAAATATATGAGCTTCGGCATCTCGACGGAACAAGGCGGACAGAAACTGAACGAAGGCTTAATCAGTCAAAAGGAGATGTTCGGGGGACGGCCGATCGTCTGCCCTCAGTTCGAAGTGGACCTCGAGCTGCCTTTAGCCGCTCGGAATCTGCGCTCCTGAGAACCGCATCAATAAGTTGTGCGCCGGGATCACTCATACCGGATCCGCGGCATTGACTCGTTGTGATCGGATTCCCGCCGCGCCGAGATGGGTTTAGGCTCGAGGCCCTGCTGGAGGGCTGTGCCATGAGGCGCGTCGCGGATCACCTGGACATTCCGGAACTGGAGCGACGTTTCAGGACCTGCCCTGATCCGGTCGAGGCCCGTCACGTGCAGGTGATCTGGCTGCTGGCGCAGGGCCACACGGTGGAAGCGACGTCCAAGGTGACGGCTTTTGGAACGCGCTGGGTCGAGCAACTGCTGGAGCGCTACAACGCGTCCGGGCCCGACGCCCTGGCCAACGGGCGACGGCATAACGGCCTCAAGCCGAGCCTGCTGACAGCGGAGGTGCTGGAGGTGGTGCGGCTGCGGCTGGCCGAGCCGCCGCCCGACGGCGGCCTGTGGTCGAGCCGCAAGGTGGCCGACGTCATGGCGGCCCATCTCGGCCTGGAGCGCGTGCTGCCCCAGCGCGGCTGGGAAGCGCTGAAGGCGCTCGGCTGGTCGTTGCAGCGGCCGCGGCCCAGGAACCCGAAGTCCGCCACGGCCGAAGAGGCGGCGGCATTTAAAAAAAGCTGGCGGACGCCGTCGCGGAGGAAGCGGCCGCCCATCCCGGCGTCCCCGTCGAGGTGTTCTGCACCGACGAGCACCGCCTCGGCCTGAAGCCGGTGCTGCGCTCGGTGTGGGCGCCGAAGGGAGAGCGCCCGACAGCCCTCGGCCACCACCGCTTCCAGTGGCTCTATGTCACCGCCTTCGTGGGCCCGGCCACGGGCGAGACGGTGTGGTACCTGACCGACACCGTGTCCAAGCCGCTGTTCGCCGACCTGCTCGACGCCTTCGCCCGCGCGGTCGGCGCCGGTCCCGAGAAGCGCGTCGTGCTGCTGCTCGACAACGCCGACTGGCACACCCTGCCCAACCTCGCCGTGCCGGACGGCCTCAAGCTGGTCTACCTGCCGCCCTACAGTCCCGAACTGCAGCCCGCCGAGACGCTCTGGACGCTGGTGGACGAGCCGGTCGTCAACAGGTTCGTCCCCACCCTGACCAGGCTCATCGACACCATCACCGAGCGGTGCACCGACCTCACCACCCGCCAACCCGAGATCAGCTCGCGCACAAACTTCGCCTGGTGGCCCAAAAATCATGCCCCGGCCTAATCTCGCGGATCCCGTATCACGGCGACCAGACGGCGTAGCCGAATCCGTCCCGACCCATCCCGTTGCCGCCGTAGAACATGTACCGCCCGTGCGGGGTATCGAGCACGCAAGGGTAACTGACCTCACGGCTGTCCCAACCCGAGGCCGAGCGAGGCACGTCGACCTCATCACTGCGGGTCCACGACAGGCCATCGGTCGAATAGGCCTTGCCTGTCGTGTATTGCTTGTCAAGCGTGTCGAAGGTGAAACGCATCTCGTAACCACCATCCACCTTGCGAACGCGGGGCCGCCCGATGCGGTATTCACCTGGACCGCAGCCCAGGACGGGCCGCCCGCATGCGTCGGGAAAATGCCGCCCGTCGGGAGACTCCGTATAGCGGATGTCGTATTCAGGATAGTCTACGCCGTCGATCGTCCTCCATCCGTTGCCGGCCGCATACCAGATGCGAAAGACGTCCCCCTCGGCTAGAACGGTGTGGATCGCGCGGATGAAGAGCCCGTTATCGACACGATCCATAACGGGCGCCGAACTAACCCTTTCGAAGCTCTTGCCACCATCGACGCTGATCGCCAGTCCGGAGAAAGCCAGAAACTTGACCTGCCTCGTTATCTGAAAGCCGACGTAATACATGTAGACTTGGTCGCCGACGCGGACGATGTCGCCCAGCAGCATGCCGTTGTCATCGAAACACCCCGGACGACCAAGGTCTAGCACCGGAACACGGCCGACAGACAGGATGCGCGACGGGTCTCGCGCGTCGAGATCTAGGAAGCCGATGCGACCACGACCCTCCCGGTCGCGGAAAGACGCATAGATCCGGATGGTCTCGTCGCCGAGCAGTAACGGCGTCGGCGTCAGGACGGAATTGTGCATCCAATCGCCGCTGCCGTCCGGGTTGAAGATGCGCCCTTTTTTGACCCAGCCCATGCCGTCACCGCACCTTGCAGAACCGTTTCGCCGACAGGTTTCGACGCTCGGCGGGATTGCCCTGATAAACCCCGTCCTCCTGCGTGTCCTTCTGAACCACACTGCCCATGGCGACATAATTGTCGGCCGCGATCGACACGCCGTCGGCCACGGCGGCGTTGACGCCCAAAAAGCTGTGATCCCCCACCTTACAGTAGCCAGAGATCACGACGTGCGAGGTGATAAAACAATGCCGGCCGATATTCGTCCGATGGCCGACGTGGTTGCCGCTCCAAAGCACCGCGTTGTCACCGACCTTCGTAAAGGGTTGCAGGGTGTTGTGCTCAAGGATGAAGCAGTTCTCACCAATCTCGACGTTGTGCCACACGAAGGCGCGGCTGCTGACGTAGGAAAGGCAGCGATAGTTCTTGTCCTTGGCCTTGGCGAACATGCCCGCACGGTCGCGATTCAGGCGGCTGCTCGCTGAGGCCGCGAACATGGCATATTCGGACGGCGGGAAAGAGCTTGCCACATCCTCGAAAGCGACCACGGGCAAGGAGCGAAATTGCTCGGACTCGACGTAGGAGCGATCCACGGTGAAGGCAACGACACGGTGCTCGCTATCGTGCAAAAAATATTCATGCGCGAGAACGGCGGTCTCGCCCAATCCGTAAATGACCAAATCGACCATATTCTCCCCCGCACTCCTGTCACGCTGCATGCTCTACAAGAGTCGAACCACCCGAGCCGCTCGGTTCAGATCGACTTCCGGTCGTCGAAGTCCTCATTCATAGGACCTGCAGTCGCCCCGAGCCGTCTGACATTTTCCGCGAAAGCCTCACCCGAGAACGACTCTTCGTAGAAGCGGCGCGCTCGCCGCGATTGCGAAGGGATGTCTTCTCCCATAGCGAGCAACGATTGGCCAAGCTCACCGGTGTCTTTCCAGCTCAGAGACGTGTCAGCGTTGAATTCGTCAACCTGCATCAAGACTGGGTTGGTCGGATTCGCGTAGAAAAGCACCGGATAGCCCGCCCCCTGTGCCTCAATCGACGCTCGCGCTCCTCCGTTGGGAGCCGATGCGATATAGAGCTGCGCGTCGATATCCAGCAGGGCCCGCCACAGCGATGGCACGACGCCGAGGTATCTGAAGCGACCGCTGTCGATCTCTGCCTCATCGAGTGCCCTTCGGATCTCGTCGACCCAATCTGTGGGGAGTGGGCCGATGTGGAAGTGGTCGCCCGGGATGGCGCTGAGGATCGTCCGCACGACGTCGGCGTAGGGCAGCGTGCCTGACCGGCTGTATTTGTCCTGCCCGCCGGAGGTGACGGTGGACCTGATTCGGTCGACCCTCTCAAAATTTGGCTTGGGGCCGAGGTCGTCGACGCAAAGCGGAAGATAGCAAGTTTTTATTCCTCTAACTGCAGATACGACTTCGGCATGGTATTTCGTAAAATTTACAAACACAAACGTGCGGCTCGTAGCTCCGAGGCAGATGTTGTTGTCGGTATGATGTAGAAATATTCGTCGATACGGGATGTCCTCGCTCGCGAGCGCCGCAGGAAGGGTCGGGTCCTGGTGATGTCCGAGCAGGAATATCTCCGCAGGTCCGTGCTGAGCGACGGCGGTCAGAAGAGCACGGGCTTTGTGTTCGAGGGTAGCACGCTTCATGAAAACAATCTCGACATCAGGCAGGCGCTGAGTGAGGAAGCCCAGGCCGAAGCGACCCGCGGCGACGTTGCCGAAGCAATCCGTAACGATAATCTTCGTTTTTAAAGAAGATCGCGCTAGGTCTTCAATCACCCTCGAGTGACCTCCCGACATGTATAGTTCAGAGGCGATGATTAGGCGCCTTCCGGGCATCGCCGGCCTGAAGTCAGGCCGGATGTCCCTCAGCAGCGCATCACTGATGCGCAAGAGTTGCCGGTCGAGTTCGGGGACGAACAGGCTCCGCCCATGAAACGGCGGGAGGAAGTAATTGCTGTCGATGATGTGAAACATCAGGTTAAGAGCTGACCCGTACAGCCCTACGCTGACCAACCTGTCAATCAGATGCTCGATCTGTGGAAAGCCCAGGTTCGGCAGAAAGTCGTTGACCGCCGCTTCGATGCAGTCCGCTCTCTGAAGGAGGAAGACAGGAGCTTCGAAGGCGGGCCCGGGTTGAAGCAGCCAGAAGGAGGAGAACTCAGGGTGAGGGGTGGGGGCGAGGGTGATGCCTCCCGCCAAGTCCGCGGTCAGAAAAGTGCCGGCCCAGCGCAGCGTCACCCGGCCACCGGCCGCCGGGACGACCTCCAACGAGCGGGTAACCTCGTGGAGAGTGGACGTGGGCGAAACGCGTAGGCGGTCCGAACCATCCGGTTCGACCTCCAGCCGACGGGCGCCGAAAGGTTGGACGTCGAGCAAACAGGCTGCGCCTTCACCTCGGTCGAGCCCGAGACCGTTGGAGGCGACTCCGGCCGGCCGGTGCATGATCCGCCCGGTCTCGGCGTCGAACGATACCAAGCTGCCAGAAGATGTATAGATGCTGAGTGTCGACCCGGCGAGTAAAGGCATGCTCACCCTCAAAAAAGTGTCTGCCCGTCGATCAGGCACAAAGCGATGAGTCCCACTTTTTGTAAATCGTCGTGAACGCCGCGATTCGTCCGGTCTTCAGGGTAATATCGAGCAGCTTATGTGGGTCGACATCATCCACCCCGTGCACGGATCGCCCGTCATAAATGACGACGTCGCCCGGAGCCGTATTCTGTTCCGTGGCTATCTTACGACCGGCTTTGTCGATAACGAAAGCGCCTCCTGCCTCGTAGTCCTTACCTGGCCCGACCTCGTTCATGATCAGCACGAGCTGGATAAACCTGCTCTGCTCGGATCCAACCAGATTGGCTTCAGCGACGTGGTCCTGATGGGCCTGCATGAAACCGCCCCCCTGTGGGTAGTGCTGCATGCGGCAAGCGGAATATAAGTTTCCGTTTTCCATCTGCTTCGCAAAATCGAGCGGCATGCCCGATAGCTGATTTCTAATTTCGATCAGTTTGCGGAAGTGCCGATGCATACCGTAAATGTCATCACACCAGAGGAGATTGTAGACAATACGAAAGAACCTACCGAGTGTGTCCTTCGCGCTTTTCATGCCAATGGACCACTTTTGGAAATTGTCCATAATTTGATCGGGACGCGTTCCCGACGACGGCGCGTCGTTCTCAACGAGGACGCGCTCCCGCACGTCGTGAAGCGACCGTCGGATTTCTTCGGGGTCGAAGAGACCGCGAATGATATGGTAAGCACCTTCACTCGTCGACGCCACGATATCATCGCTGTTGATGCTCCGGACGTCGGACGCAACGGTCATAGCAGACATGGATCCTCCTCACTTGGCGCCGATCACCGGCGCCGCCGCTTCGATTAACATGGGCGAGCATCGCGGGCCAGATCCCGGACGTAACGGGTTTCCGCTGAAGGATATCTCCCACGCGAGGAGTCCGAAGCTCGCGTGAGATTGATCGCTCTGTCCGTGGCTCCCGATCAGACGCGAGCGAGGTCTGCTGCTTTCCAGCCCGGCGGCGACCGGTTTATTGCCCGCCCGGCTTCACCCCCGCGGCCCACAGGTCGAGCATGGTGCCCTTCTTGGTGTTGATCTCGTCGAAGCCCGCCGACGCCACGGCACGACGCAGCGTCGCCTCGGTGAAGCCCGTCCTGTGTGCCATGTGGTGGTGTCCGTCGGCGATGTGGGCGCCCCAGCCGTAGAGGATGTCCAACGGCCGGATGGGCAGCGTGCCATTCTCGCTGCCGTAGATCACCTCGTCGATGCCGCCCCGGGCCACGATGGCGCAGACGGCCTCGAGGTCCGGCATGGTGAGCACCATGCGGCCGCCGGGCTTCAGCACGCGGCGGAACTCGGCGAGAGACAGCGGCACCTCGTGGGCGAAGACGTGTTCTAGGTTGTGGGACGAGAACAGCGCGTCCACGGCGTCGTCCGGGACGGCCGACAGGTCCGTGATGGTGCCCACAACGTCGGGCTGCACCGCCGGCTCAATGTCGACGCGGATCTCGCACCAGGACGCCGTGCGGAAGCCACCCGGCAGCTTGCGCGGGTCCGCCGGGCCTGACCCCACATTGAGCAGCAGCTTGCCGTCGCGCCCTCGCAAGCGGTCACGGACAAGGCCGGCCCAAGCCGCATCTCGCGAGCCCGCGTAGCACGTCCTGCTCCCGTCCATCTGCGCCCTCCCCGCCGCCTCGCCGCGGTGATGCAGTAGCGGATCATGACGGGAGGAAGACACACCTAGCGATGTTGTCAACTGAATGTGAGGATGCCCACCTTCGCCAGCCAGGCGACGGCGCGGAAGAAGTCCGTCGCGGCCCGCATGTCGGCCGCCGCCGCCAGTTCGGCCACGGTGAGGCTGCCGCGCGCCGCCGCGGCGTCGTACAGCCGGCCGATCGCCTCTGGCGAAGGCATGACGGGGTCGGCGTAGGACAGGGATAGCAGCCCTCGCCGCCCGACCGCCTCGGCGCGCGTCACCCCGGGGCGCAAGGCGAGGCGCGTAGCCTGCGACAGCGGCGCGGTGGGGAAGGAGCGGAACAACGCGAAGGGATCGGGCCGGTCGGGGCGGGTGGTGCGGGCATCCTCGTCGGGGCAGCGCGGGTCGGCGCGGCGGCGCTCGGCGAGATCGTCCCACAGCGCCCGGTACTGGCCGAACACCACGGTCCAATCGAAGCGCTCGGCGACGCGCCGGCGGCCCGCCTCGCCCATGCGGCGGCGCAGCGCGGGGTCGGCCACGAGGCGGCGGAAGGCGTCCGTCGCGGCCGACACGTCGACGGCCGTGCAGGCCGCGACGTTGCCGATGAAGCCGTCGTAGTGGTCCATGTTGAGGTCGAAGCGGTCGACAAGGTCGGTGCCGGCGCCGGGCGGCGCCGCGGTGGTGCGGACGCGGAAGCCGTCGATGCCGTCGCGCACCGTGTCCTTGTAGCCGTCCCAGTCGCTCACCACCACGGGCAAGCCCGCCGCCATGGCCTCGACCGGGGTCAGGCCGAACGTCTCCTGCACGTTGTCGCTGAGCGAGCAGAACACGTCGGCGCCCGCCCAGGCGCGATCGCGGTTGGTGTCCGAGGTGCCGTCGAGGTGGAGCGTTCGCACCGAGGGCGCGAAGCGCCGGGCGTCGTCGAGATAGGCCTTCTCCACCGCCTCGCCCGGGAAGCGCCCGAACAGCAGAAGGTGCACGCGCCGCCCTTCAGCACGGGCAACCGCCTCGAGCGCCAACAGCATGGGCAGCGGGTGCGCCTTGCCGTGGAAGGCGAGCCGCCCGGCGAAGAGCACGGCGACGTCGTCCGGTTCGAGGCCGAGCGCCGTGCGTGCCTCCGCGCGGGCGGCGGGCGACTGCGCGAAGTCGCCTGGGTGGACGCCGAGCGGGATCAGCGGGAACTGCGGCAGCGGCACGCGCGTCGCGCCGACGCGCTCGCGCAGGTGCTCGGCTTGCACCTCGACGATGGCGCGCACGACGTCGCGCGCCGCCGTCGAGGTGCAGATGACGGCGTCCCACGGGTACAGCGGCGCCGTGACGAGGTTCGCCAGGGCCGTCATGGCGTTCTGGCTCGAAAGCGTGTGGGTGATGCCGCACAGACTGTAGGCGCGCGCCCGCGCGTGGCGACGGCGCATCCAGGCGTCGCCGGCGATGCCGGGGTCGCCGCGATACAGCAGGCCGGCATGGGCGAGCTTGCCCGGGTCGTCCCAGGCGATGAAGCGCAGTTCCGGCGGCTCCGGCGCCAGCGCACGGACGTCCTCGCCGAAGGTGCGCGCCTGCGCCATGGTGGTGGCGTGGCACCAGATCCGCTCGGGCCGCGCCGCCAAGGCGGCCCGAAGGAAGCCGAGGCCGGCCGACTGGCGCCCCATCATCAGCGTGCGGGTGTCGAAGACGGCGGGCGCGTAAGTGACGGCGAACTGCATGGACGGCCGGTGGTGGGAAGATGCACAAAAGGAAACGGGGGGCAGCGAACTGCCCCCCGTCCCCGTGTCGGACTGCCGTGCGGCAGGATCAGCCGATGAAGTCGCCCTTGGCCAGCGAAGTCGTGGCTTTGATGTCGACCAGCAGATCGGTGACGTTCGTGCCGGGGGTGGTGGTCCCCGCCATACCACCGGTGTTGGTGGCGACAAGAGCGTAAGTGTCGGTGCTGCCCTGATAGGTGAAGGTTGCGCCGTTGACGCCCGCGCCGTATTGCTGGGTCAGAATGGCCTCGGCAGCAGCAGCAGCCTGGGTGAGGCTAGTGCCGGTGACGGAACCGATGTTCGAGAAGTTTGAAATCGCCTTGCCCGTCGCGGCGATCTTGTCGGTGCCGCTCACCATGTCGGTGATGACGTCGTTGCCCGAAGCCGTGCCAGCCGCGGAGTTGGTGCCGGCGACGGAGGCCGCAGCGGTGGCATCAGCGAAGCGGAACACGTCGGCACCAGCGCCGCCCGTCACCGTCTCGAACAGCGTGGTGGAAGTGCTGCCGTTGTTGATCGAGTCGTTGCCCGAGCCGCCGAAGATCAGATCATTACCAGAGGTCTGACCGGTAATCTGGATGTTGTTGTTGCCGTCGCCGTTGCCGACCGCGTCATTGGCAGCGTTGCCGCCATAGATCGTGTCGTTGCCGAGACCGAGAGCAACGATAGAGTTGTTGCCCTCATTGCCGTAAACGAGGTCCTTCGCGGTCGCGCCCGTCACCGAGCTACCGAACACGACCGTATCGTCGCCCATGCCGCCGTAGATGGTGTCCGTACCGGCGCCCGACAGCGTATCCGAGATGGCATCATTGCCCTGGTTGCCAAGGATGATGTTGTTGGCCGTGGCACCGGCGAGGATGACGTCGTTGCCCTGGCCACCAACTAGCGTGTCCATCTGGGTCGTGCCCGCGACAGAAACCTGACGCGTGGCGTCGATGGTGTCGTCGCCGTAGTTGCCGAGGATGAAGTCGTTGCCGGCCGTCACACCGCCGACCACAATCGAGTCGTTACCGTCGCCAGCTGCACCCGCCAGAGAGTCGATCGCCGCGTTGCCGGTGCCGCCAAGGATGGTATTGTTGCCGCCCGAGACGGAGATGATGTCGTTACCTTCGCCGCCGTAGATCAGGTCAGTAACGCCGGTGGTGGAGTTAGCGTTAACAACGTTGATGACGTCATTGCCGGTACCGCCGAAGACGGTCAGGTTGGTGGCATCGGCCGTGATGGAGTCATTGCCCTGGTTGCCCAGGATAAAGGCCGGGCCGCTGGTGGACGCCGTGCCAGTCGCGCCGCCGACCGTGGAGCCGAAGTCGATGACGTCGTTGCCGTAGCCGCCGATCAGCTCGGTGGTGCCCTGGGCGGTCGAGCCGAAGCTGGCCTGGGCGCCAGCGACGGTGGTACCGAGAATCGTATCGTCGCCGTAATTGCCGAAGATCACGTCGGCACCGGAGTCTAGTCGAGCGTCGATAAAGTCGGAACCACCACTGGTCGAGTCGATCGAGGCCGCGCCCGTGTCGCCGACGATGGTGGCGTTGCCTGTCACGCCGGCGGAGATGACCGTATCCGCTCCCTCGTCGCCGTAGATCAGCGGGGAGCCGGTACCTGTACCACCAGCGACGCCATACTGGATCGAGTCAGCGCCCTGGCCGCCGAAGATCGTGTCGCTGCTGCCGTTGCCCTGGATGGTGTCCTGGCCCTGAAAGCCATAGATCAGGTCCGCGTTGGCCGTGCCAGTCAGGCTGTTGTTGCCCGAGTCGCCTTGAATTGTCTGCGCCATTTCAACCGTCTCCACCGTGGCTGCACAGGACGGGCTCGTCGCTGCGCCCGTCGCGCTGTCTTCAGCGAGCAACCGCTTCCATACGGAGGGCCTCCTGAGATCGCCGCCCTACGTACCGAAGCGGAAACAAACCTGCAAGCGAGATGTCCCCTTTCGGCCCCTCCGCGGACTCCGTGTGGCGCATCGGCAACAGGCAGAAATCAGCCATCGCCGCAGCGCGGGGTGGGCCGATTTCAGCCACACGAAGGCCGCAGCGCGATTCGGCGTCGGGCGGCGCAGATCGCTGCAGCCGTCAAACTACCGTCATGGTGCGGCTTTTCAGCAACGCCGCCAGATGGAAGCGACGGGCCCACAGACCCGCGTACCAGTCCCGCCGCGCCAGCGCCGCGGCGGCCAAACTTCGGCCGTGGGCCACCTCGGTCCGCGCCGCACCCGCAACTTCAGCGCGCAGGGCGGGGTCCTCGACTAGCCGGCGAAGCTGGGCCGGCCAGTCCGCAAGCATCGGCGCCAGCAGCCCCGTGACGCCGTCGCGGACCGAATCGGCGTAAACCACCGGGCTCGCCACGCTCGCCAGGCCGAAGCTCGACGCTTCCACCCACTTGACGTCGCTCTTGAAGCGCTCGCCCGGGCCACCTTCGAGCGGCATCAGGGCGACGTCGCAGTCCGACATCAGCCGGAGATAGCCGTCGTAGGGCTGGGCGGGGTGGAACGCCTTGGTGCAGGGCCCGAGCGCCTCGAAGAAGGCGCGGTCGTGAACCACAACGAATTCGACGTTCCGCCGTTCGGCCGCGAACGGAGCCAGCGCGGCGCCGACCTGGCGAGAGAAACTCTCGCGGTTGAGGGCGCCGTAAAACACCCGCACCCGCCCGTCCGAAGCAGGGCGCCGTGCTTCGCCCACCACCGCGCGCGCGGCATTCGGGAAGGCCTTGACCTCGGGGTTCCAAGCCCGGATGGCCTCCGCCATGGCGGGCGTCGACGTCTGCGCCGCGTGGGCGAGGCACACACTCCGCCAGGACCGGTCGTCCACGGGCACCTTGTGGACGGCGCCGAGCAGATCGGGGTGGTCGTCGAGCTCCGTCACCAGAATCCAGCCGCGGCCCACGACCTCGTCCACAATCCGTCGCCAGCGGTCGAGGTCGTTCATGGCGGGACGCTGCAGCACCAGCACCTTGGGCTGGTCCTTCGGCAGGCGCGGCAGCTCGATGCGCTTCTCCGACAGCGAGGTCGCGACGCCGGGCAGCCGCGCGAGCGCGGCCAGCGGGATATGGGTGCGCACTTCGAGGAACTGCGGCGCCATGGCGGCGACGTGGACGTGCAGGCTCGGCACGCCCGCCGCCACGGACGGCGGGGGCAGTTCGGCGGCGGGGGGAACCGCGGGCCGCGACGCCGCAGGTTGCGTCGCCGCGGAGCCGAGGCGGCGATAGGCGGAGCGCACCGCCGACGGGTGGGCGGCGGCGGCGGCCAGAAAGCGCTGCACCGCCGACGGCGGATGCGGCCCGAAGGCCACGAACCCGAGACCTCCCCCGTGCGCGAAGGCGAAAGCGGGGTGACGGGCGCGCAGTTCCTCCCAAAGCGCGCGAGGCCCGATCCCTGATGGGCCGGCCTCGAAGCCATGGACGGTGACGACCGCGCGGTCCGACAGCTTGGCGCGCCAGGGCGCGAAGACGGAAGCGCCGCCCGACGCGACGTGGAGAAGGTCGACGCTGCCGTCGTCCACCTGATCGGCGGCCCCGGCCGGAGCGCGTCCGAGGACCCGGGATAAGTCGCCGTAACGCGCATCGTGGTCGGCCAGGAGCGCCGGGTGGAAATCCTCGACGCAGGGCGACGCGGTCAGCCTCACGTCGGGGCCGAGGGATCGCGCGGCTTGACACAGGACGCGGTAGGACGCGCCGTCCCGAGTGCCGATCTCCGCGATCCGGCGCGGGCGCAAAGCGTCGACCAGCCAGAAGGCGAACGGTGCATGGTGCACCCAGGTGCCAGGTCCGACCATATCCGGAAGGGCGAAGGCGGCCGATGTGAGAAAAGCGTTGAGGTCCGGCGCGATATCTGAAGTTTGGCGCCCGTCGGTATCCGTCATATTGTCTCGCCCTCAGCGGACACGTTCGATCCGCCGTGGCTCCGCCTGCGGGTGGCTATCACGCGCTGGATTCGGCCTCAAGACCGGGAGAGTCGTGCGCCAGGGCGCGGAACTTCAGCCTGAGCGCAGGCCGCTCGACGAAGGTCCAGGACAGGGCCGCGAGGACGCCCGCGGCGCTCAAAGCGGCGAAGGTCTCGGCCCAGAAGCCAAACCCTCGGGGAAGCCGCGTGACGGCCAGAACCTGCATTGGGTAGCTGTAAAGGTAGAGCCCGTAGGACAGGTCCCCGAAGGCGCGATAGCGGCGGCTGAACAGCAGGGGGCTGCGCCCGATCTCGATCGACAGCGGCACCGCGAGTAGCAGCAATCCCGCGCGAGTCGCCTCGGGGGTCGGCGCCAAGGCCACCAGGGCCGCCGTGACCAGCGCCAGACGCAGACGGCTCAGGTCGTCCTCCACCGCCGCATAGAGCGCCCCCGCGCAGAAGATCATGCCGAAGCGAAGCAGGTTGAAGCCGTTCACGTCGGCGTAGAAAACTTCGGCATCGGGCGCGGGCCCGGCGGAGATGCGCCACAAGTAGCCGAGCAGGAGGATCACCGCGCCGGCGATCAGGGGCCGTTTCGGACGGATCCCGAGCAAGCTCGAAAACGTGCCCAGGGCGAGCAAGCCGAGATAGCAGAGCAGCTCGTATTTCAGCGTCCAGATCGGTGTGTCGACGCTGGCCCATCGCGCGTCGGCGAAAACGCCGGGAAGCTCGAGGCGCGTCGGCGGGAGCAGGATCGCGGCCCCGTGGATGAGGTAGGCCCAGGTCCGCCCGTCAAACCAATAGGCGCCCGGAGGCAGCGTCGTGACCGCGCCCCCGAGCGCCACGCAGAACAGGGCGTTGGCGGCTGCGCCGGGGTAGATGCGCAACACGCGCGCTGCCAGGAAATTGGCCGGTCGCGGCTCCCGCGCGAGGCTCTGCGCCACGAGGTAGCCGCTCACCGCGAAGAAAACGAAGAGCCCGATGTTCGACAGCGTGATGCCGAGCGGGCCCAGGGTCAGCTCGGGCCTGCCCGCGAGTTCACACTGGTGACCGAAGAAGACGCACAGGGCAGCTGCAATCCGCAGCGCGTCGAACGAATTTCGCCGGCCAGCGGCGGGACCGTCCTCATTCGCCACGTTCGGCAAAAGTCAACGCCGCCCGATGAGGCTGTCGATGAGGCCGAGTTGGCGCGGCAGACAAACGGATCTCAGGTCGAACTCGCGCACGGCCATACGCCGAGCATTCTGCCGGATTTGTTTGAAGCTTTCGGGCTGCGATAAGGCCTCGCCCACGCGGGTCGCGAGTGCCATGTGATCCTTGAAATCGACGAGCAGGCCGGTCTGGCCATCAGTGAGCACTTCTTCGACGGGCGCGGTCTTGGAGCCGATTATAAGGCACTCGCTCGCCATCGACTCCACGAGAGACCAGGACAAGATGAAGGGGTAGGTCAGATAGATGTGCGCCATGGAGACGTGCATCGCGGCCCGAAATTGGGGGGGCTGGAGGTAACCCGTGAAGTGGACCCGGGACGCGTCAAACGAGACCTCCGCCAGCATGCGCTTCTTGTAACTGTCTCCCTCGGGCAGCTTCACCCCGTAGCTAACACCTTCCATCCCGACGATGAGGATTTCGGCGTCGGGATGGAGGCGCTGGATCTCGGGTATCGCACGCATGAACACGTGGAAGCCCCGATAAGGCTCCAAGTTACGAGATACGAACGTGACGATCTTCTGGCCCGCCCTCAGTTCCTTGCCGCTCTCGGTGACGAAGACAGCGTCCGGCTTGGGGCCGATCGCCTGGGTGTCGACGCCCTCATGCATCACCGACATACGCGATTGGATGCTGGTCGGGTGCGTGCTGTACTGCCACTGCGTCGGCGTCATCCCCCAATCGCCGGACGCCGCGGCCAAAAGGGAGATCGAATTCATCACTCTCGCCCTCAGGGTCCCATCGACGGCCGCCGGGTATTCGGGGTCGAAGTTCATGTCCTGACCGATGGCATTGTAGTAAAATTCGAAGTAATTGAGCAGCGGCACGTCAGGAAGAGCGTCCTTCACAAACATCGTCTCGCCCCAGCCGCAATGGCCGACGACCACGTCCGGCCGGAAGCCCTTGGACTCGAGGTTCTTAATCGACCTATAAACCGCTTGGCCGTGCAAGACGCCTTCCTCAGTGGACACCAAATAGGGATGCTGGTCCTCTCGGGGCTTGCGGCTGAGCTCATACATCACCTTGGTGACGTTGCCTATCATGTTTTGCTTGTTTTTCGTGATGAAAGCGACTCTATGCCCCCGATCACGTAGGTATAAGCAGAGATGCAAGAACTGCCCTGGCATGTTCTGATGGATGAACAAGTAGCTGCGTTGTGTCATCGAGGGTCCGGCCGGGGCTGATCGTTTCGCCACTTAGCCGATGATGTCCGGGGTGTAAACCGCGCCCTCCTCGCGCCCGACGCGCCAGTCCGCGTGGACCTTCAGGATGCGCCGATAGAGCCGATGATACACGTCCCGCGCGAAATGGAGGTGGGACAGCTTGCGCAGTTCGTCGCGCGAGCGGACGCACTCCGCTGTGTCGACCACAGAGACGTTCGGAAAACGGCTCGCCAAGTCCCGCAACAATCCGTTGACGGTCGCCTGCTCAGGAAACTCCACCGTTCCGCCGTCGGCCGTGTTGGCGAAGGTGAGGGGTAGGATCAGCACGAGCAGGCTCCCGGCCGGCACCGCGCGGGCGAGCCGATCGTACTGCGCCGGCCAATCGATGGCGGCGAAGGGGACGTGCTCCCAATTGCGGACGAGCGTGCTGACCCACCCGTTGAAAGCTGCGGCCCGCTCCCCCGCGAGCCCGTTGGCGTCGCAGAAGTCTGCCACCGCTCCCTCATCGACGGGGCGCGTCAGGTCGATCCCGAAGAGCTTTACGGGCACGGTGATCCCGAGCGCGCGATGGCGAAACAGCGGCACTTGGGAGTCAGCCGAATTGCTCAGAACTAAGCAGGCTGACTCCTCGGCCGCGGCGAGGAACGAAGACGCCAGATCATCGGACCTGAAACCGATGTCCGCCAGCGCGGCCGCGCCCTCCTGAGTGCACGCGCCAGGCTGGTCGAACAGCGTCGCGACGTGGCTGGCCCACACCGTCTGGCCGTCGCGCGGAAACACGAACTCGGACGACACGTGGGGTGTCGAGAAGGCGAAAAAATGTCGCAGGACTTCAAGCTCGCAGCCGCCCCGCAGCCGCACACGGCGGGGCGACGCGATCGCGGTGGGCTCGCCGCCGCCCGTGAGGTCGAGCTTATTAATCCAGTCGGGGGACGCGTCGAGGGTTGCGACGACGTCACCCACCACGTCGAGGCGGGGCCGGCCGAGCCTCTCGTACACCCATTGTTCGACGCCCAGGCCGAGGATGCGACACGAGAAGGCGAAGTGGATGAGGTAGGGCTCGACCCAGATTCCGTCCATCATCCAGAAGCCGACGATGCCGTGGTCGCCGAAGCGGTCGCTCACCTTCACGACGGCGGCGCGCCGTCCCGAGGTGGCATGGAGCTGTGCCCGCAGGGCTTCGCGCGCCGCGTCGCGATCCTCGGGGAGGCGCACTTTCGTGAAATTGAGCTGGTTGGTGCGGTTGACGATCTCGACCGCGCGGTCGAGGTGCACCTCGACGTCGTGGTCGATCTCGACCCGGATAGCGCTCGCCCGCAGGAACTCTCGGCCGTCGCCGGCCTGTCGGCGCCTTTCGCGGCCGCGGCGCTCCAGCAGACGGTAGTGCTGGAGCCTCGACAGGTCGCGGTCTTCCTTGCCAGCCAATAGTGGGTCGCCCAACAGCGCCACCACGGCGCGCTCGTCTATCACGCGGATGCCGGGCACCGCCGCTGCCACCTCGGCGCGGTTCGTCGCGCTGTCGTCGATGAAAAGCACCGTTTCCGGGCGAAGCTGAACGGCCTCGACGATGGCCTTGACGCGGGGGCCTTTCGCGCTCCAGTCGATGCTTGGGAAGACGAAGAAGTCCCACAAGCCCCGGCCGACCAACACGGCCTCGACGGCTCGGTGGTCGTTCTTGGAACAGATCGAGCTGACGATACCGCGCTGCGCCAGTTGCCGCACCGCGGCTTCGGCCTCGGTAAGGTGTTCCGTGATGCCGCCTTCCGTCAGCGTTCCACGCCAAAACGTCTCGTCGAGATCCCAAACCACGAGGCGGACCGGCTCCCGTACGGCGGCGTCACGCGGCCCGTGGTCAAGACCCAAATTCAAGGCGAGCGCTCCGGCCGAACCCCTGGTCGCGGGGGCTGCGGCACCATAGGGGCGCGCCGACGACGGTCAACCGGTGCGACGCCGACGAATGCGCTGTTCGTGGGGAGCGGCATCGCATATCGTGCCGCGACCCGACGGCCCGCGCGGTCTCGGTCTATCCCTCGTCCTGGAGCGGGCAAGCGTGCGGTGGTTCTTTTTCACGTTTGCCGCATGCCTTCTGATCTGTGTCATGCGCAACGCGGTGGCCGTCACAGCGCCGCTGCTGGTCTGGGACGACGTTCTGATCTTCAATGACTTCTTCGCCGGACGGGGATCGCTGTTCCATATATACCCAGACAACATCAGCCTGGCGCCCAACATCATCTTCCTGGTCAGCTTCGCGTTCTTCAGCCTCCCGCTGCTGCCAGCGGGGCTACAAACCATGGCGGTCGTCTTCTACGCCGCCATGACGGCCGTGCCGAGCCTTCCCGCCTTCGCGGCGGTGATCCCCGATCCTCGCAAGCGGGTGCTGCTCGCAGTGTGGATCGCCGCCATGCCGCTCAGCGACCTTTCCCTGATACTGTCGCCGGACTACCAGAACTGGTCCAGCATGATCCCGGTCTTCCTGTTCACCGGGCTGTTGGCCGCGGCGGCCGCGGCAGCGGAGCGCCCGCGGGTGTCGCCCCTTTGGTCGGCGTTGCTTGTTCCCTGCGCACTCGCCAATCCGCTATCGGTCGCAACAGCGCCGTTCAACGCCGTGGCGGCCGCTGTGTCGTGGCGCCGGGGGATGGCCGCCACCGCGGTTAATGCGGCGCTCCTCGCGGCGGCGGGCTTGGCCGCGGCGCTCCTCGCCGCCGTCACCGCACCGCAGATGGGCGGCGGGTCCGGGATCGGCGCCCCGCAGGTGTTGGATGCCGCTTGGAGGGCCGGCCTGTTTCTGCTTGACCGCGGCTTCCTCGAAGCCCTTCTCGGCTCACCGGCGCGTCAAGCGGTGCTCGACGCCCTGCCGGCCGCCGGAGCGGGGCTGGCCCCCACCACACTCTACGCGGCTGCGGCGGCCGCCGCAGCGCTCGTGATCGGCCTTGCAGCCGGCAATCGGCAGCGCCCCGTGGTGGCCTTCGCGGCAACACTGGTGGGCGCCGCCTTCGTGTACTCCTTCGTAGTTCTCGTCACGCTCGGCCCCATGCGGGGGCTCGCGGCGAGCGACACCGGCATCCTGACGACCTTCGGGCGCTATTGGTTCGTCCAGAAAGTCGCCGTTCTCACGGCGGTCGGCGCGCTGCTGCTGGAAGCGTCGCCACTGTCCCCCCGGCTCAGCCCCTATGCGGCAGCCCTGGCGTTGGGGGCCTTCCTGATCGCCTACGCTGCCGATGCCGACACGGGGTCCCGCTACGGTCTGTCGGGAAAAGCCGACCCGCGCCGCGCGGACCGGGAGCGGAGGTCGGCGACTCAGCGGGCGTTCCTTGAGGCCGTTCAGGCGGCACAACGACGACACGCCGCGGGCTGCCTGCTCGAGCCAGGCGACTCGGCCGCTCCCCTGCTCCGGCTGACCCTGCCCGAAGGCATACGTCCGCCGGCCGACGCCGCGGAGACTGCGTGCTCGGTGCCGTGAACCGTCGAACCTGGCTCGATTGTCGGTCCGGGCCGCTGCCCCCGCCGCCTTTCGCTTCTGCGGCTCGCAAGTCCGGGGTAAGGTCGCGCGGCGGGGCCGACCGCGCCACAACCGCGACAGGGAGCACATGAGCGAGAACCGAGGTGCCGAACCGGACCGTAGCAACTCTTTCGACGCAGTACGCCTCATCGCTGCCCTGACGGTCCTCCTGGCACACCAGCAGAATATCGCCGGCTACACGCTGGCAGGGTATGGGCAGCCGTCACTCGGCCCCTTCGGCCCCAAGCTCGCCGATGCGGGCCTCTATGTCTTCTTCGCCCTCAGCGGCTATCTCGTCTACCAGAGCCTCGACGCGGACCCCCGCGCCGCGCGTTTCCTGTCGTCTCGGGCCCTGCGCATCTATCCGGGCGCGGTCGTAAACACCGTCGCGTGCCTGCTGTTCGGCGCGGCCGTCACGACCCTGTCGGTCTCGGCATACTGGGGCGATCCCGAAACCCGCCGCTACCTATTCCACAACGTCGCGATCCTGTTCACCCCGACGCAGTTCCAGCTCCCGGCGGTCCTCGCCGAATCTCGCTGGCCCGCCGTCGACGTCCCGATCTGGACCCTGAAGTACGAGATCCTATGCTATCTAGTGTTGCTGGTCGCCTACAAGCTGATCGGCCCGAGGCCGTGTTTGAGGCGGGCATGCTTTTCCGGATCGGCGCTGGTGTGGACGGCGGCTTTCGTGGTGCAGCGCGCGTTTCCCGCGCTGCTACCGTCCGGCGCCGACACGCTCGCCTCGTTCAGCGGCGTCCACGTTATCCGGTTTTTCATGGTGTTCTTTTCCGGGGCCGCCTACGCGGCCAGCGGGCCGTCGACCGGGGCGGCCCGAGCCGCGGCCGCAGCCGTCCTGGTCTCGGCCATCGCGTTCATCCCGGTCACCGAACTCAGGTTCACCCTCACGACCCTCCTGATCGGGTTCACCGCCATCGAAATCGGCCGGTCTCGCCTGCTGTTCAGCCACGCCTACCGCCGCTGCGGCGACCTGTCCTACGGCACCTACCTCTACGCCTTCCCGATCCAGATGCTGACGCTGAGCCGGTGGCTCGACGCGTCCAACTTCTGGTGGCTGACCTTGGTCGACGTCGCGGTCGCGCTCGTTTGCGCGGTCCTGTCCTGGCACCTGGTCGAACGGCCGGCTCTCCGGCTGAAGCGGGGCCGGCGGGAACGGGACGCGCCTCGGCGAAGCCCCTCGCTCGCGTGAGCGGCACGTGCCCTCCAAACATCGAGATGCACCTTGATCTACCCGACCCTCTTCCTCAACGAAACCTTCGCGGCGCCGGTGGACGGAAAGGTTTACGGCATCCACTCCGCGACACAGGGGTTCGTCAGGGCATTCTTAGACTATGCGCGGCCCGCCGAACTGCGGTTCAGGACCGACAAGGAAGATGTCAGAGTGGCGCTGCGCGATGAGGCGGCGCGGGCCGACGTGCCGATGACGGAGATCGAGCGCGCTGACGACATCAACCGGTGCGCGATGTACTTTTCCGTGCCGCAAGCCGATGCGTTCTGGCTTCGTCGGTCGGCAGGCGCTGCACGCTACGCGATCTGCGGCGTCCACCACTCGCTGACCGGGGCCGGGCTGAGCGCACACATGCGCGACCTCATCTTCGCTCCGACCGAGCCGTGGGATGCGCTGATCTGCACCTCACGCGCTTCGAGGGACGCGGTCCAACGCATGGTGGAAGGCTGGACCGATTTCCTGGCGTCGCGCGGCGGCGCCCTGCCGGAGCCGCGGCTGCAGTTCCCCGTCATCCCGCTCGGCGTCGACACCGCCACGTTTCGGCCAGCAAAACGCGATCGCTTCGCCGCGACCGGGTTGCGGGCCAAGCTGGGCATCCCGCCCGACGCCTTGGCGGTCTTGTTCCTCGGCCGGCTGAATTTCAGTTCCAAGGCCCACCCGCTCCCAATGTTCCAGGCTCTGGAGCGCGCCCGGAGCGATTCCGGCCGACCGATCCACCTGCTGCAAGCCGGATGGTTCCCGTCGGACGCGGTCGCGGAAGCCACGGCCGCGCTGGCGCGCGAAGCGAGCGCTTCCGTGGTCCATCATCACATCGGCTCGGTGTCGGGCGCCGGGCGCGGCGACGTCTACGAGGCCGCCGACGTCTTCATATCCTTGACCGACAACATCCAAGAGACTTTCGGCTTGACGCTGGTCGAAGCCATGGCGAGCGGCCTGCCGGTGGTCGCCACGGACTGGGACGGTTACCGCGATACAGTGGTGGACGGCGTTACAGGCTTCCTCGTCCCGACCACCATGGCGCCTGCCGGCGCGGGCCGGGAGATCGGGCTCGCCGCGGGTCTGGGCGGCCGTCCCTACAACCGTTCCCTGATGGACGCGGCGCAGGCTACGAGCGTCGACGTCGACGCCGTCACACGGGCAGTCGTCGCGCTCGGTGCGGACCCTGTTTTACGGAGCCGGATGGGCGAGGCCGGACGCCGGAGAGCCGAAGCGCTGTTCGATTGGCGCGTCGTGATCGCAGCCTATCGCGAACTTTGGGCCGAACTGGACGATCGTAGAAATGCCGAAGGGGCGTCGGACAGTTCGGCCGTCGACGATCCACTCCACCCCGACCCATTCAGGGTCTTCTCCGGGTTCGCTTCCCGAAGATTCGACACCGGCGCTTTGCTGCGCCTACACCCGGACTGGCGCGCGCGTTTCCGCATGGGCACCGGATCGCCGATCCTCAGGGCTCAAAGTGATCTCCTGCTCGATGCTGGCGGCATGCAGAGGCTCGTCCAAGCACTTTACGAGGGCGCCGGGGTGACCTGCGCGGGCTTGTGCACTCAGTTCGGTGATGAAGCGGGGCGGACGACGCGCAGCCTGTTCTGGCTGATGAAGCTCGGGGCGGTCGAGGTCGCCTAAGGGAGCGCCGAGGCAGACGGCCCCGCTGCCGGACACGCAACGGGGCGCTTCGATCCCGTCCTCGTCAGCGTGACTGCTCCGCTGGCGGCAGCACTGCTCGGCAAATGAAGCTCTCTTAGAGTGGAACGGAGCGTCCATCTTCGACGACCAACGCGCGGCCATCAAGCGCGCGATCAACGCGGCGATAAGCCCCGACCTTGTCAAACACAAGTGCTACGGAGCGCCGCTCGCCGGCTGCTCCCCCAGTTTCTTGGAGTCGGATACGCGGCGCACGCTTCATCAGCTCATGCGGTCCCGATAGCGACCGGCGAAGGCGAAGGCGCCCACGTGCTCGATCTCGTGGTCGACGGCGACCCAGATCTCGCCGCCGCAGGTCTCGGTCCAGCGCCGGCAGAACGACAAGTCTTCGCCGAGCGGGAGGTTGTTGTCCTGGATGATGGGCCTGAAGCACTGCAGGAAGCGGCCTGAGTAGCCGTCGGCGATCATGATCTCCGCGCCGACCCCCATCAGGTCAGGAATGGCTGCCATGCGCTCGAACACGTGTCGCTGGATGAGCATGATGCCGGTGCCGGCCGCGCTCGCCCGGACGAATCCCTTTTTGGTGACCGGGCGGCCGCCCTCGTCCGTTTGGAAGCGCGGTAGCACGTAGCGGGATGCCAGGGACTGCAACCGGCAGGGCGCGTCCAAGGATCGGGCGACCCGCCACACGGCGTCGAACTGGAGGTCGCGCGCCGGGTAGATCGCGCCCACCACCGGCTCGTCGAGGTCGAGCATGTCGAGGATCAGCTCGGGGCGGAACCCATGGTCGGCGTCGATGAAAAGCAGGTGCGAGAACGACGCATTCTCGAGCATATGGGTCGCGAAATAGTTGCGCGCCGTGTCGATCCCAGCCGACACCAGCGTGCCCATAGTGAGGTCCACTCCCGCGTCGGTTCGCCGCAGGTGGTTCTGTAGCCTGAACAGGCTCTTGGCATAGGCAAGCGTCACGGCCTCGTTGAGAACCGGTGTGGCGATCAGAATGTGCGATCGTGGCGTCATGGCCTCGGCTTTAAACATTGATGCATCAGCCGACAAGGGGCCTCGCGGCATTGGTGGCACGGTGTCGGTACGGCCGCACACTCTGGTATCGATACCTACGCGGCCATCCTCAACACGCTATCCGGGTGCCAAAATCCCGTGCCGGGTTGAGCAGATGCTGTCTGACCGCTGGCCTACACCGAATCATTTCGCAACAAAGCAGCGGCCCCGCAGCCCGGTGGAGAGCCTTGTGCGGAGCCGCCTGAAGAGATCAGAGTGGCAGTATAAACCTCGTCGCTGCGCGAGCCGGCACGACACGCAAATACAAATAAGTACTTACAAATCATTCAACCTATCTGAACCAAGTTTTACTGACAGATTTCGACTCCAAGGTGTTTTCCGTGGTTGAAAAGACGGACACCTGACTGCCCAATCCGCCGTAAGCGCATTCTGGATTATAGTGCAAACGCTATGGGCGCCGCCACCCTTCTGGGCAGCGGGGCAAATCCTCGTTTGCAAAGCTGCAAGACTCGCCTCCGACCGGCTCCCGCCATAGAACATAATAGGAACAAACCGGAGGCCGTCATGCAATCGGCGATGCGGTCAGGCTGCGGGACAAAGCGGTTCACGGGCGACGGCGCGAGCTGGCGGGCGAGGTCGGCAAGGTCGGCAAGGTCGGGGATGTGTGGCAGGCCGGGGACGAGACGCATTGCACGGTCGTCTACGAGGCGTAGCAATACCTGATCTGGGACGCGCCGGCGTCGGATTTCGAGCCGGTTGTTGTCCTCCACTGAAGCCGCGCCGGCTTCCCGGTTGCTCGTCGACTGGCCGGGGGTCATCGTCGACGTCGAATGCTCACTTTGTCCCCGCCGGGGCCGCTACCGCCTGGCGCGATTGGCCGACCGCTACGGCGCGGCCGTGCCCCTCGCTCGCCCTTTTGGAAGCCATTGCCGCCGACTGCACGCTGATGAAGCCGGGGGAGAAGCCGCGCCAGTACGAGGCGCGGTGCGGGATACGCTACGTCGTCCCGCCGGCCGGGCCGCTGCCGGCCGACGCGCCGGCCCGCGCGGGCGCACCGCGCCTCGACCCGGCGAAGACGGCCGGCCGGAAGAAACTCGGCTACGACGGGCCGGCGCCGACGATCGCGCAGCTGCGCCGCCAGGGCATCACGTCCCTGTCGGTGACGTGCCACGGGTTGTGGCGGGGCTGCACCTGCCACAACACCACGAGCCTGCCGCTCGATCGCCTGGCGGTGCCGGACGACACGGTGTTCCTCGACCTGTGCCGGCGGCTGCGGCTCGTCTGCAGCCGCTGCGGCGGGCGCAAGACGCACATCGTGCCGCTGTGGCCCGACGTCCGGCAGGCGCGGGCGACGAGCTTCGGCATCGACAGCAAGCCGACGATGCCGGGCACGGTGGTGCCGTACTTGATGCCGGGGTTGGAGGGGTGAAATAGAAACGCCCGCGCTGGGATCGCGGTAGGGACGCTCATTGCTGAGCGCCCCCCGCACAGAACCGAGCGGGCCCAATTCGGGCACTCGGCTCCCACCTCGGGTGTTTGACGGCGAAGCGCTCACTCGGCCACGGATGCAGGATACGTGGTCTCGGCAGCCAGTCGGTGGCGAGCTTCCTCATCCGCTCCCAGGTGGTGAAGTCCCGCTGGCTGCGCCGCCGGAGCGAGCGCCTCCAGAGTTCCGTCACCCTGTCGCGGAACGCACTGAGTGCACGAGCGTTGGTCGGCACCGCGTGATAGTTGAAGAAGCCGCTCACCACCTGGGCGAGCCACGCACCCTGGACGGGGATCGGCTGGTGCCTTCTTCGCCGCAGCTCCTCCTTCACGGCCTTGAGCTTCGCCACCATGCGGTCGCGGCGCGTCAGCCGCAGGAGCAGGAACCTGCCCCGCAGTGACTTGCCGCACACGAAGGTGAAGCCGAGAAAGGCGAAGGTTTCCGGTTTGCCGAGGCCGCGCCGGGCCCGCGCGGCCGCCGCATGGCGGCCGAACTGGATCAGTCGCGTCTTGTCCGGATGGAGCGTGAGCGAGAAGGAGGCGAGCCGCGCCGCCAGCGCCTCGCGGAAACGGACGGCGTCGGCTTCGTGCTCGAACCCGACGACGATGTCGTCGGCGTAGCGCACGATCACGACGTTGCCCCTGGCTTCCCGCCGTCTCCAGCGGTCGGCCCACAGGTCGAAGGCGTAGTGCAGGTACACGTTGGCGAGCAGCGGTGAGATCACCGCGCCCTGAGGCGTGCCCCTGTCACTCACCTCGACCCTTCCGTCATCGAGAACTCCGGCCCTGAGCCACTTCTGGATCAGGCGGAGCATGCGCGGGTCGGCGATCCGGTGCTCGATGAAGCGCATCAGCCAATCCTGGCTGACGTCGTCGAAGAACGACCGGATGTCCGCGTCCAGGATGTGGTTCACCTTCGTGCCGGAGATCCCGACGCAGAGCGCGTCCAGCGCATCGTGCTGGCCGCGCCCAGGCCGGAACCCGTACGAGAAACCGAGGAAGTCCTCCTCGTAGATCCCGTTCAGCACCGCCACCGTGGCCCTTTGGACGATCTTGTCCTCCAGGGCCGCGATGGCGAGCGGGCGCTGTCGCCCGTCCGGCTTCGGGATGAACCGCCGCCGGGCCGGCTGCGCCCGATAAGCCCCTCGCTGGACCCGCCGATGCAGATCGTCGATCCTGCAATCGAGATCGGCCTCGTAGGCCCGCCACGTCAGCCCGTCCACGCCGACGGCCGCGTCCCGCCTGAGGGCGAAGAACGCCGTCCGCAACATGGCCGGGTCGAGGTGGTGAAGGAGCGAGGTGAACCGTTCCGTTTTCCGGCTTCGTGCCGCTTTCCGTACACGCGCCAGCACCTGTGACACGCTTTCCCGGTCCTGAGCCCGGCGCGTGCGCTGCTGGTGCGCGTTTCCCTTGGCCCCCTCCCTTGGCTCCACCGGCTCCGCCGCCGGCATCCCGGCTTTGTTCGTCGGCTTCGCAGCTACTATGGAGGGGTCTGACTTCTCCGGCCCGTGCATCATCGGCTTCGGCTCCTCGCCTTCCCGATGCGGACCGGGCGGCCGAAGCCGCCGGCCAGGCCGGAGATCTCCCGGTTCCCGCGCAAGGAGCGTCCACACATGCCAGGGTCTCCGACCGCGCCGGACCGTCGGGGTGCTCGCGCTGGCGCTCCCCGCCGTGTTGCCTTCCGCCTAATTAACGGCGTCGGCGTCCAGGACTTCCCGATTTCGCGGCTCAATGGCTGGCCTGTGTGCTCCCCTGCCGACGCTTCGCCCCTGCCCTCACGGGCAGACACGCACGGCTCGGGGCCGATGTGGATCGCTACTCCTTCACCGCAGTGGACTTGCACCACTTACTCCTTGCCGGTCTCCCGGCGCACTAATTACCCAGGGGGGTCCGGCGTGCCTGGGACCGGGCGGCCGCGCCTGCGGTGACATTTTGGGCCTTGTGTCGATGCCAAGGGCCTGATTCCCTCGTGGCATGGGTCGCGAGGATCTCGAACGGCTGAGCAAGCCGGAGCTGGTCGAACTGGTGCTGAAGCTTCAGCGGCCGGTGAAGACGTCGCGTACCTCGTCCAAGCCTCCCTCGACGGACCGCAAGGAGCGGCGCGAGCAGTCCCGCCCGGGCGGGGCGAAGCCGGGCCACGAGGGCCACAAACGCGTGCTCACGGCCGATCCCGACGCCGTCGTCGATCACCGCCCGACCGGCTGCCCCGGCTGCGGCCTGGCGCTGTCGGACGATCTGCCGGCCGAGGTCGTCAGCCTTCACGAGGAGATCGACATCCCGCCGGTGAAGCCGCGCGTCGAGCACCACCGGCGCTTGTCGGTGTGCTGCCCCGGCTGCGGCGCGCGCGCCGTGGCGGAGCGGCCGGCCGGGGCGGGTGCGACGCCATTCGGCCCGCGGCTGCACGCCCTCGCGCTGTACCTGAAGACGTTCCAGGCGCTGTCCTACGAACGGCTGGAAGGCGCCATGAAGGACCTGTTCGGCCTGACGATCAGCCAGGGCGGCCTGATGAACATGCTGCGCCGGGCCGAGGCGCAGTTTGCGGGCGGCCGCGACACGGCGCTGGCCGCGCTGCACCGCGCCAAGGTGGTGGCCTGCGACGAGACCGGCATCCGCATCGAGGGCACCAACAGTTTCCATTGGGTGTTTCGCTGCGCCGAGGCCGTCGTCCACCATGTCGCCCCGACGCGCGCCGCGTCCGTGGTGCGCGACGTCATGGGCGAGCACCGGCCGGACGTGTGGCTGTCGGACCGTTACTCGGCCCAGCAGGGACACGCCGACCGTCACCAGACCTGTCTGGCGCACCTCGCCCGCGACGTCGCCTACGCGCTGGACGGCCGCGACGAGGCGCTGGCGCTGGCGCTCAAGCTGTGGCTCGGCTCGGCCTTCGCCCTGGCCGAAGCCGTCACCACGCTGGCCACATCCACGGTTGCGGCCAAGCGGCGCGCCCTGGAGCGGCAGCTCGACGAGCTGCTGGCCAGAGCGACGATTTGCGATCTCACCCGCGCCGTCCAGGACAAGATCCGCCGGGCCCGCGACCAACTCCTCACCTTCACGCTCTTTCCCGGCCAGGTCGAGCCCACCAACAACGCCTGCGAGCGCGATCTCCGGCCAGCCGTGATCCAGCGCAAAGTCACCAACGGCTACCGCTCGACCTGGTCGGCCGAGGGCGAGGCCGCGGTCCGTGTCAGGCGCCACGGTAAACCCATCCGGCGGCGCCACGAGGAACCCATCCCCCCTGCGTAGCAGGGAGTGCAGCGATGACCGATATTTCGATGAACTCTCCACCCGGGATCGACGGGCGGAGACAGCGGATGAGAACGCCGGACGAGGTGGTGGCGATCCTGCGGTTGCACGATCAGGGATGGGGCACGCGGCGGATCGCGCGGGAAATCGGGTGCGATCGTGAGACGGTGAAGCGCTACCTGGCCTCCGGCCGGTGGGCGAGCTGCCGGGTTGCGAAGCGTCCTGGGATGCTGGACGAGCATGCCGGCTGGATTGCCGAGCGCTTCACGCGGCACCACGGCAATGCCGACGTGGTGCGCCAGGACTTGGCTTCGGAGCTGGGCATCGTGGCCAGCCTGCGGACCGTCGAGCGCGCGGTGTGTCACCTGCGGCGCGAACTCACCGCGGCGACGTTGGCGACGGTGAGGTTCGAGACGCCGCCGGGCCGTCAGCTGCAGATCGATTTCGGCCAGCGCCGGATAGTGCTGGAGGACGGGGAGGTCGACAAGGTCTTCCTGTTTGTGGCGACGCTCGGCTACTCGCGACGGATCTATGTCCAGGCCTTCCGGCACGAGCGACAGTCGGCCTGGCTTGAGGGCATCGAAGGCGCATTTCGCCACTTCGGCGGCCTGCCGGGCGAGTTGCTGCTTGACAACGCCGCCGCGCTGGTCCGGCACCACGACGCTGCCACGCGCGAGGTGGAATTCAACGATCGTTTCCATGCCTTCGCCCGGTACTGGTCGGTGCGACCGGTGGCCTGCGCACCCTACCGCGCCCGTACCAAGGGGAAGGACGAGCGCGGCGTGGGCTATGTGAAGCACAATGCCATCGCGGGCCGGCGCTTCGCATCCTTCGGGGCGCTGGAGGCCCACCTGGCCCGGTGGATGCGAGAGGTGGCCGACGTTCGGGTGCACGGCACGACGGGTGAGCCGCCGGTCGTGAGGTTCGAACGGGACGAGGCCGCCGTGCTTCGCCCGTTGAACGGCCGCCCGTCGTTCCGGCAGATGCGCGAGGTGAGCCGGCAGGTGCAGAGCGACGCCTGCGTGAACCTCGACACCAACCACTACAGCGTGCCGTGGCGGCTGATCGGCGCGCAGGTCACCGTCGAAGTGGGCGACGGCCAGGTGCGGATCTCTCACGCTGGCGTCGAGGTAGCCTGCCACGATCTGCGCCTCGGGCGTCGGGAGCGTGCCGTCGATCGGGCCTACCTTCACGGCGTCGTGCCGGAAGAGCGGGAGAAGCCCGGCCCGGTCGAGGCCGATCCGGCGATCGCCGTCGCGCCACCCGAGATCGCGCTGCTGCGGTCCCTGGCCGAATACGAGCAGCTCGCGGGAGGTGGCTGGTGAGCGCCGGCGTGGACGCGCTGCCCGACATGCTGACCCGCCTGAAGCTGACGGCGATGCGCGACCGGCTCGACGGGCTGCTGGACGAGGCGGCCCGGGGTGACCTGTCGCTGCGCGAAACGCTGGCGCTGCTGTGCGGGGCGGAGGTGGCGCACCGCGAGGAGCGACGCATCCAGATGGGCACCGCCATCGCCAAATTTCCTCACCAGCGCACGCTGGAGGCCTTCGACTTTGCGGCCCAGCCTTCGCTCGACCCTAAGCAGGTTCGGGACCTCGCGGCCTGCCGCTGGGTGGCCAACGGCGACGCGCTGCTGATCCAGGGGCCGCGGTAGCGTCCACGGAGCTGGTGGAGTTTTGGAGTCGAGGGCGGTGGGCGGAGCTCCGCACATGGCGGAGCCCGCCG
>NZ_QYBB01000033.1 GCF_004137685.1 Lichenibacterium minor | reverse complement strand
CGCGGGGTGGAGCAGCCCGGTAGCTCGTCAGGCTCATAACCTGAAGGCCGCAGGTTCAAATCCTGCCCCCGCAACCAGTCATCATCCGCCACATCCCGAAAGCCCCGAGGCCAACACCTCGGGGCTTTCGCGCGTCAAGGCGACCGTCGAGCGCCGACGGGAGGCGTCCCGCTGCGCGAGGCCGTCGGCAGGGCAGGGGTGTTCACGAGGGGATGCGGCGACGGGCGAATGCCGTTTCCGGGATCGGGGGTCTTAACGGAAATGAACGCAGATCGCCGGCATCGCCACAAAGGGCCGTGAAGGCGGATCGGGCAGGGTCTCGACGTGGCCGATGGGCGGCCGGCGAGGGGCGGGCGGATGTTCGATGGATCATGGCTGGTCGCCGCTGGCTCCCTCGCCGTCGCGGGCGTCGCAGTCGCCGACCGCTTCCGCGTGAAGCGGCGGGCCGCCCGGATCGCCCCTCCACGCGCGACGTCCGTCGGCGAAGCCTCGGACATGCGCGATGCCCTCGCGGCGCGGGAGCGGGCCGAAGCCGCCAATGAGGCGAAGTCGCGCTTTCTCGCCACCGTCAGCCACGAGGTGCGCACGCCCCTCAACGGCATCCTCGGCATCGCCGAACTCCTCGCCGACACGCCCCTCGACCGCGAACAGCTCGCCTATGTCGAGGCCGTGCGGACGTCGGGTTCCGCCCTCGCCACGCTGGTCGACGAGATCCTCGATTTCTCGCGCATCGAGGCGGGCAAACTCGAACTCGGGTCCGAACCCTTCGACCTCGCCGCCCTTGTCGAGGGTGTGATCGAGCTTCTGGCGCCCCGCGCGCAGGACAAGGGGCTCGAGATCGCCGCCTTCGTGTCCCCCGACCTGCCGCGCATCCTGGTGGGCGACGCGGTCCGGCTGCGGCAGGTCCTGACCAACCTCGCCGGCAATGCGGTGAAGTTCACCCGCAAGGGCGGCGTCGGGCTCGCCGTCGAACCCGCCGGGGAGGGCCGCCTCCGCTTCTCGGTGAACGACACCGGGCCCGGCGTGCGGCCCGACCGCCGGGACGCCATCTTCGACGAGTTCGAACAGGCCGACGGCACGACGACGCGCCAGCACGGCGGGACGGGGCTCGGGCTCGCCATCTCGCGCCGCATCGTCGAGCTCATGGGCGGACAGCTCACGCTGGCGGACCGTGTCGGCGGCGGTTCTGTCTTCGCCTTCGAAGCGCCGTTGGTCGCCGGCGTGGCGACGCCGACCCCGTTCGAGCCCGTCATGGACGGCCAAACGGTGCTGATCGCCGCCGCGTCGATCTTCCAAGCCCCCTACCTCGCCGCACAGCTCGACCGCTACGGCGCCAACGTGGCGTTGGCCGACCGGGTCGACAGGGCTTTGGCCTGGTTGCGTGGCAGCAACGTCCCCGACGTGCTCGTCGTCGACTGCAGCCTGGGCGAGACGGCCGCCGAGCTCCTGGCCGACGCCGCGCGGCAGGCCGGCGTCAAACGGTCCTTCCTCCTGTTCTCTCCCTTCGAGCGGCGAGCCTTCGGCCAGAAGCTGGTGGCGGGCTACGAGGGCTGGCTGGTGAAGCCCGTGCGGGCCGCTTCCCTGGCGGGCCGCCTCGGGGGCATGCCGACGCCGGACCTCCGCCGTGCGGGGCGCCCGGCCGCATCGGCCGGGCCGGCGCGGCGGGGGATGCGGGTGCTGCTCGCGGAGGACAACGAGATCAACACGCTGGTGGCGATGAACTTCCTCGGCCGCCTCGGCGCGCAGGTCGTCCACGCGTCGGACGGCGGTTCCGCCCTCGCGCTGGCCACCGCCGCCATGCGGGGCGACATCCCGTCCTTCGACGCCATCGTGATGGACGTCTCCATGCCGGTGCTGGACGGGCTGGAGGTGACCCGTCGCATCCGCCAAGCCGAAGCGGCCGACGACCTGCCGGCCGTCCGCATCGTGGCGCTGACCGCCCACGCGTTCCGCGAAGACCACGCGCGCTGCCTGGCGGCCGGCATGGATGCGGTGACCACCAAGCCGCTCGAACTGGCGCGCCTCGACGCCGCGCTGAGGCGCAAAGGGGCGGTTCGGCCCGACCTGAAGGCGGTGAGCTGAAGCGCGCGGTCGAGCGCCGGGCCAACTTCGCGCCCGAAACGCCGGGATCCCGAAGCGCCGTCGGCCGTGCGGCGCGCCGCGCCCCCGACAGAGCCGCCGCCGCCCGCCGCTGCTATAAGGCGGCATGACCGAATCCCGCCCCGTCCCGAGCGCATGAGCGCCGCCTCGCTGCTCCGCCGCGCTTTCTGGCCCTGCCTGACCGCCGCGGCCTGCGTCTTCGCCCTCGGCCTCGCCGTCGATACGCTGCGCGCCGTGATCCCCGTCTGGTCGCCGTTGCCCTGGTTCGACGAATGGGCGACGGTAAACCTCCTCGACCTGTGGCAGAGCGGCGATATGAGTGCCGGCGAGGTGCTGTTCGCCCAGCACAACGAGCACCGCATCCTGGTGCCGCGCCTCGTGTTCTTCGCCGACGACCTCCTGTTCCGCGGCGGTGGCTACCTGAGCCTCGCCGCCATCTTCACCGTCCAGGCCCTGCACACGGGCCTGTTCGCCGCAGCGCTCGCCCGCTCCCGGCCCGTCCGCCCTGGCCGATGGGCCGTCGCCGCCGTGGTGATGGCGCTGATGTTCAGCCTCCGGCAGGCCGAAAACTTCTCGTCCGGGTTCCAGCTCCAGTTCGTCGCGGTCTTCGCGGGGGCGACGCTGAGCTTCATGCTGTTCGCACTGGCGGTCCGGCGGGACCGTGCCGGCGGCGGCGTCTGGATGCCGCTGTCGGCCAGCCTTGGCGCCGTCCTGCTCACCACCTTCACCATGGCGAACGGGCTCGCCGCCGGCTACGTGCTGGCGCTCCTGGCAGCGGCGGCGCGGATGAGGCCACGCGTCGTGCTGGTCTGTGCCGCCTGGGCCGTCGTGCTGACCGTGTTGTACCTGCACGGCTATGCCGTGGTCGAACACCACAGCCGACCCTCGGACAGCCTCCGCCAGCCCGGGGTGCTGCTCGCCTACGTGGCGACCTATCTCGGCAGCGTGGTCGCGACGGGCCACACCGGCACCGCGGCCGGCTTCGGCTGCCTCGGGATCGCCGGTGCCGCCTGCGCGGCGCTGCGCACCGTCCGGGCCGGCCGGAATGCCGGTCCCGCGGCGCTGGCGATGCTCGGCGTGATGCTGTTCGTCGCCGCGACGGCGGCCATCACGGGGTCGGGCCGGCTGGCGTTCGGCGTCGAGCAGGCGCTGTCGAGCCGCTACGCGACCGGCAGCGTCGCGTTCTGGGCGGCGCAGCTCACCTATTGGTGGGTCGCCTCGCCGGGCCGCCTCGGCCCCTCGCCGGCGCGGGCCGGCCCCCTCGTTCGCGCGGCGGTGGTGGCCGTCGCCGTCGTGCTGGCCGTCGCGATCGCGCGGGAGCAGGGCAGTGCCAAGCCGCAGCTCGCGGTGCAGAGCTTCGCCCAGAACGAGAGCGCCGATGCCCTGATGCTGGGCCTCGACGATCCCGCCGCCACGATGCGCGCGGCCTGGACCGACGAGGATGTCCAGCGCCTGGTGCCCAGGCTGAAGGCCGACGGGCTGTCGATCTTCGGCACGGCCGACGCCGCCGCGATCGGGCGGCCGTTGGCGGAGCGGGAGAGCATCGATCGCGCTTGCGCGGGCGAGGTTGTCGCGGCCGCGGAGCCGAGGCTCGGCGCCGGGGGCGTCCGCGTGGCGGGACGCGCCCCGCCGGGGCCGGGCCGGAGGCTCATCCGCCGCGTGCTGCTGACCGGTGCCGACGGCAACGTCGACGGCCTCGCCTCGGGGGCGGTCCCGGGCGCCGCGCGCGACGCTTGGCGGGGCTACGCGGTGGCGCCGCTCGGGGCGTCACTCACCGCCTACGGGCTGTTGGACGGCGGCCGGCTCTGCCGCATCGGCGCCGCGACTGTGACGGCGCCCGGTCAGGCCAGCCAGCCCGAGGCTGCACCGTAGATGATGAACACTCCGATGACGGCGCGGTAGACCACGAAGGGCCAGGTCGAGAACCGCTCGAGGATCTTCAACAGCAGCGCGATCGCCACGAAGGCCGAGATGGACCCGACCACCAGGCCCACCGCCAGCACCGACCAACCCTGCGCGTCGAGGTGGACCTTGTGGAGCTCGTAGAGCTCCTTCAGCCCCGCCAGCGCAATGGCGGGGATGCCGAGGAGGAAGGAGAAGCGCGCCGCTTCTTCGCGTTTCAGGTCGAGGAACAGCGCGCCGGTCAGCGTCGATCCGGACCGCGACACGCCCGGGATGAGCGCCCCGACCTGGGCGATGCCGACCACCATCGCGTCGAGCAGCGTCATCTCTCCCAGCACGCGGCGATGGCGACAGTAGAGTTCGGCGATGGCGAGCAGCGCCGCCATGACGATGCAGGACACGCCGACGACCTGCAGACCGCGCAGCGGCGAGCCGCAGGCGTTGAGGCGCGACGACAGGAGCAGGCCGGCCACCGCGATCGGCACGGTGGCGAGCGCGACCCACACGGCGAAGCGGAAGTCCCAGGCGCCGAAGCGCCCCGACAGGGCGGCCCGGATGGCGCCGCCGCCGATGCCCGACACGTCGCGCCAGAAATACGAGATGACGGCCGCCAGCGCGGCGAGCTGCATGGCGGCCGAGAAGGCCGAGCCGGGATCCTGCCAGCCGAGCAGCGCCGGGACGATGCGCATATGCGCCGTCGACGAGATCGGCATCAGTTCAGTCAAGCCCTGGATCACCCCCAGGAAGGCGACCTTCGCGTAGCCCAGCGACACGAACCCCGTGTCGACCCCATCAGTGCAGCCGCCCGCCATATCCATCCTCGACGCTCAACGCTCGCGCCGGGCGCGAGCCCGACGGATCGCACAAGATCATGACAATGCTGAGGATGGCTTTAACGAATCGGAGATTTCCGGGCGGTCAGCGCCGGAGCGCCCCGTTGCGGCGCAGGCTTTCGCGCAGCTTCTCCAGCGGCGGCGCGTACAGGAAGCCGAACGATACCGTGCCGTCGCGCCCTTCCACGGCGTGGTGCATCTTGTGGGCCTGGTAGAGACGCTTCAGGTAGCCACGGCGCGGGACGTGGCGGAAAGGCCACCGCTGGTGCACCAGCCCGTCGTGCACCATGAAATACAGCACGCCGTAGGCGGCGAGGCCGATCGAGATCCAGAACAGGGCCGGCACCCAGTGGCCCGCGATCATCAGCGCGATGGCCAGAGCGGCGAAGACGACGGCGTAAAGGTCGTTCTCCTCCAGGAGGTCGTCGTGTGCCTCATGGTGGGACCGGTGCCAGCCCCACCCGAAGCCGTGCATGACGTAGCGATGGATCACCACGGCGGCGATCTCCGTTCCCGCCACGGTGGCGAGGACGATGAGGAGGGGTGCCACGGCGCCCGACACGCTCAAGCCCCCGCGCCGGGAAGGGCATTCCGCCGCCGCGACGGCAAGCGCCACCACGGCACCGACGGGTTGTCGTGGTGTTCGTGGTGATAGCCGAAGTGGAAGCAGGTCAGCAGCGACAGGGTCCAGGAGAAATCGTTCGAACGGGCCCGGTGCTGGTCGCCGAACTCCTCGGCCTCCTCGGCGCGATGCGGCAGGTAGGTGCCGAAGTAGAAGAGCTGGAACGCCGACAGGATGGCGGGCAGGGCCCAGAACAGCAAGAGCCTTTCCAGGGGGACGTGGAACAGGAACACGTAGGCGGCGGATGCGGCCATCAGCCGAGCGATCTGGCCGACCGACAGGTATTCCGCGAAGAACCGCCCGAACCAGCGCAGGAAGGGGACATGCCCGTCGCCGGCGAAATCCGGGTCCTCGTCGGTGCCCGGCGCCCGGTGATGCGCGAAGTGGCGCGCCACCAACGCATCGTACCAGATGCCGGCGTAGAGCATCAGGACGACGCGGCCGACCGCGCGGTTGATCCCGGGCCGGAAGGGCGCGAGCGAGCCGTGCATGGCGTCGTGCGCGACGATGAACAGGCCGACGGACAGCCAGCACTGGACGGCGACCAGCAGCGGCGCCATCAGCAGCGCGGCACGCCAGGGCAGCAGGAAGACGTCGAGGACGTGCAGGGCGAGCCAGCCCGCCAGCACGGAGGCGGCGAGCGCCAGCCCGATGGCGGCCTGACGGGAATAGCGGTCCGTGGAGCGGACCGGCGCGGCGGTGGTGGACATGGGGGATCCCGGCTCAGCAGAGGCGCGTCTGGGCGAAGGTCACCATGATGTAATCCCGGAGCGGCGTGCCGCCAGTCCCCCGTGCCGGAAGCAACTTCAGGGCTTCGGCGAGATGGTGGCCGAAGCGCTCCCGGGCCCGCTCGGCGCCGAGCAGGGACACCACGGTGGGCTTGTTCGCGTCCTTGAGCAGGTCCTTCGATTGGGGACCCGTGGCGAGCGACACGTCGAACAGGTCGTCGGCGATCTGGTAGGCGAGCCCGAGATGGGCTGCGACCTGCCGCAGCTCGTCGATGGAGCGGTCGGCGGCGCCGGCCACGCGGGCGCCGATCTCAAGCGCCGCTTCGAACAACACGCTGGTCTTCTGGTGATTCAGCGACTCGAGCCGCGCCACGGTCGAGGTGGCGCCGCGGTCCTGGAGGTCGTTCTCCTGCCCGGTCACCAGCCCGTCGAAGCCGATGGCGGCCGACAAGCGCTCGACCAGCGCCAAACGCGTCTCGCAGGGGAGGCGGCCCGCGCGCGTCACGGTGGCGAAAGCCTGGTTCAGCAGCGCCACCGCGGCCAGGATGGCGGTGCTTTCCCCGTATTGCACGTGGACCGTGGGCTGCCCGCGGCGGAGCCGCGCATCGTCCATCGAGGGCAGGTCGTCGAGCACCAGGGACGCGGTGTGGACCATCTCGGTGGCGCAGGCCACGTCGAGCGCGTCGCCGACCGCGGCCCCGAAGTCGACGGCGGCGAGCAGGGTCAGCAGGGGCCGGATGCGCTTGCCGGGCGCCAGCAGCGCGTAGCGCACCGCCTCGTTGACCCGCTGCGGGCCGCGGTGCCCCACCGGCACCAGGGTGTCGAGCCGCGCGTTGACGGCGGAGCGGAGGTCCTCGACCAGGGTCGGTTGTGCATAAAGGACTTGCATGCGCGGCGCCGAACCTGCCTTTCCGGGTGAACACCCGGGCCTGCGACGGGACCTCGCCGAAGAAAGCACCCCGAGTCCCTCACCCCGACGTTTCGCGACGTCCGGCCGGTGAAGCGCTTCCTTCCGCGGGGGCCCTGCAAGCCCAGAACACCATATTCCGATGCCTCGGAGCGAAAAGATAGCACAGACAGTCCCTTCCGCACCGCGCTCTTTGCGCGCGGCCGGCGCCGCTGCCCTGCCCTGGATCGAGGTGGCCAGGGGCGCGCCCTATTTCGTCGAGGAGGGCGGGGCCGACTGGCACCCGATCGGCCAGAACGACGCGATCAGCTGGGTCGAGCTCGACCCCCTGTTCCGCCGTCGCGACGTCGCGGCGGTCGACCGCCACCTCGCCATGTTGAAGGCGCACGGCGTCACGGTGCTGCGGCTGATGATGGAATATGCCCAGGTCCGCCATCGCTACATGGAGCGGCCGGCGGGCACGTTCCCGCCCAACATGGTGCAGCTCTGGGACGACCTGTTCGCGCTGTGCGAAAACCACGGGCTGCGCATCCTGCTGACGCCCTACGACACGTTCTGGATGTGGCTGCATTTCCGCCACCATCCCTATGCCGCCGCACGGGGCGGTCCGCTTCCGCATCCGTCGCAGGCCCTGACCGACCCCGCCATGCGGGCTGCCATCAAGGCGCGGCTGTCCTTCGCGACGGCGCGCTGGGGCGGCTCGGGCGCGTTGTTCGCCTGGGACGTCTGGAACGAGATCCATCCCGCCCAGGGCGGAGATTCGGCCGACGCCTTCGACGAGTTCATCGCCGACATCGGGGGGCATCTCCGGGCCGAGGAGATGCGGCTCCACGGCCGCTCCCATCCGCAAACGGTGTCGATCTTCGGGCCCGAACTCGTGTGGCGCCCGCACCTCGCCATGGAGGGCGCCATCTTCCGGCACCCGGCGCTCGATGCCGCGACGGTCCACATCTACGAGCAGGGCACGATCGACGACCCCCGCGACACCGTGGGCGCCGCGCTCGGCATGGGGCGGATCGTGCGCGAGTGCATCGGCGAGATCGCCGACCGACGGCCTTTCTTCGACAGCGAGCACGGGCCCATCCACGCCTTCAAGGACAAGCACCGCAAGATCCCGGAAGACTTCGACGACGAATATTTCCGCCACATGCAGTGGGCGCATCTCGCGGCCGGCGGCGCAGGGGGCGGCATGCGCTGGCCGAATCGCAAGCCTCACGTCCTTACGGCCGGCATGCGGCGCGCCCAGCGCGGGCTCGCCGCCTTCGTGCCGTCGATCGACTGGGCGCGGTTCGACCGGCGCAGCGTGGGGCCGGAGATCGTCGTCACCGACGCCGAAGGTAGCACCGTCGGCGAGGACAGGATGGCCCGCTTCGCCTGCGCATCGCGGGACCAGGCGGTCGTCTACCTGCTGGGGCGGGACAGGCTCGACGCGCGAGGCATGCTGCGCCGGGACGGTCCACCGTTCCGATTGGCGGTCTCGGTGCCGGGCCTGGACGCGGGCCGTTATCGCGTCTCCTGCTGGGACACCGTGGCGGGTCGCAACGTTGCGCCCCCGACGGAGCAGGACGGGGCCACGCCCTTCGTCCTCCCGGCCTTCGACGGCGATGCCGCCGTCGCCATCCGACGCTGCGGCGACTAGGTCCGTCGCCGCTCGCCCTCGCCGCTCAGTTCACCGCGCCCTTGGTCGGCTCGGGGTTGCGGTCGGCCGGTCCGGCGGCGCGGTGCGAGGAGCTGTGCGACTGCATCTTTTCCAGCCTCTTGGCCTCCTGGACCTCGTCGCTATGGGCGGTGGGCGCCCTCCGGGTGTTGTGGGTCGATCCCCTCGCGTCGTGAACATGCGCCATGACTGCCTCCCGTCTCCTCGAGACGGGTGGAGGCTCGGCCCGCTCCGTGGCGGATGTTGGGCGGCGCGGACGCGCGTCCGGCGGTTTCGACGTTGTTTCAGGCCGTCCGGGCCCCATCTGCCGTCCGACCGTCCGACTCATCGAGGCCTACCCATGCTGCTCAGGTTCCCCACCCCGCATGCCGCCGACGTTTCCACCTGGATCAACCCCGAGCAGGTGGCGGGCGTCCACACGCAGACGCCCGACGTCACCACCATCTACCTCGTCGGCGGATTCGAGCAGCGCGTGGCGGGCCGCTCCGAGGACGTCGCGCGCGCGATCGACGAGGCGCAACGGGCGCTGCGGGCGCCGTCCGTTCGGGATTGACGGGGATCAGCGGGGGCGCCGGCGGACGATCGCCGCGCCCCACAGCGCGAAGACGTGGCAGCCTGCGAGGAGCGCCAGCCCGCCGAGGGCCAGTTGCCACCAGGTCGTCAGCGGTCCGACGCCGTAGAAACACAGCCAGAACCAGCCCAGCCCCAGGAGGATGACGGAGCTCCTCATCGATGCACCTCTTCCGGCGTCGCGCTGCCCGAGTCTGGGCGCCGCATCGGGGGCGGGCAACCGCAATCTCGGGCGGTCGACGGCGCAGCCCGCGGTCAGCCCGCGCGGACTTCGGCGGGTCCTGCGGTGCGCAGCGTCGCGCCGGCAGTCCCGCCGCCGTGCGCGTCGAATACGGGACCGAGGTGGCGGCGGGCGGCCGCCAGCGCGGCGAAGGCCGACCGCGCGTCGAGCCCGGTGCGGACCAGTGCCGGAAGCTGCCGCGGCCGGCGCGCGAGGGCTCGCAGCACGGCACCGACATCGGCGCTGCCATCGGGCCGCATGCCAACGAGGGCGGCCGGCGGCAGCGTCCGCTCGGCCGGGTCGGCGACGATGCGCAGGGCCGCGAAGGGCAGGCCGCGCCGCGCCGCCAGCCGCGCCGCGACGTGGGATTCCATGTCGGCCGCCGCGGCTCCGGTGCGCCGCCACAGCGCGGCCTTGTCGCCGCGCCCCACCACCGCGTCGTCGACGCCGACGAGGTCGCGGAGCCGGGCGTCGGGCAGCAGCGCGGCGAGGCGCTCGACCCATGCGGGGTCCGCCGGGGTGCGGGCGTCGCCGTCGTGGATCGCCCGGGCGATCAGGGCGGTGCCGGGCGCCAGCGCGGGCTCGAGCCCGCCCGCGATGCCGAAGCTGACCACCGCGCGGGCGCCCCGCGCGAGCGCCGCCTCCATCAGCAGCGCGAGCCGGGCCGCGTCGCCGCCCCCCGCCACGGTCGCGACGCCGGGGCCCGCCGCGATGCGGGCTTCGGCGGCGAGGCCGGTGACGACCAGGACCGGCGGCGCGCCGGTCACATGCCCACCATGACGGTGCGGGAGTTCGAGTGCTTCAGGTTGCGATAGCGGGCCAGCGCCCACAGGGGGAAGAACTTCGGGTAGCCGTGGTAGCGGAGGTAGAACACGCGCGGGAAGCCGGTGCCGGTGAACAGCTCCTCGGGCCAGAACCCGTCCGCCGTCTGCGTCGACCTCAGGTAGGCGACGCCGCGCTCGACGGCGGGGTGGTCGACCTCCCCGGCGGCCATCAGGCCGATGACCGCCCAGGCGGTCTGCGACGCGGTGCTGGGCGCGGGGTTGTAGCCCTTGTAGTCGAGGTCGTAGCCCTTGTCGTCCTCGCCCCAGCCGCCGTCGGCGTTCTGGATGGACGCGAGCCAGGCCACGGCGCGCCGCACCTGCGGAGCGTCCGAGGGGAAGCCGGCGGCGTTGAGCGCGCAGAGCACGGACCACGTCCCGTAGACGTAGTTGAAGCCCCAGCGGCCGTACCAGCCGCCCTCGGGGTGCTGTTCGGCGAGGAGGAAGTCGATGCCGCGCTTCATCGCCGGGCTCGCGGCCGGCGTTTCGCCGAGCTGCGCCAGCATGGACACCACCCGGGCCGTCACGTCGGAGGTCGGCGGGTCGAGCAGGGCGCCGTGGTCGGCGAAGGGGATGTAGTTGAGGTAGGTCGAGGTGTTGTCGGCGTCGAAGGCCGCCCAGCCGCCGTCCTTGGATTGAAGGCCGACCACCCATTCGCGGGCGCGGGCGATGGACTCGTCGAACCCCGCGTCGCCGGACTGGCCGCGCGCGCGGTCCATCGCCATGGCGACGACGGCGGTGTCGTCGAGGTCGGGGTAGTAGTCGTTGCGATACTGGAACGCCCAGCCGCCCGGCCGCACGTCAGGCCGCTGCTCCGCCCAGTCCCCCTTCACGTCGAGCACCTGGAGCGGCTTCAGCCAGGCGAGGCCGCGGTCCGCCGCTTCGGCGTGGTCGCCGCCGGCCTCGATCAGGGCATGGGCGGACAGCGCCGTGTCCCACACGGGGGACAGGGCGGGTTGGCAGAAGGCTTCCTCGCCCTTGATGGCGAGCAGCTTGTCGACGGCCGAACGGGCCAGCACGGCATCGGGATGGTCATCCGGCACGCCGAGCACGCGGAACATCATCACCGTGTTGGCCATGGCGGGATAGATCGCGCCCAAGCCGTCCTCGCCGTTGAGGCGCGCCCGCACGAAGGCCACGGCCTTGTCGATCGCGCTTTGGCGCTTGCCCTTCGGGAAATAGGGCTCGGCCGCCTGCAGCACCTTGTCGAGCGCGCCGAAGATGATGCCCCAGCCGCCGACCTGGTTGGTGCCCTTGGGCCAGATGCGGACGCGCTCGGGCGGGGTGACGAAGAGTTCGGGGATGAGGATGCCGCGCGGGTTCACGCCCTTGGGCTTCAGCGCCATCAGCACGAGCAGCGGCACCAGCGTGTCGCGGGCCCAGTAGGAGATCCGGTAGATGTGGAACGGGAACCAGGCGGGCGCGCTCATGATCTCGATCGGCATCACCGGCACGGCCCGCCACGGCACCATGCCGAACAGCGCCAGGCTGGTCCGGGTGAACACGTTGGAATGGGCGGCGCCGCCGGCCGCCAGAATGGCGTCTCGGGCCCGGGCCATGTGGGGCGCTTCCACCGAGTCGCCGATCATGCGCAGCGCCACATAGGCCTTGACGCTGGCCGACACGTTGAGCGCGCCCCCGTGCAGCAGCGGCCACCCGCCGTGCGCCTCCTGGGTGCGGCGCAGGTAGGCGCCGATCTTTCGCTCGATGACGGGATCCGTTTCGCCGAGGAAGTGTTTCAGCATCACGTATTCGGCCGGGATCGTGGCATCGGCCTCGAGGTCGAAGGCGAAATGGCCGTCGCCGCGCTGTTCGCGGCGCAGCGCCAGGGCGGCCCGATCGATGGCGAGGTCCAGGTCGTCGATGACCGAAGCCGGGACGGCGGCGGGCTGATGGGCGGCGACGGCGGCAAGCGACATAATCGGTCTGGACTCGACGGGACAGGCGCAGAACTGCGCCGGGACGGCATTTCACGCCGCATGACGAGCGACAAGCCGAAAGCCCGGCCGCCGGGTTGAAGCGCGCCGCGCGTGTCCCAACGGTAACAACCCCCCCTGTCCCGGCTGCGGCGGTGCGGGGGCGCCTCGGCGCCGGCCGGCCCCTCGCCCGCCGGACCGTGCCGCCTCGCGCCGGGGCCGCCAGCCTGCCGCGGGCATCCGCCGCCGGCATGGCTGGTGTGCATGCAATTTAGCGGGTGGCCCGGCGCTCGTCAGGCGCGCTACGATGGGCGATCAGAATGGTCGGACGACGGTGCGCCGCCGGTCGGGGGAGGGCGCGATGGACGACAGAGCGAGCGGGAATGCCATCGCGGGTTCCGCTTCGGGCGGCCTCCCCCAGGTCCGACCCGTCATGGCGGTGCTCGGCGCCGCCGGGCTGTCCCACGGCATGAACGACCTGCTGCAAAGCCTCATCCCGGCCGTGTATCCGGTGCTGGCGCAGAAGTTCGCGCTCGATTTCGGCCAGGTCGGCCTGATCACGCTGACGTTCCAGCTCACCGCCTCGCTGCTCCAGCCCTTCGTGGGTTCCTATACGGACCGCAACCCGCAGCCCTATTCGCTGCCGCTCGGCATGTGCGTGACCTTGGCGGGGCTGGTGCTGCTGTCCGTCGCGCCGAACTTTTCCGTCATCCTGGTCGCGGCCGCAATGGTGGGCGTCGGGTCGTCGATCTTCCATCCGGAAGCGTCGCGCGTGGCGCGCCTCGCGTCGGGCGGCCGCTACGGCTTCGCCCAGTCGGTGTTCCAGGTCGGGGGCAACGGCGGCACGGCGCTCGGGCCGCTGCTGGCCGCCTTCATCGTGGTGCCGGACGGTCAGCGCAGCATCGCCTGGTTCGCCCTGGTGGCGATCGCCGCCATCCTGGTCCTGACGGGCATGAGCCGCTGGTACGCGGCCCGGCTCGGCGAAGTCCGCAAGAAGCCCGTCAAGTCCAGCGTCGAGGGCCTCCCGCGCCGCAAGGTCGTCGTCGCCGTCCTGGTGCTGATGCTGCTCGTCTTCTCGAAGTATTTCTACCTGTCGAGCCTGACCAGCTATTACACCTTCTACCTGATCGAGCGGTTCGGGCTCAGCAAGCAGGACGCGCTCGTGCACCTGTTCATCTTCCTCGGCGCGGTGGCGGTGGGCACGGCACTGGGCGGACCCGTCGGCGACCGCATCGGCCGCAAGCCCGTGATCTGGGGCTCGATCCTCGGCGTCCTGCCGTTCACGCTGCTGCTGCCCTATGCCGACCTGATGTGGACCACGGTGCTGTCCGTGGTGATCGGCGTCATCCTGGCTTCCGCCTTCTCGGCCATCCTGGTCTTCGCGCAGGAGATGATGCCGACCAAGGTGGGCATGATCTCCGGGCTGTTCTTCGGCTTCGCCTTCGGCATGGCGGGCCTTGGCGCCGCCGTGCTGGGCCTCGTGGCCGACCACGCCGGCATCGTCTACGTGTACCGCCTGTGCTCTTTCCTGCCCGTGCTCGGCCTGCTCACGTGGTTCCTGCCGAACGTCGCCGCGGCGTCGCGCTGACGCTCAGGCTTTCGGCTGGCACAGGAGGTCGCCGATCATGCACGGCCACCAGCGCGGCTGGCCGTTGGTGCGATCGAGCGCGACCTTGGGCGGCCGGTCCGGCGTCACATAGTCCGGGCCCGTCGCGCAGCCCGCGAGGGCGAAGGCCAGGGCGACGAAGGAAAGGACGCGGGATAGGGTCATGGACATGATTGTGCCGTGTTCCGGCCTCCGCGTCCACAGCGGGCGCCGGACCGCCGCCGCCGAACCGGACCGGCGGTCGACAGGTTCGGCCGCCGGGGACACCAGAGCCTCGCGACGGCGCCGCGCCGGAGGTTCGGCGTCTCGCGCGGGCGGTCGGCCGCGGCGGCGGTCCTGACTGCATTTCCGACCGCCGAGGGGAAACGATGACCGACGACACAGCCAAGTGGCTCATCCGACGCGGCCCCGCGGGACGCCCGTGCGACGAATACCTCCACGAGGCCGGCCACATGGCCTTCGAATGGTCGAGCGATCGCTCGCTCGCACGGATCTTCTCGAGCCGCGCCGACGCGGAACGGTTCGGCCGTGCCATGTTGGCGGCCGTCTTTCACGCCGTGGCGGCCTGACCGGCCGCGGCACTTGGCGCATCGCGGGGCGGGAGCCGCCGTCCGGCGGCCGGCGTTGGGGACCGATCGCCGCGCGAGGACACCGACCATGCCCTGGACCGCCACCACCGACCACGATGCCGTCGACAGCGGCGCCACGATCCGCATCGACCGCGGCACGAGCGACAGCCCGCCGCAGAACGGCGAGGTCGTGGCGGTGAGCCACGGCACCACCGGCCGCATCACGAGCCTCACCGTGGTCTCGGCCGCGGCCGACCGGCTGGAGCTGACGGACGGGCGCCGTAATTTCGAGCTGAAGCCCCACGCGATCACCAAGCCCGATGTCCTCGACGGCGACGGCCGCTACCGCGACGCCTGGATCGTCGCCTGACCGGCGCCCTCAGGGCTTCGGGAACCGCGAGCGCCGGGCCGACAGCGTGGTGACGTTGCTGATGGTCCGCGGCTCGACCGAGTGCGTGCGCCGCCGGATGATGGCGGCGTTGAGTTCGCCGCCGTACACGAAGATGCTCGCCAGCGCGTAGAGGAACAGCAGCGCGATCATCACCGACGCCAAGCCGCCGTAGGTGGTGACGTAATTGCGGGCGTATTCGGACAGGTAGGCGCCGAACGCCATGGAGAAGACCAGCGACAGCACCACGGTCAGCACGATGCCGGGCGCGATCTGCCCGAAGGTCCGCCGCTCCGCCGGCAGCCACTTGTGGGCGATGACCAGGGCCAGGATCAGGATCACCGACACGAGGCCGTAGCGCACGATCGTGACGAGCCGCCCGAGGCGCTCCAGTTCCGGCGCGAGCGAGATCAGCAGGCCCCAGAACAGCGGCGCCAGCACCACCAGGAAGGCCAGCGCCAGCAGCGCCACGGCGCCCACCAGGACGTAGGCGATGGACTCGAGCCGCAGCAGCCACCACGTCCGCCGTTCCCGCACCCCGTAGGCGCGGTTCAACCCGACCCGGAACGCTTCGACGCCGCTCGACGAGAAGTAGACGGCCAGCAGGCCGCCGATGGTGAGAAGCCCGCCGTGCGCCGTCGTCAGCACCGCGTGGATCTCGGCCGCGATCGGCGCCGCCACCTGCCGGGGCCACACATCGAACAGCAGGCTCGCGGCGCTTTCGGACAGTTCCGCGGAGCCGAAGAAGCCGGCGAGCGCGGTGACGAAGATCAGGAACGGGAACATCGACGTCAGCGTCGACATGGCGAGGTGGCTGGCGATGGCCCAGCCGTCGTCCTCGGCCAGCCGCCAATAGGCGTCCATGACGACCTCGAAGACGACCTTCACGCGCCCCATGACCGTCCGTCCCGTCCCGCCCCGGCCGAGCCCCCGCGGGAGCCGATCTCCCTCAGATCGGCCGCTCACGCGGTCCCGTCCAGCGCCGGATCCGGGCGCGCGCTCACGTCGCAGCCTCGATCAGGCGGCGCGCCGCCGCCCGGGCTTCCTCGGTGATCGTGGCGCCGGCCAGCATGCGGGCGATCTCTTCCCGCCGCGAGTCGTCGGCCAGCGGCGTCACCCGCGTGGCGACGCGGCCCTCGCCCTTGAGCGCGCTCTTCGAGATGCGCAGGTGGCTCGCCGAGCGCGCCGCCACCTGCGGGGCATGGGTCACGGCCAGCACCTGGATCTTGCCCGATAGCCGCGCGAGCCGCGACCCGATGGCGTCCGCCACCGCGCCGCCGACCCCCGTGTCGATCTCGTCGAACACCAGCGTCGGCGCCGAGCCCCGGTCGGCCAGCGACACCTTGAGGGCCAGCATGAAGCGCGCGAGCTCGCCGCCCGACGCCACCTTGGTGAGCGGCCCGGGCCGCGTGCCGGGGTTGGTCGACACCCAGAACTCGACGCGGTCGATCCCGTCCGGGCCAGGGCTCTCGGGGTCGGACTCGATCTGCGTGGTGAAGCGAGCGCGCTCCAGCTTGAGGGGGCCGAGTTCGCGGTTGACCGCGGCATCGAGCTTCGACGATGCGGAAGCCCGCCCTTTCGACAGCTCTTCCGCGGCCTTGCGGTAGGCTTCCCGCGCGTCCTCGACCGCCTTGGCGAGCGCGACCAGCCGCGTTTCGCCGGCGTCGAGCGCCTCGATGTCGCGGGTGAAACGCTCCAGAAGCTCCGGCAGCGCGTCGACCGTCACGCCGTGTTTGCGCGCCGCGGCCCTGAGGGCGAACAGCCGTTCCTCGACGGCTTCGAGCTCGCGCGGGTCGAAATCGGCCGCCTGCAGCGCGTCCTCGAAGGCCGCGGTGGCGCCGTCGAGCGACACCAGCAGCGCGTCGAGCGACCTGAGGCAGGGTTCGATGAGGTCCGGCGCCTGGCCGGCGCGGCGTTCCAGCCGGCGCATCAGGGCCGAGAAGGTGGAGGAGGGCGAGCCTTCGCCGCCGACGCTCTCGTAGGCGTCGCGCAGGTCGCCCGACACCTTTTCGGACTGCTGCATCACGGCGCGGCGTTCGCTGAGCTTCTCCTCCTCGCCCGGCACGGGCTTCAGCTTCGACAGCTCGTCGTGGACGTGGTGGAGGTAGTCGGCATCGGCCCTGGCCTTGGCGATCCGGGCGGTCTCGTCGTCGTGGTGGCGCTCGGCCGCGCGGCGGGCCGCGAAGGCGAGGCGGACGCGCTCCAGGCGCGCTTCGAGGCCGCCGAAGGCGTCGAGCAGGGCGCGGTGGGCGGCGGGGTCGACGAGGGCCCGGTCGTCGTGCTGGCCATGGATCTCGACCAGGCGCCGGCTCACGTCGCGCAGGGTTTGGGCGGAGATCGGCGCATCGTTGAGGAAGGCGCGGGTGCGCCCGTCCGGCATCTGGACCCGGCGCAGGATCAGCGTGCCGTCGGGTTCGAGGTCCTGGGCGCGCACGACGTCCCAGGCCGGGTGGTCGAGCGACAGGTCGAACACGGCCGTTACCTGCCCCTGCTTCTCGCCCTGGCGCACCATGGAGCCGTCGCCGCGGCCGCCCAGCGCCAAAGCCAGCGAATCGAGGAGGATGGACTTGCCCGCGCCGGTTTCGCCGGTCAGCACCGTCAGTCCCGCGCTGAACTGGAGATCCAGCCGGTCGATCAGGACGATATCGCGGATGTTGAGCTGGGCCAGCATGGACGGACGCGCTTCACACCTGCGGGACGGCGACGCTGTAGCACGATGCTGCCGCGTTCGCGAAACGAAACACGAACGGGCGAAGCCCGCTCCGTGCCGGCCGCGCGTCGGTGGAAGCCGTCAGCCGACGGCTTTGTGGTAGACCTTCGAGATCCAGGAGGACGCGTCCTCGTTGGGCTGGAGGCCGTCGGCCTGCAGTTTCGCGAAGGCGTCCTTGTACCAAGGGCTGTCGGGGAAATTGTGGCCGAGCACGGCGGCTGCGGTCTGCGCCTCGCCGGTGATGCCGAGCGCCAGATAGGCCTCGGTCAGCCGCTCCAGCGCTTCCTCGGCGTGGCGCGTCGTCTGGTATTTCGCCAGGACTTCGCGGAAGCGGTTGATGGCGGCCGTGTAGTTGCGGCGGTTCAGGTAGAAGCGCCCCGTCGACATCTCCTTGCCGGCGAGCTGGTCGCGCGTGACCTGGATCTTGAACTTGGAATCGTCCGCGTATTCCGAGGTCGGGAACTTGGTGACGATTTGCTGGAACAGGTCGAGCGCCTTGGCGGAGTTTTCCTGGTCTCGCGACACGTCCGGGATCTGCTGGTAGTAGGACATCGCTTGCAGGTACAGCGCGTAGGGCGCGTCCGGAGCGTTCGGGTAGAGCTGGTAGAAGCGCTTGCCGGTGGTGATGGCCGTGTCGTAGTCGGCCGCCTGGTAGTTCGCGTAGGTCTGCATCATCAGACCCTTCCGCGACCAGTCGGAGAAGGGATATTGTTTGTCGAGTTCGGCGAACTTCTTGGCCGCGCCGGCCCCGTCCTTCTTCTGAAGGCGGGCCAGGCCCTGGTCGTAGATGTCGCTGGCCGGCGTCTCGGCGAGGATCTTGGTCTCGTACTTCTCGCCGGAGCCGAAGGGGTTGATGGAATCGAAGGTCGAGCAGCCCGCCAGGGGAACGGCCAGCAGGGCGGCCAGCGGCGCCGTTCGCAGGGCCGTTCGGAACCGGTCAGACACCATCGGGGAAGCTCGATCTGCTGGTGAGGAGGCGGGGCGCGACGCCGGGGAAACACGATCCATGCAGGCCCGTTTAAAGGCCCCCGGGGGTCGCATTAAGGCCTTGTTCCCCATGCCCCTGTGGGCATCGTGGAAAAACCCCCGCCGTTGCGCCGTCGCAACAGTCGCGTCGGGCTCCGGGGCGGAAGGCCCGCTCAGTTGATCTCGGCGGCGAAGGCCGGCATCGGGGCGAAGCCGCCGAAGTCGGCGAAGCCGGACGCGATCTGGGAGGCCGCTTCGGCGGGCGCTTCCACGAAGCTGTAGGCCGAGCGGTCCGCGAACAGGGCCTGGAGCACCAGGAAGTTCATCTTGTGGCCCGGGCAGAAGGCCGAATAATGCCCGATGATCGGGGCACCGGCGAGGGCGAGGTCGCCCACCGCGTCGAGCATCTTGTGCGACACGAACTCGTCCGGGGCGCGGAGCCCCTCCGGGTTGAGGATGCGGTCGCCGTCGACCGCGACCGAGTTGTCCAGCGAGGAGCCCAGCGCGAAGCCGAGCTTCCACAGGCGCTCGACGTCGCGCAGCAGGCCGAAGGTGCGGGCGCGGGAAATCTCGCGGCGGAAGGTCGTGGGGTTGAGGGCAATCGCCTTGCGGTGACGCCCGATGGCCTCGACGGGATAGTCGATCTCGACGTCGAGCGAGAAGCCCTCGTCGGCGGGCCGCAGTTCCGAGAAGGAGCGGCCGTGCTCGATGCGGACCGGCTTCAGGATCCTCAGGAAGCGGCGCGGCGCCGACAGGGTGCGCAGGCCGACCTTGTCGATGGCGGCGACGAAGACCGCCGACGACCCGTCCATGATGGGCACCTCGGGGCCGTCGACCTCGACGAGCACGTTGTCGACGCCGAGGCCCGCGAGGGCGGCCAGGAGATGCTCGACGGTGGACACCGAACCGAGGGAGCTGTCGCCCAGCACGGTGCAGAGGTCGGTGGTGGACACCCGGGACCACTTGGCCTCGATGCGGCGGGTGCCGCCTTCGGGGAGCTTCGTGCGGAGGAAGACGATGCCGCTGTCGGGTTCGGCGGGGTGCAGGGTCAGGGTGACGGGAGCATTCGAATGGACGCCGTTGCCGGTGAGGACGCACCGCTTGCGGAGGGTCGTCTGCTTCGGAAACTTCATGCCACTCAGCTCCACTCGGCGGGCCGTCCGCGGTTCGGCGCAATGCACCGATCTCGCCTCGATCACGGTCCCAGCCCTGCCCGGCCCCGGGGGGCACGAACTCCGGAACGTCCGAAGCCCCGTTCCGCGCTTCGGGTCGCCCCGTCGGCGCGCGTCGCGGCCCGTCATTCGGGGGCAACCTACGCGGCCCGGCGGGACGCGCCAAATCACTCTTTCTTACGCTCTGTTACAAAAGATCCCCGGCTTTTCCGAAAAAGCCGCGCACCGCGTTCCCGAGCATAAACAACGCCGTAGCGCCGCCGCCCGGGGTCGGGCGGCGGCGCTGCAAATGTAGCGGCCGGGTGCGGTTCAGTTCGATTGGCGGCGCAGGAAGGCCGGGATCTCGAGCTGGTCGTCCTCGTAGGGGCGCGCCGGCGGCAGGGCGCGGCCGTGCTGGTCCGTCGGTCCGCCGGCATGGCGGGGGGCGCCCTGCGGGGCCGCGCGCTTGCCGTAGTCCGCGCCCGGCTGGGGCTGCGGCGCCCGGGGGGCGTGGCCCTGCGGGGGGGCGTAGGGCATCGGCGCCTGGGGCAGGCGGGGCGCCGGCTGCGGGGCGGGCGGCTGGCGCATCGGGGCGGCGGCCGCCACCTCGTCCTGGCGGCTCATGCCGAAGGAAGCGAGGCGCTCGAGCAGCGTGCGGCGCTTGGTGTCCGACGCGCCCTGCGGCTCGACGCCCTGCGGCTCGCCGCGCTGGGCCCGGATCTGCTGCTGCACGGGCAGCGGCAGGTCTTCGATCTGCGGCATGCGCTGGGCGCGCTGCGGCTGCTGGGGCGCCGGGGGGATGAAAGGGCCGGCGTCGTGGTAGTCGTGGCGGGCGGGTTCGGGGGCCGCCGGGGGCGCGTAGCTCGACCCCTTCGGGGACGACACGGGCTTGATCTCGACGTCGCTGGCGACCTGCGCCTGCGGGGCGTAGCCGCCCGGCATGGCGAAGTTCTGCGGCACGACGAAGTTGTGCGGGGCCGGGGCCGGGGCGGGCTCGTAGGCGGCCGGCTCCTGGGTCATCACGGGGCGGGAGATCGCCTCCTGGCGGGCGGCCGTCTGTGCGCGGAGCTTCTGGGCCACCTCGGCGATGCGCTGCTCGCCGGAGTTCAGGTCCTTGGCGCCGAGCGGCTGGTCGATGCCCGTCGCCACGACCGACACGCGCACGATGCCGTCGAGGTTCGAATCGAAGGTCGCGCCGAGGATGATGTTGGCGTCCTCGTCCACTTCCTGGCGGATGCGGCTCGCGGCCTCGTCGACCTCGTAGAGGGTCAGGTCGTTGCCGCCCGTGATCGAGATGAGCAGCCCGCGGGCGCCCTTCATCGACACTTCGTCGAGCAGCGGGTTGGCGATGGCGGCCTCGGCGGCCAGGATGGCGCGCTTGTCGCCCGACGCTTCGCCGGTGCCCATCATCGCCTTGCCCATCTCGCGCATGATGGCGCGGACGTCGGCGAAGTCGAGGTTGATCAGGCCTTCCTTCACCATGAGGTCGGTGATGCAGGCCACGCCCGAATACAGCACCTGGTCGGCCATGGAGAAGGCGTCGGCGAAGGTGGTGCGTTCGTTGGCGACGCGGAACAGGTTCTGGTTCGGGATGCAGATCAGCGTGTCGACGCTCTTCTGCAGCTCGTTGATGCCGGCTTCGGCGACGCGGGCGCGCCGCGCGCCTTCGAACTGGAACGGCTTGGTGACCACGCCGACCGTGAGGATGCCCATGTCGCGCGCCGTGCGGGCGATGACGGGGGCCGCGCCGGTGCCGGTGCCGCCGCCCATGCCGGCGGTGACGAAGCACATGTGGGCGCCCGCGAGGTGGTCGCGGATCTCCTCGATGGCTTCTTCGGCGGCCGCGCGGCCGACCTCGGGCTGGGAGCCGGCGCCGAGACCCTCGGTGACCTGCAGGCCCATCTGGATGATGCGCTCGGCCTTGGACGAGGTCAGCGCCTGGGCGTCGGTGTTGGCCACGATGAAGTCGACGCCCACGAGGCCCGACACGATCATGTTGTTGACCGCGTTACCGCCGGCGCCGCCGACGCCGCACACCATGATGCGGGGCTTGAGTTCGCGCAGTTCGGGCATCTTCAGGTTGATCGTCATCGTGTGGCCTCTCTGTCCCCGTGGGGCCGCTCGCATCGGCCCTTCGCTCGCCCGTCGCCGGTTCGGGCCGCCGCCGCTGTCCGGAGATTGTGCGAGAACCCTTAACAAATCCCTTACGGTTAACGATTGGCCGTTAACCCGGTCCCCTGTGTCGCGCTCCTGCCCGGCGGGGACAGGCGCGCTTCGCCAGGGTCAGAAGCTGTCCTTCAGCCACCGGCTGACGCGCGTCATGTAGCCGTCCGTGCCCGTGGCCTGGACCGGCACGTCGCGCCGCGGCTCGAAATGCTCGATCGAGGCCACCTGCGGGTAGATCAGCAGGCCGACGCCCGCCGCGAAGGCGGGGCTCTTCGCCGATTCGGGCAGGCCCTGGATGCCCAGCGGGCGCCCGATGCGGACCTGCGGCGACAGGATGCGCCGCGCCGCTTCCGGCATGCCGGTGAGCTGGCAGGCGCCGCCCGTCAGCACGATGCGCCGGCCCGCGTGGGCCGGAAAGCCGGCGGCGTTCAGGCGGTCGCGGATCAGCTCCAGGATCTCCTCGACGCGCGGCCTGATGATGCGGACGAGGTGCGATTTCGGCAGGTGGGCCGGCTGGTCGTGCTCGTCCCCCACCTGCGGCACCGCGATGGTTTCCCGCTCGTCGGAGGCCGAAGCGATACAGGTGCCGTGCAGCGTCTTCAGCCGCTCGGCGTCGCTCAGCCGCGTCGTGAGGCCGCGCGCGATGTCGGTCGTGACGTGGTTGCCGCCCACCGCCACCGCGTCGACGTGGGCCAGGTGGCCGCCCGCGAAGACGCCGACCGAGGTGGTGCCGCCGCCCATGTCGATCAGCGCCACGTCGAGCTCGGCCTCGTCGTCGGCGAGAACCGACAGGCCGGCCGAGTAGGGGGTGGCCACGAGGGCGTCGACCTGCAGGTGGCAGCGCTCGATGACCAGCATCAGGTTGCGGGCCGCAGCGGCGTCGCAGCCGACCACATGCATGTCGGCGCCGAGCTCGTCGCCGATCATCCCCTTGGGGTCGCGGATCTGGCGCGTGCGGTCGAGCGAGAAGCCCGTCGGCAACGAATGCAGCACGGCCCGGCCCTGCCGCGCCATGGTGGCGCAGGACGCCTCGAGCACGCGGTGGACGTCGTAGTCGGACACGGCCTTGCCGCCCACCGCCACCTTGGCGTTGTAGTGCTGCGACGACAGCCGGCCGCCGGTGATGTTGACGATGACGGAGCCGACCTCCACCCCCGCCATGCGCTCGGCCGCGTCCACGGCGAGCCGGATGGCGTTCTCGGCCTCCTCCATGTCGACCACGGCGCCGCCCTTGATGCCGCGGGACCGCTGGTGCCCGATGCCGAGGATGCGGCAGCGGTGGGTGCGGCCCGGCAGGGTGTCGGAGGCTTCGGCCGGGTTCAGCTTGGCGATGAGGCAGGCGATCTTGGAGGTGCCGATGTCGAGCACGCACAGGATGGCGCTGCGGCGGGCCGACAGGGGGCGCATGCGCCGGGGCATCAGGCGGTTGCTCATAGGTCCAACTTCCGCTTGGGACGCTTGGCCAGCATCGCGGCCCGGGCGGCCGCGGCGTCTTCGGTGAGCCGCGCCGTGATGCGGCCCGGGATGCGGAGGTCGATCGACACGACGTCCTTCTCGAGGATCCTGGACTGGCGCTCGATCTCGGCCAGGCGCTTCAGCGTGTCGACGGCGTCGAGCTCGGGGAGCTCGACCTCGATCCCCGAATCCATCTGCAGCGTCCAGCGGCGCCCGCCCACCAGCACGCCGGCGCGCACCTTGGCGCGCAGCTCGCCGGCGGCGGCGAGCAGCGCCTGGAAGTCGCCGACGCGGATGTTGGCGCCGTCGCCCACCACGAAGGGCAGGGCGTTGAAGCGATCGTCGCGCACGGCGTCGATGGGCGTCCCGTCCGCCGAGATCAGGTTGAGCTGCCCGTCCTTCTGCCACACCGCCGCGGCGTCGCGCTCCGTGACGGCGACGTGCAGGTCGTTGGGGAACAGCTTGCGGATCGACACGTCCTGCACCAGCGCCACGGCCTTCAACCGATCGCGCAGAGCGCCCGCGTCGAGCAGGGCCAGCGAGTTGCGGGCGCTGACGCCGCCGTCGCGCAGGATTTCGCCCGGCGTGAGCGATTTCAGGCCCGAGATCGTCACCGTGTCGATGGTGAAGCCCAGCGCCTTGGCGACGAGTTCGGACGGCGGCCCGTTGTCCGCCACGTAGGTGGCGTATTGCCCGCCCCGCACCGCGCCGTAGAGGCCGGTCGCCGCCATCAGCCCCACGACCAGCACCGTGCCCCACCCCGGCATGGGCGTGTGGCGCGGTTCCGCCGCGGCGCGCTTGGAGCGCCGGCGCATCCTGGGGGCCGTCACGGGCCGCGCCGTGCCGGCCAGCAGCGCGAAGGGGCTGACGATGCGGGCGCGCCCGCCCGCCGGGAGCCCGAAGCCGGCTTCGCTCATCGATCGCAGGAGGCGTCCTCCACCATCCATCGTACCAGCCCACCAAACGAGTACCCGGCGTCGGCCGCCATCTCGGGGACCAGCGACGTTTCGGTCATGCCGGGCTGGGTGTTCACTTCCAGGACGACGAGGTCGCCGGTGCCACCGGGCCGATCGTCGTAACGGAAGTCTGAACGGCTCACCCCGCGGCAGCCGAGCGCCGCATGGGCCCGCACCGCCAACTCTTGGACATGGTGGTAAATATTTTCCTTCAAATCCGCCGGAAGCACGTGGGTGGAGCCGCCCGGCGCGTATTTGGAGTCGTAATCGTAGAACGCGTGGTCGTTCGACAGGATGTCGATCACCGCCGTGGCCCGGCCGCCGATCACCGCGCAGGTGAGTTCGCGCCCCGCGACGAACTTCTCGGCCAGCAGCGCGTCGCCGTGGGCCCAATCGTCGCCGCCGATCTCCTGCGGCGGGTGGCTGCGGTCCTCCTTGACGATGATGACGCCGACGGAAGACCCTTCCGCGACCGGCTTCAGCACGTAGGGGGGCTGCATGACGTGTCGCTGCGCCGCTTCGCGCCGGTCGACGACGAGGCCCTGCGCGACGGGGATGCCCGCCGCCGCCATGACGAGCTTGGCCTTGTCCTTCTGCATGGCGAGGGCGGAGGCCAGGACGCCCGAATGGGTGTAGGGGATGCGCAGCACCTCGAGGATGCCCTGCATCGTGCCGTCCTCGCCCACCCGCCCGTGCAGGGCGTTGAAGGCGACGTCCGGCCGAAGCCGCGCCAGCACGTCACCGATCGTCCGGTCGACGTCGATGCGGGTCACGCGGAACCCTTCCCCTTCGAGCGCGCGGGCGCAGGCCTCGCCCGACCGGAGCGATACCTGGCGCTCGGCGGACCAGCCGCCCATCAGGACAGCGACGTGTTGCGTCATCGGGGGCGGACTCCGGCTGGGTCTCCGGGCGCGGCCCGGCGAACGGGGCCGCGCGACCCCGGGGATCGCCACAGTCATGGCGGATCATGGTTTCCCGGAGCTTAACCGCCCGTGGCGGAGGCGCGATCGCTCAGGCGGGAGCGGGCGAGCCCACCCGCTTGATCTCCCATTCCAGCGTCACGCCGCTCGCATCGCGCACGCGGCGGCGCACCTCCTCGCCCAGCGCCTCGATGTCGCCCGCGGTCGCGCGGCCGCGGTTGATGAGGAAGTTGCAGTGCATCTCGGACATCTGGGCGTCCCCCACCGTCAGGCCGCGGCAGCCCGCCGCGTCGATGAGCTGCCAAGCCTTGGCGCCGGGCGGGTTCTTGAAGGTCGATCCGCCGGTCTTCTCGCGGATCGGCTGGGACGCTTCCCGCGCCGCCGTGATGCGGTCCATCTCGGCCAGGATCGCGGCGGGGTCGCCGGGCCGGCCGCGGAACGTCGCCCCGGTGAAGACGACCGACGGCGGCACGGAACAGTGCCGGTAGCTGAAGCCCATCTCGGCGCGGGTGAACGAAACGGGCGTGCCGTCGCGGTCCACGCCGCGGGCTTCGACGAGCACGTCGGCGGTTTCGCCGCCGTGGGCGCCGGCGTTCATCCGCAGCGCGCCCCCGATCGAGCCCGGGATGCCGCGGAAGAAGGCGAGGCCGTCGACGGCCGCATCGGCCGCCGCCCGCGCCACCTTGACGTCGGGCACCGCCGCGCCGGCCTGGACCACGCCGCCCGTCTCGACCGCCACGGCGTTGAAGCCGCGGCCGAGCTTGAGCACCACGCCCGGCACGCCGCCGTCGCGCAGGATGATGTTGGACCCGAGGCCCAACGGCGTCACCGGCACCTCGGCCGGGATGCGCGCCAGCGCGCCGGCGAGGTCCGCCTCGTCGGCCGGCACCATCAGCACCTCCGCGGGCCCGCCCACGCGGAACCAGCTCATGGCGGCGAGGCTGTCGCCCGCCGTCAAGCGGCCGCGGAAGTCGGGCAGGGCGGCGCGGAGGTCGTCGAACAGACTCACGCGACATCCCCCGCCGCCAGCTCGCCCGGCAATGCGTAGGCCCATTGGGTGATGTTGCCCGCGCCGAGGCAGACCACGTAGTCGCCCGGCTTGGCGAGCGTGCGGACCACGCCCGCCAGGGCGGCCGGCCCTTCCAGCGCGACGACGTTGCGGTGGCCGTGGGCCTTCACGGCCGCGGCGAGCCCGTCGCGGTCCACGCCGGGGATGGGCTGTTCGCCGGCCGCGTAGACGTCGGCGATCACCACCGTGTCGGCGTCGTTGAAGCAGGTGGCGAAGTCGTTGAACAGCGACTGCAGGCGGGAATAGCGGTGCGGCTGCACCACGGCGATCACCTGGCTCCGCGTGGACGCGCGGGCGGCGCGCAGCACGGCGGCGATCTCGACCGGGTGGTGGCCGTAGTCGTCGAAGATGGCGGCGCCGTTCCAGTCGCCGACGCGGGTGAAACGGCGCTTCACGCCGCCGAAGCCGCGCAGGGCTTCGCGGATCGTGTCGATCGGCACGCCGAGCTCCATCGCCACCGCGATGGCGGCCGTGGCGTTCAACGCATTGTGGTGGCCCGGCATGGGCATCACCACGTCCTCGATGTAGCGGGCGGAGGCGGATTTGCGGTCGCGCACCAGCACGTTGAACCGCGACACGCCGCCCTTGAGGTCGATGTCGAGCAGCCGCACGTCGGCCTGCGGGTTCTCGCCGTAGGTGACGACGCGGCGGTCCTCGATGCGACCCACCAGTTCCTGGACCACAGGGTGGTCCAGGCACATGACCGCGAAGCCGTAGAACGGCAGGTTCTCGACGAGGCTGCGGAAGGCCTCCTTGATGGCGTCGAACGTCTTGAAGTGGTCGAGGTGCTCGGCGTCGATGTTGGTCACCACCGCGACGTCGGCGGGCAGCTTCAGGAAGGTGCCGTCGCTTTCGTCGGCTTCCACCACCATCCACTCGCCTTCGCCGCGGCGGGCGTTGGTGCCGTAGGCGTTGATGATGCCGCCGTTGATCACCGTCGGGTCGAAGCCGCCCGCGTCGAGCAGGGTCGCCACCAGCGAGGTCGTGGTGGTCTTGCCGTGGGTGCCCGCCACCGCCACGCATTGGCGCAGGCGCATGAGCTCGGCCAGCATTTCGGCGCGGCGGACCACGGGAATGCGCCGCTCGCGGGCCGCCGCGAGCTCGGGGTTGTCGCGGCGGATCGCGGTCGACACGACGACGACCTCGGCCTGGCCGAGGTTCTCGGCGCGCTGGCCGATGGACACCTCGATCCCCTTCTCGCGCAGGCGCCCCACGTTGGGCCCTTCCGCGACGTCCGAGCCCTGGACCTTGTAGCCGAGCGTGTTCAGCACTTCGGCGATGCCCGACATGCCGATGCCGCCGATGCCGACGAAGTGGATGGGCCCGAGCTCGCGCGGCAGCTTCATGCGTGTGGGATCCTAGGCTTTGCCCTCCGCCACGGCGAGGACGAGGTCGGCCAGGCGCTCGGCGGCGTCCGGGCGGCCGTCGTGGCGCGCCGCGTCGGCGCGCACGAGCAGTTCCGCGGGGTCGTTCAACACGCGCCGCAGCTCTTCCGCAAGCCATTCGGGCGTGAAGACGGACTGATCACGCACGATGGCGGCCCCGCTCGCCGACAGCACGGCGGCGTTCGCCGCCTGGTCCTGGTCGAGCGCGTGGGGGAACGGGACCAGGATGGCGCCGCGGCCGATCACGGCGAGCTCGCTCACCGTGGACGCCCCCGCGCGCGCCACCACGAGGTGGGCTTGCGCCATGCGGTCCGGCAGGTCGGCGAAGAAGGGCATCACCTCCGCCTCCATGCCGAGCGCCGCGTAGGCGTTGCGCACGCGCGCCTCGTCCTCGCCGCGCGCCTGCTGGACGATGCCGAGCCGCCCGCGCGCGTCGGCGTCGAGCAGCGCCACCGCGGCCGGTACGATGTCGGACATCACGCGGGCGCCCTGGGATCCGCCCGTCACCAGCAGCGACACCGTTCCGCCGGGAACCAGGTCCGGCATGGCGCGGCGAGAGGCCGCCACGACGGCCGGGCGCACCGGGTTGCCGGTGAAGCTCGCCTTCGCCGCAATGGAATCGGGCACCTTGCCGAGCTTGGGGAAGCCGGTGGCGATGCGCGCCGCCCGGTTGGCGACGAAGCGGTTGGCCTTGCCCATCACGGCGTTCTGCTCGTGCAGCACGATGGGCACGGCGCGGATGGACGCCGCCACGATGGGAGGCACGGTGGGGTAGCCGCCGAAACCGACGATCACGGACGGGCGGATGCGCCCAATGGTGCGCCAGGCCGCCAGCACCCCGCGCGACAGCTGCCCGGCCGCCGCCGCCTTGGCGACGGGCGAACCGCTGCGCGGCGTGGCGGACGGCACCGCGTGCAGCGCGCGGGCCGGGAAGTCGACGCCGTATTTCAGCGCGCGGTCGTCCGTCATCAGCTCCACGGCGACGCCGCGGGCCGCCAGCGCCCGCGCGAGCGCTTCGGCGGGGAACAGGTGGCCGCCCGTGCCCCCGGCGGCGAGGAGGACCGGGGCGGCGACCGCGCTCAAGCGTCCGACCCCAGCGCGCCGTCGGGCGCTTCGCCCCGGCGGTAGGGCACCGGGTCCATCACGGCGGCGCGCGGGCGCTTGCGGGTGACGGCGACGAGGAACCCCATCGCGAGCGCCAGCGAGATCATCGACGAGCCTCCGTAGGAGATGAAGGGCAGCGTCATGCCCTTGGCGGGCATGAGGTGCAGATTCACCGACATGTTGATGCAGCTCTGGATGCCGAACAGGATCACCAGGCCGGCCGTGGCGAAGCGGCAGAAGGGATCGTCGTTGCGCGACGACAGGAGCAGGCCGCGCAGCACGATGAAGGCGAAGATGCCGGCCAGGAACATGCAGAACAGCAGGCCGAACTCTTCGCCCGTGACGGCGAAGATGAAGTCCGTGTGGGCGTCGGGCAGGACGCGCTTCACCGTGCCCTCGCCGGGCCCCTTGCCGAGCCACCCGCCCGACACGAAGCTTTCGACCGCCGTGTCGACCTGGAAGGTGTCGGACGCGCCGGGACCGTTGGAGGGGTCGAGGAAGTGGGTGATGCGGTCTCGGACGTGGGGGACGAACTTGTAGGCCACGACGACGCTGAACGCCCCCATGCCGCCGATGCCGCCGACCCAGAACCAGTGCAGCCCCGCCATGAAGAACAGGGCGGCCCACACGAGCGAGATCAGCATGGTCTGGCCGAAGTCGGGCTGCAGGATCAGCGGCACGATGGTGAGGGGCAGCAGCAGAAGCGCGATCAGGTTGCCCGGCACGTCGCGGCGCCGCGCGCCCTCCGAGAAGGCCCAGGCGGCGATGATCACGAAGGCGGGCTTGACGAACTCGGACGGCTGGATGCCGAAGATCCACCGGCGGGCGCCCTTCACCTCGTGGCCGAACACGAGCGCGGCGCCGATCAGCGCCATGCCGCCGACGAAGACCAGGAGCCCCGCCCGCCGCACGTCGCGCGGCGCCAGGAACGACGTCGCCAGCATGAGGCAGACCGACGGCACCAGGAACATGACCTGGTGGTGGACGAAATAGAAGGTCGACAGGCCCAGGCGCTCGGCGACCGGCGGGCTGCCCGCCATGGTGAGCACGATGCCGAGCACGACGAGCAGCCCGATGGCGGCCAGCAGCCAGCGATCGACGGTCCACCACCAGTCGGCGAAGACGGAGCGTTCGGCGCGCGAGATCATGCGGGACTCCTGGCGGCACACATCGGGCGGTGAAACGGAGCCCCACGTCGTCCCTCGTCCCGGGCAGGGCGCGGGGCACCCGCGCCGAAGGCTGCAGGCGCCGGCCGCGCGGGAGCGGCGACGTCCTGCGTGCTTCGGCACGGCGCTTCCGGCCACCGCTCAGGGCGAGGGCGGGGTGGAACCCGTCCGGAGCCCGATCGTGGAGCGATCAGATCGCGAGTTCGGAGACGAGCGCCCGGAAAGCGTCGCCGCGCGCTTCGAAGTTCCTGAACTGGTCGAAGGAGGCGCATGCCGGCGAGAACAACACGGTTTGGTTACCGGGAGCTTGACGCGCATCGGCCGCAGCCGCCGCGACCGCCTTCGCGAGCGTGCCGCAGCGGCGGCTGAGCGCGCGCCCGCTCAACGTGCGCGCGAACTCGTCCGCCGCGTCGCCGATCAGGTAGGCGCGCGCGACCCGGTCGAAGAGCGGCACGAGCGCTTCGATGCCGCCCGCCTTCGGCACGCCGCCGAGGATCCAATGCACGCGGTCGAAGGACAGCAGCGCCTTTTCGGCGGAATCAGCGTTGGTGGCCTTGGAATCGTTGATGAACAGCGTGTTGCCCGAGCGCCCCACCTCCTCCATGCGGTGCGGGAGGCCGCCGAAGGTGTTGAGGCCGTTCTGGATGACGTGCGCGTCGGCGGCCCTGAGGCCGAGCAGGTCGGCGCAGGCGGCGGCGAAGCAGGCGTTCTGGGCGTTGTGGAGCCCGCGCAGCGTCGAGATGCCGTCGACCCCGCCGAGCAGGCGCTCGCGCCCGTCGTAGGGCCGCATCAGCACCATGTGGCCGCCCGACAGCGACACGCCCGTCGGCAGGTCCTGGCGGACCGACACGGGGAGGTGCCGGCCGGACGGGCCGAGGTGCCGGGCGTGGAGCCGCATTTCGCGCTCCACCGCGCGCTCGAACACGTCGGCGCAGGCCGGGTCGTCGACCCCGACGAGCGACCGCTCCGAGCGCGCGATCAACCGCTCCTTCACGGCGGCGTAGTTTTCGAAGGTGCCGTGGCGGTCGATGTGGTCGGGGCTGAGGTTGAGCAGCATGCCGACCGTGGGGGCGAGGCCCGGCGCCAGGTCGATCTGGTAGGACGAGACTTCCAGCACGTGGAGGCGGCCGGCGGCCGGCGGCTCCAGCGCCAGCACGGCGGTGCCGATGTTGCCGCCCATCTGCACGTCCCGTCCGGCGGAGCGGAACAGGTGCGCGGTCAGCGCCGTGGTGGTGGACTTGCCGTTGGTGCCCGTGATGGCGACCAGTTCGGCGCCGGGCGCGATCGCGGCCCGCTCGCGGCAGAACAGCTCGACGTCGCCGACGATCTCGACGCCCGCCGCCGCGGCGAGCGTCGCCGACCAGTGCGGCTCCGGGTGGGTGAGCGGCACGCCGGGCGTGAGCACCAGCGAGGCCACGCCGGACCAGTCGACGGTCCGCAGGTCCGACACCTCGTGGCCGGCCGCTTCCGCCTTCGCCCGGGACGCTTCGGCGTCGTCCCAGCAGACCACGCGGGCGCCGCCGGCGCGGAGCGCGTCCGCGGTGGCGAGGCCGGAGCCGCCGAGGCCGAAGAGCGCGAGGGTGCGCCCGGCGCAATGCGTTACGGGCGTCATGGCGTCAGCGCACCTTCAGGGTCGACAGGCCGAGCAGGGCCAGCACGAAGGACACGATCCAGAAGCGCATCACGATCTGCGGCTCCGACCATCCGAGCTTCTCGAAGTGGTGGTGGATCGGCGCCATGCGGAACACCCGCTTGCCGGTCAGCTTGAACGACCCGACCTGGACGATGACCGACAGCGCTTCCATCACGAAGAGGCCGCCGACGATGAGCAGCACGACCTCGTGCTTGATGGCGACCGCGACCGTGCCGATGAGGCCGCCCAGCGCCAGCGAGCCCGTGTCGCCCATGAAGATCTGCGCGGGCGGCGCGTTGAACCACAGGAAGCCGATGCCGGCCCCCGCCACCGCGCCCGCGATGACCAGCAGGTCGCCCGTCTGCGGCACGTGGTGGATGCCGAGATAGGACGCGTAGAACAGGTTGCCGGTGCAGTAGGCGATGATGCCGAACGCGCCCGTGGCGATGATCACCGGCACGATGGCGAGGCCGTCGAGGCCGTCGGTCAGGTTCACGGCGTTGCCGAAACCCACGATGATGAAGGCCCCGAAGACGACGAAGAAGATGCCGAAGTCGACCACGATCCCGTTGATGAAGGGCAGGTACAGGGCCGTCGTGGAGGAGGGTCCCACGGCCGTCATGGCCCAGCAGGCGACGAGCGCGATCAGGGCTTCCAGCGCGAGGCGCGCCCGCCCGGCGAAGCCCGCGTGGGTCTGCTTCGTCACCTTCAGGTAGTCGTCGTAGAAGCCGATCATGCCGAAGCCGAGCGTGACCAGCAGCACGATCCACACGTAGGGGCTGCGCAGGTTCGCCCACAGCAGCGTCGACACCACGAGGCCCGACAGGATCATCAGCCCCCCCATGGTGGGCGTGCCGCGCTTCTTCAGGTGGTCGGGCCCGTCCGTGCGGATCGGCTGGCCCTTGCCCTGCTTGATGCGCAGCGCCGCGATGATGCCCGGGCCGAAGAAGAACACGAACAGCGCCGCCGTGGCGGTGGCGCCGATGGTCCGGAAGGTGAGGTATCGGAACAGGTTGAGCGGGCTGAAATAGCCGGACAGTTCGGTGAGCCAGGTGAGCATGGAATCCCTCAGCGGACCGCCGGCGTGGAGCGGAACCGGTCCTTCAGGCCCGCGACGAGCGGCCCCATCCGGCTCCCGTTGGAGCCCTTCACCATCACGACGTCGCCGGCCCGGATGCCGTCCGCGAGGGCGCCTTCGATAGCCTTGGCGGTGTCCCCCCACAAGCCTCGCATTCCCGCGGGCAGGCGGCTGAACAGGGCGTGACTGAGAGGCCCGGCCGCGAAGACGAGATCGACGCCGGCCGCTTCGAGGTCGGGCAGCAGTTCGGCGTGGAGCCGGTCCGCGTCGCCGCCGAGCTCCAGCATGTCGCCGATCACCGCGACGCGGCGGCCGGTGCCGGAAGGCGCCGTCGTGGCCAGCACCTCCAGCGCCGCCCGCATCGAGGTCGGGTTGGCGTTGTAGCTTTCGTCGATCAGAGTCGCGTCGCCTTCCGGCAGCCGCAGGGCCGTGCGGGCGCCCCGGCCCTGGCCGACCGTGAAGCGGCCGAGCGAATCCGCCGCGCCTTCGGGGTCGATGCCGGCGCCGCGCGCCGCCAGCAGCACCGCCAGCGCGTTGACGGCGAGGTGGCGGCCGGGCGCGCCGAGGCGGAAATCGATGCGGCGGCCGAGCACGCGCGCGCCCACCTCGCAGCCGTCGCGGGTCGGCGCGAAGCGCTCGAGCCGCGCGTCGGCCTCCGGATGCTCGCCGAAGGTCAGCACATGCGCGGCCGGCGACGCGTCCGCGGCGGCGCGCAGGCGGCCATAGGTGTCGATGTCGCGGTTGATCACGGCGAGGCCGCCCGGGGCCAGGCCGGAAAAGATCTCCGCCTTGGCGTCGGCGATCGCGTCCACGGAGGCGAAATGCTCCAGGTGAGCCGCCGCCACGGTGGTGACCACGGCGATCTGCGGCCGGACCATGGCGACGAGCGGCGTGATCTCGCCCGCGTGGTTCATGCCGATCTCGAACACGCCGTAGCGCGCGTCGGCGGGCAGGCGCGCCAGCGTGAGCGGGACCCCCCAATGGTTGTTGAACGAGGCCGCCGAGGCGTGGGTCGGCCCGGCATCCGACATGACGAGGCGCAGCGCTTCCTTGACGGTGGTCTTGCCGACCGAGCCCGTGACGGCGACGATCCGCGCCGCCGAGCGCGCCCGCGCAGCGGCGCCGAGCCGCTCCAGCGCCCGCAGGGCGTCGTCGACGACGTAGAGGCAGGGCAGGCCGGCGAGCTCCGGCGCGTGGGCCTCGTCGACCACGGCGGCGGCGGCCCCCGCGTCGAAGGCGGCGCGCACGAAGTCGTGGCCGTCGTGCACGTCGCCCCGGATGGCGACGAACAGCTCGCCGCCCTTCACGCTGCGGGTGTCGATCGAGATCCCCGTGATGCCGTCCAGGGGCGGCGTGCCGCTGACGCGGGCGTCGAGCGCTGTGACGAGGCCGAGCCCCGACCAGAGGGGGGCGTTGCTCATGCGGGCAGCCTTTGCAGGGCCGCGGCGACCGCCGCGGCGTCGGAAAAGGGCAGGGTGATGCCCCGCGCGGTTTGTCCGGTCTCGTGGCCCTTTCCGGCGACCACCAGCGCGTCGCCCGGCTCCAGCAGGCCGACCGCCCGCGCGATGGCGTCGGCGCGGTCGGCGACCTCGGTCGCACCCGGCGCCGCCGCCAGGATGGCGGCACGGATGGACGCCGGGTCCTCGGAGCGCGGGTTGTCGTCGGTGACGAGGACGACGTCCGCGAGGCGGGCCGCGATCTCGCCCATGATGGGGCGCTTGCCGGGGTCGCGGTCGCCGCCGCAGCCGAAGACCACGATCAGGCGGCCGGGCGCGTAGGGGCGCAGGGTCAGGAGCACCTTTTCCAGCGCGTCGGGCTTGTGGGCGTAGTCGACCACGATGGGGGCGCCGCGGCGCTCGCCCACCCGCTCGAGGCGCCCCGGCGCGCCGACGAGGCCCTCCAGGGCCGCGAAGGCGGCGTCCGGCGGCGTGCCGGTCGCGATGCACAGGCCGGCCGCCACCAGGGCGTTCGACACCTGGAACGTGCCGGCCAGGGGCAGGGTGAGCCTGCGGTCGCGGCCGCCGTGGCGCAGCGCGAGCCGCATCGCGAAGCCGTCGGGCTCCGCGGACAGGAGGCGGATGTCGTCGCCGCCCCGACCGACCGTCACGACGGCGAGGCCGCGGGCGCGGGCGGCGGCGACCACGCGGGGTGCCGCTTCTCCGTCCACGTCCACCACGGCCGGCCGGCCCGGCGCCAGCAGGTCGACGAACAGGCGCAGCTTGGCGGCGAGGTAGTGCTCCACCGTGGGGTGGTAGTCGAGGTGGTCGCGCGACAGGTTGGTGAAGGCGGCGGCGGCGAGGCGCACGCCGTCGAGCCGGTGCTGGTCGAGCCCGTGCGAGGAGGCTTCGAGCGCGAGGTGGGTGACGCCGTCCCGCGCCAGGCCGTCGAGGTCGCGATGAAGCGTGACAGGGTCGGGCGTCGTCAGGGAGCCGTAGACGGCGCCGTCCGGCGCCACGATGCCGAGCGTCCCCATCGACGCCGCCCGGGAGCCGGTCGAAGCCCAGATCTGCCGCACGAAGGCCGCCACGGACGTCTTGCCGCTGGTGCCCGTGACGGCGACGACCGTGGCGGGCTGCCCCGGGTTGAACCGGGCCGCGGCCGCCGACAGGGCGCGGCGCACGTCCGGCACGAGGACCACCGCGACGCCGAGCGGCAGCCGGTCCGGCCGGCGCGCGGCCACGACCGCGACGGCGCCCGCCGCCGCCGCCGCGGCGGCGTGGCCGAAGCCGTCGCCCTTGGCGCCCGGCACGGCGAAGAAGACGGAGCCGGGCGCCGAGGTGCGGCTGTCGGCCGTCAGCCCGGCGATCTCCCGCGCGGCGATCTCCGGCGCCAGACCGGCGCCGGGCAGAAGCTCGCCGAGCCTCACCTCAGCACCGTGTCCATGCCGATCCCGAGCTTCGCGACCGTCGGGAAGGGGTTCGTCGGCAGGTTGAGGTTCGGGGGCAGGTTCAGCAGCGGCGCGACGCGCTCCATGATCTTGCCGCACACGTCGCCGGAGTTCCACGCCGCCGTGTGATAGCCGTAGGTGCCCTCGGCCGCCTGGGGGTCCTCCATCATCACGAAGAACAGGTACTTCGGCTTGTCGGCCGGCACGACCGACATGAAGGTCGTGTTCACCCGGTCGCTCGAATAATGGCCGTGGATCAGCTTGTCGGCCGTGCCGGTCTTGCCGCCCGCGAAATAGCCGGGGATGTCGATCTTCTTGGCCGAGCCCAGCGTGGCGTTGACCCGCATCAGGTAGCGCAGGCCTTCCGACACTTCCGGCCGGATGACGCGCTGCGACTCGTCGCGGGCGTCCGGCTTGTCGCGCTTGAGGAAGGTCGGCGTGATCTCGTATCCGCCGTTGGCGAGCGCCCCCACCGCCATCATGGCCTGCAGCGGCGTCACGTTGAGACCCTGGCCGAAGGCGATCGTCATGGAGTTCAGCTCGCCCCAATGGCCGGGGATCTGCGGCGACGCCGTCTCGGGCAGCTCCGTCTGCAGGCGGGTGAGCTGGCCCATCTTGCGCAGGAACTGCTTGTGGCCCTCCACGCCCACCATCATCACCATCTTGGCGGTGCCGATGTTCGAGGAATGGATGAACACTTCCGGAACGGTCAGCACGCGATGGGTCGCGTGGAAGTCGTGGATGGTGAAACGACCGTAGCGCAGGTTGTCGCGAGCATCGACGGTCGAGCGCAGCGTGACCTTGTTCAGCTCCAGCGCCATGGCGATCGAGATGGCCTTGAAGGTCGAGCCCATCTCGTAGGTGCCGACGTTGAGCCGGTTGATGTGGTCGGGCTTCAGCGCGTCGACGGGGTTGTTGGGGTCGTAGTCGGGCAGCGACACGTAGGCGATCATCTCGCCCGTGTTGACGTCCATGATCGCCGCCGAGCCCGCCTGGGCCTTGAAGTGCTCGATGCCCTTGGCGAGCTCCTCGCGCACCGCGAAGGTGGCCTTGGTGTCGAGCGACAGGCTGATGGGCTTCAGGTCCTGCGGCGTGACGTCGAAGCCAGCGCCCTTGAGGTCGCCGAGGCCCTGGTTGTCGACCCACTTCTCGATGCCGGCGATGCCCTGGTTGTCGGTGTTGGTGAAGCCCAGCACGTGGGCGCCGACGGGCCCGTTCGGGTAGATGCGCTTGTTCTCGGGCAGGAAGCCGACGCCGGGCAGGCCCAGGCGGAACACTTCCTCCTGCTGCTTGTCGGTGACGCCGCGCTTGACCCACACGAAGCCCTTGCGGGAACCGAGCCGCTTGCGCAGGTCGGTCGCGTCGATGTCCGGCAGCACGGCGGACAGCAGCTCCACCGCTTCGTCCTTGTCGATGAGTCGGCGCGGCTCGGCGAAGACCGACATGGTCTTGATGTCCTGCGCCAGCACGCCGCCGTTGCGGTCGAGCAGCTCGGGGCGCGCGCCCGACGCAGCGTCGGAGGCGGCGGCCTTGAGGCTCGCCGGCGGTTCCTTGGACAGGCCGAGCTTGGCGAGCTTGAAGTCGATCGCGCCGTAGACGCCCACAAAGGCGAGGGCGATCAGGCGCAGGCGGAAGCCGCTCTTGTCGAGGCGCGTCGAGCAGACGCCGCGCAGGAAGCGGCGGGCCTGGGCGACGCGCCCCCGCGGGGACGGCGGCGCGGAAGGATCGGGGGAGCCGGACATGCGGGCGCTATCTCGATGCTGTCGGGGTCGCGGAGGAAGGCGTCGCGGCGCCGCCGGCGACGCGCTTGTCGTTCGGCGTCGCGGTCGGCTCGCCGAGGCCCAGCGAGTCGAGCTTGCGGCCGATGGAGTCCACCTTCGGCGGCGGGTCGGGCAGGTCGGCCGGCTGGACGATCTGGTCGAGCGACAGCTTCTGCAGGTTCAGGCCGTGGTCGGCCAGCGCGGCCAGCCGGTCGGGACGGGTCAGGATCGCCCATTCGGCCTGGAGCTTCTCGATGCCGTCCTGCTCCTGGGCGATCAGGTGGCGCGTTTTGATGATCTGCTCGGCGTAGAGGATCGTCTCGTATTTGACCGAATAGGCGTAGACCGCCGAGCCGATCAGCACCGCGACGGCGAGGACGTTGAGGATCCGCAGCATGGCTCAGCGTCCCTTGGCGTGAGGAAACGCGGCCCGGCCCGACCAGGCCACCGTCACGGCCGCGCGAGCGGCGGGATCGGCGCCCCAGGGGGGCGCGTCGGTCCGGGTGCCCACGCGCAGCTTGGCCGAGCGGGCGCGCGGGTTCGCCGCCACTTCGGCGTCGCCGGGCAGAATGGGCTGCTTGCCGGGCAGCGCGAAGCTGGCGGGCGGGCGCGCCGAGCCGGCCGGCAGGTGGCGCGAGCCGCCGTCGCCGCGCCCGGCGCGCGCCTGCAGGAACCGCTTCACGATCCGGTCCTCGATCGAATGGAAGGTCACCACCGCGAGCCGGCCGCCGCTCACGAGCACGCGCTCCGCCGCTTCGAGCGCGTCGTGGAGCTCGCCGAGTTCGTCGTTGACGGCGATGCGCAGCGCTTGGAAGCTGCGCGTCGCCGGGTGGATGTCGCCGGGCTTGCCGGGCATCACGCGGCCGATCATGTCGGCGAGCTGCTTCGTCGACGTGAAGGGCGAAGCCTTGCGGTCGAAGCAGATGGCCCGCGCGATGCGGCGCGACGCGCGCTCGTCGCCGTAGCGGAACAGGATGTCGGCGAGGTCGCCCTCGTCGGCGCCGTTGACGATGTCGGCGGCCGACGGCCCGTCCCCGCCCATGCGCATGTCGAGCGGCCCGTCGAAGCGGAACGAGAAGCCGCGCTCGGCGCGGTCGAACTGCATGGACGACACGCCGATGTCCAGCACCACGCCGTCGACCCCCTCGAGGCCGAGATCGGCCACGACGGCGCCGAGCGTCGCGAAGCGGGCTTCGACGAGGGTGAGGCGCGGCTCGGCAGCGGCGAGCGCGGCCCCGTCCGCGATCGCGGTCGGGTCGCGGTCCAGCGCCACGACCCGCACGCCGGGCGTGGCCAGCATGGCGCGGGTGTAGCCACCGGCCCCGAAGGTGCCGTCGATGTAGGTGCCGTCCCGCCGCAGCGAAAGCGCGTCGAGGGCCTCCTCGCGGAGCACGGGGCGATGCCGGATCGGTCCGCCGGCGGCCAGAACGTCGTCTGGGCCGCGATCCGACATCAGTCCCGTGCTCCAGGAGGCTGCGGTGCGGTGGTCTGCGCCGCATGTCCGGAGCTGAGCTGTTTTCGGTGGTCGCGCACTCGGCGTCTGGCCTCTTCCAAATGCGCGCGAAACCGTCCCGGCTCCCAGATCTGAAACTTGTGCCCCTGGCCCACCAGCGTCGCCTCCGAGGCGATGCCGGCGTGATGCTTCAGCTTTTCCGTGAGGATCACACGCCCCTCGCCGTCCAGCTTCAGCACCTCGCTTTCCCCGTGGAGCGTGGACGCATAGGCGTCCCATTCCTCCGAGTAGGGCGACAACGGGGCCATCAGGGCGTCGATCTCTCGAAGCAGGGCGTGGCCGCCGCAGTCCAGGGCATCCGCGTAAAGCGATGGGTAGACGTACAATCCTTCGAAGCCGTCCCGCGCCATCACGGCCCGGAAGGAGGCCGGGATCGACACGCGACCCTTGGCATCCAGCCGATTGGTGAAGTGCGAAACGAAGCGATCCAAAGTCCCCTCTGTCCCGATCGATCCGGACCCGGCGTGCATGACGGCTCGGACGCGGGAGTCCCATCGCGAGATGGGCCACCGCGGCGCCTTCGACGTGCCTGCCTGACGGGATGACTTGGGATAGCATGGGACCCCATGGGCGTCAACGAAAGCCCCCGCGCGCGATCTGGGGGGCCAGGGTCGAGTAAGCCCCGCTTAGGGTTAAGGAGGCGTTGCCGAAGCGTGGGAAAGTGCCGGATGCGACACCGGCGCGCCCGGCGGCGGAGCGCGGAATCGCGAGCGCCGTCAGAGCTCGGGCGGAGAAGGGAGGGCGTGTGCCGTCGATTCGGGGCCGCCCCGCGCGAGGCCGCGACGCCGGTGTGGCGCAGGCCGCCGGCGCACGACTTATCCACAGCGAATCCCAGCGGGAGCGTGTCGGTGGCCGTCGCGGCGTCGGGATCGGGTCGGGGTGGGGCGCCGTCCCATGCCGGCGCTCGGCGCGGGCCCACGCGCGCCCGGGCGCAGCCGCGCCGAAGCGGGGCACCCGGTGCGGGACGGGGTTGGAGTCGGGTGCCAGCCGGCCTGTAAGCCGGGTTCTGTATGGCGCGACGGGCGAACCCGCCGCACGTGACGACCATTCCTCTGGGACGACCGTCGCCGGCCGCCTCGAGCGATCAACCCGGGCGACAGCCCGGAAACGGGTTGGACGACGACCCGGCTTCGCCGGACCGCGTCCCGTCGCCCCTATTCGATCTTGCTCCCGGTGGGGCTTGCCGTGCCGTCGACGTTGCCGCCTCCGCGGTGCGCTCTTACCGCACCCTTTCACCCTGACCCGGACGGGGGGATCGCTCCCACCGCCGGGCGGTCTGCTTTCTGTGGCGCTATCCCTGGGGTCACCCCCGCCGGACGTTATCCGGCACCGTGTTTCCGTGGAGCCCGGACTTTCCTCCGCGCTCGCGCGCGGCGGCCGTCCGGCCGGCTGGCTCGCCCTGCCTAGAGGAGCCGGCGCGGAAAGGGAAGGGCGCCGGGCGGCTTCGCCGTCACACCAGGACCGGCTGCGCAACGCGCCCCGCCGCGCCGAACACCCGGAGGTAGCGCTCCACCTCGTCGGGCCGGCCCAGGGCCTTCTCGGGATTGTCGGACAGCTTCACGGCGGGCTGCCCCCCGACGTCGGTGATCTTGCACACGAGCGAGATGGCCTTCAGGCCGCCGTTCGGCGTCGGTGCGCAGCCGGCGAAATCGTTGGTAAGGTTGGTGCCCCAGCCGAAGCTCATCCGGACACGCCCTTCGAAGTGGCGGTAGGTTTCCTCGATGGTGGCGACATCGAGCGCGTCGGAGAAGACGAGCAGCTTGTCGCGCGGGTCGCGGCCCTTCGCGCGCCACCAGGCGATGATGGCCTCGCCGCCGGGGATCGGCGGGGCGGAATCCGGGCGGAACCCGGTCCAGTCCGCCACCCAGTCGGGCGCGTCGCGCAGGAAGGGCGCCGTGCCGAAGGTGTCGGGCAGCACGATCAGGAGGTTGCCGCCGTAGTACTTCCGCCAATCGGCCAGCACGCCGTAGGGAGCCCGGCGCAGCGCGGCCTCGTCCTTCGCGAGGGCGCCCAGCACCATCGGCAGCTCGTGCGCGTTGGTGCCCAGCGCTTCGAGGTCGTTGTCCATGGCGAGCAGCACGTTGCTGGTGCCCGTGAAGGCGTCGTCCAGGCCCTCCTTGAGGGCTTCGACGCACCAGCGCTGCCACAGGAAGCTGTGGCGCCGACGGGTGCCGAAATCGGAGATGCGCAGGTCGGGCAGGCCGCGCAGGCGCTCGACCTTGCTCCACAGCTTGGCCTTGGCGCGGGCGTAGACGACATCGAGCTGGAACCGGCCGAGGCCCTTCAGGGCGGCGCGGGAGCGCAACTCGTTGATGATGGCCAGCGCGGGGATCTCCCACAGCGTGACGTCGACCCAGGAGCCCGAGAAGGTGAGCTCGAACTGGCCGTCGCGCACCGCGAGGTCGTAGTCGGGCAGGCGATAGTCGGCGAGCCAACCCAGAAAGGCGGGGTCGAAGATGTGGGCGCGGCCGTAGAAGCTGTTGCCGGCGAGCCAGATCATCTCCTTCTTGCTCACCGTGAGGGAGCGGGCGTGGTCCAGCTGGTCGCGAAGCTCGGCCTCGTCGATCTCATCGGCGACCCGCACGGCGTGGGTACGGTTGACCAGCGAGAAGGTCACCGGCTGGTCGCGGTAGAGGCCCCAGATCATCTGGAGCATCAACAGCTTGTAGAAGTCCGTGTCGAGCAGGCTGCGGACGATCGGGTCGAGCTTCCAAGTGTGGTCGTAGACCCTCTTGGCGAGGTCGGTCGTCGTCATGGCGGAACCTCTCTGCGCGGCAACTTGTCGGCCGCGCCGGGCAGGTTAGAGCAGATCGCGATCGGGTGGAAACACCCGGTGCCGCGGTCCCGTCCGCCGGACCGCGCCGCCGTAGGGCGTGCGGTGGCCCCGCCGTCGGGCCGAAGCCGCTCGGGGCGGCCTCCGGCGAGGGTTCGATCGCCGGGGCCGCGCCGCCGTCACTGTACGAGCTGGGGACCGGCGCTGCGGGCGGCGTCGTTCTCCTGCATGATGCCGAGGCGCCGGGCCACCTCGGTATAGGCCTCGACCAGGCCGCCGAGGTCGCGACGGAAGCGGTCCTTGTCCATCTTGTCGCTCGACTTCACGTCCCACAGCCGGCACGAGTCGGGTGAAATCTCGTCCGCCACGACGATGCGCATCAGGTCGCCCTCCCACAGGCGGCCCGTCTCCATCTTGAAGTCGACCAGGCGGATGCCGACGCCGAGGAACAGGCCCGACAGGAAGTCGTTGACCCGGATGGCGAGGGCCATGATGTCGTCGATCTCCTGCGGGGAAGCCCAGCCGAAGGCCGTGATGTGCTCCTCCGACACCATGGGGTCGTTCAGGGCATCGTTCTTGTAGTAGAACTCGATGATGGAGCGCGGCAGCTGCGTGCCTTCCTCGATCCCGAGGCGCGTCGACAGCGAACCCGCAGCCACGTTGCGCACCACGACCTCGAGCGGAATGATCTCCACTTCCTTGATCAGCTGCTCGCGCATGTTCAGCCGGCGGATGAAATGCGTCGGCACCCCGATGTTGTTCAGGTGCTGGAAGATGTACTCGGAGATCCGGTTGTTGAGAACGCCCTTGCCGTCGATCACCTGATGCTTCTTGGCGTTGAACGCTGTGGCGTCGTCCTTGAAGTGCTGGATCAGGGTGCCGGGCTCGGGCCCCTCGTAGAGGACCTTGGCCTTGCCCTCGTAGATGCGGCGGCGGCGGTTCATTGGCGTCAACCGGGGCTTGAGGAAATCCATGGGTCGGTCGAGCTCCTCGCTCACGCTCGCTCGACAGGCTCGCGCGGCGCTGTTGCAACATACGGCAGGGGAACTGGAGCACCCCGTTTCGCCGACCCTGCCGCAGTCTACCGGATCGGGCCGCTCCGCACAACGCAAGCCCCGAGGGCCGCGCCGGCACGGGGGCTGTCGGTCAATATTTGGGCGCCGCGCATCCGCGTCGCAAGATGCGCGTTCGGACCCCCGGGGGCCGCGCCGGGCGGCGCCGGGCAGGGGGGCCACGCCATGACGACCTTCGAGGGCCGCGAGCGCATCCGCGGCGACGGGCGGGACCGAGCGGCCGCCCGCGCGACGCGCGGTTGAGAGCCGCCCGACCCATGGCCGTTTCGCTCGCCGACCTCGTCGCCACGCTCGACCTCGCCCCAGCCGGCGAGGACCGCTTCTCCGGCCTCAGCCCCGCGACGGGCTGGCGCCGCATCTTCGGCGGCCTCGTGGTCGCCCAGGCCCTCGTCGCCATGACGCGGACGGCCGGAAACCGGCCGGTGCATTCGCTGCACGGCTACTTCATGCTGCCCGGCGATCCCGAGGAGCCGATCGGCTACGCGGTCGAGCGGCTGCGCGACGGCGGCAGCTTCACCACCCGCCGCTGCGTGGCGAGCCAGCACGGCCGCCCGATCTTCGCCATGTCGGCGTCGTTCCACGCGCCCGAGCCGGGCGCCCTCGACCACGCGGCGCCCATGCCGGACGCGCCGGCGCCCGAAACGCTGCCGTCGCCGGACCAGATCCGGTCGGGGTTGATCGCGGACCTGCCGCCGAGCGTCCGGGCGTATTTCGGCCGGGATGCCTCCATCGAGCTCCGCCCCGCCGACGCCGCGCGCTTCGCCCGGCGTCCGCCCGGCCCCCATCCGGCGCGCCAGTCCGTCTGGATGCGTGCCGCCGGCACCCTGCCGGACGACCCGGCCCTGCACGCCGCGTTGCTGGCCTACATGTCGGACATGACGCTGCTCGACACCGCGCTCGCCGCCCACGGCCGCTCGGTGTTCGACCCCGACATCCAGGGCGCCAGCCTCGACCATTCCATGTGGTTCCATCGCCCGTTCCGGGCCGACGATTGGCTGCTCTATGCCGAAGACAGCCCGAGCGCGGCCGGCGCCCTGGGGTTCGCGCGCGGATCGGTGTTCGACCGCTCCGGCCGCCTCGTGGCCTCGACCGCCCAGGAAGGGCTGATCCGACGGCGCGACCGCGGCTGACCACGCCGCGCGGCCGCACCGGTCCTATGCACAACATTTAGGCAAAAAGCCTCGAATCCGTGTCGGGCCGGCGAGGGTCGTGCGGCGGCCTCCGGTCACGCCTTGGCCTTTGCCGTGGCTAAACTTTGGCACGACCCTTGAAAGAGGCGGTCCACGCCGTCGCACGGTTGCGCGTGACGGACGCCCCGCACGCGCGCCCCGCCGTCGGGCGGGGCCGGTCAACGAGGATTCCTGCGATGAAGATTGTCACGGCCATCATCAAACCCTTCAAGCTCGAGGAGGTTCGCGACGCCCTGACGGCCGTCGGCGTGCACGGCCTGACCGTCACCGAGGTCAAGGGCTACGGCCGCCAGAAGGGACACACCGAGATCTACCGCGGCGCCGAATACGCCGTGAGCTTCCTGCCGAAGCTGAAGATCGAGGTCGCCGTGCCGGCGGAACTGCTCGATCAGGTGGTGGACGCCATCACGGCGACGGCGCGCACGGGCCAGATCGGCGACGGAAAGATCTTCGTCACCACGCTGGAGCAGGCCGTCCGCATCCGCACCGGCGAAACCGACGCCGACGCCCTTTGATCTCTCGGCCCGCCGAGAACCCGCTCACCGGAGACCATCGATGACGTTCAGAACCCAGTCGCCTTCAGCGACGTTGCCATCGGCGAAGTCGCCAAGAATGCGATCGGCGCTCGGGCTGGCCGCCGTGTCCCTGCTCCTGATGGCCGGCACCGCCCTGGCTCAGACCCCGGCACCCGAATCCACCGCGGCGGCGGCCCCGGCGGCCGTCGCGGCGGTCCTCAAGCCCAACCCGGGCGACACGGCCTGGATGCTGATCTCCTCGGCCCTGGTGCTGATGATGTCGGTGCCGGGCCTGGCGTTGTTCTACGGCGGCCTCGTGCGGTCCAAGAACATGCTGGCCGTCCTCAGCCAGGTGTTCATGATCGTGTCGCTCGTCGGCGTGGTCTGGGTGGTCTATGGATATTCGCTCGCCTTCGGCAACGGCGGCACCTGGCAGGCCTACATCGGCGGCCTCGACAAGGTGTTCCTGAAGGGCATCGACCCGACCTCCACGGTGGGCACCTTCACGCCCGGGACCGTCATCCCGGAATACGCCTACATGGTGTTCCAGATGACCTTCGCGATGATCACGCCCGCGCTGATCGTCGGCGCCTTCGCGGACCGCATGAAGTTCTCCGCCATCATGCTGTTCATGTTCCTGTGGGTGTCGATCATCTACTTCCCGGTCGCGCATTGGGTGTGGGCCACGGCCGCGCCGGACGACGTCGTCAAGGCCGCCAAGGCGCTCGCCGCCGCGGCGGACGGCGCCGCCAAGACGGCCGCGCAGGCCAACCTCGACGCCGTGACCTCCGGCGCGGGCTGGCTGGCCCAGGCGGGCGCGCTCGACTTCGCGGGCGGTACCGTGGTGCACATCAACGCCGGCATCGCGGGCTTGGTGGGCTGCCTGCTGATCGGCAAGCGGCTCGGCTACCCGCGCGAGCCCATGCCGCCGCATTCGCTCACCATGACGATGATCGGCGCGTCGCTGCTGTGGGTCGGCTGGTTCGGCTTCAACGCGGGGTCCAACCTCGAGGCCAACGGCACCACGGCGCTCGCCTTCGTCAACACCATGGTGGCGACTGCCGCGGCGGTTCTGTCCTGGCTCTTCACAGAATGGGCCATCAAGGGCAAGCCGTCGCTGCTCGGCATGGCGTCGGGCGCCGTCGCGGGCCTCGTGGCCGTCACCCCCGCTTCCGGCTATGCCGGCCCGATGGGTTCGGTCGTGCTCGGCCTGCTGGTCAGCCCGCTCTGCTGGTTCTTCGTCGCGGTGGTAAAGGAGAAGTTCCACTACGACGACGCCCTCGACGTCTTCGGCGTGCATTGCGTCGGCGGCATCTTCGGCGCCCTGATGACGGGCGTCCTGGTCGCCCCGTCGCTCGGCGGCACCGGCCTCACCGACTACACCAACCTCAAGGACATGGTCGGCGACTACAACATGGGCCAGCAGGTGCTGATCCAGCTCAAGGCGGTCATCTCCACGCTGGTCTGGTCGGGTGCGGGGTCGGCCATCCTGTACTGGATCGTCGACATGGTCATCGGCCTGCGCGTGTCGCCCGAGAAGGAGCGCGAAGGCCTGGACATCTCCGAGCACAGCGAGCGCGCCTACAACTACTGATCCGGACGCACTCCGGACGGACGTGAAACGAAGGGCGGCTCCCGCGGGAGCCGCCCTTCTTCGTCTGCGCGCCGTCCCGGCCGCGCGGGGACGACGCGCCGCCGCCGCCGTCCCGAAACGGACCCCTCCGGTCACGGACCCTTAAGCATATCCACCTAGCGTCACGGTCGGACGGAGCCGCGGGGCTTGCGCTCCGGCCCGAGGGCCGCGGGCGCCCACCCCGGGTCGCCGCCCGATCCATGGGACTGAACCCGGGCCGCCCGTGCGCATCTCCACGCTTTCGTCGTTCGACATCATGCCCGAACCCGCGCGCGAGTTCCTGGGCCGGCGCTTCGCCGAACTCGGCGGGCTGCTGCTGCTCGGCGCAGTCGGCGGCGTCAGCCTGTCGCTCGCCACCTGGTCGGTCCACGACCCGAGCTGGAACCACGCCGCCGGCGGCACCGTGCGCAACCTCGCCGGCCCGGCCGGCGCCGTGGTGGCCGACCTCGTCATGCAGATGGTCGGCATCGCCGTGGTGGCGCTGCTGCCTCCCGTGTTCTGCTGGGGCCTCACCCTGCTGTCGCGCCGCCGGCTCGACCACGCGCGCCTCCGCGCCGTGCTGCTGGTCTGCGGCGGCTGCGGCGCCACCGCGCTCGCGTCCTCGCTCCCCGCCACGGACCGCTGGCCGCTGCCGAGCGGCCTCGGCGGCATCGTGGGCGACGGCATCCTGGCGCTGCCGCGCAGGCTGCTCGGCCATTCCGAGCCCATGCTGATGATCCTGTCGCTGGTCTTCGCCGGCATCGCCATCCTGGCCCTGACGGCTTCGGCCGGCTTCGGCCTGAAGCCCGCGCCCGGCGAGGACGACGAGGACGACATCGCCAACGCCTATGAATGGGTGCCGGTGCCCAAGGCGTCCCGCAAGCCCTTCGAGGACGACGTCGACGGCGAGCCCGGGATGGGCCTGGTGTCGCTCGGCGCCGCCATCCACGCCGGCCTCAGCGCGAGGTCGGCCGTGGGGCGGCTGTTCCGGGGCGGCGCCGCGGCCGAGCCGTCCGTGCGTCCGTCCTGGCTCGACGGCGGCGTCCCCGCCGTCGAGGCCGTGGAAGGGAACGGCCTCCGCGTCGAGCCGTCCTTCGACGCGCCCGCCCGCCCGCGCGACGAGCGCGGCCGGCGCGAGCCGTCCTTCCAGGCGCCGGCCCGCGACGGCGTCGAGCGCCCGTCGCCCCGCGCCGCGGGCCCGGGGCGACCGGAAGCCGTGTCCGTCCTGTCCCGCATGGCCGCCGCCGCGGCGCCCCTGCGCTCCGCATCCCGCCGCCGGGGGGACGCGCGCCACGACGGGTACGACCTGCCGAGCCCCGCGATCCTGACGGAACCGAAGCGCCTGTCCACCAACGTCGTGTCGGAGGACGCCCTCACCCAGAACGCCCGCCTGCTGGAAAGCGTGCTGGAAGATTTCGGCGTGCGCGGCGAGATCATCAACGTGCGCCCCGGCCCCGTCGTGACGCTCTACGAGCTCGAACCCGCCCCCGGCATCAAGTCGTCGCGCGTGATCGGCCTCGCCGACGACATCGCCCGCTCCATGTCGGCCGTGTCCGCCCGCGTGGCGGTGG
>NZ_QYBB01000032.1 GCF_004137685.1 Lichenibacterium minor | reverse complement strand
TGCCATCCGCCTCACGCTGCGAGGCCAGCCAATCGCCGTGCCGGCCTGAACGGCAGCACGACCTCGTGAGCAATTACAGTCCGGCTGCTCACGACCAGCAACGCGGACGTAGCGGACCTTCCAGCACGCCATCAGGGCGGACGAACGCGACCGTCGGTCCGAGGACTCCCACCACCTTTCCAACACGAGCAAAATGGCTTTTCCGAAAGAGCAGACGCTTTCCATCGGGACTGTGTCGCCGCTCGGTCCCACGGCTCGGGATCGATCGTGAACGCTGAGTGAATATCCGTAGCCAACGACGATGTGGGATCAAACTATTTGATAGTCGCCTGTCATCATGTGAAGTATCTTACATGCCTGCGATCCAGTCCCTTCCCGACGATCCGTTCCAGCGGCTCGTCATCAGCGTCTTCCGCTTGAACGGTGGCCTCCTCGCCACGGGCAATCGCCTCGTCGCCGATCTCGGACTGACCAGCGCTCGTTGGCAGGTTCTCGGCGCCACCGTCACGGCTCCGGTGCCGCTCAGCGTCGCCTCGATCGCCCGCAACATGGGACTGACCCGCCAAACCGTGCGCACCACGGTCAAGGACCTGGAGGCGGCGGCCCTCGTGCGTTTGACCTCCAACCCGCACCATCAGCGCGCCCATCTCGTCCTGCCCACCGCAGCAGGGGAGCGCGCCTATGCGACGGCGGCCGACCGTCAAAGGATCTGGGCGGAGGGCATCACTCGCGGCCTCGACGGGACGCGCATGACTGCGGCGGCGGACGTTCTCCAGGCCATGCTGGCGCAGATCCTGGACGCGCCCGCGGGCGGCGAGCCCTGATCGGCCTCTGCCACCACCACTCTCGATTTTGGAACACCAGCGATGAAGATCGAAGGCAAGCACGCGCTCGTGACCGGTGGGGCAGCCGGCATCGGACTCGAGATCACGCGCGCGCTCATCGCGGCGGGCGCGAGCGTCCTCGTTGTCGGGAGGGACCGGGCCAAGCTGGACGCCATCAGGAACGCGACCGCGAGGGTCGAAACCTTCGCGGCGGACCTCGCCGATGCCCGCGAGCGCGAGCGGCTGCTCGCACACATTTCGGCCGCGTCGCCGCCGCTCGACATCCTCGTCAACAACGCGGGTACGATGCAATATTTTGCCCTGACCGGCCCCGACGCCCAGGACCGGATCGACAGGGAATTGGCGCTCGACCTGCACGCCCCTATCCACCTCGCCATCGCGCTGCTGCCACGCTTTCTGGAGCGTCCCGAGGCAGCCATCGTCAACGTCACCACTGGGCTCGTCTATGCACCGTTCGGGAACACACCGGGCTACAGCGCCGCGAAAGGGGGACTTCACGCCTTCACGCGATCGCTGCGTTGGCAAACTCGCAACACCCGGCTCCAGGTCGTAGACCTGTTGCCCCCGGCCGTCGCGACCAGCCTGACCGCCAGATATGACGGACCCAAGATCAGCCCCGACAAGGTCGCGGCGGCTTTGCTGGATGGCCTCCGGACCGGCAGAGAGGAAGTGCGGCCCGGCCACACCAAGGCGCTCTACGCGATGTCGCGCATCGCGCCCGGCTTCATCTTCCGCGCCCTCAACAAGCAGGCGGACAAGGTGCCGCTCGATTGACCCCTGCGGTCGATGGGCATGCCTGCACGCACGAACATCCTTTGATCGCCGGAGCCGGACGATGGACGTCGTCCCGGGGGCAGAGCGGCGATTGTCTTCACTGCGGAAACAGCTCCGCACTGCCGTCGCGTGCCCGGTGATGGAGAGCGAACAACGTCATCTCCGCGGGCTTTCCTATGCGCAGGGCGAAGCCCGGCCAGATGCCTGTACCGTTGCCGACGTAGAGAACCATGCGGCCAACCTGGTAGGAGCCGGAGACGAACCCGCCGTTCGCCCTCGCCACCAGCCAGTGCGGCCCGAGGATCATCCCACCGTGGGTGTGGCCGGACAGCTGAAGCGCGACACCCGCCTCGGCGGCGCGGGGCGCCCTGGACGGTTGATGGTCGAGCAATATGACGGGTGCTTGCAGGGGCGCACCTTCCAGTGCGCGGGCGAGGTCTGGACCGGGCAATCCCGATTCGGGTGCGGAGAGGTCGGTCACCCCCGCCAGCACGAGACGCGCGCCATCGCGCTCGATCACGGCATGCTCGTTGGCCAGCGTCTGCATACCGATGTCATGCGAATGCCTCGACCAAGCCTCTTGGCCGAAGAAGTATTCGTGGTTGCCTGGGATCACCCAGACCCCATCCGGCGCGACGAGCCTACGCAACGGCTCGACGTCGGCGCGCCGCGTCTCAACCGTCCCGTCTGCAAGGTCGCCCGTTACGGCGACGAGGTCCGCGCCGAGACCGTTCGCCAACGACACCACCTCTTCCATCCATGAACGGGGAAAGAGCCGGCTGGCATGGAAATCAGTGAGTTGCAGGACGTGATAGCCCTCGAGTTGCAAAGGAAGGTCGTCGATGCCGACAGCAACCCGCCTGACCTCCGGCAGTCGGACCGCCTGTGCGACACCCCGCACCGCCAGCGCTCCGGCGAGGAAGGCGACGGCGAGGCGTACGGGCGACGGTATGGAGACCCACGAACCCCGGGCGATGCCGAGGACGCCGGCGCCGACGTCGAGGGCGAGTTGGAACGCCGCCAGGAACAGCAGCAGGCCGAACAGGACGTTGAGGACGATGACGACGCCTCGCGGGAACTCCGGCGCGAACACCGATCCCGAGGACAGCCGGCTCCAGAGGTGGAACTGCGACCCCACGGCGAGGACTGTGACCGAGGCGAGCATCGCCCACGTCGGCAGGGACAGGGGAAGGACGAACCTGACGGCGACGTAGGCCAACGGCAGGCAGGGGACGAGGTGGAACATCAGCGCGAGGCCTGCGCCGCATCGAGGAACGATGTGATCCTTCGGCGGCGGGTCTCGTCCTTGCGGGCGGTGGCGAAAGGAAGGAGCATGGCCTACCGCTCCGACCGGTTCAGGCCGTCGAACCGCGCGGCGGCGGCGGGGCCCCCTTCGAGCGCGACGCGGAGGTCGTCCGGGACGGTGGCGTTGCTGGAAGAAGGATACGCGCGGTCCCACCGGCCATCGGCCCGAGCGGCATCCGCTTCCCGCAATCCACGCGGCCTCATTCGGCCCTCGGCAGTTGATTCCGTCACCCGGACCCGGTTGACCTGAGACCCGTTGCCGCGCGGCCGCCGGGAGGTGAAGCGCACGAGGAAGAAGCGCTCGTCCCAGGGCGCCGCCTGCCCGTCGATCCAGCCCTCGCAAAGGGCGCAGTCGATGGCCTCCCGATGCGAGAGTTTCGAAGCTCCCGACCCCTTCTTCGCGAACCTCAGCCAGGCACCCGCCGCCGTTTTGTCCCGCCCCGGGAGCCAAGCTGCGAACGCTGGCGCATCGACGAATCCGACGATGGGCAGGCCGCCCTTCGTCGCCGCCGGTGCCGCGGGATCGCTTCCGTCCATCTCGACGCCCATGGCTCGATCAACCGACCGAGAACAGGATGATGCAGATCAGGACGCTCGACGCGAGGAAGTAGCTCGCGCTCAAGAAGCCGTAGGGAAGCGGGCGCGGGATGTTGGGGTTGATCCCCATGTTCACAGCCGTCGATCCGAGCAGCCCGACGCCGACGAGGACGCCCAGTTCGGCCGCCTGCGGAAGCGTCGGCACGGCGAGCCACCGCATCAGGACGGCGAGCGTCACCGTGGTGACGAGCATGCAGATCGACGGACCAACGAAATACAGTGGGGCGGGCTTTGACGGAGGGAGTCGGTCCCGTCCCAGGACGACTGCGTAAGTCCGTCCGAACAGGAGGTCGAACCAGAGCCAGCCCAGCATCATCACAGAGAAGCCGGCCGCGAAGATGCCGAGCAGGTTCATCGGGGTGAGGGATGTCACGTCGAGGCTCCGGTGGTGAAGGATCGGGTTACTTGCAGGGAAGCCCGAGGGCCGGCAGCACTAACCCATCGACCATCGCGACCAGGAAGGTACGGTCGAACGGCTGGCGCCGGATCAACGTGCGGTAGGCACCCATCGACGGCATGACCTGCGCGACCATCTCGATGTCCGCATCCGGCGGGATCTCGCCGCGGTCCACGGCGCGTCGTATCAGCACGCGGTTCGCCTCCACCCACGGGGCGACGAGGGCGTCATGCGCCGTGTCGGCGAGCGCCGGGTGTTGCGACAGCAGGGCGGTCATGCCGGCCATCGCCCGCAACTTGCGCTCGGTCTCCTCCATCGGCTGCGGCCGGAAGAGGGCGAGCAGGTCGTCGCGCAGGCTGCCCGTGTCGGGCAGGTTGTCGAGGTCGACCTGCTCGCGCTTCATGCGGGCGACCGCCTCAAGCACCATGTCGGCTTTGGTCGCCCAGCGGCGGTAGACGGTGGCCTTCCCCGCCTTCGCCCGGACCGCCACCATGTCCATGGTCATGCCGTCATAGCCGACCTCCGCGAGGATCGAGATCGCCGCATCGAGGATCGTGGCGTCCCGTGAGGCGTCGCGCTTGCGGCCGACGGTTGCGCTCGGTCGCGCGCCGCCGCTGGTGTCGGTGCCAGCCTCAGTCCGGTCCTGTGTCGTTTCGGAAATCATGTTAATTCGATACTATTAAGTTTCGAAACTTGCAAGTCTCTTTTTGTGCTGTTAGGCGGATCGCCTCTCACCGAAAGGCACCATCGATGCGTTACAAAGCTCTCGGCCGCACAGGGCTGTTCGTCTCCGAGCTGTGCCTCGGCACGATGACCTTCGGCCAGGCAGACGGCCGTTACGCCGCCGCGAGCGGTGTCGGGCAGGAGGCCGTCGACGCGATCCTGAGACGCGCGGTCGACGCGGGTATCAACTTCGTCGATACCGCCAATGTGTATGCGAGCGGCCAAGCCGAGGAGATCGTGGGCCGGTCGCTGCACTCGCTTGGCATCGCCCGCAAGGACGTGGTGATCGCGACCAAGTTCGAGCACGCCACGGGGAGCGGCCCCAACGACGGCGGAGGCTCGCGCGCCCACATCGTGGAAGCGGTGCATGCGAGCCTGAGGCGGCTCGGCACCGACCATATCGACCTCTACCAGATGCATGGCTTCGACCCCGCGACGCCGATCGAGGAAACATTGCGCGCCCTGGACGATCTCGTCCGGCAAGGATTGGTGCGGTATCTCGGCGTCTCGAACTGGGCGGCGTGGCAAGTGGCGACCGCGCTCGGTATCGCCGACCGCATCGGGACGAGTCGATTCCAGTCCTACCAGGGCTACTACTCGCTCGCTGGCCGCGACATCGAGCGCGAGGTGATACCGATGCTGGTGGCGCACGGGCTCGGCCTCATCGCGTTCAGCCCTCTCGCAGGCGGATATCTGACTGGCAAGTACCGGAACGGGTCCAACGCCGGTCGCCGAACGACCGTGCCGTTCCCTCCCGTGGATGACGTGCGCGGATCCGCGGTGCTCGCGGCGATGGATGGGATCGCGGAGGCGCACGGCACGACGCACGAGGCCGTGGCGATCGCGTGGCTCAGGCAGCGGGGCGTCGCCAGCATCATCGTCGGCGTCAAGGGCGTGGATCAGCTAGACGCCAACCTGGCGAGCCTCAACATCACCCTGACCACCGCGGAGATGGACGTGCTCGGCGAAGCTGGCGGACCTGCACCGGAATACCCCGGCTGGATGCTGGCGCAATCGAGCGCGGCGCGGGCGGAACTGCTGCTGACGGGCGAGATGCCGGCGGTTCATTGAGGCTGCATTGAAAATTCTAGACGGGCACGTCGTCTTTTTCTGAGTGGTGAGGCCTTTTCCACGGCCAGTCGCCGGATGTTTGCTTTCAAAAGAGCTACATTGACTACGGTGCGCCCGATGTGGGTCGACTCCGGCCGCACAGCGGAAGTGGGTCGAAAGCGGAACGGCCGGTATGGAGCGCGACAACGCCGAAGGAGACGTTTGGGTTGGCCGTGACGAAACTGGCTTGGTGTACCGAGCGCGAGGGCTCACGCGGGCAGCCGAAGCGAGGCCAAGTTGAGAACGTCGCGCTGTCCTATCCGTCGCCGTTCCTGATCGCCAGCGTCGACGTGTTGAAGGACGGCGATCCAACCACGCCCGGACGAGTCCGCGCCGCCGCGTGCCGCCACATGTAGCGGACATTGGCGGGACTCGGCGTCGCCGTCGGCGGCCTGTCAACCAAGCACGAGTGGCGGCACCGATCCGGCTGTGAGGTGATCGCGGCACGCGACCGGGAGGCCGGGTGCGAGGCGTCGGTCTGGAAAGCGTGGCGTCCGCCTGCCGGCCGCGACGCCGCATTGGCGCGGCTCCTCGCGAATTGGAAGTCTGCGACCCTTGGTCGACCGATCCCGCGGCATGGAACGGGCATTCACGTCAAAGGCGACGCGTGACGCGTGGTAGCGCCGCACCAAGCGGAAGACGACGACGGGACGTCATGGATTGGACCGGGGCGCGGCCTCGACGGCGAGAGACGAATGGGACCGACCTCACAGGTCGACCCACCGCTCGGCCGAGAGTTGGAGATGGCGCGTCATCGCCGCCTGGGCGCCGAGGCTGTCGCGCGCCTCCAGCATGCGGACGAGGGCGGCGTGCTCCTGCGTGGCCGCGGTCCACGAGGCACGGTTCTCGTGGCGCGAGCTGATGCGGGCCGAGAGGCGGCTGAAACGCTCGTCGAACAGGGACGCCACGATGCGGGCCAGCACGGAATTGCCGGTCTGCTCGGCGATCTCCATGTGGAAGGCGCGGTCGTGGGTCATGGGGTCGACCCCCGCTTCGATCGCGTCCCGCATGTCCGCCGCCGTCGCGTCGAGCCGCGCGATGAAGGGCGGCGTCACGCGGGCACAGGCGAGCAGCACGACCGAGCCCTCGACGGCCAAGCGAGCCTGCATCAGCTCGGTGGGGCTCTCGCCCAGGGCGCGCGTCGCGGCGGCGAGGCGGTCGGCGGGCGCCAGCACGAAGACGCCCGAGCCCATGCGGATCTCGACGGTGCCGTCGATCTCGAGGGCGATCAGCGCTTCGCGCAGCGAGGGGCGGGAGACGGCGAGCTGCTGGGCCAGGTCCCGCTCGGCGGGCAACCGGCTGAAGGGCGGGAACTGCCCTGTCCGGATGAGGCCGCGGATCCTGTCCGCAACCTCCTGGTAGAGCCGCCGAACCTCGCCGCCGTCCCGCCCCTTGCCCATTCGGCATCACCGTCACGTTTGGCCTGACCAATCTCCTGAGCGACCATCGGCCTTTTGCGGGGCGTGGGTCAATCGGAGGACCTCGTGGGTAGCTTGACACCGATTGACGCGTCAGACAGCTTGAACGTGTTGGATTGGCCAGACCACATGGCGGACCAGCGGGGGACACGACATGGGGAGCGGGGCGAGCCGGGGCACGCCGTCCAGGGCGTCGGAGATGCGGGCGATCCCGCGGACCGGCACGATGCTGTCGGCGCTCGGCCTCGGCACCGCGCAGATCGGCGGCCTCTTCCGCGCCATGTCGCCCGGCGATGCCGTCGAGACCCTCCAGGCTGCCTGGGACAGCGGCATCCGTTACTTCGATACGGCGCCCTACTATGGCTATACCCGGTCCGAGCGGCGCGTCGGCGGTTTCCTGTCGGAGCGCGACCGCACCGCCTTCGCGATCAGCACCAAGGTCGGCTGCCTCATGGTCCCGGCCGAGGCCGTGGGCCGGGAAGAGTTCGGCTACGTCGATCCCCTGCCTTTTCCAGCCCGCTACGATTACAGCCACGACGCCATCCTGAGGTCCTTCGAGGACAGCCAGCAGAGGCTCGGGCTCGCCCGAGTCGAACTCCTCTACGTGCACGACATCGGCCGTGCCACGCACGGTGACCGGCACGACCTCCACTGGCACGCGCTGACGCGCGGCGGCGGGTTCCGGGCGCTCGAGGAGCTGCGCCGGGACGGACGCATCGGCGGCTTCGGCCTCGGGGTCAACGAGGCCGCCGTCGTGACCGATGCCCTGGGCGAGGCGGACCTGGACGCTGTGCTGCTGGCGGGCCGGCACACGCTGCTGGAGCAAGATGCGCTGCCGCTGCTCGACGCCTGCGCCCGTGCCGGCACCGCCGTGGCGGCGGCGGGGCCGTTCAATTCGGGCATACTGGCCGGCGGCACGACCTTCGATTACGCGGCCGCGCCGGCGTCCGTCGTCGCGCGCGTGGCGGCCCTGAAGGCGGTCTGTGCCGAGTTCGGTGTCCCGCTTCCCGCGGCCGCGCTGCAGTTCCCCTCGGCCCATCCGGCGGTCGTGTCGGTCGTGGCGGGCGCTCAATCGGCCGACCAGCTTCGCGCCAACGTGGCGGATTTCGAGCGGCCGATCCCGGCCGCCTTCTGGGCCGCGCTGGTCAAGGGCGGGCTCGTGTCCCCCGCCGCACCGCTGCCGGCCGGAGTGTGACGATGGCGCGCCCTGATGGAGAAAGGCGGACACCATGCTGACCATCGTCTGCGACGCGCCCGGTCGGCTGCGCGCCGAGGACCGCCCGGCCCCGCACCGGGGGGACGGCGAGGTGCTGGTGCGGCTGCGCCGTATCGGCGTGTGCGGCACCGACCTCCACATCTACACCGGAAACCAACCCTACCTCAGCTACCCGCGGGTGATGGGCCACGAGCTTTCCGGCACCGTCGAGGAAGCGCCGGAGGGCTCCGCCCTCGAGGCCGGCGACGTCGTGGCGATCCTACCCTACCTTTCCTGCGGCACCTGCAACGCCTGCCGCCGTGGCCTCACCAACTGCTGCCGCACCCTCCAGGTGCTCGGCGTCCACCGGGACGGCGGCATGACCGAGCTGCTGAGCCTCCCCGAAGCCGCCGTGCGTCCCGCCCCGGGCCTCGATCTCGACGAGGCCGCCCTGGTGGAGTTCCTGGCGATCGGCGCCCATGCGGTCCGCCGCGCCGTCGTGCGGCCGGGCGACCGGACGCTGGTGGTGGGGGCGGGCCCGATCGGCATGGCGGTAGCGCTCTTCGCACGGCTGGCCGGCGGCGACGTCACGCTGGTCGACCCGCGCGCCGACCGCCTCGCCTTCTCGGCCGAGCATCTCGGGATCGGCTCAACGGTGCGGGTCGGCGACGGCGACGTCACGGCACTGTCGGCCATCACCGACGGGGAGTTCTTCGAAGCGGTCTTCGACGCCACCGGCAGCGCCGCCGCCATCGAGCGCGGCTTCGGCTTCGTGGGCCACGGCGGCACCTATGTTCTCGTGTCGATCGTCAGCGCCACGATCGGCTTCTCGGACCCCGAGTTCCACAAGCGCGAGACGAACCTGCTCGGCAGCCGCAACGCCACGCCGGCGGATTTCGACGCCGTGATGGCGGCCATGCGGGCCGGCCTCGTGCCGACGGCGGCGCTCAACACCCATCGCCTCGCCCTCGCCGACGTCCCGGAGCGCTTCCCGGCGCTGCTCGACGCCGCCGAGGGCGTCGTCAAGGCGGTCATCCACCTGCCGTAGCGCAGTCCCGACCGCCCGCTTCCATCAGCGGGGACCATCCCCGCCAAGGCGCCGAAGAGCGCCCCCCCATCATCGATCTCCGGAGGACCACCATGAAGACCGTCGCCGCCGCAGCCCTGCTCCTGTCCACAGCCCTGGCGTCCCTGGCCACATCCCAGGCCAGCGCCGCCGAGACCACCATCCCGATCATCGTCAAGGATACGACGTCGAACTACTGGCAAATCGTGCTGGCCGGCGCCCGCAGGGCCGGCAAGGACCTCGGCGTCAAGGTGCCCGAGCTCGGCGCCCAGTCGGAATCCGACATCGACGGCCAGATCACCATCCTGGAGAACGCAGTCTCGGGAAAGCCGGCCGCCGTCGTGATCTCGCCGACGCAGTTCGCCGCGCTCGGCAAGCCCATCACCGAGGCCGCCAAGTCGGTCAAGATCATCGGCATCGACTCGGGCGCCGATTCCAAGGCCTTCACGTCCTTCCTGACGACCGACAACGTCCAGGGCGGCCGGGGCGCCGCGGACGCGCTCGCCGAGGGGATCAAGCAGAAGACCGGCAAGGTGGAGGGCGATGTCGCCCTCATCACCTCGCTGCCCGGCGTCGGCTCGCTCGACCAGCGCGCGCAGGGTTTCAGGGAGGAGCTGAAGAAGTATCCCGGACTGAAACTCACGCAGGACAAGGTGGCTGACGGCCAGGCTACGACCGGCCTCAACATCATGACCGACGTGCTCACCGCCGATCCGAAGCTCGTGGGCGTCTTCGCCTCGAACCTCATCATGGCGCAGGGCGCGGGCCAGGCGGTGGCGGAGAACAAGGTCGGCGACAAGCTGACCCTCATCGGCTTCGACTCGGACCCGAAGCTAGTCGGCCTGCTGAAGGACGGCTCCATCTACGGCCTCATCGTCCAGGACCCGTTCCGCATGGGCTACGACGGCATCAAGACCGCCCTGGCGGCCTCGAAGGGCGAAACGGTGCCGGCCTCCGTCGACACGGGCGTCAACGTCATCACCAAGGCCAACATGGGCTCGGCCCGCAGCCAGGAACTGCTGGACCCCAAGCTCAACTGAGCCGTGACGAGAGCGCCCCAGCCCGACGCGGGAGCGCTCTCGGCCGGCCCCTCATCGCTCCATCGCGAGACGCCCATGACCGATGCGGTTCTCCTCGACGCTCCTCTCTCCCGCGATGCGGCGTCGCCGTTGCTGGCCCTGCAGGGGCTCGACAAGCGTTTCGGCGCCACCCACGCCCTGAAGGCGGTGGACCTCGCCTTCATGTCGGGCGAGATCCACGCCATTGTGGGGGAGAACGGCGCCGGAAAGTCGACGTTGATCAAGCTGCTGACCGGCGTGCACCGCCGCTCGGGCGGCGAGATCCTGTGGGAGGGCCGCACGGTCGATCTCGCCACGCCCCAGGACGCCATCGCGCTCGGCATCAACGCGGTGCACCAGGAGGTGGTGCTCTGCCGCCATCTGAGCGTCGCCGCCAACCTCTTCCTCGGCGACGAGGCGACCCGCTTCGGCCTGCTCCGCCACGGTGCGATGGTGCGGGCGGGGCAGGCGGTGCTCGACGACCTCGGCTTCGCGCTGCGCGCCGACGCCATGCTGTCCGATCTCACCATCGGCCAGCAGCAGCTCGTCGCCACGGCCCGCGCGGCGACGCGCGGCACGCGGTTCCTGATCTTCGACGAGCCCACCGGATATCTCACCCGGCAGGAGGCCACCCAGCTCTTCGCGCTGATCCGCCGGCTGAAGGCGCAGGGCGTCACCATCGTCTACATCAGCCACCGGCTCGAGGAGGTCTTCGAACTCGCCGACCGCGTCTCGATCCTGCGCGACGGGGCCCTGGTGTCGACCTCGCCGGTCGCCCAGACCGACGAGGCCTCCCTGATCCGCGGCATGATCAACCGCTCGGTCGCCCAGATCCACTTCAAGGAGAGCGTGGCGTTCGGCGCCGAGATCCTGCGGGTCGAGAACCTCTCCGGGCCGGGCTTCCGGGACGTGTCCCTGTCGGTCCGGGAAGGCGAGATCGTCGGGCTCTACGGCCTCATCGGCGCGGGCCGCAGCGAATGCGTCCAGACCATCTTCGGCCGCCATGCCAAGACCGGCGGCGAGATCGTGTGGCAGGGGCAGCCGATCACCGTCCGCAACGAGGCCGACGCCATCCGCCGCGGCATGGCCCTCGTGCCCGAGAGCCGGCGCGACCAGGGCCTCTGCCTCAACCTGCCCGTGGCCCACAACCTCAACCTGCCGATCTTCGACCGGCTGAGCCGTGGGCTCGGGCTGAGCTGGCGCGCCGAGCGGGAGGCCGCCGACCGGCAGATCCGCGCCATGCAGATCAAGGCCGCCTCTCGCGAGGCCGATGCCGCGAGCCTGTCCGGCGGCAACCAGCAGAAGATCGTGGTCGGCAAGTGGCTCGCCCACGGGGCGAAGCTGTTCATCGTCGACGAGCCGACCGTCGGCGTCGACGTGGGCACCAAGGTCGAGATCTACCGCATCTTCGCCCGCCTGCTGCGGGAGGGCGCCGGCATCGTGCTGATCTCGTCCTACCTGCCCGAGGTCTACGACCTCAGCGACACGCTCCACGTGTTCCGCCGCGGCCGCCTCGTGGCGAGCCATGCGGGCCCGAAGGTCGCGCAGGAAACCATCCTCACCGAAGCCATCGGGGTCTGACCCCCTCCCGACCAGATCCGGAGTTACGCCCATGAGTGTCCAGATCCAGGACCCCGTCGCTGCGGCGCCGACGACGGCGGGGCGCCGCGGCTCCCGCATGGGGCTCGTCCTGAGCCTGACCCTGGTCGGTCTGCTGCTGCTGCTGTGCATCGGCCTGGCGCTCTCGACAGAGACTTTCCTCACCGAGAAGAACATCACCAACCTGCTCCGCCAGGGCAGCATGGTGGCGATCATCGCGGTCGGCCAGACGTTCGTGATCATCACGGCCGGCATCGACCTCTCGGTCGGAGCCGTGGTGGGCTTCTGCTCGGTCGCGGTGGCCTGGCTCATGGTCCACGGCTTCTCGATCGGCGCCTCCGTGATGCTGACGCTGTTCCTCGGCATGGCGATCGGGGCCTTCCACGGCTTCGGCATCGTCCAACTCGGCCTGCCGCCCTTCATCATGACGCTGGCGTCGCTGACGGCGCTGCGGGGCATCGGCCTGCTCGTCACCAACGGCGCCACCATCTCGGGCCTACCCGATGGCTTCACCGACTTCTCGCGGGCCAATTTTCTCGGCGTGCCGTTGCTCTTCTGGATGGTGGTGGTAGTGGCGGTGCCGGCCTACCTGCTGCTTCAGCACAGCCGCTGGGGACGCTACCTCTTCGCCATCGGGTCCAACGCCGAGGCGGCGCGGCTGACCGGCGTCAACGTCAAGGTCATCCTCTACATGGCCTACATGATCTCGGCGACACTGGCGGCTTTCGTCGGCGTCCTGCTGGCGGCCCGGATCGGCATCGGCAACGCCACCCAGGGCGAGGGCTGGGAACTCCAGGCCATCGCCTCGTCGGTGATCGGCGGCACCAGCCTCTTCGGCGCCGTGGGATCGATCCAGGGGCCGCTGCTCGGCTCCTTCATCCTCACGACCATCAACAACGGCGCCAACCTCCTCAACGTCAACCCGTTCTGGCAGCGCATCATCACCGGGGGATTGATCATCGTCATCGTCTACTTCGACCAACTCCGCCGCAAGCGACGTTGAGGCCGCCCTTGAAGCTCGACGCCCACCAGCACTTCTGGGACTACGCCGCCCATGCGGGCGATTATGGCTGGATGGGCGCGGCCGAGGCCCCCCTCAGGCGTGACTACCTCCCGGGCGAGCTCGCGCCGCTGATGGACGAGGCGGGTTATGACGGCTGCGTCGTGGTCCAGGCGCGCGAAGTCGAGGCCGAGACCGATTGGCTCCTCGCCCTCGCGCGCCGGCACACCTTCGTCCGTGCCGTGGTGGGCTGGGTGGACCTCTGCGCGCCCGACGTCGAAGCCCGCCTCGACCGGCATGCCGATGAGCCGTCGCTGCGCGGCCTGCGGATGGCGGTCCACGACAGGGCGAACACCAGTTTCGCCGCCTCGGCGGCTCATGTCCGGGGTGTGTCCCACCTCGCGTCGCGCGACCTCGCCTACGACCTGCTGATCCGGACCGAACACATCCCGGCGGCACTGGCGCTGGTCGACGCCTGCCCTGGCGTCCGTTTCGTGGTCGACCACATCGCCAAGCCGCATCGGGACGGCGTGAACCTGCCTGCGTGGCAGGCCGGGATCGCGGCGCTCGGCCGCCGCCCCAACGTCTGGTGCAAGCTTTCCGGACTGGGCACGCTGCCCGGCACGGGCGCGATCACACCCTTCCTCGACACGGCGCTCGCGGCCTTCGGGCCGGCGCGCTGCATGATCGGATCCGATTGGCCCGTGTCGACCCTGGCGGCCCCCTACCGGGACACGATGGCGACGGTCGAAACGTGGTGCGGGCGGCTGTCGTCCGACGAGCGGGAGTGCCTGCTCGGGAGGACATGCGCGTCCTTCTACCGGATCGAGGAGGCGCGGCTCTGACCCCTCGCTCGGGTCGGGGACGTCTCTTCGACCTCGAGGATCAACTCCGCTCTCGGCGCGCGCGCACCGATCCGTGCGCCCCGTCGGAGCCTGGCAGGATCATGGACTGCATCGTCAGGGCCGCCGTCCTCCTGCAGGCCGCGCATGGCCATGTCGTCGAGCATGTGGCGGCGGAGCGGGCTGACCGAGATGGAGGTTTGTTGGTGGGACATCGCGTGATCCTCGCGAGATGAGGGGTGGACCCTCATCTCGGAGGCTGGCGGAACCCGTTCAAGCGCTCGCGCTGGTTTCCAGTCTTGCCCTACCTTTCAGAACGCTCTCCCGCGAGAGCGGGTTCGCCCTTGGGTGGAGAGCGGAACGGCTGGTTTGGAGAAGGAGCTTAGGTCGAGCGGACGTTCATTGGCCCGCCGCCTGACGATTGCGGTCCGGCTGACTTTCAAACACCGTTATGCAGTGCGACGCTGCACCTTGATCATGCCTCATCCGTCGTGCCGACCTGGACTGCACTAAATCGACGACTTGGGAAGGCCGCATGCGCCGCGGCCTCCCCTCGCGCCTCTCACGCGTGGAAGGCGATGTCGCCCGCGTTGGCGGCGAGCTGCTTCTTCGTGACACCGATAAGCTGGACCGTGTCCTGCGTGACCGCATCGGTGATGACGACCCCGCCCTGGGCGTAATGGGCCTGCGCCAGCACGTTGGCGACATCGTTGCCGAAATCCGAGCCTGCGAAGCTCAGCGTATCGTGCTGCGCGCCCCTGAGACGGAATTCGTCCACCACGTTGGCGCCGTGGCCCGCGTGGTACAAGAAGGTGTTGCCGCCCTGGTAGTTGGCGTCGAACGCATCGGTGTAGTCCGCGCTCAACGTCTGGCCCGGCGCCGTGACACCTGTGGTTCGCTCGCCGTCCGGCATGAACTGCGACGTCGACAGAGGCGCGCTGCCGTCGACGTTGTAGGTGTCTTGCTCGGCCGTGAACCCGTCCCGGGCCGGGAAGCCCGAGAGCGAGAAGCCGGCCGTGCCCGTCGCCGTGCCGCCCGCCCCATCGGTCAACGTGGCGGTGATGAAGCCCTGGGTGCGGCGCCCGATCCGGTCCGCGAAGGTGAAGGAGCCGTCCGCGTTCACCGCCGCAGCGCCGAGGTCCTTGACCGTGCCATCGCCGAGAGTGGCCGTGATCTCGACGGAGGACACCCCCACCGACGACGACGCCGCACCGGAGAGGGTGAATACGCCGCGCTTGAAGCCCACCTGCGGCGCGATCGACACCGCATCGGGCGCCGGTGCGGGGGGCGGGGCAGAGCCGCCGGGCGCCGGTGCGGGGGGCGGGGCAGAACCGCCGGGCGCCGGTACAGAGGTCAGGGCGGAGCCGCCGGGCGCCGGTGCGGGGGGCGGGGCAGAACCGCCGGGCGCCGGTAGAGAGGTCAGGGCGGAGCCGCCGGGCGCCGGTGCGGGGGTCAGAACGGGTGCGGGTGCGGGGGGCGGGATCACCGCTGCCGTGTCGGTCACCACAGTGGCCGCGTCCGTGGCCGTGTTCGTGAAGACCCCGCCGACGCTCGTCACGTCCTTGAGCGTGAAGGTCGTGGTGCCGGCCGCGCGCGGCTTGAAGCTCAGCGCGGCGAGCTCGGCCGTCACCGCCGCGGCCGTGCCGGACAGCGCATAGGAGCCGTCGGCGTTCTGCCGGAGGCCGGCATAGCCCGCGCCGTCCGCGAGGGTGCCGCCCGTGCCCGACAGCGCGACCGTGAGGGTCTCGATGGCGCCCGCGTTGGCGTCGGCGACCTGGACCCCCGCGAAGGGCCCCAGCGGCGCCTCGCCCGCCGTCGCGCCGGTGTGGGTGCCCATGATCGTCGGCGTCGCGGCCGCGAAGCGCACGAAGCTGTGGGTGCCGCCCGCAGCGTCCGTGTAGGTGCCCGCGACGTTGCCCTGCGCGTCGACCCTGTCGATGCTGGTCGAGGTCGCGCCCGGTGCGCCCTCCACGACCGTGACCCGGCCGTCGAGATACACGAGCCCGTGGCTCGCGCCCGATCCGTCAGTATAGTTGACCGCGACAGCGCCGTCGGCCGGGGCCGGCGTGCCGTCCTCGCCGAACGTGCCCGCGACGAAGGACGCGTCCGTGCTGCCCTCAGGGTCGAGCCGCGTCGCGGCTGGGGAGCCGGCCTGCGCCGTGAAGAGGTGGGTCACGCCGTCCGTGCCCGTATAGGTGCCGGCGACGAGGCCCGACGCGGTGATGCCGCTGACGCTCATCCCCGCGAGCGCGTCCGCGTCCGGCGGCGGCGCCAGCGTCGACAGCACGTCCCCCGTGATCGCGAAGGCGATCGAGCGGGCCTTGCCTGCCATTCGCCCGTTCCCGAACGTGCCCGCTACGTCGCCGCGGGCGTCGATGCCGGCGAGCGCGACGCTGTAGCCGTTCGGCACGTCGTAGGTCTTCGTGGTCCCGCCCGCGTGGACGTAGACCTGCTGGTAGACCTGCTGAGTGTTGTTGTTCCTAGCCGTGTCGATGCCCGCCACGGTGCCGCCGCCGCTCAGGAGCGTGTTGTGGTCGACGGAGATGTCCGTCGTCGGGTCGATGCGGACGGGCGCGCCGCCCGCAGGCTGGTAGAAGGCGTGGGTGTCGTACCGCCCAGTCTTCTCATAGATGCCGTAGGCGCCGCCGGTCGCGTCGAGCGCGACGGATTGGACGCGGCTGGCGCCAAGCGGAGCAGTCAGCGACGTGGTCGAGAGCTTGCCGCCGACGAGCGTGACGATGCCGCCGCCTGTGGTGTCTTTGTAGGTGCCCGCCGCGTCGCCGGCGGCGTCGAAGAAGGGGGAGGTGGCATAGTCGTCCCCGGCCGGGTCGAGCCGAGTGACCGTGCCGTCGGCGGCGCGCTCGAACAGGTGGGTGCCGGCGCCGTCGTCGAAGCTCCCGAAGACGTCGCCGGCGTCGTCGATGAAGGCAACGTCGGAGCTGATCGCCCCGTCCGGGGTGATGGTGGTGAGCCGGCCGCCGGCGTAGAGCGCCGCGTGGGACCCCCCGTCGCCGTCGTAGTAGGTGAGAGTCACCGCGCCCGCGGCGTTCATCCCTACGAAATTGGCTCCGGTCGACGCGGTCGGGTCGAGCGGCAAGACCGTTCCGTCCGCCGTGCGCAGGTACACGTGGCTCTGGTTCTGGGCGTCGATGTAGGAGCCCGCGACGTCGCCGGCCGCATCGGTCCCGTCGACCGACGTGCTCCTCGCGCCCGGGGCGGCGTCGAAGCTCGCGGTCGAGCCGGGGCCCGCCACGAAGGCGTGGTTGCCGGCGGAGTCCGACACCGTGCCGACGATCCGCCCGAGGCCGTCGACCGTGACGGCCCCGTGCGCGACGTCCGGCAGCGGTCGCCCCGCCACGGTCAGCAACGCGCCGGCGCCGTCGCGGCCCGTGAAGGCGGCGTTCCCGGTCTCGCGCGTGGAGCTCGTCGTGAACCCGACGACGTCGCCGGCCGCGTCGGCCCCGGTCGGCGTGGCGAGGTCGACGCCGTCCGGGACCGGCACGGCCGTGAAGGTGCCTCCCCGCTCGACGAAGCCGTGGGGCGCGTTGCTCGAATCCGTGTAGGTGCCGAAGACGGTTCCGGCCCCGTCGACGCCGGTGACGGCCGTGGATTTGACGCCGGGGCCGGGGAACGCGAGGGGGCTCGCATTCCAGGCCGGCTGCCCCCCGTCGGGCGCGACGAATTCGACGAAGCTCTGCGTCCTCCCATAGTTGTCGGTGTACGTGCCGACGATGTTGCCATGTGCGTCGAACCCGACCGGCTTCGGCGCGCTCAGCGCGTTCGTAGGGGCGTTGAAGATGCGGGTCGTACCCGCCAGGATGTAGAAGCCGTAGGTCCGGTCGCCGTAGACGAGTGTTCCCATCGTGACGCCGTCTCGGACCGCGACGACGGACGTCGGCGTATACCCGCCGAACAGCGGGACGCTCCCGGCCGCGGCCGATCCCCCGGTCGCCAGGAAGATGTGCGGGGATCCGCTCGCGTCGGTGTAGACCCCAGCGACATCGCCCGCGGCGTCGATGGGCGCCAGGGACTGGACGGACGGCGGGGCTTGGCCGTCGACCGTGACGGGCGTCGCGTCCGTGCCGGACAGGACGAACGCCTGGGTGCTGCCGCTCGCGTCCGTGTAGAGGCCCGCCGCCGTGCCGGCGGCATTCACGGAGGCGACGATCGTGTCCGCGGCCCCGTTCGGCCTGGCGATCGTCGCGACGATGCCGCCCGCGTCCTTGAAGCTGTAGGTGGTATAGGAGGAGCCGCCGGGGTCGGGGAGCAAGTACGTGCCGTAGACCGCGCCTGTGCCGTCGATCCCCACGATGCCGGCGTTTACGGCGCCGGCCGGCAGTGCGGCCGAGACGGCCCGCCCGCCCGTGGCCTGCGTGACCACGCGCGGGCCGGCGCCGTCCATCGTCAGGCCGCCGATGTCGCCCGCGGCATCGATGGCGGGCTGGAAGACCGGCACCGAGGCGCTCGCCGCGACGTCGAAGGTGGCGCCGCCCGTGGCGGTGATGGTGATCGTGTCCATGGCTGTCCCTGCGAGCGGCCGCCCGGCGCCGCGGCGCCGGCGGCCCTGGCCGCCTCGGGGGAGCAGGCGGCCGACGGCCGCTGCGCGGCTCCGCTCGCCGCCCCCGTTCCAGCCGCGAACCTAACGAAAGGTTCGCCGGGGGGAGTCTCAACCTCTGAACCGACCGTCTCAGGCCACACCTTTCGCGGGCCGGGAGGGCAGCGTTGCGCTGCCTTCAGCCGTGCTCGGCGAGCCAGCCCGCGATGAGTCGGCCGTCAGACGCGAGCGCCGGCGGGCTCACGGCGCCGAACAGGGGGCGGACGTCGCTCGGCGCCATCCCGAACCGCCTTCGGAACGCCCGGCTGAGGTGGACGTCGCTCCGGAACCCGAAGCGGTAGCCGATCTCGCCTACCGTCTCGGATTTCAGACGGCGCGCCAGGCTCCGCCGCACGAGCGTGAGGCGGCGGTCCTGGACGTAGGCGGCCACGCCCCCGAGCGGCGCGAAGGCGCGGAACAGCGTCGCCCGCGACACGCCGACGCCCCGCGCGATGCTGTCCGGCGTCAGGTCCACCGCGGCGATGTGGGCGTCGATGTAGCGCTTGGCCCGGACCAGGGCGGCGGCCTGGATCGGCTCGCGGGCGCGCTCCGCCGCGTCGGGCGTCGACAGGATCGAGGCGGCGAGGAGCTCCGCGGTGCCCCGCGCCGTCGCGGCGGCGGCTTCGCGCGTGATGAGATGGGCGTTCTCGGCGAGCGCGCGCATGTGGGCGCGCAGCAGCGCCCCCGCGCCCTGGCCGAGGACCGCGCCGTGCAGGGCGTCCGTGTCCGGCAGCACGGAGGCGACGAGGTCGCGCGACAGCACCACGCTGACCGAGTCGAGGTCGGGCGCGGCCGCGCGCCGGAGCGGGCGCGCCAAGTCGTTGACGCTGACGGCGCCGCCGTGGACCGCGATGTCGTCGTCACCCGAGCGGGCCAGCATGGGGCTGGCGCTGAGGTGCAGCACGATGTGGTCGAGCCCGTCTCCGCGGACCATCGCCGGGGTGCGCTCGACCGCCTGGGCGGTCGCCCGCATCCGGTGCACCATCATGGCGTCGACCGCGACGCTGGCGATCTCGCCGCGGAAGCGCCGGGGCTCCTCGGCGCTGATAGCGTGGGCGCCCTTGAACAGGGCCTGCCACGCGTCGAGGCGCTCCCGTTCGGGGACGGCCGCCGTCGAGGCGCGGCTGCTGTCGCAGAGTCGGTCCTGGCCTTGGGTCACAGCGTGAAGATAGCCCAGGATGAGCCATCACGAAAAGCAGGGAATCGACCCAGTGCAGGGCCGAGATTGTCTCCTTATTCGCGCATCGCATCGCTGGTGAGCGCGGCACGGTAGGCCGATGATCGCAGGATCCTCGATCGCGGATGGGGCCGGCTCCGATAGCTCCGCCTCGCTTCGTTCGCACGCCGGCTGGCTTCGGAAGTGCAACGGCGGCTTCGGAGATAGCCTGACCGGATCAGGAACGCCCGGAGTGGGTCGGAACCGGCCGGTGGCGGATAAACGGCGAGACAGGGTGGGGAGCGGAAGGGCCGCTCCGGAGTGAGTATGCGGCGAACCAGACGTCCGTACGACCTTCCCGCACGCCGGGGATTTCACCCGGTCTGCAGCACGCCTCGCAGGTCGCGGACGCTGCGCAGGCCGTCTAGCCCGAGCACCATCGCGATGAGGGACGCGGTCTGCGCCTTGCCGATCACCGGCTCGCACAGGTCTCGGGCCTTGGCCACGACCTCGTCGCGCGGCATCGGGTTGTCGACCGTGCCCCGCACCGCGGTCACCCGCTCGCTCAGCACAGTGCCGTCGTTCAGCGTGAGGTCGACGATGGCCTGCCGGGCCGGCTCCAGCCGCTCCAACTCCGGACTCTCGACGAGCTTCACCTTGGCCCGCTGCCGCAGCACCGCGGGATCGGCCATGCGGGCCTTGTCGTGCGCGGCCGCGAAGGACGCCGTGCCGTCGAGCAGCATCACGGCCACCATATGCTGCAGGCTGATGTCCGGCATGTCGCGATCGTTCACCGTCCGGGCCTCCGTGTGGGCCAACTGGACCACGACCGACCGCACGTCGTCGGGCGCGACGCGCCGCTTGGCGAAGATAGCCGCCATGGCGTCGAGCGGCGCCTGGATGGGCGAGCCCACCGTCCACTTCTTGATGTTGGTGCGGGCGATCTCGTAGCGCTGGCCGAGCCCCTCCACCAGCAGCTCCGGCTTGGCGTTTGGCGCCGTGGCCTCGAAGTAGTTGTCCGGCCCCGAGAAGATGTCGTCCACGCCCGTGAAGCCGGACTGCACCACGAGGGCGGAGGTCACGCCGTTGCGAGCCGGCATGCCGGCGAACACGAAGGACTTCTCGATGTGCGACGTGTCGCGCGCCCAGGCGCCGATGCCAGCCGATTGTTGCGCGCTGTAGTCGAGCATCCAGCGCATCCTTTGCGCGTCGAGCCCCGCCAGCGAGCCCGCGGCGGCGGCGGCCGCGAAGCCGCCCGCGATGGCGTGCGTGGCCTTGTGGCTCTCGTCGCGGAACTCCACCGCGCCGAAGCTGATGGTGACGCGCGGGCCGACGTCGTAGCCGAGCGTCACGGCGCGCAGGAACCGTATCCCGTCGACGTCGAACTTTTCGCCCACCGCCAGCGCCGCCGGCACCACCGCGCAGCCGGGGTGCGACTGCGAGAACTCGTTGGAGTCATCCGTCTCGTCCGAATGGGCCAGCATGCCGTTGACCAGGGCCGCCTCGAGCGGGTTGGTCGTGAGGCGGGAGGCTGCGATCGTCGCCGTAGGGTCGGTCGCATAGCCCTGGGCAAACTTGAGGGCCGCGCGCGCCGGGGGCAGGCCCGAGCCCGAGATCATGGCCGCGAACGTGTCGAGAATGTGGTGCTTGGCCTTTTCCACGACCTCGTCGGGCAACGCCCGGCCGCCGGCCGCCGCCATGTAGCCGCTGAGCGTCGCCATCACGGCGCCGACGGGCACGGGAGCCGCTAAGGCCCGCCGCGGCAGGGCGGCGAGCGCCACGGCCGACCCAGCGGTGGCCAGGAGGGAACGGCGATCGAGCCCGCTCGATCGGTGCCATTGTGTCATGTCGCCCTCCCCGAGCCGCATCTGGTGCGCGGCGGGGCTGTATTTCGGCTCTCGATGACTCGGTGTCAATGCAACGCCCCGGCCGAACTCGGTCCCGCCGGATCACGGCCAAAAAATTAAGAAATAATTTAGGTCCTTCATCGTTCCGCTCGACAGAGTGACGGGCTCAGGACGCTCGACAGGTTCGGGTATGCTTCGGAATTCTGATGGCTCGACTGGGGTGCGCGGGTTCCATCAAGGCGATGATGTCAGGGGCGGGGATCGCTCGCCAGCCGAGACGGGCCGGATGTTCGATCCACTGCGACGGGGAGAGCACGGATGGTTGGAGCCCTCGTTCCCGTACAGGACGTCGTCACCCTCATTCCCGTAGAGGACGTCGTTGCCGATGCCTCCGACCGGCGTGTCATACGGCTTCCGCGAGATTGCTTCGCAGCGCGGAAGCCGGCTTCGCTCAAGCGCCGCGCGGGCTTGTGATACGGCTCCGGCCTATTCAGCCGGATGCCGTATCAGCACCCTGGCCGCCATCGAGCGTGTCGTTACCCTGGTTGCCCAGGATGATGTCGTCGCCTTGGTTCCCGAGGATGATGTCCCGCCCGAAGCCGCCCACGACCGTGTCGGCCCCACCGCCGGCCGCCACCGTATCGTCGCCCCCGTCACCGAGGACCAGGTCATTTCCTGACCCCGAGGTGATGAGATCGGCCCTGTCAGTGCTGTCCTGGCCGCCCACGATGGTGTTGTCACCGTTGCCGGCCTGGATCGTGTCCGAGCCCTCATTGTGGTAGAGGAGGTTGGATCGACGCGGCGATGGTGGCGGCCTTGCTCGGAGTTGCCGAGGTTATGAAAGGCGAGGCCGCTGCTTTGAGCGAGGTCGAAGACCATCTAGGCAAGCTCGTCCGAAGATCCTGAACAGACGCTCGGCTGGGCGGGCGAGGCTCGAATGTCGGCACGGGCAGCTATGACCACCAGTCTTTCTAAGATGGTCTGTTTGCGAAATCCGATTCAGGTGGTGGGGTCATGAGGCCCATAATAGACCGCTAGAGCGGTTCATCATGAGCCTACTCAAAAAAGCAGCGGGGATACCGAATGTACACCCGACTCCGGAAGCCTGAGCATGCAAGCCTCGTGTGCGGATGCACGATGCGGCCCAACCACCGCGTATCCGAGGTGTCGGTGTGGAGTTGATCTCTTCTACCTCGTTTCGCCGATCGTTTTGAGGAAGTCGACAAAAGCCCGCAGCGGCGGCGGAACGAGTCGGTGACCCGAATAATACAAGAACGGTCCCGGAAAACTCGGCCACCAGCCAGCGAGCACAGGTTCGAGAGTGCCCGCGTCAAAATGCGGCTTCAGCCAGTCTTCGAACAGATAAACGACGCCCGTCCCCGCGATCGCCGCCATGACGGCGAGGTCGCTTCCCCCGCCGGCTTGCACCACCAGCGGCCCCGAAGGTTCGATCCGCAGCGTTTCGCCGTTCCGCTCGAACTCCCAAGGGGCGGTCGCCCCGCTGGCGAAGCGGTTGCGCAGGCAGGAGTGGGCGAGCAGGTCGCGCGGATGCGCGGGACGGCCATGGCGGTCCAGGTAGGTTGAGGAGGCCGCCGCGGCGGCGCGCTGTACGCGAGGGCCGATCGGCACTGCGATGACGTCCTGCTCCAACCGCTCGCCATAACGAATACCGGCGTCGCAACCTGCTGCCAGCACATCGACGAAGCTTTCCTCGGTGACCACCTCGAGGCGGATCTCGGGGTAGGCGGCGAGAAAGGGCGGCACGATGCGGGGCAGCACCAGACGCGCGGCGCTGATCGGCACGTTGAGCCGCAGTGCACCCGCCGGACGGTCCCGCAGGCCGTTCACGACATCGAGCGCGTCCTCCACTTCGCCGAGCGCCGGGCCGAGGCGCGTGAGAAGCCGCTCCCCTGCTTCTGTCAGCGTCACGCTGCGCGTGGTGCGGTGGAGCAGGCGAACTCCGAGCCTTTCCTCCAACCGGCGCACCGCCTCGCTCAGGCCCGAGGCGCTGAACCCAGTCGCTCGGGCGGCGTCGCGGAAACCGTCAGCATGCGCGACCGCCACGAAGGCCTCGAGATCTGCCAAACCCACCCGCATTGTTCGCTCTTTCGCACAGCCCGTGCAGATCGTCCTAGATTATCGCGCGCTGATGCAAGGGGTAGATCGTTTCCATCGCAACAGGAGAGCGACCATGTCCCCGATCCAACAATCAGGCACCTTCGCACTCGGCTTGCGCCGCGTGCACCGCCTCGGCTACGGAGCTATGCAGCTCGCCGGCCCAGGCGTCTTCGGGCCGCCAAAGGATCTCAAGGCCGCGCAGGCGGTGCTGCATGCCGCGGTCGAGAGCGGCATCGACCATATCGACACCAGCGACTTCTACGGTCCGCACGTCACCAATCGCCTGATCCGCGAGGCACTGCGCCCCTTCGGACCGAACCTCGTGATCGTCACGAAAGTAGGAGCGCGCCGCGGGGGCGACAAAGCGTGGATCCCGGCCTTCTCGGCCGAAGAGTTGACGAGCGCCGTTCACGACAACCTGCGCAACCTCGGTCTCGACGTGATCGAGGTCGTGAACTTCCGCTGCATGTTTGACGCCCACCATCCCGCCGAGGGCTCGATCGAGGCACCGTTGACAGCCCTTGCCGAACTTCAGCGCAAGGGCCTGATCCGCCACATCGGGCTTAGTCACGTCACGCCCGCTCAGGTCGCCGAGGGGCGGCGGATCTGCGACATCGTTTGCGTGCAGAACAACTACAATCTCGCACACCGCGCCGATGACGAGCTGATCGACGACCTCGCCCGCGACGGCATCGCCTACGTCCCCTACTTCCCGCTCGGCGGCTTCTCGCCGCTGCAGTCCACAACCCTGTCCGACATCGCAGCGCGGCTCGGCTTCACGCCGTTGCAGGTGGCTTTGGCTTGGCTGTTGCGGCGCTCGCCGAACATCCTTCTGATCCCTGGCACATCGTCGGTAGTGCACCTTCGCGAGAACATCGCGGCGGGAGGGTGCATGCTGCCGTCCGATGCCCTGACAGAACTCGATGGAATCGCGGCGCGGGCGCCAGCGTGAAAGGGCTCAGCGCGAGCGGTCGTTTCGAAAGCGCTCCTGTCAGCGCGTGTCCCGCGGCGTCGCTTCCGCGCGTACCCTCCCTCGCGAGGCGATGATGCGGGCCTACCGTGCGAGTTCGCTTGAGATGTACCCTTATCAGACCGGAGCTACAGCCCCGGCCAGCATGGGCCGGAGCGGTTCGCTTTGGGCCGACCCCGGGTCGGCGACCATCGCTTCGGCGCCCGCGATCTCTGCAGGAGGCGTCACGGGATGACGCGCCTGTCCAATGGGGTGTCATTGAAGCGTATGTGAAGGGTCGACGACCCACAACCGATGGTCAAGGCGAAGCTTCACCGAGGGTGACTCTGGCCGGTTCGCTTGGGGTGTACCCAACGCGAACCGACTAAAATACATGGCTCGGGGGTGTCGGCCCCCGAGCGTCCGCGTCGGAGGGCCGTTGAGGGGCCCGGGAACGTCGAGCATGGGTCGACGCCTGCCTGACAGCGGGAGTGGGTGGACAGCGGACCGGCTGCTTCCGAAAGGGTGCGTCCCGGAGCGGCCGTTCGATCTCGCATGAGAGCGGGCCGACGGATTCAATGCAGGTCACGGCCGACACCGTTTACACCGGCGATGATCGTGAACTGCGGACGCGATGGTTCCCAGTCCCAGTCAGGTCCGCCCGGCCTATCTGAAGTGCCGATAGTGGGCGTATCGGGCAGTCCCCGACCCTCCATCGCCGATCACACGATCGACGAGATGGCTCTGACGGAGGCCAAAGCCGCCGTGGCGGCCAGGACAGTGAGGCCCGCGGCCCGGTATGTCCGCTCCGAGCTTCGGGCATGCAGCCAGGCGCCGAGGCTCGACCCCAGCCAAACGACCGGCAGGGCCGCTGCGGCCAGCAAGCAGTATCCGACATGAAGCCGCCCGAGCGCTAGGAGCGGTACCAGCGCGAAGGCGCTCGTCAGGGTGAAGAGCACGATCATGGAAGCGCGGGCCGTGGCAGCGGGGATCGGCGTACCCAGGTAGTAGGCGATCACGGGTGGCCCCGGCATGCCGGCGACGCCGTTGAACAATCCCGAGGCCACACCGAAGAGCAGCACGCGAGGGCCGGACGGCGCAGTAGCGGGGCGAAGGCCCAGGCCCAGCACCAGCACGGCCGCCGACACCGTACCGGCGATGGTGAGCCGCACCACCGCGTCGGGGAGTTCCGTCAACGCCCAGAGCCCGACCGGCGTCGCCGCCAGGGCTCCGCCGGCCAGGAGCCCGATCGAACGCCGATCGCTCAGCCGCGCGGCGGCTCGGATACCGTTGGCGCTGACGACGAGCTGCAGCATGAGCACGATGGGGACCACGGTCGCGGGTGTTCCGAGGAGGCTCAGCAGCGGGACCGCCGCGATGCTGAACCCGAAACCCGTGTAGCCGCGCAGCGTGCCGGCGGCGAACATCATCGCGGCGCCGGCCAGCAGGACGGGCCAGGGCGGACTCGCGTCGAGGAGGCCGGTGAACATGGAGATGTGGTCCCAGGGGTGATGCGCCCACGATGCCGCGGGAAAGCCGTCCCGGACAGGGCCAGCGGCGCTCGCCCGCGAGGTCCAAGGTGGGGCACGGCGCCCGAGTTGGCGCGGCGGTTGCCAGGGATGGCCTCGAAAGGCCGGTGCGATGCCTGACCTTCCCAGGCCTTCGAAGGAGGATTCCCGAGGTGTCGCTGGCTGCCCCCGACGGACCCGCGTGGCTGCACCTGTTCGGCGACCTGAACCGGACGGACGTCGCCCTCCAGGCCCAGATCCGCCAGGTGCTGGTGGCCGCCATCGAGGGACGGACGCTGTCCGAGGGCACGCGCCTTCCGTCGAGCCGCAGGCTCGCCGACGTGCTGGCGGTCGCCCGCAACACGGTCGTGTTCGCCTACGACCAACTGATCGACGAGGGCTACCTTGTCAGCGTCGAACGCAGCGGCGTCTTCGTGGCCTCCCTGGACGGCCGCGCCCGGGAGGCGGCCGCGCCCCGCTGCCCCGACGGCGCGGAATGGACGGCCCGCTTCGCGTTGCGCCCGTCGCTGCTGCGCCACATCGCCAAGCCCCGCGACTGGCAATCCTATCCCTATCCGTTCCTGTTCGGGCAGTTCGACCCGTCCCTGTTCCCGACGCAGAGCTGGCGGGAAAGCGTCGCCGCGGCCTCGACCGTGTCGTCGATCAACGATTGGGCGGGCGACCTCATCGATGACGACGATCCCGAACTCCTCGAGCAGTTACGCGCCCAGGTGCTGCCGCGCCGCGGCATCTGGGCCGCCGAGGGCGAAGCCATGATCACCATCGGGGCCCAGCAGGCGCTCTACCTCGTGACCCGTCTGCTGGTCGGATCGGGCACGCCCGTCGCCGTCGAGGATCCCGGCTATCCCGACGCCCGCCACATGGTGGCCCTGGCGGGCGGGATCGTCCGGCCGATGCCGGTCGACGGCGCGGGCGCGGTGTGGCACGAGGGCCTGGCAGAGTGTCGGCTCGCTATCCTGACCCCCGGTCACCAGTGCCCCACGACCGCGATCCTGTCCCCGGAGCGGCGCCGCGCGATTCTCGCCGCGGCCCGGGCCCAGGATGCGGTGATCGTCGAGGACGACTACGACGCCGACATGTTCGCCGAGGGCGAGCGCGCCCCGCCGTTGAAGAGCCAGGACACGGAAGCGCGCGTGGTCTATGTCGGCAGCCTGTCGAAGGCCCTGGCACCCGGGCTGCGACTCGGCTACGTGGTGGCGCCCGCGCCGGTGATCGCCGAGCTGCGCGTCCTGCGCCGCATCATGCTGCGCCACCCGCCGTCCAACAACCAGCGCGCCATGGCGATGTTCATTGGCCTCGGCCATTACCGTGGCCACCTCCGCCGCGTGGCCGCCGCCCTGTCGGAGCGCGCCGCGATCGTCGACGCCGCCCTGCCACACCACCTCCCGGGCTTCGCGGCCCGGCGGAACGCCGGCGCGGCCAGCGCCTGGATCACCGGCCCGGAGGGCTTCGATGCGAGGCGCCTCGTCGAGGCGGCGCGGGGCGCGGGCGTGCTGATCGAGCCGGGGGATGTATTCTTCGCGGATCCGGAGCGGGGGCGCCGCTGCTTCCGGCTGGGGTTCTCGTCGATCCGCACGGAACGGATCGAGGAAGGGCTGCGGCGGCTGGGGCGTCTGGTCGGATGAGCCCGTCGGCGGCCGGCGCTACGATTTGCCCTTCCACGGCACCAGCACCCGTTCCAGCCACCGCATCCCCACCTCGAACAACACGGCGAAGAGCCCGATCACCAGGATGCCCATGACCACCACGTCGGTGCGCAGGAAATTGGACGCGTTCAGCACCATCTGGCCCAACCCCGCGTTCGCCGCCACCATCTCGGCCGCCACCAGCGTGGTCCAGCCGACGCCCATCCCGATGCGGAGGCCGACCAGGATGTCGGGCGTCGCCGCCGGCAGCACCACGTGGAGCAGGACCTGCCACCGGCTCGCCCCCATGGAGCGTGCCGCATTGACCTGATCGGCGGAGGCCGACAGAACGCCCGCGCGGGTCGCCAGCGCCACGGGAGCGAAGCAGGCCAGAAAGATCAGCAGCACCTTGGCGGTCTCGCCGATGCCGAACCAGATCACCATCAGGGGCAGGTAGGCGAGCGGCGGCAGCGGGCGATAGAACTCGATTAAGGGGTCGAGCACCGCGCGGGCGGGGCGGCTCACCCCCATGGCGAGGCCGGCCGGGATGCCGATCGCCGAAGCGAGGAGAAAGGCGCCGACCACCCGGGCGAGGCTCGCGCCCACCTGCACGAGCAGCGGGTTGCCGTCGAAGTCGCCCGTCCAGGACTGGCCGAAGGCTTTCAGGATGGCGGCGGGCCCCGGCAGGAACAGCGGCTTGACGAGACCCGTCTGCGTCACGCCCGCCCAAAGGGCCAGCAGCGCCAGCACGGTGACGACGCTCAGCACCGGCATCCCGGCGCCCGGAGCGCCCTGCGGTAGGCCGCGACGGACCTTTGGCCGGCTCGCGGCGGCATCGCGCAGTCGGGTCACCGGCACGTCGATCGCCGCTGGCGGCAGGTCGCCGGCATCCGCGAGGGACAGGTCGTGGGCCGCGTCGTCCACCAGGATGGTCATGTCAGGCATCCTCTCGGAAGCGAGCGTCGCGGCCGTGCACCCGGTCGAGCACGCGCTCGCGGGCGGCGATGAAGTCCGGGTCGGCGCGGATCGCCCGCGCGCCCTCGCCGGCCGCGAAGCGGCGCGAGAAGGGCAGGTCCAGCTCGTCTACGATCCGGCCCGGCCGCGGGCTCATGACGACGAGCCGGGTGGCGAGAAAGATCGCCTCCTCGACGTCGTGGGTGATGAAGAAGGCCATCTTCCCGGTGCGGTGCCACACGCTCAGCACGAGTTCCTGCACCTGCCCGCGCGTGAAGCTGTCCAGCGCCCCCAGCGGCTCGTCCATGAGCAGCACGCGGGGATCGCTGGCCAGCGCCCGCGCGATGCCGACGCGTTGCTGCATGCCGCCGGACAGCTCGTAGATCTTTCGGCCGGCGACATCGCCGAGGCCGACGAGGCCGAGCATCTCATCGGCCACCCGGCGGCGTTCCGCTCCAGCCATGCCCCGCATGCGGAGCCCGAAAGCGACGTTGTCGCGCACGTCGAGCCAAGGCATCAGGGCGTGTTTCTGAAACACCACCCCCCGGTCGGCCCCCGGAGCCCTGACGGGCGCGCCGTCGAGCAGGATCTCGCCGGAGGTGGGCCGCAGGAAGCCCGCGATGCAGGACAGGAGCGTGGTCTTGCCGCAGCCCGAGGCGCCAAGCGCCACGACGAACTCGCCGGGCGCGATGCGGAGGTCGACGTGGGACAACGCGACGGTGCCGCTTTCCCCCTCGCCGTAGTGCAGGCTGACGTCGCGGATCTCGAGCATGGGGCCGGCTCCGGCGCTAGGGCGCTACTTCGCGGCCGCCTTCACGTATTCGTCGGTGACGTACTTGCCGTAGTCGGGGGCGAGGTCCTGCACCTTACCCTGCTCCTTGAGGAAATCGGCGGTGTTCTTCAGCGCCGCCGTGGCCCCGCCACCGAGCCAGGTGGCGGACGCCTGCTGGGACAGCGTCGGGAAGCGGTAAGCCGCCATGCCGGCTGGCACGTCGGCGGGGTCGGCGCCGGTCCATTTCGCCACGGCCTTCACGGGATCGCTGCCGGGCGTCCAGTTCGACTTGTCGGCCGCGTATCGCGCGTCCTCGCCCGACAGGAGCTTCACGAACTCCACCATGAAGGGCTTGTTGCCCTCCGCCCAGGCTTTGTCGACCACGAGCCCGTCGAAGGTCGGGCGGCCCTCCTCGGCGATCTTCGCCGCGGAGTCGATCACTTTGCCGTTCGCCTTCACCTTGGCCAGCACCGGGTCCCAGATGAAGGTGGCGTCGATGTCGCCGCGCTCCCAGGCGGCAGCGATCTCGGGCGGGCGCATGTTCAGGACCTTGACGTCCTTGGCGCCGAGCCCGGCCTTCTGCAGCGCGTACATGAGCTGGTAGTGCGAGGTCGACACGAATGGGGTCGCCACCGTGTGGCCCTTCAGGGACTTCACGTCCGTCACGCCCGAGCCGTCGCGCGCCACGAGCTGCTCGGCATCGGCGATGTCGTCGAGGATCCAGAACAGCTCGATCGGCAGGCCCTGCGAGGCCGCGGCCGCGATGGGGCTCGACCCCGCTTCCCCGAGGGCGACGTTGCCCGACGCCATGGCGCGGATGACGTCGCCGCCGCCGCCGAACTTGCGCCAGGTGATCTTGTAGCCCGTGGCCTTCTCGATGGCCCCACTCTCCATGATGACCCGGAACGGCACCACCATGTCCTGATAGGCGAAGGTCACCTCCTTGTCGGCCGCCGCGGCGGGCGCCGCCCAGAGCGTCGCCAGGGCGCCCAGCGCCGCCGCGGCCATGCCGGTGGGATGAAGGTGGATGCGCATGTCGGGGACCCTTCTGGTTTCGGCCTCGCCGCAGCGATCGGCCCTCGTCGTCGAAAATTAAAGCAGCTTTCGGGCCGATCGCTTGGTCCAGACGTGGCGCATTCCAGTCGTGATCTGGACCTAACGCGCGATAGGTATCGAACACCGCAGCAACGAACCAAAACTGATCGGTGAATGTCGAAGCACCAAAGTCATTTTTTGCTCATTCTGACGTCAGGATGTCGCAATTTTGCTCACCCATGCAATTTCTTCTCCGATCTGGTCAGCGTTCGTCCGGCATCTGGCCCTATCGAGGTCCCGTCGAGCGCTGCCATACCTCGTCGAACCCTCGGGATCCCGACCAGACCGCGGCAGGATCCCCGCCAGCCGATCGATGGACCTCCGATGGACGACCGCTCCGCCACGCTCGACCGCCTCTTCGGCGCCTTCAACCGACATGACGCGGAGGGCGTGATGGCGTGTTTCGCCGCCGATGCCGTGTTCTTTACCGCCGCCGGCCCGGCCGCCGCGGGCCGCAGGATCGCGGGGCTCGACGCCATCCGGTCGGCCTTCGTGGCGGTGTGGACCGAGATGCCCGACGTGCGCTGGAGCGTGCACCGGTCTCGCGTCTTCGCCGACGGCGGCATGACGGAATGGCTGTTCACCGGCACACGCCCCGACGGCACGCGCGTCGAAGTCGAGGGGCTCGACCTGTTCACCTTCGACGGCGACCGGGTCGCCTCGAAAAGCGCCTTCCGCAAGGATCGGCCCGCCCTACCGGCTTCCGACGCCGCAGCCGCCTGAGCCGGGGAGTCCCGCCGTGAACATCGAAGTCGCCAGAAGCCTCCCGCCCGCCGCCGTCCCGACCCAACCCTACGATCCCGCCTATGATCCGCTGGTCGACCGTGGTCCGGGCCGCAACCGCGATTATGCGCCGACCTATTGGGTCGCGTCGGCGGGCCCGCCCCCGCCCGACGACGGCCCCGTCCTGTCCGACCGCGACGCGGATGTCGTGATCGTCGGCTCGGGCTTCACGGGTCTCGCCTGCGCGCTGTTCCTCGCGCGCGAGCACGGCATCAAGGCGACAGTGCTGGAGGCCAACCGCGTCGCCTGGGGCTGTTCCACGCGCAACGGCGGCCAGGGCCAGAACGCGTCGGGCCGCCTCAGCCGCTCGCAGTGGATCGCGCGCTGGGGCGAGGAGACCGCGTTGAAGCTCCACGCCGAGATCCGCGAAGGCTTCGATCTCTTCGCGGACCTCACCCGCGAGTTCGCCTGCGATCCGCAGCCGGGCGGCCACCTCTACGTGGCCCACCGACCCCGGATGTTCGACAAGCTCGCGGCGGAATCCGAAGTGTGCAACCGGGTCTTTGGCTATGCCACCCGCATGGTGCCGCCCGACGCGTTGCGCCGCGACTGGATGGCCGAGGAAGGGGCTCACGGTGCGCTGCACGAGCCGCTCGGCATCGGCGTCCACCCGGCCAAGCTCGCCTTCGGCTATCTCGCGGCGGCGCGGTCGGCCGGCGTCAAGGTCCACACCGCGAGCCCGGTGACCGCCATCGAGCGCGACGGCGCCGCCTTCCGCGTGCGGACCCCGGGCGGGACCGTGCGGGCCCGCGCGGTGGCGATCGCGACGGGCGGCTACACCGGGCAGTGGCTGGATCCCAGCTTGCGAAACCGCATCATGCCGATCCTGTCCAACTCCGTGGTGACGCGTCCGCTCACGCCGGACGAGATCGCGTCGACGAACTTCCGCACCCGCCAGGTCGTCACCGACACCCGCACGCTGCGCCACTATTACCGGCTGCTGCCCGACGATCGCCTGCAGATCGGCAGCCGCAGCGCCATCACGGGGGCCGACGCCGGCAACAGGAAGCACCTGGACCTGCTGCTGGCCGGGCTGCGATCGAAGTTCCCCAGCCTCGCCCGCGTGGAGATCGACTATTCCTGGTGGGGCTGGGTCGACGTCAGCCACGACATGATGCCCCGCATCGTGCAGCCCGAGCCCGGCCGGGCGATGTTCTACGCGCTCGGCTACGGGGGCAACGGCGTCAGCTATTCGGCCCAGGCCGGCCGCCGCATGGCGGCGCTGGTGGCGGGCAAACCCGCCGGCGAGGCCAGCGTGCCGATCTTTCGCGGCGAACTGCCGAGCCACGTCTTCGCGCCCTTCCGCCGGATCGGACAGCGCTTTCTCTACTGGCAGTACGCCCGGCGGGACGAGCAGGCCTGACGGCCGCGCGCCCTCGCCGGCGCCCCACGCCGCCGCCCGTTCCGAGACCATCTTCTCCCACCGCCACCGACCGGAGGTCGCCATGAGAACGCCGTTGAAGCTCCTCGTCGGACTGGGGATCCCTTACGGCACGGTCGCCGGCATGCTGCCATGGGTGGCGTCGGTCGACCGTCCGATCCTCGGCGTCCCTTTCGTCTACGCCTGGATCTTCGGATGCTTCGTGCTGACGTCGGCCTGCCTCTTCTCCTGTTGGCTGCTGTTCGACCGCCACCTCGACGCCGTCGACTGACGGACGCGAGCCCCGTCCACCGTCGACCCGAGACACGCACCCGGACCTGGTGACCGCCATGGCGACAACGATCTTTCTGTTCTTCATCCTTCTCTCGCTCGCGCTGGCCCTGCTGTCGAAGAGGGGGCACGGCGCCCAATCGGTTCATGATTTCTTCGTCGCCTCGCGGCAGTTCGGCTCCTACCTCGTGTTCTTCCTGACGGCCGGGGAAATCTACAGCATCGGGACGATGGTGGGCTTTCCGGGCGGCATCTACGCCAAGGGGCCCACATATGGCGTATGGTTTCTCGGCTATATCGTGCTCGCCTATCCGATCGGATACTTCATCGGACCGAAGATATGGCAGATCGGGAAGCGCTACGACGCCATCACGTTGCCCGACCTGTTCCGGGGGTATTTCGGCAGCCAAGCCCTGGAGCGGCTCGTGGCCGCGTCGGCTATCCTGTTCCTGCTGCCCTGGGGACAGCTCCAGTTCACCGGTCTCGTGGCCGCCTTCAACGGCCTGGGCTGGTCCCTGCCGCCGCTGGTCCTCGTCCTCGTCGCGGCCGCGCTCGCCTTCGGATACATCGCGATCGCTGGCGTGCGGGCGTCCGCCTACATCGCCATCCTGAAGGACGTCCTCATGGTGGTCGCCATCGTGATCGCCGGCGTGGCGGTGGGGTGGGAGGTCGGCGTGCAGCCCGTGTTCGAGGCCGCGAGCCTGCATGTCAGCGATCACATGAACGGCGACCAGCTCACCTTCGCGATGAGCACCATGCTGTTCCAGTCGCTCGGGTTCTACCTCATGCCCTTCGCGGTGCAGAACTTCTTCACGGCGAAGAGCGCCGGCACGATCCGGCGGACCCAGGCCGCGATGCCGCTCTATATGCTGATGTACCCGTTCCTGGTGCTCGCCTCCTATTACGCGTTGAGCCAGGACGTGAAGCTCGCGTCTCCCAACGACGCCTTCTTCGCAGCCGTTGTCCGCCTTCTGCCGCCCCCGCTGGTGGGCCTGGTGGCGGCCGGCGCCGCGCTGTCGGGCCTGCTGGTCCTCACCGGCATCAGCCTCGCCATCGGGCCCCTCGTGGCGCGCAACCTCCTGCCCGGCCTGTCCGAAAAGCGGCAGAAGACCGGGGCGAAGCTGGCGATCGTGGTCTACCTCCTCGCCTCGATCGTCATGACGCTCGCCGCGCCGAACCTGATGCTGACTCTGATCAACACGACTTATTACGGGATCACGCAGTTCCTGCCGGGGGTCCTGGCCATCCTGTTCGGATGGAGGGTCCGGCCGGCCGCGATCGGCGCCGGCATCGTGTTCGGCCAGGCGTCCGCCATCGCGCTCTACCTCGTGCCGCCCGACCTGCACGGCTTCAACCTCGGACTCCTGTGCCTCGGCGCGAACGCCGTGGTGGTCGTGGCGGCCGACCGCCTGGGCTTTCGCCCGAAGGTCGCCCACGCCTGATCGGCTCCATCCCCCGACCGCCCGGACACCGTGACATGGCCCCTCCCGCTTCCAGGACGACCGTCTTCGCGGCGCGCCGCATCGTGACGATGAACCCCCGCCAGCCTTTCGCCACCCATGTCGCCGTGCGAGACGGCCGCATCCTCGGCGTGGGCGACCTCGGCTCGCTCGCCGCCTACGGTCCGCACGACCTCGACGACCGCTTCGCCGACCAAGTGCTGATGCCGGGGCTCGTTGAGGGGCACTGCCACCTCAAGGAGGGCGGCATGTGGGACATGCCCTACCTCGGCTGGTTCGACCGCCGCGACCCCGACGGCACGGTGTGGCCGGGGCTGCGCACCATGGAAGCCGTGGTGGCCCGCGTCGCCGAAGCCGCGGCGGACCTCGCCGACGCCGACGCGCCGCTGATCTGCTGGGGCTTCGACCCGATCTACTTCGGCGGGCAGCGCATGACGGTCGAGCATCTCGACCGCGCGGGCGAGGCGCGCGCGGTCGTGATCGGCCACGCCAACGGCCACCTGATGAACGTCAATTCCGCGGCCCTCCGGATGGCCGGCATCACCCGCGACACGGACGTCGAGGGCGTGGTCAAGTTTCCGGACGGGCCGAAGGCGGGCGAGCCAACGGGCGAGCTGCAGGAGCCGGCCGCAATGTTCCTGATCGTGCGCCATGTCGGCGACACCGGCGTGCTCGCGCCGGTGACGGTCGCAGGGGTCAGGTCCTTCGCCCGGCTCGCCTGCCGCGAAGGCGTCACCACGGCGACCGACCTCGTCAACAAGCTGACGGATCGTGACCTCGCCGTGCTGGGGGAAGCGCTGGCCGACGAGGGGTGCGCGGTGCGGATCGCGCCCGCGTTCCAGGCCTTTCACGGCACGCATGGCGCGGCGGCCGGGGCGGAGCGCGTGGCGACGCTGCGCGGCCGGAGCACCGACAAGCTGCGCCTGGGCCTCGTCAAGATGATGCTCGACGGCTCCATCCAGGGTTTCTCGGCGCGGCTGCGCTGGCCCGGCTACCACAACGGCGCCCCCAACGGCATCTGGGTGACGGCGCCGGCGCAATACGAGGCGGATTTCGAAACCTATCACCGGGCCGGGCTGACGATCCACACACACACCAACGGCGACGAGGCCAGCGTCGTCGCCATCGACGCCATCGAGCGGGTTCTCGCCCGCGCGCCGCGGCCGGGACACCGGCACACGCTGCAGCACGGGCAGATGATCGATGCCCCGCTGTTCCGCCGCATGGCGTCCCTGGGGCTCTCGGCCAACCTGTTCGCCAACCATATCTGGCACTGGGGTGACCAGCACGCGGAGGTCACGATGGGCCCCGACCGGGCGGCCCGCCTGAACGCCTGCGCGAGCGCGCTCGCCCACGGCGTGCCGCTGGCGATCCACTCGGACGCGCCCGTCACGCCCCTGTCGCCGCTGCACGTCGCATGGTGCGCGGTGAACCGCGTGACCCCGAAGGGCCGAGTGCTCGGCGAAACCGAGCGCCTGACCGTCGAGCAGGCACTGCACGCCGTGACGCTCGGCGCAGCCTGGACCCTCGGCCTCGACGGCGAGGTCGGCTCGATCGAGCCCGGCAAGCGCGCCGACTTCTGCGTGCTGGAGGAGGACCCGCTCGCCGTTGACCCGATGGCGCTGAAGGACGTACGCGTGTGGGGCACGGTCTTCGGCGGCGCCGTCCATCGAGCCTCCGCGGCGTGAGCGCGCCGCCCAGCCCCTCGCCGCGCCCCCTGCCGATGACCGTGGTGGGCGGGTTCCTCGGCTCCGGCAAGACCACGCTCGTGAGCCATTGGCTGCGCGAAGCGGGCGGCCAGCGGATCGCTGTGCTGGTCAACGACTTCGGCGACCTCGACATCGACGCCGGGCTGATCGCCGCCGTTGGGTCCGACGTGATCACGCTCAGCAACGGCTGCGTTTGCTGCCAGATCGGCGACGACCTCGCGGCGGCGCTGATCGCCGTGCTGTCGGCGCCCGCGCCGTTCGACGCCGTCGTGGTCGAGGCCAGCGGCGTGTCCGACCCTGGACGCATCGCCCAGTATGCGCGTGCCGATCCCGCCCTGACCCCGGACGGCGTCATCGTGTTGCTCGACGCCGCCACGGCGCGGCGGGACGCCGCCGATCCCCTGCTGGCCGACACCATGCTCCGTCAATTGGGCTCCGCGGATCTCCTCGTCGTCAACAAGACCGACGAGGTCGACGCTGCCGAGGACGCGCGGCTCGACGCCTGGATCGCCGAGGCGGCGCCCGGGGTCCCGACCCTCCGCACCACGCAGGCTCGTGTACCCCTGGCGATCATCAGTCGGCTCGCGCCGTGGGACGGCGGATCCGTCCCCCACGACGCCGCGCCCGGCCCGCATCGCCACGATCACGCGCCGGCGGGCGACCCGCGGCATGGCGACGTGTTCGAGTCCTGGTCCTGCCGCCCGGCTCGCCGCTTCGCCGTCGCGGACCTGCGCGACTGGTTCGCCGGCGGACTGCCCGGCCTGCTGCGGCTCAAGGGGTGGGTGCAAGCGCCGGACGACGGCTGGATCGAGGTACAGTTCATGGGGCGCCGCGGGACGGCGCGCCCGTCCTCGCCTCCCCCGGGCGGCGAACCTGCCATCGTGGCGATCGGCATCGGTGGCCGTCTCCCACGTGAAAGCCTGGAACGAGCGTTCGAGCACTCGTGACACCGTGGCCCCCCGGCAGGCTCGGTCCGTGGCGAACTGATCGCGCCGTCGTCCTGTCATCGCGTGGTTTGCCCTGCATTGCGGTTCGAAGTGCGCCGCCCGTATCGACGCGGATCTATGCTGTGGATGTCACGGTGCCGACGGCGTCGCTCGGCCCACCGTGGACCACCGGGGGGCCGACATGCGACGGGACAGCGATGCGGGGATGCGGGTCGAGGCATTGCGCCTCGACGGTCCGGTTGCGGGCAGGGGCGAATGGGCCGGGAACGACATGCTCGGGTCGACATCCGCCGGTGCCGGTCAAGCGGCGAGGGTGAGTCAGATGCCGCTGATTTGCTCACGGGTACAGAGCGCCGATACCTACCCTGAACCTCCAACCGACCCAAAGCCTTTCGAAATGCAGGCCCCACGCCCTGACCGTCACGTGCCTGAACAGGTGGCGCTCGAAGGCTTCGGGTCAGCTCCTCCGATTGTCCAACATGGTCCGGGTCTCCACCACATCAGCCATGGCACCTCGAGCCAGAATGCGCACGTCGTTCGGCAGGGTCACCATGTGAAAACCCCACCCCACGGCCTTCGCCGCATAGGCTGGGCTGCCACAGTGGAGTGCCGCGCGAAGACCGGCCCCCTTGGCAGCGGCGAGGATGCGGTGGACGGCATCCACCATCTCGGGCTCCTCGCGGTCGAAGCCCGTGCGGTAGCGGCGGCCGGTCAGGCCCAGCGTCAGGTCTGCCGGGCCGATGTAGAGGCCGTCGAGTCCCGGCGTCGCCGCGATGGCCTCCACGTCCGCGAAGGCGCGCGCGGTCTCGATCATGGCGAAGCACAGGACGTGCGTGTCGGCGCCCTCGCCGTAGGCCGCCCCGTCCACCACGGCGGCGCGCGTTGGGCCGAAGCTGCGCGTCCCTGTCGGCGGATAGCGCACGAAGGAGACGAGCTCCGCCGCCTGGGACGGCGTCTCCACCATGGGGCAGATCACGCCGTGCGCTCCCATGTCAAGCGCCCGCATCACGGGGGCGGGCGCCAGCCACGGCACCCGCACCAGGGGCGACGCACCGCTCGCCCGCACGGCCTGCAGCATGGCGAGCGCCGCCCCGTCGTCGACCATGCCGTGCTGGAGGTCGACCGTGACGGCATCGTAGCCCTGGTTCGCCACGATCTCGGCCGCGAAGGCGTCGCCGATCGAGAGCCAGCCGTTGAGGGCGGGTTTCCCGTCGGCCCAGAGCATTCTCAGCCGGTTCGGCAGCATGTGCGTCCTCGATCTATGGTGGTCCGTGCGGGGAAGTTCGTGCGCCCGGGTCGTCAGGGCAGGTCGACGATCTCGACCCAGTTGGCGTCGCGGCCCACCGGCGTGCGGCCCACGAGGGTCAGGTCGCCCGTAGCCTTGTCGATCCGGTAGGTCGAGACGCGGTCCGACGTCTCGCCCGTAGCCACGAGGTAGCTTCCGGTCGGGTCGATGCGGATGCCGCGCGGCTGCTCCTCCGTGGGATAGTTCCTGGCGTAGGTCAGCCTGCCGGTGCTGGACGCGACCGACAGCTGGGCGAGGTGGCTCTTCGTCCGCTCGGTCGTGTAGACGAAGCGGCCGTCGGGCGTCAGGGCGATGTCGGCCGCCCAGATCTTGGGCCGCCCGTCGTCGCCCGCCGCGACCGTGTTGGCGCCGGACGTCGCCGTGGACGCCATGGCCTCCCGGGCTACGCCCGCCACTAGGCCGGAATAGGCCGGCACCGTGGCGACGGAATCGAGGGCCGTCAGCGTGCCCTTGTCGGGATCGATGGCGAACTGCAGGACCATGCCGGTCAGCTCGCACAGGTAGTAGACGTATCGACCGTCCGGCGAGAAGGCCGGGTGGCGCGGGCCGTTGTTCGGCTGCGTCTTAACCAGCGGCGGGTCGTTGGGTGTCAGCGAACCGGTGGCGACGTCGAGCCGGTACTGCAGCACCTGATCGCTGCCGAGGTTCGCCGCATACACGAAACGGTTCGTGCGGTCCGGCATGATGGAATGGGCGTTCTTCCCCGTGGGCAGGACCTGGATAGAGGCCGAGCGCACGGCGCCGTCCGGGTCGATCGGGTTCACAGCGACCTTGTCGCCGCCGTAGGAGGCCGTGAACAGGAAACGGCCGGTCCGGTCGGTCGACACGTATGGCATGCTGTCGGGCAGCGGCGCGCTGGCGAACTCCTTCAGGTCGCCGGTCGCGGGATCGATCGCGTAGGTGACCACGTGGGTCGGCAGGGACCGGACGACGGCATAGAGCATGGGATGGGTCGGGCTCAGGGCCGTCGGCATGACGAGCTTGCCGGCCTTGGTCTCGCCGAGCGGCGTCAGCACACCGGACGACCGGTCCATCTCGTAGCGGTCGATTACACCGTCCTCGGCGGCCGACACGTAGACGAAGGTCTTGGCCATGGCCGGGGCGGAGTTCAGCAGGTAGGCGGCGAGGCACGAGGCGGCGAACGACGATCTATGCAACTTTGTCTCCCTGGATGTTTCTGATGGCCGTGTCCGCTCGGCCGCGGATGACGGCCGCGTCGACGGGAAAGGGCAGGTCGATGCGGCGCCTTTCCCGCCTTTGGCGAAAGAGTCGCCCTCAGCGGCCGTTATGCTGGCGCCAGGCCGCGAAGGCGGCGAGGTTGGAATCGTCGGTCGGCGGGTAGAGGCCGATCGTCCGGGCGCCGGCGCGCACGCGCTCGGTCACGAAGTCCTCGTAGGCCGTCATCTCCACGGCCTCGTCGGCGATCTCGTCGGCGATCTCCGCCGGCACGATGATGACGCCGTCGGCGTCGCCGACCACCACGTCGCCCGGGAAGACCGGGGCGTCGCCGCAGCCGATTGGCACCTGCAGGTCGATCGCCTGGTGGAGCGTCAGGTTGGTAGGGGCGGAGGCGCGGGCGTGGAAGGACGGCATGTCGAGCCCGGCGATCTCGGCCGAGTCGCGGAAGCCGCCATCCGTGACCACGCCGGCCACGCCGCGCACCATCAGGCGCGTCACCAGGATGCCGCCCGCGGAAGCGGCGCGCGGGTCCTTGCGGCTGTCCATCACCAACACGCAGCCCGGAGGGCATTCCTCGACGGCCCGGCGCTGGGGGTGGGACGGGTCGCGGAACACCGTCATGGGGTTCAGGTCCTCGCGCGCTGGCATGTAGCGGAGCGTGTAGGCTTCGCCCACCATGGAGCCGCCATTCGGGGCGGACAGCGGGCGCACGTCCTGCACCATCTGGCTGCGCAGCCCGCGCTTGTAGAGCGCGGAGGCAAGCGTCGCGGTGCTGACGCCCTTGAGCTTGGCGCGGGTGGAATCGGAGAGCATGGGAGAGCCTCGTCGCTCAGAAGATGGCCGGCTCGGGCACGGGGGCGCCGAATTCGGTGCGGAGGAAGTCGAAGTCGCAACCCTGGTCGGCCTGCTGGATGTGCTTCGAGAAGGCCCAGCCGTAGCCGCGCTCGTAGCGGACCGGCGGAGGCGTCCAGGCGGCCCGGCGGGCCGCCAGCTCCTCGTCGGATATCTCCATGCGGATGGAGCGCGCGTCGACGTCGAGCGTGACGATGTCGCCGGTGCGCAGCAGCGCCAGCGGCCCGCCGACGTAGGATTCCGGCGACACGTGCAGCACGCAGGCGCCGTAGCTCGTGCCCGACATGCGCGCGTCCGACATCCGCAGCATGTCGCGGTGGCCCTGCTTGAGAAGCTTCTTCGGCATGGGCAGCATGCCCCATTCCGGCATGCCGGGGCCGCCCTGCGGGCCGGCGTTGCGCAGTACCAGGACCGTGTCGGCCGTGACGTCGAGATCCTCGTCGTCGATGGCCTTCTTCAGGCTCGGGTAGTCGTCGAAGACCAGCGCCGGCCCGGAATGCCTGAGGAAGCGCTGGTCCATGGCGGCCGGCTTAATGACGCAGCCGTCGGGCGCGAGGTTGCCGTGCAGCACGGCCAGCGAGCCCTCGCCGTAGATCGGATCGGAGGTCGGGCGGATCACGTCCGCATCGTAGACCTTGGCACCGTCGATGTTCTCGCCGAGCGTCCGCCCCGTAACGGTCACGCAGTCGAGGTCGAGATGTTCGCGGATCTCGTTCATCAGCGCCCGGATGCCGCCGGCGTAGAAGAAGTCCTCCATCAGGTACTTGTCGCCGGACGGGCGCACGTTGCCGATGACGGGCACGCGACGGCTGTAGTGCTCGAAGTCGGCGAGGCCGACATCGTGGCCGGCACGGCGCGCCATGGCAATGAGGTGGATGATGGCGTTGGTGGAGCAGCCCATCGCCATGGCGACCGCGATGGCGTTGCCGAAGGCGGCGCGCGTCTGGATCGTCTTCGGCCTCAGGTCCTCCCACACCATGTCGACGATGCGCCGCCCGCTCTCGGAGGCGAGCCGGATGTGGCCGGCGTCGGCGGCGGGGATCGAGGAGCCGCCGGGCAGCACCATGCCGACCGCTTCCGCAATGGCAGTCATGGTGGACGCCGTGCCCATCGTCATGCAGGTGCCGTAGGAGCGCGCGATCCCACCCTCGACGCCGAGCCAGTCCTGGTCAGTGATCTTTCCGGCGCGCAGCTCGTCCCAGTATTTCCAGGAGTCGGAGCCCGAGCCCAGCACCTTGCCCTGCCAGTTGCCGCGCAGCATGGGGCCGGCGGGCAGGAAGATTGCCGGCACGTCCATGGAGGTGGCGCCGAGCAGCAGGCCGGGCGTGGACTTGTCGCAACCGCCCATCAGCACCGCACCGTCGACCGGGTGGGAGCGCAGCAGCTCCTCGGCCTCCATGGCGAGCATGTTGCGGTAGAGCATGGAGGTCGGCTTGAGATAGCTTTCCGACATGGACAGCGCCGGCAGCTCGACCGGGAAGCCGCCCGCCATCAGGATGCCGCGCTTCACGTCGTCTACGCGCTGCTTGAAGTGCATGTGGCAGGGCTGGAGGTCGGACCAAGTATTGAGGATGGCGATCACCGGCTTGCCGGTCCACTCCTCGGGCGCGTAGCCCATCTGCATGGCACGCGACCGGTGCCCGAAGGAGCGCAGGTCGGCGGGGCCGAACCAGCGGGCGGAGCGGAGCTCCGAAGACTGCTTGCGGACCTTCAGGGGCTGGGCGGGCACCTCGCCGGGCTCGAGCTCGGGAGGGGACAGCGGGACGTTTGACATGGACATGGCTCTTGGAGGATCGGGGATGCATCAGGCCGTGGCCGGACGCAGTTCCACCCGCTTGATGTCGGGGACGATGACGAGGAAGCTCAGGACGGCCAGGAGCGCGTTGGCGCCGACGAAGACCAGCGCGCCGTCGAAGGAGCCGGTGGCCTGCACGATGGCGCCGATGACGATGGGCGTGGTGATCGACGAGATGTTGCCGAACATGTTGAAGAGGCCGCCCGACAGGCCGGCGATCTCCCGCGGCGCCGTGTCGGACAGCACCGCCCAGCCCAGCGCACCGACGCCCTTGCCGAAGAAGCTCAGCGCCATCAGCGCCACCACGATCCACTGCGCCTCGACGTAGTTGCAGCCGACCATGACGAGCGACAGCGCCATGCCGGCGACGATCGGCGTCTTGCGGGCTGCGGTCAGCGAGAAGCCCCGCCGCAGCAGAGCATCCGACCAGACCCCGCCGAGCACGCCCCCGGTGAAGCCGCAGATGGCCGGGATGGCGGCCACGAGACCGGCGTTGAGGATGCTCATGTGCCGCTGCTGGACGAGATAGACCGGGAACCAGGTAATGAAGAAGTAAGTGAGCGCGTTGATGCAGAACTGGCCGAGAAAGATGCCCAGCATCATGCGATTGGCGAGCAGTTGCTTGAGCTGCCCGGGCTTGACCGCCGGGCCCGGCGCGGCGGCCCGCACCGGCCGGCAGTTCGCCGCGGGCCCGTCGAGGTCGACCAGCGCGCCGCCCGCGGCGATGTAGTCGAGTTCGGCCGGGCGCAGGCGCGGGTGCTGGCGGGGCGCGTAGACGGTTTTCAGCCAGACCAGCGCGACCAGGATGCCGAGCATGCCCATGAAGGCGAAGACCGACGGCCAGCCGTAGGTGTAGGTGATCCACCCCATCACGGGGGCGAAAACCACGGTGGCGAAATACTGCGCCGAGTTGAACACCGCGGAGGCGGTGCCGCGCTCGTTGGCTGGGTACCAGGCCGCCACGATGCGGGCGTTGGCGGGAAAAGAGGGGGCCTCGGCGAAGCCGACGAGGAAGCGGAGGGCGAAGAGCGCGTAGACCGCCGTGGCGAGGCCGAACACACCCACCCCGCCCTGCAGCATGGTGAACACCGACCAGACCACGATGCTGCCGAAGTAAACAATGCGCGAGCCGAAGCGGTCGAGCAGCCACCCGCCCGGCAGCTGGCCGAGGACGTAGGACCAGCCGAAGGCGGAGAAGACGAAACCCATCTGCAGGGCGTTGATGCCGAGGTCCTTCGACATGGCCGGGCCGGCGATGGCCAGCGTCGCGCGGTCGGCGTAGTTCACCATCGTGACGGCGAACAGCATGCCGACGATGCCGAAGCGCACCCGCCCCCTGGCGGCCTCCGCGGCGATCGTCGTGGTCGATTTGACGGCGCTCGACATGATGTCCTTTCCCCCCGAAGTCACGCCGCCCGGCTGTTACCGGTGCGGCCCCATATCCGGCGTCGTCACTCGGCTGCGGCCCTCGTGCGATCCAGGAGCCCCCAAGTGGCGAGCGCGTCGCGCAGGCCCGAGTTCTGACGATCCGTCAGCGGCCAGGCGCCGGGCGGCCGCACTGCACCGCAATCCTCGCCCATCAGCGCCAGGGCCGACTTCACGACCGTGACGTTGGTGCCGTTGCCCTCTTCGGCGCGCAGATCCTCGAAAGCCCGCATCTCGGCGATGAGCGCGTTGGCGTGGCGGTAGTCGCCGGCGGTCAACGCGGCGTGGATGGCCACAGAACGCTCTGGCCACACGTTGATGAGCCCCGAGGTGAAGCCCCTGGCCCCCACGGCGCAGAGCGGGGGCGCCCAGGGCTCGGCGAGGCCGCCGACCCAGACGATGTCCGGCGAGCAGCGTCGCATGGCCTCGGCGAGGCGGAGCGGAGTCGGGGAGGCCCATTTCACCCCCACCACGCCCGGCACGGCGCAGAGCCGCTCGATGGCGTCGAAGCCGATGGCGTCGTTGCGCAGGTAGAGCACGATGGGCAGTCCACTCCCTGCCTCCGCGACCCGCTCCACGTAGGCCACCGTGCCGCGCGGTGACACGAAGGGATCCGGCGGCTGGTGCACCATGAGGCCCGCCGCACCCGCGGCGCGGGATGCGCGCGCCAAGGCGACGGCGTCGCCGACCGAACGGCCGACGCCCGCCAACAAGGGCGCGCGTCCGTCGATCAGCTCGGCGGCCGCGTGCACGGCACGCTCAGCTTCCGACGTCGTGAGCCCGTAGAACTCACCCGTGTTGCCGTTGGCAGTGAGGATGTGGACGCCCGCCGCGACCGCGCGGTCGACCACCGGCTTCAGGCGGCGCGGCGCGAGACGGTCGTCGGCGTCGAAGGGCGTCACGAGGATGCCCGAGATGCCTGACAGGAGAGGAGCGAGGTTTGGCGTCGATGAAGGCATAACCCTCGTTCCACCCTTGCGTTTCGCCCGCCGATCGTGCCGCCTGCGGGTCGGAGTGAGTGTAGCTTGTCACCGCGCCGGCAATCCTGTCAACTCGTCTGACAGGTTGGGGGCGGTCGGGGCCGGGAGGGAAGGCGGGTGAGCGAGTTAAAGCTGGTGCCTCGCCGCAAGGAGCGGCTCGGCGACCTGATCTACGGACAGATCCTGGAACGGATCCTCTCGGGGGCGTTGAAGGAGGGCGACAAGCTGCCCTCGGAAAGCGAGATCTGCCGCTCGTCCCAGGTGTCACGCCCGACCGTGCGCGAGGCGCTGATGCGGCTTCACGCCGATGGGTTGGTCACCACGCGGCAGGGCTCGGGCACCTACGTTCAGCACCGTCCCTCCGAGCACCTGACGCGGCTCGCCAAGGCTTCGGACATCGCCGAGATGCTACGCTGCTTCGAGGTGAGGCTGGGCCTGGAGGGGCAGGCGGCTAACCTCGCCGCCCAGCGTCGGACGGCGGCGCAACTCGACCGCATCTTCAAGACCCTCGATGTGCTACGGGGTGCCTTCGCGGGCGGCAGCGTGCCGGCCCGGATGGACTTCGACTTCCACCTCGCGGTGGCGGAGGCGAGCGGGAACCCCCTCTTCGGCGAGATGCTGGAGACCCTGAACGGCACGATCCAGCATATCATGGCGGTGGCACTCGGCATCACCCGAGCCGGCTCGCAAGAGCGCGGACGGCGCGTTTTCGATGAACATGAGGCGGTGGCGGAGGCCATCCGTCAGGGCGACGCGGAAGCGGCCGCCCTGACGATGCGCTATCACATCCATCGGGCCCGCCAGCGCCTCACCGATGGTCAGCGGGACCTTTGAAGCCTGGTGGGTCAGTGCGGCCGAAGGCCGAGGTCGATCATGCGCTGGTGGTGTTCGATCCACAGCCGGACCATGCGGGCGATCACGCCCTCGGTGCGCGGGGCGGAGAGCAGGCGGCGGTCCGCGGTGGCTCGATAGGAGGTCATGGCTCGTCTCCAAGGGAAGGCAGGGCGCAAAAGCCCAGGTCGTCTCATCCTTCAGCATCATGAGAATGGGCCCGTTCGTGCGCTGCAACAATTTGCTGCACTGCAGTGAAGCCATGTGCTGGGTGCATGCTGAATCCACGAGACGGTTTGCGGCTTCACCCTGACGTTGGACCCATGCGGAGATGTCGGTTGGAATGTCTGCAACCAAGTCGATCGTAGGAAAAGTGTAAAAAATACTGCTAGGAGGTTCAGTCGACCAGGCTGGGATCTCGTGTCACAAGCCCACGCGGCGTTTAAGCGAAGCCGAAACCTGCACTCCAAAGGGATCCGCCGGATTTTGCATGCATGTCCGCTTCTGCGCTTTCTGCATCCGCCCTGCTACGCCTGACTTGGGTCGAAAGCAGCGCACGTAGACCCGGCAGAAAGAGTGTCTTCGCACCCCGACGTTGTACGACTGTCCTGTTCTCCTCATGGCCGATGTGGCCACGGGAGGATGCACCATGGGACAATCAGAACACGATCCGGGCGCGAAGGAGAAACCTGCCTGGAATGCCGGACGGAAGCTCGGGGCCAAGCGGGCCCTCAAACCGCAGCAGGTCTGGGCCATCCGGTTCTGGCTCGACAGCAAGAAGCGGATGCGCGACCGCGCCATGTTCGACCTCGCGATCGACAGCAAGCTGCGCGGCTGCAGCATCGTCAAGATCAAGATCGGTGACATTGTCCTGGGCGGACGCGTTCGTTCCCGCGCCATCGTGGTCCAGCAGAAGACGAAGCGGCCGGTGCAGTTCGAACTGCTCGACCACGCCCAGGCGAGCCTGAACGCGTAGCTGGAGCGCCGGGGAGGCACGGTGACCGACTACGTGTTCCCGAGCCGGATCGACCATGCCAAGCCGATCAGCACGCGCCAGTACGCCAGGCTCGTGGAGGAGTGGGTCAACGGGGTCGGCCTTCGGCGCGAGGACTACGGCACGCACTCGCTGCGACGGACCAAGGCGGCAATGATTTACAAGCAGACGGGTAACCTACGCACCGTGCAACTCCTGCTCGGGCACGCCAAAATCGAGAGCACGGTTCGCTACCCGGGTGTCGACGTCGAAGACGCCCTGGCGCTCGCGGAGAAAACGGAGATCTGAACCCTGCGCGGACCGACAGGATGCATGTCCGGGCCGCGCAGCCTACTTGATCCGTGACCACTGATAGCTCGGCTGTGATGACAGGCGAGGACGTGTGGAGAGCGAAAGGGCTGCTTCTGCGCATTTGGACCATCGGAACGGAGGTTCATGTGCAGGCGTTGCTCGAACGAACGACGTTTTGCACTTCACCGGCTCGCCGTTCAGGACCGCGATGGCGTCGGACGGCAAGACCCGAAAAATTGCTCTCCGCAGCGTGTGGAGATGTCCAAGTGGCAAAAGGCGATGAGTCAGCTCCTCATCGGCGGGGGGCTCCCCTCCCGTGTAGCGATCCCGCGCAAGGTCGCCAGTGCATGCATGGAATTCCGTAGCGCGGGATAGAGGCCCGCATAGATCCCGAACACCGTGTCGTAGCGCGCCTTGCGGGCCGCGTCGGGAGAGGCCCGCTCGACGAGGGTGATCCAGCTGTCGCGGTCCTCACGTGCGATCAGCCCCACTCCCAATGCCGCCATCCGTGCTGCGCCGAGCGCCGCCTCCACGTCTTCCTCAATCGTCCAGACCGGGTAGCCGGTGACGTCGGCGATGATCTGCATCCAGAGGTCGGAACGCGCCGCGCCGCCGACCACGACGAGCCGCGGCTCGAGGGGAACCGAGCCCTTCGCGCCCGACTCCATGTTATGCCGTAGCGCTAGCGTCACGCCTTCCAGCACGGCGCGATACAGGTGAGCGCGGGTGTGGAACAGGTTCAGCCCCACGAAAGCGCCTGAGGCTTGACCGTCCCATACGGGCGAGCGCTCGCCCATCAGGTAGGGCAGGAAAACCACGCCGTCCGAACCCGGCGCGACGGCGGCCGCACGTTCTTCAAGAATCGCATGCGGGTCGCGGCCTGTCGCGCGCCCTTCCGCGACCTCGGCTTGGCAGAACTGCTCGCGGTACCAGGTGACGGAAGCGCCAGCTGTCGCGGCGCCGCCGAAAACGTAGAGGTCGTCCCCGATCACGTAGGGGAAGGCGATGAGGCCGTGGCCGGCATCCGCCGAGGGAGTGACATAGCCCCAGCACATGCTGGTGCCGATCATGGCGACGTGGTGTCCGGGCTCGGTCACACCGGCCGCGTAAGTCGCCACAGCGGCGTCGACTCCGCC
>NZ_QYBB01000031.1 GCF_004137685.1 Lichenibacterium minor | reverse complement strand
CCTTCATCTGGACCGCCTCAGCCGCCAGCGTCATGGCCAAGCTCAGGGTGCATCAAACGAATGACTCAGAGCACTAGAAGCCGGTTTAGTGCATCGAACTGGTTGACGATGGCGGTAGGGGAGTTTTCGTCCACGGACAATCTTAGTCCGCGGGATCGAACGGTGATTTCGCCCTGAAGCCCATCATTGAGCGAAACTGCTAGCTGGTTGATATGCCCCTCGCCCGCTGGATGTCCGGCAAAGCGTTTTTCGCCAGAGACAAATTGGAAGTCGGAGAGAAACTCGCCTTCAGCCGCGGTTCCTGATTTAATACGCATCTTGTAGGACTGACCACCCCAGCCAATTCCAAACTCCAGAAAGCTGCCTTTGTAATGCTGGTTGACTAGGTCATTGAAGCTCGCACCTCTCAGAGCTGGCGAGCTATAATCTAGAACGGTCGGAATTATTATACCGTCAATCTGCTGCCGGGCTGCGCTAGCAAGAATTGGAAGTAGTCTAAGCGCGGCACTTTTCCCCGCACTGTTGTGGCCGAAAAGCAGCGTCAATGGCCTGAGTTCCATTACCTGCATCTGATCGAATGAGCGATATCGTCCAAAATCGACGTATTTTAAACCTTGCATTTGTATCATTCCAGGTGAGAGAGATCCCACGTTAGGCAGCTTCGGTCATGATCTGGCCGCCTACAACTAGATGCCGAAGCAGGCGATCGCGTAGAAACTTAACGACAGGAACTGCCAATCCATCACCTATGACTTTGAATGCATGATCATAGATCGGAGGCAGCATGTACTGCGCCGGTAAACCCATCAGTTCGGCTGCTTCTCGTGCAACGATTTGCCGAGATTTGATGGTTTTCCCTTCAACCACCACAATTCTGGGCCTCGATCCGCCGCCGCGTGGGGTTCGCAGGCAACCAAAGGTTTCGTTGAAACTGACCTCAGCACGTTGCTCATTGCGACCGCCCGCTGGACGCATGCGCAGGTAAAGGCTACCGATGGCTGTCCCACCTCGGTGGCCTGCGTCGTTAAGCCGATCAAGGTTTATAGCTGACATAAGGGCCATGAGCCTGGCGGTTTCGTCAGCTGAATGCCATTTGATCTCGTCCCTTTCACGCCCGATGATTTGGGATAGCGCGATCTGCCGCTGCGGCGCTGTTCCCAAGTCCCACCAAATCCAGTCTTCGATGTTTGCCGCAGAGAGATGCTTTCGTGCTCTTTGGATAGGATCGGGATGCCACGGTAATATGGGATTTCTACTTGACACGCCCTCATACGCATCATCTTCCTTACGGACTGCAATAATGAACACTCGAGGCCTGGACTGAGGAAGGAACAGTGACGCATCCACTACGACTGCACCTGAGCGATAATTGTTCTCCGAAAGAGACTTAATCGTCGCAACGAAGTCCGATCCGCCGTTCACCGTCAGCAATCCGAGAACGTTTTCTAAAACTAAGACTCTTGGTGCACGATCGTCGGCGTCCAATCGACGAACAATGTCCATCATGCTCCAAAAGGCGCCGGACCGAGTTCTGAGCAGAGCTGCCTGCTGACCTAATCCCCGTCCTACTCCGGCGACCGACGTGTCCTGACAAGGGAACGAGGCCCATACTAGGTCAGCTCGGCCGGGCAGCTGGTCGATGGTTACCGCTGCGATGTCACCCGCAATAAATTCTTTCGATCCCCAGTTTCTGAGATAAACGTCGGCTTTCATCCGGTCTACGTCATTGGCGAATAGGCATTCCCACGTGCCTTCCAAGCCCGCACGCGCCATACCTCCGCCCGCAAAGAACTCGTAGTAGGTCGCCTTGACCGGAACCGACATACGACACCTCAGTTCTGGCACGGCTGGACGGAATTCCGGTTAGGTCCGGCCTTCCCTCCACCCCAGGGTGACATACTACAGCGCTTTCCGAAACGCATCGCTAACCTCAACAAGGGAGGCGGGGTCGCGCCGATGAGATTCGAAAGCGTCGAAGCTTCGTTACCAAAAACGTGAAGGAGGCATCTCTAGGCTGGCGCGGACATGTCAGCGAACAGGCGAGGCGCGCCTCGGGCGATGAACTCTCGTCGCTTACCCGCCAGCACTTTCGCGTAGGTTGTTTCGATCATGCGCACGCTCGTCCCGCAGTTCTCGGCCACAACGTTCAGCGGTACGCCGGCTTCAATAGCTCGCGAGATGTAGGAGTGGCGGAGGGCATAGAAGGTCCCGCTTGGGTCCAGTCCAGCCCCTACAAGCGCCCGCTTCATCGGCCGAACCTGATGGCTCGCACCCCAAGCGCCACCGTCAGCACGGGCCAGCAGCGCTTCATCTTTTGCCCGAGCGCCAGCAACACGAGCGAAAAAGGTGACCGCCTCCGGCTGAAGAATGACGGTGCGGGCGCCCGTCTTGCCGCTCGGAACGCGAAGCGATTCGCCCTCATGATCGAAATGACGCACCTGACAGGCTGCCAACTCTCCATACCGCGCCCCGGTCAGGAAACCGGCGGTCAGCAGGTCGCTGAAGGCCGTGTCGTCGGACGCTTCCAGAAGCCGCAGAACCTCGGTCGCTTCGAAATGCACCTCGCGCGCCCGTCCGACTCGCTGGAACGGCTTCACGAGCCGCCATGCACTGTCGTTCGACAGCCCGTTCGCCGGGTCACCTACAGCGTGGTTCAGCAGCGCCTTCACGATGCTCAGAACTCGATTCGCCGTGTCCTGGCTCTTCCGTCGCTGTTCGGCATCGCCGCCAGCCCGCACGAGGCCATCGCGCCAGCTCTCCAAGGCGGTTCGGGTGAGATCTCCAATGTATGTCGTCCCGAAGCGCGGCAGGAAGAGCCGGGTCAGGCGTAGGCGCGCGTCGTTTGCGGTTCGCCGATTTCGCGCTTCGAGGCTGCCCAGGTAGGCGAGGGCCGCACGCTCGACGGTGAGGGGCGCGTTCCGCGCTGCCCCTTCCTGATCGCCACGCGCCATCAGCTTCGCCGCGGTCTGCGCTTCCCAGAACGTCAAAATGCTGTTGGTGTCGCTCTCATCATGATCGTCAGCGGTGCCAACGCGCTTCGTCCAGGCTGCACCGTCGCCGCTAGCGACCCGCACGACCCACGTGCCGGCTGTCGCGTTGCGCCGATAGCCGAGCGAGATGCCGGGCGCGACCCGAACGAAAACAGGCTTCTTTGCCACCGGTAGCTTGAGTCGATTGGCCCGTGTTTCAAGCTTCGGGGCGCGGGTGCTCTGGGCCATGGTGTCCCGTTTGTGTCCTGTCGGCGGGCCTAAACTCTCGCACACCGGGCTGGACAGCGCAACCTTGTCATGCGACGTTTTTCAAGCAATGCCAGCGCGTTAGCTGGACTGCACTGGACGCCAATGGACGCCCGGTGATGCCCTCTCACGGCGAAAACCGGGGTTCGATTCCCCGTGGGCGCGCCATTCCTGACGCGGTCAGCGGCTTCAAGCCGACATCCTCACCTCATGTGTCGCTCGATATCGCGCATCCGCGCAGAGTCGCCCTGGAATGTCAGGCCGGTGCCGCGGACGCCCCTACGATGAACGATCCCGCGCCCCGATGGCTGGATCGGCCCTCACCGCCGCGGAACCTCCGTCGCGCCCCGCGCTCCCCTTCGAGGGAAGCGCGGGGTGCGGGTCCGCGTCGCGATGCGACGGCGGGCCGATCACTCGGTGGCGGCGGCCCGCGTCGCGACGGCTTCGAGGACGGGATGGGCCCGCGACCCGATGCCGAAGGCCGACACGACCTTGTCGTGCAGCTTCGTGGACAGTTGCTCGGCCATCGCGGCATGCCCGGCGGCCTGGGCCGAGGCTCGTTCGAGCGACGCAGCTCTCTGGTCGGCGGCGGCGGCGCGGGCTTCGGCGGCGTCGCAGCGCGCCTTCAAGGCGGACGCGTCCTGTTCTGAGGCTTCGGCCTGGGCCTTCAGGCCGGACGCCAGCCGCTTCCACTGCTCGATCGTCTCGTCCTGTTCCGCGAACTGCGTGCGGGCCCGTTCGCCGGACTCTTCGAGCTCGCGTTCCAGGTTCTGGCACCGCCCGATCAGGAGGTCGAAGGCCTGGGCGGCCCGCTCCAGCAACTCGGACGCCATGTCGAAGTCGCGACGGGGATGGGCGGCCGGGACCGCCGCGGTGGCGGGCGCTTCGGCCGCCGGGACACGGCCCTGATCGAAGAAACGACGCATGAGCGTGTCGATCTCGGCCTGGTCGACCGACGTCGGGGCTTCGGCTGTCGTGTCCGCCTTCGGCACTTGTTTGACGCTCGCCAACGTGTGTCCTTTTCGCGATCTTGATAGTGCCATCATGTGCGCCATGATTAACGCTGCGTCAATAACATGGAATGGCCGGCCGGCCGTTCGGCGGCCCGTCCGAATGCACGGGATCGCCCGGCCCGCCGTGGCCGCCCGGCGACCCGCCGCCGATGCCGCGGCGCGCGGATCCGGACGGCGCCCGCCGCCGTTCCATGGACGATACCCGGGAGCCACCATGAAGACCACGACCCTGTCGCTGTTCCTCGTCGCCGCTTCGGCGGTCCCCGCCGCCGCGGACGGCTTCGACGAGGGGCAGGCGAAGTCCCGCATGGAAGCGGCGGGCTACGCGGACGTCGCCCGGATCCACGAGGGCAACCTCGGCGACTGGATGGCCCAGGCCACCCGGGACGGCCGGCCCGTGATGGTCGTGCTCCATCCGGACGGAACCGTGGCGCTCAGGCAGCAGGTCGACACGCCGCCGCCCCAGCCCGTCCCGGGGGCCGCGCCGGCCAAGCCCTGAACCGTACAGGTCAGCCGGGGCCGAGCCGCGCGGCGATCTCGGCGCGGGCGTCGTCGAGAACGCGGCCGAGGGCGGAGGCGAGCCCGTCGAGCCCCGCCGCCCGGGCGCGGGCGGTGAGGGACGACAGGCCGTCCTCGATCGCCTTCAGGGCGGCACGGTCGGGCGGCGTCGGCAGCGGGTCCTGCAGCGGCAGGGGCGGCATGCCGGGTTGGCCCAGGGCGCCCGAGCCGCGGAACACCGTGCGGTACAGGGAGCGCGCGGCGTCGAGCGGGACATCGACCGTGCCGGCATCGGGACCCTGCGCCCCGCAGTCGAGCACCTCGACGAAGCGGTTGTCGTAGCCGAGCGCCGGGATGGAGCGGGCTTCGACGAGAAGGCTCGCGGCATCGGTCCCGACCAGCGCGGGCATGCGGGTCATGGTCGAATAGGCGACGAATCGGGGCGCTCCGGCCGGGCGGGCGGGCGAGGTCATGGCTTCTCCTGGCACGGACGGGGGCGGGCCCGAACCGGGCCCCCGCGTCTGGGGTCGGCGACGAGCCTAGCGGCCCGGACCTTGACGAAGCTTTGCCGCCGGCCCATGGCGGCCCGGACGGGGCGCGGGGGTTGTCGGACCCGAGGGTCCGAACCCACATGCACGGCTCAACGGGCCGCCGTGGCGCCCGGACCCCATCGTGGCGGTCCGGCTCTCGGCAGTCCCACTCGAACAGGACAGGTCTTCATGCGGATCGTCGGAGCTTTCAGCGTCGCCCTGGTCGTCGGTCTGTCGTCCCCCGCCTGGGCGGGGGCCGAGAACCTCAGCCCCGAGTTCCGCCAGCAGGCGGTCCAGGCCTGCACGGGCGACGCCGTCCGGCTCTGTCCGCAGACCCTCCTCGACGAGGAGCAGACCGCCGCCTGCATGAAGAAGTTTCGCGCCCAGCTCAGCCCCGGCTGCCGCGCCGTCTACGACAAGGGCATCCGCACCCAGGCTCATTGAACGGGGGCGTTCCTCGGCAGCGGCCGGGGGCAGTTGACCGTCATGGTGCCGATGAACGTGCCCGGCGGGCACGCCATCCGGATCTCGGCCGCCGCGGCGCGAGGCACCGCGAAGGTCGCCGGCGGCGCGTCCCGCGCGCAACCCGCCAGGGTGGCGGCCAAGGCCGCGGCCGCGGCGATCCCGGCGGCGGCCCTCACGGCGCCGCATCCATGGGGCCGTTCGGCACGTCGGCAGCGGACAGCGCGGGATAGTTGTCCCGCCCGGGCAGGTGATAGTGCCACCATTCCGGCCCGTAATGCTCCCAGCCCCGGGCCGTCATCAGGCCCAGCAGCAGCGCCCGGTTGCGGATCGCCTCGGCGGGCAGGCCTTCGACGCGGTCGTGCGCCGACAAAGGGGTGAAGTCGTCGAACCCTGTGCCCATCGCGAGTTCCTCCCCGCTGACGGCATCGGCCAGCGTCAAGTCGACGGCGATGCCGCGCGGATGGGTGCCGCCCCCGCGCGGGTCGGCCACGAAGGTCTTGTCCTCCGCGGCGTGCCAGAACGCCCATTGCGCTTCGAGCGGCCGGAAGGCGTCGAAGACCTTCAGCTTCAGCCCCAGCGCGGCGGCATGGCGGGCGGCGGCCAGGAGAGCGTCGCGCGCGGGCGGGCGGAGCAGCGCCACGGCCCGGCCGTAGATCGCGCGCCCGAGCAGGTTGTCGACGGAAGCGTAACGGAGATCGAGCAGGATGCCGTCGGCATCCGTGATGGGGATCAGCATGCGGGCACCATGCCCGAGCGCGGCCCCGCCCTCAACCCCGCCGCAAACGGGCGCCAGTGTGGGTCGGAGCGGGGCCGCCGGCGGCTCGCCCGTGCGATCGGCGGAATTTTGTGGGATATTTTCCCACATGATGTTAGGGGGATCGGTATGCCGTCATCCAAGCCCCGGTTTCCCTTCAGCGCCGCGATGCTCGCCCTCGTGGCGGCTTCGGCGGCGGGCCCCTGCGCCTCTGCGGAGATCAAGGTGGCGCCCTCGGGCGGCGCCGTCGAGCTCAGCGGCATCATCGAGCCCGGCGACGACCTCAAGCTCGTGGCCGCGCTGGCGGCGGCCCCGTCTCCCCGCACCCTGCGCCTGTCGAGCCTCGGCGGCAACGTCCAGGCCGCGCTGGCGCTCGGCGAAACGGTGCGGCGCGAGGGCATCGGCACGGACGTCCCGGCGCGGGGCGTCTGCGCTTCGGCCTGCGGCCTCGTGTGGCTCGCCGGTGCGCCGCGCGCCATGGGCCAGGACGCGCATGTCGGACTCCACGCCGCCTACCTCCGCCGCAACGGCGTCAGCGTCGAGACGGGAGCCGCCAACGCGCTGATCGGCGCCTATCTCGGCCGCCTCGGCCTGGACGATCGCGCGATCGTGTACCTGACCAGCGCCGCGCCCGACGAGATGACCTGGATCCTGCCGGCGGATCGCCAGCGCTACGGCATCGCCTACGAGGCCGCATCGGCGCCGACGGTGGCTTCCGCCGCGCCGGGCGAGCACTTCCTGTCGAAGCCCATGGCGCTGGCGGGCGCCATCGCGTCGGCGGCCGTCGCGGCCGTCGACCGGCTCCTGGGCCACGCCCCCGCGGGCCCGCGATGAGGGCGACGCTGCCGCGCTTCAGCGCGGGACTGGTTCTGTGCTTCGGCGCGGCGACTTCGGGCTGCGCCCTTCCGGTGCAGGGCGAGATGGATCGGGTGTCGGGCGTCGCCCGTTACGCCACCTCCTACGACCACGTCGTCGGCCCGCGGGCCAACCTGCTCGACCGCGCCCTGGCGGACTGCCCCGAGAAGACCGTGAAGGCCGAAACGGCCTGCGTGCGGCAGGGGGTCGATGCGGCCCGGCCCTCCTCGAAATCCCTCGTCGCCCTCGTGCCCGGCTGCCGTGCCGGGCAGGTCTGCCATTACGACCACACCACCCGCGACCGCCTCGGCTTCGTCCAGGCCAGCGCGACCGAGTACGTCAAGCGCTGGCGCATCGACCTCGACTTCCGGCATCCCGCCCCCGAAGCCGCGCAGGTGCCGATCACGGTGATCGACCGCGACGATTTCGACGCCAGCCCGCCCCCGCCGGCCAAGCGGGGCTGATCGTCGGGCTCGACGCGGGGGCAAGCGCCGCGCCGGCCCTGCCGTCAATCGTCCTGCTTGGCGTCGATGATGGCGTTGAGCACGTCGATCGCCATCCAGGGCTTGCCGATATACACGACCCGGGGCCCGAGCTCGGCGGGCCGCTCCGAGAACCGGCCCGACGTGACCACCACCGTGATGGCGGGATGGGCCTCGGTGATGGCCCGGGCGATGCGCAGCCCGTCCGTGGCGCCCATCAGCCGCACGTCGGTGAACACCGCCGCCACCGTGTCGGGATGGTCCTGCACATAGGCGAGGGCCCGGTCACCGTCCTCGAAATCCACCACGTCGAGGCCCGCCGACGCGAAGGTCTCGATCGCGTATTGGCGCAGCAGCGGTTCGTCCTCGATGACGACGATGGCGCGGTCCATGGCGAAGGCTCCCGAGGCGGCACGACCCGTCGGACGTCGCCCCGGCGGGGCCATCCGGCGGTCAACGCCGGGGACGGCGTTTCGGCCACGCGGAAAGCGCCCGGCCGCTATTCGGTCGCGACGCCGAACCTGAGCCCGCCCGAGCCGCACTTCGACACGGTGGCGAGGACCAGCCACGTGGTCGTGCAGGGCACGGCGGGCGAGCGTTGCGCGACGCCCTGCCCCCGCAGCGCGGCTTCCGGCGGCGGCGCGCTCGCACAGCCGCCCAGCGCGGTCGCCGCCGCCAGCGCGAGCGCTCCCATGATACGTCGCATCCCGTCTCTCCTCCGGCGGCGGCCCGCGCCGCGCGCCCTGCCCCGCTCCCGCGCGCCGGGGCCGCGGCGCACGGGATCCCGCGTCGAACCGAAGCCCTACCATCCCGCCCCTCCGCCCGCGATGGCGCGGCGGACACGGTGGCGGCAGAAACGCAGCGCTGTCGCGGTCCGGCCCTCCTCAGGCCGGGGCGACGGCCCAGCCGGCGGGCTCCGACGCCTGCCCGGCGGCCTCCGCCCCGGGCAGTTCGGGGCGCCAGCGCTTGGCGTCGATCCGCCGACCCGTGAACCCGCCCGACGCGTCGGACGCGAGCCACAGCAGCGGCGGCACGACGATCGCCGGGCGCAGCATGGCGGCGCGGGCGTCCGCACCGACGGAAGCGGGGATCAGGCCGGTCTCGGTGGCGCCACCCGGCAGCAGCGCGTTGACGGTCACGCCGGTGCCGGCGAAGTCCTGCGCCCACACGATCGTCTCGGATTCCAGCGCCGCCTTGCTGGGCCCGTAGGGCGAGAACCCGGCCCGGCGCATGGTTTCGTGGTTCATGGAGATGTTGACGACGCGGCCGCGGCCGGATGCGATCAGCGATGGAGCGGCGGCGCGGGCCATGAGGAACGGGCCATTGACGTTGGTGTCGACGATGTCGCGCCACACCGCCGGCTCGACCTCCCAGAAGCGCGTCGGCGTCGTCAGGAAGTCGTCGCTGACGAGCCGCATGCCGCGGCCGGCGTTGTTCACCAGCACGTCGAGGCGCCCGAAGCGCGCCACCGCGAACGCGACGGCCGCGGCGCAATCTTCCGGCCGCGTGACGTTGGCGGCGAGCGGCAGGACCGTTCCCGGCCCGGCTTCGGCGGAAACGGCTTCGACCTCGGCGAGGCTCCGCGCCGCCGTGGCGACCACGCGAGCCCCCGCGGCCGCGAGGCCCAGCGCCATGGCCCGACCGAGGCCGCGGCCCCCTCCGGTGACGATGGCGACGCGTCCGGCGAGGGGGAACTGGGCATCGACCATGGGCGAAACCTCCGAAACCTGTCAGCGCCCGAGCCGGCCCGCGATGTCGGCGACGATGCCCTCGGCGGGGCCGTCGGCCGAAACCGTGGACACGTCGGCCTCGTCGGGCCCCGGTCGTTGCAGCGTGTCGAACTGGCTCTGCAGGAGCTGCTTCGGCATGAAATGGTGGACGCGCTTCTTCAGCCGGCGCTCGATCTCGTCGAAGCCGACGTCGAGGAAGGCGAAGCGCACGCGGCCGCCCGTGCCGTCGCGCAGCCGGTCGCGATAGGAGCGCTTCAGCGCCGAGCAGGCGACCACCACGCCGCCTGCCGCGGCGCGGTCATTCAGCGCCGCGGCGACGCGGTCGAGCCAGGGCCACCGGTCGTCGTCGTCGAGCGGGTGTCCCGCATGCATCTTGTCGACGTTGGACTGCGGATGCAGGTCGTCGCCGTCGAGGTAGGGCAGCCCCAACCGCCCCGCGAGCTGCGCCGCGATGGTGGACTTGCCGGAACCGCTCACCCCCATGACGACGAGGGGCAGCGGTTCGGCGGTGTCGGCGTCCTGCATGGCCATGTCCTGTTGCGCGGCGTCAGGCGACGCGGCTGCGCGCCGCGCTGACGCGCATCGGCGGCGCGTCCTGGAGGTCCAGGAGCGAGCGGAAATAGGCGATCGTGCGCGCCAAGCCGTCCTTCAGCGCCGTCGTGGGCTGCCAATCGAGCTCGGCCTTGGCGCGGGCGAGATCGGGGCGGCGCTGGCGCGGGTCGTCCTGCGGCAGCGGGCGGTGGACGAGGCGCGACCGCGTGCCCGTCATCTCCACGACCGTGTGGGCCAGCTGCTGGATGGTGAACTCGCCGGGGTTGCCGAGGTTGACCGGGCCCGTGACGCCGCGCGGCGTCGCCATCAGGCGCATCAGCCCGTCCACGAGGTCGTCGACGAAGCAGAAGGACCGCGTCTGCGAGCCGTCGCCGTAGAGGGTGATGTCCTCGCCCTTCAGGGCCTGCACGATGAAGTTCGACACCACGCGGCCGTCGTCCGGGTGCATGCGCGGCCCGTAGGTGTTGAAGATGCGCGCCACCTTGATGTCGACGCCGTGCTGGCGGTGGTAGTCGAAGAACAGCGTTTCGGCGCAGCGCTTGCCCTCGTCGTAGCAGGAGCGCGGGCCGATCGGGTTGACGTGGCCCCAATAGGTTTCCGGCTGGGGATGCACGGACGGGTCGCCGTAGCATTCCGAGGTGGAAGCCTGCAGCACCGGCACCTTCAGGCGCTTGGCCAGGCCCAGCATGTTGAGCGCGCCGAGCACGCTGGTCTTGGTGGTCTGGACGGGGTCGGACTGGTAGTGGACCGGCGACGCCGGGCAGGCGAGGTTGTAGATCTCGTCCACCTCCACGTGCAGCGGGAAGCACACGTCGTGGCGCATCACCTCGAACCGCGGGTCGCCCATCAGGTGGGCCACGTTGCGCCGCTGGCCGGTGTAGAAGTTGTCGACGCAGAGAACCTCGTCGCCGCGGGCGAGGAGCGCTTCGCACAAGTGGGAGCCGACGAAGCCGGCACCGCCGGTGATCAGCACGCGTTTCTCGGTCAAGTCGTTCTCCCGCGGGGCCGCCACGCCGTGATCCGGCGGCCGGGATCAACTTACCTCGCACCCGCGCCGCTGCGCAAATGGCGCGCGTCGCCCCCCGGGGATCAGCGCCGGGCCGCGGGCGGCGGCGCCGTGGTGTCGCGCACCACGAGGCGGGGATGGATCTCCACCCGGGCGGGGTGGCTCCGCCCGGCCAGCCGCGCCAGGATGTAGGCCGCGGCGCGCTGGGCCATCTCGTCGGCGGGGATCTCCATGCTGGTCAGGGCCGGCACGGTATGGGCCGAGGACTGCAGGCTGTCGTAGCCGACGATCGACAGGCGGCCCGGGACGTCGAGCCGCCGCGCCCGGCACTCGATCAGCGCCCCGTAGGCCAGCACGTCGCTGGAGCAGAGCAACGCCGTGGGGTTCCCGGTGTCGAAAAGCCGCGCGAGGCCGCGGCGCCCGCCCTCGATGGTGAAGGCTTCCTCGACGATGCGCTCCGCCGGCAGGTCGATGCCCCGGGCCGCCAGCGCCGCGACGGCGCCGGCGACCCGCTGCTCGACCCGGTCGTTGTCCTTGCGGGCGCCGGCCAGCATGGCGAAATCGCGGTGGCCCAGCCCGTGGAGGTGGTCGACGACGCGGACCATGGCGGCGAAGTTGTCGAAGCCCACCATGGGATGGGGGAACTCGGGCCAGAACGTGTAGGTGGTGAGGAAGGGCAGGTCCTGGATCTCGAGCAGCTCGTAGAGCTCCGGGCGATGGGTGTGGCCGACCAGCACGAGCCCGTCGATGCCGCGCTCCACCAGGAGGCGCGCCTGGAACAGCTCCCGGTCCGGCGAATAATCGGACGTGGTGACAACCAGCGCGTAGTTCTGGCGCGCCAGCCCGTCCTGCAAAGTGCCGATGAAGTCGGCGTAGATGGGCTGCCTCAGGGTCGGCAGGATCACGCCGACCATCTGCGAGCGGCGGGACCGCAACGCCCGGGCGGCCCCGTTGCGCGTGTAGCCCAGCTCGCGCACCGCCGCCTCGACGCGCAGCCGCGCATCCCGGTTGACGGATTCGGGGCTGTTCAGGACGCGCGACACGGTCGCGGCCGAGCATCCGGCCGATCGGGCGACGTCGCTCAGGCGGACGGGGGACCGCTTGGCATCCTCGATCAAGGCATGCGCCGGGCGGCGGGCTCGGGAGTCGGTCTCTGGCGGCGCAAGGGTAACTCCAGGTCCGGGCGGCCCCGGTCGGGTGGACGACGACGGGATCATATTCAACCGCGAGAGTCTGTCACCTTCGTCGCATGCGACGGTGCGCCGTGCCGTCGCACCCAGCCCCCGGCCGGTCGGCGGGCCGCGGGCCGCATCCCCCAATCGCCTAAATGTCGCAATGGGCGCAGGCGGCGCGTCCGCTAGGTGACGGAAACCGGTTCGGACCGGGCCGGCCGGGAACCGCCTCACGCGGGAAACGTTGGCCCCGACTTTACGGAAACGACGCGGGAGGCCCGAGCCATGGCCCGCGTCCGCGATAGGGGTTCTCTTGGCGAACATGGGCACAGCGCGCGGCGAGCGGCTCGGCGTGGCGATCGTGGGTCTCGGCGGTGCCGTCGCCACCACGGCGGTGGCTGGTATCGAGGCCATCAAGGCCGGTTCCAACCAGCTCGACGGGCTGCCCCTGGCGCACCTCAGCGTGGCGGGGCTCGCCGACTACAAGGACCTCGTGTTCGGCGGGTGGGACGTCAACGGCGTCGACCTCGCGGCCGCGGCCGAGGAGCACGGGGTGCTCGGCCGGGGCGAGTCGGCGGCGACCGAGACGCTGAAGGGCATGACGCCGTGGAAGGCCGTGGCGAGCCAGAAGTTCTGCAAGAACATCGTCGGCCGCAACATGACGGCGGCGGGCAGCCACCGCGAAGCCGTGGAGATGATCTCCGAAGACCTCCGCCGCTTCAAGGCCGACAACGGCCTCGACCGCGTCGTCGTGGTCAACCTCGCGTCGACGGAAGCCTGGCCCGACCTGACCCTCGACACGCTGAACAGCGTCCAGGGCTTCGAGCGCGGCCTCGACGACAGCAGCGAAGCCATCGGCCCCGCCATGCTCTACGCCTATGCCGCCATCGCGAGCGGCTGCGGCTACGGCAACTTCACGCCGAGCGTCGCCGCCGACATCCCGGCGCTCACCGCCTTCGCCAAGGACCGCAACGTCGCGGTGGCGGGCAAGGACGGCAAGACCGGCCAGACCATGATGAAGACCGTGATCGCCCCGGCGCTGAAGTCCCGCGCCCTGCACGTCGACGGCTGGTTCTCCACCAACATCCTCGGCAACCGGGACGGCTTCGCCCTCCAGGACCCGAACTCGCTCCAGTCCAAGCTCAACACCAAGGGCTGCGTGCTCGAGGACATGCTCGGCTACCCGGTCGAGGACCACCTCGTCGACATCCGCTACTACCGGCCGCGCGGCGACGACAAGGAGGCCTGGGACAACATCGACGTCACGGGTTTCCTCGGCCAGAAGATGCAGATCAAGATCAACTTCCTGTGCAAGGACTCGATCCTGGCGGCTCCGCTCGCCATCGAGATCGCCCGCGTGCTCGGCCTCGCGGGCAAGCGCGGCGACGGCGGCGTGCAGGAGCAGCTCGGCCACTTCTTCAAGGCGCCGATGACGCGGGACGGCCGCAAGCCCGAGCACGCCTTCCACGCCCAGGAAGCCATGCTCATGGATTGGCTCAACGTCGGCTGATGATCCCCGTGCAGACGACCCACGACGACGCCCCGGACGCGCTGAAGGGCCTCTTCGGGGAGATCGGCGACCTGAAGCGCGTCCGTTCGGCCGGGCGCCACGGCACGGTCGCGACGCGGCTGTTCCGCGCCGCATGGTCGGAGCTGGTGGCGGGCGCGCCCCTGCCCGAGGTGGCGCGCCGCATCACCGCGCAGGCCCTGGCGGCGGCCCGGCTCGGCGACATCGACCGCCCGCTGCTGATCGAGGCCGGCCTGCCGGCGGCCGAGGTCAACGGCGTGCTGTGCCGCGCCGTCGAGGAGATCTCGGCGCCGGTGCCCGAGCCGCTGCGCTCGGCCCTGGTGTCCGCCATCGCGGTGCCCGGGCCCGGCCGGCCGGCCGACCTCCCGCGCTTCGTGGGCCAGCTCGAGGACCAGCCCCGCGCCGGCGTGACCTGCCCGGGCCGTCCCCGGATCGTGCTGGAGCCCGCGGAAAATCACGCCGAGCATTGCCTCGTGGTGGCGGTCTACGGCGTGATCCTGGCGCCCCGCTACGGCGCCGACCCCGCCACCGTGTTCCTGGCCGCGCTGGCGCATCATTTCCACAACGCCGGCATGCCCGACTCGGGCTTCACCGGCGAAATGCTGCTCGGCGACCACCTCGGCCCGGTGATGCAGCATTTCGTCGACGATGCGCTCGGGTCGCTGGAGCCCGGCCTGCGCCGCCGCGTCGCCGAAGCGCGCGAATGCCTGGCCGACGCCGAAACGCCCGAAGGCCGGGCGTTCCATGCCGCGGACGTCGTCGACCGCGTGATGGAGATCGCCCAGCACCTGCGCTCGGCGTCGCTCACCATGGACGTCGTGCTGGGCGACATGGCCCTGGTCCACGACGGGCCGGTGAAGCCCTTCCACGACCGCGTGCTCGCCGAGATGCGCATCCCGTGACGGCGGACTGGAGCGGGCTTCTGTCGCCCGTCACCGGCGCGGCGCTCGTCCCCGACGGGCCGCACGCGCTGCGCGAGCCGGACGGGAAGCGTTGGCCCGTCGTCGACGGCATCCCCTTCCTCCGCACGGGCCGCGACGCCCTGTCGGCCCATGCGCTGGAGCGGCTCGACGCCGGCGACCGCGCGGGCGCGCTGGCGGCGCTGCTGGGCGACCAGGACGATTGGTGGACCGGCCCGGCGCCGGACCCCGCCGACCTCGCGCGCCTCGCCGCCGGGGCGGACAGCCTGACGCTGCGCGACGCCATGGGCCTGCTCGGCTTCGGCCGCGTCGGCGATTACTTCGCCCATCGCTGGAGCGACCCGACCTACCTCGCCGGCCTGGCGCTGATCGAGGCGCATCGGGGCGAGATCGGCCGCTGCTTCGAACTCGCCTGCGGCATCGGCCATTACGGGCGCGAGTTCATCCGCCGCGGCGCCGCCTATGCCGGTGCCGATGTCGTCTTCGCCAAGCTGTGGCTCGCCCGGCACTGGGTGGTGGGGCCGGACGCGCGCCTCGTCTGCTTCGACGCGGCTTCGCCCTGGCCGGTCGCGGACGGCGGCTTCGACCTCGTCCTGTGCCAGGATGCCTTCTACTTCCTCGAGCCCAAGGACGAAGTGCTCGCGCGGCTGCGCGGGCTCGCCGCCGCCGGCGGGTGGCTGGCGGTGGGGCACGTCCACAACCGCGAAGCGGAGAACTATTCGGCCGGCCGCGCCGTGACGGCGGACGAGATCGCGGCGCGCTTCCCGGACGGCGTCGTCTACGACGACGGGGAGCTGACGCGGGCGCTGCAGGACGCGCGCGCTCCCGTGCCGCGGGCGCCGGGCGAGCTCCGGCACGTCGAAGCATTCGCGGTGGCGGCGGGCCCGGGGCTGCGGCGGCGGCCGCGGGCGCTGGACGCCGGCTTCGCGATGCCGCCCCAGGGCGCGGCGCTGCGGGCCAACCCGCTCTACGACGCGGGCGCGCCGCCGCGCATCCGCTTCCCGTCCGAGCGCTACGCCGCCGAATACGGCCCCCTCGCCACCTACCCGGCGACCTTCGCCGAGCCCGCCGACGCCGCGGCCCGCGCCGGCGCCGCCCGGCGCCGCGCCCTCGTCGACCTTCCGGAGCGCTGGTGATGGAACCCGTCCGCTGGGGCATCGCGGGTTTCGGCTGGGTGGCGCGCGACTTCACGGCGCCCGCCATGCTGGCCGCGGGCGACCGCCTCGCCGCCGTCTGCGATCCCGATCCCGCGGCCCGGGCCCACGCGACCGCGCTCGGCGCCGCCGCCCACGCCACGGTGGAGGAGCTCGCCGCCGACCCCGCCGTCGAAGCCGTCTACGTGGCGACGCCGAACCACCTGCACCGGCCGATGGTCGAAGCGCTCGCCCGCGCCGGAAAGGCCGTCCTGTGCGAGAAGCCGCTCGCCCACACGCTCGACGATGCGGCCGCCCTCATCGCCGCCGTCGAGCGGGAGGGCATCCTCTACGGCACGGCCTTCGACCAGCGCCATCACCCCGCCCACGTGGCGATGCGCGACGCCGTCCGGGCCGGCCGGCTCGGCACCGTCACGGCGGTCCGCATCGTCTACGCCTGCTGGCTCGGCTCGGACTGGTCGGCCGGCTCCGGCGGCGACAACTGGCGGGTCGACGCCGCCAAGGCCGGCGGCGGCGCCCTGATGGACCTCGCCCCGCACGGGCTCGACCTCGCCGGCTTCCTGCTCGGCGAGCCGCTCGCCGCCGTCGCCGCCATGACGCAGAGCCGCGTGCAGGACTATGCGGTCGACGACGGCGCCATGCTGATGGGCGCGACCGCGTCGGGCGCGCTGGCGCAGCTGCACGTCGCCTACAACCATCCGGAAACGCTGCCGCGCCGCCGCCTGGAGGTGGTCGGCACCGGCGGCCTGATGGCGGCGGAGAACACCATGGGCCAGGACGCCGGCGGCAGCCTGACCTTCACCGACGCCGCGACGGGCCGAACCGAGCCGGTGCCCTTCGACGGCGCGCTGTCGCCCTTCCTCGCGCAGGTGCGCGCCTTCGGGCACGCGCTCCGCTCGGGCGACCGTTCCGCCTTCTCGGGCGCGCGCGACCTCGCCACCATGCGCCTCCTCGACGCCGCCTACCGATCGGCGGCGGCCCACACCACCGCGAGCTTCCCATGAACAACCTGCCGGCCGACCTCCCCGAGGCGGCCCGACGCTACATCGAAGCCCTGCCCGCGGGCCGCTTCGCCGGCTTCTCGATGACGCCGCTCGACGGCACGGGCGTGCCGGCCTGGATGGTCGGGCTGTTCCTCGATTCTTCGCTGGACCTGCGCGGCGCCATGCCGTCCGGCTACGGCTACGGCACGACGGACGCCCAGGCGATCATCGGCGCCGTGGCGGAGATCGCCGAGATGATCTGCCCGACGCTGCGGCTGCGCGACGAGCCGCGCCGGATCGACAGCTACGACACGCTGGCGCGCGAGTTCGGCCGCGACCGCGTGGCCGACCCGCTGACGCTGGGGCTGCCGGCCGGCAGCCCGGTGACGCGCGCCACCCCCCTCGCCTGGATCGAGGCCACCCGGGCCCGCAACGGCGAGCGCGTGTGGGTGCCGATGGACGTGGCCGCCTGCGACTTCTTCGAGCTGCCACCGGGCTACCAGCCGTTCACGACGCTGATCACCAACGGGCTGGGCGCGGGCCCGGACGTGGACTGGGCGGTCGGCCACGGGCTCCTCGAATGCCTGCAGCGCGACGGCAACGGCCTGCTGTTCCGCGCCCTGGACCAGGGCGTGGTGCTCGACCTCGAGGGGGCCGACGTCGGCGAGGACGCCCGCGCGCTCCTCGCCAAGCTCGACGGCCTCGGCATCGAGGTCCTGCCCAAGTTCGCCACCGACGAGTTCGGCCTGACCAACCTTTACGTGGTGGGCTACGACCGCGGGACGCCCCGCGTCCCCATCATGCTGTCCGCCTGCGGCGAGGCCTGCGATCCGGACCCGCGCCGCGCCCTGCACAAGGCGCTGCTGGAGTTCTGCTCGGCGCGCGTGCGCAAGACCTACGGCCACGGCCCCATGGGGGAAGCGCTTTCGGTGGCGCCCCCCGGCTACGTCGACGACTTCGTCCGCACCGCGCTGCCCAGCCTGGAGCTGGAAGAAAGCCGCGCGTTGCGGGCCATGATGGACTGGACCGACATGGGTGCGGCCGACCTCAAGCGCGCGCTCGACGGCTCCGTCTTCTCCGTGCGGTCGAAGAAGCCCTTCCGAGAGCTGCCCGGCGCCGACCGGCCCCCCTCGTCCGAGCCCTCGGACACGCGCTCCCGCGGTCGCATCGCCCGCGAGCGGCTCGAAGCGGCGGGCTTCGACGTGCTCTACGTCGATTGTTCGCCGCGGGACGGCTCCGTCGGCGTGGTCAAGGTCATCGTGCCGAACCTAGAGGTCGAAACGATGAGCTACTACCGCATCGGCGAACGCAACACCCGCAAGCTGCTGGAGCGCGGCTCGCCGCTGATCGTGTTCGGCGACGAGACGGACACGCGCCGCCCCGTGCGGCTGGCGCCCGAAGCCGCGGAGCGGCTGGCACCGCTGACCGGCGGTCGGGCGCCGCTGTTCGACACCGCCGAAGCCGACCGCATCGTCGGGCCCCTGTACCCGCTCTACCGCGAGCCCGAAGCGCACCACGTCGCCTACCGGTTGGCGGCGCGGGCCGCGGTGGCCTGACGACGATGGCCCGCGCCTGTCCCGTCCACCCCACGCCGGGGAGCCCGCCATGACCCTCCGCTTCGCCTACAACACCAACGGCACGGGCTCGCACCGGCTCGACGACGCCCTGATGATCATGGCCGAGACCGGCTACAGCGGCGTGGCCCTGACGCTCGACCACAACCACTTCGACCCCTTCGCCGCCACCTGGGAAGCCGACGCGAAGAAGCTCGCGCAGCGGCTGCGCGGGTTGGGGTTCGGCTCGGTGATCGAGACCGGCGCCCGCTACCTGCTCGACCCCCGCTCCAAGCACGAGCCGACGCTGGTCACGGCGGACCCGGCCGGCCGGGCGCGGCGCATCGCCTTCCTGCACCGCGCCATCGACGTCGGCGCGATCCTGGGCTCGGAGGCCGTGTCGTTCTGGGCCGGGGTGCCGAAGCCGGGCATCGACCCCGACGAGGCGCGGGACTGGCTGCGGGCCGGGCTCGAACAGGTCGTCGGCTACGCGGGCCGGCGCGGCGTCGTGGCGGCGCTGGAGCCCGAACCCGGCATGCTGGTCGAAACCGTCGACGACTACCGCGACGTCGCGGCGGGCATCCCCGGGCTGAAGCTCGCCCTCGACACCGGCCACCTCCTCGTCACCGGCGAGCGCGATCCCGCCGCCGCGGTCGCCGAGTTCGCGGACCGGCTCGGCACCGTCAGCATCGAGGACATGCGCCGCGGCGAGCACGTCCACCTGCCCTTCGGCGAAGGCGACATGGACGTGCCCGCCGTCCTGGCCGCGCTCGACGCCGCATCGTTCGGCGGCCTCGTCTGCGTGGAACTGTCGCGCGACGGACACCGCGCCGACCTGATGATCCCGCAGGCCTTCTCCTATCTCAGCCTGTGCCGGGGCAACGTCCGCGCGGCGCCGAGCGCGGGCGAACCCGCCGGGCGGGAGGATCTCCACCGATGAGGGTCTGCTTCGTATCGCGGCGCTTCTTCCCCGCCATCTCGGGAATGAGCGTCTACGCCGTGAACCTGTTGCGCGAGCTCGTCCGCGCCGGGCACGACGTCACCATGGTGAGCCAGTACCGCGGCGACGCGTTCGGGACGCGGGTCTACGGCGGCGGCCCGCCGCCGGCCGTGCCGGGCGTGCGCGTCATCGGCCTTGAACAGCTCGGCGAACAGACCAGCGGCGACTTCGAGCGCGACATCGACACGATGGTCGACACGATCGCGGCCGAACACGCCGCGATGCCCTTCGACCTGCTCCACGCCCAATACGGCTATCCGACCGGCTGGGCGACCCTCCTCGCCGCCCGCAGGCTGGGGCTCCCCTGCGTGGTGTCGATCCAGGGCGGGGACGGTCACTGGGTCGGCTCCTGCTGCGAAACCCACCGCCGCGCCATGGTGGACGTGCTGAACCACGCCAACGCGCTGCTGATCGGCGGGGAAAGCTTTATCGACGAGGTGACGGAACGGCTCGGCACGCGCCGCGACCGGTTCACCGTGGTGCCGGGCGCGGTCGACACCGAGCGCTTCCGCCCCGCCGACGAAGCCCGGGTGGGCGACGCCGCCGACCCCGTGCGGTTCCTGTACCACGGCCGCGTCGATCGCCGGAAAGGCGCCCTCGACTTCCTCGACGCGCTGGGCATCCTGCGCGACCGCGGGCTGCCGTTCCGCGGCATCGTGTCCGGCATCGGCCCTGACGTCGACCCCTGCCGCGAGCGGGTGGCGGCGCTGCGGCTCGACGACCGTGTCGCCTTCACCGGCTACGCCGACTACGAGGCCGTGCCGGACTTGTACCGGAACGCCGACGTCTTCGCGTCCCCCACCTACATGGAGGGTTTCTCCAACACCATCCTGGAAGCCATGGCGTCGGGGCTGCCCAACGTGTCCTGCCGGGCCGTGGGCGTAATCGACTGCCTGCGGGACGGCGAGAACGGCATCCTGACCGAGCCCGGCGACGTCGTGGCCCACGCCGACGCGCTGGCCGCCATGATCCTCGACCCCGCCCTGCGCCGCCGCATCGCGGCGGCCGGGCTGGAGGAATGCCGCCGCGTGTATTCGTGGAGCGCGGTCGGCGCCCGCATCATGGACGTCTACGCCCGCGTGGTGCGGGAGAAGCCCGATACGGACTTCGACCCCGAACTGCCCTATTCGCCGGAATGCCGCTACCGGGCCGAGCCGCACCTGCTGTAGGGGGACGGGCCTTCCCCGGCCGATCCCGCCGCGAGCAGGACCGGCGCGTCGTCGATCCCGAAGTCGCGGCACCCTTCGCGGACGATCGCGAGATAGCCGGGCTCGGGCGCCGCCGCGTGGCTCGCCGCCATGCGGTAGACCAGCGCCTCGACGTCCTCCGGCGCGCCCTCGGGGCGGACCGGGAGCGTCACCCGCCGGTACAGGCCCGCGTCCACGTCCTCGTAATCGTCGAGCGCGGCGAGGCACGCCGGGGTGATGCGCCACAGGGCACCCGCGACGGACCAGCCGGGGCGGGGCTCGACGTCGGCCCACGAGCGGAACAGAAGCGCGTGGCCGAGGAGCGCGGCCCGGCCGAGCGGCACCGCCGCCGGGCAGCGCGACCCCATGCCGGCGCGCTGGAGGTTCGATCCGTAGGCGAAGTAGAGCATGGGGGGGCCCGGGGCGGGACGCGGTGCCGATGTCATCGCACGGCAGCCGAGGTTGCGACCAGCGCGACGCGGGCCGCCCCTCGGACCGGCCGTCGGGAGTGCCGACGCATGTCCGACGGGTCACGCCGCACCGGCGGCGGCGCTTGCCGGCGGTCGGTTCCCGACCGCTTCGCGGTGGGGCGGGCGGCTTCGCCCGGGCGCCGCGACGGACGGTGATGCAGGACCCGGCCGGTTCAGCCGGGCCGCGCATCACTGCACCCGCGTGCTCCCGTCCTCCGCGTCCACCGTCAGGTTCGGGGAGCCGTAGGGGTCGTCGAGCAGCCGTTCGCCCCACTTCTCCCGAAGCGCCGCGACCTCGCGGTTGAAGCGCTCAGCCGTCTTCGGGCTCAGGTCACGGCCCCGGCTGAGGCTTTCGTGGTGGACCATCTCGGCGAAGGGCGTCCACAGGTTGCGATAGCCCGCGGTCGCGACCTTGAGGCAGAAGTCCACGTCGTTGTAGCCGACCGCGAAGCGCGCCTCGTCGAGCCCGCCGACCTCCTCGTAGACGGCCCGTTTCACCACCAGGCAGGCGGCCGTCACGGCCGACACCTCGTTGACGGTGACGAGGTCGTCGCGCCCGCCCCGGTCGGCCTTGCCGGCACGCTTGTGGCGGTGGCCGGCCGCCCCCGCCACGCCGACGACGACGCCGCCGTGCTGCAGCCGGCCGTCCGGGTACCACAGCTTGGCGCCCACGCACCCGATGCCGGGCTGCGCCGCCCAGCCGGCCATCTCCTCCAGCCAATGGGCGTCCGTCACCTCGACGTCGTTGTTGACGAGGCCGAGCAGCGTGCCCTTGGCGGTCCTGGCGGCGGCGTTGTTGAGCCGCGCGTAGTTGAAGGGGCCGGGGTCGCGCAGCACCCGGACGCGCGGCTCCGCGGCCCAGCTGTCGAAGAGCTTGAACGTGTCGTCCTCGACCGATCCGTTGTCCACCACCACGATCTCGAAGCGGCGATACGCGGTCTTGGCGAGGATGCTGCCCACCGACACGCGCAGGAGGTCGGCGCGGTCGCGCGTCGGGACGATCAGGGTGACGAGCGGGTTCTCGTCGAAGGCGAAGGCGATGCGGGGATCGGGCGAGCGCGGGTCCGACAGGACGCGGGCGTCCGCGCCGCGCCGGTGGAGCGCGCGCCGGATCGCCTCCTTGCGGGCTTCAGCGGCGGGGGGAGCGGCGGGGCCGGCGCCGTGCGACAGCACCTGGGCGACGTGGAGCACGTCGCGCGGCTCGAACCCTTCGCCGAGCCGCAGCATCAGGTCGTGGCGCCACGCCGCGACGCCGTAGTCCGCGGCGCCGTCCGCGGCCGACAGCCCGGCAGCGCGCAGGCTCGCCATCGCGATGCAGCAGGGGTCGCCGACGGCGTTCGAGCTGAGCAGCCGCGCCGGCGACCAGGCGGGCTTGAACTGGGGCGACGAGCGGGCGCCGTCGGGGGCGATGCGGTCCTCGTCGGCATAGACGAGCTTGGCCTCCGGGTGCCGGCCGATGGCCAGCGCCAGCGTCAGCAGCGCGTGGGCGCGGAGGCGGGTGCCGGGGCGCGGCAGCAGCGCGAAGGTGCCCTGCGCCCCGGCCAGAGCGGCGTCGGGATCGGCCGGATCGTAGCGGCGCAGCCGCGCGCGGTCGGGCGCCGGGGCGCCGTCCGGCACCAGCAGCTCCCAATCCGGATAGATCTGGGCGTCGAGGCTGGCGGCGAGCCCGTCGAGCGCCGGGCCGTCGAGGTCCGGCCCCGCCACGACGGTGAAGACGGGCCGCCGCGCCAGCGCGGACGAGCGGGCGCGATGGAAGGCGGCTTCCGCCTCCGGCCGCTCGTCGAAGCGCTCGCGCCACAGCGCATACGCGCCGTCCGGGCTGCGGACCTCCGTCGACACGGGGATCACGGTGCGGCCGGACCGGCTCAACTGCACGGCGAAGCGGGCGAGGCGCCACGGAAACGAGCGCGGGTCGCCGCGCAGCACCGCCGCGGCGCGGCGGACCAGCGCCCGGCGCCGTTCCCACGGCGGCACCGGGCGGAACTCCAGGACGGCGGGCGCGGCCAGGTCGGCCGAACCCGACACCGCGACGGCGATCCCGAGCAACGGGCGGGACGGCCGCACCATGCCGAAGAACACGTTGCGGCCGGTCTTGGCCAGGTGCTGGACGAGTTCGGTGCCGTCGTCGAACCGGAATGCCAGGCGCGCGTCGACGACCCCCGGCCCGTCGTAGCGCAGCGTCAGCGCCGACCAGCCGACCGGATGCGCGGGCGCGAAGTCGCGCACGAGCCGCAGCCCCGGCTCGGGGTGGCGCAGCGTCGGGGGTTCGACCCCGGGCGGCCGCGCCGGGGCGGGCTCGACGCGCCAGCCGGGCGGCAACACGGGTGCGCCGCCGGGGGACGGCAGGGTCGAAGCCCCGCTCAGACGCGAGCGCTTTCGGCCGGGCCCCGCTCGGCCAGCACCCTGAACAGGTACTGCCCGTAGGTGCTCTTCTTCAAGCGCTCGGCCTGTTCGAGGAAGAGCCGCTCGTCGATCCAGTTCTGGCTCAGCGCGATCTCCTCCGGGCAGGCGATGCGGAAGCCCTGGCGCTTCTCGAACACGCGGACGAACTCGCCCGCTTCCAGCAGGCTGTCGGGCGTGCCGGTGTCGAGCCAGGCGAAGCCGCGCCCCATGCGCTCGACGCGCAGAGCGCCGCGTTCGAGGTAGACGCGGTTGAGGTCGGTGATCTCGAGCTCGCCGCGGGGCGAGGGCTTCAGCGCGCGGGCGATCTCGACCACCTCGGCGTCGTAGAAATACAGCCCCGTCACGGCCCAGCTGGTCTTGGGCTCGGCGGGCTTCTCCTCGATCGACACCGCGATGCCGCGGTCGTCGAAGTCCACCACGCCGTAACGCTCGGGATCGGTGACGTGGTAGGCGAACACGGTGGCGCCTTCCGTGCGGGCCGCGGCCGGGCGCATCATCTCGGGCAGGCCGTGGCCGTAGAAGACGTTGTCGCCGAGGATCAGCGAGCAGGGCTGGTCGCCCACGAAGTCCGCCCCGATGAGGAACGCCTGCGCGAGCCCGTCCGGCGAAGGCTGCACGGCGTAGGACAGTTCCAGGCCCCACTGGGACCCGTCGCCGAGGAGATCGCGGAACTGCGGCAGGTCGCGCGGGGTCGAGATGATGAGGATTTCCCGGATGCCGGCCAGCATGAGCGTCGACAGCGGGTAGAAGATCATCGGCTTGTCGTAGATCGGCAGCATCTGCTTCGACACCACATGCGTCATGGGGTGAAGACGCGTGCCGCTTCCGCCCGCCAGGATGATGCCGCGCATGTCGCCTCGTCTTCGCTCGCGCGCCGCATGGCGCCAAGGCGCCGCCTTAGCGCCCTCCCCCGGCCAGGGCAAGGCCGGTCTCGGCGCGAGGCGGGGCGAAAGGGCGGTGCGGGTCCCTTGCAGGGCCCGCGCGCCGTCGGCGACGAGCGCATCGGATGGTTCGAGGAAAAGGAGACTTAACACCTGCCGTGACATGCTGAGCCCGGGCGGTGTCCCCCGACCGACGGGCGCGTCCGTGCCGGCCGCCGAGGTGGCGCGCCGCGGGGTCGCCCATCCCGCGCGGAGCGCCCGGGGGAGGAAAGGCGAGGCAGACAGGATGCTCAACGTGCCTGACATGACCGAGCCGGGCGCGGCCGCCCCGCCCGACCGGATCGACGGCGCCGATGTCGCCCACCTCGGGCCGCTGCTCGGCTTCGCGCCCACCGTGGAACGGCTGTTCGACATCGAAACCCGAGGAGAACGGGTCGAACACCTCCGCGTGGCGATCCCGGTCGGGCTCTTCTTCTACAACGCCTACCTCGTCACCGACGCGGTGCTCCTCCCGGACGTGATCGTGGTCGGCATCTGCCTCCACCTCCTCGTCATCCTGCCGATCGCACTGGTGGTGTGCTGGCTGGTGTCCCGCATTTCGGCGGTGCTGCGCGAGCGGCTCCTGCTCGTCGCCATGATGGGCGTCTTCGCCGTCCCGCTGTTCACCTTCTGGGCGTCGTCGGCACCGAACGCGACCTACACGATGCCGGAACTGTACCTCGTGCTGGTGTACGGGGGCATGACGCTGCAGTTGCGCTTTCCCCACATGGCCGCCTTCACGGCTTTCGCGCTGGCGGCGACCTGGGCGGCCCTGGTGCAGAGGCCGGACCTGTCGCCGGCGGTCCTGGGGGCGTTGATGTTCCAGGCCGCCACGGGCTGCGCCTTCGCGTTCTACGGCAGCTATCGCGCCGAGCTGAGCCGCCGCCGCGCCTACCTGCGCGCGCTGCGCGAGATCGTCCGGTCGGACGGGCTCGAGGCGGACCGCACGCTGCTCCTCGGGCTGTCCAGCACCGATCCGCTGACCGGGCTCCCCAACCGGCGGGCCTTCGACGCGGCCCTGGAGGCGGCCCTGGACGCCGGCCTGCAGGGCGCCGACACCGGGCCGATCGCCCTCCTGATGATCGACGTCGACCATTTCAAGCGCTTCAACGACACCTACGGCCACGTCGCCGGAGACTGCTGCCTGCGGGCGGTGGCGACGTCGCTGGTGCCGCGCATCCCGGGGGCGACGGCGGCGCGCTACGGCGGCGAAGAGTTCCCCGTGGTGCTGCCGGGGTTCGGCCGCGCTTCGGCCCTGGCCGCCGCGGAGGCGCTGAGGGCGGGTGTGGAAGCGCTGGCGCTCGAACACGCGGGCCGATCCGACGGCATCGCCGTCGTTTCCGTCAGCATCGGGGTAGCGGTCGCCGAGGCGGGCGCGGCCATGGGGGCCACCACCTTGACGGCGGAAGCCGACGCGGCGCTCTACAGCGTCAAGCGGCAGGGCCGCAACCGGTGTGCGGTCTACGAGGGCCGGTTCGGCGAGGGCCGGAGCCGCCTCCCGGCTGCCGCGGCGTGATGCGAACCGCGGCCGAACTGCGACGGGCCGGGCCGCCCGTAGCGTCCGCGCCGCCCGCGTGACATCCTGGCGGCCCGACCCCGCCGGAGCGTTCCCCCGACATGGCCCACGATTCCGACGACGCGCCCGTCAGCCCGGACGACATTCGCGACCTCGTCGCGCGCTGCCGCGTTTCGTCCGGCAAGCATTTCAGGCTCGCCCGCCACGCCACCGGCAACCCGGTGCCGGACCTGCTCGACAAGGCGAAGGGCCAGGCGCTGCTGAAGCGCGGCATCGCCGAACTGTCGGGCCTTCAGGAAACCCTTTACGCCAGCTCGACGTGGTCGCTGCTGCTCGTGTTCCAGGCCATGGACGCGGCGGGCAAGGATTCCACCATCAAGCACGTGATGACGGGGGTGAACCCGCAGGGCGTCGCCGTGACGTCCTTCAAGCAGCCGGGCCCCGAGGACCTCGCCCACGACTTCCTGTGGCGGGTCACCCGGGCCCTGCCGGCCCGCGGTACCATCGGCATCTTCAACCGCTCGCACTACGAAGAGGTGCTGGTCGCCCGCGTCCATCCCGAGATCCTCGCAGCCCAGCGCCTGCCGCCGCCGCTGACGGGCGGCAAGGGCTTCTGGGACGACCGGCTGCAGGACATCGCGGGCTTCGAGCGCCACCTCGGCCGCTCGGGGACGCGGGTGCTGAAGTTCTTCCTCCACGTCGGCCGCGACGAGCAGAAGAGCCGCTTCCTCGACCGGCTCGACGAGCCCGACAAGAATTGGAAGTTCAGCCCGTCGGACCTGAAGGAACGCAGCCGCTGGGACGACTACATGGCGGCCTACGAGGAGGCGATCGCCGCGACCGCAACCGCGGACGCGCCGTGGTTCGTGGTTCCGGCCGACCACAAATGGCTGATGCGGCTCATCGTGGTGGCGGCCGTGGTCGAGGCGCTTCGCGACCTCGACCTCCAGGCGCCCGTCGTGTCCGACGCCGTCGAGGCGAGCTTCGCCGAGGCCCGGGCGGCGCTGGAAGCCGAGTGACGCCGGCGGTCGGCCCGGGAGCCTTCCCTCCGGCACGCGCCGCCCCCACCTCCCGGCCCATGAGGAGACCAGCATGACGACCCCCGACACCATGACCGCCATCGCGATCTCGGAGCCCGGCGGCGCCGAGGTCCTGCGGCCGGACACGCGGCCCGTGCCGCGGCCGCGGGCCGGCGAGGTGCTGATCCGGGTGGCCGCCGCGGGGGTGAACCGGCCCGACGTCCTGCAGCGCTCCGGCCACTACGCCCCGCCGCCCGGCGCTTCCGACCTGCCGGGCCTCGAAGTCGCCGGCGACGTCGTGGCGCTCGGCGAGGGCGCGGCGCGGTTCCGGGTCGGCGACAGGGTCTGCGCCCTGGTGCCGGGCGGCGGCTACGCCCCGTTCGTCGCCACGCCCGAGCCGCAGGTCCTGCCGATCCCGGGCACGCTGTCGATGATCGAGGCGGCGGGGCTGCCCGAGAACTACTTCACCGTCTGGGTCAACGTGTTCGACCACGGCGCCCTGAAGCCGGGCGAAACCCTGCTGGTGCACGGCGGCACGTCGGGCATCGGCACCACCGCGATCCAGCTCGGCAAGGCCTTCGGGGCCGCTGTGCTGGCGACGGCGGGCAGCCCCGCCAAATGCGACGCCGTGCGGGCGCTCGGGGCCGACCGCGCCATCGACTACCGCGCCGAGGACTTCGTCAGCGTCGCGAAGGCGTTCACCGCCGGCCGCGGCGTCGACGTCATCCTCGACATGGTGGGCGGCGCCTACGTGGAGCGGAACTACGCGGCCGCCGCAGACCGAGGCCGCATCGTGCAGATCGCCTTCCTGGGCGGGGCGAAGGCCGAGGTGAACTTTTCGGCCCTGATGGTGAAGCGCCTCGTCCACACCGGCTCGACGCTGCGGCCCCGCACGGTGGCCGAGAAGGGCGCCATCGCGCGCGCCCTGGAGGACAGGGTGTGGCCGCTGCTCGCCGCGGGCTCCGTGAAGCCCCTGATCGACCGCGTGTTCCCCCTGGCCGAGGCCGCCGACGCCCACCGATGGATGGAGCGGGGCGACCACGTGGGGAAGATCATGCTGCGGGTGGACGGCTGACGATGGCGCGCGACGACGACCCGGACCGCCCCGCCCCCAGGCCGCGGCACGCCGTCGGCGAACCGCTCGACGCCCTGTCGGTCGACGAGTTGCGGCTGCGCATCGCTCTGCTGGAGGCCGAGATCGCGCGGCTGGACGCCGAGATCGGCTCCAAGCAGGCGTCGCGGAGCGCCGCCGACGCGGTGTTCAAGCGGTGAAGCCCCTCCTCGCCGTGCTGGCCGGCGCGGCGCTGGCCGCCGCCGGCCTGCCCGCGGTGGCGCTCGCCGCGTCCCTCGCCCCGCCGGCCGTGTGGCACCCGGCCGTGCTCGACGTCTCCGTGCCGGGCGGCGGCGCGGAGCACGCCCTGCTGCTCCGGCCCGCCAAGCCTCGCGGCACGCTGGTGATGTTGCCCGGTGGCAGCGGCGACGTCGGCCTGTCCCCGGATGGCCGGATCGACCGCGCCGACAACGTGGTGATCCGCACGGCGCCGCTGTGGCTGGCGCGGGGCTGGGCGCTGCTGATCCCCGACGCGCCCGTCAACCTGCGCGGCACCCGGGCCTCGCCGGGCTACGCCGCCACGGTGGCGGCCCTTGTGGCCGAAGCCCACCGCGCCGTCCCGGGACCCGTCGCCCTGGTCGGCACGAGCCAGGGGGCCATCGCGGCGGTCAACGGCGCCGCCCACGCGCCGGACGTGGCGGGCCTCGTGCTGCTCGAAGCCGTGTCGCGCAGGGGCGGCAGCGGTGAAACCGTTTTCGACGCCGATCCCGCCGCCGTGACGGCGCCCGTTCTGGTGGTCGCCGACGCGGCCGACCGCTGCGCCGTCACGCCGCCGGGGGACGCGGACCGGGTCGCCGCGGCCTTCACGGGCTCGCGCCGCGCCGAGGTCCTGCGGGTCGACGGGGGGCCGGCCGGCGGGCGCGCCTGCGGGTCGCTGTCGCCGCACGGCTACCGCGGCATCGAGCCCGCGGTGGTGGACGGCGTGTCGGGGTGGCTGGACCGGTGAGCGGGACCGCGCGGGCCCGCCCGTGAACGCCGGCCGGCCGGCTTCGCGTCGGCGGTCCCGCCTTGCGCCGCGGGCCCGAAGGGTCTACATCCGCCCTCGTACTGACGATGTTCGGTACGGTCCGGTAGATCGATGAAGAGTGGGCTCCTGCCGGACCCGCTCTTTTGCTTTTGGAGCCATCCGCCCGGGCCCTCATGGACAGCGCTTCCTTGACCCTCACGCCCCCCGACCTCCCTGCCGATGACGCCGCCGCGGCCGTCGACGCCCCGCTCGACGAGCCCCGCTTCGCGACCGAGCACGGCGCCGCCGCCCGCGTCGGCCACGCCGCCGTGCCGGTGCTGGCCGACCTCGGCTTCCGGCTCGTGCGGGTGAAGATTTCGGCGGGCTCGCCCACGATCCTGCAGATCATGGCGGAGCGGCCGGACGGCACGTTCACCATCGACGACTGCGAGGCCGCTTCCAAGGCCCTGTCCCCCGTGCTCGACCTCGACGATCCGGTGACGGGTGAATACCGGCTCGAGGTGTCGTCGCCCGGCATCGACCGCCCGCTCGTGCGGATGAGCGATTTCCGCCGCGCGATGGGCCACGAAGCCAAGGTCGAGCTCGCCGTGCCGATGGACGGACGGCGCCGCTTTCGCGGCTTCCTCCACGCGGTCGAGGGCGACGCGCTGGTCATCCGCCGCAAGGACAACAAGGCGTCCGAACCCGACACCGTCGCGGTGCCGATCAAGGACATCGGCGACGCCCACCTCGTGCTCACCGATGCGTTGATCCGCGAATCGCTGCGGGCGCAGGCGGATGCCGAGGCGGCCGAGGCTGCGGCATCGCCCGACGCCGAACCCGCCGAGGGCGCGGAGCCCGCCGCCCCCGCTGAAGCGCGCCGCGGCCCGGGCCGCTTCGCCGACCGCAACAAGGCGAAGCGCGCCGTGCCGGCCGGCCTGCAGGGCAGCGCCCGACCCAACCCCAGATCGCCGGCCCCGCGCGGCCGCTGAGCCGCCGCCGCCCCCCGCATCCCTTTCGAGGAGACACTCTCATGGCCGTCAGCGCCAACAGGCTCGAACTTCTGCAGATCGCCGAAGCGGTCGCCCGCGAGAAGAATATCGACCGCTCGATCGTCATCTCGTCCATGGAGGACGCGCTGCAGAAGGCGGCGCGCTCCCGCTACGGCCAGGAAACCGAGGTCCGCGCCGAGATCAACCCGCGCACCGGCGAAACGCGCTTCTCGCGCCTGCTGCTCGTCGTCGACGAGATCGAGAACGACGCCATCCACATCACCCTGCCCGAGGCCCGGCGCCGCAACCCGGCCGCCCAGGTGGGCGACTGGATCTCGGAAACCCTGCCGCCCTTCGAGTTCGGCCGCATCGCCGGCCAGTCGGCCAAGCAGGTCATCGTGCAGAAGCTGCGCGAAGCCGAGCGCGACAAGCAGTACGACGAGTTCAAGGACCGCATCGGCGAGATCATCAACGGCGTGGTGAAGCGCGTCGAATACGGCAACGTGGTCGTCGACCTCGCCGGTCGGGGCGAGGCGATCGTGCGCCGCGACGAGCTGATCCCGCGCGAAACCTTCCGCCCGGCCGACCGCATCCGCGCCTACGTGTACGACGTGCGCCGCGAGCAGCGCGGGCCGCAGATCTTCCTGTCGCGCACCCATCCCCAGTTCATGGCCAAGCTGTTCGCCCAGGAGGTGCCGGAAATCTACGACGGCATCATCGAGGTGAGGGCCGTCGCCCGCGACCCGGGTTCCCGCGCCAAGATCGGCGTCACCTCGCGCGATTCCTCCATCGACCCCGTCGGCGCCTGCGTGGGCATGCGCGGCTCGCGCGTGCAGGCCGTGGTGACCGAACTCCAGGGCGAGAAGGTCGACATCATCCCCTGGTCGCCCGACGCCGCGACCTTCATCGTCAACGCCCTGCAGCCGGCCGAAGTCGTCAAGGTCGTGCTCGACGAAGACTCGTCGCGCATTGAAGTCGTGGTCCCGGATGACCAACTCTCCCTTGCGATCGGGCGACGCGGCCAGAACGTCCGCCTGGCCTCGCAGCTCACCGGCTGGGACATCGACATCCTGACCGAGGCCGAAGAATCCGAGCGCCGCCAGAAGGAGTTCGTGGAGCGCACCGCCCTGTTCATGGGCGCTCTCGACGTCGACGAGACCGTGGCGCAGCTGCTGGCCTCAGAGGGCTTCCGCTCGCTCGAGGAGCTGGCCTACGTGGAGCCGGCGGAACTCAGCAACATCGAGGGCTTCGACGAGGACACGGCCGGGGAAATCCAGTCCCGCGCCCGCGCCCACCTCGACGCCATCGAGAAGGAGCACGACGACAAGCGGGTGGCGCTGGGCGTGCTCGACGAGCTGAAGGAGATCGACGGGCTGACGACCGCCATGCTGGTTCCGCTCGGCGAGAACGACGTGAAGTCGATCGAGGACTTCGCCGGCTGCGTGCCCGACGACCTCGTCGGCTACACGGAGCGCAAGGACGGCGAATCGACCCGCGTCCCGGGCTACCTCGACGGCTTCGAGCTGTCGCGCGAGGATGCCGAGGCCATGATCATGCAGGCCCGCCTCAAGGCCGGCTGGATCGAGGCCGCTGAAGAGGGCCAGGAAGGCGAGGACGCCCCGGCCGACGAGGAGATGGCCTGACGCGGGGCCGGCACGATGACGGACGCGACGACGCCCGCGGGCGACGCCGAGTCGGACGACCTGTCCGACGCGGTCGCCTTTCCCGACGAGGGGCCGGAGCGCACCTGCATCGTCACGCGGTCGAAGGGATCGCCCGAAGCCCTGATCCGCTTCGTGGTGGGCCCCGACCGGTCCGTCGTCCCGGACCTGCGGTGCAGGCTGCCCGGGCGAGGCGCCTGGGTCACGGCCGAACGGTCGAAGGTTCTCGAAGCGGTGAAGCGGAAAAGCTTCAAGCGCGCGTTCAAATCCGAGGTGGAGGTGCCGCCCACGCTGGCCGACATGATTGACGGCCTCATGGAAAAAGATGCATTGCAGGCGCTCAGCCTCGCCAACAAGGCCGGCCTGGTGGTCGCGGGAGCCACCAAGGTCGAAGGGTCCATCGGGCCGAAGGTGCCGGCCGCGCTCATCTCGGCGAGCGACGGCAGCGCCGACGGCATCCGAAAGATGGAAGCCGCCGTCCGCCGCCTGATGGGCGACGAGGCGGATTCCATCGCCCGCGTTCGAGATTTTCGCTCCGACCAATTGGATTTGGCTCTGGGGCGCACAAATGTGATACACGCAGCGGTGGCCGGGGGTCGGGCAGCCGAGGGATTTTTGACGCGGGCGCGGCGACTGGCGCGCTATCGCGGGGGATCGGCGGCGAAAGCCGCGGCACCCCATTCGACGATCGAGACGAGACCTATCGAGGATTGAGCGAGACACTTGCCGAAGATCGGCTTCGGCGCTCGCAGGATTGGGGCACGGACACGGCCCTCAGGACGAATGACTGATGAGTGAACCGAACAACGTTGGCGAGAAGACTCTGAGCGTGACCCAGAAGGCCACCCTGTCGTTGAAGCGACCGGTGGAGCAGGGCACGGTTCGACAGAGCTTTTCCCACGGCCGTACGAAGCAGGTGGTCGTCGAAAAGGTGAAGAGCCGCGTGGTGGCGCCCGCGAAGCCGGCCGCTGCCGCGCCTGCGCCCGCGCGCCCGGTCGCGCCTGCGGCCCCGGCCCAGGCGGCGCCTTCGGCAGCGCCGCAGAGCCCGGCCGCCCCCGCGCCGGTGCCGTCCGCGCCGGTCCAGGCCCGCGCGCCCGCGCCCGCTCCCGTTTCGAAGCCGGCGGCTCCCGCGGCGGAAACGCCCAGCGCCGCGCCGGCCGCCCCTGCCCCCGTCAAGGCCGAGGCTCCCGCCGCGCCGAAGCCGGTCGAAGCGCCCGTCAAGGCCGCGGCTCCGGTCGCGCCCCCGGCCGCTGCCCCGGCACCGGCGCCGGCCGCACCCCAGGCCGCCGCTCCGGCAGCGCCCGCCCCGGCGGCGGCGCCCCAGGCCGCCGCGGTGCCGGCTCCCGCCGCCCCGGCCCCCACGACCCCGGCTTCCGCGGTCCAGGCCCCCGCCGTGCAGGCGGCGGCACCGCAGCCGGCTCGCCCGGCGGCGCCCGCCGCCCCGGCCGGACGTCCGTCCACCGGCTCCGTGCCGCCGCGCGGCGCGCCGGTCCCGGCTCGCCCCGGCCAACCCGTCCGCCCCGGCCAGCCGGCCGGCCGCGGTCCCGCGCCCGTCGGCAACAGGTCCGGTTCCGGCGCGCCCGCGTCGGGCAACCGCGGCGCTCCCCCGCCGGCCGGCGGCCGGGGTGCCCCCCCGGCCCGTCCCGGCGGCAATCGCCCGCAGACCGGCGTGGTGCTTCGCACCCTGACCGAGGAGGAGCGCGAGGCCCGCGCCCGCGCGCTGGTCGGCGCGAAATCCCGCGAGGAGGACGACCGCCGCCGCGCCGAGGAGGACGCCAAGCGTCGCGCCGAGCGTGAAGCCGCCGCCGCCGTCGAGCGCGCCGCCGCCGAGGAGCGTCAGCGCCAGGAAGACGCGCGCCGCGCCCAGGAGATCGAGGCCAAGCGCCGCGCCGAGGAGGAGGCGAGCCGTCGCCTGCCGCCGAGCGCCGGTGGGGCCGGTGGCCCCCCGACCGCCAGCGCGGCCCGCCCGTCCGAGGGCGGACTGCAGCCCGTGATCCGTCGCCCGATGATGAACCCGCCGGCGCGGCTCGCCGTGCCGCGGCCGTCGCGTTCCGGCCCGCAGAAGGACCGCGGTCGCCTGACGGTGTCCACCGCGACGTCGGAGCAGGACGATCGCACCCGGTCGCTGGCGTCCACCCGTCGCCGCAACCAGCGGATGAACGGTCACCGGGGCCAGGAGACCAAGGAGAAGATCCTCCGCGAAGTCGTGCTGCCCGAGACGATCACGATCAAGGAGCTCGCCAACCGCATGTCGGAAGGCGAGACCAACGTGATCCGGATGCTGATGAAGCAGGGCCACATGGCGAAGATCACCGACGTGATCGACGCCGACATGGCCCAGCTGATCGCCGAGGACCTGGGGCACACGGTGCGCCGCGTCGCCGAGTCGGACGTCGAGGAAGGCCTGTTCGACGAGCCGAGCTCCGACGACGACCTGCTGCAGCGCCCGCCCGTCGTGACCATCATGGGCCACGTCGACCACGGCAAGACGTCGCTGCTCGACGCCATCCGGCAGACCGCGGTCGTGTCAGGCGAAGCCGGCGGCATCACGCAGCACATCGGAGCCTACCAGGTGACGTCGCCGACCGGCGGCGCCATCACGTTCATCGACACGCCCGGCCACGCCGCCTTCACGGCGATGCGCGCCCGCGGCGCCAAGGTGACGGACGTGGTCATCCTCGTGGTGGCGGCGGACGACGGCGTGATGCCCCAGACCATCGAGGCCATCAACCACGCCAAGGCGGCCGGCGTGCCGATCATCGTGGCGATCAACAAGATCGACAAGCCGGGCGCCAAGCCCGAGCGGGTGCGCTCCGAGCTGCTGCACTACGACGTGCAGGTCGAGAGCATGGGCGGCGACACGCTCGAAGTCGAAGTTTCGGCCCTGCAGAAGACCAACCTCGGCAAGCTGCTCGAGGCCATCGAGCTGCAGAGCGAGGTTCTCGACCTCAAGGCCGATCCGGACCGGTCGGCCGAGGGCACAGTCGTGGAAGCGCGGCTCGACCGCGGCCGCGGCCCCGTCGCCACCGTGCTGGTGCAGCGCGGCTCGCTGAAGATCGGCAACATCGTCGTGGCCGGGTCCCAGTGGGGCCGCGTGCGCGCCCTCCTCGACGACACGGGCGACCCGGTCACCTCGGCCGGCCCGTCCTTCCCCGTCGAGGTGCTCGGCTTCGGCGGCGCACCCGATGCGGGCGACCGCGTCGCCGTGGTGGAAAGCGAAGCCCGCGCCCGGGAGATCACCGAATACCGGGAGCGCGTGAGGCGCGAGAAGGCCGTCGCCCGCGGCGCCTCCGTGCGCGGCTCGCTCGTCGACATGATGACCAAGCTCACATCGGTCGGGAAGAAGGAGTTCCCGCTGCTGATCAAGGGCGACGTGCAGGGGTCGGTCGAGGCCATCCTGGCCACGCTCGACAAGCTCGGCAACGACGAGGTCGGCGCCCGCATCATCCACGCCGGCGTGGGCGGCATCACGGAATCGGACATCACGCTGGCCGAGGCGTCCAACGCCGCGATCATCGGGTTCAACGTCCGCGCCCACAAGGAGGCGCGCTCCATGGCCGAGCAGAACGGCCAGGAGATCCGCTACTACAACGTCATCTACGACCTCGTGGACGACGTGAAGGCGGCGATGTCCGGCCTGCTGCCCCCGACGCTCCGCGAGGAGATGCTCGGCAACGCCCAGATCCTGGAGGTCTTCCACATCTCCAAGGTCGGCAAGGTGGCGGGTTGCCGGGTCACGGACGGCAACGTCCAGCGCGGCGCCAACGTGCGCCTCATCCGCGACAACGTCGTGGTTCACGAGGGCAAGCTGTCGACGCTCAAGCGCTTCAAGGACGAGGTCAAGGACGTCGTGGCCGGCCAGGAATGCGGCATGGCCTTCGAAACCTACCAGGACATGCGCTCGGGCGACGTGATCGAGTGCTACCGCGTCCACGAGGAGAAGCGCTCGCTCTGACCGGGCGGCGCCCTCCGGGGTGACATCGGCGGGAAGGCGGGCCCGAGGGGCTCGCCTTCCCGCATTTCGTTTGAGGCCGGTCCGACGGATCGGCGGCGCCGGACGGTGCAGGACGCGCGGGGATGCGCCCCGGGCGGCCGTCCGTGCTCTCCCAGCGGTCCGCGGAGCGGCCGCTCACAGGTCCAGGACCGAGAATCCCATGTCCAGAGTGCACCATTCCGGCGCCCAGCCGTCGCAGCGCATGCTGCGCGTCGGCGAGCTGATCCGGCACGTCATGGCCGAGATGCTGTCGCGCGGCGCCATCAACGACCCCGTGCTCGACAAGCTCGTCGTCACCGTGCCCGAAGTCCGCATGTCGCCGGACCTCAAGCTCGCCAACGTGTACGTGATGCCGCTCGGCGGCGGCGACGTGAAGCCGGTGGTGGACGCGCTGGAGAAGCACAAGAAGGTGCTGCGCACCGAGCTCGCCCACAAGGTGGCGCTGAAATTCGCCCCCGACCTGAAGTTCCGCGTCGACGAGAGCTTCGAGAAGTCCGCCCGGATCGACGCGCTGCTGGCGTCCCCCGTGGTGCAGCGCGACCTGCAGGGCGACGATGACCACGATCAGGACTGAAACGATGAGCACGACCGAAGCGCAGGACGCGCGACCCGCCGACACGCGCGGCAACGGCCGGCCGCCCCGCCGGGCCAAGGCCGAGGTGAACGGCTGGCTGGTGCTCGACAAGCCTGTCGGCATGACGTCGACGCACGCGGTCGGCCGCCTGAAGCACATGTTCAACGCCAAGAAGGCCGGCCACGCCGGCACGCTCGATCCGCTGGCCTCGGGCCTGCTGCCCATCGCGTTCGGCGAGGCCACCAAGACGGTGCCGTTCGTGCAGGACGGCGCGAAGAGCTATCGCTTCCGCATCCGGTGGGGCATCAAGACGGACAGCGACGACACCGAAGGCGAAGTCGTGGCGACCTCCGACCTGCGCCCGACGCGCGAGCAGATCGAAGCGCTGCTGCCGTCCTTCCTCGGCACCATCATGCAGCGCCCGCCCGCCTATTCGGCCATCAAGGTCAACGGCGAGCGCGCCTACGACAGGGCGCGGGAAGGCGAGGTGTTCGAACTGGCGGCGCGTCCCATCACCATTCACGCGCTGAACCTGATCGAATGCTCGGTCGACGAGGCCGTGCTCGAAGCCCATTGCGGCAAGGGCACCTACGTGCGCGCTATCGCGCGCGACCTCGGCGACGCGCTGGGCTGCCTCGGCCACGTCAACGCGCTGCGCCGCACGCGCGTGGGCCCGTTCCTCGAGGTCGACGGCGCCGCGCTGCCGGGCGAGGACGAGGACCCGTCCGCCTTCATGGGGCAACTGCGCCGCGTCGAGGCGGGCCTCGGCGAGGTGCCGGGCGTCGAGATCGCGCGCCAGGATGCGGCGCGGCTGCGGCGCGGCCAGGCGCTGATCCTGCGGGGGCGCGACGCGCCCGCCGAGGGCATGGCCTATGCGGCCTGCGGCGGCGTGGTGGTCGCCTTCGGGCCGATCGAACAGGGCGCGCTGCAGCCCTACCGGGTGTTCAACCTGCCGTTCTGACGGCAGGGAGAGGGCGGCGCGAAGCCCTCCCTCCCCTGCCGGACGTCACCGCCGCCCCTGGCCGTCCGAGCCCCTCGTCCCCTGCCCCTTCATCTCCTGCGCCTGGGCATCCGCCGGCACCAGGTCCTTGGCCACCATGGCGAGGAGCAGGCCGGGGATGCCCGACATGCCGCCGCCTTCCCCGCCGCCGCCCAGGACGACGGAAGGGACCAGCGGCGTCCTGCTGTCCTTGACCATCTCGACGAGCGCGTTCAGCACCGCCTGCCGCATCAGGTTCTCGTCGCCGCCGAAGGACTCCGACCGCGCCTTGGCGGCGTAGGCTTCCGCGTCCGCCATGACGCGGATGCCCTCGGCGGCGCGGGTCTTGCGCGCCGTTTCGGCCGAGCCTTCCGCCTCGGCCATCACCCTGATGCCGTCCGCCGCCTTGCGCTTGCGCGCCGTTTCGGCGGCGCCCTCGTTTTCGGCGATGCGGATCGACAGCTCCGAGCGGGTGATGCCGGCCTGCTGCTCGGCCAGGGCGACCTGCTCGTTCAGGGCCTTGCGCTTGGTGGCGGCCTCCTGCTGGTCGGCGAAGGTCTTCTGCTCCTCGCGGGCCAGCTGGCGGGCGCGCAGCTGCTCCAGCATGGCTTCCATGCGGGTGTCGCCGGGCGCGGGGCGCGGGGTGCCGATCATCACCTCCTCGATCTCGATCCGGTGCTCGCTCAGGCGCGCCTTCATGGCGTCGAGCGCTTCCTTGCCGATGTCGACGCGCCGCTCGATGAAGTCGAGCAGCGTGTTCCGCTGCGCCGTGTCCTTGAAGTAGGAGGACACGAAGGGGTCGAGCGTCTGGTTCACCAGCCGCTCGATCTGGCTGAAGCGCTGGATGACGTGGGGCGCGTTGATCGGCGCGATGTGGGCGACGACGGACAGCGGCACCAGGATCTCGAAGGCGTCGCGCGTGATGACCGGGATCTCGCGCAGGTCGTCGTCGTAGGACCGGCCGTTGGGGATGGCGGCGGCGCTGACCACGCCGGCGATCCAGCGCAGCTGGAAGTTGGTGGTGGGCACGTCGACCACCTCGGCGGCGTAGGGGTTGATGGCGTATTTGCCGGGCTCGAGCGGGCGGCGCCAGATGCCGCGGCTGCCGACCTCGACGGTGCGGCCGCGCCCGTTCTCGGCCGTGATGGCCTCGTCGGACTCGCGACCCACGAAGGAGTTAATGACCCCGACGGTGCCGATCTCGATGCGGCGCTTTCCCGTGACCTCGACGGTGGCGAAGAGGCGGTTGAGGAAGTAGGTGCCCTCCACGAGCACCTGTTCCTGCCGGCCGCGGCGCCCGCCGGCGGCGAGGAAGCGGCTGATGTTCTGGAACGAGTTGTGGAAGTGGTCCGGGTTGGCGGCATCCGTGCCGACCGTGGGGGCGATGATCTCGCCGTGCTGGAGCGCCGGCCCGTCCTGAACCGTGACGATGCCGATGCGGTCGTCCTTCACCACCACCGGCTGGAAGCCGTCGCGGTCGCGCAGCGTCGCCTGGAACTGGGCGTCGTCCTTCTTGGCCGCGTCGAGGTGGTGGATGTCGTCCTCGGTGATGACGGCGAAGAGCGCGGTGTTGATCGCATAGGTGCCCGAGCGCAGGGTGCGGCGTTGCGGGCCGGCCTGGCCGCCCCCGTCGAGAAAGCCGCGCGCGTCGTCGACCGCGACGTCGTTCGGCCATTCGCCCAGCGCTTGGCCGGATTCGAGCGGGCGCCCGACGCGCGCCACCAGGTAGGCGATCTGGTCGATGCCGATCAGCGGGCGCTTGTGCACCACGTATTGGAACGGCTGCAGCGTGTGCCAGCCGCCGCGCAGCACTTCGGGCAGGAAGCCGGCATTGCCGTTGACGGCCATCGGGGCGAAGGGCTCGCGGGAGCGCCGGGCGCTCCAGCGGCGCTCGACGATGCCGTATTGCGTGTTGGGGATGTAGACGAAGCTGCCGCGCAGCACGGACAGCACCAGGACGAGCAGCAGGATCGCGACGGCGTCGTAGACGGGATGCTCGGACAGGAAGCCGAGCACGGGAGACAGGTCCGACATGGGGGTGGCACCGATGGCCGCCGGCGCCTCGTCATGGCTCTTTGCGTCGAGCCGTGGGCCGTCCCGGCGGGGCCGGCGACCTTTTACGCCCGATCGCCGATGGGTTGAAGACGGCGCGGAGAATTATTGCAGCTCTGCTTTCGACCCGCCCCCTTCACCGCCGTCCCGACGCGGGCGCCCCGCTTTCCCGCACGATCTTCAGCGCGCCGTCCTGCCGGGCGAGGTCGAGCCGGACGCTGTTGGTGCCGCTGGCGGAATGGCCGGCGCCGTCCGCCCGGCTCCAGCGCATCAGGGCGGTGACGCGGCAGCGGTCCGCGCCCGCGCCGCAATCGTTGGTGACGGTGCCGGGTACGGCGGCGTAGCGGCGGACGGGCCACGCCCGCGTGAAGGCGAGCTTGTCGCGGTAGACGGCCTCGGCCGACATCGCGTGGCCGTAGTAGTCGACGCGGCGCGCATAGAGCCGCGACACGATGGCGGGCGTGATGGCGCCGTTCCGCGACCAGATGGCGAGGTAGTCGTCCATGTGGGCGTCGCGCTGGGCGGGGGTGGCGCCGGCCGCGCCGGACAGGGCGACGAGGATCGGGATCGCGATGGCGTGGCGCATGGTGGGGTCGCTCCGCGGCAGGATGCCGGCACGCCAACGCCCGAGGCCGACGGTCGGGTCGCCGGGGCAGGCCCAGCCGCGTCCCGGTCCAGGCCGGGCGGTGCCCCGGCGGCCCGACCGGCTTGACGCCCGTCCGGCGCCGCGCCAATCTGCACGCGTCCGAGGGGCGTCCCATGACCGGGGCTGAGACGGCGACGAGCCGATCCCTTTGAACCTGATCCGGGTCATGCCGGCGAAGGGACGGATCTGCCGCGCGGCTTCGCGTCCCCGGCTCCTCCACACCCATCGCGCCCGGGTCTCCAACCAGAGTGGAGGAGATCCATGTCGCTTCAACCGTCCGAACCCGCCGGCACCGGCTCTGCCGGCACCAAGGCGGCCGTCAACGTCGCACCCGCGCCCGACACCGTCACCACCGGGCCGATCTTCGGCTCGCGCAAGGTGTATGCCGCGCCGAAGTCCCACCCGCACCTGCGCGTGCCGTTCCGCGAGATCGCGCTGAGCGACCCGAAGGAGCCCGCCGTCCGGGTCTACGACCCGTCCGGCCCCTACACGGAGGACGACGCCCGCATCGACCTGCGCCAGGGCCTGCCCTCCATCCGCGAGGGCTGGATCGCCGGCCGCGGGTTCAGCCCCGTCGCCGGCCGCGCCGTGCGCCCCGAGGACAACGGCAACCTGCCCGAGGACCGCGTCGTCGAGGCCTGCCCGGCCCACCGCACGCTGCGCGCCGCGCGGGACGGCCAGATGGCCACGCAATACGAGTTCGCCCGCGCGGGGCTCATCACGGAGGAGATGGTCTACGTCGCCCACCGCGAGAACCTCGCCCGCGAAGCCGCCGTCGCCGGCGCCGCCGCCACGCTGGCGGACGGGAACTCCTTCGGGGCGGCGCTGCCCGAGTTCGTGACGCCCGAGTTCGTGCGGAGCGAGATCGCGCTCGGCCGCGCCATCATCCCGGCCAACATCAACCACCCCGAAGTCGAGCCCATGGCGATCGGGCGCAACTTCCTCGTCAAGGTCAACGCCAACATCGGCAACTCGGCCGTGACGTCGGGCGCCGCCGAGGAGGTCGAGAAGCTGGTGTGGGCGATCCGCTGGGGCGCCGACACCGTCATGGACCTGTCGACGGGCCGCAACATCCACAACATCCGCTCCTGGATCATCCGCAACTCGCCGGTGCCGATCGGCACGGTGCCGATCTACCAGGCGCTGGAGAAGGTCGGCGGCGACCCGGTCAAGCTCGATTGGGAGGTGTTCAAGGACACGCTGATCGAGCAGGCCGAACAAGGCGTCGATTACTTCACCATCCATGCCGGCGTGCGGCTGCACCACGTGCCGCTGACCGCCCGCCGCGTCACCGGCATCGTCAGCCGCGGCGGCTCCATGATGGCGCGCTGGTGCCTGGCGCACCACAAGGAAAGCTTCCTCTACGAGCGCTTCGACGAGATCTGCGACCTGATGCGCCGCTACGACGTGAGCTTCTCGCTCGGGGACGGGCTGAGGCCGGGCGCGCTGGCGGACGCCAACGACGCCGCGCAGTTCGGCGAGCTGGAAACGCTGGGCGAGCTCACCAAGGTGGCCTGGGCCAAGGGCTGCCAGGTGATGATCGAAGGCCCGGGCCACGTGCCCATGCACAAGATCAAGGTCAACATGGAGAAGCAGCTCGCCGAATGCGGCGAAGCCCCCTTCTACACGCTCGGGCCGCTGACCACCGACATCGCGCCGGGCTACGACCACATCACCTCGGGCATCGGCGCCGCCATGATCGGCTGGTTCGGCACCGCCATGCTCTGCTACGTCACCCCGAAGGAGCACCTGGGCCTGCCGGACCGCGACGACGTGAAGACCGGCGTCATCACCTACCGGATCGCCGCCCACGCGGCCGACCTCGCCAAGGGCCACCCCGCCGCGCAGATGCGCGACGACGCGCTCAGCCGCGCGCGGTTCGACTTCCGCTGGGAGGACCAGTTCAACCTGTCGCTCGACCCCGACACGGCGCGCCGCTACCACGACGAGACCCTGCCGAAGGACGCCCACAAGGTCGCGCATTTCTGCTCGATGTGCGGGCCGAAGTTCTGCTCCATGCAGATCACCCAGGACCTGCGCCGCGAAGCCGAGGCCATGCTGGGCATGGAGGAGAAGTCGAAGGAGTTCATGGACGCGGGCGGCAAGCTCTACGTGCCGGCGGCGGAATAACGGACCGCATCGCCCCGGGCCGTTTCCCCGGCGGCCCATCGCTCCAAAACGGACAGGGCGGCCCGCGGGCCGCCCTGTCTCGCTCGTCGAACCCTGGACGCTTCGGAGCGTCAGGCCTTCTCGGCGGCCTTCTTGGCCGGAGCCTTCTTGGCCGGCTTCTTGTCGCCCTTGGCCTTCTCGTCGGCCTCGTCGCCCTCGAGCTCGCCGCGGGCCTCCTCGTCCTCGTCTTCCTCGCCGTCCTCTTCCTCGATCTCACCCTCGCCGCCGGCCGCGTTGGCGTTTCTGTCCGCCACGTCGCTGAGCATCTGGTCGGCCTTCTTCTCCTCCTCCAGCGTTTCGCCGAGGAGCTTCTCCGCATCGGCGAAGCCGAGCTGCTTGGCCCAGGACTTCAGCGTGCCGTAGCGGGCGATCTCGTAGTGCTCGACGGCCTGCGCGCAGCCGATCAGCACGGCATCGGCGGCGTCGGTGTCGCCGAAGTCCTCGAGGTCCTCGGTCATCTCCTCCGAGATGCCCTTCATGGCTTCGCAGGTCTTGGCCCGGGCGGTCTTGCCGATGATCTCGAACACCTGCTCCAGGCGCTCGATCTGGTGGGCGCTTTCTTCGCGATGGCTTTCGAACACCTTCTTCAGCTCGGGGTCCTTGGCGGCCTTCGCGGCCTTGCCGAGCGAGCGTGTGCCCTGCTTCTCGGCCCAATACACGTCCTTCAGCGTCTCGTAGAACGCGTCGCTGAGCGTCTTTTCCTTGGCCGCCATGATGAACCCCTGCCTGAAACGTGAATGAACAGTAGAGCGGCGCCCGCGAGGGCGCCGTCAAGAGTCGAGGAAAGCGCGTTCGCCTCCGCTCAACTTCGCCGACTCAAGTCCGATGCACCGGCGAAGGTTCACAGCCCCGGCCGAGATTCACAGGCTTCATTTTCCGGAACCGCGTCACACGTTACGCAGCGCCCCGCCGTCGACGCGGATCGTCGTCCCGGTGACGTAGGAAGCCTGCGGGCTCGCCAGGAATACGGCGGCGGCGGCGAATTCCTCCGGCGTGCCGTAGCGGGCGGCCGGGATCGTGGCGAGCGCCGCCTTCTCGACCTCCCCGACGCTGCGGCCGCTGCGCTCGGCGTTGGCGCGGTCGAGCGCCTCGACGCGGGAGGTCGCGATGCGGCCGGGCAGCACCATGTTGACCGTCACGCCGTCGGCGGCGACCTCGGCGGCCAGCGTCTTCGACCAGCCGAGCAGCGCCGCGCGCAGCGCGTTCGACAGGGCGAGGTTGGGGATGGGCGCCACGACGCCCGACGACGCGACGGTGACGATGCGCCCCCAGCGCCGCTCGCGCATGCCGGGCACCAGCGCGCCGGTGAGGTCGACCAGGCTCATCACCATGGCGTCGAACTGCGCGCGCCACTGATCGTCCGTGGCGCCGAGCGCGGTGGTGGGCGGCGGCCCGCCGGAATTGTTCACCAGGATGTCGACCCCGCCCAAGGCATCGAGCGCCCGCGTGGCGAGGCTCCGGCCGACCCCGGGCGCGGCGAGGTCGGCGGCGAGCTTCGGGAAGGCCCGGTCGTCGGGGAAGGCGGCCGCGAGCCTGTCGGCCGAGCGGCTCGACACCGCCACCGTGGCGCCCGCCTCGGCGAGGCCCCGCGCGATGGCGCCGCCGAGGCCTCCGCTCGCCCCCAGCACCAGGGCGCGCTTGTTCGAAAGGTCGATCCGCATCCGCTTCCGCTCCATGTCGGTGATTGCCCTGTATAGGCGCGCCGACCCATCGCGGCGAGCGGGGCGGATCGATCGTCCGGCGGGGCCCGGACGAGGTGACGGACGGGCGGCGCGGCATCGCCGCCCTGGACGAAACAGGCCGCCGGTGCCATGCGTTGGCCGCCATCACAAGTTCAGGGCGAGTTCCGCCATGCCCGACACGACGTTCGTCACCCGCCCCGCCACGACGACCAAGCCCGAGCGCCCCAAGCTCTACAAGGTCATCCTCATCAACGACGACTACACGCCCCGCGAATTCGTCGTGATGGTGCTGAAGGCGGAGTTCAAGATGGGCGAATCCAACGCCAGTGCCGTGATGCTGACGGCGCACCGCAAGGGCTCCTGCGTGATCGCGGTCTTCCCGCGCGACGTGGCCGAGACCAAGGCGGAACGCGCCACCGACCTCGGCCGCTCGCGCGGCTTCCCGCTGCAGTTCACCACCGAACCGGAAGAGTGACGCGCGACGCCCTCGCCGGCGGCGCGGACGCGGTGGCGGGCCGGCGCGTCGTGGGCTAGACCTCCCCGCGCCACACCCGGGAGGAGCCCGACCATGTCCGACTACGTCATCGCGCCGCCGCGGATCACCGCCGTGCCCGTGTCGGGCGGGGGATCGTTCCCGGTGCGGCGCGTCTTCTGCGTGGGCCGCAACTACGCGGAACACGCGCGCGAGATGGGCCACGACCCGAACCGCGAAGCGCCCTTCTTCTTCACGAAGCCGGCCGACGCCCTCCTGACCGGCGGCGCCGACATGCCCTACCCGTCCGCCACCGCCGACCTCCACTTCGAGCTGGAGCTCGTCGTCGCCCTCGGGCGCGGCGGCGCCGACATCGCGGAAGCCGACGCCGCCGCCTGCGTATGGGGCTACGCGGTCGGGCTCGACATGACGCGGCGCGACATGCAGTCCGTGGCCAAGAAGGCCGGCCGCCCCTGGGACATGAGCAAGGGCTTCGACCTGTCGGCCCCCATCGGCGACCTCCTGCAAGCCGACAAGGCCGGACCCATGGCGAGCGCCGCCATCGAGCTGAAGGTGGGGGGCGCCGTGCGACAGTCGTCCGACGTGTCGCGCATGATCTGGTCGGTGCCGGAAACCATCGCCTACCTGTCCGGGCTCGTGCGGCTCGAGCCCGGCGACCTGATCTTCACCGGCACGCCGGACGGCGTCGGCGCCGCCAAGCGCGGCGACGTGCTGGAAGGCAGCATCGCCGGATTGCCGGGCCTCACGGTGCGGATCGCCTGAGAGCTTGTGAATGAATGCCCTTCTGGCCGGAACCGAGGGGGAAATCTCCTCGATATTTTCAGAGGGCATTCAGGCACACGTTCGAGACCTCCACAGACTCTGACGGCTCACGCCGCCCCGAGCCGGTGCTCGAGGAAGAAACGCAGCATTTCGCGGCTGGCGTCCGGGCCGCGCGGCTCCGTGTAGGACCCGGCGGCGCTGCCGCCCGACCAGGCGTGGCCGGCGCCGTGCAGCATCCAATGCTCGGCCATCGGCCGGCCGGCCGCGTCGCACTCCACCTTGCGGGTGAAGGCGAGGCCGCCCTCGGAGCGGCCGCCGACGGTGTCCGCCGTCAGCGCGGCCCCGCCCCGCGCCTGGGCGACCACCTGCTCCCCGTTGACGGGGGCCACGGTGCGGTCGGCGTCTCCGTGGAAGACGATGACCGGCACGGCACGGCCGGCCGCGGCCCGCCCGCCGCCCCGCATGGCCGCGAAGGCGCCCGGCATGTCGCGGGCGGCCCCGGCCGCCAACCCCGAATGCACGCCCGCGGCGGCGTAAAGGTCCGGATAGCACTGCGCCAGGATGGCCGCCGCGGCGCCGCCGGCCGACAGGCCCGCCACGTAGACCCGGGCGGGGTCCACGGCGAAGTCGCGCATCACGTCGCGCGTCAGCCCGGCGATCAGCGCGGGCTCGCCCCGGTCGCGGAGCTGGCCCGCGGCGTCGAACCAGTTCCAGCACTTCTGCGCGTTGGCGCCCTGCGTTTGGCGCGGATAGGCCACCAGGATCCCCCGCTCCTCGGCCACCTCGTTCATCCGCGTGCCGGCGGCGAAGTCCTCCGGCGACTGCGTGCAGCCGTGCAGCATCACCACCAGCGGCATCGGCTGCCCGGCGGTGCGGCTGGGGACGTAGAGCCGGTAGCCGAGCGTGCCGGCGGCGCCGCGATGGGCAAACTCCGTGAAGCGGGCGCCGGCGGGGAGGGGCGCCTCGGCCGCCGCGGGGCCGCGCGGCCCCATGGCGCAGAGCGGCGACCCCGGCTTCAGCTCGGACAGGCGGGCCAGCATGTCGCGCAGGCCGGGGGCGACGCCGCCGCCGGCGAGGGGAGGCAGGTCGCCGAGCGCCGGCATCGGCGGCAGCTTCGCCCTGAGGGCGTCGAGGGACGGCAGCCGGGCGAAGCGGCCGAGGTCGAAAGCGGAGGTCCTGGGCATGGGTCTGGTCCTTCGGGCATGGGGGCTCGGTCCCCCGCGGGGTGCGGGGGCGGGGGTGTCGGGACGGCGCCGCGGAACGGGAGCGGCAGTCAGGTCGTGCGGTCGGCCAGCGCGGCCCTGACGGCGGGGCTGGCGTGGAGCGCGCCCAGCACCTGGACGGAGCTGATCGCGGCGCGCGCCAGCTCGGGCGTCACGTCCGAGCCGATGGTGGCGAGGCCGAGCACCTGGATGTCGAGCGTTTCCCCCGCCGCCACAGCGGCTTCCAGGTCCCGGCGCCCGTAATGGGTGAGGCCGAGGCTGAGGCGCTTGCGCGCCACCGACTGCTTCACCGCGTCCCCGTGCCGCTCGAGCCCGTTGCGGATGGCGGTGCGGATGAAATCCGTCCGATTCGCGTAGAAGCCGTCCCGCACGAGCAGGTCGATGTGGCCGAGGTCGACGAAGCCGAGGTTGATGGTGATCTTCTCGCTGTCGGGCACCTTGGCCCTCGCACCCCGAACGTCGCCGGCCATGTCACCATCCTCACGCCATCCATATGGATGGTAGATCGGCATGAAGCGGCCATCCGCAAGGGTGCTCCGGCGCTTTTCTCGACGCGGCGCCACCGGGGCTGCGGGACGGAGGGCGCCGCCCGGGCGCCCGGCTCCCCGGAAATGCGGCCCCGCCCGATCCAAACGCCGGGTTCGGCCGTTCGCATCGGCACGGCCGAACAGGGCGCCGGCCAAGGGGAGGCGAACCATGCACGTCATGATCATCGGGGCTGCCGGCATGGTGGGGCGCAAGCTGACCGAGCGGCTCGCCGCGGACGGGCGGCTCGGGACGGGGGACGTCGAGCGCCTGACGCTGGTCGACGTGGTGGCGCCGACGGCCCCCCCGGCCTTCGGCGGCGCGGTCGAGGCGGTGACGGCGGACCTGTCGGCCCCGGGCGAGGCCGGGCGGCTCGCGGCCCGGCGCGCCGACGTGGTGTTCCACCTCGCCGCCATCGTGTCGGGCGAAGCGGAAGCCGACTTCGACAAGGGTTACCGCATCAACCTCGACGGCACGCGCCACCTCTTCGAGGCGATCCGGCAGGAGGGCCTGCGCGAGCCCTACCGGCCGCGGGTCGTCTTCACCTCGTCGATCGCGGTCTTCGGCGCCCCCTTCCCCGAGCGCATCGGCGACGAGTTCTTCCTCACCCCGCTGACGAGCTACGGCACCCAGAAGGCGATCGGCGAACTGCTGCTCGGCGATTATTCGCGCCGCGGCTTCTTCGACGGCATCGGCATCCGCCTGCCGACGATCTGCGTGCGGCCGGGCAAGCCCAACCTCGCCGCCTCGGGGTTCTTCTCCAACATCCTGCGGGAGCCGCTCGTCGGGCGGGACGCCGTGCTGCCCGTCCCGACGGACGTGCGCCACTGGTTCGCGAGCCCCCGTGCCGCGGTGGGGTTCCTGCTCCACGCCGCCACCATCGACGTCGCGGGCCTCGGGGCGCGCCGGACCCTGAGCCTGCCCGGCCTGTCCGCCACGGTGGCCGAGGAGATCGAAGCGCTGCGGCGCGTCGCCGGCGAGCGCGCCGTGGCGCTGATCCGCCACGAGCCCGACCCCGCCATCGCCCGCATCGTCGCGGGGTGGCCGCGCGACTTCGACGCGTCGCGCGCCGAAGCGCTGGGCTTCCGCGCCGAAGCCTCCATGGACGAGATCGTCCGCGCCCACGTCGAGGACGAGCTCGGCGGGCGCATCGGGGGCTGAGCCCGCCCGCTTCGAGGACCCCGCCCATGCCCCGCTTCTCGGCCAACCTCGGCTTCCTGTGGCCGGACCGCCCCCTGCTCGACCGCATCGACGCCGCCGCGGCGGCGGGTTTCCGGGCCGTCGAGCTGCACTGGCCCTACGACACCCCGGCCGCCGAGGTGCGGGAGCGCTGCGACGCGCGACGCGTGACGCTGCTGGGGGTGAACACGTCGCGCGGGCGCGAAGGCGAGTCCGGGCTCGGCGCGCTGCCGGGCCGGGAAGCCGAGTTCGCCGCCGCCGTCGACCAGGCCATCGCGTTCTGCGTCGCGGCGGGCGGGAGCGCCATCCACTGCATGGCGGGGGTGATCGGCGACGCCGACCCCGCGGCGGCGCGCGACACCTTCGTGGCCAACCTGCGGAACGCGTCCCGCGCGGCCGAGCCGCACGGGCTGACGCTGCTGCTGGAGCCCATCAACCCCAAGGACGCGCCGGGCTACTTCTATTCCACGGTGGCGGAGGGCGCGGCGGTGATCGAGACCGTCGGCGCCCCGAACCTCCGGCTGATGTTCGACTGCTACCACGTCGCGTCCGTGGGACAGGACGTCGTCGCGACGCTGAGGCGCTTCCTGCCCCTCGTCGGCCACATCCAGTTCGCGTCCGTGCCGGACCGCGCCGAGCCGGACTCCGGCACGCCCGACTACCCCGACGTGTTCCGCGCCATCGACGCGCTCGGCTACGCCGGCTGGGTCGGCGCCGAATACCGGCCCCGCGCCGCCACCGACGACGGCCTGGGCTGGCTGGCCGCGGCGGCGGCGGCGGCGGCGGCGCCGGCCGTGTCGCTGATGATCACGCGCCGCCAGAAGGAGCGGCTGCGGGAGCTCGGCTTCACCGAGGACGCGATCCGCGAGATGCGGCCGGCGGAAGCCCACGCGCACCTGGGGTTGTGACCCGCGGCCGGAGCCGGCGCGCGCGGGACGGGGGTGGTGCATCGCCGGTCGTCGGATGGCGCTCGATGCCGCTGGCCGGATCGCCACCGGGAAGGGCTCTCCTGTGGAGGTGTATTTCGAACGAGGGCGGCAGCAGGCAGAGCACAAAGGGCCGCCCGATCCTACAGACGCAAGTATCGGCCCATCATTCTGCCTTCAACCTGTGACGGCCCCCAGATCATGGATCGGCGAGTCGATCATAAAACATTTTTTATCAGATCGTTATGGACTCGATAACGATTATGAGCACAAACTTAGTCATCAGCAGCGGCCATCCGCGGCGGAACTAGGAAAAACTCCCATGAAGCTCTTCGCCTCCCCGAAGCAGGCTACCCTGCTGGCCCTCGTCACCCTGTCGACGGTCGCGGCTTCCCTGTCGCCTGCGACGGCAGCGGACCAGCATCGGGTCTATCCCGGGTCGGACACTGCGCAGGTCAAGCAGGAGCGCGCGTCGCGCGTTGCCCCGAACCTGTATTGCAACAAGCACGAGAACGAGTGCCAGTAGGATCAACCGGTTCGGCCTCGGCCGCTCGATAGCGGGCGGAAACAGAAACGATCAAAGCGCCCCGGCCATGAGGCCGGGGCGCGTGGGGCATGGTGCCGGACCAGGCTCCCCCAGGCCTGCGCGGGCCTGTCATCGGGAAGGGCCATCACCGGTAGCGGAAGCGCGTCGAGCGCTCGCGGCGCGGCCGGCACCCCGATCCTTCCACATCCGCTCCGGCTCGACCTTCGCGGCGTCGAGTGCGCCTTTGAACTCCGCGAGGGCCACATCGCGGATCCCGGCAGCGTTCGTCATGGATGCGGCACGGCCGGCGACCTTGTGGGCGGCGCTGTCCAGGCCGCCCTAAGGCGCGCGGCAGAACGATGTCGATGGCCGTGTCCTCGGCCTCACCGACCGCGAGCCGATGGCGGTCGCCAACCGCTCGGCGTCGAAGGAGACCACCCGCTGGACGGCCGCGCGAGCCTCGCCCGGAGCGGGATGGCGACGCTGGAGACGGGACGGTTAGGGAACGAAGGTGTCCCACTCGGAAAAGGGGTGCCGAAAAGTGGGACAGATCGGACCGATGACGAAGTAAGATCAACGGTCCGGAAGATGGGTGGTGCCCCTGGCCGGCAAATCACCCACTACGGCGTCCCACTAAGTCATTGTTCTAGCACGAAGTGGACGGAAGGCAAGCTGCCCGTGTGTGACCTCGCGTGTGACTGGCTGGCCAGCGGGACCTGGCCGCCTTCATGGGACCCGGACCATTTCCGAACCTATACCCTGTAGTTGCAATAACTCCACTCACAGTTTTAGCAATCCGAAGCGGCCGGGGGACCCATTTGCCGGGGGGACCCGGAGTTTCCTGGGACCCACTCAAGCCGGCGAAGCCGAACAACAACGCGAGGCTTTAGCGGGGATTTTGAAACTGGGGGTGGGGGGTCAAACGCCAGGGTCCCCCAGATGCCAGAGGGACCCAAAGGGACCCTACCCCGTCCGACTTCTACGGTTCGCCACGTCGGCCCGCCTGGGGTTCACCTTCGTCGGCCTCGGGACGGTCGCGGCGGGCCGCGCGGCCTACGTCTT
>NZ_QYBB01000030.1 GCF_004137685.1 Lichenibacterium minor | reverse complement strand
TGTGCGCCATGGCGGATCCTACCATGAGGCTGGGGGACGGGGAGCACGACCCTCCCCTTTCCACACAGTCTGTAGGAGTTATGCGACACAAGGGCAGGCGAGCCTGTCAGGCTCAGGACTACCGGCTGCTGTCGACCAAGATCGTCGTCAATGCCAACTCAAGCCTCCTCCAGAGCAGACATACCACGGCGCGATCTGCTGTGGCAGAGCGCCCAAACTCATCATCATGCGTGATTTAACCCCGCGCCACAGCAAAATAGAATTCAGGGACATGAAGGCGTCCAGCTAAGTCAAGACATGACAAGAAATGTTGCCGAAATGCAAAACTGGTTAATGCATTTTACGGGAGCGAAGAACGATTGACGATCAAAGTCGGGTCGAGTGTGCCGTCAAAGGCGGCCAGCACGTTGCGAACTGTCGCTTTGCCCATGTCGACGAGACAGTCGGCGGTCAGGGCTGCACAATGCGGGCTGAAAACGATGTCCTCGCGGGAAATCAACGGGTCATCGCCGGGCAGGGGTTCGCGGGCAAATACGTCGAGGCCCGCGCCGTGTAGGTGGCCGGCATCAAGAGACGCCACCAGCGCGGCCTCGTCTATGAGGCCGCCACGCGCGGCATTGAGCAGGATGGCGCCCGGCTTCATTCGGGCCAGCGCCGAAGCATCGATGAGGTTGCGCGTCTTCTCGCCGAGCGGAACGTGCAGTGAGACCACATCGGCTTCGGCCAGTGCCGCTGGCAATATGTCGAAGAAACGCACGTCGGGCACTCGAGTTCGGTCCACAAAGGGATCGAAGGCTGCAATCATCAAGCCGAGGGCGCGAGCCCGGGCTGCAAACTCCTGGCCTATACGACCATAGCCGATCAGCAGCAGGGTCTTGCCGCGGAGCTCAACCGTCGTCTTTCGGCTGCGAATGCCGAAGTCGCCGTTTCTGACGGCACGGTCGAATTGTGCACCGTTCTTCGCGACTGCCAGCATCAGGAACAAGGTGTGTTCGGCGACCGCGGCCGCGTTCACGTCGCCGATGATGGTCACGGGAATGCCGCGTTCGGTGCAGAAGGCGAGCGGAACGTTGTCGTAACCAACGCCGTGCCGCGAGATGATCTTGAGATTATGGGCGCTCGCAAGCGCCTCGGCCGGCAGTGGAGCGTCGCGGATGGTGATCGCGTCGGCGTCGCCAACATGCGCCGCGATGTTCGCCACGCTGGTGTCGGTCAGCACCTCGACCTCGATGTCATCGCGAGTCGAGAACAGATCCAGCGCCGGCTGAGCGATGCGCTGGATGACGACGACCTTCTTGCGATTGTTCATGTGTTTCATCCCAAACCGAAGGTGAAGATTAACTCGTGCTCGTCCAGCCGCCGTCGAGCATCAAGGCGGCACCAGTCATCAGGGCCGAGGCGTCGGACGCGAGGAACACGACCCCGCCCATCACGTCTTCAAGGTGCCCGAGGCGTCCCAGCTTGATCTTGGCGAGGGCGAAGGCCCGAAAATCGGCATCGGCCAAGAAGGGGGCAGTCATCGGCGTCTCGATGAATGTCGGGCACAGGCTGTTGACGCGGATACCTTTGGGGCCGAGTTCTGCCGCCATTGCCTTGGTGAGCCCTTCGATCGCGTGTTTCGTGGCGCAATAGACCGTGCGACCGGGGCCGCCCACATGTCCCATCTGCGACGACATGTTGATGATCGAGCCCGGGCGCCCGACTTCGACCATGCGGCGGGCCACTGCCTGCGCCACGAAGAACGCAGCCCTGACGTTGAGCGCGAAGACCGCATCGTAATCGCCCGCCGACACATCCAGGAAGGACGCCGGTCGATTGGTACCCGCGTTATTCACCAGGATTTCGAACGGGCCGGCCGCCCCGAGCACGGCGGCGCATCGGTCGTAGTCGCCGACATCGAGCGTGATCGCCTCCGCGGTGCCGCCACGGCGCTCGATCTCGCTCGCCACGGCCGCGATCTCCGCCGTGGTCCGGCTCACGAGCGCGACGGCCGCGCCGGCGTCCGCCAGGGCGAGGGCCGCCGCGAGACCGATGCCGCGACCGGCCCCGGTCACGATCGCGCGGCGGCCGTCGAGACGCAGCGACGGGGTGCGTGGATAGGCCTCGCTCATCGGCTCGCCGGGACTACTGGGCATCGACGGCGGAGTAGGGCTCGACGTTGCGGCGACCGTACCGCCGGACGCGGACGTTGGCCTGCTCGCCATGGCCCGAGAAACCCTCAAGCGCGCAGAGCCGCGAGCAGACCTCGCCGATGCGCGCCGAGGCCTCGTCGGTCTCGACCCGTTGGTAGGTGCAGGTCTTCAGGAACTTGCCGACCCAGAGCCCGCCCGTGTAGCGCGCGGCCTTCATTGTAGGCAGCGTGTGGTTCGTACCAATGACCTTGTCTCCATAGGCCACGTTGGTGCGGGGACCGAGGAAGAGGGCGCCATAGTTCGACATGTTCTGCAGGAACCAGTCGTCCCGGTCCGTCATCACTTGGACGTGCTCGGAGGCGATTTCGTCTGCGACCGCGAGCATCTCGTCATAATCGCGCACGACGATCACTTGGCCGTAGTCGGTCCACGCCTTGGCCGCCACGGAGGCGGTCGGCATGATCGTGAGGAGACGCTCGATCTGCTCCATCGTGGCGTGGGCCAGCTTGTCCGACACGGTCAGGAGGACGGCGGGCGAGTTCGGCCCGTGCTCGGCTTGCCCCAGCAGGTCGATGGCGCAAAGCTCGCCGTCCACCGTGTCGTCGGCGATGACCAGCGTTTCAGTAGGACCGGCCAGGAGATCAATCCCCACGCGTCCGAAGGTTTGGCGCTTCGCCTCGGCCACGTAGGCATTGCCCGGGCCGACCAGCATGTCGACCGGCGCGATGGAAGCGGTGCCTAGCGCCATAGCGCCGATCGCCTGAATGCCGCCGAGCACGTAGATCTCGTCGGCGCCGGCCAAATGCTGAGCCGCAACGATGGCTGGGGCGGGCTCGCCCTGGTAGGGCGGCGCGCAGGTGATAACACGGGCGACGCCCGCCACCTTGGCAGTGATGACCGACATGTGGGCCGAGGCGAGCAGCGGGTATTTGCCACCCGGCACGTAGCAGCCCACCGATCGCATCGGCACGTTCTTGTGACCCAGGAAGACGCCTGGCAGCGTCTCGGTCTCGACGTCGCGGAGGGCGGAGCGCTGGATCTGGGCGAAGTTGCGGACCTGAGCCTGGGCGAACCGGATGTCGTCCAGCGCTTGGCCGGACAACCGGGACAGGCAGGCTTCGATCTCGCGCTCGCTCAGGCGAAAGCTCGCCGGGTTCCAATCGTCGAACTTTACCGACATGGCTCGGATTGCCTCGTCTCCGCGCTCTTCGATGTCGGCCAGGGCGGCTTCTACCACTACACGGACCTGTCGGTCGGCTGCGCGGGCCTGCTGCACATCCATGCCCCGCTTGAGCCACTCAGCCATCGCAGCGTTCTCCCCGACCATGTTGTTTCGTCCACCATGTCAGGGCTTGACTGCGCCGTCAAACTTCGCACAAATGTGCGATAATCGCACTCGAGATTTATATGCCGGAACCGTCGATTGCCAAGCCGGATTTTTCGCAGACGCTGGCGCGCGGCCTCGAGATGCTTGAGACTTTGTCGGGCGCGACAGGGCCGCTCTCAGTCAGCCAAGCTGCCGAGCGGGTGGGGATCAGCCGGGCTGCATCCCGCCGCCTACTGCTGACCTTGCGCGAGCTTGGCTACGTCCGGTCCGATGGCGTGCGGTTCTGGTTGACCGCGCGCGTTCTCCAACTCGGCGCGGGCTTGGTTCGCAGCGAGGGGCTGTGGAGCAGTGTGGCCCCGTTCGTGATCGATCTGGCGGATCGGCTCAACGAGCCGTGTTCGATCTCCGTGCTCGACGGCCCTGACACCGTGTTCGTGTGCCGCGACGCCACAAGACGCATCTTCACGACCCGGCTTGGCGTCGGCGATCGCTTGCCGGCGAACTGCTCGGCGAGTGGCAAGACGCTGCTCGCCTGCCTCCCAGCGTCCGAACTCAACCGAGTGCTCGCGTTACGGGGTCTGGTCGCTCGCACGTCGGCTTCGATCACTGATCCGGCGCGGCTGCGTATCGAACTTGGCTTGACCCATGAGCGCGGGTACGGATTAGCAATCGACGAGATGGAGGACGGCACGCTGTCGGTCGCCGTCCCATTGAGGGACCGGGATGGGCGGGTGATCGCCGCCATGAGTCTTGCCTCGCATCGGATACGGCGTACGCCGGTCGACCTGCAGGGCCCTCTGCTGGACGAACTCCGCTTGGCCGCGCAGCAGGTGGAGCGCGTGGTCGAGAGCTTTGGAGATCGGGGCTGGGTGCCTTGATCATGCTGGCTAGGACGGGTCGGCACGTAGCTGGAGGAACGGACACATGACGAGGAGAGTGCTCGAGGAGCAGCTGAACGTCGCTGCGCGGCTTCCGGACACGCCGTTCGATGCCGCCCGGCTCGACCGGTTGCTGGAAGAGGCGGGGCTCGACGCCGTGCTGGTGACCTCCAAGCACAACATTCAGTACATGCTCGGCGGCTACCGCTATTTCTTCTATGCCAACATGGACGCGCACGGCCTGAGCCGCTACCTGCCGTGCCTCGTTTACGTCAAGGGACGTCCGCAAGATGCAACCTATGTCGCGAGCCCCATGGAGGACTACGAGCGCGAGCTCGGCAAGTTCTGGATGGACAGCACCCATTTCGGCAACATGACGTCGCGTCAGACGGCCGCGACCGTGGTGGCGACATTGCAGCGCGTCGCTCCGCACGCGCGGCACATCGGCATCGAGACGAGCTTCCTGCCGGTGGATGCCTACGAGGTGTTGCGCGACGGGCTGCCGGGCGCGACCTTTGGGTCGGCCACGTTGCCGTTGGAACTGCTTCGGGCCGTCAAGACACAAGCCGAGCTCGCACTGCTCGAGGACGCCTCGACCAAGGTCGTCGACGCCATGCTGGCCGCGATCGGACGGCATGGGGCGGGCGCCACCAAGGCGGACATTGCGGACGCACTGCGTCTGGAGGAGATCACACGAGGCGTCACCTTCGATTACTGCCTGATCACCATGGGGCAGTCATTCAACCGCGCTCCGTCTCGCCAGACGTGGCAGGACGGGGAGGTGCTGTCACTCGATTCCGGGGGCAACATCGGCGGCTACATCGGCGATCTCTGCCGCATGGCGATCCTGGGAGAGCCCGACGCGGAACTCGAGGATTTGCTAGCTGAAATTGATGCCATACAGATGGCGGCGCGCGAACCCGTGCGCGCCGGGGCACGGGGCGGCGACGTGTTCGCTGGACCCGAGGCGCTTCTGGGGCGCTCACCCCAGCGCGAGCGACTTGATTTCGTGGCACACGGGATGGGCATCATTAGCCACGAGGCCCCGTGGCTGACCGGACGGTCTGCCGTGCCTTACGAACCGTATCATGCCGACTTGCCGCTCGAGGCCGGAATGGTCCTCTCGATCGAGACCACACTGCTGCACCCCCGCCGTGGCTTTATCAAGCTCGAGGATACGGTGGCAGTGACAGAGACCGGCTGGACGGCTTTCGGCGATGCCGGCCGGGGCTGGAATCAGGCGGGCGGCTGATCCATCACGAAAGCTTAAACACAGCACGGGCGGCCCCGGGAGGCCGGCCCGTGCGAGGAGAGCGAAACCGGCCGTTGGCCCGGTTTTGCGCTCAGAAATTGTACTTATCGATATTGTCCTTGTTGAACACCAGCGGCGGCCCGAGCAGGACCTCGTCCTTGGCCGTGAACTTCAGGTCGCCGAGGCGCCCGGCCTTCACAACCCCCTTGGCCGGATCGAACGTGCCGTCTAGTTGCGCCTTGCTGATGTAGAGGGCCGCGTAGCCGATATCGACCGGGCTCCACAGCACCGCGTCTTTGATGATACCGTCTTTGATGTAGGGGCGGATTGCGTTCGGCACGCCGATCCCCGCGATGGTGATCTTGCCGGACATCCCGAGCTGCTTGACCGCTTCGGCCACGCTGATCTCGGCAATGCCGTCTACCGTAAACACGCCCTTCGTGTCGGGGTTGGCGCGCAGGTAGTTGAGGGTGACGTTCTTGCCCTTCTCGATGTCCTGCTCGCCGAGCAGTGTCGTCTTGATGTGCATGTCGGGGTATTTCTTGGCCACGGTCTCTTGGATGGCCTTCATCCACGCCAGCATGTTCGAGGCCGTCAGCGACCCCGTCACCATCAGGAAGTCGCCCGAGGTCCCGGCACCCTTGGCCATGATGTCGGCGATGGTCTCTCCGATGGCGTCATAGGACGCCTGATTGAGGAACACTTGGCGAGCGTCGCTTTTGACGTCCGCATCCCAGGTGTTCACCTTGATGCCCTTCTGCTGCGCGCGCATCAGCGACGGTGCGAGCGCGGTCGGGTCGAGCGCGCAGATCGAGATCGCATCGACGCGGCTACGGACCAGACGATCGACGATGTCGACCTGACCGGCGACGTTCGCATCCACGGGTCCGTTATACTGGACCGTCAGACCGAGTTCCTTGCCGGCCTCCTGGGCGCCTTGGTTCGCCGAAACGAAATATGGATCGCTCGTGAACTTCGGCACAAACGCGACCGTCTGGTTAGCCGCAAAGGCGGGCCTGGCCAACAGGCCGGAGGCGCCAGCCAGCAGCCCGCCACCGAGGCCCATCATGGCTTGGCGGCGCGTCGTGTTGAGAAGCCTGGACGGGCGGCGTTCGTCGTTTGACACTGGATGTCCTCCCCAAAATACTGTTGGCCGGTCGTGACTGCCGGATTGACGGCCCGCCTCGCGGGCGGGATTTCGTGGGCCGTGCGTCACCCTCAGCGAGGCGCGCGGCGAAACAATTCGTTGGCCAGCACGCCGAGGATCAGGAAGGCGCCGACGATGACGAGCCCCCAGTCGTTGCGCACGCCCGCCGAGACCAGCCCGTCCTGCAGGTAGGCCAGCACCAGGACGCCCAACACCGTTCCCGGAATGGTGCCGGCCCCGCCCGTAATCTTGGTGCCCCCCAGAACCACCATGGCGATGACCGGCAACTCGAGCCCGATCGAGGCATTGGCGCGGGCCGTCGAGACCCGGGCGGTCTGGATCATGGCCGCGACCGCGACGAGGCACCCCATCAGGCCGTAGATGGCGAGCTTCACGCGTTCGACCGGGACGCCGGAGAAACGGGTCGCGAGTTCGTTCGCTCCAATGCCGTACACCCGGCGCCCAAAAGTCGTGCGATCAAGCAGCAGCCAGCACGCTAGGGCTGCGACCACGAGGACAGGTAACTGCGCCGGCACCAGGCCGCCCGCGAAGTAGGACTGGCCGATGCTGGTGAACCAGGGCGGGAAATCCGACACGGCCGCCGCATTTGAAATAGCGTAGGCCGCGCCGCGGTAGATTGCCATGGTGGCGAGCGTCACGACAAAGGGGTGCAACCCGAGATAGGCCACGGCCGCCCCGTTGACGAGGCCGCCCGCGATCCCCGTCATGATCCCGAGAAACATGGCGGCCGGCAGCGGCAATCCGGCTTGGTAGGAGAGGCCCATCACGACCGAAACGAGGGCCAGCAGGGAAGCGACGGACAGGTCGATGCCCCCCGACACGATCACGAAAGTCATGCCGAGCGCCAGGATGCCGGTCTCGATAAAAGTGCGCGAGGTGTCGAGCAGGCTGCCGGGTTCGAGGTAGCCGGGGACGAGCACGCCAAGGCCGGCGAGTTCGATGACGAGCAGGAGGGCTAGCCCGTGCGTTCGCGTGAAGGCGAAGCGCGGGCGTGGCGACGCCTCGGCCGGTGCCGTGGAGCGCGTCGTTGGCTGGCTCACGAAAGTCTCCTCGAGGCACGGAACCGCACAGCGTCGACCGAGATCGCGAGCAGGATCAGCAGGCCGAGGACCAGCTGCTCGAACGTGCCAGGGACGCTGTTGAGCGTGAGCGCGTTCAGGATTACGCCGACCAGCACGGCCCCGATTACCGGTGCCAGCGTGGAGCCGCGCCCGCCCGTGATGCTGGTGCCGCCCAATACGACGGCGGCGATGCATTGAAGTTCAAAGCCGGTCGCGGCGGTGGCCTGGATCTCGCCAATCTGGCCCGCGAAGATTGCGCTGGCGAGGCCGCACCCCAGGCCCGTGGCAAGGAAACAGCGGAACTTCACAAAGCTTGCCCGCAGCCCGACCGCGTCGGCGGCCCGACGATTGCTGCCAACCGCTAGGATGTCGCGGCCCCATTCAGTGTTGCGGTTGATGAGGTCGAAGATGGCGAAGACCACGACCAGACCCACGATCGGCGCGCGCAGGCCGGCGATGCTGCCGAGCCCGAACGCCCGCGCCCCGTCGGGCACCAGCAGCACGCCGTTGGCCCCGATCAGCAGGACCACGCCGCGCAGGCCGAGCAGCATACCAAGGGTGGCGATGATCGAGGGAACGCGGCCCACTGTGACGATGACCCCGTTGAGCGCCCCGACCCCAAGACCCACCCCGAGCGCGGCGAGCAACGGCAGGAGGGGGTGGATGGTGAGGTGGCCGACGCTTGCGTAGGTGAAGGCGCAGGCCGCCAATAGCGATCCGATCGACACGTCGATCTCGCCGGACAAGATCACCTGATTGAGCGCGAGCGAGACGATACCCACGACCGCGACTTGGCTGATGATGTTGAGCAGGTTGGCGCTCGACCAGAAGCCCGGGGTCGTCAGCGCCAGCAGGAGCGAGATCACCACGAGGAAGGCGATCGGAGCGGCCTCGGGCCGCTTGAGGGCGCGATCGATCCAGGGCGCGTTCAATGCACCGATCCCGGATGGAGGGCGGAATCCTCGGCCTGCTCCGCCAGCACCCCCGCCGCGGCCGCGCCGATTGCATCGGGCGAGAAATCGGGGCCCGTGAAGGTCCCCGTCAGGCGACCCTGGTGCATGACCAGAATGCGATCCGACATCGACAGCAGCTCGTTCATCTCCGACGAAACAACCAGCACGGCTTTGCCGGCCGCCGCGAGGTCATCGATGATGCGGTAGATCTCGGCCTTGGCCCCAACGTCGACTCCGCGCGTCGGTTCGTCCAGCAGGATGATCTCGGGCTCCACCACCAGGGCCTTGGCGAGCAGCACCTTCTGCTGGTTTCCGCCGGACAGGGACAGCACAGGAGCTTTCAGACTGCTGCTCCGGATGGCAAAAAGCGCTCGGAACCGCTCGGCAATCTCTCGCTCCCTGCGGCGCGACACGAAGCCGAACCGCGAGATGCGGTTGAGACCGCTGAAGGAAATGTTCCAATCGATCGGGTAGTCGAGAACGAGGCCCTGCGAGCGCCGCTCCTCGGGCACATAGATGATGCCGCGCGCAATGGCTGAGCTCGAGTTAGGGATTAGGGTCGGACGTCCGGCGATGAGGATGCTGCCGTGGGTGGCGGGTGCGATGCCAAAGATGGCCTGCGCTACCTCCGATCGGCCCGCGCCGATCAGTCCCGAGAGGCCGACAATCTCGCCCCGCCGCAGCGTGAAGGAGATGTCCTCGAACGTGCCGGTGCGTCCCAGGCCCTGCACCTCGAGCAGCGCCTCGCCGGGCGTATGGGGCGTGCGGTGGAACAGTTTGCTGAGGGGGCGGCCGACCATCATCTGGATCAGTCGCGGCATATCGAGATCGCGGGTGCGGCCGGTGTGGATCCGCTCGCCGTCCCGCAGCACGGTGATCCGCTCGGCGATCTGGAACACCTCGTCCAATCGGTGCGAGATGTAAACGATGGCGACCCCACGCCGGGTCAGTTCGCCTATGATTCCGAACAGCCGCTGAGCTTCACGTTCGGTGAGGGCGGCCGTGGGCTCGTCCAGGATCACGACCTTGGCGTCGTGCATCAAGGCGCGCGCGATCTCCACCATTTGGGCATTGGCGCCCGACAGCGAGCGCACGGGCGCATCGATGTCGAAGGTCGCGTTGAGCCGACCGAAGGCAGTCGCCGCCTGCCGACGCATCGTGGCCCAGTCGAAGGTGCCGAAGCGCGTGCGCGGTCGAACCCGCCCCACGAAGAGATTTTCGACGACCGACAGGTCGGGAAAGAGATCGAGTTCCTGCGGAACCATGGCGATGCCCTCGGCTTCGGCAACCCGAGGCGACGTCAGAGAGACGATGCGCCCCGCGAGTTCCACGTGACCTTCATCGGGCAGGTGGATGCCGTGCAGCATCTTCATCAGTGTGCTCTTGCCGGCCCCGTTCTCGCCCATGACCGCGTGGACCTCGCCGGCTCGGATCTCCAAATCGACGTTTCGGCACGCCCAGATGCCGCCGAAACGCTTGCCCGCACCCACAAGCCTGCAGGCGACCGTGACGGCTGTCTCCGGTGGGTACGTGACAGTGCGATCCTGATCGACGGTCGGCGTCATCGTGTCTCCCTGGCGCGACTGCCCGTCTAACGCGGGCCGTTGCAGACCAATAGATGCAAGCCGCACGGGATTGTCAAACAATCTTATTTGACATTTTTCGGCTCCGACTTTATCGAGTCCAAAGGGGGAGAAGCCGATGCACACCAAAACGCTGAAAGCGCTGAGTGGTCCGCACGACCGTGGCATTCGAACAACGTGGCTGCACAGCGCCTCGACCCTGTCCGGCGAGATGATCGCTCGGGTCGGCTGGGATTGCCTCGTGGCCGACATGCAGCACAGCATGACGGGCTTCGACGAGATGGTCCGACTACTGCAGGTTACGACCAATCTCGGGGCGACCGTTCTGGTGCGTCCGCCCGCTCTCGATCCCGCGCTGATCGGCCGTCTGCTCGATGCAGGCGCCAGCGGCATCATCTGCCCGATGGTGAGTTCGGTGGAGGAAGCCCAGCTGTTGGTCACGGCTTGCCGCTACCCGCCAGTCGGTAACCGCAGCATCGGGCCGATCCGGGCGCGGCTTCTGTTCGGTGACGATTATGTGGCCAAGGCCAATGACGGCGTGCTGGCCATCGCTATGATTGAGACCCCCGGCGGCCTCGAACAGCTCGACGCCATCGCGCAAGTGCCGGGGCTCGACGGCCTGTTCGCAGGGCCAAGCGATATCGCCTCGAGCCTCGGCCGGTCGCCACGCATGGACACCGACGACGCAGTCGTGGTCGAAGCCCTCGGGCGGATCGCCGGGAGCGCCGTGTCGGCGGGCATCATGGCGGGACTCGCCTGCGAGACCTCGGCCTATGCCAAGCGCATGCATGCGGTGGGATACCGCCTGTTCGTGACGGGCTCGGACCTGCGCATTATGACAGCCGCCTCTAAGAGCTTGCTCGCCGAGTTCGGCCCGTGAAGCCGGGGCCGGGTTCCTCTCTCTCGAACTCCGGCCAGGAGATTTTCGACGCTCTGCGCGATGATATTGTGTTCGGACGACTGAACCCGCGCGAGCGGTTGGTCGAAGCCGATCTCGTACAGCGGTTCGACTCCCACCGGGCCGCGGTCCGCGAAGCGCTCGCGGCGTTGGAGCAGGCCGGCCTGGTGGACCGGCAGCGCAACAAGGGCGCTGCGGTGCTCGACCTCAAGCCCGAGCGCGTCGAGCAGCTCTACGCGGTGCGCATGCTGCTGGAGACGACCGCGGCCGGGACCATGCCGCTCCCCCTTGACCCGGTCGCGCTGGAGACGCTTGTCTCGATCCAGCAGGATCACCAGCAGGCGGTGGCCGACAATGACCTGAGACGCATCTTCGACCACAACAACCGGTTCCATCGGACCCTCTACACACAGTCCGGCAATCCCGTCCTCGTCGAGCTCATCGAGCAATGCGCCACGCGCGCCCTGACGGTGCGCTTCCACCCTTACATGGACCGATCCTTTCTGGAACGGGTCTGCGCCGACCACTGGGCGATGATCGACGCCTGCCGCCTTTGCGACCGCGCCCGGCTGATCGCCTTGGTACGGGACCATCTGCCCCTGGCCAAAAACCGTTATCTCGACACCTACGACGAGCTTCTGGTGCAGGGCGGTGTCTTCGCCCCGCAGGCGTGAGGCCGCCGTCACGCCCCGAACAACACCCACTCATGAGCGGGAGGATAAATGACTAAGCTCTTCGACGCGGCCCGGAACATCGAATTCGTGGGACGCACTAACCAAGCTGGCCGTGCCGACGGTATCCAGTGCATGATCCACAAGGGTCATGCCTTCGTGAGCCACGTCTTCAGCGGCGGCGTCAGCGTCATCGACGTGCGGGACCCACGCAATCCCCTGCCTGTCAACTTCCTGCCGACCCACCAGCGCTCGTGGTCTGTCCACATTCAGACCGCCAACGACATTCTGCTAGTCGTGGAGGAGTTCAACTTCTACTCGGTCTACGTGAAGGAGACGGAGTATTACGGCCACTCGATCGAAGGCGTGCATTCGAGCAAGTTTGGCACCCGCGGCGAGGATTACACAGCCGGAATGCGGGTCTACGACATCTCCAACCCCGCCCATCCGCGCCCGATCGGCTTCATGGAAGTGGAAGGCCTCGGGCTGCATCGCATCTGGTGGGTGGGAGACCGCTACGCCTACGCGTCCGCTCTGCTCGACGGCTACACCGACCACGTGTTTATCGTCATCGACATGCAGGATCCGTCGCATCCGCGCGAGGTCGGCCGTTGGGCGCTGCCGGGCATGTGGGCGGCCGGCGGCGAGACCCTGGCCATGCCGGGACGCGTGGCGCTCCACCACGCCGTGATCGCGGGCGACACGGCCTATGCGTCCTGGCGAGACGGCGGCCTGACCCTTCTCGACATATCGGACAAGACCGCGCCGAAACTGATTTCCCACACAAACTGGTCGCCGCCCTTCGCGGGAGGCACCCACAGCGCCCTGCCGCTCATCGACCGTGGCCTCTGCATCGTGGCCGACGAAGCCGTCCTCGATATCGATCAGGAACCGTTGAAGTACACGTGGGTGGTGGATATCCGGGCGCCGCAGAACCCAGTGACAATCGCGACCTTCCCAACCCCGTCCGACCAGGACTACGTGGCCAAGGGTGGTCACTTCGGCCCACACAACCTGCACGAGAACCGGCCGGGGACGTTTCAGAGCTCCGACATTGTGTTCGCGACCTACCAGAATGCCGGTGTTCGCGTGTTCGACATCCGTAACCAATTCCAGCCGAAGGAAATCGGCTTCTTTGTCCCAAGCGAGCCCGAGCAGTGGCTCGATACACGACCTGATCGCCACCGTGTCATCCACACCTGCGACGTCAATGTCCAGCCGGATGGACTCATGTACATCACGGACTATAATGCTGGTCTCTACATCCTGCAGTGGAAGGGGGGGTGAGGCGACAATGTCCCTCTGCCGGCCAGGATAAGACAAGCCAGGCCGACCCGGAGTTGGTCAGGTGCTAAGCAACTCCTGCAGCTTTGACCATCGCCGGCGCTGACCGCCGTTCCGAACCGCCATGGCGATAGCCTTGCGCTGCCCCACCAGCACGACGAGTTTCTTGCCCCGGGTCACGCCCGTGTAGAGGAGATTGCGCGCCAGCATGGTGTAGTGCTGCGTCATGACCGGGATCACCACCGCCGGGTACTCCGAGCCTTGCGCCTTGTGGATCGTCGTGGCGTAGGCCAGCACCAGCTCGTCGAGTTCCCCGAAGCCGTAGACGACCTCGCGCCCGTCGAAGCTGGCGATGAGTTCGCTGGCCTCGAGGTCGATCCGGGCCACGATACCGAGGTCGCCGTTGTACACCTCCTTGTCATAGTCATTCTCGATCTGCATCACCTTGTCGCCCGGCGCGTAGGTCCAGCCGAAGCGCTCGACCCGGACCTCGCCCGGCGGGTTCAGAACCTTCTGCAGCTCTATGTTCAGGGACCGGGCGCCAACGCCGCCCCGGTTCATGGGACACAGCACCTGGACGTCGCGCACCGGGTCGAGCCCGAAGGCCTTCGGGATGCGGTCGCGCACCACGGCGAGGATCTTGGCGGCCGCGATCTCCGGCTCGGCCGCGTCCACGATGTAGAAGTCCGAACGCTCGGTGCCGGCCGGCGTCGCCTCGGGCATCTGGCCCTGGTTGATGCGGTGCGCGTTCACGATGACGCGGCTGGTCGCGGCTTGGCGGAACACCTCCGTCAGCCTGACCACCGGCACGGCGCCGGAGCCGATGACGTCGGCGAGGACCTGGCCCGGGCCGACCGACGGCAGCTGGTCGACGTCGCCGACGAGCAGGAGGGCCGCCCGGGGCGGAAGGGCTCGGACCAGCGCCTTCATCAGCAGCACGTCGACCATCGAGGTCTCGTCGACGACGAGCAGGTCGCAGGCGAGCGGGTTGACCTCGTCGCGCTTGAAGCCGCCGTTCTTCGGGTCGGTCTCAAGCAGGCGGTGGATGGTCTTCGCCTCGACGCCGGTCGTCTCGGTCAGGCGCTTCGCAGCCCGTCCCGTGGGGGCGCAGAGGGCGACGTTGACGCTCTTGGCCACCAGCACCTTCAGGATCGAGTTGACGAGCGTCGTCTTGCCGACGCCCGGGCCGCCGGTGATCACCAGGGCCTTGCTCGCCACGGCGAGGCGCAGCGCCTCCCGTTGACTCGGCGCGAGGGTAAGGCCGCCGCGGCTCTCCAGCCAGGGGATGGCCTTGTCGACGTCGAGGGCAGGCCAGGGCGGCTCCGCGCCCGCGAGGGACTGCAGGCGTTCGGCTATGTCCCGCTCGGCCCGGTACAGGCCCGCCAGGAAGATGCAGCGGCGTTCCCCGACCGTGTCGGCCACCACGGCGCCCTCCTGCAACTCGAGCGCCAGCGCGGCCGTGAGCCGGTCGGCCGTCACCTCGAGCAGCTCGGCGCCGGTGCGCAGCAGATCGTCCTCGGGCAGGCCGCAGTGGCCCTCATCCATGGCCTCGGCGAGCGCGTAGCTGACGCCGGCGCGGACCCGCACCATGGCGTCGTTGGCGATGCCGATCTTGGCCGCGATCTGGTCGGCCGTCTTGAAGCCGATGCCACGGATGTCGCGCGCCAAGCGGTACGGGTTCTCACTGATGACCTCCACGGCCTCGGCGCCGTAGGTCTTGTAGATGCGCACCGCACGGCTCGTGCCGACGCCATGGGCGTGCAGGAACAGCATGATCTCGCGCACGACCTTCTGCTCGGCCCAGCCGGCGGCGATGCGCTCGGCGCGTTTGGGGCCGATGCCCTCGACCTCGCGCAAGCGCGCCGGCTCGGCCTCGATCACGTCGAACACGGTCTCGCCGAAGGTCTTCACCAGGCGCTTGGCATAGGCGGGGCCGATGCCGCGGATCATGCCCGAGCCGAGATAGCGCTCGATGCCTTCAATCGTCGTCGGCGGGGTCGCCTTGAGGAAGGCCGCCCGGAACTGCAGGCCGTGTGTTCGGTCGTTGGTCCAGGTGCCGGCGGCCTGGATCCATTCCCCGGCCGAGATCATCGCGGCGTGGCCGATGACTGTGATGAGGTCGCGCTGCCCGCGAGCCTTGAGCCGCAGCACGCAGAAGCCGTTGTCATCGTTGTGGAACGTCACGCGCTCCACGAGCCCGGCCAGGTTCTCCGTCGGGGGGCCGGGCGACGGTACCTGCGCCGGTGGCGTGCTCACAGACGGTATGGCCCCGTGAAGAGGTCTCCCAGGGCGCGTCGCGCCAGGTAGGTCAACCTCCGGCGCCTGAGGTGTTCGGGCCTGTCATGCAGCATGTGGCAGCGCTGGCACAGGGCGGCGAGGTTCGAGGCCTCATTGTTCGTCGGGTCATGATCCCGATGACACGTGGCCAGCACCACTCGGGTCGTACGCGTGCGCTCCAGGAGGCTATGGGGTGGCTTGATGCGGCGTACGGCCTTGCCTACCCCGTCCCGCCAGCGTCCCAGGTCCTCGTCCCACCAGCGCCCGTCGCCGAGGTGCAGGACCAGGCGCCCGTGAGGTCGACCGCACCCCTCGCATCGACCCTTGGCGCGGCGGAAGCGGATCGAGGTCGAGAGTTCTCGCCAGTCGATCGGGTAGAGCCAGCGGTGATGGCGACGGATCGGCATCAGCGTGCCTCACCGACGCGACTGCGCAGCCCTGGCGCGTGGCGATAGAGCGTCGATACGCTCAGGCCCAGCTTGGAAGCCGCTGCGCGGACGGAGATCTCCGGATCGGCGAGGAGCGCCAGCGCGGCACGGATGTCGTCTTCTTTCACCGTCGGTCGACGCCCGCCTTTGCGGCCCCGCGCCAGGGCGGCTTTCAGGCCGGCATTGGTGCGCTCCCGAATGACCGAGCGCTCGAACTGTGCCAGAGCGCCGAAGATGTGGAAGAACAGCTCGCCGGCGGCCGTCGTGGTGTCGATCGCCTCCGTCAGCGAGCGGAAGCCGATGCCGCGCGTCTTCAGCTGGTCGACGATCTCGATCAACTGCTTCATGGACCGGGCCAAGCGATCGAGCTTCCAGACCACCACAGTGTCGCCGGGCCGCAGATAGTCCAGGGCGGCGGTCAGCTGCGGTCGGTCCTCCTTCGACCCCGAGGCTTTCTCGACGAAGACCTTGGCGCAGCCGACCGCCTTCAGCACATCGAGCTGGAGCTCCGGCTTCTGGTCGAGGGTGGACACCCTGGCGTACCCGATGAGGACGTTTGTTCCCATAAGTCACGGGAGAGTCGCACAAGGGAACGCAGATTAAAAGAACGTTTTTCAGGAACAGTGCTGCCGAGGGTAGGGGGCTCGGCGTCGAAGCTCACCCGTGCCGTTCTCGCAAACGAACGTCTACAAGATACTGCGGCGGGATGCGGCTACGTCGCGTTTGGGTGGAGAGCAGAACGGCCGCTTCGGGGCGGGCGTGGGTCGGATCAGACGTCCACCAGGAGGGATCGCACGGTGGGACGTCACGCGGTCTGCAGCACGCCTCGCAGGTCGCGGACGCTGCGCAGGCCGTCCAGCCCGAGCACCATGGCGATGAGGGACGCGGTCTGCGCTTTGCCGATCACCGGCTCGCACAGGTCGCGGGCCTTGGCCACGATCTCGTCGCGCGGCATCGGGTTGTCGACCGTGCCCCGCACCGCGGTCACCCGCTCGCTCAGCACGGTGCCGTCGTTCAGCGTGATGTCGACGATGGCCTGCCGGGCCGGCTCCAGCCGCTCCAGCTCCGGGCTCTCGACGAGCTTCACCTTGGCCCGCTGCCGCAGCACCGCGGGATCGGCCATGCGGGCCCGGTCGTGCGCGGCCGCGAAGGACGCCGTGCCGTCGAGCAGCATCACGGCCACCATGTGCTGGAGGCTGATGTCCGGCATGTCGCGATCGTTCACCGTGCGAGCCTCCGTGTGGGCGAGTTGCACTACGACCGACCTGACGTCGTCGGGCGCGACGCGCCGCTTGGCGAAGATGGCCGCCATGGCGTCGAGCGGCGCCTGAATGGGCGAGCCCACCGTCCACTTCTTGATGTTGGTGCGGGCGATCTCGTAGCGCTGGCCGAGCCCCTCGATCAGCAGCTCCGGCTTCGCGTTCGGCGCCGTGGCCTCGAAGTAGTTGTCGGGCCCCGAGAAGATGTCGTCCACGCCAGTGAAGCCGGACTGCACGGCGAGGGCGGAGGTCACGCCGTTGCGCGCCGGCATGCCCGCGAAGACGAAGGACTTCTCGACGTGGGACGTGTCGCGCGCCCAGGCGCCGATGCCGGACGACTGCTGGGCGCTGTAGTCGAGCAGCCACCGCATCCGCTGCGCGTCGAGCCCGGCGAGCGAGCCCGCTGCCGCCGCGGCCGCGAAGCCGCCCGCGATGGCGTGCGTCGCCTTGTGGCTCTCGTCGCGGAACTCGACGGCGCCGAAGCTGATGGTGACGCGCGGGCCGATGTCGTAGCCGAGCGCCACGGCGCGCAGGAAGCGCGTCCCGTCGGCGTCGAACTTTTCGCCGGCCGCCAGCGCCGCCGGCACCACCGCGCAGCCGGGGTGGGACTGCGAGAACTCGTTCGAGTCGTCGGTCTCGTCCGAATGGGCCAGCATGCCGTTGACCAGCGCGGCTTCGAGCGGGTTCGCGGTCAGGCGCGAGGCGGCGATGGTGGCCGTGGTGTCGGTCGCGTAGCCCCGCGCGAACTTCAGCGCCGCCAGCGCCGGCGGCAGGCTCGAGCCCGAGATCATGGCCGCGAAGGTGTCGAGCACGTGCTGCTTGGCCTTCTCCGTCACTTCGTCGGGCAGCGCCCGGCCGCCGGCCGCCGCCATATAGGCGCTCAGCGTCGCCATCACGGGGCCGACCGGCACGGGCGCCGCGCAGGCGCGCCCCGGCAGGGCGCCGAGCGCCATGGCCGAGCCGGCGGTGGCGAGGCTGGTCGCCAGGAAGGAGCGGCGGTCGAGCCCGCCCATCCGATGAAGCCGCATGATGCCGTCCTCCCGCGCCGCATGTGTCCTGCTGCGCGGCCGTCTTTCGGCATCCGGCCTCACGATGTCAATCGAAACGCCCGGTCGCACCCGGGCGGCACAGAACAACCGTTCGGATCATAAAAAATTCTTCATGCGATCGGCCGTTCCGCTCCGTGGAGCGGTGGGGTAATGCCGCCCGGCGGAACCGGATATGCTTGGCACTCCGACGTTTCGACCGTCGTCCACGGGTTCAACCGTGGGCGAAGACCAGAGGGTGTCGGGATCGTCCGCCGATCGAAACGGAAGCGGCGGTCGGTCCGAGGGGGAGACGGGGATGGCGGGGCCGACGAGTCGACAGAAGCACGTGGTGGCCGCGTGCTACCTCGGCTGGACGCTGGACGCGTTCGACTTCTTCATCCTGATCTTCGTGCTGCGCAAGGTGGCGGCCACTTTCGACACCGACATCACGCCCATCACCTGGGCGATCACGCTGACGCTGCTGTTGCGCGCGCTCGGCGCTTTCATCTTCGGGCGCCTCGCCGACCGTTTCGGGCGCCGGCCGACGCTGATGGCCAACGTGCTCATCTATTCCGTGCTGGAGCTAGCGAGCGGCTTCGCCCCGAGCCTGACGGTGTTCCTGATCCTGCGCGGCCTTTACGGCATCGCCATGGGGGGCGAGTGGGGCGTCGGCGCCTCGCTCACCATGGAAAGCATCCCGGCCCAGTGGCGCGGCCGCGTATCCGGCCTGCTCCAGGCCGGCTACCCATCGGGCTACCTGCTGGCGTCGCTGCTGAACTATCTCGAGCCGGTGCTGACCTGGCGCGGCATGTTCGTGGTGGGGGCGCTGCCGGCCCTGCTGGTCTTCTACATCCGCCGCAACGTGCCCGAAAGCCCGGACTGGACCGCGCGCCGCCCGGAGGAGCGCGGTGCCGGCGTGGTCGAGGTGATCCGCCGCAACCTGCCGCTGACGGTCTACGCCGTCGTTCTGATGACGGCCTTCAACTTCTTCAGCCACGGCACGCAGGACCTGTATCCGAGCGCGTTCCTGGGCGCGCAGCACGGCTTCGCGGCCGGCACGGTGTCCACCATCGCGGTGGTGTACAACGTGGGCGCCATGATGGGCGGCCTGTTCTTCGGGGCGCTGTCGCAGCGCATCGGCCGCCGGCTCGCCATCGGCATCGCGTCGCTGCTGTCGCTCGCGGCGGTGCCGCTCTGGGCCTTCGGCGGCACGCCGGTCGCGATCGGGGTCGGCGCCTTCTCCATGCAGTTCTTCGTGCAGGGCGCCTGGGGCGTGATCCCGGTGCACCTCAACGAGCTGTCGCCGGCGGCCATCCGCGGCACCTTCCCGGGCGTGGTGTACCAGCTCGGCAACTTCCTCGCTTCCGGCAACGCCACCATCCAGGCGGCGATCGGCGAGCGCATGGGGCACGACTACAGCTGGGCGCTGGCGGGCGTGGCGGGGACCGCCGCCGTGGTCATCACGGTGCTAGTCGCCCTTGGCCGCGAAGCGCGCGACGTGCGCATGGGCGCGGAAGCTGCCGAGCCCGGCGTGGTGCCGGGCGTCGCGGAATAGGCATTTGGGCCGGGGCGGACGAGGGGAGCGCGCGATGACGACGAGCCAGGGCGGGACCACGCGCCGGGTGATCCTGAAAGGTATGGGGAGCGTCGCCGCGGCGGCGCCCTTCGGCTGCGGCATCGCCCTGGGAGCGCCGGCGGGTGCCGACGTCACGGGCCGCCTCGCCCGCTACATGGTTTCGGCGCGCGACCGGGCGCTGCCGCCGGAGGTCAGCGCGGCCTGCAAGGCCCGCATCCTCGACACGCTCGGCGCCATGGTGTCGGGCTCGCGCCTGCATCCGGGCCTCGACGCCGTCCGCTACATCCGGGGGCTCGGCGGCACCGAGGAGGCGTCGGTCGTGGCGTCCCCGTTCCGCACCACCGCGGTCAACGCGGCGCTGGCCAACGCCATGTGCGCCCACGCCGACGAGACCGACGACTTCGACCCCCTCACCAAGGCGCATCCCGGCTGCTCGACCGTGCCGGCCGCGCTCGCGATGGCCGAGAAGGAGGGGCGCTCGGGCGAGGAGGTGATCCGCGCCGTGGCGCTCGGCTACGACATGGCCTGCCGCCTGCTGCTGGCGCTCGGGCCCGACCTCGTGCGCGCCACGCACCGCAGCGCCGAGGGCACGGCCTCGAACTTCGGGGCGCTCGGCGCCGCGGCCTCGCTGGCGCGCCTCGACGAGCGCGGCATGCGATACGCGATCTCCTACACGGCCCAGCAGGTGTCCGGGCTGTGGAGCTGGGTGAAGGACGAGGATCACGTCGAGAAGGCCTTCGACTTCGCCGGCATGGGCGCGCGCGACGGCGTCACCGCGGTGTCGATGGTGCAGGCCGGGCTGACGGGTGTTTTCGACGTGCTCGACGGCACCAACAACCTGTTCATCGCGCTGTCGACCGACCCGCACCCGGAGGCCATGGTGGACGGGCTCGGCACGCGCTTCTTCGTGACCGAGACGGCCATCAAGACCTTCTCGGTCGGCTACCCGATCCAGTCGCCGCTCGACGCCGTGCTGGCCCTGCGCCGGGAGGCCGGGCTCACGCCGGGGGACGTCCGCGGCGTGCTCGTCAGGGTGCCGACGGACGCCGTCGGCATCGTCGGTGCGAGCGCCATGCCGGACGTCAACTGCGGCCACCTCGTGGCGCTGGCCCTGGTCAAGGGCGCGGTGTCCTTCGCCGACAGCCACGACGATGCCCTGATGCGCGATCCCGCGATCCAGGCCATGGCCGCGAAGGTGCGGGTGGTCGGCGACCCGGCGCTGATGGACCCCGCCGCGCCCCGGGGCGGCATCGTCGAGGTCACGACGGCGGACGGGCGGACGCTGAGCCACCACACGCGCTTCCCGCCCGGCACTAAGGAGAACCCGCTGAGCCCCGAGCGCCTGAACGCCAAGGTGCGCGACCTCGTGGCGCCCGTGCTGGGCGCGGAGAAGGCCGACCGGCTGATCGCGGCCGTGAACGCGCTCGACACCGTCGCCGACATGCGCGGCCTGCGCCCGCTCCTGACCGCCTGACTGCCGACGGCGGCGCGGGCCACCGCGGCCGGCCCGCCGCGCCGCAGGCCGGCCCCGACCGCTCAGGCGTGGAGCACGAGCTTCTGGACGCGCCAGTTCAGCAGTTCGGCGACGTAGAGCGTGTCCTTCGTCGGGCAGGCCATCTGGTGGATCCAGCCGAACTGCTTCGGCTGCCGCCCCGCCTGCCCGAGCACGCCGAGCACCCGGCCGTCGAGCGTCATCCTGTAGATGCGGCCCGGATAGGCGTCGGAGCTGTAGAGCACCGGGTCGGGCCCGGGCGAGATGCAGATGGCCCAGGGCGAGCCGGGCGCGAAGGTGCCGGCCGCGATCGCGCCCTCGTCGGGCATGTCCCCGATGACGGGCCGGGCGCCGGGCGGCACCGGCACGTCGATGGTGAACTGGCGCTTGAAGGCGCCCTCGCCGTCGAAGACCTGGATGCGCCGGTTGCTGCGGTCCGCGACGTAGACGAGTCCCTGCGCGTCGACCGCGATGCTGTGGGGCGTGTGGAACTGCCCCGGACCCGTGCCGCGCTCGCCCCAGGACTTCACCCAGTTCCCGTCCCGGTCCACCTTGGCGACGCGCGAGTTGATGTAGCCGTCGCTGATGTAGCTGTTGCCGGCGGCGTCCCAGGCGACGTCCGTCACCTGCCGGAAATAGCCGTCGACCGCCGGCAGCGGCGGGTTCGGGTGTTTCAAGGGCGCCGTGAGCTCGTCCGCGGCTTCCTGCTTGCGGCCCAGCACCAGGGCGACGCGGCCCTCGGGCGTGAACTTGATGACCATGTCCGAGCCCTTGTCGGTGACCCACACGTTGTCGGCCGCGTCGACCTTGACCGCGTGGGCGAAGGACCAGGCGTAGAGCCTGTGGCCGATCTCGCGCACGAAGCGCCCGTCGGGGTCGAACTCCAGGAGCTGGGCCGCGGCCGCGCCGTAGGCCGGCCCCGTCGTGTCGCCGCGCGACAGGACGAATACGTGGCCCTTCGAGTTCACGGCGACGCCGGAACACTCGCCGAGGTACATGTCGGTCGGCATCCGCACCGGGTCGGGCACGGAATCGTAGGCGATCGTCGGCACGGCGCCGGCCGCCGCACCCGTCGATGCCGCACCCGTCGACGCCGCGTCGGCGAGGGCGCCCGCGGGCGCGAGCGTGGCGCTCGCCATCGCGGCGCCGGCCGCCCGGAGGAAGTGCCGCCGGTGCCACATCCCGCTCGGCGTGTCGCCGCAGCACGGGCACCCGTTCAGTCGAAGGCGCATCGCTTCCCTCCCTCTCGGCCCCGGCTCGACGCGTCGAGGCTCGGGGCGTGCATGAAGCCGATTTGCGGCGCCATGAGGTCGCGGCCCGCGATCAGCCGCCGGCCGGCACCGTGCCGCGCAGCCCGGCGCGCGCGATGGCCCGCGCCACCGTGCCGTCGCGCCCGGCGTGCGCGACGAAGGCCTGGAGGAACGGCATCCCGTCGCGACGCCCCTTCGCCACGGCGGCGGCGAAATGCTCCGCCCCCCACCGCCCCGCGACGACGCGGGACCCCGGCAGGCCGTCCGCCATCTGAAACAGGATCGCGTCGTTGGTCGCGAAGGCGTCGAGCCGGTGCGCGGCGAGCAGGTCGGCCGTCTCCTGCAGCGTCGCCACCGGCGCGAGGTCCAGCCCCGGGAAGAGCGGCCGGAGCTAGGTGGCGGTGCTGCTCCCCTGGCTCACGCCGACCCGCAGGCCGGGACGCCGGAAGTCCTCCTGCCGGGTCAGCGGCGAGCCGTCCGGGACCAGGAAGCTCTTCTGCACGTCCATAAATGTGTCGGAGAAGTCCATCGATCTGGCGCGCTCGGCCGTCGCGTTGGTGAAGGTGACGTCGACGTCGCCGGCCGCGACGGCCGCCAGCAGGCCGTCGTTGGCCGGGAACACCGCCGCCCGGGAACGGCACGCCCAGCGCGGCCGCGAGCGCCCGGCCGAGGTCGTATCCGACGTCCTTCGCGTCGTCCGGCCCGGGCCCTTCCACGATCGACGAGGGGCTGCCCCGGTACACGCCGACGTGGAGGGCGCCCGTCGGGGCCAGGACGCGCCGGACGTCCGGGCTCGCCGCCGCGGGACTCACGGTCGCGGGGCTCGCACTGGCCGAACTGCTGGCCGTCTCGGAAGCGACGGCCGGCGGGCCCGATGCCGCCGAGGCCAGGGCGATCGAAGCCAGCGCGAGGAGGGCGAGCGGCTTTGCAGGGCGTGCGGTCATGGGCGGTCTCGACGCGGGCTGAACGGCTGCTGGGACTCCGCGCGTCGAGGAGCCGAAACGCGAGGGCCACACGAAAGGCGAGTTCGGCATGGTCCTGGATGCCCCGATGGGGTCCGGGGCGAGACCTGCCGAGTCCGCGAGCAGGATCACGAGCCCCCGGATGGGGCGATGCCGGAGATGGACATGGAGCGCAGGGCGGTGCTGGGAGGGTTGTTGGGCATGGGGATCCTGGGATCGGGCGGGGACGCCGGCGCGCAGGCTGTGCCGGCCGAGGTGCCGGAAGACGTGAAGGCCAGCTTGGCCCCCACCGGCGTCCTCCGGGCGGCGATCAACTACGGGAACGCCTCGCTGGCGAGCCGCGACGCCGACGGCGCGCTGAGCGGGGTGTCGGTGGACATCGCGCGGGAGCTCGGCCGGCGCCTCGGCCTCACCGTCGCGCTGGTGCCCTTCGACGCCGCCGGCAAGGTCACGGCCGCGGCCTCGGCCGGGGTGTGGGACGTGGCCTTCCTGGCGCGCGACCCCGTGCGGGCGCGCGACATCGCCTTCACGCCCGCCTACGTGGTGATCGACGGCAACTACGTCGTGCCGCGCTCATCCGCCATCGCATCCCCCGAGGACGTCGACCGGCCGGGCGTGCGGGTCGCCGTGGGGGCGCGGAGCGCCTACGACCTGTTCCTCAGCCGCACGCTGAAGCACGCCGAGATCGTGCGGGCCGGCAGCACGCCCGAGGCCGTCGCGCTGTTCCGCTCGGAGCGGCTCGACGTGTTAGCCGGGGTGCGGCGGGCCGTGGAGGGCGCGGTGGCGGCCGACCCCGGCCTTCGCCTCATCCCGACGCCCTTCATGGCCATCCGGCAGGCGATGGGCACGCCCGCCGGTCGACCGGCCGCCGAGCGCGCCCTCGCGGCCTTCGTGGAGGACATCAAGGCGAGCGGTTTCGTGGCCCAGGCGCTCGAACGCCACGGGCAGGGCGACGCCGCCGTGGCGCCGCCCGGCTGAGTGCGCCGGCGGGGCGCTCCGGCCCGCGTCACCCGAGGCCCGCGTCACTCCAGGCCGACGTAGACGCGCTCGTCGAAGGGCCCGCCCTGCCGGGGCTGGAAGGCCTGCCGGAAGCGCCGGGTCGCGTCCGCGCCGCTGTAGGCCGCGAAGGCGTCCATGGTCCGCCACCGGCCCAGGATGACGAAGTGGTTCGGGCGCGACGCGTCTCTGAGCACCTCGAAGCTGTCGACGCCCGGCGCGTGCCGGGCGGCGTCGGCCAGCCCGCGGAGCAGCGCTTCCGACGCCGCGACGTTGCCGGGCATGGCGTAGTCCGGCACCACGTCGATGATGGTGATCACCGTGACGGCCCCGGCCGCCGCCGCGGAGGGCGGGTCGGCTGCTGCCGAGGCGGCGGGCGCGAGGCCCGCCGCGGCCAGCGCGAGGAGGCCGAACGCGGCACCCGCCCACCGGAGCCTCATGCCCGTCCGCACGCCGTGGTCCGTTTCGCGGCGACCAGGGCCATCCTTCCGCGGGTCAGAACTTGTAGTTCAGGCCGACGCGGGCGATGTCGCCCTCCGTCTTACTCCGGATCGCGTAGGCCGTGGTGGTGGTGAGTCCGTCGGCGGCGAAGTTCGCGTGGCCGAGGTCGTAGCGCAGGTACTCGGCCTTGATCGTGACGGCGCTCGAATGGAACACGTTGAGGAAGGACGCCGTCGGCAGCGCGTATTCCACGCCGCCGCCATAGGTGTAGCCGGTCTGGATGCCGCTGTGGCTGCCGAAGTAGCGCATCAGGCTCGGGTTGCCGGCCGTGTAGAGCGCGGCGCTCTGGAAGGCGTCGCCGTAGGCGAAGCCGCCGGTGCCGTAGACGAGCAGGCGGTCGAAGCCGTAGCCGACGCGGCCCCGCACCGTGCCGAGGAAGTCGATGCCGGACCGGAACGTGTTGGTCGCCGACGTGGTGCCGGCCGCGTTGAGCCCTGTGTAGGTGCCGCTGGTGCCGCCGTCGATGTAGGAGGCGTCGGCCTCGGCGCCCACCACGAAGCCGCTGTTCGGGCCGAACAGGCCGGACCCGAAGCCCGTGAACTGGTAATTGTAGCCGACCTGGCCGCCGGCCGTGAAACCGCTGTCCGAATTGTGGAAGTGTTCCGGCCGGATGGTGCCGAGGCTCGTGTTGGCGAGCGTCAGGCCGTTGCCGTCGTAGAGGTGGAAGGGGGTGTTCTGGTCGAAGCTGGCACCCGCGTTGACACCGAAATAGGCGCCCGTCCAGGTGAACACGGGCACGGGCGCGACGTAGGGGACGGGCGCCATGCGGGCCGGCAGGTCGGCCGCGGCCGCTGCGCCGACGCCCACCCCCATGAAGCCGGCCGCCGCGGCGCCGACGGCGAAGATCCCGATCCGGATGTTCATTCTGCCCGACTCCTGCGGCGACGTGACGAAGGCCCGATGCCTGACAGGGCAGGGCGGCGCGATCGGGGCGTCGATGAGGCGACGCTAAGTCGTAAAGGTTGACGAGACGTGTCTGCCGCCGCTCCCGCTCCCGGCCGCGCGCCGTCAGGGCACCGCTGCCCCGGCGCGGCGGGCGATGTCGTCGACGTTGCGCGCGTCCGTGCGGACCTCGGACTGGAGCGCCAAACCGGCGTTGCCGAACGCGCCGAGGTCGTGGCCGTTGCGCGCGCGGTCGGACGCGGAGCCGCCGTCGGCGCAGGCCGCCAGGAGGCAGCACAGGGTCAGGGCGGCCGTCATGCGCATCGGAACTCTCTCCAGCTTCGGCCAGCCTCGGCCGGCCGCGGGGGACGGTTTGACCGCGTGTAGAGCGATCCGCGATCCGGCGCACGCGTCGAATGGGTCGAATACGTCGAACCAGCGGGTGGAACACGGGACGGCGCCGGCCTGTCCCCGGGCCGCGGCCGCCCGCCGCGGCGGACGCGACCGGTGAAAGAGAACAGCAACCCGCCCGCCGCCTTGACGTCTCGACAGGCCTGTAACGCATCCGGGAAGCCGACAGGTCGCGCGACGGGACGATCGGGCTTCGGTGGCGCGTTCCGTTCGGGAACGCGCCACCCTTTTCCTCCGTCCGACAGGGTCATACGGTACTCGATGGACCGCGCCGACAGCGGCATCTCCACGCTCGACCGGGTCGAGCGGCCCCAGGACGGGACGGACCGGGCCGAGCGCCCGCAGGAGCGGCCGTCGGCGCCAGCCGCGCCTTCTGCGCCGGTCCAGCCCGCCGGGCCTTCCACGCCGCCCCGCCGGGGGCGCGGGTTCGGCTGGCTCGTGTTCCTGCTCCTGTTGGCGGGGCTGGGCTGGGCCGGCGACCGGTTCCTGTGGCCCCGCATCGAGGCGCTGCGGGGCGGCGGCGCGGCCCACGCCCGCCCGCCCGGGAGCGGCGCCCCGCAGCCGGTCGGCGCGGCCACGATCGGCACCGGCGACATGCAGGTGGTGCTCACCGGCATCGGCACCGTCACGCCGCTCGCCACCATCACGGTGCAGACGCAGATCAGCGGACAGCTGATGGAGGTCGGCTACAAGGAAGGGCAGATGGTCAAGCAGGGCGACTTCCTCGCCCAGATCGACCCGCGCCCCTACCAGATCGCGCTCGAACAGGCCGAGGGCGCCTTGGCCCACGACACGGGCCTGCTCGACCAGGCGAAGTCCGACCTCGACCGCTACAACACGCTCAACCGGCAGGACAGCATCGCCAAGCAGACCTACGCCGACCAGCGCTTCGTGGTGCAGCAGGACGAGGGGCTGGTGAAGGAAGACCAGGCCACCATCGACACCGCCAAGCTGAACCTCGCCTATTGCCACATCGTGTCGCCCGTCGCCGGCCGGGTCGGGCTCCGGCTCGTCGACCCGGGCAACTATCTCACGGCGTCGAGCGCGACCGGCCTCGTGGTGGTGACGCAGCTCCAGCCCATCTCCGTGATCTTCGACCTGCCCGAGGACGACGTCGCGGCGGTGCAGAAGCAGATGGCGGCCGGCCCCGCGCTCGCGGTCGCGGCCTACGACCGCACCGACACGGCGAAGGTGGCCGACGGCACGCTGACCACGGTCGACAACACGGTCGACACCACCACCGGCACCGTGAAGCTGCGCGCGACCTATTCCAACGCGGACGGCGCGCTGTTCCCCAACCAGTTCGTCAACGCCCGGCTGCTGCTGCGCACGCTGCGCGGCGCCGTGCGGGTGCCCACCGCCGCCGTGCAGCACGGGGCGCCCGGCACCTACGTCTACCTGGTCAAGCCGGACGACACGGTGGCGGTCGCCACGATCAGGACCGGCGTCACGGACGGCGAGTTCCAGCAGGTGCTCGACGGGCTGAAGCCCGGCGACCGCGTGGTGGTGGACGGCACCGACCGGCTGCGCGAGGGCGCCAAGGTCCGCATCACGCCCGACGCCGCCGACCCGGCCGCGACGCCGCAGGCCCCGCCGCCCGGCGAAGCCGCGGGATCCGCCGGGGGCGCGCCGGCGGACGGCCAGCGCGGCGAGGCCTCGGGGGGCCACCCCGGCGGGCACCGCCGCGGCCGCGACGGGCAGGGCGCGCCGCCGGCCTCCGCCCCGGCCCCCGCCGCCGCGCCCGCGCCGTCGGGCGGCTGACCGCGCCGTGAACCCGTCCCGCGTCTTCATCCCGCGCCCGGTCGGCACCACGCTGCTTATGGTGGCACTGCTGCTCGTGGGCCTGGTCGCCTTCCACTTCCTGCCGGTGTCGGCGCTGCCCGAGGTGGACTACCCCACCATCCAGGTGTCGACCTTCTTCCCCGGCGCCAGCCCGGAGGTGATGACCACGGCCGTGACGGCGCCGCTGGAGCGCCAGTTCGGCGAGATGCCGGGCCTCGGGCAGATGAGCTCGATCTCGTCGGGCGGCTCGTCCGTCATCACGCTGCAGTTCACCCTCGACCTGTCGCTCGACGTGGCCGAGCAGGAGGTGCAGGCCGCCATCAACGCGTCCACCAACCTGCTGCCGTCCGACCTGCCGGCGCCGCCCGTCTACGCTAAGGTCAACCCCGCCGACACGCCCGTGGTGACGCTGGCTATCACCTCGAAGACCCTGCCGCTGACGCAGCTCGAGGACCTAGCCGACGTGCGCATCGCCCAGAAGCTGTCGCAGCTGTCGGGGGTCGGCCTCGTGGCGCTCGGCGGCGGCCAGCGCCCGGCCGTGCGCATCGAGGTCGACCCGCGCGCGCTGGCGGCCCGGGGCATCGCCATCGACGACATCCGCACGGACATCACCAACCAGAACACCGACACGCCGAAGGGCAACTTCGACGGGCCGGCCCAGGACACCACGATCAACGACAACGACCAGCTGACGAGCGCGCAGCAGTATCGGGACCTGATCCTCGGCTACAAGAACGGCGACGCGATCCGCCTGAAGGACGTCGCCAAGGTGGTCGACGGCGTGCAGAACGCCGAGCTCGCCGCCTGGGCCGACCGCACGCCCGCCATCGTGGTCAGCGTGCAGCGCCAGCCCGGCTCCAACGTCATCGCCGTGGTGGACGCCGTGAAGGCGGCGCTGCCGCGGCTCGAAGCGACGTTGCCGGCCGCCGTCGAGCTGCGCGTGCTGTCCGACCAGACCGTCACGATCCGAGCCTCGGTGTCGGACGTCGAATTCGAGCTCGGCCTCGCGGTGGCGCTGGTGGTGCTGGTGATCTTCGTGTTCCTGCGCAGCGTGCCCGCCACACTGATCCCGAGCCTGTCGGTGCCGCTGTCGCTGGTGGGCACGCTCGCCGGCATGGACCTGTTCGGATTCTCGATCGACAATCTGAGCCTGATGGCGCTGACGATCGCCACCGGCTTCGTGGTCGACGACGCCATCGTGATGATCGAGAACATCGCCCGCTACGTCGAGGCCGGCGAGGCCCCGCTCGCCGCGGCCCTCAAGGGCTCGGGGGAGATCGGCTTCACCATCGTGTCGCTCACCGTGTCGCTGATCGCGGTGCTGATCCCGCTGCTGTTCATGGGCGACGTGGTGGGGCGGCTGTTCTTCGAGTTCGCGGTCACGCTGGCCACGACCATCGTGCTGTCCGCGCTCGTGTCGCTGACGCTGGTGCCCATGCTGTGCGCGCTCATGCTGCGCCACCGGCCCGAGGCCGCGCGCGGCCGCCTCGACCGCGCCGCCGAGGGCGCCTTCGACTGGGTGGTGGCGCGCTACGACGGCGCGCTGCGCTTCGTGCTCGACCACCGCGCCGCGACGATGCTGGTGTTCCTGCTCACGCTCGCCGCCACCGCGTTCCAGTTCGCCGAGATCCCCAAGGGCTTCTTCCCCGTGCAGGACACGGGCGAGATCGAGGGCATCTCCTCGGCTGCGCAGGACATCTCCTTCGCCGCCATGGCGGCGAAGCAGCAGGCGCTGGCCGACGCCGTGCTGAAGGACCCCGACGTGGTGTCGCTGTCGTCCAACATCGGGGTGGACGGCACCAACACCACGCTGAACACCGGCCGCTTCCTCATCACCCTGCGCCCGCGCGACGAGCGCACCCTCGACGCCGCGGGGGTGATCCGCCGCATCGCGGGCGAGGTCGCCGGGGTGACCGGCGTCTCGCTGGCCATGCAGCCCGTGCAGGACCTCACCATCGACAGCACGGCGGGGCGCGACCAGTACCAGTTCTTCCTCGAGAACCCGAGCCAGGCCCTGCTCGACGAATGGGTGCCGAAGCTCGTGGCCCGCCTGTCCGCGACGCCGGAGTTCGCTGGCGTCGAGAGCGACGTCAGCCAGCGCGGCCTCAACCTGCAGATGACGATCGACCGCACGACGGCCACGCGGTTCGGCATCACGCCGGCCACGGTCGACAACGCCCTCTACGACGCCTTCGGGCAGCGCATCGCGTCGACGCTCTACACGCAGTCGAACCAGTATCGGGTGATCCTCGGCGCCGACACGTACGACCTGCGCGGCGTCGAGGGCGCTCTCTCCGCCATGTACCTGCCCTCGTCCACCGCCACCACGGGCCAGGTGCCGCTGTCCGCCATCGTGCGGGTCGAGCAGCGCGCCGGGCCGCTGCAGATCGAGCACCTGGCGCAGTTCCCGTCGCTGTCGGTGTCGTTCAACCTCGCGCCGGGCGCCTCGCTCGGCGAGGCGGCCGCGGCGATCGCTCAGGCGGAGCGCGACATCGCCCTGCCGGACAGCTTCGTCACCGCCGAGCAGGGCGCGCTGTCGGCCTTCGGGCGGTCGCTGTCCAACGAGGCCGTGCTGGTGGCGGCGGCCGTGGTGGCGGTCTACATCGTGCTCGGCGTGCTCTACGAGAGCTTCGTCCACCCGATCACCATCCTGTCGACGCTGCCCTCGGCGGGCGTCGGCGCGCTGCTGGCGCTGCGGATCGCCGGCGACGACCTCGACATCATCGGGATCATCGGCATCATCCTGCTGATCGGCATCGTGAAGAAGAACGCGATCATGATGATCGACTTCGCGCTGCAGGCGAAGCGCGACGGGCTCGGCGCGCGCGACGCCATTCATCAGGCCTGCCTGTTGCGCTTCCGCCCCATCCTGATGACGACGCTGGCCGCCATGCTGGGCGCGCTGCCGCTCGTGCTCGGCCACGGCACGGGCTCGGAGTTGCGAGAGCCGCTCGGCATCGCCATCGTGGGCGGGCTCGCGGTGAGCCAGCTCCTGACCCTGTTCACGACGCCGGTGATCTACCTCGCCTTCGAGGGCTTGGCGGAGCGCTTCCGCGGCGCCCCGCGCGCGTCCCCCGGTCCGGCCCCGGGCGGGGCGCCGGCCGAATGAACATCTCGGCGCCCTTCATCGCGCGGCCGGTCGCCACCGCCCTGCTCACGGCGGCCGTGGCCATCGCGGGCGTCCTCGGCTACCTCGCGCTGCCGGTGTCGCCGCTGCCGCAGGTGGACTTCCCCACCATCTCGGTGTCGGCGCAGCTGCCGGGCGCCAGCCCCGAGGTGGTGGCGACGAGCCTCGCCGCGCCGCTGGAGCGCCACCTCGGCCAGATCGCCGACGTCGCGGAGATGACCTCGCAGAGCCAGGTCGGGCAGGCGCGGATCACCCTGCAGTTCGGGCTCGGCCGCGACATCAACGGCGCGGCGCGCGACGTTCAGGCCGCCATCAACGCCGCGCAGGCCGACCTGCCCACCAACCTCCTGAGTCAGCCGACCTACCGCAAGGTCAACCCGGCCGACGCCCCCATCCTGATCCTGGCCCTCACCTCGGACACGCTGACGCGCGGGCAGATGTACGACAGCGCCAGCACGGTGCTGCAGCAGGACCTGTCGCAGCTGCCCGGGGTCGGCCAGGTCGTCATCTCGGGCGCGGCGCTGCCGGCCGTGCGGGTGGAGCTCGACCCCCAGGCTCTGTTCCACTACGGCATCGGCCTCGAGGACGTGCGCTCGGCCCTGTCCAACGCCAACGCCAACACGCCCAAGGGCATCGTCGACGTCGGCGCGCGGCGGCTGCAGATCTACACGAACGACCAGATCAGCCACGCCGCGCAGTATCGCCCGCTGATCGTGGCCTACCGGAACGGCGACGCGGTGCGGCTCAGCGACGTCGCCGAGGTCGACGATTCGGTGCAGGACCTGCGCAACCTCGGCCTCGCCGACGGCAAGCCGGCCGTGCTGGTGATCGTGTTCCGCCAGCCCGGGGCCAATATCATCACCACGGTGGACGGGGTGCGGGCGGCCGTGCCGAAGCTCAAGGCCGCGCTGCCGAGCGACATCGACATCGCCTTCGCGTCCGACCGCTCGACCACCATCCGCTCGTCGCTCGGCGACACGGAGCGCACGCTGGTCATCGCGGTGTTGCTCGTGGTGGCGGTGGTCTACGCCTTCTTGCGCGACTGGCGCGCCACCTTCATCCCCGCGGTCGCGGTGCCGATCTCCATCGTGGGCACCTTCGCGGCCATGCGGCTGCTCGGCTACTCGCTCGACAACCTGAGCCTGATGGCGCTCACGGTCGCCACCGGCTTCGTGGTCGACGACGCCATCGTGGTGCTGGAAAACATCGCCCGCCACGTCGAGGACGGCATGCCGCGCCGCGCCGCCGCCTTCCAGGGCGCGCGCGAGGTCGGCTTCACGGTGGTGTCCATCACCCTGTCGCTTGTGGCGGTGTTCCTGCCCATCCTGCTGATGGGCGGCCTCGTGGGGCGGCTGTTCCGCGAGTTCGCCGTCACGCTGTCGATGAGCATCGTCATCTCCATGGCGATCTCGCTCACCACCACGCCCATGCTGTGCGGCCTGTTCCTGCGCCCGGCCGCGCGGCGCGGGGGAGCCCCAGGCCGGCCGCCCCGCCGCACCCTGTTCGACCGCCTGCGCGACGGCTACGCCCGCTCGCTCGCGGTGGCGCTCGACCACGGCGCCCTCGTGGTGGTCGTGCTCCTCGGCACGGTGGCGCTCAACGTGTGGCTGATCGGCATCGTCCCGAAGGGCTTCTTTCCCCAGCAGGACACGGGGCGCCTCATCGGCGCGCTGCAGGCGGACCAGAGCATCTCGTTCCAGCTGATGAGCCAGAAGCTCACGCAGATGATGGACATCGTGCGGGCCGACCCGGCGGTCGAGAGCGTGGTGGGCTCCACGGGGTCGGGCAGCGGCGGCATGGGCGCGCAGACCAACACGGGCTCGGTGTTCGTGGCGCTGAAGCCGCAGGCCGAGCGCGCCCCCATGGCGACCGTGACGGGGCGCCTGCGCCGCGCGCTCGGGCGTGTGCCCGGCGGGCGCCTGTTCCTCATCCCCATCCAGGACATCAACGTCGGCGGCCGGCAGAGCAACGCGCAATACCAGTACACGATCCTCGGCGACAGCACGGCGGAAGTCTACACCTGGGCGCCGAAGCTGCAGGCGGCGCTGGAGCGCGACCCGCTGTTCCTCGACGTCAACTCGGACCAGCAGCAGAAGGGCAGCGAGACCGAGGTGACGGTGGACCGCGACGCGGCCTCGCGGCTCGGCCTCACCATGTACCAGATCGACAACACGCTCTACGACGCCTTCGGGCAGCGCTCGGTGTCGACCATCTACCAGGCCCTGAACCAGTACCACGTCGTCATGGAGGTGGCGCCGCGCTACTGGCAGAATGCGGACACGCTGAAGCAGTTCTGGATCAGCACATCGGGCGCCCAGGCGAGCGGCTCCGCCACGACGCAGCTGCCGAGCGGCTCGGTCAGCGCGCCGACCACCAGGACCGGGCCCGCCGCCCTGGCGGCGCCGACGAGCCCGTCCCTGTCCTCGACGGCCGATTCCGCCGCCAACCCCGGCACAGCGCTGGCCGCCAACGCCACCGTGGTGGCGGCCAACGCGACCGTCGTGGCGCGCAACGCCACGGTGCTGCAGGCCGGCAGCGCCGCGGCGACCACCTCCACCGCCACCTCGTCCGCCAACGACGCGGCCCGCACGGCCGCGCAGTCCTCGATCGCCGCGACGGGCAACTCCTCGTCCTCGACCGGCGCCGCCGTGGCGACCTCGACCGAGACCATGGTGCCGCTGTCGGCGGTGGCGCGGATCACGCCCGGCAGCACGCCGCTGGCCGTCAACCACCAAAGCCAGTACGTCGCCACCACGATCTCGTTCAACCTGCCGCCCGGGCGCTCGCTCGGCGACGCCGAGGCCGCCATGGCCCGCCACGTCGCCGACCTGCGCATGCCGGCCGACCTCGTCGGCGGCTTCGCCGGCACGGCGCTGGCCTTCCAGCAGTCGGTGTCGGGCGAGGAGCTGCTGGTGGTGGCGGCGCTCGGCGCCATCTACATCGTGCTCGGCGTGCTCTACGAGAGCTTCGTCCACCCGATCACCATCCTGTCGACGCTGCCCTCGGCCAGCGTCGGCGCGATCCTGGCCCTGATCCTGTTCGGCCTCGACTTCAGCGTCATCGCGCTGATCGGCGTCATCCTGCTGATCGGCATCGTCAAGAAGAACGCCATCCTGATGATCGACTTCGCGCTCGAAGCCGAGCGCAACGAGGGGCTCACGGGGCGGGACGCGATCTTCCAGGCGGCCGTGCTGCGCTTCCGCCCCATCCTGATGACCACCAGCGCGGCGCTGCTCGGCGCGCTGCCGCTGTGCCTGCCGATCGGCGAAGGGAGCGAGCTGCGCGAGCCGCTCGGCATCTCCATCGTGGGCGGCCTGCTGATCAGCCAGGTGCTGACGCTCTACACGACGCCGGTGGTGTACCTGTACCTCGACCGGCTCAGGGCGTGGCGGCGCCCGCATCGGGACGGCCGCCCCGCGCCGGCCGCCGCCGGATGATCCGGCCGATGGGAGTGTTCAGCCGGTATGCCGGAACGGCGAATGCGGTGTCTCCGTGTCTTCGCCGTTTTTCTAGAGTTCAGATCAGGTTGAACGTGGTGAATGGAGCGTAACATATCGGTGACGCCCCGATCTTTTCAGCGCTCCGGTCGCATCGCATGCGGATCTCGCTCGGCCGGCGCCGTAAACGGAGGTCCGGAAACGGCTGCCGATCGGAGTTCCATGCAGGCGAAATGGAGGACCGCCCGCCCGGCGTCGACGGTCGGGTTCCGGACGGCGTCAGGGCTTCGCGCCGCGCTGCTGCTCGGTTCGGGCCTGCCGCTCGCCGCCTGCGCGGTGGGGCCCGACTACGTCAAGCCGGCCGCGCCCGTGCCGGCGCGCTACAAGGAGCTGAAGGGCTGGCACCCCGCCATGCCGGGCGACAGCTTCGACCGCGGCGACTGGTGGGCCGTGTACCGCGACCCCGAGCTCGACCGGCTGGAGCGGCAGGTGAACGTCTCCAACCAGACCCTGAAGGAGGCCGAGGCCACCTATCGCCAGGCCGTCGCGGTCATCAAGGAGGCGCAGGCCGGCCTGTTCCCGACCGTGGGGGCGACCTATTCGGCGATCCGCTCCCACGAGGGCTCGGCGCTCGGCTCCGAGCGGGGCACCAGCATCAGCAGCGGCACCACGACCTCGACCGGGACGACCTCGGGAACCACCGCCGGCACCACGACCAGCACGGGCACGTCCGGCACCACGACCACCACCACGAGCGGGGGCGCCGGCACGACCGAGAACACCTTCACGCCGGGCCTGACGGCGAGCTGGGATCTCGACGTTTGGGGCCGCGTGCGCCGGCAGATTCAGGGCGACGTCGCCGCGGCCCAGGCCAGCGACGCCGACGTCGCCAACGTCCGCCTCCTGGTGCAGGAGGAGCTCGCCACGGCCTATTTCAACCTTCGCGCCCAGGACTCGCTGCACAAGCTGCTGGCCGACACGGCCGCCGCCTACGCGGGGACGCTGAAGATCAGCCAGAACCAGTACGCGGCTGGTACGGCGGCCCGCTCCGACGTCGACAACGCGCTCGCGCAGCTGAAGGGCGTGCAGGCGACCGAGATCGGGACCGGCGTGGCCCGCGGCCAATACGAGCACGCCATCGCGGCCCTGATCGGCCGGGCGCCCGCCGAGCTGACGATCCCGGTGGCGGAGCTCGGCGACCGCGCCCCGGTCGCCCCCGTGCGGTTGCCCGCGACGCTGCTCCAGCGCCGGCCCGACATCGCCAACGCCGAACGCACGGTGCAGCAGCAGAACGAGTTGATCGGCGTCGAGGTGGCGGCCTTCTACCCGGACGTCACGCTGTCGGCCACGGTGGCGGCCGAGGGCGCGACGCCGCTGCCCTTCTCGGCCGCCAACGCCATCTGGTCCTTCGGCGGCAACCTGACCCAGACGCTGTTCGAGGGCGGCCTGCGCCAGGCCACCACCGCGGCGGCCGTGGCGGCCTATGACCTCGCGGTGGCGACCTATCGGCAGACGGTGCTCACGGCCTTCCAGCAGGTCGAGGACGACCTCGTGGCGCTGCGCGTGCTCGGCCAGGAGAGCTCCGTCGAGGCCGAGGCCGTGACGGCGGCGCGGGGGGCGGTCGACGTCACGGTCAACGAGTACCGCGCCGGCACGGTGGCCTATACCAGCGTGATCACCGCCCAGGAGACGCTGCTGGCCGACCAGGAGACCGCGCTGACCATCCGCCAGAACCGCTACCTCGCCAGCGTGGCGATGATCCAGGCGCTCGGGGGGGGCTGGACGCGGGCGCAGCTGCCGGGCTCGGACGCGCTGAAGGGGGCCGCGACCCCGCCCGCGTCGTCGCCCGACATCGCGTCCGACGTGTTCACCCCCAAGCTGCACCTTTAGGGGCGGGCCGGTGTCCGCGATCCGTCGCGCGGTCGGGCGCTCTTCGGCAGCGATCCTGATCGCCGCCCTGGCCTCGGCGGGCGCCGCGCCCCGCGCCCCCGCGGCCGAGCCCGCGGTCCCGGCCGTCGACGTCCCCGTGTGCCGGCTCATCGAGGCGGCGGCGCGCGGGCACGGCCTGCCGGTCGGCTTCTTGACGCGCCTGATCTGGCGCGAAAGCAGCTTCCGGCCCGCGGTGGTCAGCCCGGCGGGCGCGCAGGGCATCGCCCAGTTCATGCCGGGCACGGCCGGCGAGCGCGGCCTCGCCGATCCCTTCGACCCCGAGGCCGCCGTGCCCAAGGCGGCCGAGCTCCTGGCCGACCTCCGGCGGCAGTTCGGCAGCCTCGGCCTCGCAGCGGCGGCCTACAACGCCGGGCCGGCCCGCGTGGCGGACTGGCTCGCCGGCCGCCGCGACCTGCCGGCGGAGACGCGCGGCTACGTGCTGGCCGTCACGGGCCGGCCCGCGGAGGACTGGAAGGACGGGCCGCCGCCCGCCGCGGCGGCTTCCGTGCCGGACAGGTCGTGCGATGGCGAACTCGCCGCGCTGCGCGCGCGCCTGCCGGCCCTCGCCGGTGCCTCGGCCCTGCTCGCGCCCTGGGGCGTGCAGCTCGCGGGCAGCTTCTCCAAGGCCGCCGCCGTGGCGGCCTATGCCGACCGGCGCGCGGCCTTCTCGGCCGTGCTGCGGGACGAGCCCCCCATGGTGGTGGGCGGACGCGCCCCGGGGCGGGGCTTCCGGCCCTTCTACCGCGTCCGCTTCCCGGCGCCGTCGCGCCCCGCCGCCGCCGCCTTGTGCGGCCGCATCCTGCGCCTCGGCGGCGCCTGCTCGGTGACGCGGAGTTGAGGCGGCCCGCCGACGGCCTTGCGATCTTCGACCCGCGGCCCCGGCCGGCGGGGGCGGCGGGGCGGGCCGGAATGAGAAACAGCTAAGCCCCGAAACGGCCGCGATCACATTGCATACTTGTTTCTAAATAAGATTTTATACTCCGAAGCAACCCCAGTCGCGGCCTGGTTCTATGACGTCTATTGTTCGACTGGCCCTGTCTCGACCGTATACGTTCGTCGTGATGACGATCCTGATCCTGATCTTCGGCACGCTGTCCGCGTTGAGGACCGCGACGGACATCTTCCCCGACATCGGCATCCCGGTGATCTCCGTCATCTGGAGCTACACCGGCCTGCCGGCCGACGACATGTCGGGGCACATCATCTCGGTCTACGAGCGCTCGCTGTCGACCACCGTCAACGACATCGAGCACGTCGAGTCGCAGTCCGTGCCGGGCTACGGCGTGGTCAAGATCTTCTTCCAGCCCACGGTCAACATCGACGCCGCCCAGGCGCAGGTCACCGCCGTGTCGCAGACCATCCTGAAGCAGCTCCCGCCCGGCGTCACGCCGCCCCAGGTGCTGGTCTACAACGCGTCGAGCGTGCCGATCCTGCAGCTCGCGCTGTCGAGCGAGACGCTGTCGCAGACGGAGCTGAACGACCTCGCCCAGAACTTCATCCGCCCCGCGCTCGCCACCGTGCGGGGCGCGCAGCTGCCCTACGCCTACGGTGGCGCGGCGCGCCAGGTACAGATCGACCTCGACCAGCGCGCCCTGCACGCGCACGGCCTGTCGGCCCAGGACGTCGGCGCGGCCCTGGCGCGGCAGAACCTCATCACGCCGGTCGGCACCGAGAAGATCGGCCGCTACGAATACACCGTCGACCTCAACGACTCGCCGAAGGTCATGGCCGACTTCAACGACCTGCCGATCAAGGTCGTCGACGGCACCGTGATCTTCATGCGCGACGTCGCGTCCGTGCACAGCGGCTCGCCGCCGCAGACCAACGTGGTGCAGCTCGACGGCCACAAGGGCGTGCTGATGTCGGTGCTGAAGATCGGCTCGGCCTCGACGCTCGACATCATCGCCGGCATCAAGGCGCGCCTCCCGGCCGTGCGGGAAACGCTGCCGCCCGGCGTCACGCTGAAGACCGTCGGCGACCAGTCGGGCTTCGTGCTCGCCTCCGTCACCGGCGTGGTGCGCGAGGGTATCATCGCGGCGACGCTGACGGGCGTGATGATCCTCGTGTTCCTGGGCTCCTGGCGCTCGACCCTCATCATCACCGTGTCGATCCCGCTGGCGGTGCTGAGCTCGCTCATCACCTTGGCGGCGCTGGGCGAAACCATCAACGTCATGACGCTCGGCGGCCTGGCGCTCGCGGTGGGCATCCTGGTCGACGACGCCACGGTGACGATCGAGAACATCAACCGGCACATGGAGGAGTTCGGCGAGGACATCCTCACCGCCATCACGGAAGGCGCGCGCGAGATCATGCCGCCCGCCACCATCGCGCTGTTCTGCATCTGCATCGCCTTCGTGCCGCTGCTCGCGCTCGGCGGCGTCGCCGGCTACCTGTTCCGGCCGCTCGCCATGGCGGTCGTCTTCGCGATGGTGGCGTCCTACCTGCTCACCTACACGCTCGTGCCCACGATGGCGCACTTCCTGCTGCGCGGGCAGCACGGGGGGCAGCACGCCCACGCGGGCGCTTCCGGCCACGCGGCCGCGCCGGCAGGACTCTTCGGCCGCTTCCTCGGCGGCTTCGAGCGGCGCTTCGAGCGGCTGCGCCAGGGCTACCTCGGCCTGCTGGGGCTGGCGCTGCATCACCGGTCCCGCTTCGCGGCCGGCTTCCTCGGCTTCGCGCTGCTGAGCCTCGGCCTCGCGCCCACCCTCGGCCGCGACTTCTTCCCGTCGGTGGATGCCGGCGCCATCAAGATCCACGTCCGCGCGCCGACCGGCACCCGCATCGAGGAGACCACGCTGCTGGTCGACCGCGTCGAGGCCGAGCTGCGCCGCACGCTGCCGCCGGGGCGCCTCGAAAGCGTGGTCGACAACATCGGCCTGCCGATCAGCGGCATCAACATCGCCTACGGCAACTCCGGAACGGTCGGGGTCTTCGACGCCGACGTGCTCCTCACGCTGCGCGAGGGCACGCCCTCCACCGACGACATCACGAAGCGCCTGCGCGAGGTCCTGCCGCGCGCCTTCCCGGGCACCACCTTCTCGTTCCTGCCCGCCGACATCGTCACCCAGGTGCTGAATTTCGGCTCGCCCGCGCCGCTCGACGTGCAGGTCGCCGGCAACGACGCGGCGGGGGACCGCGCCTATGCCGACAAGCTGCTGGCCCGCATCCGCCGCGTGCCCGGCGTCGCCGACCCCCGCATCCAGGAAGCGTCCAAGGATCCGGGCCTCAAGGTCGACTTCGACCGCGAGCTCGCCGGCGTGGTCGGGCTGACGGAAGGCGATGCCGCGTCGAGCATCCAGGCCACGCTGTCGGGCAGCACGCAGACGGCGCCGACCTACTGGCTGAACCCGAAGAACGGCGTATCCTATCCCGTGTCGGTGCAGACCCCGCAATACGACATCGACACGCTGGGCGCGCTCGGCGACCTGCCCCTCACCGCCGCGGGCTCGACCCAGCTGCTCGGCGGGCTCGCGAGCTTCAGGCCGGAGCCGCTCGACGCGGTCGTGTCCCACTACGACGTGCGGCCGACGGTCAACATCTACGCCGCCGTGCAGGATCGCGACCTCGGCGCCGTGGCGGCCGACATCCAGCGCATCATCGACGATTCGAAGGCGGAGCTGCCGCGCGGCTCCGTCGTCGGCATCCGCGGGCAGGCCGTCACGATGGCGGCCGCCTACGGGCAGCTCGTCGTCGGGCTGGCCCTGGCGGTGGTGCTCATCTACCTGCTGATGGTCGTCAACTTCCAGTCCTGGCTCGACCCCTTCGTGATCGTCACGGCGCTGCCGGCGGCGCTGGCCGGCATCGTGTGGATGCTGTTCGTCACGCGCACGGGCCTGTCGGTGCCGGCGCTGACCGGCGCCATCATGTGCATGGGCGTGGCCACCACCAACAGCATCCTGGTGGTGAGCTTCGCGCGCGAGCAGCTCGCCGAGGGGCGGGACGCGGTGAGCGCGGCGCTGGCCGCCGGGGCCACCCGGTTCAGGCCCGTGCTGATGACCGCGCTGGCCATGATCATCGGCATGGCGCCGATGGCGCTCGAGCCGGGCCAGAACATGCCGCTCGGGCGCGCCGTGATCGGCGGGCTGTCCTTCGCCACGCTGGCGACGCTGCTGTTCGTGCCGACCGTGTTCTGCCTCGTGCACGGCCGCCGGCCGCGACGCGCCGAAGCGGCGGCTCCCGCTTCGGTGCCTTCGGAGGCGCCCGCCGCGGCGCTTCCCGCCCTGTCGTCGCCCGCCCTGTCGAACCCTGCCCTATCCTCCTGAGCCTGACCCGGACTTTCCATGTCGCCGAGCCCCGAGATCGATCCAAGCCGTCAGCCCCCCCGCGCGGGCCGCGTCCTCCTGCTGCTGTCGGCCGCGGCCGTCGGCGCCGTCGCGCTCGCGTTCTTCGGCATCCAGAGCCGGGCGAGGAGCCTGGCGGAGGTCGCCAATTGGACCGACGCCCAGGCGGTCCCGACGGTCCGGGTCGTTGCGCCGCAGCGCGGCCCGGGGGAAGACGCGCTGGTGCTGCCCGGCACCGTCAGCGCCTTCGACATGAGCTCGCTCTATCCCCGCGCCAGCGGCTACGTCGCTGCGTGGCACGCGGACATCGGCGCCCGGGTGACGAAGGGCGAGGTGCTGGCCACCATCTCGGCCCCGGACCTCGACCAGCAGCTCGCGGAAGCGGAAGCGCAGCTCGGCCAGCTCGGGGCCGCCGTGCAGCAGGCCCAGGCCAACGCCGACCTCGGCCAGGCCACCGACACGCGGACGGCGCGGCTGGTCGTGCAGGGCTGGTCGAGCAAGGAGCAGGGCGACACGGACCGCCTCACGGCGGCGTCCCGCACGGCCGCGCTGGCGGTCGCCAAGGCCAACGTCACAACGCAGGAGGCCGTGGTGGGCCGCCTGAAGGAACTGACGCGTTTCGAGAAGATCGTGGCGCCGTTCGACGGCGTGGTGACGGCGCGCAACGTCGACGTCGGCGACCTCGTCGCAGCCGGCGGCACCAGCGGCAAGCCGCTGTTCCAGGTGGCCGACATCCACCGCATGCGCGTCTACGTCAACGTGCCCCAGGCCTATTTGGCGGCCCTAAAGCCCGGCATCGCGGCGACCCTGCACCTGCCGGGCGCCAAGGCCACTGTGGACGCGAAGCTGGTGACGACGTCGAACGCGGTCGCCGAAAGCTCGCGCACCGCGACCGTCGAGCTCGACGCCGACAACGCCGACGGCAGGCTGTGGCCCGGAGCCTTCGCGGAAGTGCAGTTCCACATCCCGTCCGACCCCGACCGGCTCACCATCCCGATGACGGCCGTGGTGTTCGGCGCCCACGGCATGCAGGTCGCCGCCGTGGACGGCAGCGGCCGGGTGACGGTGAAGCCCGTCGAACTCGGCCGCGATCTCGGCGAGCGGGTCCAGGTGGAGTCCGGCCTGTCGGCCGGCGACCGGCTGATCGACAACCCGCTGGAGTCGACCCAGACGGGCGACACGGTCACGGTCGCGGACGGCCCCGGGAAGGCGTGAGCGCGGCGCCTGATCCGGCGGGCTTCGGCCGGTCGGGCCCGCTCAGAACCTGCAGGCCCCGGCCTCCGCCTCCGGGAAGGCCCGCGCCGCCGGCACCGTGTCGACGACCCGGAACCAGGCGTGCGGCGCCCGGAGCTCGGCCGGCGGCAGCACGTCGACGACGTAAAGGTCGTGCGTGACCATGTGGTCGCTGGCCCGCCACGTCGCGTGGCGCGCGAACATGTCGTCGAACGTGCGGCCGTCGAGGGTCTTCACGACCGCGTCGGCATCCGTCGTGCCGGCCGCCGCCACGGCCGTGAGCCACTGCGTCGTGGCCGAATAGTCGGCCGCCTGGGCGGCGGTCGGCCGAAGCCCGCCGTGGACGGCGGCGAAGCGGTCCGCCCAGGCGCGCGCCCGGCCGTCCATGTCCCAGTACCAGGGCACCGTCGCGCGCACGCCGGCGTAGCCGCCCTTCACCCGGTCGACGTCCGACAAGTAGAGCAGCGCCGTGGTGACGTGGGCGGGGGGTCCGTCGGTCTTCCCGGCGGCGTTGACCTGGCTCACCTTCTCGTCCGCGTCGGCGCCGGCGCTGAACACGCCGACGACGTCGGGCTTCAGGGCCGCGACGTCCCGCAGCGTGGGGGCGATGTCGGCCGCGCCGACCGGGACCACGAAGGACCCGACCACCGTGCCGCCCTCCGCCGCGATATGCGGCGCGAAGGCCGCGACGGCGCCGCGACCGAAGCCCGCGTCGGCCACCACGGCGGCCCAGCGCTTGCCGTCGGGCAGCTTGGCGACGCTGTCGGCCGTCGCGGCCGCGATGGCCGGCGCGTCGAACGAGTAATGGTAGGTGTACTTGTTGCACGCGCCCCGGGTCAGGGCCGGGGTGGCGGCCAGCGTCACGATGGCGAGCCGGTGGCGCTCCGCCGCGACCTTGGACGCCGCGATCGCGATGGGCGAGTTCTGCACGTCCATCAGCAGGTCGGCTCCCGCGTCGTAGGCGCCCTCGGCCAGCGCCTTCACCGTGTCCGGCTTGTTGTGGTCGTCGCGGGCGTCGACCACGACGGGGCGCCCCAGCACCTTGCCCCCGAAGTCCTCGACCGCCATCCGGGTCGCGTCGACGCCGCCCGAGCCCGACCGCGCGTCGTAGAGGTCGCCGTCGAGGTCGGTGATGACGGTGATCTTGATGGGCGCGCTCACCCCATCCCGAGCCTGCGCGTCCCGGGCCTGCGTATTCCGAGCATGCACATCCTCGGCGGGTGCCGCCGTCAACCGGCCGATCGGGACGGACACCAGGGCGGATGCGGCCGCGACGCCGAGGACGAAGGCTCGGAGCGGGGCCGGCTTCGACGGTGTTCGCATGGGATATCCTGAATTGACGCTTCCCGAGCCGCGACACTCGCCCATGCCGACCCGGGCGGCAAGCATCGACGATCGGTCACAGCGCGGTCTCGCAGCGCCGAGCGGAACGCGCCGGACGAGCGGTTCCCGCTGGCCTGGGCGATGCGGCACGAGGCTGGCGGGGGATGTCAGACCACCTTGGGTCCGCGCCATCCGGAGCGGCGGCTTCCGAGGTGCCCGTCAGACCGCAGAAACGACGTCGCCGCGTCGAGTCCGGCCGGACAGCAGACATGGGTGGAAAGCGGAACGGCTGCTTTGGAACGAACATAAACCGGAGCGGCCGTTCGAATAATAATATTCGCATAAGGATTGTTCGAAGATTATTGACCGAGTCGCCCTGATTAATAACTTGATTTTTTGTTATTTTTTAAGCGATGGAAGAAATGCATCGCGATATGTTTTTACGCCTTCTTGAAGAAAACTTGCAATCACCTTAGCTCGAGCAGGAGCTCGGGCGTCGACATGGGTAGTAAGCCAGTAGGATCGGTTGAAACAAATCTGTTTCGCCAACACTCGGCGAAGACTTGTATGCTTTGCCGCCATAAAACATGGCAAGATGCACAAGCCGTGCCCGCTAATTGTAGCCGCGATCTGAGTGAGTATGTTCGATGTACTCATATCAGCCAGACGTTCTCCAAAAATTTCTCTAAAATAGTCATGGGACGCCGTCGGTAACATATCCGATATGTATCCGATCAGTTTGAAGTTAGAAAGATTAATTTCCGAGTCAGTCTGGCTGGAGAGGAGATGGTCTACTCCATACAACCCGTATTCGTAGTCTGTGAGTTTCTGCGCGCGAAGAGGGCCCGTCACCGGACGCTCCATCGTCACTGCGATATCGGCTTGGCGTTTGGTAAGGCTCACGATGCTCGGGTCCGCGATGAGTTCTAACGTGATCCCGGGATGCTCCTGAGACAGATCGCGCAAGCGATGCGCGACGAAATAGGTGCCGAATCCTTCCGGGGTCGCGATGCGGACGGGGCCGATCATTCGGGCCTTCGCGTCTTCGATGTTGGACGAGATACGTATGGCAACGGATTCGATCTCCTCGGCTTCACCCACGAGGATCCGGCCGTGATCCGTTAGGGCATAGCCCGTCAAGAGCCGATCGAAGAGCCGCACCTGCAGGGCCGTTTCGAGCGACGTAATACGCCTGCTCAGGGTCGAATGATCGATGCCCAGTTGGCTCGCCGCGACGGTCAGCCGGCCCGTTCGAACGATGGCGAGAAACGACCTGAGGTCGTTCCAGTCGAAGTTCGGCCTATTGGGATTCATGCACAGCCACCTTGCTCGGATGCGCGTTTTCCCACTGTGCCGGTCGGCTTACAAGAGTCGTGGAGAGAAACAATCAATGAGCTGGGGCCCGTACGACGCGGAATCCGGCTTGGGAGGAAGCCGATGTCGATGTTCGCCAAGCTAAAATTGCGCGCGGCGGAGGGCAGGCCCGCTCGCGTCGGCCTGATCGGTGCCGGCAAGTTCGGCTCCATGTTTCTGTCTCAGGCTTGGCGCACTCCGGGCATACATCTCGTGGGTGTTGCCGACCTGTCGCCCGCCCGCGCGCAGGATTCGATGCGGCGCGTTGGGTGGCCCGATGAGCGCTTCCGTGCTCGCTCATTCGAGGACGCGGCTCGCATGACGGCGACGTTCGTCACGGACGACACCGCGGCGATGATCGCCAGCCCTTTCATCGACATCGTCATCGACGCGACCGGCAGTCCTGCCGCCGGTATCCGGCATGTCTTGGCGGCCTGCGAGCATCGCAAGCATATTGTGATGGTGAATGTGGAGGCCGACGCGTTGGCCGGCCCGCTCCTGGCGCGTCGGGCTGCCGAGGCCGGGATCGTCTACTCGATGGCGTCCGGCGATCAGCCGGCTCTGATCGCCGAACTGGTCGACTGGGCGCGCACAATCGGATTCGACATCGTCTGCGCCGGCAAGGGCACGAAATATCTGCCCATCTATCACCAGTCGACGCCGGACACGGTGTGGGGTCACTACGGTTTCACGGAGGAGCAGGTCGCCGGGGGCGACTTCAACCCGCAGATGTTCAACTCGTTCCTCGACGGCACGAAGTCGGCACTTGAGATGGCCGCCGTCTCGAACGCCTGCGATCTCAGCCCACCGGATGACGGGCTGGATTTTCCATCCTGCGGCGTGGACGACCTGCCGACGGTGCTGCGGCCCGTCGAGGATGGCGGCACGCTGAAGAAGCGGGGGACCGTCGAGGTCGTCTCGTCGATCGAGCGCGACGGCCGACCTGTGTTCCGCGACCTGCGCTGGGGCGTCTACGTCGTGTTTGACGCGCCCACGAAATATGTTCGGGACTGCTTCAACCAATATGGCCTCAAGACCGACGACAGCGGCCGCTATGCGGCCATGTACAAGCCCTATCACCTGATCGGGCTCGAACTCGGAACCTCCGTCGCCAGCATCGCTACGCGGGGCGAGCCGACCGGCACCACGAAAGACTGGCGCGGTGACGTGATCGCCGTTTCCAAACGTGCGCTGAAGGCGGGCGAAACGCTCGACGGCGAGGGTGGCTTCACGGTCTTCGGCAAGGTGGTCCCCGCGGAAACGTCTCTCGCCGTAGGAGCCGTGCCGATCGGGCTTGCGCATGGGCTGACGCTTCGAAACGCCGTGCCGGCCGCTCAACCGATCCGGTGGTCCGACGTGGCATATGACGCGACCAATACGGCGATCAGCTTCCGTCACGAGATGGAGGCTCTCTTCAGGACGGAAAAGGGCCTGGACGGGAGCAAGGCCTGAGACCCGCGGGAGGTTGCGCGATGCGGCGAGCATTGTGGTGACGTGCAGCAGCCTCCCGCTTCAAAGGCCTGTGGAACGCTACAAACAACAAACAATTAAAGGGAGAGACCAAGCCATGCCGATGTCACGCCGTACGCTGCTCAAGTCGACCGCCGCCTCGGCCATGGTCGCGAGCCCGTTCGTGAGCCGGGCTTGGGCCCAGGCAGCAGAGTTCACGTTCAAATACGCCAACAATGCACCTGCGAGCCATCCGATGAACGTCCGCGCCCAGGAAGCGGCGAAGCGGATCCTCACCGAGACAAACGGTCGCTTCGACCTGAAGGTGTTCCCCAACAACCAGTTGGGTGGGGATTCCGACGTCCTCGGGCAGCTTAGATCAGGCGCTGTCGAGTGCTTCTCGCTGTCGCCCCTCATCCTGTCCACCTTGATCCCGAGCGCCTCGATCAGCGGCGTGGGGTTCGCCTTCGCGGATTATCCCGCTGTGTGGAAAGCCCTCGACGGAGACCTCGGCGCCTATATGCGCGCGCAGATCGTCAAGGCCGGCCTGGTCGTGATGGACAAGGTCTGGGACAATGGCTTCCGCCAGATCACGACATCGACGAAGCCCATCAACACGCCCGCCGATCTTGGTAACTTCAAGCTTCGCGTGCTGTCGAGCCCTATCTCGACCTCGATGTTCAAGGCGCTCGGGGCGGCGCCTACGACGATATCCTTCGCGGAAACATATTCTTCGCTTCAGACGAAGGTGACAGACGGTCAGGAAAATCCCCTGGCCCTCATCTCGGCAGCCAAATTCTACGAGGTTCAGAAATATTGTTCACTGACGAGCCACCAGTGGGACGGCTACTGGTTCCTCGTCAATCGTCGCGCCTGGGACAGAGTGCCCGCACCTATGAAAGACATCGTTTCGACGGCCATCAACGATGCCGGCATGGCCGAGCGCGGTGACACGGCGACGCTGAACGCGTCACTGGCGACCGAACTCGGCACCAAAGGGATGACGTTCAACAAACCCGATCAAGCGCCGTTCCGCGATGTGTTGCGCAAGTCCGGCTTCTATGAGGAGTGGAAGAAGAAGTTCGGCGACGAGGCTTGGGGCCTTCTGGTCAAGGCGTCGAACGGGGGGTTGGATTGAGTCATGACCCCCGCCACAGACCTTCAATCCCGGGCGCTGGGATATCGTAGTGCGGCCCTGCCGCGCTTGGCCAGCCGTGTCAGCGCTGCGCTGAGGCCCATTGTCGAGGTCCCGGCGGCGCTCATCCTGCTGGTCGAGATCACCGTGCTGTTTACCGGCATCGTGGCCCGTTACGTCTTCCAATCGCCTTTGGTGTGGACCGACGAAGTCGCGGAGATCCTCTTCCTGTGGCTCGCGATGCTCGGCTCGGTCATCGCCTTTCAAAGGGGCGAACACATGCGCATGACGGCTATCGCGAGTCGCCTGCCGCCAGGACCCCGGGCGTTCCTCGATGCCGTAGCCATCGCAGCGCCGCTGGCCTTTGTCGCAGTGGCCCTGATGCCGGCATACGATTTCGTGTCGGACGAGTCCTTCGTGTCCACGCCGGTCCTCGAGATCTCCAATGCTTGGCGGGCGGCGGCGATACCGGTCGGCCTGGCGTTGATGGCTGTGGTGGCAGTCCTGCGCCTCGCTGCGGAGGGCGGCATGCGCCACGTCGTCGGCGCCTGCCTGGCGGTGGCGGCGGTGATGGGCCTGCTCGTTGCCGTCGCGCCGACGCTCGGCTCACTCGGCAATCTGAATTTGCTCATCTTCTTCGTCGGGTTGGTCGGGCTCATGGTGCTCGGGGCGGTGCCGATCGCCTTCGCGTTCGGTTTGGCGACCTTCGGCTACATCGCGCTGACGACCACGACCCCGGTGGATGTTGTCATCGATCGCCTGTCCGAAGGCATGAGCCACCTCATCCTGCTCGCCATACCGCTGTTCGTCTTTCTCGGGCTCCTGATCGAGATGACCGGCATGGCCCGAGCCATGGTAGGATTCCTTGCCGCCCTGCTCGGGCACGTGCGCGGCGGCCTCCACTACGTCCTCGTCGGCGCGATGTACCTCGTTTCGGGCATATCGGGATCCAAGGCAGCCGATATGGCGGCCATCGCCCCCGTGCTGTTTCCCGAGATGAAGGCGCGCGGCGCCGACGAGGGCGATCTCGTGGCGCTGCTGGCCGCCACGGGAGCGCAGACTGAGACGATCCCGCCCTCGATCGTGCTGATCACCATCGGCTCGGTCACGGGTGTGTCCATCACGGCCCTGTTCACTGGCGGCCTCCTGCCGGGCGTGGTGCTCGGCATCACGCTCTGCGCCCTGGTTTGGTGGCGCTACCGCGGCGAGGACATGAGCCAAGCCGCCCGGCCTTCGGCGCGAGTCATCGGTCAAACCTTTGTCGTGGCCGTGCCCGCCCTGGCTCTGCCCTTCGTGATCAGGGCCGCCGTGATCGAGGGCGTCGCCACCGCGACGGAAGTGTCCACGATCGGCATCGCTTATTCCGTCATGGCGGGTCTGCTGATCTACCGCCGCTTCGACTGGAGCCGCATTTATCCGATGCTGGTGACCACGGCGACCCTGTCCGGGGCGATCCTGCTGATCATCGGGACAGCGACCGGCATGGCCTGGGCGCTCACGCAGTCGGGCTTCTCGTCCGCCCTGGCGGCGTTCATGACCGGCCTGCCCGGCGGCATACCCACCTTCCTAGCCGTCAACATCGTCGCGTTCATCATCCTGGGCAGCGTCCTGGAGGGAATCCCGGCGATCGTGCTTTTCGGGCCGCTGCTGTTTCCCATCGCTAAACAGGTCGGGGTGAACGAGGTCCACTACGCGATGGTGGTGATCCTTTCGATGGGCATCGGATTGTTCGCCCCGCCGTTCGGCGTCGGCTACTACTCCGCATGCGCGGTCAGCCGCGTGAACCCCGACCGGGGCATGCGTCCCATCGCCGGTTACATGGTGGCGTTGTTGATCGGTACCATCGTCATCGCGGCCGTGCCGTGGATCTCGACGGTCTTTCTGTAGAATGAGCGGCGTCGGGACCGCTCATTTCGGCGCGACGACACTCTCGGATCGGTCGAATCCGACGTCAGATCCGCCTCACGCTCGTCCTGCACGCCTTTCGGCTGCGTCGAGGCACGGATCGCACACCACACGCCCTGGCCGACCAGGGGTGAATTTCGGAGGCTTGCAATGACCAGCACTGACATCAAGCCGAACGGCTTCCTGCTCCCGAACGGGTGTCGCATCACCCACGGTAGCGGAGCGACGATCAAGACGCCGTTCTCCACAATCCCGCTGACCATGCACGAGCTCTACCCCGGCGGCACGTTGCCTTATCCCTCGACACAGCGCGGGCAGCTCGGCTTCATCCCCTTCGACCACAAGCTCCGGTTGCCCAGGCACGTGCATGTGACCATGGCGGAGAGGGACGAAGACAGGCGCCTGCTGGCCGAGCGGATCCTCGTCACCGGCGGCGTGGGCCTCGTGGAGCTCAACGGGCGCGTCTACGTCATCCCGCATGGGACGCTCGTCGACATTCCGGAGGGTGTCCCCCACACCTGGACGGCCTGCCCTCCGGGCGTCGCGTTGCCGGACGGCACCGAGACGACGGGCCGGTTCCTGATGGTCTACGATTATGCCGAGCCGACGTCGTTCTTTCCGATCCAGGGCACGACGACGCTCAAGTCTATGGCGGACTACATCCGCTACGACGGCCCCCTGGAGGCCATCTGCTTTCCGGAGCTGACGCCGGAGCGCGTGAGAGACGAGGCCTCGTTCGTCTGGAACGACCACCTTGAAGGCGCGGGCGCCGACCGCGGCTGAATCCGAAAAGCCCGGCCCGGGTGCGACGGACGCGCCTCGACCGACCTTTTGTCAGAGAACGACCTTCCCGGCTACAGACGGAGACTACAGACGATGTCGACGAACGCATTCCGACCCCCCGCGAACAAGTTCTCCGGTGGGCCTATCGACTACAGGAACTTCATCGATGGCCGCTTCGTCGATGGGGCGACCGACTACATCGAGGTGATGAACCCCGCCGACGGCTCGTTGCTCGGGCGCGTGCCTGACAGCGGCGCCGCTGCCGTTGACGCCGCGGTGCAGGCCGCCCGCCGGGCCCAGGTCGCCTGGGAGAAGCGCCCCGCTATCGAGCGCGCCGGTTTTCTGCGTCAGATTTCCGCCAAGGTCCGTACGCACCGGCTGGAGCTGGCCGACATCGTGGTCAAGGAGCAGGGCAAGGTCCGGCCCTTGGCCCAGATCGAGGTCGACTTCACGGCCGACTACATCGATTACATGGCCGAATGGGCCCGGCGCCTCGAAGGCGAGGTCATCACCAGCGACCGGCCTAACGAGACGATCTTCCTGCTGCGCAAGCCCATCGGCACGGTGGCCGGCATCCTGCCGTGGAACTTCCCTTTCTTCCTCATCGCCCGCAAGCTCGCCCCGGCCCTCGTCACCGGCAACACGATCGTGATCAAGCCGAGCGAGGAGACGCCGATCAACGCCTTCGTGTTTGCAGAGCTGGTCGCCGAAACGGACCTCCCCCCGGGCGTCGTGAACGTCGTGGGCGGACGAGGCGCTGGCACCGGCCAGGCGCTCGTGGAGCACAAGGGCATCGACCTCGTCACCTTCACCGGGAGCGTGGGCACCGGGTCGCGGATTATGCAGACCGCTGGGCAGAACCTGACGCGCGTCAACCTCGAGCTCGGCGGCAAGGCCCCGGCGATCGTGCTGGCGAGCGCCGACCTCGATCTCGCCGCCAAGGCGATCTACGACTCTCGGGTGATCAACACCGGACAGGTCTGCAATTGCGCCGAGCGCGTCTACGTCGAGCGCTCCGTCCACGATGCGCTGGTCGACAAGCTCAAGCGGCTGCTCGAGACAACCCGTTACGGCGATCCGTCGGTGGAAACCGACCTCCATATGGGACCGCTGGTCAGTCGCGCCGGTCTCGAGAAGGTCGCGCAGGCTGTCGAGCGCGCCAAGGCCGAAGGCGCGTCGGTCGTCACCGGCGGTCGCGTCTCCGACAAGTCCGTCGGGCACCATTACGAGCCGACCCTGATCACCGGTGTGCGCGCCGACCACGACATCATGCGCAGCGAGATCTTCGGTCCGGTGTTGCCGGTGCAGATGGTGGAGGATATCGATGAGGCGATTGGGCTGGCCAACGACTCCGACTACGGCCTGACCTCATCGATCTTCACCAACGACTTGAACGCCGCGCTGAAGGCCAGCCGAGAGTTGAAGTTTGGGGAAACCTACGTCAACCGCGAGCACTTTGAGGCCATGCAGGGGTTCCACGCCGGCCGCCGCAAATCGGGGATCGGGGGCGCCGACGGCAAGCACGGCCTGTACGAGTTCACCGAAACCCACGTGGTCTACATCCAGGGACGGTGAGTCCGCCTGGACCACGGGACGCCCTCCACGGCGCACCCCGAGGTCGCGGCCGTGCGGACCGTCCCGCGCGGGCTCCCGCCGGGCCGGGAGCCGTGTGGGCGGCGCGTCGTCGCTCCCTACGCAGGCTTTTGACGGACCGATATGATGTCTATTCAGCAGTGCTACAATTTCCACGACTTCCGGCGCCTCGCGAAGCGGCGCCTGCCTCGGCCGATCTTCGATTACATCGACGGCGGAGCGGACGATGAGGCGACCTACCGTCGCAACACGGGCGCGTTCGAGGCCTGCGACCTCGTGCCCAACGTGCTGCGCGGGGTCGGCGACGTCGACATGTCTGTGACCGTAATGGGGCAGAAGCTGGCGATGCCGGTCTATTGCTCGCCGACCGCGCTGCAGCGCCTGTTCCACCATCAGGGTGAGCGCGCCGTGGCGGCGGCAGCGGCCAAATACGGCACGATGTTCGGCGTGTCCTCGCTCGGGACGGTCAGCCTGGAGGAAGCGCGGCGGATCAGCACTGGGCCTCAGGTCTACCAGTTCTACTTCCACAAGGACCGGGCCCTGAACCGCGAGATGATGGCCCGCGCCAAGAAGGCCGGGATCGAGGTCATGATGCTCACGGTCGACAGCATTACCGGGGGGAACCGGGAGCGGGACAAGCGCACGGGTTTCTCTATCCCGTTTCGCCTGAGCGCTTCGGGCATCATGCAGTTCGCCCTCAAGCCGTCCTGGGCGATCAGCTACTTCACGCACGAGAAGTTCAAGCTGCCGCAGCTTGACGATCACGTCGACATGGGCGGGGGCGCCCTCTCGATCAGCCGATACTTTACCGAAATGCTGGATCCTGCACTGTCGTGGGACGATGTTGCCGCCATGGTGCGGGAGTGGGGTGGCCAGTTCTGCCTTAAGGGCGTGATGTCGGCCGCGGACGCACAGCGCGCGGCGGAGATCGGCTGCACAGGCGTGATACTGTCCAACCATGGCGGGCGACAGCTCGACGGATCGCGGTCGGCGTTCGACCAGCTCGCGGAGGTGGTCGATGCTGCGGGCGATCGGCTCGACGTGATCATGGACGGCGGCGTTCAGCGCGGGACACACGTTCTCAAGGCGCTCTCTCTAGGTGCGAAAGCTGTCGGCTTGGGGCGTTACTACCTGTTTCCGCTCGCGGCGGCGGGGCAAGCCGGCGTGGAACGGGCCTTGAACTTGATGAGGCTCGAGATCGAGCGAGACATGAGGCTCATGGGATGCACGTCCGTGAGCCAGCTAGGGACAGGAAACCTGCGTTTCAGGTAACTGCCCGCTATCCGAGAAGGGGTTAGCGTACGAGAGTCACGTGATCCCGCTTTGCCACTTCATGGCTCTGGGGCGGGATCACGCGAGTTAAACCTCTGATACGAGATCCGCTGGATCACCTCGGGTTTCGGCAAGGGCAGAAGGTACCGGTCTGGTCCAGCGGATCCCGTATGATCTCCTCCGGGCGACGCCGCGACACAGCGCCCGCCGGCACGGATCACCGCAGCCTTTTTTCGAAAGCTCGGTGCGCCACCAAGCCCGCAGGCTCCCACACACCGAACGGAGAATGCCCCGATGACGCGTTTCGCCGCTAATCTGACCCTGATGTTCACCGAACTGCCCTTTCTCGACCGGTTCGAAGCGGCGGCGCAGGCGGGTTTCGAAGCAGTCGAGTTCCTGTTCCCCTACGACCACCCTGCCGATGAGGTGGGCGAACGGCTTCGGCGCCATGGCCTTCAGCAAGCGCTGTTCAATCTGCCTCCCGGACACTGGGCGGCTGGCGAGCGCGGCCTGGCGGCCCTACCGGATCGCGCGGACGAGATGCGAGCAAAGTTCGATGAGGCCGTGCCGTACATACTCGCCACCGCCACGCCCACCGTTCACCTCATGGCGGGTCGGACTGATCGATCGAAGCTTCATACTGGCGCGTTCCGCGATGCAGTCGCCTGGACGGCTGAACGTCTAAACGACCTTGATGTCACTTTGGTGCTGGAACCGCTCAACACCCGTGACAATCCTGGTTACCACTTGGTGGATTTCGACGAGGCTGCAGCGCTGATTCAAGATCTCGCGCTGCCGAACCTTAGACTTCAATTCGACATCTATCATTGTCAGATTATCCATGGAGATGTGACAAGACGGCTTGAGGCCATGATGCCAATTATTGGCCATATACAGATCGCTAGCGTACCATCTCGAAACGAGCCGGACGGCGAAGAGTTGAATTTTCCATTTTTATTTGATCTTATCGATGAGTTGGGATATAAGGGATTTGTGGGCTGTGAATATCGACCTCGAACATCGACTGCTGCTGGTCTGGGATGGTTCGTTTCTGCCCGCAAGATACTGAACACGAAAATAACATGATAAGTGTTGGCGAAGGCACGCCGCCATGGGATCTTCCGGTCGCAACTGGTGGCGTGGCGCCGTGCGTTGAAGGTCGAGCGTGTCGTTCCCGAGCCAGCCTCAGCCTTCGTGCCCGTCGTTCTGGTTCCGGAGCCGGCACACGAAGCCAGGGCAGCGCCGCGTCAAAGAAGGATGCGGCAGGCCGTGCAGAGGCGCATTGTAACCGAGGTGGGATGTAGAGGCGCTGCGCGCAGCCCTGGCAGTCGCAGAGGCCCGAGCCGATCGGGCCACGGAGCGCGCCGATGGAGCCCGGGCCGCAGCCGATCGCGCCGAGGCCGCGGTGATCGCCTGCTTCGAGACCGCCATGGTGGAGGACCGGCTCACGCTGCCCTACGCCAAGCAGGGACTGTTTGGAGTTGTCTACGAGAACGCGCGCGTGCTAGCGGAGGGCCTCGAGGCGGATGGCCGCATCATGCAAATGCGCGGCCTTCAAGGCTGGATCGCGCGTTTGCACAATATCCTCTCAACAACGTAGTGTCAGTGCGCCTTAGCAAAGCAAGGCAGATGCTGACGTTGAACAGAACCGCAACGAGCGCATAGTCGCTGATACGGCTGAGCCGTGAGCGTCCGCTTCGGGGCTGTCCATAATTGGCCTGGAATGTCTAAAGTGGGTCGACAGCAGACTATCGCACCCCCGGCCGTTTTCCGGGCGTCAGCGTTGAGCCGCGACGGCCTCTCCGGCCAATGAGAGTTCGAATCCCTTTTCGGTGTGACCTGAATGAGGTCACTTCTGCGAAGTTGAAAGTGGCACACAGTGGTGGTACACACGGACATCGTGGGTGATGCGTAAGTGTCTGTTTTTGCTAGATGCTGGTCGGATGGGGCACAATCCCTCCCTCTCCGCCATTGGCCTCTGCCAAAGCATTGCCTTAGCGTTTTCTTTGGCGTTGCGCTGAGGGTAAGCCCCTCATAATGCCCCACATTTGGCATCGGCTTGTAATGCACCGCACCGGGCACCAGCGGACAAGGGTGTCATGGGGTTCGACCGCTGGCACGCTTTCGTCGCCAGCGCGCTTTGGTGCGCGTCCGGCACCGGGGCAGGGAGCTGCGGCTCTGGATAAGTCAGGGTATCGCTGCGGCGTCTCGAATGCTTCCGCGCTCGTCACAGTCGAGCCGTCACCGGGCATTCCTCCAGACCGCAGATCACCAGCCTAGCAGGATCCTCTCATGGTCGGCCTCAAAGACAAGCGTGGCTTCATCGATAAGGACCGGCTCGATCTGTCGGAACGTAATTGCTCACCTCCCCTGGGCTGGTGTGGTGTCGCGGGCGTCGGGAAGCGGTTGGATTTTTGGGTCGACGACGGC
>NZ_QYBB01000002.1 GCF_004137685.1 Lichenibacterium minor | reverse complement strand
GGCTCGGCTACAGCTGGGGGCGCTTCGACGTCGACCTGCAGGCGCGCTGGCAGTCCGAGTACCAGGACTTCCACACCGCCGCCATGAGCCTCGTGTCCGTTCCGGTGAAGGTGGCCGACTACGTCACCGCAGACGCGCACCTCGCCTACCACATCACCGACACCGTCACGACGTCGCTGACCGCTCAACAGTTCAACGCCGCGACGCAGGCGAAGACGGCCGGTGCTCCCGTGGAGCGGCGCATCTTCGCGGGCGTCAAGGCCGATTTTTGATCGCGGACAGAGCGTGACGCCGGCGAGGTACGCCTCCTCGCAGCGATCCTCCGGATCCGGGATGTGCCAAGCGTGATCGGCATCGTCGCCGCGGCGCTCGCCGGGACCGGCCTCGCGCTGCCGATCGGCGTCCGCCCGCCGGCGCGCTTGCGCAGCCCGCCGCTCCGGATCTCGGGCTTCACCGTCGTGCTCGCGGCGACGTCCTGACCTTCCTGCTCGCCCTGCGCGCGGGTTTCCCCCCGATCAAGACCGCCGTGCCGGTGGGCCGGGCCGGGCCGCGCGTCCCGCCGCCTGGGTCAAAGGGCCAGCAGCAGGATCGGCACGGCCGTGCCGGCCAGCAGGAGGCCCACGGCCGTGCGCCGGTTGCGACCCGGCTGGAGGCCGATCCAGACCCCCAGGCCGGTCGACGCGAGCAGGCCGACCGAGGCGAACAGGAAGAAGACTTTCAGCGCCAGCACGCTCCACCCCTCTCCCCGGCCGCGCTCCGGCGCGGGTGCCCCTGGGGCGGGCGCACCGCCGTCGGGGAGCCCCGGAGGCGGGGAGCGGCGCCGAGGCAGCGCGAACACCTGCTTCTTGTGCACCATGCCGAGCTCCTCGAGGATGGCGGGAGGCTCGAAGGCGCGCCCGGGCTTGGCCTCGTGCAGGTCGAAGAGCTGCAGCGCCCCGGTGGCGGCGAAGAAGGCCAGCGACGGTGCGAACACCATGCTGATGTAGAGGTGGAGCTGGCGGAGGCGCCGTTGCAGGAGGGCGGGCGACGTCCGCGTGGGTCGGCCCGCGCGGGGATCGGGCGCAGACCGGGGGGCCGCCTCGGCATCGTGGGTCATGGTTCGTTTCCTCGTCTGGCCGGACCGGCTCCGGAAGGGGTTCGGGGGATCGTCAGCCGGACGCGGGTCCCGCTCGGGACATCGGGCGCGGGAAGCCCCCGCAGCACGATCGCGAGCCGCAGCCGGATGTCGCGCTTGCGCCGCTCCCTCGCCTCGTCGCCGCTCTGCCGCCGCCGCGGCAGCAGGGCGCCGAACACGACGTCCATGAGCAGGCCTGCGAGGAGCGCGGGGTCGACGGGGCCGATCCTGCCGCGCGCCGCCTCCGCGCCGATCCAGACGATCAGATCCTCGCGGGATCGCAGGATGCCCCGGCCGTAGAGGGCGTCGGAGAGGCCCGGCACCTGCGTGGATTCGCGGAGCACGAGGCTGAGCAGCATCTCGCGTTCCCGATCGCGCTCCGGGTCCATGTCGAGGCGGAAGATCCGGGTCAGCACGTCCACGAGGGGCAGGTCCTCGCCGGGCGGACGCGGGAGGTCCAGCAACAGGGGGCGATGCTTCGACACCACGGCGGCGAAGAGGTCCGTCTTGCCCGCGAACAGGTCGTAGATGGCGCGCTTCGACACGCGGGCGCGAGCCGCGATCACCTCGGTCGTCGTGGCGGCGAAACCGAGCTCCACGAAGGCGCGGGAGGCCGCATCGACGATGGCCGCCCTGCGGTCGTCGTCGGAGCCCGCCTTCCGAGGCCCTGCCCGGCGAAGCGATGCGGCCGAATCCTCCATGCCCGGCCCTCCGCTCCCGACCTCGACGCCGCCCCTCCTGCATCGATTTTGGTACCGATAAGTACCGAACAGCGCAAGTCCAGGGGCCTCTGCAGGGATCGTCGCACATCGACGATCGGCTTCGGGGGCGGGACGCGGTCCGCATGGCTCGAATACAGCATCTACCTGCCCAGGTCTTTTCTGAAGCCCGGCGGAGAGCACAAGGCCTACCCGGTCGTCCTCGGCGTCACCCACTCGGGCACCAGCTATGACGGCACCTGCGCCCGAGCGCTGACCGAGCAATGCATCGCCACCATCTGGAGCCTGTTGGATTATTGGGAACATACCCCCGACGTCGAGGACACGCATAGGCTGGCCGATTCTCTGCTTCGTAACACATGGAACTACGGCAACCCGAACCTGGATGACTGGCGGGACAAAATCCTGAAAATCGACCCGGATCGGGTTTACTGTACCGGCTGGTCCATGGTCGCCATGACGTCCCTGTGGCTGATGGCTAAGCATCCGCAAACCTTCGCGGCCAGGCTGATCATCGCAGGTCGACAGCGGCCGGACGACGTCGCCACGCTCGCCAAGCAGAGAGTCCTCATCACCACGGGAGCGGAGGACGACAAGGCCACATCGTGGAACGAGAGATGTGTGCCGGTGTGGGACGCCGCGGGCGGCACGGTGAGGCGTCCGGCGAAACATCTCGACCCAGCCTCGATCTTCCCGGTGGACCGGCAGAAGACGCTGACCGAGCAGGTCGACAGCTATCTCGCGCGCGGCGCCAATATCACGTTCCTGACGTTTGAAGATGTCGACCACATGGGATCTGCGTGCAAGTTCTTCCATATCGATGCTGCGCGGAATTGGTTGCTCAAGCAGTCCGGGGCTTAGGACCTGATCCAGGACGCGACGCTTGGTGGTCAGCTACGCAAAGCCGATATGCGTCCGGCGATGAATGTGGTCCAGGCATCACAGCACGCAGGCATCATGTCATCGCAAAGTGCGAAGAGATGGTGGGCCAGTTTCGTGCCGCGCAGATAGGCCCAGGCGTCGCGAGCGGCCGCGTGGCGGCGGCGTTCCTGAGCGCCGTGCTGGCCACCCGCGGGTGGAGCGGCTGCTGCCACAGGACCACTTCAGCGTGGACGGCACGCCCATCCAGGCCTGGGCGTCGATGAAGAGCTTCAAACCCAAAGACAGCGACACGCCGCCTGAGCCGCCCGCTCTCCCCGAGCCGCCCGCGGGCGGGCGGGCGCAACGTCGAGGTGGATTTCCACGGCCAATGGCTCTCCAAAGACACGCACAGGAGCGTCACAGCCCCGGAGGCGCGGCTTTACCGCAAGGGGCGGGGCCGGGAAGCCAGGCTGTGAGTCATGGGGCACACGCTCATGGAGAACCGCAACCGGCTGATCGTGGACGGCTGCGTCACGGAGGCTGACGGCCATGCCGAGCGCACGGCCGCTCTCGCCATAATCGAGAATCGGGCCGACCGTCCCGACCGCATCACGCTCGGGGCCGACAAGGGCTACGACGCCGAGGACTTCGTGGACGAGCTGCGGAGCATGAACGTGACGTCGCCCGGAACACGGCCCGGCGGCGCTCGGCCATCGACGGCCGGACCGCTCGCCACCCCGGCTCCAGCGTGAGCCAGCGCATCCGCAAGCGGATCGAGGAGGGCTTCGGCCGGGACAAACGCGTTCGGGTTCCTGCGCCGCATCCGGGTGCGCGGCCACGAGCGGGGCGACATGGCCTTCGCGTTCTCGGCCGCGGCCTGCAACCTCATGCGCCTGCCCAAGCTGCTCGCTGAACCGAAGGTGGCGTGAGGAGCCGACGGAAGGAGCCCCTGTCCCGCCTCGACGGGGCTGGTGCGCAGCGCAACGTGCAGACGGCAGAAAGCCTGACCCCCACGCTTTCTACCGTCCACTCGCCAAAAACAACGCGGAATGATGCTGATAGGCTGAACGTCGACTCCTTTCAGCCGCCTGCTAGCGACCTGCGGCAGTGGATCCAGCACCTTTCGCAAGGTACGCAGCCGGCCCGAGTCGGCGTTCGCGCGATCTGCGGCGTCCGGCTCACGTGGGCCGCCGCGGATCGCGCTCCGCACCGCGGGCCTCCGCGATTGCGCTCGCGGTCCAGATCGCGTCGGCCACGAGGCGCGAATCGAGCGCGACCGGCACCGAGTGAATGACGCTGGCCGGCGCCATTGCGGCCTCGCCGACGGCGCGCATTTCGTCCTCTCGCACGGCTGCGAGCCCGAGATCCGCCAGCGTGGTCGGTAGTCCGAGATCGATGCAGAAATCGATGACCTCCTCCAGCTCCGCACGCGGGCGGTTCTCCAGGACGAGCAGGCAGATCGTGCCGAACGCGACCTTTTCGCCGTGGAAGAAACGATGGGTGGGGCCGAGCACCGTGAGGGCGTCGTGGATGCCGTGCGCGGCCGAAACGCCGCAGTTCTCGAAACCGAGACCTGAAAGCAAAGTGTTGGCTTCGATGATGGTTTCGACTGCGGGTGTGAGGCGGTTGGCGCGCGCCGCCGCTAAGGCGGCGCGGCCATCCCGCATCAACACATCGTGGCAGGCCCGTGCGATGGCGAGGCCCGCAGCCGTCGGCGCGTAGCCATCGCCGATATAGTTGCGCGAACGCGTGTCCTGGTTTGATCGAGCCTCAAAGAAGGTCGACAGCGCATCACCCATACCCGAGACAAGGAAACGGGCCGGGGCAGCCGCGATCACGGCACTGTCCACCAGAACGACATCCGGGTTGCGGCCGCAGCGGACCACGCAGTCGTAGACGCCCTCGGGCGAGTAGATCACGCCGATGGCGCTGGTGGGCGAATCCGTCGAGGCGATGGTCGGCACCGTTACGATGCGTGCGCCGATGTGCGAGGCCGTGATCTTGGCGGTATCGAGAGCCTTGCCGCCCCCGACCCCGATCACGACGGCGGCCGCCCGCGCCTCACCGATGCAGCGCTCGACTTCGGTGTCGGACGATTCCCCACCGAAGCGCAGGAAGCGCGCCTCGACGCCCGCCGCCTCGAGGGAGCCCGCGATCCGGCCCCGAAGCCCGTCCCAGAGAAAGCTGTCGACCACCACCAGGGCAGACTGGCCGAGGGAAGCCGCGTAGCGTCCGATGTCGGCGATGACGCCGGGGCCTTGGATATAGCGGAGTGGGCCGCCGTAGCCGCGCTGGTTCATGCTCGTTCTCCTTCCTTGTTGCATCGGATCAGCGCAGCGTCAGACCGCCGTCCACAGTGTGCACCTCGCCGGTGGTGAAGGACGAAGCGTCGCTGGCCAGGTAGACGACTGCGCCCGCGAGTTCGTCGACAGTGCCGATACGGTTCATGACCGCACCCTTGGCCCAGTGCTCGCTCACCACCTGTGGGTGCTCGCGCAATACCTCCTCGGTCAGTTCCGTCATGATGTACCCGGGCGCGATGGCGTTCACGCGGATGCCGTGTTCAGCCCACTCAGTCGCCAGGCACTTGGTCAGCATATGGACCGCTGCCTTCGATACGTTGTAGGCGGCGTGGCGGAACGGCCAGTTGACGATGCGGCCCGACATCGAGCCGATGTTGATGATGACGCCGCGCTTGCGGGCGATCATCATTCGGCCGATGGCTTGGCTTACCAAGAAGACGCCGTCGAGATTCACCGACATGGTGCGGCGCCAGTCCTCGAAGCCGAAATCCTCGGCGGGGCCCGGCAGCACGATGCCGGCATTGTTGACCAGCACGTCGACCTGTCCCCAGCGCTCCTCGAGCGTCGCGGCGAGGCGGGCGACATCCGCCTCGACCGACACATCGGCGCGGATCGCGAAGCTGTCGCCCCCGCCGGCGTTGAGCTCAGCCACCAGCGCGTCGGCCCGGTCCACCGTCTCGCGCACCACGACGGCGATGTCGGCGCCCTGGGCCCGAAACGCTTCGGCGACGGCACGGCCGATGCCGCGCGAGCCGCCCGTCACCACCGCCTTCCGGCCCGTCAGATCGAACAGGCGGGCATAGTCCTTCTGGGTCGTCATGGTTTCCCCTCCCCCTTCTCTGTACCCGCTCAGGCCAGGACCGGCGCCGGCGCGCCGAGGCCGGCCGCGGCGACCTCGGGCATGCGCCAGCCCTTCAGGATGTGTTCGGCGGTGCGCAACGCCTGGGCCACGATGGTCAGCGACGGGTTGAAGCCGGTCGACGAGGGCAGGAAGGACGCGTCGACTACGTAAAGGTTCTCGAGGTCCCAGGCCCGGCAGAACGGGTCGAGCACGGAGGTCGACGGGTCGGTGCCGAAGCGGGCGGTGCCGCATTGATGCATGGCGACTTTGATGTCCATCTTCTGGGTGACGATGATCGGGTAGCCGAGCGCCTTCATGTGGCGCGTCCACACGGCCACGAGCTCGCCATGGGCCTTGAGGTTGTTAGGCGTGTAGGACAGGCGAATATGCCCGTCCGGATCGACCGTGACCCGGTTCTCCGGATCGGGCAGATCTTCCGACATCAGCCACCAGTCGACGCTGCGGTCCGCGAAGGAACTCATCAGCCATTCGGGCGCCCAGCGGGCATTGGCGGTCAGCATCCCGCCCTGGAGCTTGCCGAGGCCCTGTATGTTGCCGAGCGGATAAGGACGTTCGGCATTGGCGAGGTAGAAATCGTTGATCGCCATGGATTTTTGGAAGGTGACGCGATTCTTGCGCCAGGGCGCGACCGCCATCATGGTGGTGTTGTTGTGGGCCATGTAGTTACGACCGAGCTGATCTGACCCGTTGTTGCCGAGGCCACGCCGGTGCTGGTCGTTGGCGGAGCGCAGGAGCAGCGCCGCCGAGTTGATCGCCCCGGCGCTCGACACAAAGAGGTCGCCCGCGACGCTCAGCACCTCGCCCTCGTGCTCGATCTCGACCGCGGTCACGCGGCGGCCCGAGGGATCGGTGACGAAGCGACGTACCAGGGTCTCGGTGACGAGCGTGACGTTTCCGGACGCGAGGGCGGGATCGACGAGGCGCACCTCCGCGTCGCCCTTGGCGCCGATCTGGCAGGCGAAGCCGTCACAGGTCCGACAGCGCAGGCAGGCGCCGCCCTCGTGGTAGTCGATGGCGATGGGCAGCGGGAAGGGGTGGAGGCCGCGGGCCCGGAGCTTGCGCTCGAAGGTGGCGATCTCGGGCTCGTGGCCGATGGCCGGATGGGGCATGGGCCCGCTGCGTGGCGGCTCGATCGGGTCCGCCCCGGCGGTGCCGTGCGTGCCCATCAGCCGTTCGGCCTCGGCGTAGTAGGGCTCGAAGTCGGCGTAGCGCACCGGCCAAGCCGGCGCCACGCCGCCCTCGTGCTGCAGGTCCTCGAAGTCCTGCGCGCGGAACCGCACCGTGGCGGCGCCGAAGAACTTGGAATTGCCGCCTACGTAATAGTAGGTGCCCGGTGCGAACAGGTTGCCGTCCCGGTCGCGCCACTGCTCCTTCGCGGCGTATTTGCGCTGGTGGAAGACGGCCGCCACGCTCCAGTTGTCGGGCTCGCGGGCGAGCCGCGGGCCGCGCTCGATCATCAGGATGCTACAGCCCGAGGCCGCGAGGCTCCGGGCGAGCGCGCCGCCGCCCACGCCCGAGCCGACGATCACAACGTCGTAATGGTCCTTCAATTGCACGGTGCCCTCCCTCGCTGCCTCGTCTTGTCTCTGCCCGCCCCGAGCCGCGTCACATCACAGCGCCGACCTGCCAGGGCACGAATTCGTTGTCGCCGTAGTCGAAGGTCTCGCTGAGGCTCGGCCGGCCCGAGGCCGTGTCGAGGACGGCGCGGAAGATCCGCTCACCCACCTCGGCCACCGTCTCGCGGCCGTCCACGATGGTGCCGCAGTCGATGTCCATGTCCTCGCTCATGCGGGCGAACATGGCCGAGTTGGTGGCGAGCTTCAGGGTCGGGGCAGGCTTGAAGCCGGACACCGAGCCCCGGCCCGTGGTGAAAGCCACGACGTTGCAGCCGCCTGCCACCTGGCCCGTCACCGCAACGGGATCGTAGCCGGGCGTGTCCATGAAGACGAAGCCCCGCTCCGTGATCGGCTCGGCGTACTCGTAGACGGCGTTGAGCCGGGTGCCTCCGCCCTTGGCGACCGCCCCGAGCGACTTTTCCAGGATGGTGGTGAGCCCGCCCGCCTTGTTGCCGAAGGACGGGTTGTTGTTGAGCTCCGCCCGGCCCCGCGCCGCGTAGTCGCGCCACCAATCGATCCGGGCGAGCAGCTTCTCGGCGACGGCCGGGGTCGCGGCGCGGCGCGTCAGCAGGTGCTCGGCCCCGTAGATTTCCGGCGTTTCGGCCAGAACGGCTGTGCCGCCGTTGCGCACCAGGAGGTCGGCGGCATGGCCGAGCGCCGGGTTGGCCGAGATGCCTGAATATCCGTCCGAGCCCCCGCATTCGAGCGCCAGCGTCAGGTGGGCTGCCGGACAGGGGACGCGCCGCACGGCGTCGAGCGCCGGCAGCATGGCCTCCACGGCCGCGACCCCGGCCGCGATGGAAGCACGGGTGCCCCCGGTGCCCTGGATGGTGAGGCTGCGTAACGCGTCACCCTCGACGAGGCCGTGCCGTTTGAGCAAGAGGTGGATCTGGTTTGTCTCGCAGCCGAGGCCGATCATCAGCACGGCGCCGACGTTGGGATGGACGGCGTAGCCGGCCAGGACGCGCGTGAGGTAGAGGTAGCCCTCCGCCTCGGTATTGATGGCGCAGCCGCCGCCGTGGGTGAGCGGGATGATGCCGTCGACGTTGGGAAAGGCGTCGAGCCCGCGCCGGCCGGCGAAGCGGGCCGCCACCGCCTTGGCGACCGTGGCCGAGCAGTTCACGGACGAGATGACGGCGAGGTAGTTGCGCGTGCCCGCCCGTCCGTCCGGGCGCGGGAAGCCGAGAAAGGTCGCGCGCTGCGCCTCGGGCACGAAGTCGGTCGGCCGCGCCCCGGCGCAGAAGGCGTGTTCGAGCGCGAAATCGGCCATGGCGAGGTTCTGCGTGTGGACGTGCTCGCCCCTGGCGATGGGGCGGCTCGCCACCCCGATCACCTGCCCGTATTTCACCACGGGCTCGCCGGGCGCGATGGCCGTAAGCGCCATCTTGTGGCCCTGGGCGATGCGGTCGCGGACGGAGAAGTCGAGGGGCAGGCCAGCCGCCGCCGCGGGATCGAGGGCGGCCCGGGCCACCGCGACATTGTCGTCCGGGTGAAGGCGGATCAGGGGCGCGTCGGCTGGAAAGTCGAGGATCATGGGGCCTGTCCCGCGAAGAGGGCGTCGTCCTGGTAGAGGCTGCGCATCACGGCGAAGGAGCCGTCGAGGTGGATGCGCATGGCGAGTTCGGCCTGATCGGCGTTGCGGCGCTCGATCGCGCGGACTACCGCGGCATGCTGCTCGGTCACCTCGGCGAGGTGGCCCGGAACGGGCGCGCTGAGCTGGCGCATGCGGTCGAGATGGACCTTGGCCATGTCGATGAACTTCCAAATCCGGGGATAGCCGCTCACGCCGGCGATGAGGCCGTGGAAGGCATCGTCGACCTCGAGATAGTCCCCGAGCGCCTCCTGCCGGAGGATGTCGCGCATGCGGCGCACGAGGCCGTCGAGGCGCGCGACGCCCTCGGGCGTCACCCGCTCGGCGCAGCGCCGCACGCTCTCGATCTCCAGCGCCCGGCGGATCACGAAGCCTTCCTCGGCCACCGCGAAGTCGATCTTGCTGACGTAGGTGCCCGAATGCGGCCTCACCTCGACGAGATCCTCCTCGGCGAGCCGCTGCACCGCTTCCCGCACGGGCGTGCGGGACACGCCGTAGCGCAGGCAGATCTCCTTCTCGGCCAGGACCGAGCCGGGCGGCATGTCGAGCAGCACGATGCTGCGTCTCAAAACGTCATATATCTGATTGGCTTTTTGGGCAGGCCGCGCTGCGGCCGTCCGGGCCGCCGTTCCCGTCTCTCCCCTCTGCGTATCGATGTTTTTGAGCATAGGCCCCAGAGCCGTTGACATCGCTTGTCTGTTCTGACTTGAATAACTCATATATCGGTGACCGGTGCAAGCCGCAAATCGACCCGCCATCAGGTGGCGGATCCGGCGAAGCCGCACCACGGGAGGAGCACAATGGTTCGGGCGCCGGTCGCCCGCGTCCGCGGCCACGACAGGCCGGATCCCATCCCCCACCATCACCGGCGCCGCCGGGCCGCGCGGCCCGGGGCCGAACGAGAGCATTGCGTCGCCATGGCCCTGATCACCTACCTGACCCGGATCGAGTTCGACGACGGCGCCGTCGCCAGGCTGCCCACGATCCTCGACGGCCTGAAGGTCGCGCGCCCGCTGCTCGTCACCGACCGCGGCCTCCTCGGCACCGGGCTCGTCGAGCGCGTCGCAGCGCTCCTGCCGGACCGCCCCACAATCTTCGCCGACACGCCCGCCAACCCTACCGAGGAGGCCGTCGAGGCCGCCTTCGCGCTCTACGGCGAGGCCGGGTGCGACGGCATCGTGGCGCTCGGCGGAGGCTCGCCGATCGACCTCGCCAAGGCGGTGCGCCTGCTCACCGGCCACCCTGGCCCGCTCGCCCAGTACACGCTGGTGGAAGGCGGCCTCGGTCGGATCCACGGGGGCATCTGCCCGCTGGTGGCTGTGCCGACCACGTCGGGCACGGGCTCGGAGGTCGGTCGCGCCGCCGTCATCATCACGCGCGAGGGCCGCAAGCTCGGCATCGTCAGCCCCCACATGCTCCCGAGCGTGGCGCTGTGCGACCCCGAGCTGACGCACGGGCTGCCGGCGGGCCTGACGGCCGCGACGGGCATGGACGCCCTGTCGCACTGCCTCGAAACCTACATGGCGCCGGCCGTGAACCCGCCCGCCGACGCCATCGCGCTCGACGGCCTGCGCCGGGGCTGGAGCGCGATTCGGCGCGTGGTCTCGGACGGCGCCGACCGGCAGGCGCGCTGGGACATGATGATGTCGGCGCTCGAGGGCGCCATGGCGTTCCAGAAGGGGCTCGGCGCCGTCCACGCCCTCACCCACCCGCTCGGCGCCATCCGGTCCCTCAACCTGCACCACGGCACGCTGAACGCCGTGCTGATGCCGGCGGTGCTGCGCTTCAACCGCCAGGCGATCGGGGCCAAGTGGGACGTCCTCGCCGAGATGCTGGGCGGCGAGCCGGACGCCCGGGTGGCGGAGCTCAGCGCCGCGATCGGCCTGCCCTCCGGCCTCGACGCCATGGGGGTGACCGACGCCATGATGGACGAGGTCGCCGGCCAGGCCCTCAAGGACCATTGCCACGCCACCAATCCCCGCATCCCCACGCGGGACGAGTATCTGGAGCTTCTCCGCCAGTCACGCTGAGACGCGCACCGGACGAAGAGGGCCCGACAGAGGCCCCGAACCGAAACGATTTCAAGGGAGGACCATGAGATGAGCACGGACGATACGAGCGGCGACGACCAGGCGCGCTTCCACCTCACGCGGCGCGGCCTGTTGAGCGGCGCCGCCGCCCTCACGGTGGCGACCGCCCTGGCCCGCCCGGGCCAGGCCTACGCGCAGGACGCCCAGTTCTGCGCGTCCCTCGGCTGGACCGTGTGGGAATCCGGCCGCCACATCGTGAGCGGCTACAAGGACGCCGTCGCCAAGCTCGGCGGCACCCTCACGATCGCAGACGCCAATTACGACGTGAAGAAGCAGGCGGACCAGATCGCCGCCTTCGTGGCCTCGAAGCCCGCCGCCATCTTCATCACGCCGGCCGATGCCGCCGCCATCGCCCCGGCCGTCCAGGCCGCCGTCGCTTCCGGCATCCCGATCTTCTGCGGCGACAGCTACGTGCCCAACACCACCGTGACGTCGACAGCGATGTCCAACAACTTCGGGCTCGGCTCGTACGGGGCGCAGTACATCTCCGACCGCCTCAACGGCAAGGGCAAGGTCGCCATGGTGTGCCTGCCCTCCAACGAGAGCTGGGACCAGCGCACGCTCGGGGCGAAATCGGTCTTCGTCCGCTATCCCGACATCCAGGTCGTGTCCGAGATCGCCTTCGCGCTCGGCGGTTCGACGACGCCCCGCCAGGTGGTCGACAACATCCTCACCGCCAACCCGGAACTCGACGCCATCTGGTGCGCCTGGGACGGCGCCGCCTCGGAAGGCACGCTCGCCATCAAGGCGGCGAATCGCAAGGTGTTCATCACCGGCATCGACGGCGGCAAGCAGTCGTTCGAATACATCAAGGCCGGCTCGCCCTTCGCCCTGACGCTCGCCCAGAGCTTCTACGAGATGGCCTACATGAACGCCTTCTACGCCCACGAGGTGATCGCCGGGCGCAAGGCCCCGCGCTTCGTCATCACGCCCTCCTACGCGGTGACCAAGGAAAGCCTCGCCGGCATCCCGCTCCCCGACACCTACGACCAGCCCGGCGAAGCCGCCAAGCTCGGCTGGAAGCGAGTGCTCTGACGCCCCCCCTGACCCAGCCGGCCGCCGCTTCCCGGGGCGGCCGGCCTTCCGGCGGCGGCCTGCGCCGCCAAACCTGCGAGGAGTCCTGCACCGTGCCTCCCCTTCTGAGGATGACCGGCATCGAGAAGCGGTTCGGCCCCGTGACGGCGCTCGACGGCGTCGACTTCACGCTGGAGGCCGGCCAGATCCACGCCCTCCTGGGCGTCAACGGCGCCGGCAAGTCGACGCTCGTCAAGATTCTGTCCGGCGTCTACACGGCCGACGCCGGCGAGATCCTCCTCGACGGCGCACCCGTGGCGCTCGGCAGCCCGCGCGCCGCCATGGCGGCCGGGGTCGCGGCCGTGCAGCAGCACCCCGAGCTCGTGCCCGACCTGTCGGGGGTCGAGAACATCTTCCTCGGCCACGAGGGGCGGCGCCCCGGCCTCTTCGCCCGGATCGACCGCACCGCCATGCAGGCCGCGGCAGAGCGCCTGCTCGCGCGCTTTCCCGTCGAAATCGACCTCGACCGCCCCGTGGGCGAGATGCCGGCCGTGGACCGCGAGATCGTGGCGGTGCTGCACGCGCTGCGGGCCGAGCACACCCGCATCCTCATCCTCGACGAGCCGACCTCGACATTGACGGAGCGCGAGAAGGCCTCGCTCTTCGCCATGATGCGGGCGCTGCGCGCGGCCGGCATCGCCATCGTCTACATCACCCACCGCCTCGAGGAGGTGTTCGAGGTGGCGGATTCCTTCACGGTGTTCCGCGGCGGCCGCAACGTGGCGAGCTTCACGGCCGCCGAAGCCGAGGCGCGCGGCGTGTCGATCCCCGAGCTCATGCTGGCCGAGAAGGCGGGCGAGCTCTTCCCGCCGCGCGACGGGCGCCCGGAGGGCGAGGCGCCGGTCCTCGCGGCCGAGAACCTCGGCCTCGCCGGCTGCTTCTCGGGAGGCAGCTTCGCGCTCCGGAGGGGCGAGATCCTCGGGATTTTCGGCCTCGTCGGCTCGGGCGTGGACGAGCTGTCGAAGGCGCTGTTCGGCGCGCTGCGCCACGACGAGGGACGCCTCCTCGTCAAGGGTCGCGAGCGCCGCTTCTCGGGGCCGCACGAAGCCCTGCGCGCCGGCGTGTTCCTAGTGCCGGGCGACCGGCGCACCGAGGGCCTGACCTTGACCGAGGACGTCGTGTTCAACACCACGGTGGCGAATCTCGGCCGCGCTTCCGCGCTCGGGCTGCTGCGCTTCGGCCGCAACCGGCGCGAAGCGGCGCGGCTCGCGCGCGAGACGGGCCTCCATCCCCCTGCGCTCGACCGGCCGGCCTCGGCCTTCTCGGGCGGCAACCAGCAGAAGATCGTGATCGCCAAGGGCCTGTTCCGCGACGCGGACGTCTACATCTTCACCGAGCCCACCGTGGGGGTCGACATCGGCGCCCGCGCCAAGATCTACGGCCTGATGCGCGCCCTGTCGCGCCGCGCTGGGGTGATCGTGGTGTCCTCCGACTGCGACGAGGTGCACGGCCTCGCAGACCGAACCCTGGCCCTCTACAAGGGCCGCCCCGTCACGGCCGCGCCGAACCGCGACGGGCTCCTCGCCGCCGGCATCATGGGGCGCGCCGCATGACGAGCCCGTTCCGCCCTGGCCCCAGGCTCCTGCGGGTCCTGGCCTTCCTGGTCCTGCTGGCCCTGGTGGCCGGCACGTTCCAGTTGCTCGTGCCGGGCTACCTCGGCGCCGAGCACCTCCACGCGCTCTTGCGCCACATGGCCGTGCAGGGCCTCGCGGCCTTGGGCCTCACCTTCGTGATCGTAGTCCGGCAGTTCGACCTCAGCTTCCCGGGCGTCGCCTCGCTCGGTGCCATGACGCTCGGCTGGCTGATCGCCGGCGAGCACGACGTGTCGACCGCCGTCGCGGGCTCGCTCGCCGTGGGCTTCGCCTGCGGCCTCGTGAACGGGGTCGCGGTGGCGGGCTTCCGCCTGCCCGACATCGTCGCCACCATCGCGACCGGCGGGGTCGCGGTCGGCCTGTCCTACCTTTACAGCAACGGCACCTCGATCTCGGACAACTTTTTCGGCTCCGGCATCCTGGATTTCAACGACGCGCGCGTGGCCGGGCTCGACATGCCGGCCGCCGTGCTGCTCGCGGCAGCGGCCGCCGCCGCCCTGCTGCTGCACGGCACGCGCTTCGGCCGGGCCTTCTACGCCACGGGCGAGAACCGCGTGTCGGCCCGCTTCTCGGGCGTGCGCGTCCGGCTCTACGTCGCGGCCGCCTTCGCGCTGTCCGGCACCCTCGCGTGCCTCGCCACGACCCTCCTGGTCGCCTCCTCGGGCGCCAGCAACGTCACGGTCGGCAACCAGCTCCTCATGCCCGCCTACGCGGCCGTCTACCTCGGCGCGGCGCTGTTCGGCCGGGCCTCGGTGGCGGCGACGCTGGCCGGGACGCTGCTGATGAGCGCCATGCTGGACGGCTTCACCCTGATGGCCGTGCCCTACTACTATTCGGACGCCATCGTGTCGCTGGTGCTGGTCGGCGCCATCGCGCTCTTCGATCCCCGGACGCTGGCTGCCGCGGCGCGCCTGCGCATCCCCGCCGCCCGCCCGCGAGAGGTTCTGCCATGAGCGCGCCAGCACGAGGTCCTGCCATGAGCGCGCCGGTGCGCGGTCCCGCCCTGGGCGCGCCAGCGCGAGACGCCGGCGCGAGCGGCGTCGCCCCGGTCCTGCCGGCGGCCCGCCGGACCGCCCCGGCGCCGGGCCGGCTGCTGGTCCGCTACGGGCTCTTCCTGCTGCTCGCGGCCCTGGCCCTCGGCTTCGCGGTCCTGCGCCCGTCGTTCGCCAGCGCCGGGAACGTCGCCGACATGCTGCGCTCGGGCGGCATCTCGGCCGTGATGCTGCTCGGCCTCACCTTCATCGTGGCGGCTGGCGAGATCGACGTATCCTTCATGTCGGTCGCGGCTCTCAGCACCATGGTGGTGGCGGGACTGGTCTCATCCGGCGCCGGCTGGGGGCTTGCCGCCGCGGCGGCGCTCGGCACCGGCCTGCTTTTCGGCCTCGCCAACGGCGGCCTCGTGGCCCTGCTCGGCCTGCCGGCGCTGGTGACCACCATCGCGACCGGCGGCTTCGCGGGCTCTGTCGCGGCCGCCATCGGCAAGGGCACGTCCATCCCGCTCGCCGGTTCGGGCGTCCTCGGCACCGTGGTACGAGCTGAGGTCGGCCCCGTCCCGGCCCTCGCGGTCGCTGCCGCGGCCCTCTACGCCGCCGCCTGGTGGCTGCAGGATCGCACGACCTTCGGGCATTACGTCTATGCCATGGAGCAGAACCGCAGAGCCCTCGTCGAGGCGGGCGTGCCGGCGACGCGGCTGCTGTTCATCCTCTACGCCCTGTCGGGCACGCTGTCGGCCGGGGCGGGCGTGCTGCTCGCCGCGGACCTCTCCTCCGGCCAGCCCTACGTCGGCGCCTCCTATTTCATCGACGGGCTGACGGCCGTCCTGCTCGGCGGCATGGCGCTCAAGATGGGCAAGCCCAACGTGATCGGGACAGCGGTCGGCATCCTGCTCCTGGCGGTGCTGCTCAGCGGAGCTGCGTTGCTGGGCTGGACCGATTGGCAGCGGCAGATCGTGCGGGGCGCCCTGCTGATCGGCGGTGTCGCCGCCGTGGTGTGGACGCGGCGCTCCGGCCGCGCCGTGCATGAGAGCGTGTGAACGGGCTCGGATGTCGAAGCTGGCCCGTGTCGGCGACCGCCTGAGACACGCTGGCGCGTCGGACCTTTGACGACACACGCCAGATCTGAAACGCGGACCCGTTCGCAGGCCCTGAGGACGCGCACCATGAAAGCTTCTGACCCCCGCCCCCTGACCCGTGCCGGCATCGCCCTCACGGCGCTCAGCATGGGCTCGGCCCCGCTCGGCGGCCTCTACGCTCCCGTGCCCGAGGCCGACGCCCGCGCCGCACTCGATGCGGCCTGGGAGGCCGGGATCCGATACTTCGACACCGCCCCCATGTACGGGCTCGGCCGGGCCGAACACCTCGTGGGCGACCTCCTGCGCCGCCACGGCGGCTCGGACGCGGCTCGAATCAGCACCAAGGTGGGCCGCCTCATGCAGAACGGCCGGCCAGGGCGCCCCCTGCCCGAAACGGGGCCGCGCAACGCCTTCGACTCCGGCTGGCACGACGGCCTGCCCTTCACGGAAGTGTTCGACTATTCGCGCGACGGCGTGATGCGTTCGTTCGACGACAGCCAGCAACGCACCGGGCTCGCCCGCTTCGACCTCCTCTACGTCCACGACATCGGCCCGGCGACCCACGGCGAGCGCCACGCCCGTCATTGGGAGGCGCTGACCCGCGGCGGCGGATTCGAGGCCCTGGCCGAGCTTCGGTCGGCGGGCCTCATCGCGGGGTTCGGCCTCGGGGTCAACGAGATCGGGGTGGCGGCGGAAGCCATGGAGGAGGCGGACCTCGACTGCTGCCTGCTTGCCGGCCGCTATACGCTGCTCGACCGCTCGGGCCGGGACCTGCTCGACCGCGCCGCCACCCGGGGCGTCGACATCGTGGCGGGAGGCGCCTTCAACTCCGGCGTCTTGGTGCCGGGCGGACCGGATGGCGCCAAGTTCGATTATTCCGAAGCGCCCCCCGCCGTGCTGGAGCGGGTCCAGCGCCTCGACGCGCTTTGCCGCGACTTCGGCGTGCCCTTGCCGGCCGCCGCCATCCAGTTCCCGCTCCGCCACTGCGCCGTACGATCCGTTGCCATGGGGGCCAAGACGGCCGATCAGGTGTGCGCCAACGTGCGCTGGTTCGAGCAGCCCATCCCGGACGCGCTCTGGGCGGCGCTGGACGCCTGACCCGGAGCCCCTCCGACATCGCCAAAGGAGATCCCGTGCTGAGATCCATCGATCCCCTGCTCAACGGCATGCCGCTGTCCATCCTGGATGACTCGGACCACAGCAGCGACATCGTGATCGCTGCCGCGAACTTCCCCGCCATCGACGTCGCGCGCCGCCATGTCGAGCTGACGGGCGGTCCCGCCGACCGCGTGCTCGAAGCCCTGCTGAGCGTCCTGCCGTTCGACGACCTTGTGGAGGCGCCGAGTGCCCTGATGGTAGCGCGCAGCGAGGCCGAGCCGATGTACACCGACTTCGGCCGGTTCATCGAGGCCACCGAGGGACTCAGCGTCAAGGTTGAACGGGTCGATCCGGACGCCCTCATGGCGCGGGCGCGGGCGGAGGACTCGGAAATCTCCAGCGGCGACCGACGCCCCTACGACAACCTCATCCTCCGCAAGGGGGCCCTCCGCCACGAATCAGGTGCGGCGTGAGCGCGCCGGACACAAGGGCCCCGGCGCTCGTCGTCGACGCTCATCAGCACTTCTGGCGTATCGCGCGGGGAGATTACGGCTGGATGGGACCCCATGTCGCCCCGCTGCTGCGAGACTTCCTGCCCGGAGATCTGGCGCCCCTGATCAGGCGGGCCGGCGTCGCCCGCACCGTGCTTGTCCAAGCCGCCGAGACCGACGCCGAGACCGATTTCCTGCTCGACCTCGCGGAGGCCACGCCCTGGGTGGCCGGCGTCGTCGGCTGGGCCGACATGGAGGCCTCCGGTTTCCCGGAGCGGCTCGCGGCGCTGCGCTCCCGGCCGAAGCTCGTGGGTTTGCGACCTATGCTTCAAGAGATCGATGACGACGCGTTCATCCTGCGCCCGCGTGTGCTCGAGCATCTGGCCCTCGTGGCGGACAGCGGGCTCGCCTTCGACATCCTCGGTTTCACCCGTCACCTACCTCACGTGCTGGAAGCCCTGCGCCAGACCCCCGGTCTGCGCGCCGTGATCGACCACGGTGCCAAGCCCGAGATCGCCGCCGGCACGCTGACCCCCTGGTGCGAGCGCATCGCGGCGGTGGCGGCCATGCCAGGGCTGCATTGCAAGATTTCCGGCCTCGTCACCGAGGCTGATCCATCCGCCTGGCGTCTCGACGACCTTCGCCCCTATGTCGACCACCTCGTGACGTGTTTCGGCCCCGATCGACTCATGTGGGGTAGCGACTGGCCGGTTTGCACGCTGGCAGCGAGCTACGGTGAAGTCAGCAACGCTGCTCGTGCGCTGCTCGCTCCACGGCTTGGTCCATCGGAAATGAAATCGATCTTTGGGGAGAATGCAGTCCGCTTCTACCGCTTGGACGCTTTAAATTGAGCGGAAGAACATCCTCGACGATCTCTCCATCGGCATGTCCGGGGACCTCGAATGCGCCGTAGCGTCCGGCTCGACAAGCGTTCGCATCGCCCTCGCCCTAATTGATGCGAAATCTGAAAATACTCTAAGCAAGGTCCTGCAGTCACTTCATATCATGATGTATGATTCGGCCTATCATCAAAGGCTTTGTGGCTGGTGCACCGTGGGCTCCGGCCTTCATGGATCCCGATTGATCGAGCCATTCGGAGCGACGGACCTCACGATCATTCACTATCCTGCTTCTGGCGTATCCTCGCTGTTGGCGTTAGCGCCTTTAGAGAAATAGATTTGGTTGCGGCCGACTTCATAGAAATATTTATTGATTTTTATCTCAGTCGCGGATAGGAAAAAAATATAATATATTTTCCTGCCAGGCTATCTATAAAGCAGTGAGTCTTGTTACAGATTATACTTATAGGCGCATCTCCTGTCGTAATTTTTTCTGAGCAGTCTTTGCAGCGAAATCCCCTCAATCGAGCGTCTCGTGCTTTCCACAGCGCTCACCTTAGGATGTATCGCGTCCGACGCTATGCCTCCTTACTGTCCTGAGCGACCAACCCAACAGTGATGCCTTGCCTTTTTCGGCATCTTGATGGCGCTCCGTGCTTTGTACGGTTGGCATTTATATGAAATATGCAATTTCTAATTTACCTCTTGAGAGAAGGACGCAAAAGTCATCGCATGGACCGGGCTGACTGAAGTCGCGACGGTCATCACTGTGATGCCCACCACTGCTTTTCACCAAAAAACAACATAGCATAATTATAAATATATAACCGGAACGAGAACTCTTACATTCTGGAGAGAAGCGCTCGGTTTACTGTCATCATGGGCTGCGACTTGGTTCTGGAATGTGGCGAGTCGATTCTTAGTGCTCTGAACCAGTCGGATGGCTCACAGCGGGCCTGGGGTGTGCGCGTCTGGGGCTGAGGTCCCAGACCGTATCGCTTGTTCTGACGGCGCAGACCCGAGACGCCCTGCGGCCGGATCGTCGACGACCGCCGGCGGCCTCTCGCCCCCTGTCCTGCGTCCCCGGATCGTGCTGCTGTCTGACGAGCGCCTGCCCGTGTTGGAGGTGGCCTGTCAGTCTGGTGTCGGCCGCCCGACGGTGTGGCGGTGGCAACAGCGCTCTGCCGAGGAGGGGCTGGACGGCCTGCTGCGCGACAAAACGCGGCCGTCCGGCAAGTTCGCCACGCCGCAGGACGAGGTGCAGGCCGTGCTGGAACGCACGCTCACGGGCGAACCGCCGGGCGAAGCCACGCACTGGACGGGGCGCGCCATGGCGGCCTTAAGCGGGCTGTCGCTGACCAGGGTGCAGCGACCACGGTGCAGCGGATCTGGCGCTCGCACCACCTCCAGCCCCGGCGCGTACGCACCTTCAAGCGCTCGACCGATCCGCATGTCATCGTCAAGCTCGACGACGTGGTGGGGCTCTACATGGCGCCGCCGCGCCACACGATCGTGCTGTCTGTCGACGAGAAGAACCGATCCAGGCGCTCGATCGCACGCAGCCGGGACTGCCGCTCAAGCCCGGCAAGTGCGCGACCTACACCCACGACGATGTCCCGCAACGGCACCACGACGCTGTTCGCGGCGCCGAACACGCTGGAGGGCACAGTGTTCGGCCGTTGCGCGCCATGCCACCGGCTTGGGGAGTTCATCGCCTTCCTCGACCAGATTGAGGACGCCGAGGCCGGCCGGCCAGGTGATCCACACCGTCATGGACAACGATGCCACCCCAAGCATCCCGAGGTGGTGGCATGGCTGGCCGACAACCCGCGCTGGACATTCCACTTCATGCCGACCTCGTGCTCCTGGCTCGATGCCGTGGAGAGCTTCTTCTCCAAGCTGACCCGGCAGACGCTCCATCGACGACCTCATCGCCACCATCGACCGCTACATCGCGAGCACCAACCACGATCCCAAACCTTTCCTGTGGACCGCCTCAGCCGCCAGCATCATGGCAAAGTTCAAGCTGAACCAACCGAATGGCTCAGAGCACTTACTTTCTATGCAAGCTCAGGTCTTAAGGTAACTTGCATCGGTTCAACGGAGCAGCGTTTCAGCGCAGGTCTGAAGCGGCATCCCATCAGCCGGGTCAACATGTTAGTAGGTTACGAGCACATCATGCTCGGTAACTCGCCCGCGTTCAGGATTGGCTGGGGCGGGAGGGGCATCAGCTTGGGACCCACTAAGGCTATGATGTCACTCTGAACGCTTGCCTTTTCGGCGCTCGTTGGTGTACCGAACTGGTGTACCGATGCGGTACTGAGAGGCATCGAACCCCATGCGGCAGGATCGTCAGTACCTCGAAAAGCATGGGGCTCAATGGCGCGTTCAGATGAAGGTGCCGGAGAAGCTGAGGCCCATCGTCGGCAAGGCGCGGTTGGTGCTCCCTCTCCATACGGACAGCCTCGCCAACGCGAACCGGGACAAGCACAAGCACATCGCTGCCTTCAAGGCGCAGCTAGCGCAGGCGGAGGCCGAGCTTCGGCGGAAGGGCGGTCAGCCTGCCTCGCCGCTGATGGAGGACGCCCTACAGTGGCGAGAGGCGATCCAAGCGGACGATGACGAGGGCCATGCGAAGCACGCCCTGGAATACCGCTATGAGGAGGTGCAGCGTTCGGATGGGCCGGAGAAGGCCGGGGAGTTTGCCCAGGTGGCCCTAGGGCTGGCGACCCCTTCGGCTCGATGGTGAACGCATGGCTGGCGCATGAGCCAATGAAGCCTCGGCAGCAACTCGACTACCGCCGCGCCGTGAGCAAACTTGAGGCATGGCTGGGCAGGGTCAAGCTTCCCGCCATCATCGAGCCCTTCACGCGCAAGCTCGCGGGCCGCTACGTTTCGGAGGGGTTCGTTGGCGAGGGGACCCACTGGCGGACGGCAAACAAGGATATTGCCTGTCTCTCCTCCTACTGGAAATTCCTTGAGGGGAAGGGCTTCGCCACCGAGAATGTGTGGACCCGGCAGTCGGTGCCAGAGCGCCGGACGCCCGTGGACGAACGTAAGCGCCCCTTCACGGATGCCGAGGTGCGAACCCTGCTGGCGGGTGAGGCTCCGGCCTTCCTCAAGGATGCCATCACCATCGCCGCCCTGTCCGGGATGCGCGTGGAGGAGATCGCCCGGCAGAAGGTCGAGAGCATCCGCGCCGGGTGCTTCACCGTGAGGGACGCTAAGACTGAGGCTGGCAATCGCAGCGTTCCCATTCACAGCGCCCTTGCAGGGATCGTGGAGCGGCGTTGCAAGGACAAGGCTCCCGGTGACTACCTGTTCCCGGAGCTGCCCACACCAGCCCCCGGCAGCGCCATCGAGCGGTCCCAGAAAATCGTCAAGGCATTCACGAAGTACCGCCGCAAGCTCGGGGTGGACGACGTGGTGGCGGGCGCGCGGCAGTCCCGCGTGGACCTCCATTCCCTCCGCAGGTGGTTCAGCAAGAAGGCAACGGACGCCCTGAATGGGGGCGCCGCGGGTTTCTCGCCTTGGACCTTGGCGGACGTTATGGGGCACAATGCGGAGAAGATGCCGCTCGGCATGACCATGGCACATTACCCAGGGCAGTCCGATGTGGACACGCGGAGAGCCTGTGTGGAAGCTGTGAGGCTTCCCGCGTGAGGCACTGAAAAGGGAGGTATGTTTGATCTTCTATCTTTCAAGTAAGGCCAGTAGCTATCTGGTGCGGCTCCATAGAGAATACGAGCGAGAGGGAAACACCCTAGAGCGAGACATCATTGCAGGTTGTCGGTCATTCGTGGTCGAGGAAACTACCTTCGATAACTGGAATGGTGGCACATACGGGCATGATCTTCGGCTGTATGTTCCACTGGAAATTCTTGAGCAGATACCGATCCGAAATCAGGAGGGTATAGCTGATAGAATTTGCTCTGATTTGAACGTTCTCTGCCAGCATGTTCCTAACGAAAGTTGGAATGCTGTTCAGATTGAATTATCTGATGAAAATGATCTCGCCTATCAATCAGCTATTCCTTTCAGCAATCGCCCACCTGTTGATCCGGCAGCGTTGTCGATTTGGAAAGCTGGCATGGTCAGATTATTTATCAGTCATCGAGATGCTTACAAAGGTCCCGCCAATCAACTCGCCAGCATTCTAGAAGGATTTGGTATTAGCTCGTTCGTAGCTCATGATACTATAAAGCCCATGACGGAATGGCGGCTAGAAATCATGCGCGGCCTGGAAACAATGGAAGTAATGCTGGTCTTCCTGACGAATGATTTTCAGGAAAGCACCTGGACAAATCAGGAGGTTGGTTTTGCGATAGGTGCGAAAAAGCCAATCATCAGTCTTAAGCTGGAAGGTAAAGATCCTCCTGGGTTCATAGGTCACGAGCAGGCCTTGAAAGGCAGGATGGATGATTTAGAGGCAGTGGCTCCCGCAGTTTACTCTCTCCTCGGTAAAGCCTTAAACGCACAAGCTCGATTGCAGGAAGGGCTTGTTACTTCTTTCTGTGAGTCTCCCGACTTTTCCGAAACTCGGGACAGGTTCAATCGTCTCAACGCTGCCGTAACACGGCTCGAAGACACGCAGCTTGAAAAAGTCATCGAGGCATACGCTAAGAATGACCAGCTCCACAATTCGATCTGGCTGGGCAATGATCGCAAAAGGCTACAAGGTTTTCTCGACAGAGTTACAGACCAGAGAGTTGAAGTCCGTCAAGCAGACATCGTTAAGCGCCGCGCTAAACCCCTGACGGAGGATGATCTTCCGTTCTGAAAGCGGATGCGGCGTTGACCGGGGCCGTTTGAAAATACCAAAAACTTTCGAGCCCCCTTCGATCAACGACACGCGCGCGCCTCCCCCCGTGCCCACCCGCGGTGACGCGCAGCCGGGCGCTATACTAAGGCTAGCGCGGGCGCACGGATAGAGCACGCGGGAGCATCGCGTGGCCGGGCGCGGTAGGAGGTCGGCCCTCCGGTGAACCCGCTCTGTCCCTCTCCGGTCTCCTGCCCTGGCCGCTGAAGGCCGTCCCCGAGGCAGCCGCCACTACCCCAGCCCTTCGCCAGGATCGACGCTCAGGGACTCGGCAGAGGCCGCGCTGTGCCCTGTCGCTGGCCCTCTCGGGGTTCACCCTCGGGCTTGCCGCCTGGGGAGCGCTGGGGCTGACCTGATGCCGCCCGAACGGCCCTGATAGCTTCCTGCCGTGCCACCAGCGGCTCAAGCTCGGGATCGGCCTGGGGCCGGCGGGGTTGGGGCGATGTCATGCGGAGCGCCGTAGCGGGTCCGCCGCGGTGCCGCATTCACGGATGACAGCCTGCGGCATCACAATCCCGTGTCGGGCCGCTCCGGTGGCCGCTGAAGGCTGCCGTTGTGCCGAGGTCCCTTCGCAGCACCCCGGCCCACCATCCTGCCCAGCGACTCTGCGGGGCCAGCCTGGGACACGTTGGCGGGGACGGGCATGGCGCGATAGGAATGCTCTGGCGATGTCTGATCCCGTGTGGGGCGAAGCCATGCGTTTTCCGCAGTCTCGTGTGGGTATACCTCAACGGAGCACGGCGTCTCGTTGGGGTATCGTTGAGCCTGCGAAAAGCGTGAATTTGGCCAGATTGGGCGCTCTGATTTAGGCTATTCTGACCGCCTTGCGGGATGGAGCGCCGAATGGACGAGAACACGAGAGTGATCCTGCTGATGGCGGGACTACCCCGGACGGCCAAGGTGATCGAGATCGGCCCCAGCCTACGCCCCCTGGCCCCTAAGCGGGACGGCTGGAACGTAACCATCGTCGATCACACAACCCGCGCCGGGCTGATAGCGAAGTACCACGGGGATCCCGCGGTGGACCCGGACGTCATCGAAGAGGTGGACCTTGTGTGGCAGGGCGGGGCCCTGACGGACCTCGTGGGAGAGGCGTCCTGGGGCACCTACGACGCGTTCATCGCCAGCCACGTCATCGAACACACAACGGACCTCGTCGCCTTCCTTCGGTCCGCTCGGGTGCTTCTGAAAGACGAGGGCGTCGTAATTTTGGCGTTGCCGGACAAGCGCAAATGCTTCGACGTATTCCGCCCCGTGTCCACCACCGGGGACGTGCTGGAGGCTTTCCTCCAAAAACGGGACAGACACACGATCCGAACCCACTTCGACTTCTGCATGTATCATGCGAAGCGCAACGACAATCCTGGGTGGCATTTAGGGGAGCAAGGGGCGCCCGTCATGCCCTACCGGATAAGGGATGGACTGGTCGTCGCGACCTTTGCAGATAGAGCGGAGTACGTCGACGCCCATGCTTGGACGTTCACTCCGTCCAGCTTCGAGCTGATGATCCTGGAGCTGCGCGCCATGGGTGTCCTCTCACTGTCAATCGAGAGGACAGAACAAGCCTATTATACCGAGTTTTTCGCTTGGCTACGGCCTTGTGAAGAGATAGAGGACGACGAAACGGTGCATGGTTATCGAAGAGGTTTGCTGGAAAGGGTAGCCCTGGAGCAGGCCGAAATAGCGAGGCAAATAGCAGGAAGTCCTCTGAACTCCCTAGATACTTTGAAAGCTGGACTTCAAGAATTACTTCAGAAAATCTAAAATTTCACCGCATCGGTGTTGGCAATCTTCGGATGAAGGTCAGCCTACTCCGACACCCGCGAAGCCATCTGGAAAAGACCGGCTATGTATGGAACGTGGAGGTGGACGGCTATCTGGTGCCCGCACCGGTTGTGCTCATTTAGGTATACCCCAGCGAGGCGATGCGACGAGACACTTTTTACGTCTCACATGGGTTGACTTCGGGCTTTCGAGACGGCATCTAGGGACGGTCTAGAGCCTAACGAGACAGCGAGCCCCCGAGATGACCCGCACCGCCTCCGCACCTGCCGCCCACGTCTATGGCTACGCTCGCGTGTCCACCACGGATCAGGACCTCACCATACAGCGCGAGGCGTTGAAGGCCGCAGGCTGCACCATGATCCGTGAGGAGATGGTGACGGGGACCACGCGCGAGGGGCGGGCAGAGCTTGCCGTGCTGATGGACTTCCTGCGGTCTGGGGACACGCTGGTGGTGACGCGCATCGACCGGCTGGCCCGTTCCATCGGCGACCTTCAGGACATCGTGCGGGCGCTGCGCGCCAAGGGGGCTCACCTCAAGGCCACGGAACAGCCGGTGGACACCAGCACCGCGGCAGGCAAGGCGTTCCTCGACATGCTGGGCGTGTTCGCGGAGTTCGAGACGAACTTGCGGAAGGAGCGGCAGTTGGAGGGCATCGCCAAGGCCAAGGCGGAGGGCGTCTACAAGGGCCGCAAGCCGAGCATCGACGTGGCCCAGGTGCGGGCGTTAGGGGCCGAGGGGCTGGGCGCTACGGCCATCGCGGAGCGGCTGGGGATCGGCCGGGCCAGCGTCTATCGGGTGCTGGCGGGGAAGGCGGAGGCAGCTTGAGGGCCTTCGCCGTCACGGGCGGAGCACCTTCCGCATCTCGAAATTTTCCACAGGGCTGCCGCACTCGGTCCCCGGATAGCGGCGGTGATCTGTCCATCCGCGGTGCAGGTAGAAGGCGCGGGCACGTTCGTTGAAGGCGCGGACCTCAAGGCGTGCGTAGGCGTGAGAGCGGGCGATGACGGACTCCGCATCGTCCATGAGCTTCGCCCCAATGCCCCTTCCCCAAGCCTTGGGATCGACGTGGACATCTTCGATGCAGTCCGCATCGACATGGCTCATCCCGACCAGGACGCCATCGCATGTTGCGACGGTGAAGGACGGCCAACCGTCTTCAGCGTGGGTCTTCGCAGGGTTGCAGGAGGCGAACATCTGCACCGCCTCGAACGGCACCTCCGGAGCCCATGCCACAAGCCATGTGCGTTGGAGCAGGCGGACCAGCGCTGGCACGTCTACCTGTGCGGCTGGGCGGAGTTGGACGGTTTCGAAACTCATTCTGCAACGTCGCTAACCGGAGGCGTGCTGGGATGCCGAGCTGGTAGCTCGCGGGCTTCGGCTAGTCACTAGCCAGCTAGGCAGAACGGAACGGAATAGCCGACAGGTTGCCCCTTTCGCTTTCATGGAGCCCGTCTGGTGTGCTCGAAGCGACTTCGACTTTCTAGACCTGCCAGACTGCAAGCATCTTTCCTAGGTAGGATAGAAGCAGAAGCTAATTCTCCGGACGAAGCAAGGAACATACTTGCGTCCACTGCCTAGATTGAGCTAGTAGGGACTTGCGGCCAGCGAGTGACGCGCGGCGCGGATCAGGAACAGCAGCCATGTCGATCAATGCAGTTAGCGGGACTGCGCCCGTTTACTCTCCCTGTGCCCGTTCGTGGGCCTTCGATGTCCCGTTCATGGGGTCCATCGACGTGACGTGGAACGGGATCACGTTGGGTCGGACATGGTTCGATACTGCCGGTATCGGGTCGGAGACGATGAACGGCGGGGCCGAGGTGTGGGCCGGACGGCTGCACTTGGTCGCTTGCCGTGACACCACCATCCGGCCGGATATCCGCACAGTGGCCCTCGCTGCCTTCGCAGTGGCCGAGGTGGTTCGCTGGTGCTGGTAGCGTCACAGGCCACCTAGGAAGGCCGTGGACTGCTATTCAGCAACGGACCCCATCTTCCCACGCCCGAGTCTGTCTGGTCGGGGAGGGGCGCAAATAGACGCCCTGAAAGCCTCGCCAGCGTCACAGGCGGCAACCTTCACAACACCACAGGATCAACATGGCGAGACACTGCCGGTCCCCCGGCTGCACTGCGGAGGCCACCCAGTACGGGGCCTACTGCACTTCCCACAAGAGCACGCTCCGCAGGCATGGCGATGCGGACCAACGTGGGATCACGAAGGCCGACCTTAAGGCCCCGCTCCGGGCCATCCGGGGCCGCATCGAGCGCAACAGCGGGAACCCCGTATGGGGTCAGAGCGAGGGCCGATGGCGGGAGGTGGTCGGCCATGCCCGCGCCGTGCTGGCCCGCCAGGGCGCAGGGAGCGCCTACGCCAGGCAGGCCGCCAGCGAGACGGTGAAGCTGGCGGAGGCCGTCGAGGCGAGGGAGATCATGGCGACTGCCTTTGCCGTCTACCTCATGGCGGATCAGCAGCCCCGGCGGTTCCTGTCCGACACTGCCTTCCGGGTCCAGCTTGTTCGGCGCCTTCGGGGCCTCACGGAGGCCAACGCCGGGACGTGGTTCGATCACAAGACGGGACGGACGAAGCGGGTCTATCGCGAGCTTCCTCCGCAGGCCGCCGGGGTGATGGGCGAGTGGATCGCCAAGGCCTTCGGGGCGGTCGGGCTGTTCCTCGCCAGGATGGATCGGGAGCAGAGGGAGGCCGCAGCGCTGAAGGCCGATGCGGACCGGGTGAAGATGGCGGAAGCGTTGGAGGCGTTGCAGTGAGCGGGATCGAGAACACCGGGGCGGAGAAGCCCGAGCCCGACGAGATGGAAGCGGCGCTGCGGACGTTGGAGGTGAAGGCCAGCGAACCCCGGCCGGCGGTGCTGCCGAACGCGCTCCCCATCGCCGCCATCGAAAGGCTTGAGGTGGTGTTCCAGCCCCGAGGCGAAACGGAGCAGCACATTATGGAGCTTCGGCGAGGGCTCAAGCGAGATGGCTTACTGGCACCGCTCACGGTCTTTCAGGCGGGCAGCACGACCTACCTCGTGGACGGGCACCACCGATGGACGGCCTACAAGCGGGAGCGGTTCGCGGGGCCCGTGGCGGTGGCTTACTTCGAGGGATCAGCAGAGGAGGCGGTGACGTTCGCCGGTGAGGTGAACAGTCAAACCAAGCACCCCATGACGACGCGGGAGAAGACGGACTATGCTTGGCGTCTCGTGCGGTGCGGACGCTACAGCAAGGCTCGAATGGCGCGAGCCTCTGGCGCAAGCACTGGTACGATAGGAGAGATGAGGAGGGTGAAGGTGGCTCTTGGAGCCGAGGCGAACGGCTACTCGACTTGGATGCAGGCCAAGGCTGCGGGGCGAGGACGTGTCGCACAAAGGACGGAGGATGAGTGGGAGGCCGAACAGCAGCGGAGAGCGGAGGAGATCGCGGGCAAGCTCCACGGCATGTTCTACAACAAGCTCGTGAAGAACACCGACGTTGCAGCGATGGCGTTCGCCAGCCACTTCGGCAACCAACTCGGTCAGCTCGTGCGCGACTTGAGGCAGTACGTCGAAGAGCCCGAGGAAGACGAAGACTCCGATTTCTGACGAACCCTGTGCATCTCCCAACGGTGCAATCTGCACAGGGGGAGCTTTCTAACGGCAGCATAAGCTGACCATAGATGCGACAGGTTGTCTCAATGCCATCGAGGCTCAATCAACTTGAGCTAACCCGCCCACTCTGAGAGGTTGCATCTCCGCCTCGGAGTTGAAGATGCCCCGTACCCTCGAAGCTGACATTCTCGTGCCGACGCTCAAGGGGCTGGCACTTCATGGCTGCATGGACACACCTGCGAGGCTAGCCTACCTCCAAGGAGTGATGACATTATCTGCGGATGATAACGTCATTCTCGAAGACAGGAACGATACCCGTTTCAGTCAGATTGTCCGAAATCAAGTCTCGCACCGTGCCGACGTGGGGAACATTGTGGCTGATGGCTACGCGACATACGACCCGGCTCTGGGCCTTTGCATCACAGCGAAGGGCCGAGCCCTGATCCGTCGCTAGCCGCTCTTCGAGAACTTGGCCTTATACCCGGGCTTGAACCATTTCAGCTCTGTACCCCCGGGGGCATCCTTGTCCCACACAAACCACGCATAGGCGGTGGTGCCTGAACCTTGGGCCGTCATTCCTGCCGGGTAGAAGGTGATCCTCTCGGAGAACACCCAAACCCGACTAGGAGGCCGCTCTCCGAAAATGGTACGCGCCCGGTTGGCACCTTCGAGGAAGGCGAGCCGAAGCAGGAGAGCAAACTTGCGCTCTGCCGATGCAACCCCACTCGCCACGAAGCCCTCCGCAGCGTTGTAAGGCGGATTGGTCACGATGTTCGCGGCCCGGCGACGTGGGGCAAGGAAGTCGATCCCAGCCTCTCCAAACCCGCGGTCATACAGGTCAGAGCTAGTGACTAGCTGGCCCGTCTTTTCGAGGACCTTCGACATCGCGCCGTTCCCGCAAGCGCTCTCCCAGACCTCACCGTTGAACTTTTCGTTATCGATGAGCGCGTAGGTTGCCCACGCGGGGGTCGGGAAAAAGTCAGGGCCAGCGAGATCCGCAAACCGCTTTGCGGTCGGCTTGAAGCCGCCGTTGAGATTGTATGTCGCGTCCATGGCCCAGCCGTAGCGCGCCGGAGTGCGAGGGGGAAGCGCGAATATGGGGATGAGTCAATGGGCCACCGCGGCTAGTCGGCGGCTTGGCAGGGGTACCAGCTGGTGTACCGCATGGTGTACCAAGGCCGCTGGCAGGCTCACTAACTGCCTGCATTAGCTTCACTTTTCGACTGTCAACAGAGTTGGCTGGGGCGGGAGGGTTCGAACCTCCGAATGGCGGAATCAAAATCCGCTGCCTTACCACTTGGCTACGCCCCACCGGGATCGAGGCTCGATGAGCCATGGCCGGTCTGATTCAAATCATAGAAGGTCCCCACAGCACGGGCAAGCGCCGAGCGGCGCGGCGCCAGGGCGATCGCCTCGGGTTGACGGTCTGGAGCGGGGGTGCGGCCCGAGTGAGGGTGGGGTCTCCAGGGATGGCTTTCGATGCTTTGAGCCGTCCATGTCCCGTCCGAGCCCCTGCTCACCGCCGTTTGTTGGATCACGCCGCCGGACGGCGCGACCCGCGCGAAGGCTGGCGCGTGGTGTATCCGCTGCGGGAAGTCCTGCTCGTGGCGCTCTGCGCCGCGCTGTGCCGCGTGGACGACGTCGCCGAGGTCAAGCTTTGGGGCGAGGCGCGGCCGGAGTTTCTGCCCTGTTCATCTGCCGTTCGAGCGCGGCATCCCGTCCCACGACACGCTCAAGGACGTGGTGCAGGTCATCGACGCGGAGCTGTTCAATCTGTGCTCTGCCGAGTCGGTCGACCCGCCGCGCGACGACCGGCCCGACGCCATCGACGGCAAGACGTCGCGCCACTGCCCCGACACGGCCAGGGGATGCGGGTCGCTCCATCTCGTGTCGGCCTAGGCAGCGCGTCAGCGTCCGGTGCTCGCCCAGGAAGCGACAGGCGCCAAGTCGAACGAGACCCCGGCCATCCCGCTGCGGCTCGAACGCCTCGAACTGGCCGGCGCCGTCGTTACCATCGATGCCATGGGTCGCCAGACCAGGATCGCACAGAAGATCCTCGACATCGGGTTCTATGGGAGCCTGTGCCGCCTCGGATCCGGGAACGGTCTCCAGCATATGGCCACCGTCCGCCACATCGCGCTCGATCTCATGCAAGGCCCCAAGGACGAGCACGGCCTCGAAGTCCAGCGCAAATCGGCCGCTTGGGATGATGCCTGCCCTGGAGCCCTCATTCACCGGACAGTCTGATACGAGATCCGGCTGATCAGATCGGGCCGGGCCAGGGCAAACCGAGGCCGGTGCAGTCACGCTGGTCTCGCACGACACTCTTCGCACGATTGCCCAGCGGGATCATCCCCGAGATCCGAATCCGGTGCGACGTTGCTGATCGACTGCATCGCAGCATGCCTGTTCACCCGGGTGTCCGCGTCCCATGGCGTGGGCGGCCCGACCTCGGGGCAGCGTCCTTCGACGGGTCCACAGCAACACCGGCGGTCAAAGTTTCGGCCGCGGGCGAGCGCGGGCGCCGGGCCCGTCCCGGTCAGGGGCTGGCGACGTCGGACGGCGGTCGCTCCCCGTGCGTCCGAGGGTAGGCGCTCGGCTCCGGCCTTTCCAGCCCCGCGAGGGCCGCAGGATCGGGGCGGAAGATCTCGACCCTCAAGGGGTGGCAGGCCGCCGCGTCGCTGGAATGGCTCGACCCGCAGTCGCCGCCGGGGCACGCCGACAAGGCGCCCAGCAGGTCGATCTCGGCGAAGAATTCCAGGAAGTCGCCCGGCCGCACCGGGCTGGCCTTCATGAAATAACGGTGCGTGTCGCGGGTGAAGCCCGTGCACATGAACACGTTCAGGACGTCGTGGAGGTGGTGTTCCACGTCGCGCGCCGGCCTGCCCAGCCTGGCGCCGAGGGCGCGGGCGAGGTTGGAATGGCAGCAATGGTGGTAGTCGCCGCCGTGCAGGAGGCGGTTGGTGTAGGGGTCGCAACGCGTGCCGATGACGTCGTGGACGCCGCCGCCATCCTCGTCGAAGCCGTACCATCCGAGGGTGTCGTGGGTGATCGTGGCCAGCGGGCGGAGAAACGGGAGCCCGCTCCAGAGCCTGTCGCCGACGCCGACATGCGTCCCGTGGAGGGCCCGCGTCTTGCCGCTGAAGAACCCTTCCGACAGGTCGGCGGAGTTCCAAAGGTTGAGATCCCCGACCTGCGGGCCCCCGACGCTGACGATGCGGCAGAAATGCCCTCTCGGCACCTCGAAGCAGGCGGCGTCGCGCGGGGGCACCACGACGGCGTCGACGAGCGCGAGGGTTCGCCGGGCGTCCAGCAGCCGCGCCATGTCCGGGCTCGGCAGCGTTTCCACGGGGTAGACGACGACGGCCGGCCTCGAACGGCGGGCTGCGGCGTCGGACGGTTCGTCGGGCCTGGATGGCGTCATCGCGCGCTCGCGTCGGGGATCAGGTGCACCGGCTTCGACCCGCAGGGCTCGCCCGATCGGACCGGGATCCCGTCGGGCCGCTCCGCGCCCGGACGTCACCGCGACGTCCCGGGCGCGATGTATGGGATCCCGCGTCGACGGGCACAAGCCAGCGCTCCGCCGCGCAGGACCGAAGCGGTCCTTCTAGGGGCTGCTTCTCCCGGCAATCGGCAGCAAGATCGGCCGGACGGCGGCCGTGCTTTCGGCCTGAAAACCCGCCGGTTGATGGATCGCGATCGATTGTCCCAAATCGCACGACGTCGTCCCCGTGCCGACACGAGCGAGCGATGTCGGTGCTGGGGATCGCTCGCCGCGATGCAGCGACAAGACTGTGGCGATGGGACGTCTTTGGTCCGCCCGTCGCCGAGCCGATACAGCATACGGTCGTCGTGTCCGCTTCCACGCCCCGTGACGCTGGCGGTCGACGCTCATGATCGCAGGCCAGAGCGAAGGCGCACCGCCGCCCTCGCGGCGTGAGCCGTCAGGGACGTCCCCTCGTCCATGACGGCTGGCATGGGCGCGCATCCGCAGGACCGCTGTCAGCGCTGGGCGTTTGTGGGGAGCCCGGTTTTGCCGCCGTCGGCGAGCTCGGCGGCCATCATTTCGGACACGAGATCTCTGAAATTGGTGACGTGGCTCCATCCCATCTTCTGTTTCGCCTTGGTCGGATCGCCCAACAACAGATCGACCTCGGTCGGGCGGAAATATTGGGGATCGATCGCCACGATCTCCCGCCCGCTGGTTCGATCGAACCCCTTCTCGTCGATGCCGGCACCCCGCCATTCGACATCGACCCCGACATGGGAGAAAGCGGCTTCGACGAATTCCCGCACCGAATGCGTTTCACCGGTCGCCAACACGTAATCATCGGGCTCGGACTGCTGGAGCATCAGCCACATGCCTTGGACATAGTCCCGCGCGTGCCCCCAATCGCGCTTGGCGTCGATGTTGCCGAGAAAGAGGCGGTCCTGGGTCCCGTTGTGGATCGCCGCGACGGCACGCGTGATCTTGCGCGTCACGAATGTTTCACCCCGCAAAGGGCTCTCATGATTGAACAAGATCCCGTTGGACGCATGCATGCCGTAGGCCTCACGATAGTTCACCGTGATCCAATAGGCATAGAGCTTGGCGGCCGCATAAGGTGAGCGTGGGTAGAAGGGCGTCGTCTCGCTTTGCGGGACTTCCCGCACCTTGCCGTAGAGCTCGGATGTCGAGGCCTGGTAAAAGCGCGTCGTCTGCCCGAGCCCCAGGATCCTCAAGGCATCGAGGATGCGCAGCGTTCCGATCGCGTCGGCGTTGGCCGTGTACTCGGGGGTTTCGAACGAGACCTGGACATGGGATTGCGCAGCCAGGTTGTAGATCTCATCGGGACGGACCTGCTGAATCACGCGGATCAGGTTGGTCGAGTCCGTCATGTCCCCGTAGTGCAGCACGAGGCTGCGGTCGGCCACGTGGGGATCCTGGTAGAACTGCTCGATACGCCCCGTGTTGAAGCTCGACGAACGGCGTTTGAGGCCATGAACCACATATCCCTTTCCGAGCAGCAACTCGGTCAGGTAGGCGCCGTCTTGCCCCGTGATCCCCGTAATCAGCGCCGTTTTCTGACCGTTCACGGACCGTCCCTCACCTGATTGCGCCATCTCGATCTCCGGATTGTCGATGATCCTCTCGGACGGAGCATGGATGGACGGCGGTGAATGCCCGTTTAAGACCAGCGGTCGCAACTCCCGGATGCCGGCCGGCGCGGGTGCGCGCCGCCGCTCCTGCGGCCCGACCCGACATCGAGCGACGGACATACCGATACACCTCCATCGCGTTGCGCCGTGCGGGCGGCGGCGCGCGCTCGCCAGCGGTCAAGACCTTCGATCGCCGACGCGAAACCAGCACCGACCTTCCCGGACGGAAGCACACGGCATGCATCGACAGATTCCGACGGCCCCGAAACGGTCCAGACCGAGGCAGATCGCGCTCGCGTGAAGGTGCCGGCGAAGACGGGACACCCGAACTGAAGCCACGCGCCAATGCGGGCTGCATCTCGTGACCCCGATGTTTCTTCACTGTTTTGAAGGTTTTTGCGCGATCGAGAGGCCTCACCTGATGGCGATCTGGTCCGGGTCGACGGGGGTCTACCGTCGGGTCCAGAAGCGCGCCGATTAAGCGCTTGTTGGCCATTCACGCCCTAATGTCGCGAAAGACCCGGGCGTGGACGGTGGGTGGTGGGCCGGCGGCCGTCTGAGACGGCGGCCGCCACCTCCGGTCGAGCTCGGCACGAGCGGCACGACCGATCGAGGGCGGCCGGAGAGCCCTCGCGACGCGAGCGGACAGGTTCGACCGGGGGCGGACGATGGCGTTGATAGCGGACCACGATCACCACAGGCGCGACCCGCTCGCGCTCGAGCTCGCTCGGGCCGAACCCGCGCCCGCGCCGGCCGCGCCCTGGTTCCTCGACCCGCGGGAAGTCTGGTACGTCCTAGGCCTTCGCTACGCGACGGTCCTGGTCCCCCTCTGCCTCGTGGTCGGCCTCGCAGTCGCGGCGCTGCTGATGCTGCCGGCCCAGTACACTGCGACGGCGCAGATCCTCATCGACCCCCATGGCGTTCAGGTCACCAAGGACGACCTCAACCCGCCCTCCCAGACCAGCGACGCGAGCCTCCTGCAGGTCGACAGCGAGATGCTTGTGCTCTCGTCCGACGACGTGCTGCGGAAGGTGGTCAAGCGCTTCGATCTCGCGCAGGACAGGGACTTCGCCGGCGGCACGACACTCGTGTCGCGCGCCCTCGACGGCGTCGCCGGCCTCTTCGGCCTGGCCCACGCCCCCGGCGACCCCGAACTCGCCGCCCTGCGGAGCCTGCGCGAGCGCGTCAGCGTGCAGCGCTTGGAGCGCAGCTTCGTGCTGTCGCTGTCGGTGACGACGGACAGCCGGGAGCTGTCCCCGCGCCTCGCCCAGGCGATCGCCGACGCCTACATCGAGGTCGAGGCGCAAAGCCGCGCGACGGTGGCGAGGGAGGCCGGCGACGCGCTTTCGAGCCGCCTGGGCGAGCTCCAATCCGCCCTGCGCGACGCCGAGGATCGGGCGCAGGCCTTCAAGACGGCGAACAATCTCGTGGGCACGCGCACCCAGCTCGTCAGCGAGCAGCAGCTCGGCCAGCTCGGCGACCAGCTCGGGGCGGCCCGAGCCCGGGCGTCCGAACAGTCGACTCGGCTCAACGAGATCGAGGCGGCCCGCAAGGTCGGGCTCCCGCTCGACACGCTGCCCGAAGTGCTCCAGTCCCCTACCGTTTCGGCGCTCAAGGCCCAGCTGGCCCAGGCCGAGCGCGTGGTCGTCGACATCTCGGGCACGTTCGGCGCCCGGCACCCCTCGCTCGTGGCCGCGAAGGCGCAGGTCTGGGCGGCCCGCCAGCAGATCGACACGGAAGCGAAGCGCATCGTGGCCGGCCTGCAGAACCAGTACAAGGCCACGGCCGCCGATGTCGCGTCGCTGTCGCGCAGCATGGGAGACAACAAGACGACGGCGATCGAGGTCAGCGACGCCATGGTGCGCCTGCGCGAGCTCGACCGGCAGATCGACGCCCGGCGCGGCGTCTATGAGACGGCCCTGACCCGGGCACGCCAGCTACAGGAGCAGCAGCAGGTCGGCGCTTCGGCGACGCGCGTGATCTCGCCCGCGACCCCGCCGGCACGCCGCAAGGGCTTGTCCGCCGCAGCCTTGCTGGCGAGCGCGGTTGCCATCGGCCTGGCCCTGGGCGTCGCGGCGGCGTTGCTGGCCGAGGGGGCTGCAGGTCGGGTCCGCACGGTCCGCCGCCTGCGTCAAAGGCTCGGCCTCGCTGTCGCCGGCGCCATCCCGCCGACCGGCAGCGGCGCCGCTGCCGAAACGCGCCAGGACCTCGCCCTGGGCCGGCTGAACACCTCCCTCGAGTCGCTCGCGGCTCCCGGCCGTGTCCGCGTGACGGTGGTGACAGCGGCGGACGCCGTTTCGCGCAAATCGGTACTGTCGCTTCAGCTCGCCGCCCTGGCGGCCGCCGAGCATGGCCGCGCGCTGCTGGTCGATGCGGATCCGGACGGCAGCATGATGGCCGACATGCACCTGCAGGTGATCGCCGCGCCGACGCGGCTCGGGGACGTCCGGTCCGCCGAGCCGGAGCGCCGTCTCGTCGACTTCCCCGGCCTGTCCTTCCTCAGCGCGGGGCGCGACGCCCCCCGTTTCGACCCGCGCGTAACGGCCGACCGCATCCTCGACGAGGCCGGTGGACGCGACGCCGTGGTGGTGAACGCCGGCACCCTCGGCGCCGACCTGTTCACGGACCGTCTGGTCAACGATCCGCGCGTGTCGCTGGTGGTGCTGGCCGTGAGCGGTGAGCGGAGCGCCTTCCCGACCATCGAGCGTGCCCTGCCGGCGACGGCGCGCGGCCGTTCCCCCGTCTGCGTCCTCCTCGACGCTTCCCCGCTCGATGCCTGACCGGCCTGTGCTGGCGCGGCCGGCCGCAGGGCTCGCCACCGCAGCCGGCACGATCGGGACTGGGAGATGCCAAGACACCGGGAGTCGAGGCCCGCGGCCGTTGGCGCAGCGAGCCGTTCTCCATGACGATCGGCTCGCATACAAGTTGTATTAGCTTTGATTCCGGTCCTGCATTGCTTGGATCGACGAGTGATAGCACAGTCCTCGACATGGGCCGGTCTCCGAGATGTCGACCGAAGCGGCCGGCATCAAAGTCCTCTTCACCACCTTTGAAACGGCTCCGGCTTCGGCGAGGAACATCATGCAGGTCGCACCCACGCGGACGAGCCAGGATGCTTCGGGCTTCGCGGGAAAACGCGTCTTCATCGCCGGTCACCGCGGCATGGCAGGCAGCGCCATCGCGCGGCTGCTCGCGCGCGAGGACTGCGACGTGCTGACGATGTCGCGGTCCGAGCTCGACCTGCGCGATCAGGCCGCGACCCGGGCCTTCATGGCCGCGGCTCGGCCCGACATGGTGTTCCTGTGCGCCGGAACGGTGGGCGGCATCCTGGCCAACGACAGATACCCGGCGGACTTCATCTACGACAACATCGCGATCGCCACCAACGTCATCCATGCGGCCCACCTGTCGGGTGTGACGAAGCTGCTCTATCTCGGCTCGTCCTGCATCTATCCCAAGCACGCCGCGCAGCCGATGTCGGAAGACCTACTTCTGACAGGGCCGCTGGAGCCGACGAACGAGTGGTATGCCGTCGCCAAGATCGCCGGCATCAAGATGTGCGACGCTTATCGCCGCCAGCACGGCAGCGATTTCGTGTCCGTCATGCCCACGAACCTGTTCGGGCCCGGCGACAACTACCACCCCGAGCACGGCCATGTCGCGGCCGCACTGATCCGCCGCTTCCACGAAGCGAAGCGCGACGGGGCGCCGTCGGTGGCCATCTGGGGCACCGGCACGCCGAGGCGCGAGTTCTTGTACGCCGACGACCTCGCGGACGCCTGCCTCTTCGTGATGAGGACTTGGTCGGGCCCGGGCTTCATCAACGTCGGCAGCGGCGAGGATATCGCGATCGGCGACTTCGCCCGGATGGTCGCCGACACCGTCGGGTACCAGGGCGAACTGGTCTTCGACACGTCGCGGCCGGACGGGACCCCGCGCAAGCTCCTCGACGTGTCGCGGCTCGATCGCCTCGGCTGGCGCGCGGCGACGAGCCTGCGGGACGGCCTCCGCTTGGCCTATGCCGATTTCCTCGCTGGCGGCGGCCGAAACCGGTGAGCGGCCCCGACGCCCCTCGCCGGCGGCCGCGCGTCCTCGTCGTCCACAACGGCTATCAGATCCGGGGTGGGGAGGAGGCGGCCGTCGAACGCGACGTAGCCGCCCTCCGCGGCACCGGCATCGCGGTCGAACTCCTGCTGGTACACAACGACGAGATCGAGACGGGGCTCGACCGCCTGCGCGTGGCGCTCGAAGCGCCGCACGCGCCGCGCGGCATCGCGCGCGTGATGGCAGCGGTCGCGCGGTTCCGACCCGACATCGTGCATGTCCACAACACCTTCCCGCTCGTCTCGCCCGGCGTGCACGCGGCCGTGCGGGCCGCCGGGGCCGCCACGGTGCAGACCCTCCACAACTACCGAGTCACCTGCGCCAACGGGATGCTCACCCGCGACGGCCACCCCTGCGAGGATTGCGTCGGGCGATCACCCTACCGCGCCGTGCTGCACGCCTGCTATCGGGGCTCGCGCATCGGCTCCCTCGCCGTCGCGCGCACCATCGACCGGCACCGCCTGCGGGGCACCTGGCACCGCGACGTGGATCGATTCATCGCGCTGACGCCCTTCGCTAAAGGACGGTTCGTGGCGGCCGGCCTGCCGAGCGAGCGCATCGCCGTCAGACCGAACAGCTATCCCGACCCCGGACCGCCGTCCGCCCGGCCCCGCGCCGGGCTCCTCTACGTCGGCCGCCTCGTGGCCGAGAAGGGCCTCGCGGTTCTGGCCGAGGCGGCGCGCGGCCGCGACACGTCCGTGACGGTGATGGGCGAGGGGCCGATGGCGGCGGCGCTGGCCGGCCGGCCGGGCCTCGACCTCGCTGGATCGCGCGACGCGGCCGCGGTCCGCGCCGCCATGGCGGGCGCGGCGGCCGTGGTGGTGCCGTCGCTCTGGTACGAAGGGCTGCCCAATGTGATCGTCGAGGCCTTCGCGGCCGGCACGCCCGTCGTGGCGTCGCGCATCGGCTCGCTGGCCGACGTCGTCGAGGACGGCGAAACCGGGCTCCTGGTCGACCCCGGCGACGCCGGCGCGCTCGCCGCCGCACTTCGACGGATCGAGGCCGCGCCCGACGAGGCCCGGCGCATGGGCGCGAAGGCCCGCGCCGCCTACGAGAGCCGCTGGACCGAGCGCGTCGCCATCGACGCGCTGCTCGCCATCTACGCCGAAGCCTCGGCGTCGCGAAAGACTCGGGAGACGATCCATGGGACATGACGAAAAGGTGGGCCGGTTCAGCCTCGCCGGCGTGCCGGTGTCGGACGTCACCATGGGCAAGCTGATCGAAGCCATCGGCCGGCGCATCGCCATGCCGGCCGGGACCCCCGGGGCCTTCGTGGTGTTCCGGGACGCCCATGGCGTCGTGCGCTCGCAGGACGACGAGCGTCTGCGCCGAGCCCATCACGAGGCCCTCCTGGTTTGCCCCGACGGCCGTCCCCTGGTGTGGGTCGGCCGGATGAAGGGATATCGGAACATCCGGCAGGTGCCCGGCATCGCCTCCATGGAAGCCGTGTGCCGGGCCGGAGCCGACGCCGGCTGGCGCCACTACTTCCTCGGCGGCGGCCCCGGTGTCGCCGAGCGGCTCGCCGCCGCCATGACGGCGAGGGTGCCGGGCCTCCAGGTCGCGGGGCACGAGACTCCGCCGTTCCGCGCGCTCGACGAGGCGGAAACGGCGGCGATGCGGGCCCGCATCACGGCGTCCGGCGCCCAGATCCTGTGGGTCGGCCTCGGCACGCCCAAGCAGGAGCTGTTCATGGCCGAACACGCCCCCCACCTTCCGGGCACGGTGGCGATGGGGGTGGGGGCGGCGTTCGACGTCAACATCGGCACCATCCCGCGCTCGCCCCGCCTGCTCCAGGTTGCCGGCCTCGAATGGGCGTATCGTCTCGCCCGCGAGCCGAAGCGCCTTTACGGCCGATACCGCACCGTCGTGCCCCGCTTCGCGATGCTCGCCGCGGCGGAACTCGGCACCGACCTTCGCGGCACCCGCGGCCCGGAACGGGGCGGGATCTGACACCGGCGACCGCCACGGGTCGACCGCCGGTAACGCCGACGCATTTCCGGCGGGTCACCGATCCGTCAGGAGCCGGCCGTCGGCCTGACGGCGGGCATTGCTTCGACGGGCGTCGGCATGGCGCTCACCGCCTCGGGCCGACGGCATCGAGATGGAAGGCGGGGGCGCCGGACGCGTCCACCAGCCCGTCGAGGTCGGAGGGCCGCCGCGCCGTGGCGGCAATCGCGGCAAGGTCGCCCCCCGGGCGCTGCGCCATGCCGGCCGGGCCGCGGTTGCCCAGGATGGCCTGCAGCTCGGCCCGGCCGCCGTCGCGGAACGACAGCCCTCCGCCTTCCACGAACAGATTGTCGACGAGCCGGTTGCGCTTGGCGACCGCGGGTTCGTCGAACAGGATGTCGGCGAGGCCGGGATAGCGCCTGCGCCAAAGCGCCGATGTCACCGGCATGGCCGCGTAGGCGGCCCTCAACTGGGATTCAGGGTCGCGGACCGAGTCGACGGCCCAGGTTTGGCCCCGCGAGTCGAGGTGGATCGACGGCGCGCAGCTCACGAAGGCATTGCCCTCGACCAGGTTGTCGCGGCCACCGCCGATGAACACGGCCTGGTCGACGCGCAGGAACAGGTTCCGCCTGACGGTGAAGCCGCTCGTCATGTCGTCGAGATAGACACCCTTCACCTCGTCGCCGGGCGAAGCCTTGATGTCGTGGATGAAATTCTCGGCGACGAGCGTGCCGCGCGCCGTCCAGTCCCGGCCCGCGTAGACCGCCCCCGCATCGGTCCCGCCCGCCAGCACCCGGAAAATCTCGTTGTGGAGGACGCGGTGGTCGTTGCCGTGGATCACGATGGCGGAATCGACGGCGTCGTGCAGCACGTTGTCCGACACGTCGGCGCCGACCCCGCCGATCGACACCGCGGGGCTCTGGGTGAGCCGGAGCCGCGCCCAACGCGCGATCCGGCTGCGGCGCAGGAACAGGCCGCCCGGCGCGAGCGCGGCGCGGTCGCCGCCGTTCAGCACCACGGCGGTGCCGCCGATGTCGGACATGGCGACCCCTTCGACGCCGGCATCCCGCGCGCCCAGGAAGACCGCGCCGTCGCGGCCCGACCAGGCGAGGCGCCCGCCGCTGAGCACGACGTCGGCGCCGCCCTTCACCGTCACGAGATCGCCGCGGCTTTCCTCGAACGCGAGGTCCTCGATCCGGAGGTGGCTGGCTCCCTCCACCGCCAGCAGGTCGTCGACCACCGCGACGTCGAGGGCGGGGTCGGGCCGCCGCGGCCAGGCGAGCAGCAGCCCGTCGGCCTCGTCGCGCCACCATTGGCCGGGCCCGTCGAGCTCGCTCAAGGCGTGCAGGACCCGGAAGCGGCCCCCGGCCTTCAACCCTTCGAACGGCGGGTCGGCGAGGCCGATGAGGCCCTTGTCGGCGTCGCGCCCGGCCACCGGAATGGTTTCGGCGAGCCATCCCCAACGCCAGTACCCCTGCGCCCAAAGGTCGGGCTCCCCGCGCCATCGGCGCACGCGCTCGGGGTCGACCGCGAAGGACGCGACCGCGGGCGCGGGCGCGACGGCGCCGATCGTCGCCCAGCCGTCCTTGGGCCAAGCCGCCGGCACGAGGGCGCCCTCGGGGTCGTAGACCTCGAGCGACAGCGGCTCGGACGGGGAGTTCAGGAGATGGGGCGCCATGATGCGGGCCCGCGACGAGGCCGCCGCCGGCAGGCGATAGGCGAGGACGTGCGCCCGCGCCTCGGGCGGCAGCCGGGCCGCCAGCGCCGGGTCGAGCGGACCGCGCTCGGGCGTCAGGTGGACACTCCCGACGACACGGGTCGCGCCGGGGTCCCGCGCGCGCAGCACCAGCGGCGCGTCGTCCGGCCCCGCCTGTTCGGGCCCGATGTGGATCGGCCGGGTCAGACGCACCGTGCCGGGGCCGAGCGCGATCGTGACCGGGCGGCGCGAGCCCGACGCGCGCAGGTCGGCGACCCGGCCGAGAGCTCGCCCGATCTCGGCCTCGGCCCGCGGGCCGGCCTCGACCCCGATCACCAGCGGAGGCTCCTCCCTGCCCACGGGCGATGCCGCCCGGACGGCGGGGCCCCCCACGGCGAGCAGGGCCGCGAGCGCGAGCGGAGCTGTACGGGCCGCCACGGGCCTCAGGTCGAGCGACGGAAACGCCGATGCATCCCAGTCGCACCCCGCCGCGCGGGCGGCGCGCGTCCGCCCTCGCCAGCGGCCGGGATTTTCGACCGAAGGCTTCATTTCCGCCCCGCCGCGACGGAGCGCGACGTGCCCGGCGGGTAGGCCCAGCGCCCGGAGCGCCGCTCGGTGGCCACGTTGCACGCCAAGTAGGCCAGCGAGGCCATGTGGCCGCACAGGATCAGCAGCGCGGCGCCGACGAGCCCCCAACGGGTCAGGAGCGGGTAGGCCAGCGCCAACGACACGGCGAGGCTGAACGCGAAGGCGCCGAAGATCACCCCCGTCCGCTCCATGGCGCGGAACCGATGGGCGATGAGGTCTCGCAGGAGGACGAGCAGCACCGTGCAGGCCAGCACGCGGAGGCAGCCCGCGTAGGGGTCGTAGGCCGTGCCGAACACCAGGCGGAGGAGGAGCGGCGCTCCCGCCGCCATGGCCAGGGTGACGCCGGCGATCGGGAGGCCGATCGCCACGGCGACCGAGCCGAGGTAGCGGTGCAGTCCGCGCTCGCCGCCGCCCGTCAGCGCGCGCGCGGCTGCGACCGGGATGACGTTCTCGGTGGACGACAGGAACAGCAGCACGAGGCCGACGAGGTATTGGGACGCCCGGAGGCCGCCCATCGAGGCGTCACCCAGCATCACACCGGCGATGATCCACACGGCCTGCTCCTGCCCGAAGGTGAGGACCACGACGGGCAGCAGCCAACGGGACAGGGGACCGTGCCGCCGCGTCACAGTGCCGAGGTGGAGCCCCCGCTTGGCGAAGCGCAGGTAAGGCCGGAGCGCGGGAAGGCTCGTCACAGCGGCGGTAGCGGCGAGGATCCACAACAGCTCCTCCACCGTCGTGGTGCCCCGGCCGTAGCGCCAAGCCGCCGCCGTCACGACGAAGAGGCCGGCGCGGCCCAGGTCCATCCGCAGGGCGGCGGCCCCGGCCGTGCGGGCGAAGAGCAGGCGGCGGAGCGTGAACTGCATGTTCTGCGCCGCCGCCACGCAGCCGGCGGCGGCGATGAACTCGGGCGGCGCCGCGTCGCCCCTGGCGGCGAACAACCCGCCGATGAAAGCCGCGACCAGCATCCCCCCGCCGACCGATAACAGGGCGGCATAGACCAGCAGGGAGGCGAAATACGACCGCGACTGGCCCTGGCGGCGCCCCACGATGGTCATCATCGGGGCGGTGATCAGGGCATTGTGGACGCTCTGGGCCAGGGTCACGGCGATCATCACGAGCGCGAACCGGCCGAAGCTGCCGATGTCGACGGTCCGAGCGACGATGATGCCGGTCAGGAAGTTGAAGCCGCTGACCGCGGCTTGGTCCAACGTCGAGAACAGAGCGTTTCCCGCCTGGCCGGACAGGCGCGCCCGCAGGCCAGCGATATCCCTTGCGGCGCTCAGGGCTTCCACCAATCGCCGCGCTAGCGCCGCACCGTGCATCAGCCCGCTCCCATGAGACCACCCACTGCGAAAAACCGATGGACCTCGCGCCGTTGCATCTCGCAACCGCGTCCGTCGAGGTCGATGGCTGGCGAGTGCCCGTCGTCGGCGGCCGTGTGTAGTGAGCCTGATACGGACTTCCTAAATAGCCCAACACGCGGATTCGATGCCCGCGCAGTCGCGGCAAGCTTAATGGCGCGTTGCCGGCACCGCGGCCTGCGCCCCGCCCCGCACGGATGCCCGGCATCGACAAGGCATCCGAGATGCGGCAGGACGTGGTCCCGCGACCACCCGTTCCGGGACCTCACGATGCCGTCGGCCACCTCCCAGCCCCCCACCGCGTCGCGATGCCGCCCGATCGCCGAGGCGGACCTTCCCGCCGCCGTCGACCTGCTGGTGAAGGGCTTCGCCGACCGCACGGCGGACTATTGGCGGGCGGGTCTCGCGCGCATGGCCGAGCGCCCGGAGCTGCCGGGCTGCCCGCGCTACGGCATCGTGCTGGAAAACGAAGGGCGCCTGGTCGGGATCCTTCTCACGCTCTGGGACGACGGCGCGCGCCACGGCGGGGGGCTGCGCTGCAACCTGTCGAGCTGGTACGTCGAGCCCGAGTTCCGCGCGCAGGCGCCCCTGCTCGACCGCGTCGCGCAGCGGCGGAGTGGGGTCACCTACCTCAACGTGAGCCCCGCCCCCCACACGATCGCGATCCAGGAGGCGCGAGGTTTCACGGCCTTCTGTTCCGGGCAGATGTTCGTCGTGCCGGCGCTCTGCCGCGTCAAGCCGGGGGTGCGCGGGCGCATCGCGGGCGCGGGCGATCCGCTCGACGACCTCGCGGAGGCGGACCGCCGCCTCGTCCGAGACCACCTCGGCTACGGATGCCTCTGCGCCGTCGTCGACGACGGCCGCGGCGCCCAGCCCCTGATCTTCCTCCGGCGCCGCATCGGCCCGGCACGGCGGGCGATCGGGCCCGGCCCGGTGCCGTGCCTGCAGCTCGTCTATTGTCGGGACGTGGCGACCCTGCCGCGCCTGCTCGGCGCCGTCGGGACCCGATTGCTGGTCAGGAGCGGCATTCCCTGGCTGGTGGTGGACGCGACGGCGCCCCTGCCCGGCCTCGTGGGACGGTTCTTCGCCGGGCGCGCGCCGAAATATGCCCGGGGACCGTCCCCGGCCAGGCTCGGCGACCTCGCCTATACCGAACTGGTGATGTTCGGGGCCTGAGAGCCTGTGGACGGCATGGTCCCCGGGTCCGCACGAGCCGAGATGTGACGCGGTCGGTATGGCCGCCGGTCACGCGTCCGCGGCGGGCCGGCTCAGGATCGGCGCCAAGGCGTCCCGATAGGCCGAAACCGCGCTGTCGACCGAGAAGTCGGACAGGCTTCGGTAGCCCGCCCCTCGGAGCGCATCCCGCCGCGGCCGGTCGTCCAGGAGCGACAGCACGGCGTCCGCCCACAGGTCGGCGTCGAGGTCGATCACGGGACCGCAACCGCGCGCCGCCAGGAGTTCCCGCGCCACGCCGGAATGCGGGGACGCGATCGGCACGGCCCCGCATTGCAGCGCTTCCTGGACCACGATGCCCCAAACGTCGGCGCGGGTGGGGAAGAGGAACAGCGCGGCGGACGCGTAGACGGCTTCGAGATCGCCCTGCTGCAGGAAGCCGTCGAAGCGCGCCGCCACGCCGGCCTCGGCGAAGCGCCGCTCCATCTCGGCCCGCATCGGCCCGTCGCCCGTCACCCTCACCCGGAGCGGCCTGCCCCGCGCCTGGCAGGCCAGAACGATGTCGATGAAGACGTCGACCCCCTTGCGGTGGTCCAGCACGCCGCAGAAGAGGACGTCGTAGGGCCGGTCGCCTCCGGTGGGCGGGATGGCCGGCGACCAGGCCGGGAACAGGGGCGCCAAGCGGAAGGTGCCGGTGCGGAGGCCGTAGGCGGCGAGCAGCTCGGCGCTGCCCCGGCTGGGCCCCAGGCCGAAGGCGGCACCCGCCACCACCGCGCGGCGCAGCGCGCGGTGAGCGGGGGAACGGCGGCCGGGATCCGTCTCGGGCACCCCATCGGTGCGGACGCCGTGGGGAATGCGGAGCCCGCGCGCCGCCAGCGCGGCCACCGCCATCGTCGGGGAAAAGTCGTTGAGCACCACGGCCGCGGGGCGCATCCGCGCCAGGAGAAGGGCCACGCCGGGGTTGACGTAATGATTGTCGACCGTGCTCCGATGCCAGCGCAGGCCCGGCAGCACCGCGTGACGGTAGTTGTTCGGGGGCGGGATGTCCCAGTGTCGGGCGGTTTCCCGCCCGCTGCAGGCCAGGACGTGGAGCGGGCGGTCGATGGCGCCGGCGAGGCGCTCGTAGAGGAGATGGGTGTAGGGCGCCAGGGCCCCGGTGACGACGACGAGAGGTCGCCGATGCGGCTGGGCGTCAATCACGCCGCCAGCCTCCCACCCGCGCATGCACCTCGTGCAGCGCCCAATCGGGCTCCACCACGTGTCGCGGCATCCCGAACAGGTCGGACGGGCCGACCGCGCGCCCGCGCCGGGTGGTGTAGAAGGTTTCGTAGCCGCATGCCCGCGCCAGGCCCGGATCGCGATCGGGGCTGAAGTCGGCAGCGGCGACCCCCCAGGGGCAGGCGAAGTGGCGCACAGGCCCGCCCGTCAGCCGGCCGAGCGCGTCGCGGGAGCGCTCGAACTCGGACCGCGCTTCGGCCTCGCTCAGTCGCGAGAAGCGGGGGTGCGACGCCGAATGCGACCCGACGTCCATGCCGGCCGCCGCCCAAATGCCGACGTCCCGGGGAGTCATGTAGCCGTCGCGCCGGTCGGCCGAGGCGGGCGGGGCGTCGAGCCAATCGCTGACCAGGAACTGGATGGCCGGGATCCCGTGGGCGCGCAGCACCGGCAGGGCGACGTCGACGCTGTCGGCATAGCCGTCGTCGAAGCTGACCAGGAAAGCCCGGTCCCGCCCCGTCCAACCGCTGCGGACGGCGTCGGCGGCCTCGTCGGCGGCGACGAAGCGGCCGAAGCGCCGGAAGAAGGCGAGCTGGGCGTCGAACCGGTCCTGGCGGGCGGCCGGGATCCGGTGATACAGGAGCGTGTAAAGGCCGGGCCCGGCGCGATCGAGCGATCTCACGAGGCTGACGGCGCGCAGGACCGCCCCCCTGATCGCGGGCCTGTCGAGGATCAGGGATTTCAGGGCACTGGCCATGGCGGTCCGAGGCGAATCTGTGCGACGGACCCCGCGCCGCGCTTCGGCCCATTCTTCCTGCAGAATGTTAACACCGCATCATTACGGCATCGCGTGAGACTTGTTCTGCCACATATCGATGACGCATGGGCACGGTCCCGCGCGCCGTTCACCCGTGGTGGTTCCTGCGTCGTGCCGCTCTATAGGCGATCGACGGGAGGTCCCCGCATCGCCTGCACGTGTCGCCAGCGCGGCATGTCCCGCGGGCGGCGAGGCACCGCGATCGACACGACGTAGGCGAGGCTGAGCAGGTCGTTGGCGGCGAACAGGTTCGTCGAGATGGCCTGCACGGCGGCCACCAGGAACAGGACGAAGGCCGCCCTGGCGTCCACCGGCGAACGGATCGGGGGCAGCAGCAGTGGGACGAAGTACAGCCCGAAAATCGCGACAGCGCCGAGAAAACCGATGTTGATGATGGCTGACAGCAGGACATTGTGCGAGTGGCTGTGGATTGTAACGTCGACGATGCCGATCGAGGCCATGTCGCGCTTGTAGTCCTCGTTGAACTTCTGGACATAGACGCGCTCGCCGACGCCGTAGCCGAGCCCGAGGGCGAACCTGCCGGGGTCGGCGGAGATCTGCTGGATCAGGTTGCCCCAGAGTTCGGCGCGGCCCGTGAGGTTGGTGATCGACTTGGCGTCGCGGCCCATGAGTTGGCCGACGCCTTCGACGGCACCGACCGCGGCCGGGTAGGCCGCCATCGCGAATACGACGAGGCCGGCCCCGAGCAGCGCGCGGGCGCGCAGGAAAACAGCGTGGCGTTTCAGAATCGCGCCCTCCAAGGCCAACCAGGCGAGAACGGCGAGGGACGCCAGCACCGAGGTGAGCGATTGGAACAGCACGAGGCCCAGCACCGCCGTGCCGAGCCCGCGGCGGGGGCCCAGCCCGCGCGTGGCGAGCGTGAGGGCGAAGAGGGCCGCGCAGACGATGCTGTAGGAATTCGATTTTAGCTGGTCGAAGACGCTCGCGTCCCGGGCATGCACCAGGGCGACGCAGACCTGCAGCCCGATGAGAAAGCGGCACAGCGTCAGAAGAGCCTCCTGAAGCGTCGGCATGAAGGCGTCGCGCCGGGCCGCCGCGATATTGGCGCCCCAGACGAGGGCGACCGACACGTAGGAGAAGCATTCGGCCGCCCGGATCAGGCTGAGCCCGGGGTTGAGCGACGTCAGGATCGAGATCCCGATCGTGGCGAAATAGATCGCTACGGCGCCGATGGCGGAGGGCGGAAGGCCCCGGCTCGCCTGGACGATCCGTCGCCACCGGGCGCCTTGCGCCAGGAAGCAGAGGCCGATCACGCCGATCTCGACCGTTTGGCGGGGGCCGATGGTGACCTCGACGCTTTGACCGTCAACCGGGCGGAACAGGTCCGACTTCACGATCTCCAGCAACAGGATCAGGGTCAGAGTCGACGGAGCATGGCGCAGTGACGGCAGGATCGGTCGCACCAGCTTGCCTTTCGCGATCCGCTCGATTGTACGGGACGGAGGATGGACGAGCTCGATGAACGTCGGTTTAAGGCCGTCACCCCATCCGGCGTCGGCCCGCCCCGCTCAACGATGCCGGGCGAAGGCCGGCCGCGGAGGCGGACGTCATCCGAGCGATGACCGGCGTCGCCCGGCGCGATCGGCCCGTCCCCGCCGCCGCCTACCCGCGGCTCGGTGGACCGGCACTGGCGCGGACCACCCGCTGAAAGGGCAGGATCCGCACCCGCTCGGCCGACGTCCGGCCCTCGATGCGCGCCGTGACGGTGTCGACGGCAGCCCGTCCCATGGCGAAGCGGGGCTGGCGGACGGTGGTGAGCGCCGGCGACACCACCGCCGCGAAGTCGATGTCGTCGAAGCCCACCACCGACATCCCGCCCGGCACCGACACGCCCGCGGCCGCGAAGGCGTGGATGGCCCCGATCGCCATCTCGTCGTTGGCGGCGAAGACCGCGGTGGGGCGCTGCGGCCAAGACAGGATGGCCGCCGCCGCGGCCTGGCCGGAGTCGATCGACCAGTCGCCCTCGGCCACGCCCACCACGTCGCAGCCGCGCTCTCGCGCGCCCTCGGCGAAGCCCTGCGCCCGCAACGCCGTCAGGCCGTTGCCCGGCGGGCCGGCGATGTGGGCGAGCCGCCGGTGGCCGAGGTCGGCGAGGAAATGCGCGACCTCGCGCCCCGCGGCCCGGTTGTCGATGCCGACGAAGGGGATCGAGGGGTCGTCGACGCGCTCGCTCAGCGCCACCACCGGAGCCCGCAGGAGGCGAGCCCGCGCGGGCGAGTTCGGCGCGAAGGGCAACCTGCCGTCGATCAGGATCATCCCGTCGACCGTGCCGGCATCGAGCTGCCCGGCGTAGGCGTCGGCCAGCGTCGCGTCCGAGCCGGTGTCGCCGATCAGCAACACGCGCCCGCCCTCGCGCGCGCCCTCCTCGATGCCCTTCAGCACGAGCGAGAAGAACGGGTTGCCGATGTCGGGCAGCAGCACCAGCAGCATGCCGGCCGACCGCTTCCGCAGCGAGCGTGCGCTGAGGTTCACCGTGTAGTGCAGCTCGGCGCTGGCGTCGGCGATGCGCCGCAGCGTGGCGGGCGAAAGCTTGTCGGGATCCGAAAAAGCTCTGCTGACCGTGGTGAGCGCCACGCCGGCACGTTCGGCGACGTCGCGCATCGTGGCCGGACCTTTCTTCTCCCGCATGCCGTCCCTCCCTGGTGGCCGCATCCTAGCGCGCGTCGTGATGCGAAACGAGAAAAGATGGAATCGGTTTCATTTAGTCGTTGACGCCTGATGAAACCGGTTTCATAAGGCGATCACGGCAACCGGACAGAAGTCCGGACGAAAAAAACCGCAACCCACGCGGCCTCGGGGAGGACACGCCATGGCGCGTTGGAAGCTCGCCTATCACGCCAATTGTTGGGGGCCTCTCGGCGGAGACGCCGTCGGGGTGACGTCGATCTCCCGCCTCGGCTACCGGACCTTCGGCGACATGGACCGCGCGGCGCGCGACATCGCCGAGGCCGGCTACGATGGCATCGAGCTGTTCGACGGCAACGTGCTCGACGGCGAGGCCGACGGCTTCGCGAGCCTGCGGCGGACCCTGGGGGACACCGGGCTGTCGCTCGTCGCCGTCTACAGCGGCGCCAACTTCGTCTTCCCCGACGTGCTCCCCGAAGAGTTGCACCGCATCGCCCGCGCCGCCGACGCGGCCCGGGCGCTGGGCGCCGAACACCTCGTGGTGGGCGGTGGCGCCCGACGCTTCGACGGCACCCGCGACGCCGACTACGATGCCCTGGCGGCCGGCCTCGACCGCGTGGTCGAGATCGCCCGGGCGCGGGGCCTCGCCGCCCATTACCACCCGCACCTGTCGACGATCGTCGAGACGCCCGAGGAGGCGCGCCGGATCTTCGCCCGCACCGGCATCGGCTTCTGCCCCGACACGGCGCATCTCGCCGCCGCCGGCGGCGACCCCGCCGCCATGGTGCGCGAGCACGCCGACCGCATCTCCTACGTCCACCTCAAGGGATGGCGGCGCGAGCCCTTCGCCTTCACGCCGGTGGGGACCGGCGATTGCGACAATGCCGCGGTGATCCGGGCGCTCGGCGACATCGGCTACGCCGGCTGGATCTGCAACGAGCTCGATGCCTGGCCCGACCCGGCGGACGGCGCCCGGCAAAGCCGGGCCTTCGTCGAACGCGAGATGGCGGCGCTCCGAAGCCGCTGAACCAACGTCACATCGGGAGGAAACGCATGCGCCTTCACCGGCTTCTCGCCACCACCGCGCTCGGGCTCGGGCTGGCCTTCTCGGCGTCCGGCTCGGCCCGGGCCGCCGACGCGGCCGCGGCTCTCAAGGCCGTCGGCGATCACGTGATGAGCCTCGGGCCCAACGGCGAGAAGCCGGAGCCGGCCTCGGCGGTCTCGCTCACCGACGGCGAACTCGCCACGATCAAGGGCAAGCACGCCAAGGCCGCCATCGTGATGCACTACGCCGGCAACGACTGGTCTCAGGCGCAGATCCAGGGCCTCAAGGCCGAGTTCGGCAAGATGGGCGTCGACGTGATCGCCGTCACCGACGCGGGCTTCAAGCCCGACAAGCAGGTCAGCGACATCGAGACCGTGCTGGCGCAGAAGCCCGACATCATCGTGTCGATCCCGAGCGATCCCACCGCCACCGCCACCGAATACAAGGCGGCCGCCGCAGCCGGCGTGAAGCTCGTCTTCATGGACAACGTGCCGAAGGGCATGACGGCCGGGGTGGACTACGTCAGCGTCGTGTCGGCCGACAACTACGGCAACGGCGTCGCTTCCGCGCTGCTGCTCGGCCAGGCGATGGGCGGCAAGGGCGATGTCGGCCTCGTCTACCACGCGGCCGACTTCTTCGTGACGAAGCAGCGCTACGACGCCGTGAAGAAGACCCTCGCCGACTATTTCCCCGACATCCACGTCGTCGCCGAGCAGGGCATCGGCGGGCCCGATTTCGCGGGCGACGCCGAGAAGGCCGCCGGCGCCATGCTGGTGAGCCATCGCTCCATCAAGGGCATCTGGGCGGTGTGGGACGTGCCGGCGGAAGGCGTGGTCGCGGCGGCCTCGACCAACGGCCGCGACGACCTGATCGTCACCAACTGCGACCTCGGCGAGAACGTCGCCATCGCCATGGCGTCGGACGGGGTGATCAAGGGCCTGTCGGCCCAGCGCCCCTACGACCAGGGCGTCACGGAAGCGATGCTGGCCGGCTACGGGCTGCTGGGCAAGGCGGCGCCCGCCTACGTGGCGCTGCCGGCCCTGCCGGTGACCAAGGCCAACCTCGCCGAGGCCTGGAGCCAGGTCTACCACCAGCCCGTCACGGCGAAGATCAAGAAGAGCATGTGAGGCGGCGCCGGCCCTTCTCCTCCTGCGGGAGAAGGGCCGGCCGGTCGTGTCCCCAGCCCGAGGTGTCCCGATGACCGCGACAGCCTTCCCCGATGCCGTCCGCATGACCGACGTGTCGAAGCACTTCGGCGGCGTGCGCGCCCTCGATGGCGTCAGCCTCGACGTGCGGCCCGGCGAGGTCCACGCGCTGCTCGGCGAGAACGGCGCCGGCAAGTCCACAATCCTGAAGATCCTGCGCGGCGTTCAGCCGCCGACGTCGGGCACCGTCGCGATCGGCGGGACGCCGCTCACGACCTTCACGGCCGAGGCCGCGCGCGCCGCGGGCGTTTCCATGGCGTTTCAGGAGATGAGCCTGGTGCCGACGCTCACCGTCGCCCAGAACGTCTTCCTCGACCGCGAGATCAAGCGCGGCGCCCTGATCGACGACCGGGCCGCCATCGCCGAAAGCCGCAGGCTGTTCGCCGCCATGGGGGTCGCCATCGACCCGACCCGGCGCGTCGCCGACATCCCCGCCGGCCACCGCCAGCTCACCGAGATCGTCAAGGCGACGTCCCAGCCCTGCAAGGTGCTGGTGCTCGACGAGCCGACGACGGCGCTCTCCGCCAACGAGGTCGAGCGCTTGTTCGACTACGTGCGCCAGCTCCGCTCGCGGGGCGTCGCGGTGGTCTACGTGTCGCATCGCATGGACGAGATCTTCCGCATCGCCGACCGCGCCACCGTGCTGCGCGACGGCAAGCACGTCGTCACGGCGCCGCTCGCCGACTTCACGCTCGACAGCATGATCGCCGCCATCATCGGCCGTCGCTCGCGCGGCTTCTCCGACGTGGCGCGGGGCACGGCCGCGATCGGCGACGTGCTGCTCGAAGCCAGGGGACTGTCGGGCCAGGTGAAGCCGCGCGACGTCGACATCACGCTGCGCCGCGGCGAGGTCGTCGGCGTGGCGGGGCTGCTGGGCTCCGGGCGGTCGTCGCTGGCGCGGCTGCTCTGCGGCGTGCAGCCGGCGGCCGCGGGCGAGATCCGGGTCAAGGGCGAGCCGGTGTCGATCGCGAGCCCGCGCGACGCGATCCGGGCCGGCATCGCGCTGGTGCCGGAGGACCGCGCCCGCCAAGGCTTCGTGGCCTTCCACTCGGTCGAAAGCAACGTCGCCCTGCCGAACCTCGCCGCGGTGTCGAAGGGCGGCTTCGTCGATCCTCGCCGGGTGGCGGCGCTCGCCGAGGCGGCGATCAAGCGGCTGCGCATCAAGACGGACTCGCGCGGCGCCGCGGTCAGGACGCTGTCGGGCGGCAACGCCCAGAAGGTCGTCATTGCCAAGTGGCTCGCCACCGAGCCCGACGTGCTGATCCTCGACGAGCCCACGGCCGGGATCGACATCGGCTCGAAGTCCGAGATCGTGACGCTGATCCGCGACCTCGCCCGCGACGGCAAGGCCGTCCTGGTCCTGTCGTCCGAACTGCAGGAACTGCTCGCCGCCTGCGACCGGATCCTGGTGATGTCGGACGGGCGGGTGGTGCGCGACATCGCCCGCCACGACCTCGACGACCCCGGGAATCCCGAGTCGGTCGACGCCCTCCAGCACGCCGAACAGAAACTCAACCAAGCCATGCAGGAAGCCCGGGGAGGGCCCGCCCGATGACCGACGCCGCAGCGCTTTCCGCCCGCAAGGCGCCCTCGCCGCTCTCGAACTGGCGCGAGTTCATCATCTACATCGGCTTCGTGGTGATCTTCGCGATCTTCGCCGCGACGTTGGGGAGCCGGGGCTTCCTCGATCCCAACAACCTCCTCAACATCGTGCGGCAGACCGCCATCATCGCGGTCGTCTCGGTCGCCATGACGTTCGTGCTGGGCACGGCCGAGATCGACCTGTCGGTGGGCGCCGTCGCGGGGCTCGCCTCGGTCGCCACCGCCATGGGCATGGATCACCTCGGCATCGCTGGCGGCATCCTGTGCGGCCTCGGCACCGGCGTGGCGGTGGGCGCGGTCAACGGCTGGCTCACCACCGGCATCGGCATCCCGTCCTTCCTGACGACGCTCGCCATGATGGGCATCGCGCGCGGCGTCGCCATGTGGATCAGCGCCACGGCGGCGATCCCGATCCTCGACAAGCCCTATGCGGCGGTGTTCGGCGGCGGCAACCTCGGCCCCGTGCCGAGCCTTCTCCTGTGGATGGTCGCCGTCGGCGCGGTCGGCCACGTGGTGCTGCGGCGGACCACCTTCGGGCGGCGCGTGCTGGCGACGGGCGGCAACGAAACCTCGGCGCGCTATTCGGGCGTCGACACGGCTGCGATCAAGTTCAAGGTGCTGATGCTGTCGTCGGTCGCGGCGGCGCTGGCCGGCATGCTCTACGCGGGCCGCCTCCACTCGGGCCGCTTCCAGTTCGGCGAAGGCGACGAGCTGTCGGTCATCGCCGCGGCGGTGCTGGGCGGCACCAGCCTGTTCGGCGGCGCCGGCACGGTGGTGGGCTCGATCATGGGCGCGCTGCTGATCGGCCTCATCAACAACGGCCTCGTGCTGATGGGGCTGGAGTTCTCCCAACAGCTCATCGCGCGCGGCGCCATCATCATCGTGGCGGTGGCGATCAGCCAGACCCGCAAGCGTTGACCCTCGCCCGACCCTTTCCCCCCGCGAGCCGGAGCCCCCATGTCCGACACGTTCTTCGACCCCCACCAGCGCTCCACGATCGAAGCCGCCATGGCGCGCATCATCCCGACGGACGACACGCCCGGCGCCCGCGAGGCCGGCTGCATCGACTTCCTCGAGCGCACCCTGTCGGGCCTCGACTACCTCTTCGCCAAGCCCGACGGCTCCGGCTTCGAGGTGCTGGAAGGCCGCACCGCGCAGGCGTGGCAGACGCGCCTCGACATCATGCGCGCCAAATACGTCGACGGCGTCCGCGACCTCGACGCCCGCGCCGAACGTGTCGGCGCTCGCGACTTCGCGAGCCTCGACCCCGAGCGGCAGGACGAGGTGCTGCGCGCCGTCGAGGGCGACGCGCATGCGGCCCCCACGACGTCGACGGTGTCGACCGGCCTCGCGGGCCCCGTGTCGGCCGAGCCGGCGCTGCAGCAGACCTCGACCGAGACCGAGCTCGACTTCCTGCCGCTGCTCGTCACCCACACCCGGCAGGGCTTCTACGCGGACCCGATCTACGGCGGCAACCGCGGCCGGGTCGGCTGGGACGTGATCGGTTTCCCGGGGCCGGCCTCCATGAAGGAGGTGCACGACGGCACCTACACGACGCTGCGCTATTTCGCCGAGGGCGAGGCCGAGAAGGTCAGGGAGTTCCACGATGGCCTCTAAATCGAAGCCGCAGAAGGCCGACGTCTGCATCATCGGCGCGGGCGCGTCGGGCGCCGCCGCCGCCAAGGTGCTGTGCGAGGCGGGCGTGAAGGTGGTCGCGCTGGAGAAAGGGCCCTGGCGCACGCGGGACAGTTTCGGCGGCGACGAGCTCGCCAACATCAACCGCTACAACCTGTGGCCCGACCCGATCCTCAACCCGCGCACCTGGCGCGAAACGGAGAACGACGCGGCACGCGACGAGATGTTCTGCCCCGTGCCGCAGATGGTGGGCGGCGGCACGGTCCATTGGCAGGGCTGGCTGCCGCGCTTCACCGCCGACGACTTCCGCATGCGCACGGTGGCGGGCGACCTGCCGGGCGCCTCGCTGGCCGACTGGCCCCTCACCTACGACGAGCTCGAACCCTATTACCTCAAGGTCGAATGGGCCTTCGGCGTGTCGGGCGAGGCCGGCGCCAACGCCTTCGAGTCGCGCCGCTCGGGCGGGTACCCGTGCCCGCCGATGCCGGTGTCGCGCTATGCGCAGAAGTTCCGGCAAGGCTGCGACGCGCTCGGCTGGAACTCCTTCCCGACCCCGCAGGCGGCCCTGTCGCGGCCCTTCAACGGGCGGCGCGCCACCGTCGTATCGGCCTTCGCCCAGCAGCACGGCGACCCGACGGGGACGCGCTCCTCGGCGCTGAACGTCTTCGTGCCGGACGCGGTCGCGACCGGCCGCTACGACCTCCGGCCGAACAGCTACGTCCGCGAACTCGCGCTCGACCGGGACGGCCGGATCGGGGCGGCCGTGTACCAGGACGAGGACGGCGACACGTTCGAGCAGGAGGCCGACGTCTTCATCCTCGCCTGCGGCGCCATGGAAACGGCGCGGCTGATGCTGCTGTCGCGCTCGGGGCGCTTCCCGAACGGCCTCGCCAACGATTCCGATCTCGTCGGCCGCAACGTCACCTTCCACGAATATTCGGCGGCGGTGGGGATCTACGACGACCCGGTCTACGCCTGGGCGGGCGGCGGCTACGTCAGCGCCTCGACGTTCCAGCACTACAACCACGACGCGTCGCGCGGTTTCGTGTCGGGCGGGCACATCGCGGTGGCGGGCGTCGGCATCCCGCTGCCCATCAACTGGCGCCTGCCCGGCACGCCGTCCTGGGGTGCCGAGGCCAAGCGCATCGACCGCGAGCATTATTCGCACTCGCTCGCCGTCGCCATGGTGCTGCACGACATGCCCCAGCATTCCAACCGCGTCGACCTCGACGACGAGGTCGTCGACGCCTGGGGCCTGCCGGTGGCCCGCACCACGCTGAAACCCCACGCCAACGACCTCGCGCAGGGGCGCTACCTGATCGACCGCGGGGCCGACATCCTGGACGCGAGCGGCGCGAAATCGGTCACCAAGGTCTACGCCGACCGCGTGACGGGGAACTGCTCGCACCAGCACGGCACGGCGCGGATGGGCGACGACCCGGACACGTCCGTGCTCGACCGATGGTGCCGCGCCCACGCGGTGCCGAACCTGTACTGCGTGGACGGATCGCCCTTCCCCACCGGCACCGGCGCCAACCCGACGCTGACCATCATGGCCAACGCGTGGCGCGTCGCCGACCGCATCGTCGCGGAGCGCGGCCGATGACGACGCCCGCCACCCTCAAGGGCCCCGGCCTGTTCCTGGCCCAGTTCGCCGGCGATGCCGCGCCCTTCGACACGCTCGACGGGATCTGCCGGTGGGCCGCGGGGCTCGGCTACAAGGGCGTGCAGATCCCCACCTGGGACCGCCGCCTGTTCGACCTCGCCCGCGCCGCGGAGTCGCAAACCTACTGCGACGAGGTCGCCGGCACCGCAGCCGCGCACGGGCTCGCCGTGACCGAGCTGTCGACGCACCTGCAGGGCCAGCTCGTGGCCGTGAACCCCGCCTACGACGCGGCCTTCGACGCCTTCGCGCCGGAAGCGGTGCGGGGTCGCCCCGCCGAGCGCCAAGCCTGGGCGGTCGATCAGGTCATGTTGGCGGCGCGCGCGTCGCGCCGGCTCGGGCTCGCCGCGGGCGTGTCCTTCACGGGCGCGCTGCTGTGGCCCTTCGCCTATCCCTGGCCGCAGCGCCCGGCCGGCCTCGTCGAGACGGGCTTCACAGAGCTCGCGCGCCGCTGGCGCCCGATCCTCGACAGCTACGACGAGAACGGCTGCGACCTCGCCTTCGAGCTCCATCCCGGCGAGGACGTGTTCGACGGCGACACGTTCGAGCAGTTCCTCGACGCGGCCGGCGGGCACCGGCGGCTCGCCATCAACTACGACCCGTCGCACTTCCTGCTGCAGGGCCTCGACTACCTCGCCTTCATCGACATCTACCACGAGCGCATCAAGGCGTTCCACGCCAAGGACGCCGAGTTCAACCCGACGGGGCGGCAGGGGTTCTATTCGGGCTTCCGGCCCTGGCTCGAGCGCGCGGCGCGGTTTCGCTCGCTCGGCGACGGGCAGGTGGACTTCGGCGGGATCTTCGCCAAGCTGGCCCAACACGGCTACGGCTCCTGGGCGGTGCTCGAATGGGAATGCTGCCTGAAGCACCCGGAAGACGGCGCGCGAGAAGGCGCGGCCTTCATCGCCGACCACATCATCCGGGTGACGGAGCGCGCCTTCGACGACTTCGCCGGCTCGGCACCCGACGAGGGGCGCAACCGCCGCCTGCTGGGCCTGGGCTGACCGAAGGGGAGACGGGACCATGACAGCCAAGCACGACGGCCGGCGCATCCGGCTCGGCATGGTGGGCGGTGGCGAGGGCGCCTTCATCGGCGCCGTGCACCGCATCGCGGCGCGGCTCGACGACCGCTACGAGCTCGTGGCCGGCGCGCTGTCGTCGACGCCGGACAGGTCCGCCCGCTCGGCCGCGGCGCTCGGCCTCGACCCCTCGCGCGCCTACGCCGACTTCGCCACCATGGCGCGGGAAGAAGCGGCGCTCCCCGACGGCATCGAGGCGGTCAGCATCGTCACGCCCAACCACCTCCACGCCGCCGCCGCCCACGCCTTCCTCGACGCCGGCATCCACGTCGTCTGCGACAAGCCGCTGACGACGACGCTGGAGGAAGCGCGCGCCCTCGCCGCCCACGCCCGACGCTCGAGCCTCGTCTTCGCCCTCACCCACAACTACACGGGCTACCCCATGGTGCGCCAAGCGCGCGACATGGTCCGCGCGGGGAAGCTCGGCACGATCCGGGTCGTTCAGGTCGAATATGCCCAGGACTGGCTCGCCGGCCCCTTCGAGGACACCGGCAACAAGCAGGCGGCCTGGCGCACCGACCCCGCCCAGGCCGGAGCCGGCGGCTGCATCGGCGACATCGGCACCCACGCCTTCAACCTCGCCGCCTTCGTGACCGGCCTCGCCGCCGAAGCGGTCAGCGCGGAGCTGACGACCTTCGTGCCGGGCCGGCGGCTCGACGACGACGTGCGGGCGATGCTGCGCTATGCCGGCGGCGCGCGCGGGGGGCTCTGGGCCAGCCAGGTCGCGGTCGGCGAGGAGAACGAGGTGCGGCTGCGCGTCTACGGCACGGCGGGCGGGCTCGACTGGTGCCAGCGCGACGCGAACAGCCTCAGCTACACCCCCCTCGGCGGCGTCCGCCAGGTCCTCACCCGCAACGGATCCGGGGCCACGGAGGCGAACCGCCGCGCGTCCCGCGTGCCCGCCGGCCACCCCGAAGGCTACCTCGAAGGCTTCGCCAACATCTATTCCGACACCGCCGACGCCATCCTGGCGGCACGGGATGGCCTCGTCGGGCAAGACCGGCTGTTTCCGTCCGTCGACGACGGCGTGGCGGGGCTCGCGTTCATCGAGGCGGCCGTGCGCTCCTCCGGGGCGGGAGGGGCGTGGACGCCGCTGCTTCGAGACGCCGGTCCCGATGGCCCGGACGCCCCGCCACGCTCGAGCGCGACCGGATCGCGGCCCGGCTGACCGGAAGCCCGGCCGCGGAGCGGCTGCCGCGGCTCGCCCGGGATCGTCGACTGCCGACAATGGCCGACGGGCGAGGCTGCGCGATATACCCCTCCGACGAGCCTTGCCGACGTGGCAAGGCCCGGGAGAACCACGATGAGCCGACTTGCGATCCCCCGCGTGGTCAAGATGCCGATCGAGGCCCAGGCCACCGACGCCCTGCGGGACTCCATCGTGGGCGGCGCCATCCAGGCCGGCCAGCGCATCACGGAAGTCGAGATTTCCGAGCAGATGAACCTGTCCCGCGCGACCGTGCGCAGCGCCCTCCACCAGCTGGCCAAGGAGGGCCTGCTGACCCTGGTGCCCTACACGGGATGGCGCGTCGTCCTGCTCAGCGCCGCCGACGTCTGGGAGCTCTACACGCTGCGGTCCGCCGTCGAGCGGCTGGCGGCCCAGCTGCTCGCGGCATCGATCGACGGCGCAGGGCGGGAACGGCTCGCCGGGGCTCTCGCGGCGCTGACGGAGGCCTGCGACGGGGCGGACGGGGCGCGCATCGCCGAAGCCGACTTCTCGCTCCACAAGACGATCATCGACCTGACGCGCCACGGCCGCCTCGCCGGCCAATACGGGCTGATCGAGCAGCAGATCCGCATGTGCATCCGGTCGAGCGACGCCCTCGTGGCGGGCGGGGACACGATCGTGGGTCAGCACAGGCCGATCGTCGAGGCCATCCTGGCGGGGGCGGTGGAGGAGGCCGGGCAGCTGTCGGAGGCCCACAACCTGACGGAAGGCCGCAAGCTGGCCGACCACCTGGGGAGCCTCGAAGCCCTGCAGCCGCCCCCTCCCGAGCCCGCGCCGGCCGGAAAGGCCCGCAGGCCGCGCCGGGCCGCCTGAAGACGGCCCGCCGCGGCGGGTCCCTCAGCGCCCGCCCGGCAGGTCGAGGAGGGTGGCTTCCAGCTCGCTCAGGAGCCGGTCCGCGTCGGCGCGGGAGAACACCAGCGGCGGGCGGATCTTGAGGGTGTTGGCGTGGAAGCCCGTCGCCGAGATCAGGACGCGGCGCTGCCTTAGCCCGTTGGTCACGGCGAGCGCGGTCGCGGAATCCGGCGCCTTGGTGCGGCGGTCGGTCACGAATTCCACGCCGATGTAGAGGCCCGCGCCGCGCACGTCGCCGATGCCCTCGAAACGCGTGGCGAGCTCGCGCAGGCCGGCGCGCAGCATGGCTCCGACCGCGGCGGCATTGGCCTGCAGCCCCTCGTCCCGGATCACGTCGAGGGTCGCCTGCGCGGCCGCGATGGCGACCGTGTTGCCGCCGAACGTGTTGAAATAGCGCAGGTCGGCGCCGAACCGGTCGACGAGGCGGGGTGCCAGCGCCAGCCCGGCGACCGGGTAGCCGTTGCCCATGGGCTTGCCCATCGTCACGATGTCGGGCGTGACGCCGTGGCGCTGGTAGCCCCAGAACCGGTCGCCGGAGCGCCCGAAGCCGGCCTGCACCTCGTCGGCGACGAACAGGCCCCCGGCCCTGCGGACCACCTCGGCCACCGGGGCGAGAAAGCCCGCCGGGTCGGCGTGGATGCCGTCCGAGGAGAACAGGGAATCGGCGTAGAAGGCCGCGAGGCCGCCGCCGTGCCGTTCGAGATCGTCGACCTGCTTCTGCACCTCGGCGGCGAGCCAGGACCCCAGCGTTTCGGGGGCGAGGCGGTAGGAATCGGGCGTCGGCACGCGCCGCACCCAGGGCCCGAGCGGGGACTTGGCGCCGAGGGAAGGCGAGAACCCGGCCGTGGCCAGCGAGTTGCCGTGATAGGCTTCCGACGTGACGATGACGCCGTCGCGCCCCGTGTGGTGGCGGGCGATGCGGAGCGCCAAGTCGTTGGCCTCCGATCCCGTGCAGGTGAACATCACATGCGCGATGTGATCCTCGAAGGTCGGCAGGATCGCGTCGGCATAGGCCAGGATGCCGTCCTGGATGTAGCGCGTGTGGGTGCACAGCGTCGCGAGCTGGCGATGGATGGCGTCGACCACCCGCGGATGGGCGTGCCCGACGGCCGGGACGTTGTTGTAGGCGTCGAGGTAGTCGCGCCCCGCGCCGTCGTAGAGCTTGGTCCCGGCGCCCCGCACCACCGCGACGGGGTCGGCGTACATCAGGCGATAGGCCGGCCCGAGCAGCGCCTGCCGGCGCATCACGGCCTGCCGCGTCCCCTCGTCGAGGGTGTCGAGCCTCGCCGGATCGAATCCGTTGACCATGGTGGGGGTGGTTCGGGTCGGGTTCATGCTTCTCTCGTCGGGGCGGAAGGGGGCTGGTCCGGAGGTCGGTCGGGTCGTCACGCCGGCCGCGGCCGCCCGACGAGCACAAGCTTCAGGTCGTTCACGTTGGTGCCGGTGTTTCCCGTCCTGATGACGTGGCCGGACCGTTCGAGGGCCGGCGCCACGTCGTGGTCGCGCAGGGCGGCGTGGAGGTCGATCCCGCGGCCCACGGCGGTCGCCACCGTCGATCCGTCGACGAGGCCCCCGGCATGCGGGGTCGGCCCGTCCGTGCCGTCGGTGTCGAGGCCGAGCGCGACGACGTCGTCGCAACCCTGGATCTCGAGGGCCGCCGCGGCGGCGAACTCCTGGTTCGGGCCGCCGAGCCCAGCGGCCCCCATGATGGTCACGGTGGTTTCGCCCCCGCCGATCAGCGCGCAGGGCATGGGCAGCGGGCGACCGCGCGCCAGGACCTCGCGGGCGATGGCGCCGAAGGTCCGGCCGAGCGCGCCGCTTTCGCCTTCGAACAGCGTCGACAGGATCAGCGGCGTGAAGCCGGCCCGCCTGGCCGCTTCCGCGGCCCCGACGCAGGCGGCGTCCGTGGTGACGAGCAGGAGGTCGTCGCGATCGATGTGGGCGAGGTCGTCCGCGGTGGCCGAGCGTCCGGACGCCGGCCCCGCCCGCAGGTGGCCGGTCACGGAGCGCGGCAGCCGGTCCCAGAGGCCGTATTTGTGGAGCGTCGCGCGGGCGTCCTCGAAGGTCGAGGTGTCGTGGACCGACGGGCAGGTGATGCAGTCGAGCCGTTCGCCGATCACGTCGGAAACGGTCAGGTTGACGAGCCGGACGCCAGCCGGGAGGCCCCGCACGAGGCGGCCGCCCTTCACGGTGCTGATGTGCTTCCGCACCGCGTTGATCTCGACGATGTTGGCGCCGCAGGTGAGGAGGGCGCGGTTCGCCTCGGCCTTGTCGTCGAGCGAGATGCCCGGCGCCGGCGCCACGAACAGCGACGACGAGCCGCCGGTGAAGCAGGCGATGACGAGGTCCCCGGCCCGGACCTCCTCCAGGAGGGCGACCGTGCGCGCCGCGGCCTCGCGCGACGCGGCCGTCGGCACCGGATGGTCGGCGACGATCATCTCGATGTGCCCGAGATGGCCCGCCTGACCGCGCTTGCAGACGACCAGCCCCTTGTGGATGCGGCGGCCCAGCACCGCATCGACGACCTCGGCGATCGGGAAGGTGGCCTTGCCGGCCCCGACGACGAACACGCGCCCCGTTCCGGCGAGGTCGTAGTTGCGGCTTCCGAGCCGCAGCCTGTCCCCGTCGAGCGCGATGGCGCGGCGGGCCGCCAGGGCGGGGCTGGCCGCCGCGATGCCGGCCTCGGCGATGTCGAGGGCGTGACGGCGCAGGACGGCGTTCCCGGTCGCGAGCAGTTCCGCCCGGTTGAGGATGGCGCCGGCCCCCGCAGGCCCCTCCCCGGACCCGATGGCTCCCCCGGCGGTCGCCGCCGCGGCACGACGGTCGATCGTTGCACTCGTCATCGCTGCTGATCTGTCCTTGGAAATTCGTCGTCGTGCGCCGGGCGGCGCGGCCCCCGCCGCCGGGCGCGGGGTCACGCCAGCGCGACGCGCCGGCCGTCCCCGTCGAACAGGTGGAGGCGCGCGGCGGGAAGCACGACCCTGACCTGCGGGCGATCCACCCCCGAAGTGTCGCCCTGGCGGAAGATCTTGAAGGGCAGGTCGTGCAGCCGCAGGTGCAGGATGAAGCCGAGTCCGGTCGGTTCGACGAGGTCCACCGTCACGGCCAGCCCGTCGCCGCCGGACGCGATGGCGACGTGTTCGGGGCGGACGCCGATGGTCACCCGCGTCCCGGTCGCGAGGGGCGGCCGCCCGGCCAGGGCCAGCCTCGTGCCGTCCGGCAGCATGACCGCCTTCCCGTCGCCCTCCGCCAGGTAGGTCGCGCTCAGGAAGTTCATCCCCGGCGAACCCATGAAGCCCGCGACGAAGAGGTTGGCCGGCGTGTGATAAAGCTCGAGCGGCGTGCCGACCTGCTGCACCCTGCCGCCCTGCAGGGCGACGATGCGGTCGGCCAGCGTCATGGCCTCGATCTGGTCATGGGTGACGTAGACCGAGGTGGCCTTCAGCTGCCCGTGGAGCCGCTTGATCTCCGAGCGCATCTGTTCGCGCAGGCGCGCATCGAGGTTCGACAGCGGTTCGTCGAAGAGGAAGGCCTTGGGCGAGCGGACGGTGGCGCGGCCCATGGCGACCCGCTGGCGCTGCCCGCCCGACAGGGCCTTCGGCCGCCTGTCCAGCAGGGCATCGAGCCCGAGCGTCCTCGCCGCCCCGCTCACCGCGGACGCGATCTTCTCCTTCGGCGTCCGGCGCAGCTTGAGGCCGTAACTCATGTTGTCGCGCACGCTCATGTGGGGGTAGAGCGCGTAGGACTGGAACACCATGGCGATGTCCCTGTCCTTGGGCGACAGATGGCCGACCGGCCGGCCGGCGATCCGGATCTCGCCTTCGGTGACGTCGTCGAGCCCGGCGATCATGCGCAGCAACGTCGACTTGCCGCAGCCGGAAGGCCCGACCAGGACGATGAACTCGCCGTCGTCGATCGTCAGGTCGACGTCGTGCAGCACGGCCACGTCGGCGTAGGACTTGCGGACGCGATCGATCACGATGGATGCCATGGCGAAGCCTTTCAGCCCTTGACCGCGCCGGCGGTGAGGCCCTGCACGAGGTAGCGTTGGATCAGCAGGAAGAAGAAGCCCGCCGGGACCAGCGCCATGACGGCGGCGGCCATCATCTGACCGAAGTCGACGGAGAACTTCGACACGAAGGTCAGCAGGCCGACCGGAAAGGTCGAGACCTGGTTGTCGGAGATGAGCATCAGGGCGAAGAGCAGTTCGCTCCAGGCGGCGGTGAACACGAAGCCGAGCGTCGCCGCGATGCCGGGGAGCGTCAGCGGCAGGACGATGTGGCGGAACGCCACGAAGCGCGTCGCGCCGTCGATCATGGCGGCTTCTTCGAGGTCCTTCGGGATCCCGTCGAAGAACGACTGCATGAGGAACGTGGCGAAGGGCACGTTGAAGGCCGTGTAGACGACGACGAGACCGAGAAGATTGTTGGTCAGCCCGACGGACGCCATCATCCTGAAGATCGGCGCGACGAGCATCGCCAGCGGGAACATCTGCGTGATCAGCATCAGGACCACGATGACGGCCTTGCCGCGGAAGCGGAAGCGCGACATGGCGTAGCCCGCCAGGGCCGCCAGGAGCGTGACGCAGACGGCCGTGCCTCCGGCGACGATCGAGCTGTTCCGGAAGAAGACCGGGAACTGGCTGTGGGTCAGCACATAGGCATAATGGTCGAGCGTCATGCGCGACGGCCACATCCGTATCCCTTCCGAGTAGAGCAGGATGTTGGGCGTGACGGAAACCTTGAGCAGCCAGAAGAGCGGGAACAGGGCGAAGGCCAGGTAGAGGGACAAGGCCGCGGCGCGGAGCCCCCCCTTCAGGCGTCGCGCGGAGGCGGTCATCGGTGATCCTTCAGGACGAGGCGGCGCAGCATCAGGATGGAGAGCGTATAGAGCGACAGCAGCGCGAGAAGGACGAGGGCGACGGCGGAAGCATAGCCGAAGTCGAGCTGCTTGAACGCTACGGTGAAGATGTAGCTCGACAGGATCTGCGTGTGGTCGGCCGGGCCGCCGTTGGTCATGACGACGATGAGATCGGCGAAATTGGCGATCCAGATGGTCCGCAGCAGGACAGTGGTGACGACAGTCGGCGCCAAGAAGGGGACGGTGATCGACCAGAACCTTTGCAGGGCCGAGGCGCCGTCGATGGCGGCGGCATCGTAAAGGTCGCGCGGGATGGACTGCAGCGCCGCCAGCAGGGTGATGGCGAAGAACGGGATGCCGCCCCACACGTTGGCGGCGATCGGCCCCCACATGGCGAGGGCGGGATCCGACAGGATGTTGGTCGGCGCGGACATCAGGCCGAGGGCCGTGAGCCACCCGGGGATGGGCCCCACGACGGGGTTGAACAGCCAGGCCCAGTTCAGTCCGACGAGGAAGGACGGGACGGCCCAGGGCAGGAAGACGAGCGCCTGGACAAGCCCGCGGCCCCGGAACGGCTTGTCGAGCAGGAGCGCCAGGACGAGGCCGAGCAGGAACTGCAGGACGACCGAGGCCGCCGTCCACCACAGCGTGTTGGCGAGCGCACCTCGGAACGCCTTGTCGCCCGCCATGTCCCGGAAATGATCGAGCCCGACATAGCCCCCGGACAGCGGATCGAGCAGCTGGACGTCCTGGAACGCGTAGGACACGCCGAGCGCGAGCGGCACGAGGATCAGCGCCACGATCAGGACGAGCGAAGGCGCCGTGTAGAGGTAGGGTTCGACGCGCTGGAACAGCCGCAGCGGCGGCTTTCGCGGCCCGCCGTGGGCGAGGAGGCTGGCGGTCATGCGAGGTCGGTCCCTCCTGCGTGAGAACGGGCGCCCGGGCACTCCGGGCACCGGCGCTGGACGGCGCGGGCGGTTCCCGCGCCGACGCGGGATCCCGCCCGTCCCGGCCCGCCTACTGGGCGGCCAGGAACTTCTTCTGTGCCTTCGTCATGTAGGTGGCCCAGGCGGTCGCGAGGGCGTCGGGCGTGATCTCGCCGAGCAGGGCCTGCTGTGAGGTCTTGATCGCCAGCGAGTCCTTGAAGAAGGCGAACTCCTGGAGGTAGGTCGGCATCTTGAGCGGCGTGACGTCCGGATCGGCCAGCTCGTCGAACCAGCCCTTGAACTGGGGCGAGGCGTAGAAGGGGTCCTTCTGGGCGGATTTCAGGACGGGCAGGGTCCCGACCCGCTTGTTCCACTCCATGTTGCCGGCCGGGCCCTCCAGCGTCGCCACCAGCTTCCAAGCCAGATCTTTCTGGTGGCTGGCCGACATGATCGACCACCCGACGTAGCCGATCGTCGGGAACGCCTTTCCGTCGGGGCCCTTGGGCATCGAGGTCACGCCGAAGTCGTCGGCCTTCATCCGCTCCGCGATGGCGATGAGGGCGTCCGGATCCTGGTCGAGCATGGCGCAGGTGCCCGAGTAGAAGCCGGCGACGACCTCGTTGAAGCCCCAGTTGACGCTGTCCTTGGGCACGAAACCCCTCTTGTAGAGGTCGACGACCCAGGTCAGCCCGCGCTTCCAGCCCGCGTCGTCCAGGGTGGACGTGCCGTCATCCTTGAATAAGGCCGGCGAGCCCGCCATCGAGGCGCCGAACATCATCCAGCCGTTCAGCCCCCCGGGGCCGCCGCGCAGGCAGTAGCCGCTCTTGCCGGGGATCTTCGCGATCTTCTCAGAGTCGATCGCGAAGTCCGCCATCGTCTTCGGCGGCTCCGCGATGCCGGCCTGCTCGAACAGCCGCTTGTTGTAGAACAATGCGCGGAGATACAGCCCGTAGGGAAGCGTATAGGCGGTCTTCTTCACGTCGCGGCCCAGCGCCAGGGCGCGGTCCGTCAGGTCCGGCGTTTCGCTCCACGTCGCCAGGTAGGGTTCGAGGCTCTCCAGCCTGCCGGTGTTGGCGTAGAGCGAGAGCCAGTTGTCCGGCATCTCGACCACGTCGGGAGTGTCGCCGGCGGACACCATGGTGGCGAACTTCTGAAAGGCCTCGCCCCAGGGGAGCGAAACGATGTCCACGGTCGTCCCCGGATTGGCGGCTTCGAACTTCGCCACGATGGACTTCAGCGTGACGGTGCGCTCCGGGCTGGTGATCACCTCGACCAGCTTCAGCCTGGTGTCGGCGAGGGCGCTGCCGGCCAGGAGCCCCAGCATGGCGGCGGCGGTGACGACTCTCCTCATTCCATTCCCCTTCGCGCGTTGCGAGGCACCCGACCGCAGCCCGAACGGGGACCGGTCGCCGCATCCTCAGAAGATTGCCGACAATAGTCAATCGCCCATTTCTGTTGTGAGGGCCCTCAGTTCGCGGTAGCACGGGGGTGCCGGCCGCGCAGGACGACGGCGCATCATCCCGAAACAGGTGATCCATGCCACTGCAGCCGCTCACGGTTCACGGCACCTCCTTTCGAGACGGCTTCGGCCGGGACGTCATGCTCCGGGGGGTCAATCTCGGCGGGGACTGCAAGCTTCCCTACCCCCACGGGGGGACGAACTTCCCGTCCGACTTCGCGGACCACCGCAGCGTCAGCTTCATCGGCCGGCCCTTCCCCCTCGACGAGGCGGACGAGCACCTGTCGCGGCTGCGCCATTGGGGGTTCAACGTCCTCCGCCTGCTGACCACCTGGGAAGCGATCGAACATGCGGGCCCCGGGCGGCGCGACGAGGCCTATCTCGACTACCTCGCCGAGATCTGCCGGAAGGCGGGCGACTACGGCCTCTACGTCTTCATCGACCCGCACGAGGACGCCTGGAGCCGGATGACCGGCGGCAGCGGCGCGCCGGGCTGGACCTTCGAAGCGGTCGGGCTGGACTTCACCCGCTTCCACGCCGCCGGCCTGTCGCATGTGATGCAGTCGAAATACGACTATGCCCGCGGCGGCCGCCAGGACGGCTACCCCCAGATGACCTGGGGGTCGAACCACCGCCTGTCCCCCGGCGCGATCATGTGGACCCTGTTCTTCACGGGGAAGACCTTCACGCCGGATTTCACCATCGACGGCGTGAACGTCCAGGACTACCTGCAGTCCCATTACCTGGGGTCGCTGCGGGCCGTGGCGGAGCGCGTCCGCGCGCTGCCGAACGTCCTCGGCTTCGACACGCTGAACGAGCCGGTCCCCGGCTTCGTCGGGCGGCCGCTGTCCTATCGCCATCTCGGGCCGACGGACACCCAGCCGAGCAACCCGCGGCTCGGCCTGGCGATGTCGCCGCTGGACAGTTTGGCGGCGGCCCGCGGCCTTCCCGTCTCCGTCCCCCGCATCCTGCGCGACCCGCGAACCGGGGCCTTCTCGATCGGTCCCGACGAGGTCGTCAACCCCGACGGCGTTTCGATCTGGCTCGAGGGCCGCGCCTGCCCGTTCGAGGAGGCGGGCGCCTATCGGCTGCGCGGCACGCGGGTGGAGCCCCTGGACGAGCGGTTCTTCCAGGTTCGGGACGGCCGGCGGCGCGATGCGGCCGGCGACGCCTACGGCCCCTTCTTCCGCGCGGTCGCCGCCACCGTGCGGGAGGTCAACCCGGACTGGCTGATCTTCGCCGAGATCGAGCCCTACAGCGCCTTCGTGGGCGGTCCCTTCCCGGACGCCATGCCGGCCGGGTCCGTCAACGCCAGCCACTGGTACGACAGCTCGACGCTGTACACGAAGACCTTCGATGCCGAGCAGGCCTTCGACTTCAACACCGGCCGCACCCTCCACGGCCGCGAAGCCATCAAGGCCAGCTACGTGAAGCAGCTGCGCGATGTCGCCGCCCTGGCGAACAGCTTCACCCCGGAGGGCGCCCCCACCCTGATCGGCGAGTTCGGCATCCCCTTCGACCTCGACGAGGGGGCCGCCTACGCGGCCTGGCGCGACGGCGACCGCGGCGACCGGCCGTGGCGCCCCCACGTCGACGCCCTCACCCTCATGTACGAGGCCTTCGACGAACTGAAGCTCCACGCGACGCTGTGGAACTACACGGCGAGCAACCGGAACGACCTGGCAGTCGGCGACGGCTGGAACCAGGAGGACCTGTCGATCTTCTCCCGCGACCAGCAGGACCCCGACGCGGATGCGCCGTCGGGCGGCCGCGCCGTCGCGGGGTTCTGCCGCCCCTTCGTCAGATTCGCGCAGGGCCGGCTGATCGAGATGAGCTTCGACGCGCGGTCCTGCCGGCTGCGGGTCGAGATCGACGTCGACGGGACGATCGACGCCGATTCGGAGATCTACCTGCCGCGCCTGCACTTCGGGCCGGAGCCGACGATCGAGGTCACGGCGGGGCGCGCCGTGGTCCAACGCGACGCTTCCCGCCAATGCGCCCTCGTGCGCGGGGAAGGTGGGCGGCTCCGCATCACCGTCCAGGGGCCTGGGACGCGGTGAGCGCGCCCGGCAGGCGCCCCCGCACCGGCTGACGCGGCCCGGCGCATCGCCGGCGGAAACACCGAGGAACCATCATCATGACCGTTTCGCCCGACCGTCGCTTCGCGGAAGCGGAGCGCATCGTCGCTCACGACGGCGTCCACGCCTTCGAGGCCGTGGTCCCCCCGATCGCACAAACGTCGCTGTTCACCTTCGCCGACACGGCCGCCATGGTGGACGTCTACGCGGGGCGGGTGCGTCGCGACGTGTATTCCCGCACCACCAACCCCACGGTGGCCCTGTTCGAGAGCAAGATGGCGGCGCTCGAAGGCGCCGACGACGCCATCGGCTTCCCGAGCGGCATGGCGGCGATCTCGGGCAGCGTGCTGGCCTTCGTGACGCCCGGGGATCGCATCCTGTGCGTCCGCCACGTTTACCCGGACGCCTACCGGCTCTTCGAGACCCTGATGAAGCGGCTCGGCGTGACGGTCGCCTACGTCGACGGCTGCGACCTCGCCGCGGTGGAAGCGGCGCTGCCCGGCGCCAAGCTCCTGTACCTCGAAAGCCCGACCAGCTGGACCATGGAGGCTCACGACGTCGGCGCGCTGGCCCGGCTCGCGCGGCGCCACGGCGCGATGAGCATGATCGACAATTCCTGGGCCACCCCGGTCTTCCAGCGCCCGCTGTCGCTCGGCGTCGATCTGGTGCTGCATTCGGCGTCGAAATACATCGGCGGCCATTCCGACGTCGTGGCGGGTGTGGCGGCAGGGCGCGACGAACTCGTCGCCCACATCCGCCGGACGATCTGCCCCTACATCGGCGCCAAGCTCGCACCCTTCGAAGCCTGGCTGCTGCTCCGCGGGCTTCGGACGCTGCCGGCCCGCCTGCGTCTCCACGAGGAAGCCGCGCTGACGCTGGCGGGACGGCTCGCCGAAGCGCCGGGCGTCACCGCGGTGCACCATCCGGCGCTCGCCGGGCCGCTTCCCCCGGGCCTCGCCGGCACGAGCGGGCTCTTCTCGATCGTGGTCGACGAGACGATCGACATCCCGGCGTTCTGCGACGGCTTGCGGCTGTTCAAGCTCGGGGTGAGCTGGGGTGGGCACGAGAGCCTCGTCGTGCCGGCATTGGTCACCCACGTCCAGGCCGCCGGCCCGAACTCCGCCCTCGACTTCGGCGTGCCCGAGCGGATGGTCCGGCTGCACGCCGGGCTCGAAGGCACGGAAGCGCTCTGGGCCGATCTCGCCCAGGCGCTCGCGGCCGCGGCTCGCCCCTGACGCCACGCCCGGGGGAGGACGGGCGCCCGAACGGCAGGGGCCGGGGGCCTGCCCGGGCCCCCGCTCGCCCGCGCTGGAACACCCCTTGCGACCAAGGCCGCGGGATCGCGGGGGCCGGGTCGATGTGGAACAGGGTTGTCTCGCTCTTCGACGTCGTGGCCGGCCGCATGATCGCCGGTGTCCTGAACCTGTCGTCGGCCCATCCGGTCGCCATGGTCCTCATCCTGGCGGTGCTGGCCGCGCTGGTCTGCACGACATGGCTCGACCTGATCGGCGTCCGCTTCGACGCGCCGTGGTGGCGCCCGGAGCAGGCCGGGGATCCGGGGCGGGCGCGTCGTGGCGCAACGGCGGAGGGGCCGGATTCGACCGCCACGCCACCGGCGCGATAGGACGGTGCGGGCGCGAGGGGCGCGCCGGGAGGCTTCGACTTGGACCGACAGCACGTCAGGGCGGTGTATCGCTGGACCGATGGCGAGGACACGACGATCACCTTCGATCTCGCGCTGTCGGGGGACCGGGTCGTCGACCGGGCGACCTTCTTCGGCTTCACGGGTCAGATGCCGTCGTCGTTCTACCCCTTCGTGCTGCTGGCCGACGGCCGCATCGATTTCGGCTCCGATTACGCCGACGAGGAGGTCCGCTTCATCTCCACCGACATCCGCGACCGCCCGGTTCGCCTCGGCGAACTGATGACGACGCGGGAGAAGGGCGACGACGGCCGCTTCACAGGCTGGACGTACCGCTGCATCCGGCTCGACCCGGTGTGATCGCGCCGCCCGCGAGCGCGGCCCTGACCCGCCCCCGGACGCCTTCGAGGCGGGGTGAAGACGGCGGCACGGCACGGGCCGGCCGAACGTCGAAGCCGGACGGCCCGATCGCACACCCTCCGCCGCAAAGCCCTTCAGGGCCGCGTCGTCGAACATCCCCGGCGGTTCTGCGCCCCGAGGCGGACATGGTCATGGTCGACCCAGCACGGGCGGGACGTCGTCAGGAAGGTCCGGTTGGCCGGCGTCTCGTACCAATCGTACCAGAGGGCCCCGTCGCTATCCTGGCGGACCAGCACGACCGGATCGGAACTGGCAGTCGCGCGTGCGACGGAAGCGACGCCGAGCAAGGATGCGCCCATCAGGCCGGCGAACACGAAGGCCCGTGTGGATCTCGTCATGCGCACCTCTCCGAAGGGACGGACACGGCTCGGCAATGGGGGATCGTGCTGAAAGTTTCATGACGTTCCGCCGCGATCGCGGACACCGCGTGTCGACGGACGGCGAGGCGAGGACGCCGGCCAGGCCTGCCCACCCCGCTTCGCGTCGTCCGTCGCCGCCGAACGAGAAGGGCCGCTCGGCCTTCCGGCGAAGGGCCCCGATCGTGGGACGATGCGGCATCCGGCTGAATGGGCCGGGGCCGTATCGCAAGCCCGCGCGGCGCTCGAGCGAAGCCGGCTTCCGCGCTGCGAAGCCATCTCGCGGGAGCCGGATGAGACGCCCGCGGGCGCGGCGCCCGTCTTTCACGGCATTCATCTCAAATCCGCATGATGATCGTCGCGAGACCTTAGAACGTCATAGCCCTCAATCGCGTCGTCGAGGGAGGATCCGGTTTGGCGAGATATGTCCATGGAAGCGCGCCGGGCGTCGCGGTCGGGCCGGTCGACGGGACCCGCGCCGTGCTGCACCGCTACGAGGTCGTCGGCGACGCGCTCGTGCGGCGGCGCATCGCCGACCGGCGCCCGTTCGTCGACGGCGAGGTCCGCCTGATCGACGTGCTGATCAACGAGGACGAGGCCGGCCGTTCCATCAACATGGTGCGCGGCATCCTGGTGAACGAGCGGGACCTCGCCCGGCGGGACCCTCCCGCGGGCCCGACCGCTTGGCGCGAGTTCGCCGTCGGCGCCGACATGCTGCTGGCGATCGGCGAGGACCTCCGCATCGGGCCTCGCGGCCGCCCGGCCCTGCGCCTGGCGACGCGCGACGGCCTGCGCGTCGGCTGACCGCCCTGCCCCGCGCGCCCCGCCCGGATCCCGGTCACTCGCCCGGCGTGCCGATGCGGGCGACCTGCGCGGCGCGTTCCCGCGCGAGGCGGGCCGAAAGGGCATCCGCGGGCAGGGCCGGAAAGCGCACCCGGGCGAAGGCCAGCCAGGCGTCGCGGTAGCGTGCCCAGGCGCGCGCGCCCGCGGCGAGCCCCGCCGGGGTGACGGCCGGAGCCCGCGTCGGCCGCCCGGCTGCGACGCGGGGCGGCTCCGGCGTGCGGGCCGCGAGCGCCCGGGACGCGGCATCCAGCGCAGCTTCGCCGGAGCGGGCCTCCGCGGCACCGGCCGGCGCGACCCGGCCGGCTTCGGCGTCGTCGAGCAGGGCCGCGAAGGCGCGCTCCTGCCCCTCCTCGGCCCGCACCGCCGCGGTTTCCCGGTCGGCGCCGGACGGGTCGGCTTCGCCCTGCCCGCGCGCGTCGACGAACGCGGCTTCCGCCCGTTTCAGGGGCGCGAAGGCGGCGCGGTCCGCAGCGCTCCAGCGGGCGGACAGCGCCGCGAAGGCCCGCGCCCGGTCGGACCGGGCGACGAGCTGGCCGTGGTCGGCGCAGGTGCCGCGCATCGGCCCCGTCGCGGCGTCGTCGCAGAGGCTGAAATCCGTGCCGGTCCACCCATCGGCCCGCAGCCGGGCGAGGTGGCGCACGCGGGCGTCGACCTCGGCCGGAGCGCCCCCGGCGCGGCAGGCCAGCGCCGTCGCGACGTCGAGGTTCCGCGCCACCCCGAGCCCGTCGGCGTAGACGGTCATCAGGGTGCGGTCGCCCGTGAAGCCGAAATCCGTCACCTGCGGGTCGGCGGTCCTGGTTTCCACCCACGCGCAGAGCCGCGCCGCCCTCGGGTCGGCGGGGACGCCGATGCCGAAGAGCAGCGCTTCGGAGGAGCAGTCGGCGAGCGACGCCGCTTCGGCCGGCGTCGGCGCGTCGGCGGCGGGCGGCGCCACGCCGACCAGCTTGCGGCACAGCGCGCGCGACGCCGCATAGGCGGGGTCCCGGGCCGAAGCCGGGTCGTCGGCCCAGTCGCGCGTCCCGGCCCGGGCGGAACCGGCCGCGCAGGCGGCGAGCGCCAGCAGTGCCACGGCGGACCGGTGGACGGGGAAACGCGCCCTCACGGCGGGCTCATACGGCTTCGAGGTCGCGCTCGGTGTTGTCGAGCACGGCGTTCATGGCGGCGCGGGCGGCGGCACCGTCGCGCCGGCGCAGGGCTTCGAGCACGGCGCGGTGGGTCGCGACCGATCGGGCCTTGTCGTCGGTGACGCTGTTGGTGGCACGCAGCGAGGCCCGGAGCGCCGCCGCGATCGAGGCGACGAGCCCCCCCAGGACCACGTTGCGGGACGCCGCGATGATGCCGCCGTGGAAGGCGAGGTCGGCCTCGCAGCAGGCTTCGAGGTCGTGCGGCGCCGCTTCCGCCATGGCGTCGAGCGAGCGCGCGATGGCGTCGAGGTCGGCGTCCGTGGCGCGGACCGCGGCGAGCTCGGCCGCGGCGGGCTCGATGATGCGCCGCGTTTCCAGCAGCCCCGCCATCAGCGGCCGGTCGTGGAACACGTCCGGGTGCCAGGCGAGCAGGTCCGGGTCGAGCATGTGCCAGTCGGCACGGGGGCGGATGCGGGCGCCGACGCGCTGGCGGCTCTCGATCAGCCCCTTGGCGGCCAGCGTCTTCACGGCTTCGCGCACGGACGATCGGCTGACGTCGAACCGCGCCGCCAGCAGGTCCTCGTTGGGCAGGGCATCGCCCGGCGCGAGCTGGCCTCCCAGCACCTCGCGGGCGAGCGTGCCCACGATCTGGCCGTGGATCCGGGCACCGGACGGCCTGGTCGCGCCGATCGGACTCTCGGCGGCATGCACCGCAGCGGGGCGGCATGTGACAACGGGTTTCATTTTCGACTCCCGCAGGTGTTCTGACCATTTCGTCCCGGGAGTGCAAGCGCGTCGCCCGCCCCCATGCAACGATCCGCGCGACCGGGACTTTTCCCCAGGCGTCCGCCGGGCCGGACCACTGGCAGCCACCCGCGCGTTCCGGTAGGACGGCGCGTCGACCGGACGATGGGGAAGGCTCCGCAGCGTGACAGCAGAGTTGAGCGGCCGGCCGCATTTCAATTTCAAGGCGCCGCTCGACGCCGAAGCGGCGGCCGATCCCCTCCTGTCCCGGCTGATCGGCACGCCCGCCTTCGCGCGGCTGAGCAACGTGCGCTTCCTCGGCGGCATCGACTATGCCCGCATCCCGGCGCCGAACGGCCGGCCCGGCAGCCGGCGCTACACCCGCTACCAGCACAGCCTGGGCGTGGCGCGCCTGGCGCTGCTCTACGCGGACCTGCGCGACCTGCCGCCCGACGAGCGCCGGCTGATCGGTGCCGCGGCGCTGCTGCACGACATCGGCCACGCGCCGCTGTCGCATTCGCTGGAGCCGGTCTTCAAGGAAGCCTTCGGCATCGACCACCACCTCGCGACGGCGGACGTCCTGTTCGGCCGGGTGCCGCTCGGGGCGGAAGTCCACGCCCTCCTGCGCGACGCCGAGGTGGACGTGGAGCGCCTCGCCGCCGTGATCGAGGGGCGCGAGGAGGGCCACGACGGCTTCTTCGGCGGCCCGATCAATTTCGACACGATCGAGGGCATCCTGCGCTCGCACACCTACGAGAAGCCGGCGCCGCGCCTGAGCCCCGAAACCGTCACGGTGGCGGCGACGCGCCGCCGCGACGCCGCCGACCGCGACACGGTGGACGAGTTCTGGCGCTGCAAGGACATGGTCTACGGCAACATCATCAACTGCGAGAAGGGCATGCTGGCCGACGCCGTGTGCCAGGACGCCATGCGGCGGCAGATCGGGCGCTTCACCCGCGCCGACTACCTGTCCACGGAGCGCCGGCTCTTCTCCAAGCTGCCGGAGCTGCGGGCGCTGCTCACCGCCCCGCAATTCGAGCGGGAAGCGCGCCGGGCCCTCACGGCGCCGCTGCGCGCCCGCACGCGGCGCTTCTTCACCGACCCGACCATCGACTTCTTCGCGCGCGACGACAGGGCCCGCTACCGCCAGAAGCGCTCCGAGCGCATCCTGGAGGTGCGCGAGCTGACGGACGAGCGGATCGAGGAGCTGCGACAGGACCTGTTCAATGACGCACGCCGCGATCGCGAAGGCCCGGACCTATTCTGACCGCAAGCTGCGCGGTCTCCAGGACCTCGTGCGCGGCGCCGTGCCGGCCGACGCCGTGGTGGTGGCCTGCGGCTCCTTCGCGCGCCGGGAAGCCTGCGCGTCCTCCGACCTCGATTATTTCGTGATCCGCCTCGGGGGCGACGGGGACGGCCAAGGCCCGGGCGACACCGAGCCCGCCTGGGTCGAGCCGCTCGCCGCGGCGCTGAAGGAGGTCGTCCCCATCGAGCCCGCGCGGGGCGGCCCCTTCACGGCGGTGGAGCGGTTGAGCGACATGGTGCGCAATATGGGCGGCCAGGACGACACCAACCAGCGCCTGACCCGGCGCATGCTGTTCCTGCTGGAAGGCGAGCCGCTGAGCGAGCGCGAGGGCTTCGGCTTCGCCCGCCGCGCCCTGCTCGACCGCTACATCGCCCCCCGGGTCGGCGACGGCATGCTGCCGCTGTTCCTGTTGAACGACCTCATCCGCTATTACCGCACCATCGCGGTCGACTACGAGTACAAGACCGGCGAGGCCGACAAGCCCTGGGGCCTGCGCAACCTGAAGCTCGTGTTCTCGCGCAAGCTCCTGTACGCGAGCGGGCTCTTCGCGCTCGGCGCCGCGCGGGACGGGGACGCCGCCGCCAAGGTGGAGCGGCTCGAAGCGCTGCTGGGGCTGACGCCGCTCGACCGCATGGCGGAAATCTGCGGCGCGGCCGCGGTCGGCCCGATCCTCGACAGCTACGACCATTTCCTCGACCGCCTCGCCAGGCCCGGCGTGCGGCGGAGGCTCGAGCGCCTGACGCGGCGCGAGCGCGACGACCCCGTGTTCCGCGACCTCAAGGACGCCGGCTACGGCTTCACCCGCGAACTCGCGGCGCTGTTCGAAACCACCTTCGACCACGACCACCCGATCCGGCGGGCCATCGTGTTCTGAGGGCCGGGAGCGCCCTACTCCAGTTCAAGCGTCCTGGCGTCGGGCTCGCCGCTGTGGCGTCGCACGACGTCGTGGGTCGCGGCCGCGAAGCTCTTCAGCGCGGGGTCGCCGCCCTGCTTCGCCTCCTTCAGGAAGGCGGCGCCGTCGCCGGCGTGGATCTCCTTCATGTCGGCGACATAGGCCCTGTCGAACCGCTCGCCCTTGAACGCGCTGATCTCGGCCAGGCGGGCCTTGACCTCGGCGTTCAGCTCGCTCGGGAGCGGGACGCCGGCGCTGTCGGCCGCGGCCTCGAGCGCCTGCGCGACCGGCATGTGGTCGTGCGCCTCCGTGTTGCCCTGGTCGAGGATGTCCTGGTCGCGGATGTCGTGATCGCGGATGTCCTGGGCGGCGCCCTGCTGCTCGGCGAGCTGGCCGAGTTCGACCTCGTACAGGCCGCCCTGGGACACCTCGGCGGCGGCCTCCCTGCCCTGCTGGGACGGGGCCCCGCGCCGCTCAGCCGGCTCCCGCCCCGCCCTGCAGCGCGGTGAGGACGTCGAGCGCCCGCCAGGGCTTGGGCAGGAAGGCGACGGACGGGATCAGCAGGCTGTCGGGCCGGTCGAGGCCCGAGGTCACCAGCACCAGCATCTCGGGCCAGGAGATCGACAGGCGCACCGCGAGGTCGAAGCCGTCGAGCCGCCCGGGCACCTGCACGTCGGTCAGCACGGCCGACACCGCGCCCGCGCGCCGCTCGATGAAGGCCAGCGCCTCGTCGGCCGTCTCGAAATCCGCGACGTCGAGCCCCGCGGCGTCGAGGACGGCGACGGCATGGCTCCGCAGGAGCGGGTCGTCCTCGACCACCACGACACAACGTTTCGGCACTGCAACCTCCAAACGAACCGAGCCTCAACCGCCGGATCTGCAAGGCTGTTCCGCTGAAAAGAACGATTTGTCGAGCCCGCAGGCGGGGGAGATTCCTTCGCGAATCCAGCAGGGGCATTTGGACAGATCGGATAGGCTCTCCCTCTGGCCCGGCCGTCGTTCACCCCCGCCTTGGCACTGGCGATTGTGCCCCGGACAACAAAAAAGCTCCTTCACGGGAGCTTGGTCAAGCACTGTGGGAAGGTTGGCGTCGATCTATTCCGTTCGGTCAGCCGACGATCCGTCAGACCGTCGACGTCAAGGCCTGCCGCGACCATCGCTTGACCTCGGCCGTCGTCCTCGGGTCGACGCGGTCGGATCCGAGGCCCGTTCAATGTGCGTCGCCACGCAACCGACGACCTCCGATCGTCGATACAGCGTGAAGGGATTGCGACGCGTGTCGCGCACCGGCCTCACCCCAGCTTCGGCAAGGCGCTTGCGGGCGGTCGATGGCGGGCATCGCCTTGTCCTCGCCACCTCTCCCCGCGCTTCTCCGCGGAAGACAGGCTCGACGCCCATGGCCTCGAGGAGCGAACGCAGCAGCGCGGTCGGCCTCGTCGTCTCGCGGGCCAGATGATCGAGCGACGCCAGCCGGTCGACGTCAGCCGCGGATACGGCCCGCACCTGCCTGCCGTCGAGTGGGACATGCGTCCTGACCGCCGCGACTGCGCCCCCGTCGACCAAGGCGTTGATGACGTCCTCGCCGACGCCGATCCGCCGCTTGGCGTCGGCCACCGACAGGAGCCGCCTTTCGACGGCGTCTGTCCCGATCTCGGGCGGACTGCTGTTCTTCGTGGCGTGGATCGACCGGGTGAACGTCGGCTTCGGGGGCCTGCTCCTGGCCAACCCCCTGTCGGACCGGTCCGGCCGCCAGCAGTCCTACCTCGTCGGGCTGTCGCTGACTGGCGGGACCGCGCTCGCGGCGAGCGGCTTCACCGCGTCGCTTCCGCTTGCCCTCGCCCTGATCTGCGTCAGCGCCTTCGGGATCTGGGCGCGCAGGCGGGATCGGGGAGCCGAAATTCCCGGAACGTCCCATCACGCGGATCGAGCCGCCCGATCCGGCCCGGCCCCGACTGGCAGAACTGAACGGCACCGTCCGGCCCGTTGGCGACGATGCAGGGCCGGCTGCCGGCCGTCGGGATTGCGTGCTCGCTGATGATCGACCGGGGCGACACGTCACGCTTCCTGCGTCACGGGGTTGCGCAGGAGGCCGACGCCGCCGATCTCGACCTCGACCGCATCGCCGGGCTTGAGCCAAAGCGGCGGCTTGCGCTTGGCGCCGACGCCACCGGGCGTGCCGCTGGCGATGACATCGCCCGGCTCCAGACGTGTGAACTTGGACAGGTACTCGATCTGGGTCGGGATATCGAAGATCATCTGGGACAGCAGGGCGTCCTGCACCACCTCGCCGTTGACCCGCGTCTGCAGGCGCTGGGGGCCGATCTCGCCCATCTCGTCGGGCGTCACCATCCAGGGGCCGAAGCCGCCCGTGCCGGGGAAGTTCTTGCCCGGCGTGAACTGATGCGTGTGCCGCTGGAAGTCGCGCACGCTCCCGTCGTTGTAGCAGCTGTAGCCCGCGATGTGGCCCCAGGCGTCCGCTTTGGAAATGTAGCGCCCGGCCTTGCCGATCACGATGGCGAGTTCGCCCTCGAAGTCGAGGTCGGTCGACACCTTCGGCCTCACGAGGCCGGCGCCGTGGCCGATCTGCGAGTTGGCGAAGCGGGTGAAAACGGTCGGGTTCTCGACCTCGGTGCGGCCGGTTTCCTGGCGGTGCATCTCGTAGTTCAGGCCGATGCACAGGATCTTGTCGGGGTTGGGGATCACCGGCAGCCATTCGACCGCGGAAATGGGGATGCGGCGCGCCTGCCCCCGTGCGTCGTGGACGACCGAAAGGGCATCCGCTGCGATCGCCGATTTGAGATCGGGATAACGGTCGGCCACCACGCACCCGACGTCGACGACCTCATCGCCCTTGACCAAACCCCAGCTCTGACCGTCGGCGGTCCGGAACGTCGCGAATTTCATGATCTTCTCTCCAGATGACGGGCTTCCACCCGTCGATGTTTCATCCGCGGAGCCGCCCCGCGGACTCCGAGTTCAGGCAGCCGGCACCAGGGCCGGTTCCGTCCCGCGCTCCCGGGCGAAGCGAGCGATGGTCCGGTCGGGATGCATCAGCGCGAAGGCCGCGATCGCCCCCACGATCAGGATGCCGGCGGTGAACAGCATGGCGTGGGCGTAGCCGAGCGGCGCATCCGCTCCCGCGCCGCCCACGATCCACCCCGTGACGGCGTTCGACGCCAGGGCCGAGACCGCATTGGCCGAATAGATCACGACGATGAGGCGACCCCGCTGGGTGGGCGCGACGGTGCCGAGGGTGACCGGCCCGTAGATGGTGGTGAGGCTCGGTGCCGCGAAGGCGACAGCGACGAGGGCGATCTGCAACGGGCCCGAGAGCGCGACAGATCCCGCGAGCGACAGGCCGGCGACCAGGAGCGCGAGCCCCGATGAGACCCCGAGCGATGCGCGGCGGCTCCAGCCCGTCCGCAGCATGCGCTGCGCCACCCAGGAACCCAGGAGGAGCAGCGGGGACTGGAACACGTAGATGGAGGAGATGATCCAGCCGACGTCGGCCTGACGGTAGCCGAGCCCCTGCTGGAGGAATGGCGGCAGCCACGTCGCCGACATGCCGACGATCCAATAGGACATGGTCGACATGAGGATGACCCCCACCACGGTCGGGTCGAGCCACAGCCGCCGGACCGGGATGGGTGCGGCGGGCGGCGCCTCGTGCGAGGCCGCGTTGCCGATCGCGTAGGGGCCGTCGCCGCCGACCAGGAGCCAGGCTGCGATCCAGGCGCAGCCGAGCAGCCCACAAGCCAGAAAGCCGGCGCGCCATCCGTAGCGAAGGATCACGACCGTCAGCAGGGGGCCGCCGGCCAGCAACCCGACACTGATCCCTTGCAGGATGACGGCGCTCGGAACGCTCCGCTTTTCGGTCGGGAACCAGTCGTAGCAGGCGTGGAGGGCGGTCGGCAGGCCCGGCCCCTCGCCGAGCCCGAGCAGGATCCGGCAGACGACGAGCACGGTCACCGATTCTGTGAAGTAGATGGGGATCTGGGTGGCGGACCAGATCAGCGCCAGTACGATGATGAGCCACTTCACCGGGACACGGCCGATCACGAAAAGGCCGACAAGGACGCCGGACAACGAGAACAGGAGGAAGAAGCTGCTGCCGATCAGGCCGAACTGCCCCGGCGTGAGCGACAGGTCCCGCATCATGGGGACGGCGGACAGGCCGAACACCAGTTTGTCGAAGAAGTTCAGGGTTTGGAACAGGAAGAGCATGGCCAGGACCGCGTAGGTCCGGCCCGGGCCGGCTTCGGCGTTTCGGGATCGATCGGTGGACATGTGGGCGTTTCTCCTCAGGGCGGATCGCGATCCGGCGGCTTGGGCCGCTCTCGTTCGCTGGCAAGGTTCAGCGGAGCCGGTCGTCGAGCTCCCGTGCGAGGGCGGCGAGGTCGGCATCCGTGCGGGCAGTGCCGAAGACGTAGTGGTCCGGCCGCACCAGGGCGGCGCGGCACCCATGGCGGTCGAACCAACCGGCCACGATGCCGTCACGCTCGACGAAGGCGTCGGCATCGTCGACCGCCGGGCCGACCGCGATCCGCGTGACATCGGTGGGGAGCCCGTGCGGGGAGGCCGGCGGATCGCGCGCGTCGACCACCAACCGCCAGCCTGCGCCCGCCGCCGCGTCGAGCAGACGCGGCTCCTCGGCCCCCGCGACCCAAGGTTGGGGAAACAGCGTGCCACAGGCGGGACTTCCGCTTCGTGTCAGAAGGCCCGTCGTCAGCGGCGGCACGATCTCCTGCCGGGTGATGGTGCGCGGCGTTCCCCCACCCTCCGCCAGGATGCGCGCGTCGCGCAGGCGCGCCGCCTCGGGGTCCCGCTCGCAGATGACGTGTCCGATCGCCTTGATGCGGCCCGTCAACTCGCGGACGTGCGCGGCCCGCTCCTCGCCGTAGGTGTCGAGCAGCGCTGGGGCGGAGCGTCCGTCCAGCACCCGCTCGAGCTTCCAAATGAGGTTCGTCACGTCGCGCAGGCCCTGGCACATGCCCTGGCCGATGAAGGGCGGCTGCTGATGGGCGGCGTCGCCGGCCAGGAAGACTCGGCCGCGGCGCCAGTCCCGCGCCACGAGGGCGTGGAACCGGTAGCTTGCCGAGCGCCATAGCGTTCCGTCCTCCGGCGTCAGCCAGCGCCCGAGCAGGCGCCACACCTGCTCGGGCCGCTCCATCTCGCGCGGGTCCTCGCCGGGCAGCAGCATGATCTCCCAGCGGCGATGATTTTTCGGCCCGACGATGAAGGTCGTTGGCCGGGCCGGGTCGCAGAACTGCGCGGCCGTCTCGGGCAGCTTGCCGAGCGCCGCATCGTCGACCAGGACGTCGATCACCAGCCAGGGTTCGTCGAAGACGAGGTCGTCGAGCGCGAGGCCAAGCGCTTGGCGCACGCCGCTGGACGCGCCGTCGCAGGCGATGACGTAGTCGGCCGCGACGGTGCGGGCGACCCCGCCCGGCCCGGCGAGGTGCAGCGTGACCCGCTCGTCGTTCTGCGCGAGAGAGACGAGCTCCGTCCCGAGCGCGACCTCGACGCTCGGGTAGGAGCCGGCATGCTCGCGGAGCGCCGCCTCGACGGGCGGCTGCGAGAACACCATCGTGGGCGTGTAGCCCTGGGGATATGGCTCGGGCACCATGTCGATGCGCCGGATCAGCTGGCCTTCGGCACCGAAATGCTGCGAGGCCGGGAAAGGGGCGACGTGGGGCAGGACGCGGCCGGCGACCCCGAGGTTGTCGAGGTGGCGCAGAATCTCGTGATCGATGGCGATGGCGCGCGGCCGGTCGTAGACTTCCGTCTGCCGGTCCACCGCGAGCGTGCGGATGCCGCGGGCGCCGAGCAGCGAGGCTGCGACGGCGCCGGAGGGGCCGAAGCCGATGATCGCCACGGCGACATTGTCGGGTGTTCCTGTCATCTCGCTCACGCGTCCGTTCTCCCAGGCGGCGGGACACCGCGACCGAAGGGGATGGCTAGCTGGGCCGCCTTGACGTGGTCGGGTTTCGGGGGTGCGATGCCCCAGTGGTCGGTGCGCCCCGGCGGCCAGATCCATTCGGACGGCCCCCTGACGCGGTAACCGTCGTCGACTTGCAGGACCTCGGCCGTATATTCGACGACGACCCCGGTCGGATCGACGAAATAAGCGAAAACGTTGTCGCCGGGCCCGTGCCGCCCGACGCCCCACCCGATGGGGATGCCGTGGTCGACGAGGCGTCCCGCGCCCCTCATCACCGATTCGAGGTCGGGCATCAGGAAGGCGATGTGGTTCAGCCCATCGACGGGGGCTTCCGCCAGCACCACGGCGTGGTGGTCGGCGTTGGTGCGCAGGAAGGCCATCATCTTGGAGCGGTCGGTCAGGCGGAAGCCGAAAGCGGCCTCGTAGAAGCGCGCCAGGGCGTCGACGTCCCGGCTGTTGATGTTGACGTGGGCGAGACGGCTCGGAACCGGCCGCCCGACCGGATCCCGGGGCGCCTCCGCCCGGCGGCGGTCGCCGTGGACGACGCGGATCGTGGAGCCCTGTGGCTCCCGGAGCACCAGCGCCGTGCCGCCGTCCGGCCCCCTGTTCGGCCCCGGCGCCTGCAGGACCGTCGCGCCTGCCGCGACGGCGGCCCCGGCGATCGGGGCGAGGTCGGCCGCCTCCGCGGCCCGGAACGTCATCGACAGGAGGGCCGGCCGCTCGCCGGGATGGAGGGCGAGGACGTGGTGGTCCGCGCCGCTGGCCGCGAGCAGGACGGGGCCGCCGTCCGCGCGTTCCACGATGTCCAGGCCCCAGGTGTCGCGGTAGAAGGCTTCGGAACGGGTGAGGTCGGGCGTCGCGATGTCGACGCTGCGCAGCGCCGCCACGGGAAAGCGCTTCGGGGTCATGCGGGACTCCGGCCGAGGAAGCGGGCTGCGTTGTCGACGAGCAGCCGGCGGCGGGCCTCGGGGTCGGCGACCGCCGCCTCGATCCGTCCGACCGGGTTCCGCTCGTGAAAGTTGAAAGGGTAGTCGGTCCCGACCATCAGCTGCGTGTCGCCGAACAGGTCGACGAGGTGGCGCAGCGTGGGGGCGTCGTAGACGAGCGCGTCGTAGAATAGGCGTCGCGCCTGGCGGGTCGGGGACTCGCGGAGGGTGTCCGCGATGTCCGGAAAGGTCCGCCACCCCTCTTCCAGCCGGGGCAGCAGCAGGCCGAGCGTGCCGCCGCCGTGGCTGAAGGCGATGCGCAGGCGTGGATGCCGCAAAAGAAGGTTCGACGTGATCGCCGAGGCGGCGGCGAGCCCCACATCCGTCGGGTAGGCCAGGACCTGCTGAAGCTGCTTCGGCCCGACGAGGCGATCCATGCCGGTCGGGCGCAGCGCGTGGACGAAGACCGCGGCGCCGAGCGCTTCGGCGGCTTCGAAGAACGGCTCGAACTCGGGAGCTCCGATCGGCCGCCCCTCGATGTTGCTGCCGATCTCGACGCCGGCGAAGCCGAGTTCCCCGACGCAGCGGTGGAGTTCACGGATCGCGGCCTCGAGGTCCTGCATCGGCACCGCGCCGAGGCCGGCGAAACGGCCGCCGCCCTGCACCACCATCTCGGCGATCTGGTCGTTGATGTAGCGGAGCAGCTGCGTGGCAGGCCCCGGCTCCATCCAGGTCGAGAGCAGTTCGGGCATGGGCGAGAGGACCTGTAGGCCGACCCCCATGGTGTCCATGTCGGCGATCCGCTTCGGACCGTCCCAGCAGCGGTCCGAGACCGTCCTGTAAATCCGTCCGGAGACGACGACGCTGCGGTGGCAGGCCTGCGCCGGCGCCATCGAGGGCCAGTCGGCCGGTGCGAGGCCCCCGAGGTAGGATGGCAGCTCGGCCGGGACCACGTGGGCATGCACGTCGCAGATGCAGGACGGCCGGGACATCATCGCGTTCCGTCCCGTCGCCGAGGCTCGAGATCACCCCGCCCGCCTTGCGTGCTCGGCCGCATCATGGCCTCGCCCTCCCCTTCCCCGCGGCGTCGTCGCACCGCTGATCGAAATTGCACGATCACCGGTTTTTGGCAACAATTTATAAATTCTGTTGCGAGACCGGATCGCGCGTAGGATGAGGCGAGAAAGGATCAGGGGTATGAACGCCGAAACGCCGATCGCTGAACGTCCCTCGACGGTGCCTGTCACGCAGGCCAGCAACGTCTACGACCGCCTGCGCCAAGACTTGCTCGCCGGCCGCCTCCTGCCCGGCCGCAAATTGCCGATGCGTTTCCTGACCGAGACTTACGCGACCGGCCAGACGCCGATCCGCGAAGCCTTGAACAGGCTCACGGCGGACGGCCTCGTGGAGTGCCGCGAGCAGCGCGGTTTCGCCGTGGCGAGCATCGGCCAGATCGAGCTCATCGAGCTGACCCGAACGCGGTGCTGGGTGGAAGAGCTCGCGATCCGCCAAGCCATCGCTGCCGCGACACCGGAGTGGGAGGAGCATCTCGTGCTCGCGCATCACCGCCTCTCCCGCACGTCTCGCTCTCTCAGCTCCCACCAGTTCGAGGACAACCCGGAGTGGGAAAGGCTGCATCGGGCCTTCCATCGGGTCATGCTGTCGCAATGCGGCTCCCGCCCCCTGATCCGCTTCTGCGAAGACCTTGCCGACCAGCTCTATCGCTATCGAATGCTGTCGATCCGCAAGGCGTTCTCTTCTCGACACGTCGGTGACGAGCATCGGTCGATATTGGATGCGATGCTTCTCGGCGACGCGGATCTGACGTCGTCGCTGCTCACGGCCCACTACCAGCGCACGGCGGACGTCATCCTCGGCGATCCGGACATCTTCAACATCTGAAGCTCGTCCCCTCGGGGCGGCCCGAGTCCTTGACTTCCGTGAGAGGATCTCTCCGGTGTCGGATGTCCCGTCCGCTTTGGGCGAAACTCGACTGACGGTTCGGCGCCCGGGATGGGCTGGCAGCGGCGCGCGTCAGGCTTGGCAGAAAGACATGATTCGCACTCTTCCGTTGTAGGTTCGTCCTGTTCTCCCCCTGGCCGACATGGCCATAGAAGGATGAGACCAAGCGACAATGGAGGATGAGACCAAGGGACAATCGGAACACGATCCGGGCGCGAAGGGGAAACCTGCGCGGAACGCTGGACGAAAGCTCGGGGCCAAGCGAGTTCCCAAGCTGCAGCAGGTCTGGGCCATCCGGTTCTTGTTCGACAGCAAGAAGCGCATGCGCGACCGCACCATGTTTGATCTCGCGATCGGCGGCAAGCTGCTGGGTTGAGATCTCGTCAAGATCAAAACCGATAGCATTATCCTGTGGGCCGGATCGGCGAGGGCTGCGAGAACGCCCTGGCGCTAACTCCGAGAGCGCGGCTACCCGGGCACGAGCCGGCCGGTGCACCGCCCGATCTGACGGTCGCGTTCCGCTTCGCTCCACGCCAACGCTTCGGCGGCGATCTCGGCGACCTCCGATACGACCGCCTCCGTCAGACACCCCGAAACTGCGATCGGCAGGCGCCGGAACAGCAGGTCTTCGAGATCGACGACCTGCTCATGCCGGATGACGGCACGCACCTCTGCCAGGCTGTAATCCGGAAGGCTGGCGAGCGGCGCGTCCGATCGCGAGGTGCGCGACGCCAGCATGTCTTCTGCCGTGCTGCCATAGCGATCGAGCAGCACGTCCGCCCGCACCGGATCGATCGCCTGCTGCCGGGCGACGCGCTCAATCCAGGCGATACGGTCGGCCGGGGCCAGGGGAAAGTCGCGCCCGCCGCCGATCGGCTCCGCTTCCGTCGAGATGCGCCGCGCCAGGCCGAGCTCCGCCAGGACCTCGTCGGTCACCTGTGCCGCGAAGGCGCGGAAGGTGGTCCATTTGCCGCCGACGAGCGACAGCACGGGTACGGCGCTTCCGGGCAATCGGTCGCGGCCGACGGAATGATCCCGGCTGATCTCGCCGGGGTCGTCGACGTCGGCGGCGGGGAGCGGCCGGATGCCGGCATAGCGATACACGATCTTGTCGCGCGACAGGGCGAGGCCGGGGAACACCTCGCCGACCATCGCCAGCATGTAGTCGGTCTCGGCGCCCGTGCAGGTCACCGTGTCGGGCTCGTCCGCCTTGATGTCGGTCGAGCCGATCAGGGCCCGGCCGAAAAACGGATACACCAGGCAGATCCGGCCATCCGCCGAGCCGAAGTAGATCATGTGGCCGTCGAGGGCCCGCACGAGGTCGGGGTCGTCGACGACGAGGTGGGAGCCTTTGGTGCCGCCGATATAGCGCTTGTTGAGCCCGACCGAACCGTTGACCCGGTCGATCCAGGGGCCGGCGGCATTGACCACGACCTTGGGGACGACCGTGACCGACCGGCCGGTGAGCCGGTCGGTCAGGGTCACGCGACCGTCGGCCGCCCCCGTCACGGCCATGTGGTTCAAGGCCTGCGCGCGGGGATGAGCCGCTTCGCCATCGGCGACGAGTTCGTAGCAGAGACGCTCGGCCTGGGTGACGCGGGCATCGTAGTAGGTCGCGGTCGCGAGGGTCGGCGCCATGGCGGGGAAGCGCCGTCGCGTCGCGTCGCGGAGCGAGACCCGATGGCGGGGCATGCTGCGGCGGCGGCGGCCCAGCCAGTCGTAGAGCGCCATCCCGAGTTCCACGATCAGCAGCCCGCGGTCGGCGAGCTTGGCCTTTCGGCCGAAGAAGCGCGCCACCGAGGGGCCGATACCGCCAAAGACCGAATGGATCGGCACCACGGTCGGCAGGGGCTTCACCAGATGCGGGGCATTGCGGAGCAGGAGGTTGCGCTCGCGCGCCGATTCCGCGACGAGGCGGAACTCGCCGGTCTCAAGATATTTCAGGCCGCCGTGGATCAGGCGCGAAGGCGCCGCACTGGTGCCCGAGCACCAGTCGCCTTTGTCGACGATGAGGCAATCCACGCCCTGCAGCGCCAGATCGCGGAACGTGCCGGCGCCGTTGATGCCGCCCCCGATGATCAGGACCGGGACGTTCGGGTCGGCCTCGAAACGCTGCAGCGCGCAGGCGCGGCGCTCCTGCGAGGTTTGGGTCGTCATGGCTTCGGGCTCGACAGGGAAACGGTGTGAACGATGAAGAGGTCGGGGCGCCCGAGCCGCTTCAGCCACCCGACCAATGCGGCCGCAAGGCGTCCGCCAGCGCCAGGTAACGCTTGAAGCGCTGCGTCAGCGCCTCGTGTCGCCCGGCATCGGGCTCGTATCGGGCCCTCACCCGGCAGGCGCGGCGCACGGCGCCGTCGAGCGAGCCGTAGAGCCCGACACCGACCCCCGCCACCAGGGCGGCGCCGAGCGCCCCCACTTCGGTGGCTTCGGGGACTTCGACCGGCAGGCCGAGGGCATCGGCGAAGAGCCGCGCCGGCCGCTCGCGCGACGTGCCGCCGCCGGTGATGCGGGCCCGGTCCACGGGAAAGGCCGAGCGCAGGGCGTCGCAATGGTGGCGGTGATTGAAGACCGCGCCTTCCACGACCGCCCGCAGCATGTCGGCGCGGCCGTGCCAGGAGCGCAGGCCGAGGAAGGCCGCGCTGGCCGGGACGTCGTAGGGCGAGCCGTAAAGGAAGGGGTGGAACAGCGGCGCATCGATGGCGGCGGGTGCGGCGAGGTCGGCCTCGACGATGTCCCACAGCGACGGCCCGCCTCGCGCGGCGGCCTCCGCCTCGGCGCCGTAGCTTTGGCGCAGGAACCAGTCGACCGTGTTGGACGACGCGGGCGAGATCGACATGTTCATCCATTGCCCCGGCCGCAGCCCGGCCCGCGCGGTCCAGCGCGGATCCGGAGCGAGGTGGTCCGACAGGGTCTCGTTGATGCTGAATGTGCCGGCCGTGATCGCCAGGGCGCCGGCGTCGAGGATGCCGAGCCCGACCGCGCTCGCCGTCACGTCGTGCAGGCCGCCCGACACCGGCGTGCCTTCGGGCAGGCCCGTGTCGATCGCGGCGGCGGCCGACACGGTGCCGATGGTGCCGCTGCTCGGCCGGATGGGGGGCAGCGCCGGGCGCAGCGCCGCGAGCCCCGTCAGCGCCAGGAGGTCGTCGGAGTAGGCCTGGCTCCGGGCATCGGTGAAGGCCGTGCTGGCATCTGTCGGATCCGCGGCGAGGACACCGGTGAGCCGGAAGCGCAGCCAGTCCTTGCAGAAGAGCACATGGCGGATGGCGGCGAAGCGCTCGGGCTCATGGAGGGCCACCCAGGCGAGCAGCGACGAGGCCGCGAAGGGATAGGGGCGCTGCGCCGTGACGGCGGCGATGCGGTCGACGAGGCCGGACGCCGTCCAGCCGGCCGTCACGGCATGGGCGCGGCTGTCGACCGACTGGATGCCGGGGCCGAGCGGGTCTCCAGCGCGATCGAGGAGGTAGAGGCCGTCGCCGTGGCCCGTGACCCCCACGGCATCGACCCGGCCCCGCGGGGCGGCGTCGAGCGCGTCGCGGATCGCCGCGCAGGCGAGCTGCCACAGGCGGTCCATGTCGTGCTCCACGCGGCGTGGCGCCGGCTGGCGGGGCTCGGTGCGGCGGGTGCCGGTCGCCAATGTATGGCCGTCGGCGTCGAACAACACCGCTTTGATGGCGGTGGAACCGCAGTCGAGTCCCAGGATCATGGCGTCATCCCAACCAGCAGCCGCATCCGGCCACCGGAGCGGCCGGATGCAGCCCCGACCTCACTTCGTCAGCGTGAAGGGCGCCGTCATGTTGCCGGCGTTGGCCTTGGTGATGAGCACGCAGTCGAAGAGCTGCTTCTCCTGCGGGGCGCCCGTCTTGCCGGTCTTGATGAAGCTGTCGGCCTCGTCCACCGCCTTGGCGGCGAAGGTCGCGACGGGCTGCAGAACCGTATACTGCAGCTCGCCGGCCTTGATGGCCGACACCGCGTCCGGCGAGCCGTCGAAGCCGCCGACCTTGACCGAGGCCAGCTTGCCCGCTTCCTTCAGGGCCGCGATGGCGCCGAGCGCCATCTCGTCGTTGCCCGAGATCACGCCGATGATGCCGGGATGGGCCTGGAGAAGGTTCTGCATCTTGTCGTGGCCCTGGGTGCGGTCCCAGTTGCCGACCTGGGAGCCGACCTTCTTCAGGTTGTCGTACTGGCTGAGCACGGTGTCGTAGCCGTTGGAGCGGGTCGCGGCGTTGTTGTCCGACGGGGAGCCCAGCAGCTCGACGTAGTCTCCCTTCTGGCCGACGTCCTTGACCCACTGCTGCGCCCCGAGCGCCGCGCCCTGCGCGTTGTTGGACACGAGCTGCGCCTTGGCGAGGCCCTCCTGGTTGATCTCGGCGTTGACGAGGATCACCGGGATCCCGGCCGCGATCGCCTTCTTCACGGCACCGACCGAACCGGACGCGTTGGCGGGGTCGAGGATGATGGCGACCGACTTGTTGGTGATGGCCGTGTCGATCAGGTTGCTTTCGGTGTTGGTGTCGCCCTTCGACGCACCGACGTTGGCCTCGTAGCCGAGCTTCTTGGCCTCAGCGGCGGCGACGTTGCCTTCCGTCAGCCAATACGGGTTCGAGGGGTCGTTGACGATGATCGTCATCAGGCCGCCGGCCGCCTGGGCCGAGGTCGCGCCGAGGGCCAGCGCGAGGGCCGTGACGGCCAGAAGTCTTGCCTTGATGGACATGGTTGTCTCCCTGGTTTTCTTGGATTGTCGGCCGCCGGCCGTTCGCCGGCCGGCGGCAGCTCACGCCGCGGGTCGCGGGGAAGGGGTTCGGCCGCCGGCCGCGGCGGGGCGCTTGGCGCGGCCGCGGTACTGGACGGCGTTGAGCAGCACGGCGAGCACGATCACGGCGCCGGTGAACACCGTCTGCCAGTAGGACGAGATGCCGATGATCACGAGGCCGTCGGACAGGAAGCCGATCACGAAAGCGCCGAGCAGGGTGCCGCGGACGTTGCCCCGGCCGCCCGTCAACGCCGCGCCGCCGATCACCACGGCCGCGATGGCGGTCAGCTCGTAGGTGGTGCCGGCCGTGGGCCCAGCCGAGGTGAGCTGCGAGGACAGGATCAGCCCCGCCACCGCGGCACAGACGCCCGACATCATGTAGACGGCGACCTGCACGGGCTTGACGGGCACGCCCGACAGCTCCGCGGCCCGTTCGTTGCCGCCCGACGCGTAGAGCCAACGGCCGAAGGGCGTGCGGGTGAGCAGCAGGCTGCCGACGACCGCGATCACCACCAGCACGAGGATGCCGATCGGAACCCCCGCGATGCGGTTGAAGCCGAGCCAGTCGAAGCCGGTGTTGCCGAGCGCAGGCTGGCCGCCGAGGTTGTTGTAGGTCAGGCCGTTGGTCATCAGCAGCGCCACGCCGCGGACCATGTACATGACGCCGAGGGTGGCCACGAAGGCCGGGACCTTGAAGCGCGCGACCAGCACGCCGTTGACGAGGCCGATGGCGGCGCCGAGCAGGCAGCACAGCACCGCCACGACCCAGACCGGCGGATAGGCGACGACCCCGAGTGCCCCGATGGAAACGCCCTGCATCAGGGCTCCCGCCACCACGCCCGACAGGCCCAGCGTGGAGCCGACCGACAGGTCGATGCCGCCGTTGAGGATGACGAGCAGCATGCCGATCGCCAGGATGCCGAACAACGCCACGTGCGACGACATGGTCAGGAAGTTCGACACCGACAGGTAGTAGGGCGACAACGCAGAGAAGACGACCACGATGGCGATCAGCGCGAAATAGGCGCGGCCTTCCAGAAGCACCCGGCCGATGTCGAAGCCGGCACCCTTGGCCTCGGGGCGTGCGCGGTCCAGGGATGGGCTGGCTTGGGTCACGGTCTCGGGCTCCCTCGGTTCGTCGTTGTCAGGCCGCCACGGCTTCGCCCGAGGCGGCCATGATCTGTTCCTTGGTGACCGTGTGGTCGGCATCCCGGCCGAACTCGGCCGAGATGCGGCCGCGGCTCATCACCACGACCCGGTGCGCGATCGACAGGCACTCGGACACTTCCGAGGTCGAGAACACGACCGCCAGCCCGGCCCGGGCGCGCTCGGCCAGGATGCGGAACACTTCCGCCTTGGCGCCGATGTCGATGCCGCGCGAGGGCTCGTCGAGCATGATGACGCGCGGATGGGTGCCGAGCATCTTGCCGATGACCACCTTCTGCTGATTGCCGCCCGACAGCGAGCCGATCGCGGCGGACGGGCCGGACGTCTTCACCGTGACGGCGCGGATCGAGGAATCGATCACGGCGCGCTCGGCCGGGCGCGACAGCAGCAGGCCCCTGACAAAGGCCCCGATGGAAGCGAGCGACAGGTTCTCGCCCACCGACATCGTCTGGACCAGACCGTCGCGCTGCCGGTCCTCCGGCACCAGGGCGAGGCCGTTCGCGATGCGCTCCGCGATCGACAGCCGCGAAATTTCGCGTCCCTCGAGCCACACCTCGCCCGCAACCTTCGCCACCTTGCCGAAGACGCATTCGAGCAATTCGGTGCGCCCGGCCCCCATCAGCCCGTAGATGCAGACGATCTCGCCAGCCCGCACGTCGAGCGACAGGCCGTCGACCACCATGGCGCCGTGGCCGGATTTATCGGCGACGCTGACGTCCCGCACCGACAGCGCGACCCCGCCGAAAGGGTAGCCGGCCGGCGGCGAGCCGAGGTCGTAGCCCTCGCCCACCATGTTGCGGACGATCCATTCGAGGTCGATGTCGGCCCGGTCGGCCTTGGCCGTCATGGCGCCGTCCCTGAGCACCACCGCAAAGTCGGTGATCTCCAGCGCTTCCTCGAGGTGGTGGGAGATGTAGACGATGGCGACGCCGCGGGCCGTGAGGTCGCGGATGACCTTGAACAGCACCTCGACCTCGGACGCGCTCAGCGCCGAGGTGGGCTCGTCCATGATCAGGATGCGCGAATCGACCGACAGCGCGCGGGCGATCTCGATGATCTGCCGCTGGCCGAGGCGCAGGTCCTCGACCGGCGTCGCGGGATCGATCTCCTCCTCGAGTTCGGCCATCAGCGCGGCGGCCTGGCGCGTTTCCTCGGCATAGTCGATGCCGGCAGGACCCGTGATCTCGCGGCCCATGAAGATGTTGTCGCGCACGGACAGGTTCGGCGCGAGGCTGAGCTCCTGGTGGATGATCGAGATCCCCCGGTCCCGCGCCTCCGACGAGGACGCGAAGACGACGGGCTCGCCGCGGAGCTCGATCGTGCCGGAGGTCGGCCCGACGACGCCCGACAGCACCTTCATCAGCGTCGACTTGCCGGCACCGTTCTCGCCGAACAGCGTCGTCACCCGGCCGGCGCGGATGTCGAAGTTGACGCCCTTCAGCGCGTGGATGTTGCCGTAGGACTTGGCGACGTTGCGGGCCGTCAGCACGACATCGCCGTCCCGGTCGGCGGTTTGGGGCCCCATCACTTCACCTCCAGCGACACGGGGGTGACGAGCCACTTCGCCGGGTCGGTGAGCTGGAAGACGCCGACCACCGATACGGTCTTGCCCTTCAGGTCTGTGGTGTCGAGCTTCGACAGGACCTGCTTCTTCATCTCCTTGTTCAGCGCTGAGCCGGCGTTCTGGTAGTCGATCTGGTTGGTGAACTGGCCGAACTGGATCGTGCCGGTCGCGTCGCGCAGGTCGGTGCCCATGACGGCGGGGCCGGTCTGCAACGCCACCTTCGGGGTGTCGGGCATGCCGTCGACCCTGACCTCGTAATTGCCGAAGTCGCCGTCCCCGAGCGTGCCGGTGAAGGAAACCGGGTATTCGACGCCGACGCCCGACTCCACGCCATACTGCTTGGCGGCGGCGGCCGGATCCTTGGCGATCGCGGCGGCCAGCGCGGGCGCCGGCACGGCGCGGCCCTGGATCGCCTTCTGCACGGCGGGAAACGTCTTCTGGCCATAGGCCAGCGGCGAGAAGGTGCCGGGCGGCACGTCTGCGGCCCCGCCGCTCCTCACCCAGGTGGTGTCGAGCGCCATGGCGGCACAGAGAGCGGCACCGATCGTGGCGGCCACGGCCGCGCGAATCCGGGCCTTGTTGCGCCGCGGCGCGGCGGAGGCGACGGTGCTCATCGGGAGGACCTCCTGTTTCGCGGCTTCACGCCGCCTCCATGGTGCGCTCGAAGGCGAGCCGCTCGTCGACGCTCATGTGCAGCCCGTGCTTGGTGCGGCGGGTCAGCACGTCGGCGGGGGTCAGCGCCCATTCGGTGTCGCGCAGGAAGTCCACCTCGCGGCCGTAGAGCAGCGCGCCGTGGTGACGGCCGAGGGCGTCCATGCCCTTGGCACCGCTCAGAAGTGCCCGCGCCCGCGTGCCGTAAAGGTGGGCGTAGTGCTCGGCGAGGTTGGGCGGCAGCCAGGGGAACTCGGCCCGGAGGGCCGACAGGAAGGCCGGGAAGTCAGCGTCGGGCAGGTCGCCGCCCGGCAGAGTGGCGTCGGCGGTCCACGCCTTGCCCATCTGCGGGAAGGTCTTCGTCAGCCTGTCGAGCGCGTGCTCGGCGAGCTTGCGGAAGGTGGTGATCTTGCCGCCGAAGACGCTGAGCAGCGGCGGCAAACCTTCGGGGTCGTCGACCTCGAAGACGTAGTCGCGCGTCACCGCGGAGGCGTTGGCCTCCGCATTGTTGTCGTAGAGGGGCCGGACGCCCGAGAAGGAGGATACGATGTCCTCCTGCTTCAGCGGCTTGGCGGCGTAGCGGTTGACGACCCTAAGCAGGTAGTCGATCTCGGCTTGCTCGATCGACACGTCGGCGGGATTGCCCTCGTAGGGGATGTCGGTCGTACCGATGAGGCACAGGTTGCCCTCGTAGGGATTGACGAAGATCACCCGCTTGTCGTCGTTCTGGAACAGGTAGGCCTGCGGCCCGTCCCAGAACTTCGGCACCACGATGTGCGAGCCCTTCACCAGCCGCACCCTGTAGGAGGTGTTGCGGCCCGCGACACGGCCGACCACGTCCTCGACCCAGGGACCGGCCGAGTTGACCAGCGCCCGCGCCTTGACGCTGCCGCTCGTGCCGTCGGCGCCCTTCATCGACACGAGCCACAGCCCGTCCTCGCCGCGGCGGGCCGAGGTGGCGGCCGTGCGGGTGAGGATGGTGGCACCGCGCTCCTTGGCATCGAGCGCGTTCAGCACGACGAGGCGCGCGTCGTCGACCCAGCAATCGGAATATTCGAAGGCGGTCGTGTAGTCCTTTTTGATGGCGCGACCTTCCGGAGCCTTCCGCAGGTCGAGCTTGCGCGAGCCGGGCAGCATCTTGCGGCCGCCGAGGTGGTCGTAGAGGAACAGGCCGGTGCGCACCATCCAGGCCGGGCGCTGCTCGGGCGAATGGGGGAGCACGAAGCGCATCGGCCAGATGATGTGCGGGGCCGCGCGCAGCAGCACTTCGCGCTCGATCAGCGCTTCCCGCACGAGGCGGAACTCGTAATATTCGAGGTAGCGCAGGCCGCCGTGGACGAGCTTGCCGGAACGCGACGACGTGCCCTCGGCGAGGTCGCCCTTCTCGCACAGAAGCACCTTGAGGCCACGCCCGGCCGCATCCCTGGCGATGCCGGCGCCGTTGACGCCGCCGCCGATGATCGCGATGTCGACGATCCCGTAGTCCGTCATGGCGCGTTCCTTCTGTCGTTCTCGTCGTCCGCCGCGGCGCGCATCGCCCGCCAGACCGGGGCCGACGCCCGGCGGGCTGCCGTGTAGGCGGGGAACAGCCGGTCGTAGCGTTCCGCCAAGGCGGGGTCGGGGTTCTGCGCTTCGCCGAGGGTCGGCGTCACCCAGCGGTCGATGCAGCTTTCCATGTCGGGGGCGAGGCCGGTCGCGACGGCGGCCACCATGGCGGCGCCGGCGGCGCCCGCCTCCTCGCGCCGGGAGGAGCGGATGCGGGTTCCGAGCGCCGCGCCGAGGATGACGCGTAACGCCTTCGAGCGCGCCGCCCCGCCGGTGATCCGAACCTCCGGCGGGATGGGGCCCATGGCGGCGTAGCAGTCGCGTGCCGCGAACCCGAGCCCTTCGTAGACGGCCCGCATCAGGTCGTTGAAGTCGTGGCGGGCCGACAGGCCATGGAACTGCGCCCGCGCGGCGGCATCCACGAAGGGGCCGCGCTCGCCCGCCTCCGAAATGTAGGGGTGGTAGAGGAGGGTGCCGGCCTCGGCGGCGAGCACGTGGTCGTCGAGGTCGAGGAAGATGTCGGTGCGGGACTTCTCGACGCCGTGCTGCTTCAGCACCCCGCGCGCGAGGTCGACCAGCCAATCGATGTTGAGCGTCGAGGCCATGTTGGATTGGAGCTGGGCGAAGGTGCCCGGCACCGGGAAGGCCAGCGTGTAGCCGGTGCCCTCCGGGTTGAGCCGCACCGCCTCGGCCGAACGGGCGATGCGCATGTGCATGCCGGTCGAGCCCACGATCGTGCAGCCGGTGTCACGCTCCGGATCGTAGAGGCCGGCGCCGAGTGCCGTCGCGACGATGTCGATCGGGCCGAGGCACACCGGCAGGCCCTCGCCGAAGCCGATGGCGCGGGCGGCGTCCCATCCGAGCGATCCGGTGCGCGACGAGCCGTCGATGATGGGCGGCAGCAGCGAGCCGCGCAGTCCGAGGCCATCGATCGCCGCCGGCGCATAGGCCATCGTGCGGAAGTCGCCAAAGGAATGCACGCCCTCGGAGGCATCGGCGGCACGGTCCCCCGTCAGCTTGAAGTAGAGCCAGTCCTTGAGGTGGAAGGCCGTGGCGGCGCGGGCCATGACGTCGGGCCGGTGCCGTTCCAGCCACAGCAGTTGCGGCCCCATCTGGCAGGCCGCGAGGCCCGAGCCCGTGCTCTCGAAGTGCCGGCGGCCGACCGGCGACGCACGGAGATCCTCGGTGATGGCGGCTGCGCGGGCATCGAGCCAGATCAACGCCGGGCCGGCGGGCTCCCCCTCCGCATCGACCAGCCAGGTGCCGTCGCCCTGCGCCGTCACCGCGATGGCGGCGACGCGGTCGGCGAGGCCGGGGACGACGTCGGCGAGGCCGCGCAGCGTCGCCGCGGCATCGGCCCAGGTGTCGGCCATGTCCTGTTCGGCGCCGACGCCCTCGACGGTGCGGTAGCGGTTCGGCCGGGCGCAGGCGCCGACCTGCTCGCCCGAGGCCGTGAAGGCCACCGACTTGATCACGGAGGTGCCGGCGTCGACGCCGATCAGGAGGTCGCGGGCCATCAATGACCCTCCCGCCACGCGGGGACGGCGACGGTGCAAGCGTGTCGCGCGTGGCTCATGCCGATCTCCCTCCCATCCGTGTTGCGGGGCATTGGGCCCTCGCGGTTTCGAGATCCGGGCAGGTTCGGGAGAACCCGCTCGGGGCGTCAGGTCTTCGGTTTCGGTCCCAGCAACGCCGTGGCGGTGCGCTCGTCGGTCAGCAGGCCATGCAGCAGGCCGCTCGACAGGACGGCGCGGATCGCATCCGGCTTGGCGGTGCCCCCTGCCACCGCGACGAGCTTGCCGCTGCGCAGATCGTCGAGGTCGAGGGCCGCGATGCGCGGCGAGAGTTCGGTTTCGACGGGGCGCCCGCGCTCGTCGAAGAAATGGCCCAGGATCTCGCCGCAGCCCCCGGCGCGCGCGACCTCGTCGAATTCCGCCGGCTCGATCATCCCGGAGGTGGCGAGCGAGGCCGCGTGGCCGTCCACGATGCCGATCCCGGCGAAGCGCAATGTGGCGCTGCGGGCCAGCGCGAAGACATCGGCAATGCCGCGCTGCGCCATCAGCACGGCGCGGTCCTCGGCGGAATTCAATGCGAAAGGCACCGGCAGCACATAGGCTTCGGCACTCGTGCGTTCGACGATGCGGTTGATGACGTCGAACGGGTTGGCGGCGAAGCGGCGGGTGAAGCCGCCGAGGAGCGACACGAACTTCAACCGCGGCGCGTCGATCCGGGGCAGGTGCTCGACGCAGGCCGCGAGCGTGCGGCCATGGCCGATGCCAATCACGGCGTCTTCGCCCTTTTCGCAGATGAGGCGAAGGTAGCGCGCGCCGAGCACGCCCAGCGAGCGCAGGGGCAAGGGATCATCGTCGACGTTAGGGGCCACTTCGCAGAAGCCAAGGCCGTAAGCGCGGCACAACTGCTGCTCGAGCTGCAAGCAGTTCGCGATCTCGCCGTCGACGAAGACGCGCACCATGCCTTCCCGGCCGGCGCGCGCAATGAGGCGATGCGCCTTCACATTGGGGACGTTCAGCCGGGTCGCGACCTCGCCCTGCGTCAGCCGCCCGACGTGATGCAGCCAGGCGGCGCGGGCCGCCAAGCTCGCGTCGTCTTCGGCCATCGGGTTCGGATCCGGCGTGCGGCTCACTCTGTCCTGCCCTGCAAAAACATTCTTGTTGTGTAAAAGATTTCACGGCCCGGAGCCTGCGTCAAGCGGACCTGTGCCGTCATGGCGAGCACAGCGAAGCCGCCCAGCAAGCGTGGAGGGCCGTGACGGCCGTGCTCCACGGAACCCGTGGGCTGGGTGGCTTCGGCGCCGCGCTCCTCGCCAAGACGGAGGTGGGAAAGGCGGGGCCGCCTCAGCTCTTCGAGTATTTCCCGTCGAGCTTGTCGATCGCGCCGACATTGCCGGCGGAGCTCCCGGCCGGGTCGAACTCCGAGGCAAGCCAAGTGTCCACCACGGCCTTGGCGAGTTCCGGCCCGACCACGCGGGCGCCGAGGGTGATGATCTGGGCGTTGTTGCTCTTGGCTGCCCGCTCGGCCGAGTAGGTGTCGTGCGTCAGCGCGGCGCGGATGCCGGGCACCTTGTTGGCCGAGATGCAGACCCCGATCCCCGTGCCGCAGAACAGGATGCCGCGATCGAACTCGCCCCGTGTGATCGCCGTGCCGACGCGCTCCGAGGTGTCGGCATAGAACTCCGGCGTGGAGCCGGAGCCGGGCGACAGGTCCGTCACATCGAGGCCCTTGCTGGCGAGGTGCTTGGCGAGGACGTCGAGCAACGGCTTGCCGGCGCTGTCGGCACCGATGACGAGCTTCATGTGATCCTCCCGATGATCTGCCCGGACATGCCGGGCGCTGTGTTAAATTTCAGCAGTTGCAAAATTTTTTCAAGCCTGCTTCTTTTCACAGGCAACGGCAGCAAGCCGCGCGACGATCGGGGGAGGGCATGGGTTTCACGCTGTCGCTGAGCACGAACCCTTTCGTGAACCGCTTCGCCGAGCCCGAGGAACTGGCGCGCGTGCTGGCCGGCGAGGTCGGCATCGGCCGGATCCAACTGACCCACGAGTTCATCGACCCCGCCTGGCCCGCCGCGCTGGTTCGGCGCACGACGGACCGCATGGCGCAGAGCTGTGCCGCCGAGGGTCTGGCGGTGACGTCGATGATGACCGGGCCCTACGGGCGGCTCAACCACTTCGGTCATCCCGACCCCGAAGCCCGGGCTCATTCGGTCGCCTGGTTCAAGGGGCTGGCCGACATCGCCGCCGACCTCGGCTGCCCGGCGATCGGCACGCAATATGCCATCCTGACCTTCCGCGATCACGACGACCCGGCCCGGCGCGCGGCGCGGCTGGCACAGGCGCTGGAGTGCTGGCGCGACGTGGCGGACCATGCGGCGAAACGCGGCCTCACCTGGCTGTTCTGGGAGCCGATGTCGGTCGGCCGCGAACTCGGCCACACCCAGGCCGGGACGCGGACCCTCCAGGCCGAGATCGACGACGGCGCCCTGCCGCTGCCGCTGCTGCCCATGGTCGACATCGACCATGGCGACGTGTCGTCCTCCGACCCCGCCGACACCGACCCCTATGCCTGGGCGCGCAATTTCGCGACGCGTTCGCCCATCATCCACATCAAGCAGTCCACCATGAACAAGGGTGGCCACTGGCCCTTCACCGCCGAGCGCAACCGGGACGGCCGCATCCAGCCGGACGCTCTGCTCGCCGCGGTGCGGGACGGAGGCGGCACCGACAACGAGCTTTGCCTGGAGCTCGCCTGGCGCGAGCGCGAGCCGGCCGACCGGGCCGTGGTATCGGAAATGCGGGAGTCGGTGGCCTTCTGGTCCGCCCATATCGAGGCGCGCCCGTCGCGCGCCGCCTGAACCGGAGCGACCACATGGCCTTCGACACGCTCTGGATCGGCACGAGCTGGAAGATGAACAAGCTGCGCGCCGAAGCGCGGGCCTTCGCCGAGGCGCTGGTGGGGACCGACCTCGCACGCAACACGGCCGCGCAGCTCTTCGTCATCCCGCCCTTCACGGCGGTCGCCGAGGTCGCAGGGTTGCTGGCCGGCACGCGCGTCAGGGTCGGGGTGCAGAACGTTCATTGGGCCGAGGCCGGAGCCTGGACGGGCGAGATCTCCGCCCCCATGGCAGCCGACTGCGGTGCCACGATCGCCGAGATCGGCCACAGCGAGCGGCGCACCTATTTTGGCGAAACGGACGAGACCGTGTCGATGAAGGTCGCCGCCGCGCTGCGCCACGGCCTGACGCCGCTCGTCTGCGTCGGCGACACGCGGGACGAACATGACGCGGGCCGCACCGCGGAGGCGCTGGAGCGCCAGGTGCGGGCCGCGGTGTCCAGGATTTCCCGCGCCGAGGCCGAGCGCGTGGTCATCGCCTACGAGCCCGTTTGGTCGATCGGCGAGGGCGGCACGCCGGCCGAGCCGGGCTTCGCCGACGCGCAGCACGCCCGCATCAAGGCGACGCTGGCCGAGGTGACGGGACATGAGTTGCGCGTGCTCTACGGTGGCAGCGTCAATCCCGGCAATTGCGTCGCCCTGGCGGCCCAACCCCACATCGACGGGCTGTTCATCGGCCGCTCGGCCTGGGCGCCGGAAGGCTTTCTCGGCATCGTCGGGCAGGTCGGCGCAGCGTAAGCCGTCCATCGGCTCTAGCGATCCCGACATGAAGCGATGCCGGTCGTCCGTCGGCGCCATCGACGGCGGCTCCACATCGCGCAGCCGCGAGGGATCATGAACCGGATCATCAACGACCCCGACGATGTCGTCGAGGATGCCCTGGCGGGTCTCAGGCTCGCCCATCCCGATCTCCTGGCCGGCACCGCGCATCCGCGCGTGATCCGGGTCGCGGGCGCGGGATCGGCGGGTCGGGTCGGCATCGTGTCGGGCGGCGGCTCGGGCCATGAACCGGCCTTCGTGGGCTATGTCGGGCCGGGACTGCTCGATGCCGTCGCGATCGGCGAAGTCTTCGCGTCCCCGACGGCCCGGGCCTTCCAGGCCGCCTTCAAGGCGGCCGACGGCGGTCGCGGCATCGCCTGCCTCTACGGCAACTACGCCGGCGACAACATGAACGTGAAGATGGCGGTCCGGCTCGCTGCGCGGGAAGGGCTGGATGTCAGGACGGTCGTGGCCAACGACGACGCCGCCTCGGCGCCGCTCGACGAACGCGGCAAGCGCCGCGGCGTCGCGGGCGAGGTCCTGATGTGGAAGGCCGCGGCGGCGCTTGCCGCGGAAGGTGCCGATCTCGAAGCCGTGATCGCCGTGGCGCAGAAGACCATCGACGCCACCCGCAGCATCGGGATCGGCCTCACGCCCTGCACCATCCCGGCGGCCGGCAAGCCGAACTTCCGGATCGCGGACGGCACCATGGAGGTCGGCATCGGCCACCATGGCGAGCCCGGCATCGCGGTCCGGGCGATCGAACCAGCCCGCGCCATGGCGGCCACCATGATGGAAACGGTGCTGCCGGACCTGCCCTTCGACCGCGGGGACGATGTCGCCGTCCTGGTCTCGGGCCTCGGAGCGACCCCGGTGATGGAGCTCTACATACTCTACGGCCATGTCGCCGAGATCCTGGCGGACCGGGGGATCACGATCCGGCACCGCTTCGTCGGCAATTACTTCACCTCGCTGGAGATGATGGGGGTATCGGTCACGATCACCCGTGTCGATGGCGAACTCGACCGCCTGCTGGGCGTCAAGGCGCGCTCGATTGGCCTTACCGTGACGGGAGACGCGTGATGTCCGACGCGACGCGGGCGGAGCGGCCGAGCGGCGCTTCGCCCGCATCGCGTCCACCAACCGCTCATTGACACCCTTCCGAGCGCCCCGTACTGGTATGATGACATAATAAATCAGCTCGCAACGGCGAGCGCCGGGAGGGTGATATGGACGACGTCAGGCTCGGCGAAGCCGTGGTCCGCAAGGTGCGGTGGCGTGTGCTGCCCTTCCTGATCCTGTGCTTCTTCGTGGCCTTCCTCGACCGCGTGAACGTCGGCTTCGCTGCCCTGCAGATGAACCAGGATCTCGGTTTCACGCCGGAAGTCTACGGCCTGGGGGCCGGCCTGTTCTTCATCGGCTACTTCTTCTTCGAGATCCCGAGCAACCTCGCCCTGCACCGCTTCGGTGCCCGGCGCTGGATCGCCCGCATCTTGGTCACCTGGGGTATCCTGGCGGTCGGCATGGCCTGGGTGAGCGGCACCACGTCCTTCTATGTCATGCGTTTTCTGCTGGGGGCCGCCGAGGCGGGCTTTTTCCCCGGCGTGCTGCTCTACATGACCTATTGGTTCCCGCGCGAAGCCCGGGCCCGCGTGATGGCGACCTTCTCGCTCGGATCCGTGGTCTCCCTGGTCATCGGCGCCCCGGTCTCAGGTTTCATCCTCTCGATCTCGGGCGGCGGCCTGGCCAATTGGCAGTGGCTGTTCATCGTCGAGGGCGTGCCGGCCGTCATGCTCGGCATCGTGACGCTGTTCGTGATGACCGACCATCCCGCCCAGGCGGCCTGGCTCGATGCCGAGGAGAAGCGCTGGTTGGCCGACACGCTCGCCGCCGAGGCGAGCGCGAAGCCGGTCGAGTCCCGCATGGGCGCTCTGGCGACGCTGAAGGACCCCCGCGCCGTCGTGCTGGCTTTCGCCGCCATGCTGAACATCGTCGCCATCTACGGCATCAGCCTGTGGCTGCCGCAGATCGTGAAGAGTGTCGGCAACCTGTCCAACCTGCAGGTCGGCTTCATCTCGGCGCTGCCGTTCCTGTGCACCGCCGTCGCCATGATGCTGAACGCGCGACACTCCGACCGGCATGGCGAACGCCGCTTCCACATCCTGGTGCCGGCGGTGCTGGGAGGATGTGGTTTCGTCCTGGCGGCGCTGAGCACGTCGCCGATCGTCGGCCTGTTCGGTATCTGCGTGGCGGCGATGGGGATCTGGTGCGCCAACACCGTCTTCTGGACCGTACCGATGCAGATCTTCTCCGGAGTCTCGGCCGCCGCCGCCTTGGGCTTGATCAATTCGATCGGCAACCTGGGCGGCTTCATCGGCCCTTATCTGACGGGCTGGATCCGGCAGGCCTCGGGCGGTTATCCGGCCGCGCTGATCACGCTCGGCGGCGCCCTCGCCTGTTTCGGCGTCGTGGTCTTCGTCTTCCTCACCGTCACCGAGCGGAGCCGTGCGGGAGCGACGGCCTTCCGAAACATGGCGGCACCGACGGGAGCCGACGTTTGAACGCCGTGCCCGACGTGATCCGCCTCACCTACCGGGTTGAGGCTCCGGGCGATGTCGAGCGGGTGGCGGCCAAGATCGCCAGCGACCAGTCGACCGGGACCTTCGTGGCGCTTCCCGGGGAAACGCCGGAGCTGAAAGCCCGCGTGGCAGCGCGCGTCGTCGCCATCCGGCCGCTCGCGCCGGTCGGCACGCCCTCGTTTGGAGACCCGCACGGGCAGGAGCCTGCACGACCGCGGACCTTCAACCGCGCCGACGTGGATATCGACTTTCCGCTCGATGCGGTCGGGACCGACCTCGCCGCGCTCATGACGATCGCCATCGGGGGCACCTATTCGATCCAGCAGCTGACGGGGGTCCGCGTCGTCGACATGGTGCTGCCGCCGGCTTTCGCGGATGCCCATCCGGGTCCGCAATTCGGCACGCCCGGCAGCCTGCGCCTGACCGGCGTCGAGGGGCGCCCCATCATCGGCACCATCGTCAAGCCGGCCCTGGGCCTCCGCCCGGCGGAGTCGGCCGCGATGGTGCGGGAGCTCGTCGAAGCCGAGGTCGACTTCATCAAGGACGACGAAAAGCTGATGAGCCCGGCCTATTCGAGCCTGGCCGAGCGCGTGCGCGCCATCATGCCGATCGTCCTCGACCACGAGCAGAAAACCGGCAAGAAGGTCATGTACGCCTTCAACATCTCCAGCGCCGATCCGGAGCAGATGCTGCGCGACCACGACATCGTGGCGGACGCCGGCGGCAATGCCGCCGTGATCGCCATCCAGTCGGTCGGGTTCGGCGGCCTGAGCTTCCTGCGTAAGCGGAGCCGTCTCGTCATTCATGCCCATCGCGCCGGATGGGACCTGCTCACCCGCCACCCCGGCCTCGGCCTCGGCTTCAAGGTCTATCAGCAGTTCTGGCGCCTGCTCGGCGTCGACCAGTTCCAGATCAACGGAATCGGAGCGAAATACTGGGAGCCGGACGGCTCCTTCGTGTCGTCCTTCGCCGATGTGACGACGCCGATCTTCTCGCCGCGTGACACGGCGCTCCCCGTCGTGTGCTCGGGCCAGTGGGGCGGACAGGCGCCCGAAACCTACGAACGCACCGGCCGCACCCTGGACCTGATGTATCTCTGCGGCGGCGGCGTCGTCAGCCATCCAGGCGGACCGGCCGCTGGCGTCAGGGCCGTTCGGCAGGCCTGGGAGGCGGCCGTGGCCGGCGTGCCCCTCGCGCGTCACGCCGAGGATCATCCGGAACTCGCGCAGAGCCTCGCCAAGTTCGGAGGGCCGTCCGGCGATGCCTGACCTGCTCCTGTCCTTCTACGGCGACGACCTGACGGGCTCGACCGATGTCATGGAGGCGCTGGCCTCGTCCGGCGTGTCGACGGCCCTGTTCCTCGACATCCCGACGCTCGAGCAGCGGGCAAGGCTGGGTCCCCGCGCGGCGATCGGCATCGCCGGAACGAGCCGCAGCCAGAGCCCGGCCTGGATGGGCGACCATCTCACCCCGGCACTGCAATGGCTGCACGGGCTCGGGGCCGCCCTGTGCCACTACAAGGTCTGCTCGACCTTCGATTCCGCGCCGACGATCGGCAGCATCGGCCGCGCGATCGACATCGGTGCGGCGATCTTCGGCCAAGCGACCGTGCCCGTCGTGGTCGGGGCGCCGCAGCTGAAACGCTACACGGCCTTCGGGACGCTGTTCGCCGCCTACCGGGGCGAGACGTTTCGCATCGACCGACATCCCGTGATGAGCCGCCATCCCGTGACGCCGATGCACGAGGCCGACCTCCGCCGCCACCTCGCGCAACAGACCGAGCGCCGCATCGGGCTCCTCGACCTCGCCGCCCTCCAGGCTCGGGACCGCGACAGCGGCCTCGCCGCGGCCCTCGCGGGGGAGCCGGGCGTGCTGATGATCGATGTCGCCGATGCAGCGAGCCAGCGCGCCGCCGGAGAGATCCTGTGGCGCGGGCGGGAGCCGGGAGGCAGTTTCGTCGTCGGCTCGTCCGGCATCGAATATGCGCTGCTCCCCACCTGGAGGGACCGGGGGCTCGCTCCGGGCCACGCGGAATTCTCCGCCCCCGGTGCCGTCGACCGGCTCGCCGTCGTCTCGGGCTCCTGTTCCCCCACCACCGAGCGGCAGGTCCGCTACGCCCTCGATCACGGCTTTGCGGGCGTCTCGCTCGATGTCCGCCACATGATCCTGTCGCCCGAACAGGCCCTGGCCGACGCCGTCGCGAAGGGCTCGCAAGCGCTGTCTGATGGGCGGAGCGTGATCCTCTACACGGCGCTCGGCCCGGAAACCGATCTCGGCGGGGCGATCGATGCCCTGCCGGAGGGGCGACACGCACTCGCCCGCGGTTTGGGCCGGATCCTCAGCGCTCTGGTCGAGCGGCACGGGCTCAGCCGGGCCGTCGTGGCCGGCGGCGACACCTCGTCCCACGCTTTGAGGGAACTCGACGTCTTCGCCCTGACGACTCGACTGCCACTGCCGCAGACGCCCGGCTCGCCGCTCTGCACCGCCTTCAGTGACCGCGGTGCTTTCGACGGTCTCGAGGTCGCCCTGAAGGGCGGACAGGTCGGATACGACGATTATTTCGAGGCGATCCGTCTCGGTCAGGCCCAGGCTGGTTGACTCATCATACCACTTGGGTTTTGATCGACGCCAATTCGGGAGGAACTGCCAATGACCGCGATCGCTCTCTTCGGAGCCGGCGGCAAGATGGGCTATCGGCTCGCCGCCAATCTCAAGGGCTCCCGTTTCGACGTGCGCCACGTCGAGCCGAGCGATGCTGGACGCGAGCGCCTGCGCGAGCTCGACGTCACGGCGATCGACCCGGCCGAGGCGCTGGACGGCGCCGAGGTGGTGATCCTAGCCGTGCCCGACACGGTGATCGGCAAGGTGGCGGCCGGGATCTCATCGTCGCTCAAGGCCGGAACCATGGTGGTGGTGCTCGACGCCGCGGCGCCCTTCGCCGGCCACCTGCCCAAGCGCGACGACCTCACCTATTTCGTCACCCATCCGTGCCATCCGCCGATCTTCAACGACGAAACGGAGATGTACGCCAAGACCGACTACTTCGGCGGGATCGCCGCCAAGCAGCACATCGTCAGCGCCCTCATGCAGGGGCCGGACAGCGACTATGCGCTCGGCGAGGAGGTCGCCAAGGTGATCTGGGCGCCGGTGATGCGCTCCCATCGCGTGACGGTCGAGCAGATGGCGCTGCTCGAGCCGGGTCTCAGCGAGACGGTCGCGGCGACCCTGCTGGTCGTCATGAAGGAGGCGATGGACGACGTCGTGGCGCGCGGGGTGCCGCGCGAAGCGGCGCGCGATTTCCTCCTCGGCCATCTCAACGTGTTGGCATCGGTCATTTTCGAGGAACGGCCGGGCCTGTTCTCGGACGCCTGCAACAAGGCCATCGAGTTCGGCAAGCCGGTGCTGATGCGGCCCGACTGGAAGCGCGTCTTCGAGCCCGACGAGATCGCCGCCAGCATTCAGCGGATCACCTGACCCGCAGGCACCGCGACCGAAGTCCCGCGACCGGCCCCATCCAAGAGGGCTGGCGCGATCCATCCCAAGGAGGAAATCCATGAACCGCGTTTACCTGTCGACGCTGCTCGCCGGCGCCGTGTTCTTCGGTGCCGGGGCGGTCCTGCCCTCCGCAGGCCGCGCCGAGGCCAAGGACCTCGTCGCCATCATCACGCCGTCCTTCGACAACCCCTTCTTCAAGGCTGAGGCGGACGGCGCCAAGGCCCGGGCCGAGCAGCTGGGCTATGACACGATCGTGCTTTCGCATGACGACGACAATTCCAAGCAGCTCCAACTCGTCGATTCCGTCGTGGCGCGTGGCGCCAAGGCGATCATCCTCGACAATGCGGGATCGGACGCCAGCGTGGCCGCCGTCGAAGCGGCCAAGAAGGCGGGCGTGCCGTCCTTCCTGATCGACCGCGAGATCAACGCCACCGGCGTCGCCGTGGCCCAGATCGTCTCGAACAACTACCAGGGCGCGCAGCTCGGCGCCCAGGAGTTCGTCAAGCAGATGGGCGAGAAGGGCAATTACGTCGAGCTCACCGGCCGCGATGCCGACGTCAACGCCCATATCCGGTCGAAGGGCTATCACGACGTGATGGACGACTATCCGGACATGAAGATGCTGGCCACGCAGTCGGCGAACTGGAGCCAGCCCGAGGCCTTCACCAAGATGGAAGCCATGCTGCAGGCCCATCCCGACGTGAAAGGCGTGATCGCCGGCAACGACACGATGGCGATGGGGGCCCAGGCGGCGCTCAAGGCCGCCAATCGCCCCGACGTGATCGTGGTGGGCTTCGACGGCTCGAACGATGTCCGCGACCAGATCAAGGCCGGCACCATCAAGGCTACCGTCCTGCAGCCCGCCTTTCGCCAAGCCCAGATGGCGGTCGAGCAGGCCGACCAGTATCTCAAGACGAAATCCACCGGCCAGCCCGAAAAGCAGCTGATGGATTGCGTACTGATCACCAAGGACAACGCGCCGAAGCTCGAGACCTTCCAGATCAAGCCCTGATCCGTCTCCCTCCGGGCGCCCGCGACGGGCGCCCGCCTCTTCCTCGATCGGGAGCGTCGATGCGTTTCATCTTCCTGGCCCTCGCCGGCGTGACCGGTGTGGCGCTCTCGATCTCGGGTTGCCGCATCGAGAAGACCCCGGCGGCCGACCCGAACCAGACGGCGACCTCCGTCTTCATCAACGACGGCTCCTTCGACCCCGCCGCCATGGTCGAGGCGGATTGGAGCGGCAAGATCCTCCCGTTCATCCGGTCCAAGGCCGGCCCCTACGACGCCGTCGCCGAGGCCATCAAGGCGTCGCCGGACGACGCCGGCGCGCGCTACGGCTTTCGGGAGAACCAGGCGGGCGCGTCCTGGACCTATGCCACCGACATCGACGGCACCGTCACGGCCGCCAACACGGATTCCCGCGCCGCCACCCTCGACGTGAAGACGCGAGGCGGACATCTCGTGACGCTGCAACTCGGCCCGGTGGTGCGCGGCACGGCGATCCGGGACATCCTGTCCCTTCATCCCTTCGGATCCTTCAAGAATCAGGTCGATTACGCGCAATACGGCAAGGCGCTGAACACGAAGGCCAACGCGACGGCGCTCGCCGTGGCACCGCGCCAAGACCTCGTCGGCCGTCACGTCACGGCGACCGGGGTCTTCGCATCCGCTTCCGGTGACGCTCCTCCGCTGGTGACGCCGGTCGAGCTGACCGTGGGACCGAAGCCATGAGCCCGGACCACGATGTCGTCCTCAGGCTCGACGACGTGTCCAAGGCCTATTCGGGCACGCTGGCGGTCAAGCACGCCACGATCGAGGTCCGCCGTGGCGCCGTCAACGTCCTGGTCGGCGAGAACGGCGCCGGCAAGTCGACGCTGATGAAGATCATCGCCGGTGTCGAGCAGCCGACGCTGGGCCGCATCGTGCTCGACGGCGAAACGGTGCGCTTCCCCACCACGGCCGACGCGGTGGCGCATGGCATCGGCATGGTGTTCCAGGAGCTGAACCTGTTCGGCAACCTGTCGGTGGCCGAGAACATCTTCGCGACGCGGGAGGTGACGCGCGGGCTGCGCGGCATCGATTATCGCGAGCAGGAGCGCCGCGCCGCCAAGTTGATGGAGCGCCTGCAGACCGGCATAGATCCGCGCGCCCTCGTCGAGGATCTCCGCATCGGCCAGCAGCAGTTGGTCGAGATCGCCAAGGCGGTCGCCCAGGACGCCCGCATCCTCATCATGGACGAGCCGACCTCGGCGCTCAGCGCCACCGAGGTCGAAGTGCTGTTCCGGGTCATCGCCGACCTCAAGGCGCAGGGCGTCGCCATCGTCTACATCAGCCACAGGCTCGAGGAGCTGATCCGCATCGGCGACTACATCACGGTGTTGCGCGACGGGCGCGTCACCGGCCAGGCCGGGATGCGCGACGTGGACACGCATTGGATCGTCCGCCAGATGATCGGCCAGGACGCCAAGGATTTCGCCAAGGGCGTCGGTCACCGGATCGGCGAGGTGATCTTCGAAGCGCGGGACGTCAGCCTGCCGCGCGTGACGGGCGGACTGTCGGTCGACCACGTCGGTTTCGATCTCCGCGCCGGCGAGATCCTCGGCGTCTACGGGTTGATGGGTGCCGGGCGAAGCGAATTGCTGGACTGCATCATGGGCCGGCAGCGGCTCGCCACGGGCCAGTTCACCCTGTGCGGGCAACCGATCACACGGCTCGATACCACCGGCCGCATTGCGCGAGGGCTCGCCCTGATCCCGGAGGATCGCCAGCGCGAAGGGCAGGTCGGCATGCTGTCCATCGCCGAGAACCTCACCATGGCGAGCCTCTACCGCTACGTCCGCGGCATCCACATCAGGCGCAAGGCCGAGCGCCAAGCCGTCGCGGGGGCGATCACGGACCTCAACATCAAGGCGGCCGATACGGACCTGCCGGTCTCGTCGCTGAGCGGCGGCAACCAGCAGAAGGTCGTCATCGGCAAGGCCCTGCTGACCAACCCCAAGGTGCTGCTGATGGACGAACCCTCGCGCGGCATCGACGTCGGCGCCAAGGCCGACGTCTTTCTCACCATGCGCCGGCTCGCCGCCCAGGGCCTCGGCATCGTCTTCGTCACCTCCGACCTGGAGGAAGTCATGGCCCTGTCGGACCGCATCGCCGTCATGAGCAACGGCAGGCTCACAGCCCTCATGGATCGCTCCGACGCGACCGAGGCCAAGGTGGTGGCCGCTTCCGCGGCCGGCCACGCCCCGACGCGCCCCAGTCCTGTTGCCCCCGAGAAGGTTTCCGCATGACCGCCGTGCCGCAGCCCATCCCGAGCACCGCACCGAGTGGCGGCACGCTGCTGCTGACGCTGATGAAGCTGCGGACCTTCATCGCGCTTTTCGCCGTGCTGATCGTCTTTTCCATTCTGGCGCCGAACTTCATGTCGACCGCCAACCTGATCCTGATGGCGAAACACGTCGCGCTGAACGCCTTCCTGGCCATCGGCATGACCTTCGTCATCGTGACGGGCGGCATCGACCTCTCGGTCGGCTCCATCGTCGGGCTTTGCTCCATGGTGGCGGGCGGCCTCCTGATGAACGGTCTCGCCCTGCCGATCGGCTACACGGTCTGGTTCAGCGTGCCCGAAACCGTGCTGGTCACGCTGGCCATCGGCATCCTGGTCGGCGTGGTCAACGGCTTGCTCATCACGCGCCTCAATGTGGCGCCCTTCATCGCCACGCTCGGGACGCTCTACGTGGCGCGCGGCGCGGCGCTGCTGATGTCCGAAGGCCGCACCTTCCCGAACCTCGCCGGCACGGAGGCCCATGCCAACCAGGGCTTCGACGTCCTCGGAGGAGGTCGCTTCCTCGACCTGCCCTATGCGGTCTGGGCGCTGGTCGTGGTGGCGCTGGCGGCCGCCTATCTGGCCCGATCGACACCCCTCGGGCGCCACATCTTCGCCGTCGGCGGCAATGAGCGCGCCGCGGGCCTGTCGGGCATCCGGGTCAATCGGGTCAAGATGTTCGTCTACATGTTCTCGGGCTTCTGTGCCGCCATCGTGGGGCTGATCATCGCCTCCGAGCTGATGGCCTCGCATCCCGCCACCGGCGAGACCTTCGAACTCAACGCCATCGCGGCGGCGGTCCTCGGGGGCACCTCCATGTCGGGCGGGCGCGGCACGGTGGGCGGCACCGTCATCGGCGCCTTCGTGATCGGCATCCTGGGTGACGGCCTCGTCATGATGGGCGTCAGCTCCTTCTGGCAGACCGTCATCAAGGGCCTCGTCATCATCGCGGCCGTCGTCGTCGACCAGGCGCAACGGAAACTCCAGCAGCGTGTGGCGCTGCTCCAGGTGGCGCGTCAGTCGTGAGCCCCCCGCTACGCGGCGCCCTGGTCGGCTGCGGCTTCTTCGCCGTCAACCAGCTTCATGCCTGGCGCGACGTGCCGGGCGTCGAGATCGTCGCCCTCTGCGACCGCGACATCGCCCGGCTGGCGCTGGTCGGCGACCAGTTCGGCATCGGCCGGCGCTACATCGACGCCGACGCGCTGCTCGCCGACGGAGGGCTCGACTTCGTCGATATCGCCACCACGGTGGCGAGCCATCGCCCGCTCGTCGAACGCGTGGCGCGCCACCGCCTGCCGGTGATCTGCCAGAAACCCTTCGCCGCCACGATGGACGATGCCCGCGCCATGGTGGCGGCCTGCGCCGACGCCGGCGTTCCCCTAATGGTGCACGAGAACTTCCGCTGGCAGAGCCCCATCCAGGCCGTGCGGGCGGTGCTCGACCGCGGCGAGATCGGCACGCCGTTCTGGGGACGGGTGTCGTTCCGCTCGGGCTACGACGTCTTCGCCGGCCAGCCCTATCTCGCGGAGGGGAGCCGCTTCATCATCGAGGATCTCGGCATCCACAGCCTCGATGTAGCCCGCTACCTGTTCGGCGACGTTTCGGGGCTGACGGCCCGCACCCGGCGGGTCAATCCGGCGATCAGGGGCGAGGACGTCGCCACCATGCTGCTCGACCACGCGTCCGGCGCCACCTCGGTGGTGGACTGCTCCTATGCGACGACGCTCGGGGAGGAACCGTTTCCGCAGACCCTCGTCGAAGTCGACGGGACGCTCGGCACGATCCGGCTTTCGGCCGGCTACCGCCTCACCGTTGCCACGGCGACGGGCGCCACCGAAACGGATGTGGCGCCGCCCCTGCTGCCCTGGGCGGCGCGGCCCTGGCACAACATCCAGGAAAGCGTGCTGGCCATCCAGCGTCATTGGTCCGAATGCCTGCGCGCGGGACGGGAGCCCCAGACGTCGGGGCGCGACAACCTGAAAACCCTGGCGCTGGTCGAGGCCGCCTATGCCAGCGCGGCGAGCCTGCAGCGGATCGACCCCGACACGCTGTAGTCCAGACCACCTGCACGGGGAAACGCGACATGCCGGATGCCGACACTCTGATCGCCTGGTACGGAACCGCCGCCCCGGCCCCGGCCTCGCGCCTGCTCGTCGCCGGTGCCCTCGTGGCGGAGCTCGTCGAGGGAAACCTGCGGGCCATCCGGTTCGGCGGCACGGAGGTGCTGCGCGCCGTGGCCTACGTGGTGCGCGATGCCGATTGGGGAACCCTCGCGCCGGCCATCGCGGATCTCCGCATCGAGGAGCGCGAGGGCGAGTTCACGGTCCGCTATACGGGCCACTGCGTCTCGACCTCGGGAGCCACCCTCAGCTACCGCGTCGCCATTCGCGGTGCCGAGGACGGGACGCTCGCCTTCGACGCCGAGGCCGAGGCCCGGGGTGGGTTCGAAACCAATCGCTGCGGGTTCTGCGTCCTGCATCCGATCCGCCACCTCGCCGGACGGCCGGTGACGATCGAGCATGGCGACGGGTCGATCGAAGAGACCCGCATGCCCGACCTGATCGAACCCTGGCAGCCGTTCAAGGACATCCGCGCCATCACGCACGAGGTGCGCCGTGGGCTTTCGGCCACCTGCCGCCTGGAGGGCGACACGTTCGAGATGGAGGATCAGCGCAACTGGTCCGATACCTCCTACAAGACCTATGTCCGGCCTCTCGCGCTGCCGTGGCCGTACCGGCTTCCGGACGGCGCGCCGCAACGGCAGGCGGTGCGCCTCGCGATCTGGGGAAAGCCGATGGCGCCCGCGACCCGGCCCGCCTCGACCGACGCCGTCGTGCTCACGCTCGGCGACGTTTCCGGCGCGATGCCCGCCATCGGCCTCGTCGTCGTCCCCGAGGAGGTCGAGGCGACGGTGCGCGCGGCGGGCCGTCTGCGCGAAGTCGCGCCGCAGAGCCTGCTGTTTGCCCTCGATCCTTCGGTGGGCCAAGGCCCGGAGGCCCTGCATGGCTTCGCTCGCGTCCAGGCTCTGGTCGACGCGGGCTCCGTGCTCGAATGCGTGGTTCCGGGGCGTGAGGCTCCGGAGGACGAACTGGCCGCCATCGCTGCCCTGGTGCGACAGGCCGGCTTGAAGCTCGACGCGATCGCGGTCAGCCCCGCGGTCGACCGGCAGTCCACGCCGCCGGGCAGCGCTTGGCCCGATTGCCCGCCGCTGCCCGACGTTTATGCCGCGGCGCGGCGTGCCTTTCCCGGATTACGCCTCGGCGGCGGCATGTTCAGCACCTTCACGGAGCTGAACAGAAAGCGGCCACCCGTGGCGATGCTCGATTTCGTGACCCACACCACCAGTCCGATCGTTCACGCGGCCGACGATCGCAGCGTGATGCAGACGCTCGAAGCCCTGCCTCACATCACGCGCTCCTGCCGGGCCATCATCGGCGACAAGCTCTATCGCATCGGCCCCTCGACGATCGGCATGCGCCAGAACCCCTACGGCTCGCGCACGATGGACAATCCCGACGACGACAGGGTGTGCATGGCGCGGTGGGATCCGCGCCAGCGCGGCCTGTTCGCCGCGGCCTGGCTGGTCGGCTACGCGAGCCAGACCGGCGAAGGCGCCCTGGACACCCTCACGGTCGGGGCCTTGACGGGCGACTTCGGGCTTCTCGACGAGGACGTCTCGGGTCGCGTTCGACCGGTCTTTCACGTGGCGCGCGGCTTGGCCGCCCTCGCCGGGCAGGCCCGAGTCGCCTTGGGCTCGAGCCATGAGGCCCGTGTCCTGGGCGTGGCGTCGCGGGATCGCGAGGGCCGCGTGACGCTGTGGGGCGCGAATCTGACGGACGGGACACAGGCGCTGCGGATCGCGGCACCGGCCGGCTCCTCGTGGGACCGCGCCGTGCTCGACGCGAGCGCTTTGGTTGAGGCTCGTGCGGGCGACTTTCCGGACGGATCTCCGTGCCTCGACGGTCGCGTGGACCTGCCGCCCTACGCGGTCGTGCGCTTCCGGAGCGCCTGAACGAGCGCTCTCACGCGGGGTGGACGTAGAGAGCGGCCGACCTGTCGAGATGCTGGGCCATGGCCCGCTCCGCGGCCTCGGGATCACGGGTCTCGATGGCCTGGAGGATCGCCGCGTGCTCCGCCAGCGTCAGGGTCTCCTTGCCGCTCCAGATCAGCAACTCGGTATGGTAGCTCCGAAGCCAGCCGAGCAGGGCCTCGCTCACCGCTTCGAAAATGGGATTGCCCGAAATCGTGGCGATCTCGGTATGAAAGCGCATGTCCTCGGCGATGAAACGATCCGCATCGCCGAGCGCCCCGCGCTGTCTGTCGATCGTGTCTTTCAGCCGATCGACATCCGTCCTGTCGGCTCTCAGCGCGGCTTCGCGCACCATGCCCCGCTCGAAGAACGCGCGGGCCCCTTTGAGATGATCGAGCGATTGCGGCGACGTCGCCAGCATGATCTGGGCCGTGAGATCGACCTGCTGTGTGATCGAGCGGGCCGTGAGCTGGCAGACGCGGGCCCGTTCGCCGTGGGAGATGCTGATCAGCCCCATATTGGCCAGCGCCTGCATGGCCTCGCGGATCGCCGGCCGGCCGACGCCGAACCGGTCCATCAAGTCGCGTTCCGACGGCAAGGTCTGGCCCGGCTTCACCTCGCCCGACATGATCATGCGCTTGAGCCGGTCGAAAACCTCGTCGGACAGCTTCCGTCGGGGGATCGGTTCGGATGCAGACAGCAACGGCAGGCTCCAGGGCCGAGGCGCCACCGTCACAATGCCGGGCGCTCCGAGCATCGGTCCATATCATTCCTGCCACTTTTCGCCCATCGCATCGATGGGCTCGACAGGACGATGCGGAGCCTTTCGGTCCGTGGTCCCCGCCAGCTGCCGTCTTGATGTTGTTCCGCCGTCCCGCCCGCGCGCACCTGGCCGGCCAGACAGCGATAGGTGCCGCCGAAAACCCTGTGTCGCGTTCCGTGATCATCGCCGTCGGGCGCGATTGGAATTGACGACTTCGCCTTCATCAGCATTGGGAACGCGCGTTGCACTTCGGCAAGGCGGAACTGCCACGCGTGGCAAGTGTCGGCGGCGGCGAGGTCGGCGGAAGGGACATCTCGGGCACAGCAGTTTCATGTTTACGGGTGCCGGCACGAGCGAAGGTCTGCTTTGGCCGTGGTCGGCTTCGGCTCCGCGATGCTCTTCACGCGCAGGCGGGGCGTGAAGAAACGCTCCCGCACCAAGCCGACTTGGTTTTCGACCTGACCCTTGTCCCGGCCCGACGCCGGCGTGCAGGCGACCAAGCCGACGAGATCGTGATCGCATATCTGGTGGAAGGGGCGGTCATACTGACGTTCCTTGCCGACGAGAATCGCCTCGATTGCCGTCTTCATGTTGTCGTAGGTACAGCGGCGGCACGCACCCTCGAAGAAGGCGAAGTTCTTGTCGTGGGCGTCGAACACCATCTCCCGGCTTTCACGCGGATAAGCCCGCGCGAACAGCATCCGGCTGTGGCAGAGCCGGACGTGGGCCACCTTGATGGTGACGGTGGTGCCGCCGATCAGCACGATCTCGTGGCTCCAATCGAACTGCCAGGCCTCGCCCAAATCGAAGCTCAGCGGCCCGTGGGCGGCCGTCACGGCGACCCGCTCGCGCTTCCAGCCCCGGGCGTAGCGCCGGACGGCGTCGTAGCCGCCCGCGTAGCCGCGGCCGCGCAGATCCTCGAACATACGGATCGTGGTGAGCCGCTCGCGGGCCGCCTTGCTGTCTTTGGCGGCCAGCAGCTCGTCGAGATCGGCCCGCCACGGCCCGAGCTTGAGCATCGGCTGGACCTCACGCTCGTATGCGAACGCGGTGCGCCCGGTGCGCACCACCTTGCGGACGGTGTTCCGGGACACGTGCAGGTCCCGCACGATCTTCTCGATGGACCGGCTTCGAATGAAGAACTCGCGCCCGATGCGCGCGATCGTGTCCGCGCCTTTCATCCCCCCGCCACCCGTCCCGCGACAAGGACGTGCAGCCTGCTCGGATCGAACCCGAGGCGGTCGAAGTTGGACGCCTGATGGCACGTGAGGAATCTCCGGCGGTGGGCGCGGATGCCCAACAAAGGCCTTGATCAACATACGAACGATCGTTAGTTTAACCATCGGCCATCACCGTGGACGATGGAGGACCGCCCGAATGATCCCGAATGCCGCGCGAGACTTCAACTTCGACCTGGGTGAAACGGCGGATGCCGTCCGGGGCACGGTACGGGACTTCGCGCGGGAGCGCATCGCACCGCGGGCCGACGCCATAGATCGCGACAACGAGTTCCCCCGCGACCTTTGGCCGGAGATGGGCGCGCTCGGCCTCCACGGAATCACGGTCGAGGAGGAGTACGGCGGTTCCGGGCTGGGGTATCTCGAACACGTCGTGGTGATGGAGGAGATCTCGCGCGCCTCTGCCTCGGTGGGCCTGTCCTACGGCGCCCACTCGAACCTCTGCGTGAACCAGCTCCGCCGCAATGGGAGCGACGCCCAGAAACGCAGGTACCTACCCAAGCTCATCTCCGGCGAGCACGTCGGCGCGCTCGCGATGTCGGAGCCCGGCGCCGGGTCGGACGTGGTCTCGATGCGAACCCGGGCCGACAAACGCGGCGACCGCTACGTGCTCAACGGCACCAAGATGTGGATCACCAATGGCCCGGTCGCCGAAACGCTCGTGGTCTACGCCAAAACGGACCCCGAGGCGGGCTCACGGGGCATCACCGCCTTCATCGTCGAGAAGGGCATGAAGGGCTTCTCCGCCCATCAAAAGCTCGACAAGCTCGGCATGCGCGGATCCGACACCTGTGAACTCGTGTTCGAGGACTGCGAGGTGCCCGAGGAGAACGTGCTCGCGAGCGTCGGGCGCGGGGTCAACGTGCTGATGTCGGGCCTCGACTACGAGCGTGCCGTGCTCGCCGCCGGTCCGCTCGGCCTCATGCAGGCCTGCCTCGACGTGGCCCTCCCCTACGTCCGGGAGCGCAAGCAGTTCGGCAGGGCGATCGGCGAGTTTCAGCTCGTCCAGGGCAAGATCGCGGACATGTACGTGACGACCAACGCCTGCAAGGCCTACGTCTACGCCGTGGCGAAGGCCTGCGACCGCGGCGAGACCACCCGCGAGGACGCCGCCGGGGCTATCCTTTACGCCGCCGAGAAGGCGACGCAGTGCGCCCTGGACGCGATCCAGCTGCTCGGGGGCAACGGCTACATCAACGACTATTCCACGGGCCGCCTTCTACGGGACGCGAAGCTCTACGAGATCGGCGCCGGCACCTCGGAGATCCGCCGCATGCTCATTGGACGGGAACTGTTCGACAAGGGTGCTTGAGGGTCGCCGGATCGTCGCCGGGTCCACGCTGCGATCTGGACGACCTCGCACATGGGACATGGCGCGCGTCGGCTCGATCCGAGCGCCGGTCGGAGGGGGAGGGGACAATGGGAGGAAGGCCATCGCTCGCGATGCCGATCCACGGATGGACGCTGGCCGAGGGTGGTCCGGTCGGCGGCATCCTCGCGGTGTTTGCCGGCTCGGCGCTGCTCGCGGCGTCCGCTTGGGTGCAGGTTCCGATGTGGCCCGTTCCCACGACGATGCAGACCTTCGCCGTGCTGGTCATCGGCGCGCGTTACCGTCCCTGGCTCGGGGCTGCGACCGTCGTCGCCTATCTCATGGAAGCTGCGCTGGGCCTTCCGGTGCTGGCCGGAGGACGGCCCTTCGGCGGAGCGACCTCGGGTTACTTGGCCGGCTTCCTGCTGGCCGTCGTCGTCGTCAGTTGGGCCGTTCGGAGCGGCGGGACGCGCCGGGACTGGCCGAGGCTGCTCGGCGCGCTCCTGCTCGGGCAAGCCTCGATCTATGTCCCTGGACTCGTCTGGCTGGACGCGGTCTGGCTCCACGACCTTCCGGCGACGCTCGCCGCGGGCCTCCTGCCGTTCCTGCCCGGCGACGCCCTGAAGCTGCTGCTCGCAGCCGTCGTCCTCCGCCTGCTTCAAAGGACCACCAAGGCGCACCATCACCCAGGGGACTCGCATGCCGACGATTGAGTCCGACATCGACCTTCGCTCCCCGGAAGCTCGCACCAACGACAGGGCGATGCGCGCCCTGGTCGCGGACCTCCGGGACACGGCTGAGCGCGTGCGCGTCGGCGGGGGAGCGCCGGCTCGTGAGCGGCATCTGGCTCGTGGCAAGATGCTGCCCCGCGACCGCGTCCGGGCCCTGATCGATCCCTTCTCGCCGTTCCTCGAGATCGGACAGCTCGCCGCGCACGGGATGTACGGCGGCGAAGTCCCTTCGGCCGGCGTCGTCGCCGGCATCGGCCGCGTCGCCGGGCGCGAATGCGTCATCGTCGCCAACGAGGCGACAGTGAAGGGCGGGACCTACTTCCCCATCACCGTGCAGAAGCACCTCCGCGCCCAGGAGATCGCCCAGCAGAACCGCCTTCCCTGCATCTACCTGGTCGACTCGGGCGGGGCCAACCTGCCGAACCAGGACGAGGTGTTCCCCGGCCGGGATCACTTCGGGCGCATCTTCTTCAATCAGGCTAACATGTCGGCCGAGGGCATCGCCCAGATCGCCGTCGTGATGGGCTCATGCACGGCGGGCGGGGCCTACATCCCGGCGATGTCGGACGAGAGCATCATCGTGCGCAACCAGGGCACGATCTTTCTCGCCGGCCCACCCCTCGTGAAGGCCGCGACCGGCGAGATCGTCTCCGCCGAGGAACTCGGCGGTGCCGACGTGCACAGCCGGATGTCCGGCGTCACCGATCACATCGCCGAAAACGATGCCCACGCGCTCGGCATCGCCCGCCGTATCGTGGGAAGCTTGAACGGCGTGAAACGTCCCTCCGTGGAACTCCGCCGGCCCCTGCCGCCGCGCCACGCGCCGGAGGAGATCTACGCCGTCGTGCCCGACAGCCTCCGCACGCCCTACGACGTCCGCGAGGTCATCGCCCGCATCGTCGACGACAGCGAGTTCGACGAGTTCAAGCGGCTCTACGGCCCCACCCTGGTCTGTGGCTTCGCGCACATCTGGGGCTACCCGGTCGGCATCATCGCCAACAACGGCATCCTGTTCTCGGAAAGCTCCCAGAAGGGCGCGCATTTCATCGAGCTGTGCTGCCAGCGGGGCGTGCCGCTCGTGTTCCTGCAGAACATCACGGGCTTCATGGTCGGCAAGCGATACGAGGCCGGCGGCATCGCCAAGGACGGCGCGAAGCTCGTCACCGCCGTCGCGACCGCGGCCGTGCCGAAATTCACGGTCGTCATCGGCGGGAGTTTCGGCGCCGGCAACTACGGCATGTGCGGCCGTGCCTACTCGCCGCGTTTCCTTTGGATGTGGCCGAATGCCCGCATTTCCGTCATGGGCGGCGAGCAGGCCGCGAGCGTGCTCGCCACCATCAGGCGCGACGGCGTCGAAGCCCGGGGCGGCACTTGGCCCGCCGAGGAGGAGGAAGCGTTCAAGGCGCCGATCCGCGAGCAGTACGAGGCCCAGGGCCATCCGTATTATTCCAGCGCCCGCCTCTGGGACGACGGGGTGATCGACCCGGCCGACACGCGGCGCGTGCTCGCCCTAGGCCTGTCGGCGAGCCTGAACGCCCCCATTCCGCCGACCCGCTTCGGCCTGTTCAGGATGTGAGGAGCGGGACCATGAGCACGGCCTTCATCGAGGCGACCGACGCTCGCGGCGTCGCCACCCTGACCCTGGACCGCCCTGACCGTCACAACGCCTTCGACGACGCCCTCATCGTGGGCCTGACCGAGGCCCTGCGCCGCCTGGGAGGGGACCCCAAGGTCCGGGCCGTGGTGCTGGCGGGCAACGGCCGCAGCTTCTCGGCCGGGGCCGACCTCGCGTGGATGCGGCGGATGGCGGGGCACTCGTTCGACGACAATGTCGCCGACGCCGCGGCACTCGCCGGTCTGCTGCGCGTCCTGGACCGACTGCCCAAGCCGACCCTGGCTCTGGTGCAGGGCGCGGCCTATGGCGGAGGCGTCGGGCTGGCCGCGTGCTGCGACGTCGCGATCGCCTCGGAGCGGGCGAGCTTCTGCCTGAGCGAGGTGAGGCTCGGGCTCTCCCCGGCGACCATCAGCCCCTACGTGGTCAACGCCGTGGGCGCCCGCTGGGCGCGTCGCCTGTTCCAGACCGGCGAAGTCTTCGACGCCGTCCGAGCCCGGAAGATCGGGCTCGTGCACGACGTGGTGCCTGCCGACGAGCTGACCGCAGCCGGGGAGGAGGTGCTCCGCGCGATCTTGCAGGGCGCCCCCGGGGCCCAGGCCGACGCCAAGGCGCTGGTGTTCCTGTGCGAAGGACGGCCCGTGGACGATGCGCTCGGGGAGGAGACGGGGCGGCGCATCGCCCAGCGCCGCGCCTCGATCGAAGGCCGGGAGGGCATCGCGGCCTTCCTCGACAAACGTCCACCGACCTGGCGGCTGGATTGAGAGGGATCACGATGTTTCGCAAGATCCTCATCGCCAACCGCGGCGAGATCGCCTGCCGGGTGATCGCGACCGCCCGGCGCCTCGGCATCGCAACCGTGGCGGTCTATTCGGAGGCGGATGTCGGCGCCCGCCACGCGCGGCTCGCCGACGAGGCATGGCCGATCGGACCCGCCCCGGCCCGTCAAAGCTACCTCGCGGCCGACACCATCCTCGACGTGGCCCGGCGCTCGGGTGCGGACGGGGTGCATCCCGGCTACGGCTTCCTGTCCGAGAACGCCGACTTCGCCGCCGCCTGCGCCGAGGCGGGGGTGGTCTTCATCGGGCCGCCCGTGGCGGCGATCCGCGCCATGGGCTCGAAGGCCGAGTCCAAGGCCCTCATGGAGCGCTCCGGCGTGCCCCTCGTGCCGGGCTATCACGGCGAGGCGCAGGATTTGGGCACCCTCGCCGCCGCCGCCGCGCGGATCGGCTATCCCGTGCTGATCAAGGCCTCGGCGGGCGGCGGCGGCAAGGGCATGCGCATCGTCCGCTCGCCCGGCGAGATCGAGGCCGCGATCGAGGGCGCCCAGCGCGAGGCCCTCGCGTCCTTCGGCCACGATCGCGTGCTGGTCGAGAAGTACCTGACACGGCCCAGGCACATCGAGATCCAGGTTTTCGCCGACAGCCATGGCGAAACCGTTCCCCTGTTCGAACGCGACTGTTCGATCCAGAGGCGCCACCAGAAGGTGCTGGAGGAGGCGCCGGCCCCCGGCATGGACCCGGTCCGGCGCCGAAACATGAGCGAGGCCGCCGTGGCCGCGGCGCGCGCGGTTGGATACGTCGGCGCCGGCACGGTGGAGTTCATCGCCGAGGGCGACGGCTTCTACTTCATGGAGATGAACACGCGCCTGCAGGTCGAGCATCCGGTGACCGAGATGGTGACCGGCCTCGATCTGGTCGAGTGGCAGCTCCGGGTGGCGGCGGGCGAGGCCCTGCCGCTGGCCGGAGATCGGATCGGCCTCCGTGGCCACGCCATCGAGGCGCGGGTCTACGCCGAGGATCCCGCGCGGGACTTCCTGCCCGCGGTCGGCACCCTGTCCCATCTGCGCCAGCCGCGCGAGGTGCCGGGCCGCGTTCGGGTGGACACCGGGGTCGTGCAGGGCGACCGGATCACCTCCAACTACGATCCCATGATCGCCAAGCTGATCGTCTGGGGCGAGGACCGTCCCGCCGCCGTGCGGCAGCTGGTGGCGTCGCTGGCGGAATACGAGGTGGTCGGCATGGCCACCAACCTCGGCCTGCTGCGGGCCATCGCGGGGCACCCCGCCTTCGCGGCGGCAGAGCTGGACACCGGCTTCATCGAACGCCACGCCGAGGACCTCCTGCCCGCGGGCGCGACCGCGGGGGAGGCCGATCCCGTGGTCTTGGCGGCTGCAGCGCTGACCGTGCTGGGCGAGCGGCGCCTGGCGGCCGAGGCCGCGCAGGCGGGCGGCGACGCCTGGTCTCCCTGGGGGTGCACCGACGCTTGGCGCATGAACGGACCGGGGCACCAGGACCTCAGCTTCCGCCAGGGATCCTCCCCTCCGGTCCCCCTGCGGACGCGCCCTCAGGCAGATGGGAGCCTCCGCGTCGACTGGCCCGGCGGCTCCGTCCTGGCGGCGTCGAGCGAGGACGAGAGGGGACAGTCGCTGCTCGTCGACGGCGTGTCCCGCCGCATCGGGGTGATCCGCCGCGGAGCCGAGCTGACCGTCATCCACGCGGGGCGAAACCACGCGCTGGTCGAAGTCGACCCGCTGGCGCCCCCCGCCACCCAGACTTTCGGCAGCGACCGGGTGACGGCGCCGATCCCGGGGCGCGTCGCCCGCGTGATGGTGCGACCCGGGGACGTCGTGGAGCGGAACGCGTCGCTGATGGTGGTCGAGGCGATGAAGATGGAAATCACGCTCCGCGCGCCGCAGGACGGCATCGTTGCCGAGGTCCGCTTCGCCGTGGACGAGATGGTCGAGGAAGGCGCCGAACTCGTGACCTTCGCCGAGGAGGTGCCGCAGCCATGACCTGTCCCTCTCGCGTGCGCGTGGTCGAAGTCGGCCCTCGCGACGGGTTGCAGAACGAGCCCGTAATCGTCCCCGCCGACGTCAAGGTCGCGCTGATCGAGGCCCTAGCCGGGGCCGGGGTCACCACCATAGAGGCCGGCAGCTTCGTGTCGCCGCGATGGGTGCCGCAGATGGCCGACACGGCCGATGTGCTGGCACGGCTGCGTTCGATGCCCGGCGTGAGCCTGCCGGTGCTGGTCCCCAACCTGCAGGGCCTCGACCGGGCCCTCGCCGCCGGGGTTCGCGAGATCGCGGTGTTCGGCGCCGCATCCGAAAGCTTCTCCCGCAGGAACATCAACTGTTCGATCGCCGAAAGCTTCGACCGCTTCGCGCCCGTCGCCGGGGCGGCGCGGGCGGCCGGCCTGCGCGTTCGCGGCTACGTGTCCTGCGTGCTGGGCTGCCCCTACGAGGGCGACGTGTCCGCCGACGCGGTGGCGAAGGTCGCCGCTGCGCTCCTGGCCATGGGCTGCTACGAGATCTCGCTTGGCGACACGATCGGGACGGGGACGCCGCGCGAAGCCCGCCAGTTGATCGAGCGTGTGGCGGCCGACGTGCCGATCGATCGGCTCGCGCTCCACTTCCACGATACCTATGGCCAGGCCCTGGCCAACATTCTCGCCTGCCTCGACCTCGGGGTCTCGGTCGTGGACGCCGCGGTGGTGGGCCTCGGCGGCTGCCCCTACGCCCGGGGAGCCACGGGCAACGTCGCGACCGAGGATCTCGTCTACATGCTGGACGGGATGGGCATCGAGACCGGGATCGACCTCCATGCCCTCGCGCGGGCCGGACAGTCGATCTCGCGTCACCTCGACCGAGAGCCGGCGTCGAAGGTGGCGCGGGCGATGGCGGCGACCGCAGACCCGTGACCTGAACAAGGGCCGACACCGCCGGTCGTCCCGCTGCAGACCGAAGACATCGAGGGAGGACAGGATGACGGAGCCGTCGGCCAGTTACGTCCAAGGTGCGGCGTCCGAGCCGCTCCTCGCATGGACTATAGGCGAGGCGCTGGACCGGGCCGCCGCCACCTGGCCCGGCGGCGCCGCCCTGATCTCGCGCCGCCAAGGGATCGACTGGACGTGGCTCGAACTGGGGGAGCGCGCCAAGGCCCTCGCGGCCGGCCTGCTCGCGCTCGGACTGCGGCGAGGGGACCGGATCGGCGTCTGGTCGCTCAACCGCGTCGAGTGGACGCTGACCCAGTTCGCCGCCGCGCGGGCGGGGCTGATCCTGGTGACGATCAATCCCGCCTACCGGCTCACCGAGCTGGAATTCGCGCTCAACAAGGTCGGCTGCGCGGCCCTGGTGACCGCGACGGCGTTCAAGATGAGCGACTACGTCGGGATGATCGGGGTCCTGGCGCCCGAGCTGGCCACGTCGGCGCCCGGTCGGCTCGTCGCGGCGCGGTTGCCGCACCTGCGGATCGTGATCCAGATCGGTGGACCGCCGGCCCCGGGCACCATCGCGTTCGACGATGTGCCTGCCCTCGGCGGCGAGGCGGAGCGCTCCGCCCTGCGCGAGATCGCCGGCCAACTCCGGTGCGACGACCCGATCAACGTCCAGTTCACGAGCGGCACCACCGGATCGCCCAAGGGCGTGACGCTGACGCACCGCAACATCCTCAACAACGGTCACTTCGTCGGCAGGGCACAGCGGTTGACGTCGGCGGACCGAATCTGCATCCCGGTGCCGCTCTACCACTGCTTCGGCATGGTCATGGGCAATCTCGCGGCGGTGACGCACGGCGCCGCCATGGTCTACCCCGGCGAGGGCTTCGACCCCCTGGCCACCCTCGAAACGGTGCAGGCCGAGCGATGCACCGCGCTCTACGGGGTGCCGACGATGTTCATCGCCGAGCTGGACCACGCGGAGTTCGGCCGCTTCGACCTGCGCTCGCTCCGCACGGGGATCATGGCGGGCGCTCCATGCCCGATCGAGGTGATGCGGCAGGTCGCCGAACGGATGAACATGCGCGAGGTCACGATCGCCTACGGCATGACCGAAACCAGCCCGGTGAGCTTCCAGAGCGCCGTGGACGATCCCCTCGAGCGGCGTGTCTCCACGGTGGGGCGGGTCCATCCCCACGTCGAGGTGAAGATCGTGGGCACGGACGGCCTCGTGGTCCCGCGCGGCCAGACCGGCGAGCTCTGCACGCGCGGCTATTCCGTGATGCTCGGCTACTGGAACGACGCCGACACGACGGCTGACGCCGTCGATGCCGAGCGCTGGATGCACACCGGCGATCTCGCCACCCTGGATGGCGAGGGTTACTGCAACGTCGTCGGGCGCATGAAGGACATGGTCATCCGCGGCGGCGAGAACCTGTATCCCCGCGAGATCGAAGAGTTCCTGTTCCGCCACCCGGACATCCTGGACGTCCAGGTCTTCGGCGTCGCCGACGCGAAGTACGGGGAGGAACTCTGCGCCTGGATCCGGGTGCGCGAGGGCGCGGCCCTGTCGCGGGAGAAGGTTCGCGCGTTCTGTGAGGGGCAGATCGCCCACCAGAAGGTTCCCCGCTACGTCGAGTTCGTGGACGCGTTCCCCATGACCGTCACGGGCAAGATCCAGAAGTTCGTCATGCGCCGGACCATGGAGGAGCGCCTCGGGTTGAAGAGCGCCGAAACCGCCTGAGGATCGACAGGGCCGACAGCGAGGAAAGCGACATGCTCGTGCTGCATCACTGCTCGGACGCCCGCTCCTTCCGCCCGCTCTGGGTGATGGAGGAGATGGGCCTGCCTTATGAGCTGCGCATGCTGCCCTTCCCGCCGCGCGTCGCCGCATCCACCTACCTGTCGACGAACCCGCTCGGCACGATCCCGCTGCTCGAGGACGGCGACGTGCGGATGACCGAGTCGGCCGCGATCTGCCAATACCTCGTCAGCCGCCACGGACCTTCCCCTCTCGACGTGGCCCCGGAAGAGCCCGGCTACGCGGCATTCCTGAACGGGCTACATTTCGGGGAAGCGACTCTCACGTTCCCGCAGACGCTCGTTTTACGCTACCGGCGGCTGGAACCGCCCGAGCGCCGGCTGCCCGAGGTGGCGGACGACTACGCGCGATGGTTCCTGTCGCGCCTGCGCAAGGGCCTGAGCGGGCTCGAGGGTGGGTTCTATGCGGCGGGCCGGTTCACCGCGGCCGACGTGTCCATCGGCTATGCTCTCCTTCTCGCCACCAAGCTGGGCCTCGACGCTCAGTTCACACCGGATATCAGGGACTATTGGGCCAGACTCTCGGATCGTCCGGGCTACGCGAGATCCCAGGCTGCGCAGGACGCAGCCCTGATGACCCAGCACGTGACACCCACGGACTTCGGCGACCGGGTCTCATCCTGACCGCGTCGACATCCATGGCTGGTTACCCTCAGGATTCGGCCAGGCTGCCGACGGTTCTGGCGTCCAGGCCTTTGGTCATGAGCCGCCGCGATGGTATCGACCCATCGACGGGTTGCGTGAATGTTCGGATCGGACCGACGGGAGATGGCGCGGAAAATCGGATCGTCGGGGCCCCAGACCGAGGCCGCGATTCATAAAGCTGGGCTCCGCCTCATCTACCGGCACGGGTTCGCTGCCGCGAGCCTGCAGCACTTGGCGGCCGAAGTCGGGATCCAGAAAAGCTCGATCTACAATCATATCGAGAGCAAGCAGGATCTCCTGTTCCAGATCGTCAAGGGTCACATGGATGACCTCCTGCACGCCGCGGATCGTGATCTTCCCACCGAGGATTCGTCGCCATCCGAGAGGCTGGAGGCGTTCGTCCACTTTCACGTCCTGTACCACGCGGAACGAAGCGAGGAGATGTTCGTCATCAATTCAGAACTTCGAAGTCTGGATCCCGAGAACCTCGCCTACATACTCGGGCTAAGGGCACGATACGAAGATAAGCTGTCCACCATACTGCGTGACGGGGAGCGGGTGGGTAAGTTCAAGATCATGGATGCCAGGGTTGCGACATTCGGTATCCTGGCCATGCTTTCAAGTGTGGGTACGTGGTTCAAATCGGCTGGGAGACTGTCCAAGGAGGAGGTGGCCGCAATGTTCTCCGACATGGTGCTACGATCTATCATCGGCTGACCGAGCGACGAGATGCGCAGGTCTCGATATGATGACGCTCGTCGTGGGCGTCACGTCCATCAATCATGCGGGGATCCACCCTGCACGGGACAATGCGGCCCATCCCTTGCTCTGATGCGGACGGAATGTGCGCCGCTTCGAGGGCTGGTGCCAGGATGAATGTTCATCGTGCCTTCTGAATGGATCGATGCACCGGCAGGCGGCCCAACCCGATCCAGACCGACCGAGGATGCATCCAGTGCCGCTTCCAACGCCGGTCTCGAAACATGACCGGATCCACGCACAGCGGCTCGGTCGGGTCCGAGGTCCTCGATCGGGTGATGGGGCATGTCGGGGTGAGACACCACGGTCCGGTCGACCGACCTCCAAGATGCGGATCGGATAACCGTCCGCGCCTCGTCGCCGGGTCTGGCACCCTCCATCGCTTCGCGCTTGTCGGTGAACCCGTCCCGCTCGGCGTTGGCTGTTTCGTAGTTGCTGGCGGCGACGGACCGCGCCTGCGCCTGATCCATGGATGAGACCCGCAGGATGGAGAGGCGGTCCAGGACCGGCGCGGGCAGGAGTTCGACCTCGTTGCCGGCGCGGACCCAGGAAATTCTCGACGCGTCGATCGGGAAACCGAGGAAATCCTCGACGAATGCCCGGGCGTTCTCCGGCTCGAGCAGCGAGTAGAAGGGCCTGTATGGGTCTTCGCGCCAGGCGTCCGACGGCTTGTCCGCCTTGTCGACCAGAAAGAGCGGGTTGGCCGTGGTCTCCGAGAGGAAGGTCCGCCTGACGAGGCCCGGCCGTGCGTTCCGCCGGGACGGATGCGATCCCGACAGGCCATCCCTCAAGGGTGAAGGTGTCCATCGGGTGGGACCGGAACGGCACGCCGAGGCGGCGGGCGAGGCGCGACAGATACCAGCTCTTGCCGATCCCGGGCTCACCGACCAGGAGCGAGACACGCCTCTCTTCTCGTCCCAGAACGCGCCGCGGCCGAACCCATAAACCGTGTTCGCGGTCGCGCCTTTACAGGGCGGCATGCCGGCGCCAGCATGGCGTGAATGAGGCGGGATTTTCGACCACGGAGCGATGCGATGCGGGTGATGGGGTTCGTGGCCGCCGTTCTGGTGGGCTTGGGCGTGTGGGCTGCGCCGGCCGAGGCCGCCGTCAATATCCAGGTGGACCTGTCGACGCAGACCATGCATGTCCGCTCCGGCACCGGTGAGGCCTACGACTGGCCCGTGTCGACGGCCCGCATGGGATACGTGACGCCGAACGGCCATTACGGCGTGCAGAGCCTGCAGGCCATGCATTATTCCCGCAAGTACCACAATTCGCCGATGCCTCACTCCATCTTCTTCAAGGGCGGCTACGCGATCCACGGCACCTACGCGACCGCGTCGCTGGGCGCCGCCGCGTCGCACGGCTGCGTGCGGCTGTCGCCCGGACATGCCGCGCAGCTGTACGGCATGGTGAAGGCCGAGGGTGCCAGCATCAACATCGTCGGGAGCCGCCCCGGCCGCGGCGACGTGCAGGTCGCCCGCCGCCGGAGCGTCGAGCCCGAAACCGTCGCCTATGCCGACGACGACCGGCCCGTCGCGGCGCGCCACACCCGGCACCGCGACCGCGACTACGCCCGCCAGACCCGTTACGGCGAGCCCGCCCTCGGCTATGCCCCGGCGCGGCGCGCCCCGAGCTACGGCGACTGGATGGAGAACCCCTTCGGCGCGGTGCTGAGCGGCTACTGATCCCGTCCGGCGGACCCCGTCACGCGGTCGGGCGATGCCGCCCGCCCGCGATCCGTCCGAATGGTCCGACCCGAACGGATGATTGATCGGTCTGGTCGAGCCGGCCCACTCGCTTGGACGCGGCGCACTAGCGGGTCGCCCGGTCCCGGATCGCGCTCAGCGTCGTGGCGGGCGTGATCGCCTCGGGGTCGACCTTCACGTGGAGGATCGCCGGGAGGCCCGACGCCTGCGCCCGCTCGAAGGCGGCCGCGAAATCCGCCGTGCGCTCCACCGTCTCGCCGTGGCCGCCGAAGGCCCTCGCATAGGCGGCGAAATCGGGGTTGCGCAGCGCCGTCCCGGTGACCCGACCGGGAAACTCGCGCTCCTGGTGCATGCGGATCGTGCCGTACATGGCGTTGTCGACCACGATCACGATCACGGCGAGCCCGTATTGCACCGCAGTGGCGAAATCCTGGCCCGTCATCAGGAAGCAGCCGTCGCCCGCGAAGGCCACGACCACGCGCGACGGGTCGAGCCGCTTGGCGCCGATCGCCGCCGGAACGCCGTAGCCCATCGAGCCCGAGGTGGGCGCCAGCTGGCTGCCGAAACCGCGGAAGCGGTGGAAGCGCCCCGGCCAGATCGCGTAGTTGCCGGCCCCGTTGGCCACGATGGCGTCCGCCGGCAGCCGGTCGCGCAGCCAGCACACGATCCGCCCCAGGTCCACCGGGCCGGGCACCGCGGGCGGGTGCTCGGTCCAGGCGAGGTAGTCGGCGCGCGCCGCCGCGGCCGCCCCCGCCCAGCGGATCGTCCCCGGCGGCTGCACGGCCTCGAGCGATGCCGCGAAGGTGCGCGGCGCGGCGTGGATGCCGAGGGCGGGCGCGTAGACGCGGCCGAGCTCGGCCGCATCCGGGTGGACGTGGACGAGCCTTTGGCGCGGCACCGGCACGTCGAGCAGCGTGTAGCCCTGGGACGGCATCTCGCCCATCCGCGCGCCGAGCAGCAGCACGAGGTCGGCCCCGGCGATCCGGTCGCGCAGCCGCGGGTTCGGCCCGATGCCGATCTCCCCGGCGTAGTTGGCGTGGGATCCGTCGAACAGCCCGGCGCGGCGGAACGACGTCGCGACCGGCAGGTCGAAGCGCTCCGCGAAACGCGCCACGGCGGCGCGGGCGGGCTCGCTCCAGCCGCCGCCGCCCAGCACCATCAAGGGGCGCTCGGCCCCCCACAGCATCTTCTGCAGCTCCGCCATCTGCGGCAGGCCCGGCCAGGGCAGCGCCGGCTCGACGCGCGGCGCGTCGGCGACGCTGGCCGCCTCGGCCAGCACGTCCTCGGGCAGCGCGACCACCACCGGCCCGGGGCGGCCCTGCAGCGCCACGTGGAAGGCACGCGACAGCACTTCCGGGATGCGGGCCGGGTCGTCGACCTCGACGGCCCATTTGGCGACCGTGCCGAACACGGCGGGATAGTCCAGCTCCTGGAACGCCCCCCTGCCCCGCATGCCCCGCGCGACCTGGCCGACGAAGACGATCAGCGGCACGGAATCGTGCTCGGCCACGTGGAGGCCCGCCATGGCGTTGGAGGCCCCGGGGCCCCGGGTCACCATGCAGATGCCGGGGCGGCCGGTGAGCCGCGCCACGGCGTCGGCCATCATGGCGGCCCCGGCCTCGTGGCGGCACACCGTCAGGGCGATGGGGGAATCGTGCAGGGCGTCGAGCGCCGCGAGGTAGCTTTCGCCCGGCACGCAGAACACGTGCCCGACGCCCTGGGCGGCGAGCCCTTCGACCAGGATGCGGCCGCCGGTGCGGGGCGCGATGTCGGTCATGGCGTTGGATCCCAAGTCTCGGCTCCCGATGCTGCGGCCCCCGGCCCCGCGCCGCCCCAGGCCGGGTCGGCCAGGATCTCGTCGGCGTGCTGGCCGAGGTTCGGCGCGGGGCGCGGGCTCGCCAGGCGCACCCCGTCCATCACGATGGGGGAGCGGATGCCCGGCGTGGTGCCGCCCTCGGCGAGGGGGTTGTCGAGCTCGAGCGCCATGCCGCGGGCCACGACCTGTGGGTCGGCGAAGACCTGGGCGACGGTGTTGATGGGCCCGGCGGGGACGTGGGCGGCGTCGAGCTTCGCCAACAGCTCGGAAGCTTCGCGCCGCGACGTCAGCGCGTGGAGCGCGGCGGTCAGCGGCGCCCGGTTGGCGACGCGGCCGCGGTTGGCGAGGTAGTCGGGATGGGTGCCGAGCGCCGGGTCGCCCAGGATCTCGCACAAGCGCCGGAACTGCCCGTCGTTGCCGGTGGCGATCACGATATGGCCGTCGGCGACGGGGAACACGTCGTAGGGCACGATGGACGGGTGGGCGTTGCCGAAGCGGGGCGCATCGCGGCCCGAAACGAGGTGGTTCAGCCCCTGGGAGCTCAACATCGCCACCTGGCTGTCGAGCAGGGCGCAGTCGATCGTGGCCCCCTCCCCCGTGGCGGCCCGGCGGAGCAGCGCCGCCTGCACGGCATTGGCGGCGTAGAGGCCGGTGAACAGGTCGGCGATGGCCATGCCGGACTTGATCGGCGCGCCGTCGGGCTCGCCGGTGATCGACATGGCGCCGCCCATGCCCTGGATCAGGAAATCGTATCCGGCGCGGGCCGCGTAGGGCCCGTCCTGGCCGAAGCCCGAGATGGAGCAGACGACGAGGCGGGGGTTCGAGGCGCGCAGGGTGGCGGCGTCGAGGCCGTAACGCGCGAGGCCGCCGACCTTGAAGTTCTCCACCACCACGTCGGCGTGCCGAGCGAGCCTGTGGACCAGCGCCCGGCCCTCGGGCGCATCGAAGTCGGCCGAAATGCAGCGCTTGCCGCGGTTGCAGCTGTGGAAATAGGCGGCGCCGAGGTCCGTGCCGTCGACGGCGGGGATGAAGGGCGGCCCCCATTGCCGCGTGTCGTCGCCGACGCCGGCCCGCTCGACCTTGACGACGTCGGCGCCGAGGTCGGCCAGCAGCTGGCCGCACCACGGGCCCGCCAGGATGCGGGCCAGTTCGAGGACGCGGATACCGTGGAGGGGTGGCGACATGGGGAGGCCCGAGGCTGTCGCCCGGGTCTAGGCCCAAGGGCGGGGCGGATCAACCGCATCCCGCCCCGCGCGCCCGGCCGCCCGTCAGGCGAGGTGCGAGGACAGCAGCTTGTTGAGCTCGAACATCGTCGCCTTGTCCTTGCCGAAGATGACCTTCAGCTTGTCGTCGGCGAGGATTTCGCGCTTGTCCGCGGGGTTCTGCAGCTCGTGCTTGCGGATGTAGTCCCACATCTTGCTGACCACGGCGGTGCGCGGCAGCGGCTCGGCGCCGACGATCTCGGCGAGGTCCTTGGACGGGGTCACGGGCTTGCCCAGCGCCTTGGCGGGGCCCTTGGTCGACGTCTTGGCGTCGGCTTCCGACACCTTCTCCTCCTTGGGGGCCTTGCCGGTGCTCTTCTTGGCGGCGGCGCCCTTCGGCACCCGCTCCTCCTCGGTGACCTTCTCGGTCTTGTCCTTGGGGGCGGGCTTTTCGGCCGCCTCGGTGGTCGCCTTCTTCGTCGCCATCTCAGGTCTCCTGCTGTCCCGATGCCGTCCTCGGACCCGCGCCGTCGAACCGGAACAGGCCTAATCCTCGAGCGTAGTCCGGGGAAGCCCGCGGCGGCAATCGCCGATGGAACGAGCCTTCCGGATTTTCGAATGCGCGCGAGCGGCGCGGCGTTCCCACAACTCCCGATGAAGCTGGGGGAAAGCGCGCCCACGCGGCAATCCGCCGTCGCCCTGAGCCTAGACGCGGCATCGTTAACGTCGCCTCACCACGGCGCCGGGCCCGTGCACGCGGGTGCCGCGAGAACCGGTGGAGGAGGATGCCCCCGCGCGGCGCCGGGCACGCCGACGCACCTTCGGCGCGACGATCGCGGGTCAGGCGCCCGGAAGGCGCAGCAGGGCCCTGGCTTCCGCGGGGGTCGCGACGGTGCGGCCGTGCTTGGCCACGAGGTCGGCGGCGACCCGCACGAGCTCGGCGTTGCCGGACGCGAGGCGGTCCTTGGCTATGCGGATGTTGTCCTCCAGCCCGGTGCGGACGTGGCCGCCGAGCCCCAGCGCCCAATCGGCCACCTCGCTCTGGTGGCGGCCGATGCCCGCCGCCGTCCAGGTCATGTCGGGCAGCGCCGCGTAGCCTTCCTCGACCAGCGCCTTGAGCAGGCGCTCCATCGCCGGCATGGCGTTCTTCACGCCCAGCACGAACTGCAGGTGGGCGTGGCGGTCCATCAGGCCGGCGTCGACGAGGCGCTTGGCGCCGTGGATGTGGGACAGGTCGAAGACTTCGATCTCCGGCTTGATGCCGTGGAGCTTCATCTTGCCCGCCAGCTCGTCGACGAGCGGCGGCTGGTTCTCGTAGACGGCCGAGGGGAAGTTGACCGAGCCCGTCGACAGCGACGCCATGTCGGGCCGGAACTCCAGAGCGGCGGAACGCTGCGCCGGGGTGCGGCCGCGGCCGCCGGTCGAGAACTGCACGATCATGCCGGGGCAGTGCTTCCGCACGCCCTCCTGCACCTGCCGGAACAGCTCGGGGTCCGACGAGGGCGATTCGTCGGGCTCGCGCACGTGGACGTGCACCAGCGTGGCGCCGGCCTCGAAGGCGGCGTGGGTCGACTCGACCTGCTCGGCCGGCGTCACCGGCAGGGCGGGGTTGTCCTTCTTGCGGGGCACCGAGCCCGTGATGGCGACGGCGATGACGACGGGGGACGGCATGGCGAACTCTCAGGCGGGACGGGACGGGAAGGACAGGTTCTCGATCAGCGACAGCGCCGTGGCGAGCGCGGCGCCGGCCGCCACGACGAGCCCGGGCAGCACGAGCCATTCCAGCGTCCAGGCGGCGCCGGAGCGCTCGTTCTCGTGGACCATGGCTCCCGTCAGCGTGCCCGACAGGCCGGCGGCGTAGCGTGCGAGCGCGACCAGGAGCTCCGCCGGCACGGGGTTGGACTTGTGGGCCATGGCCGATGAGGTGCCGCCGCCGGCCAGCTTCGCCGCGCCCACCTCGTTCTGCACCATGAGGGCGACGTCCTGCCCCATCTTGCCGAGGCTGCCGCAGACGAGCGCCAGCCACCCGCCGAACTCGACCACCCCGTCGCGCTGCGAATGCCAGGCCGGGGCGTCGGCGAGGCCGAGGCGCCCCGCCATGCGTTCGGCGACCGCGCCGGCCTGCGGGCCGAGTTCCGCCCGTGTGCCGACGGGTCCGCCGAGCTGCAGGCGGATCAGGCGCGGGCGGAGCTCGGCGAGCCGCGCGCGGTGGCGCGGCAGCGGCCCCCGCCACGTGTCCACCTTGTCGGCGGCGGTGAAGGGCAGCGCGCGCTGCATGCGGGTCTGGGCCATGAGGGGGGCCGCGCCGTCGCGGGCCGACAGGGCGGCCAGCGCGGCATCGAGCGCGTCGAGGCGGAGGTCGAGGACGTCCAGCGCCGGGGCGAGGCGGAGCGCGAGGCCCGTGTCGATCACGTCCTGGCTGGTCGCCGCGACGTGAATGTATTTCGCATATATCGCATTCGAAGTCGCGCGGAGTTGGCGGACGAGCTCCGGCACGACGACGCCGTCACGGGCGAGGCCGGCGCGGAGCGCGGCCCAGTCCGGCGTGAAACCGGCGCAGACGTCCGCGATGCCGGCGGCGGCCTCCGCCGGGATCAGGCCGGCCGCCGCCTGGGCCTCGGCCAGGGCGGATTCGAAGCGCAGCATGGCGGCGAGGTCGGCCGCGTCGGTGAAGAGCGCTTCGAGTTCGGGATCGCCGGCGAGGGCGGACAGGAGGGTCATGAGCTTCTCGTCCCGCCCGCGGGAGAAGGTGCAGATGCGAAGGGGCGACGGGCGGGGAAGCCCCGGCGCGTGGCGGCCCCCCTCGTCCGATCCGGCTTCGCCGGGCCGCCCCCTCCCCTCCCGCGGGAGGAGGCGGGCACCGCACCGCCCTCACACATCGAAGAACACCGTCTCGTGGTGCCCCTGCAGGTGGACATCGAAGGTGTAGGCCGGCAGGCCGGCTTCCTCGCCCCGCGGCGCAACCAGGGTTTGCCGCCGGCCCGGGTGCTCGATGCGGTTCAGCACCGGGCATTCGGCGTTGGCGGCCGCCTCGTCGCCGAAGTAGAGCCGCGTGTGCAGCCCGATGTTGATGCCCCGCGCCACGATGTAGACCGTGATGTGCGGCGCCATCGGGCGTCCGTCCCCGTAGGGGACGCGGCCGGGCTTGATGGTTTCGAAGCGGAACTCGCCCGTGTCGCGATCCGTGGGCTGGCGGCCCCATCCGACGAAGTTGGGGTCCGCCCTGCCCCGCCGTTCCTCCGGGCTGTTGTAGAGCCCGTCGGCGTCGGCCTGCCAGATCTCCACCAGGGCGTCGTTGAGGGGTTTGCCGAGCCCGTCGAAGATGCGGCCCTTGATCAGCACGCGCTCGCCCTTCGTGTCGGGCCCGACCAGCACGAGGCCGAGGTCGCCCTGCCACACGCCGGTGATCTCGACCCAGTTGGGGTTGGTGCCGATGTGGACGTAGGGGCCCGCCGTCTGCGACGGCGATTCCTTCAGGTCGTCGCGGCGCTGAACCATCAGGTCCCCTCCATCCGGTTCTCGAACAGGGTCGCGCGCCGGCCGCGGAGCACGATGTCGAACTCGTAGGCCAGAGCGTCCATGTGGGTGGTGTTCCGCCGGTCGAGCGCCGCGATGAGCTGCTCGACGCCGCGCTTGTCGGGGATGGTGCCGACGATCGGGCACTGCCAGATCATCGGATCGCCCTCGAAATACATCTGCGTCACCAGCCGCTGCGCGAAGGCGTGGCCGAACACCGAGAAGTGGATGTGCGCCGGGCGCCAATCGTTGACGCGGTTCGGCCAGGGGTAGGCGCCGGGCTTCACGGTGCGGAACCGGTAGGAGCCGTCGGCGGCCGTGATGCAGCGCCCGCAGCCGCCGAAGTTCGGGTCGAGCGCGGCGTGGTAGGTTTCCTTGTGGTGGCGGTAGCGCCCCCCGGCATTGGCCTGCCAGACTTCCAGCAGAACGCCCGGGAGGCCGCGGCCGTTCTCGTCGAGGACGCGGCCGTGCACCACGATGCGCTGCCCGATGGCGTCGCCCGTCTTCGACCAGTTGGTGATGAGGTCGTCGTCGCGCGGCCCCAGCATGTCGTGGCCGAACACCGGCCCCGTCATCTCCGAGATCGTGTTGTCGAGCGACAACAGCGCCTGCTTGGGCGCGCGCAGCACGGAGGTCTTGTAGTCGGGCGTGTAGGCGGGCGGGTGCCAGTCCCGGTCGCGCGCGTAGAAGCTGCCCCTGTGGTCAGACATGGCGTCCTCCCTCGTCTTCTGCCGGCGCCGCGGCGCCGGCCTCCCCGGCCGGATCCGTGGTCCCCGCGGCCTCCGCCGCCATGGCGGCGTAGGTCTGCTTCACGACCTTGATGGCGCTGTTGGCGGCCGGCACGCCGGCGTAGACGGCGACATGCAGCATCGCTTCCGCGACGTCCTCGGGCGTGGCGCCGGTGTTGGCGGTGGCGCGGACGTGCAGCGCCACCTCCTCGTGGTGGCCGAGCGCCGCCAGCAGCGCCAACGTCACCACCGACCGCTCGCGCCGGGTGAAGCCCGGCCGCGACCACACCGAGCCCCAGGCGCCTTCGGTGATGAAGCGCTGGAAATCGGCGTCGAAGGGCGTGACGCTCGCCGACGCCCGCGCCACGTGGGCTTCGCCCAGCACGGAGCGCCGGACGGCGAGGCCCTGCCGGTAGAGCGCGTCGTCAGTCATCGTCGGTCACCTGGTCGAGGAGGTCGCCGATGAGGGCGGCGAGCTCGTCCGGTCGCTCGATGCAGGGCAGGTGGCCGGCGCCCTCGATCACGGCGAAGCGCGCGCCGGGGATCAGCTCCGCCGTGGCGCGGACGAGGTCGGGCGGGGTGGACAGGTCGCCGTCGCCCACCACCACGAGGGTCGGCACGTCGATCTGGCCGGCGTCGGCCGTGAGGTCGGCGTCGCGGATGGCGGCGCAGGACGCGACATAGCCCTTGGCGGACTGGCGGGTCAGCATGTTGCGCCACACGCGCAGCGGCATGTCCTCCTCGGCCCGGTAGGCGGGGGTGAACCAGCGCTCCATCACGGCGTCGCCGATGGCGTCGATGCCGTCCGCCTCGATGGCGGCGATGCGGCTGTTCCAGCCCTCGGCGTCGCCGATCCTGGCGGCCGTGTCGCAGAGCACCAGGGCGGCGAGGCGGTCCGGGGCGCGGACGGCGAGGCGCTGGGCGATCATGCCGCCGATCGACAGGCCGACGACGCCGAAGCGGTCGATGCCGAAATGGTCGACCAGCGCCAGGAGGTCGTCGACGTGCCGGTCGATCGTGACGGGCCCCTGCCCGAGGTCGGACAGGCCGTGGCCGCGCTTGTCGTAGAGCAGCAGGCAGTAATCCTCGGCGAAATGCGCCGCCACCTGGTCCCAGATGCGGAAGTCGGTGCCGAGCGAGTTCACGAAGCAGAGGACGGGCTGTTCCTCGGGGTCGCCGATCAGCTCGGCGTGGATGACGGCGTCGCCGCTTTCGACGAAGATCATGGCCGGCGTGTCCTTCTCATGTCGCTTTCCGCAGGCCTTCGGCCCTCGGCGGGGTGCGGGGCGGAGCCCCGCGGGTCGGAACGCCGACGGGCCGTCCTCGTGTCCGAAGTCATGCCGGCCCCATCGGCAGGCCGACGTAGTTTTCGGCCAGCGTGGTCTGGGCGGCGCGGGAGCCGCGGATGTAGGCGAGCTCCGCCACCTGCATCTTGCGGGCGAAGGGGTCCGTGTCGGGGAAGCGGTGCATCAGCCCGGTGAACCACCACGAGAACCGCTCGGCCTTCCACACCCGGGCCAGGGCGCGGGCCGAATAGCCGTCGATGCCCGCCGTCGACCCTTCCGCGAAGAACGCGACCAGCGCTTCGCCCAGCATCGTCACGTCCGACACGGCGAGGTTCATGCCCTTGGCGCCGGTGGGCGGCACGATATGGGCGGCGTCCCCGGCCAGGAACAGGCGGCCGTGGCGCATCGGCTCGCCCACGAAGCTCCGCAGCGGCGCCACCGTCTTCTCGAAGGACGGCCCGCGCGTGACCCGCGCGGCGACCTCCGGGCCGAGGCGCAGGCACAGCTCGTCCCAGAAGCGCTCGTCGGGCCAGTCCTCGATCCGCTCGTCGACGGCGCATTGCAGGTAGTAGCGGCTGCGCGTTTCCGAGCGCATGGACGCCAGGGCGAAGCCGCGCTCATGGCTGCAGTAGATCAGCTCGTGGTCGGCCGGGGGCACGTCGGCCAGGATGCCGAGCCAGCCGAAGCCATAGACGCGCTCGTAGGTCTTGAGCACGCCCGCCGGGATGGCCGCCCGGCTGACGCCGTGGAACCCGTCGCAGCCCGCCACCACGTCGCATTCGACCGCATGGTCGGCGCCGGCGCGGCGGTAGCGCACGCACGGCGTGTCGGTGTCGATGTCCTCGATCCGGAGATCCTCGGCGTCGAACACCATGTCGAGCCCGCGGGCCTCGGCGGCGTCGAACAGGTCCTTCATCACCTCCTGCTGGCCGTAGACCGTGACGGTGGCGCCCGCGGTGAGTTCGGCGAAGTCGATGCGGAACGTGTCGCCATCGACCGACAGCTTCGTGCCGGAATGGACGAGGCCTTCGCGCTTGAGGCGGCCGTCGAGCCCGAGCCGCGCCATCAGCGCCGCGGTGCCCTGTTCCAGCACGCCGGCGCGCACCCGACCCTCGACGTAGGCGCGGTCGCGCCGCTCCAGGACGACGACGTCGATGCCGTGCTGGCGCAGCATGTGGCCGAGCAGCATGCCGGCCGGCCCCGCCCCGATGACGGCGACCTGCCGCCGCGTCCTGCCCCGCCCCTCGGCCATTCGGTGTCGCCCCCCCTGCCCGGCGCGCCGCGGCGCCATGGCGGGGAGGTTAGACCCGCGGCGGAGCGGCTGTAAAATGAGATTTGGACGCGGGCCGATAACCGCCGGGTTATACCCGCCGTGCCTCGCCGCGGCTTCGCCTCCCCGTCCATCGTGCTCCGGCACGGGACGAGGAAGGCGTGCCTTCGTCGTGGCGTCACCGGAAGCCCGCGGACCCCCATGCTCGATCCCGCCATCAAGCTGCGCCACCTCGCCACCTTCCTGGCGGTGGCGCGCCTCCGGGGCTTCGCGCGGGCCGCGGCCGAGCTCCACGTGAGCCAGCCCGCCATCTCCAAGACCATCCGCGAGCTCGAGGACCTGCTCGGGCCGCCGCTGGTCGAGCGCGGCGCCGGCCCCTTCCGCCTCACGGCGTTCGGCGCGGTGTTCCAGCGCCATGCCGCCGCGGCGGTCGGCGCGCTCGCCCAGGGCGTCGCGGCGGCGCGCCAGGCGCGCGGCCCGGCGGTCGCCGTGGTGGTCGTCGGCGCGCTGCCGACCGTGTCGGCGCGCATCCTGCCCCGCGCCGTGGAGGACTTCCGGCGCCTCGGCCTCGCCGCCCGCGCCCGCGTCGTCACGGGGCCGAACGACGTGCTGCAGGCCCAGCTCCGCCACGGCGAGGTCGACATGGTGGTGGGCCGCATGGGCGAGCCCGACCGCATGGCGGGCCTCGGCTTCGAGCACCTGTATTCGGAGCGGGTGGTGCTGGCGGTGAGGCCGGGGCACCCCTTGTGCGGCGGCCGGGCCCTGCCCGACCGCCTCGCCGGCTTCCCCATGCTGCTCCCGCCGCCCGGCTCCATCATCCGCCCCGCCGTCGACCGGCTCCTGCTGTCGCTCGGCGTCGCGGCTCCCGACGACGCTGTCGAGACCGTGTCGACGGCCTTCGGCCGCGGCACCGTTTCGACCACCGACGCCGTGTGGATCATCTCCGAAGGCGTGGTGGCGCACGACGTCGAGATCGGCGCCCTCGCGCTGCTCCCGGTCGACACGCGGGACACGCTGGGGCCCGTGGGGCTGACGACGCGCGTCGGCGCGGCCCTGTCGCCGGCCGCCGAAGCGTTGGCCGACGCCATCCGCGCCGTGGCGGCGGGGCATCGGGACTCGAGCTGACGGGTTTCGACGGGCGGCGCTGTTTCCCGTGAAACAGCCGGCGCGTCAGCCCATCGACGCCCAGGCCTGGATCGCAAGCCCGGCGAAGAGCACGAGCCCCGCGTCGCGGTTGGAGCGGAACAGCGTCAGGGCGCGCGCCGTGTCGTCACGGCGGATGCGGGCCACCTGCCAGCCGAGATGCGCGGCGAAACACGCGAAGCCCGCCCAGGCCCAGGCCCCCACCCCGACCCCGGCCATCGCGGCGGCGATCAGCACGAGCGCCAGGGCGTAGAGCGCCGCCACCCCGCCCCGCACATGCCGGCCGAACCGGATCGCCGTCGAGCCGATCCCGGCGCCGACGTCGTCGGCGATGTCCTGCAGCGCGTAGATCGTGTCGTAGCCCATGGTCCACAGGATCGCGCCGGCGTAGAGCGCCAGCGCCGGCCAGGCGAGCGACCCCGCGGTGGCGGACCAGCCCACCAGCGCCCCCCAGGCGAAGGCCAGGCCGAGCACGAACTGCGGCCAGTTGGTGATCCGCTTCATGAACGGGTAGACGGCCACGGGCAGCAGCGCCGCGATGCCCAGCGCGACCGTGTAGCGGTCGAAGCAGAGCAGCACCGCCAGCCCCACCAGCGACTGCGCCACCAGGAAGGCCGCGGCCTGCCGCGTCGACACGCGGCGGCTCGCCAGGGGCCGGCCGCGGGTGCGCTCGACCGCGCGGTCGATGTCGCGGTCGACGATGTCGTTGCCCGTCGACCCCGCGCCGCGCATCGCGACGGCGCCGACGGCGAACAGTGCCAGATGCGTGACGTCGGGGGAAGAATGCACGGCGTCGGCCACCAGCGCCGTCCCCCACCAGCAGGGGGCGAGCAGCAGCTGCCAGCCGATGGGCCGGTCCCAGCGGGCCAGCTGGGCATAGGGGCGGACGGCGGCGGGCCAGCGCCGCAGCGCCGCGTCGGGGAGGTCGTCGGCGATGCGGCGGGGCGGGGCGGGGCGGCCGGCGCCCTCGCTCACAGCGGGCCGGCGGGAAGCTTCAGCGCGGGGATCTGAGCCTGCTGCTGCTGGGCGGCCGCGGTGGCCTGCGCGGCCTGCATCTGCTTCATCTTGGCGATCATGCCGCAAGCCTTCACGGCGAAGCCGCTGATCTGCGCCTGCGCGGCGGCGCCCTGCGACACGATCTGGTCGGGCAGGCCGCACCAGTCCTTGTTGGTCTTCATGTAGGACACCATGGCGCCCTGCGCGGCGGCCAGCGCCTTCAGCTGCGGGCAGGCCGACACGGGGTCGAGCTTGCCGCCGTGCGCCTTCTTGTTCTGGTCGAGCATGGCGCTGGCCGAAGCCCGCTTCGCCGCCAGGGCGCCCATGTCGACGTTGCAGTCGGCCCAGGCCGCCGCCGGCGCGAGCAGCGACGCCGCGACCGCGCCAGCCCGGACCACGTCGACCAGGAGGGCCGTCGTGCGACGCGAAGGGGACTGGCGAACGGTCATGCGGGCATCTCATCGTGTGCGGCACGAGGAGGCGGCCGCGGGAGCAAGCGTCGGTAGGCCCGATGGAGGCCTCCCAAAAGCGGCAGCTTCATGGCACACCGGCTTGACAGTGTCGCCCCAGTCGGCGCACGGCGACGCGTCCCGCCCGCAGCCGATGGAGCCGAACGCCTTGGCCCGCTACGATTTTTCCGCCCCGCGCCTGTATCTCGAGGGCGATCTCGCCGCCGGGGCACCGGTTCCGCTGTCGAAGGATCAGGCGCATTATTTGACCAACGTGTTGCGCCTGGGCAACGGCGACCTGGTGCTGGCCTTCAACGGGCGGGACGGCGAGTGGCGCTGCACGCTCGAAGGCCGCAAGGCGTCCGCCACCCTGCACCCGGCCGAGACGACCCGCCCCCAGCCCGCCCCGGCGGCACTGCAGCTGCTGTTCGCGCCGCTGAAGCACGCGCGGCTGGACTACATGGTGCAGAAGGCGGTCGAGATGGGGGCGGGCGTGCTGCAGCCGGTGATCACGCGGCGCACCCAGGCGGCGCGGGTCAACGAGGACCGCATGCGCGCCAACGCCGTGGAAGCCGCCGAGCAATGCGGCATCCTCGCGGTGCCGGAGGTACGCCCGGCCGCGCGCCTCGACGCCCTCCTGGCCGGCTGGGACCCGGCACGGCTGATGGTGTTCTGCGACGAGGATGCCGAGGTGGCCGACCCGCTGGCGGCCCTGCGCGCGGCGCCGCGCGGGCCGGCCGCCGTCGTCATCGGGCCGGAAGGAGGCTTCGACGAGGCCGAGCGGGCGGCGCTGCTCGCCCTGCCCCGGCACCTGCGGCTGTCGCTCGGCCCGCGCATCCTGCGGGCCGACACGGCCGCGGTGGCGGCGCTGGCGCTGGTCGGCGCCGTGTTGGGCGACCTGGCCGGGGGGTGAGGACGCCCGGCCGGCCGGCGTCAGAAGATCGGCATCGCGCCCGCGACGGTGATGAGCGCGCCCGACGTGTAGCTGCTCTCGTCCGAGGCCAGCATGACATAGGAGGGCGCGAGCTCCGCCGGCTGCCCCGGCCGTCCGAAGGGCGTCTGCGATCCGAAGCTTTGCACGGATGCGTCGTCCATGCCGGCGGGGATGAAGGGCGTCCAGATCGGGCCGGGGAGCACGCCGTTCACCCGGATGCCCTTCTCGGCCAGCATCCCGGACAGGCTGATGACCATGTTGCTCAGGGCGCCCTTGGTGGCCGAATAGGCGAACAGCGACGGCATGGGGTGCTTCGAGTTCACCGACGACGTGACCACGATGGAGCCGCCCGGCTTCATGTGCTTCACGGCCGCCTTGGTGAGGTAGAAGGGCGCGAAGACGTTGACCCGGAAGTGCTTCTCGAACACCTCGTCGTCGATGTCGTCGAGCCCCTCGTTCGGGTGCTGGAAGGCCTCGTTGTTGATCAGGACGTCGATCTTGCCGAAGGCTTCCACGGTCTTCTCGGCCATGGCGCGGCAGTGGCTCGCCGCCGACATGTCGCCCGGCAGCAGCAGGCAGCGGCGGCCGGCCTTCTCGATCCAGACCTTGACCTCCTCGGCGTCCTTTCCTTCCTCGTCGAGGTAGGAGAGCGCGATGTCGGCGCCTTCCCGGGCGAAGGCGATGGCGACCGCGCGGCCGATGCCGCTGTCCCCGCCCGTCACGATGGCGACCTTGCCGTCCAGGCGGCCGGAGCCCTTGTAGCTGCCTTCGCCGTGGTCCGGCTCCGGCGACATCTTGCTGGTGAGGCCGGGGAAGCTCTGCGGCTGCGCCTTGAAGGGCGGGCGCGGGTATTTCTTCAGCGGATCGTCGGTCATGATGCGGCTCCTGATATGCCGCTTCAACCGATCCGACGGTCGGGTGTTCCTGCCGCGGGGCGCGACCCCCGCGCCGCCGCCGGCCCCTATGCGTGTCCGGTCTGGCTCGACAGGCTGCCGGGGTCGATGCCGATCTTGCGCAGCGCGCGGTCGTATTTGGTGTCGAGGGCGGGATCGAAGATGAGCGCCTCGTCGGCCGGGCAGTGCAGCCAGCCCATCTGGCGGATCTCCTGCTCGAGCTGCCCCGGTTCCCAGCCCGCGTAGCCCAGGGCCAGCATGGCGCGGTGGGGCCCGAGGCCCTTGGCGATGGCGCGCAGCACGTCCACGGTGGCGGTGAGCGACACGCCGCCGTCGATCTCCATGGTGGAGCTGTCGACGTGGTAGTCGGTCGAGTGCAGCACGAAGCCCCGGCCCGTGTCGACCGGCCCGCCCTTCACCACCGGCACGTTTCCGGCGCTGGTCGGGAGGCGGATGGCCTCGTCGGGCTCGATGACGTCGAGCTGCACGAGGAGGTCCGTGAAGCTGACCCTCTTGGCGGGATGGTTGATGATGATGCCCATCGCGCCGTCGGCGGAATGCGCGCAGAGATAGATGACCGCACGCTCGAACCGCTTGTCGCCCATGCCCGGCATGGCGACGAGGAGCTGGCCGTCGAGGAAGGTGGCTTCGGGGGAGTCGAACGGGGACGCGGTCGTCATGCGCGATCCTAGGCCGGCGCCCGCCGCGCCCGCAAGCTGGCCGAACGCGCTCCGGCGCGCTACCTGCAGCGCCATGCTGCGTCTCCTCCCCATCCCGCTCCGGCCGGCCCTGCTCGGCGCCGGCGCGGCCCTCCTCGCCACCGCCCTGCCCCAGGCGGTGGATGCCGCGCCGGTGACGTCCAAGGCGGCGGAAGCCGCCGGACGCTCGCCCTGGTCCGAGGGCGCGCAGTCGCGCGCCAGGCTGATCGACGCAGGGCCCGGGCCGGGCGGCCACGGGCTGCTGGCGGGCGTCGAGATCAGGCTCGAGCCGCGCTTCATCACCTATTGGCGCGACCCCGGCGACGCCGGCGTGCCCCCCTCCTTCTCCTTCGCGGGTTCGACCAACCTGAAGACCGCGACGGTGCGCTATCCCGCGCCGTCGAAGTTCGACGAGGCCGGCGCCGAAGCCTTCGGCTACCGGGACGACGTGGTGTTCCCGGTGCTGGTCGAGCCGGCCGATCCGTCGAAGCCCGTCGGGCTCGCCGTGACGCTGGACTACGCGGCCTGCCACGACATCTGCCTGCCGGCCCACGCCGACCTGCGCCTGGCCCTCGGCCGCGGGGCCGCGCCCGAGGCGGCCTGGGTGGGCGATGCCCTATCGGCCGTGCCGAGGCCCGGCACCGTGGGCGGCGGGGGCACGCCGGCGGTGCGCGGCGTCGAACCCGCCCCCGACGGCGGCTTCAGGGTGACGGCGTCCGGGGCGGGGCGGGGCGCCGCGCTCTTCGTGGAAGCGCCCGAGGGTTGGGCCTATGCGGCGGGAACGCCCGTGGTCGCCGGGGGGGACGCGGTGTTTCCCGTGAAACGCCTCGACCGCCCCAAGGGCGCCGAGGTTCCGCCCGCACCCCTCGTCCTGACGCTGACGGCCCCGGCCGGCTCCGTCGAGGTGCCTGTGACGCTCGACGGGGCGGCGCCGAAGCCTTAGACAGGGCGGCGTGGGCCCGCCCACGACCGTCCGCCGAGAGCCCGACGGGCTCGGCTTCTCGTGCGGGCTCCCGTCGGCGACGGCACGGCATGCGCCGGGCGGGCGCCCGCTTCCCCCCTTCACCGTTTGGAACCTTCCCATGGCGATCCAGCCCGGCGACCGCCTGCCTCAGGTCGACTTCTTCGTCACCACGCCCGACGGCCTCGACACGCGGTCCACCGCCGACGTGTTCGGCGGCCGGCGCGTGGTCCTCGTCGGCGTGCCCGGCGCCTTCACGCCGACCTGCGACCGCAACCACCTGCCCGGCTTCGTCGAGCACGCCGACGCCATCCTGGCCACGGGCGTCGACGCCATCGCGGTCACGGCCGTCAACGACGCCTTCGTGCTCAAGGCCTGGGCCGCCAAGGCCGATCCCGACGGCCGCATCAGCTTCCTGGGCGACGGCAACGGCACGTTCGCGCGCGCGATCGGCCTCGAAGCCGACGGCTCGGCGCGCGGCTTCGGGACCCGGTCGCAGCGCTACGCGATGATCGTGGAGGACGGCGTCGTGACGTCGCTGTCGCTGGAGGAGGTCCGGGGCGCGGTCGGCGTGTCCGGCGCCGAAGCCGTGCTGGCCGCGCTCGGCGCCCCTGCCCCGCGCGTCCCCACCCCTTGAGTTGTGCCCGGCGGCACATGACACTATAGACCGTCGCCATCACTCAGCTGCGCCGGTCGAGGCTTCGCCTCGCGACACCCGCCCCATCGGCTGAGCCCTCGCCCTATCGAGAAGAGCCTCAGCCCTTGGACGTCGCCGCCACCCTGCCCCCGCCCGTCGCGGCGCCCTTCCCGAGTTCCGCCAAGGCGTCGCTCGCCGGCATGACGCGCGCCGAGCTCGCCGAAGCGCTCCGCGGGCTCGACCTGCCCGAGCGCGAGATCAAGATGCGCGTGGCGCAGCTGTGGCATTGGATCTATTTCCAGGGCGCGACGCGCTTCGACGCCATGCTGAACATCGGCAAGTCCCTGCGCGCCGCCCTGGCCGAGCGCTACACGCTCGACCGCCCGGCCGTGGTGGCCGAACAGGTGTCGATCGACGGCACCCGCAAGTGGCTCATCCGCATGCCCTCCACCGGCCCGCACGACCGCGGCGCCGAGATCGAATGCGTGTACATCCCGGAATCCGACCGCGGGACGCTCTGCGTGTCGAGCCAGGTGGGCTGCACGCTGACCTGCACGTTCTGCCACACCGGCACGCAGAAGCTGGTGCGGAACCTCGGGTCGCGCGAGATCGTCCAGCAGCTCCTCGTCGCCCGCGACCGGCTCGGCGACTTCCCCGGCCTGACGCCCCCGACGGACGGGCTGGTCCCGTCGGGCGAAGGCGTGCGCGCCGTGTCCAACATCGTGTTCATGGGCATGGGCGAACCCCTCTACAATCTCGACAACGTGCGCGACGCCATCGGCGTGCTGTCGGACGGCGACGGCCTGTCGCTGTCGCGGCGGCGCATCACGGTGTCGACCTCCGGCGTCGTGCCGCAGATCGAGGCGCTCGGCCGCGACGTCGGCACCATGCTGGCGATCTCGCTCCACGCCGTGCGCGACGAGCTGCGGGACGAGCTCGTGCCGTTGAACCGGAAATACCCGATCCGCGAGCTGCTGGAGGCCTGCCGGTCCTACCCGGGCGCGTCCAACGCGCGGCGCATCACCTTCGAATACGTGATGCTGAAGGGCGTCAACGATTCACCCCAGGACGCCCGCGACCTGGTGCGGTTGCTGAAGGGCATCCCGGCCAAGATCAACCTGATCCCCTTCAACCCCTGGCCCGGCACCCGCTACGATTGTTCGGACTGGGCGACGATCGAGACGTTCTCGGACATCGTGTTCAAGGCCGGCTATGCCAGCCCGGTGCGGACGCCGCGCGGGCGGGACATCCTGGCCGCCTGCGGGCAGCTGAAGAGCGAGACCGAGAAGCTGCGCGCCCGCGCCCGTCTGATGCTGGCGCCCGACGGCGCCCCGGAAGCGGTTTCCGCGGGGGCGTGACAGGGAGGACTGCGGCCGGAGCGGGGAAAATGCGGTTTTCGCCCGGTTTTCTGCGCTCCGGGGCGACAAAAGGGCTTGGCGGGGGACCGGCGATCCTCTAGGGTTTCAGCCAGAAATCGGGACACGACCCCCGCGCGGATGCTGCTCAGCACCTGTCCGTGCTCTTTCGCCCTCCTGCGTTTCGGCTTTGATCCCCTCGTGATCGGCCAGACGCCCTCGGGCCTCGGTGGCACGGGTCGCCTTCGGCAGACCCCGCAACGGATTCTCGCATTTTCCACCTCGGCCTTCGCCGCCCGCTCCGGGCCGGAGCCGGAGACGGAATGAACGAGCTGCACAGCACCAGAACGACGGCGCCGCTGGCGAGAGCCCCGCAGAACCATCCCTGCGCGCGGTCACGGGCCTGATGTCACCCCAAGGACGATCGATGAGACCAGGTCAGAACAAGCGCATGCGCGGCCGCCCCAACACCAACAACGGCGGCGGCAATCGCAAGGGCCCCAATCCTCTCACCCGTTCCTATGAATCGAACGGCCCCGACGTGAAGATCCGGGGCAACGCCCACCACGTCGCCGAGAAATACCTGCAGCTGGCGCGGGATGCGCAGTCCTCCGGCGACCCCGTCGCCGCGGAAAGCTATCTCCAGCATGCGGAGCACTATTTCCGCCTGATCGCCAGCGCCCAGGCGGCGCAGGCCGGCTACGCCCGCCAGCCCGACGCCGTCGACACGGAAGGCGAGGACGAGGACGACAGCGGCATCCCGGACCGCTTCGCGTCTCCCCAGGCCCCGGCCCCCTTCGTGCCGCAGCCCGTCGCGGCCCAGCCCTATGGGGCGGAGCGGCAGCCCTACAACGGCGACAACCGGCAGCCCTACGCGGATCGGCAGAACGGCCAAGGCCAGAACGCCCAGGGGCAGGGCGGCGAGCGCCAGCCCTACAACGACCGGCAGAACGGCGAGCGCGCCCCGTACGGCGACCGCAACAACTACCAGCGCCAGGACAGGCAGGACCGCAACGGCCTGAACCGCCGCCCCTATCGCGACAACAACGGCGGCGAGATCCGCGCCGACGACCGCCCGCAGGGGCAGGATCGCCAGAACCAGAACCAGAATCAAAACCAGGAGCGGTCCTTCGGGGATCGCCCCTACGGGGATCGCCAGAGCCGCCGCGAGCGCTTCGCCCAGGAACGCCAGGAGCGTCAGGGGCAGGACCGCAACGGCCAAAGCCAGAACGGCCAGCAGCAGAACGGCCAGGAGCGATCCTACGGGGATCGGAGTTACGAGCAGCCCCGGGATGGCGAGCGTTTCCGCGACGGCCAGGCCGACGACCAGCCGAACGGCGGCACCTCGGGCGAACAGCCCCGCGCCGAAGCGGCCCCGGAACGGCAGCCCGAGATCCGGCAGGAGCCGGCGCAGGAGGCAGCCCGCCAGCCCGACCCGACGCCCGCCTCCGACGCCCAGCCGGAACCGGCACCCCGGCGCAGCGAGGCGCCGCGCCGCCGCGAGCGAGCCGAGCGGCCCGCCCCGGCACCCGTCGACGATGCGCCCGGCCTCCCCTCCTTCATCACCACGCCGACCCGGGTGGCGCCGGCCGCCGATGCGGCCTCGCCCGAGCCCAGCCTCGCGACCACCACGGCCTTCCCCGGCGACGACGCCGACGGGGCGCCGAAATTCCCCCGCCGCCGCCGCCGCACCACCCGGGCGACGGCCGACGGCGAGGCGCCCGCCCCCGGGGCCGACCAGCCCGCTTCCGACGACTGATCGACCGGGCCGCCGGGCACCCCGCCCGCCGGCCCGGCGCTCGCCTCGCGCCCCGCACTTTCCCCCCATCATTCCCGCCGACCGCGACCGCTGCCCCGCAGGGCCGCCCGCGCGGCACGCCTCCGAGGACGCACTCCCCCCATGCCGGAGATCAAACTCCAGGACCTCAAGTCCAAATCGCCCCCCGATCTCCTCGCCTTCGCCGACGAGCACGAGGTCGAGAACGCTTCGCTGCTGCGCAAGCAGGAGCTCCTCTTCGCCATCTTGAAGGAGCTCGCCGCCAAGGAGATCGACATCATCGGCCAGGGCGTCGTGGAGGTGCTGCAGGACGGCTTCGGCTACCTGCGCTCGCCCGACGCCAACTACCTGGCCGGGCCGGACGACATCTACATCTCGCCCTCGCAGATCCGCCGCTTCGGCCTGCGCACCGGCGACACGGTCGAAGGCCAGATCCGCGCGCCCAAGGACGGCGAGCGCTACTTTGGCCTCGTGAAGGTGTCGACGATCAACTTCGACGATCCCGAGAAGGTGCGCCACAAGGTCAACTTCGACAACCTGACGCCCCTCTACCCCGAGGAGCGCTTGAAGCTCGAGATCGAGGACGGCGCCCGGAAGGACATGTCGAGCCGCGTGATCGACGTCGTGGCGCCGATCGGCAAGGGCCAGCGCGCCCTCATCGTGGCGCCGCCGCGCACCGGCAAGACCGTGCTGCTGCAGAACATCGCCCAGTCGGTCACCGCCAACCACCCGGAATGCTACCTCATCGTGCTGCTCATCGACGAGCGTCCGGAGGAGGTCACCGACATGAAGCGCTCGGTGAAGGGCGAGGTCGTGTCCTCGACCTTCGACGAGCCGGCGACGCGCCACGTGCAGGTGGCCGAGATGGTCATCGAGAAGGCCAAGCGCCTCGTCGAGCACGGCCGCGACGTGGTGATCCTGCTCGACTCGATCACCCGCCTCGGCCGCGCCTACAACACCACCGTGCCGTCCTCCGGCAAGGTGCTGACGGGCGGCGTCGATGCCAATGCGCTGCAGCGCCCGAAGCGCTTCTTCGGCGCGGCCCGCAACATCGAGGGCGGCGGCTCGCTGACCATCATCGCCACGGCGCTGATCGACACCGGCTCGCGCATGGACGAGGTGATCTTCGAGGAGTTCAAGGGCACCGGCAATTCCGAGATCATCCTGGACCGCAAGGTCGCCGACAAGCGGGTCTACCCGGCGCTCGACATCACGCGCTCCGGCACCCGCAAGGAGGAGCTGCTGGTCCCGAACGACACGCTCAAGAAGATGTACGTGCTGCGCCGCATCCTCAACCCGATGGGCACGGTCGACGGCATCGAGTTCCTCATGGGCAAGCTGCGCGAAACGCCGAAGGGCAACCAGGCCTTCTTCGATTCGATGAACACCTGATCGGGCGGTCGCCCTTTCCCACGACGGGGAAGGGCGACCGGCCGCGCGGACGAGGGGATCCCGGCGCCTCTCGGACGTCCCCCCATCCGACCCGGCGCCATCGGGTCGCCTTCTCCCGCCCCGGCGAGGGACGGGAACGCGCCGGGAGAAGGCCGGCGACGTGCAGCTCGACACCATCTTCGCGCCCGCCAGCGGGGCAGGGCGCTCCGCCGTCGCGGTGGTCCGCATCTCCGGCCCGGTGACCCGCGACGCCGTGGCCCGCATCGCCGGCCGCGTCCCCGCGCCGCGCCAGGCCACCCTGGCCGCGCTGCGCCACGACGACACCGTGCTCGACCGCGCGCTCGTCCTGTGGTTTCCCGGCCCGGCGTCGTTCACCGGAGAGGACTCGGCCGAGTTCCAGCTCCATGGCGGCCGCGCCGTGGTGGCGGCCGTGCTGAGGGCCCTCGCCGCCGTCCCCGGTTGCCGCCCCGCCGAGCCCGGCGAGTTCACCCGCCGCGCCTTCCTCAACGGCAAGCTCGACCTCGGCGCCGTCGAGGGCCTGGCCGACCTCATCGACGCGCAGACCGAGGCGCAGCGCCGCCAGGCCCTGCGCCAGCTCGACGGCGCGCTCGGGCGCTGGGTCGAAATCCTGCGCGAGGACCTGCTTGCCGCCCTGGCCCTGGCCGAAGGCGCCATCGACTTCGCCGACGAGGATGCGCTGGTGGCCGCCTTCGAGGCCGAGCTGGAGGCGCTGGTCGCGGGCGTCTCCCGACGCATCGCGGCCGAGCTCGACCGCGAGGGCCGGGGCCTGCGGCTGCGCGACGGCCTTGCGGTCGCCATCGCGGGGCCGCCCAACGCCGGGAAGTCGACGCTGCTCAACGCGCTCGCCGGCCGGGAGGTCGCGATCGTGTCGGCCCAGGCCGGCACCACGCGCGACCCCCTGACGGTCGATCTCGAACTCGGCGGCTATCCGGTGCAGCTCATCGACACGGCCGGGCTGCGCGACACCGACGATGCGGTGGAGCGCGAGGGCATCGCGAGGGCCCGGGCGCGCGCGGCCTCGGCGGACCTCGTGCTCTGGCTCCACCCCGCCGACCGGCCGGCGGCGCCCGACGTCGCAACCGCCGGCACGGTCTGGACCGTGGCGACCAAGTCCGACCTGGGCGCGGGGCAGGGTGGCGACCACACCGTCTCGGCGCTGACCGGCTCCGGACTCGACGGGCTCGTGGCGGCCCTCGAACGCTTCGCCGCCGACGCGCTGGTCGACGGGGAAGGCGCCGTCGTGACGCGGCTGCGGCACCGGACGGCCCTCAATGCCGCACAGGCCAGCCTCGTGCGGATCGGGGCGGAGCGAGGCGCCCGCGACTTCGAGCTCGTGGCGGAGGACCTTCGCGGCGCCGTCGCGGCCCTCGCCGGGCTCGTCGGGCAGATCGGCACCGAGGACGTGCTGGGCGCCATCTTCGCGCGGTTCTGCATCGGCAAATGACCGGGCTCGGGATCGGGTTCGGGATCGGCAGGGAGCCCGGCGGGCGCGGGGCAGGGCGCCGCGTCCTCGACGGCGTGGTGCCGGGCGGGGCGAAGCGGAGGTGCGGGATCCGGCCGGTCCGTTGGGGGAGCCGCCCGACGTCGCGCCCTCCCTGTCGCGGGCCGGATCCCGCCGCGCCCCCGAGGCGACGCACCCGGACGTGCCACGCCGTCGCGAGGCCGGCCCGTTCCACGTGAAACACATCGACCCGGAGCGCCGGCACGCCTATAGGTCGGGTTCCCGTCCAACCTGGCCCGTCCCATGTCCCATTCGTTCGACGTCGTCGTGATCGGCGGCGGCCACGCCGGCTGCGAGGCCGCCGCCGCCGCCGCCCGCACGGGCGCCCGCACCGCCCTGGTCACGCAGAACGTCGCCACCGTCGGCACGATGTCGTGCAATCCCGCCATCGGCGGCCTCGGCAAGGGCCACCTCGTCCGCGAGATCGACGCGCTCGACGGCCTGATGGGGCGCGTGACCGACCGGGCCGGCATCCAGTTCCGCGTGTTGAACCGCCGCAAGGGCCCCGCCGTGCGCGGGCCCCGCGCCCAGGCCGACCGCCGCCTCTACCGGGCCGCCATGCAGGCCGCCCTCGCGGTGCAGCCGAACCTCACCCTGGTCGAGGCCGAAGCCTTCGGCCTCGACATCGCAGCCGACCGCGTGGCCGCCGTCGTCCTGGCGGACGGGCGTCGCCTCGCCTGCGCGGCGGCCGTGCTCACCACCGGCACCTTCCTGCGCGGCCTGATCCACATCGGCGACGAGCGGATGCCCGCCGGCCGCATCGGCGAAGCGCCGAGCCACGGCCTGTCCGCCGCGCTGGAGTCCCGCGGCTTCGCGCTCGGTCGGCTGAAGACCGGCACGCCGCCGCGGCTCGACGGCCGCACGCTCCACCTCGACCGGCTGGAACGCCAGCCCGGCGACGACACGCCCGAGCCCTTCTCCAGCCTCACGGCGCGGATCGAGACCGAGCAGGTCCCCTGCTTCATCACCCGCACGACGGACGAGACCCACGCGATCATCCGCGCCGACCTGCACCGCGCGCCGCTGTTCTCGGGTGCCATCACGGGGCGAGGGCCGCGCTATTGCCCGTCGATCGAGGACAAGGTCACGCGCTTCGCCGACCGCGACAGCCACCAGATCTTCCTGGAGCCCGAAGGCCTGGAAGACCCGACCTTCTATCCCAACGGCATCTCGACCTCGCTGCCGCGCGACACGCAGGAGCGGCTGGTCCGCTCGATTCCGGGCTGCGAAGCCGCCGTCATCTCCCAGCACGGCTATGCCATCGAATACGACTTCGTCGACCCCCGCGAGTTGACGCCGGCGCTGGAAACCAAGCGCCTGCCCGGCCTCTACCTCGCCGGGCAGATCAACGGCACCACCGGCTACGAGGAGGCCGCCGCGCAGGGGCTCGTTGCCGGCCTCAACGCCGCGCGCCGGGCGGGCGGCCGCGACCCCGCGTCCTTCTCGCGCGCCGACAGCTACATCGGCGTGATGATCGACGACCTCGTGACGCGCGGCGTCACCGAGCCCTACCGCATGTTCACCTCGCGCGCCGAATACAGGCTGACGCTGCGGGCGGACAACGCCGATTCACGGCTGACCCGGCAGGGCCTCGGCTGGGGCTGCGTCGGGCCGGAACGCGCCGCCGCCTTCGCGGCGAGGCTCGCGCAGCTCGAGGCCGCGCGGGCCCTGGCCGACCGGCTCGCCGCCACGCCGCAGCAGCTGGCCCTGCGCGGCATCCAGGTCGCGCAGGACGGCGTGCGGCGCTCGGCTTTCGCCTTGATGTCCCATCCCAACGTCGATGCGGAGGCGCTGCGCGGGATCTGGCCGGAGCTCGGCGAGGTCGCGCCGTCCGTGATGGCGCAGGTCGAGGCGGATGCGAAATACGCCGTCTACCTCGACCGCCAGGAGGCCGACATCGCCCGCGCGCGCGACGAGGACGGCGTGAGGCTCGCGACCGACCTCGACTATCGCGCGCTGCCGGGGCTGTCCCACGAGCTGGCCGACAAGCTCGACGCCGTGCGGCCCGAAACGTTGGGCCAGGCCCAGCGCATCGAGGGCATGACGCCGGCGGCGCTGACGATCCTCATCGCCAAGGGCAGGGCCCGGCCCGCCCGGGCGGCGGGCAAGGCCGCGGCAAGCGCGGCCGTGTAACTTCAGCCGGCCCGCCGCCGTCCGCCGCTTCACCCTCCCGTCGGACGAGGCGGCCTTTCGGGCCGGCCGGCGGGACGTTCGACGGGCGCCGCCCCGTGCCCCTCCTCCGGCGCCCAGCGCCACCTTCTCCCCGGAGGGGAGAAGGGCTCACCATCGGTTCCCCTTGCCCGCCATCACCGACGATCGCCGCCGCGCCCTCGCCCTCGTCCCCGTTCCACGTGAAACGGAGGAGCGCTTCGCCGTCTACGCCGAGCTCCTCGAGCGGTGGCAGCGCATCAAGAACCTCGTGTCGCCGACGACGCTGCCGGAGGTGTGGACCCGCCACCTCGCCGACTCGGCGCAGATCCTGCCGCTGATGCCGGACGCCCTGCGCTGGGCCGACATCGGCTCGGGCGCGGGCTTCCCGGGCCTCGTCGTCGCCATCCTGCTGGCCGGCCGGCCGGGAGCCCACGTCGACCTCGTCGAGGCCAACGCGCGCAAATGCGCCTTCCTGCGTGAGGTCGCGCGCGCCTGTGGCGCGCCCGCCACGGTCCACAACGCACGCATCGCCGACGTGCTGCCGGGGCTGGAATCCGTCGAAGTCCTCACCGCGCGGGCGCTGGCGCCCTTGCCCGACCTGCTCGAAATGGGCAAGGTCCTCATCGACGGTGGGACCACGGCCGTGTTCCTCAAGAGCCGGGCCGAGATCGGCGACGAGCCCGGTCTCGCGCCGGGCTACGAGGCCCGCCTGCTGCCGAGCGTCACCTCGCCCGACGGCCGCATCCTCGTGGTGCGGCGCGCCGCCCCCCCGAAAGGCCCGAGCCATGAGTGATCTTCCCGCGCGCGTCCTGGTCCTGGCCAACCAGAAGGGCGGCGTCGGCAAGACAACGACGGCCATCAACCTCGGCACCGCGCTGGCGGCCGTCGGCGAACGCGTCCTGCTGATCGACCTCGACCCGCAGGGCAATGCCTCGACGGGCCTCGGCGTCGAGCGCCGCGACCGCGCCGTCTCGACCTACGGCGCGCTGACGGGAGACCATTCCCTGGCCGAGGCCTGCCGCGCCACCAACGTGCCGAACCTGTGGATCGCGCCCTCCACCATGGACCTGCTCGGCCTCGACCTCGAGATCGCCGACCACAAGGACCGCGCCTTCAAGCTGCGCGACGCCCTGCGTCGCCTCGCCGACACCGAGGACGGGCAGCGCTTCACCTACGTGCTGGTGGACTGCCCGCCGTCGCTGAACCTGCTCACCATCAACGCCATGGCGGCGGCGTCCAGCGTGCTGGTGCCGCTGCAATGCGAGTTCTTCGCGCTGGAGGGCCTGTCCCAGCTCCTCGCCACGGTCGAGCAGGTGCGGGCCAACCTCAACCCCGGCCTGTCGATCCACGGCATCCTGCTGACCATGTTCGACCCCCGCAACAACCTCGCCACCCAGGTGGTGGCGGACGTCCGCGAGATCATGGGCGACAAGGTCTACGAGACCGTCATCCCGCGCAACGTGCGCGTGTCGGAGGCGCCCTCGCACGGCAAGCCGGTGCTGCTCTACGACCTCAAATGCGCGGGCTCCCAGGCCTACCTGCGGCTCGCCTCCGAGGTCATCCAGCGCGAACGGAGGCTGGCGGCGTGAAGGGAATCGCTTCGATGGCGGAGGAGGGGGGGCGCTCGCGCCTCGGGCGGGGACTCGCGGCGCTGATCGCGGATTCGTCGGCGCAGATGCCGACGTCCCCCGCCCCCGAGGCGCGCGACCGGCGCCGGGTGCGCCACGCCGACGTCCGCCCCAACCCCAACAACCCGCGCCGCACCTTTGTCGACGAGGACCTGACGGACCTGTCGAACTCCATCCGCGAGAAGGGCATCATCCAGCCTATCGTGGTGCGGCCGGCGCCGGGGCGCGCCGGTGCCTACGAGATCATCGCGGGCGAACGCCGGTGGCGCGCCGCGGGCGCCGCGGGGCTCGACGAGGTCCCGGTCGTCATCGTCGAGGTCGACGACAAGGGCGCCCTCGAGCTCGCCATCATCGAGAACGTCCAGCGCGCCGATCTCAACCCGATCGAGGAGGCGCGCGGCTACGAGAGGCTGGCGCGCGAGTTCGGCTATTCGCAGACCGACCTCGCGCGCATCATCGGCAAGAGCCGCAGCCACGTCGCCAACATGATCCGGCTGTTGAAGCTGCCGGGCAGTGTCGAAGCCATGGTGGTCGACGGGTCGCTGTCGGCCGGCCACGCACGGGCGCTGCTGGTGTTCGACGATCCGGAGCCTGTGGCGAAGCGGGTCGTGGCCCGCGGCCTCAACGTGCGGGAAGTCGAGAAACTCGCGCAGGCGCATCAACGGCCGGTACCGCTTCCCGCCGACGTGGCGAAGCCCAAGAGGGCCCCGCACGGCGAGGAGACCAGGGCGCTGTCGAAGCGCATCGCGGCGGCGCTCGGTCTCGGCGTCGAGATCGACACCCGCGGGGCCGGGGGCGAGATCCGCATCCGCTACGAGACGCACGACGAGCTGGAAAGCCTGTGCCGGCAGTTGACGCGCTGATCGAGCCTTCGCGTAGGGCCCTTCGGCCGGAGTGACGGCGACGTCCCGAGGGGCCGCGATGGCGGCCCGTCGGCGCGGTCAGGGCCGGAGCGTTGCCGATAATTGATGCAGCGCCGGGCCGACGATGCCTTTTGCGGCCGGAAACCGCCGTGGTAATCGTCCCCCATGTTGTCCACCATCGTCGTCCCACTTCCCGCCGCCGCGGATGCGAACGGCCGGCCGGGCGCCCTCCTGCGGACCTTGGCGGCCCTCGTGCCCGCGACGGTGGAGGGCGTGGTGCGGGACGTGACGCTGCTTCAGGTGGGCGAGGCCGCGTCCCTGGCCGACATCGCCGACGAGGCCGGCTGCCAGTTCGTCGAGGAACGCGATTTCCCGGCCGCCCTGGCCCGGGGCGTCGCGGGCGCCCGCTCGCCTTGGATCTTCGTCGTCAAGGCCGGCACCGTGCCGTCGCGCCTGTTCGGCGAGGAGGCTGCCCGCGCGCTCGAGGGCGGGCTGGAAGCCGGGCGCGCGCTGCTGCTGCGCGAGCAGCCCGCGAGCCTGCTGACGCGCTGGTTCCCCGCCCTCGCGCCCGTGGCGGGCGTCATCCTGCCGCGCGATCGGCTCGCGGGCGCCCCCTGCGCGAGCTTCGCCGACGTGGTCCGCAGGGCTCGCCCGGCGCGCACCCTGCCCACCGCCGCAGTCTCGCGGGTGTGACCTCGCTCCCGGCGGTGCGGGTCCGCCTTCCCCGCCTGCGGCGCGGGGGGCCCGCGCTGGGCGCCGCTCCTGAGGTGCTACGGGCACGCTGACGCATCCCACACCAGGGCCGGCTGTTTCTCATCCCGAGCAGGCCCGCGAGGCCGCGTCGAGGGACGCACCGTGCGAAACGCCCCTGCGTCGGAGCACCCGCATCCCCGCACCCTGAGCCTGCCGAAGGACGACGCCGCTCGGCAGGCCTCCCCCAGGGTAGGGGAGGGGAGACAGGGTCAGTCCAGGCCGCCGTCGGACGCGTGGCGCCACGAGGGAGCGGCGTGCGTCCGCGATCCCCGGCGGTCGAGGCCTTCGACCGCCGGTGCCATGCCGCCCGGCACCGACGGTGAGCCACCGGTGCCGAACGGCGTCAGTTCTTCGGCGCGGTGCCGTCCACGGTCGTCGGCGTGGCGATCCTGACGTCGCTGGTGTCGGCTTTGCCCGACGGCCGGGGGCTGTCGGCACAGGTGGCCGTGGCCCCGGTCCCGCCCGTGCAGGCCGCGCGGTCGGTGACCACCGGCGCGCCCTTGTCGGAGGCCGCCGGGGACCCGTTGGGGCTGTTGGGAAAGGCCACCGAGTCGGTCTTCTTGGTGGGGTCTCCCGCCGGCGGCGTCGGCGTCGAGGTCGCGGCATTGTCGGCCATCACCACCGGGCCCCGGAGGGTCGCGGCGTGGAGCGGGCAGGCCAGGGCGGCCCCGGCGAGGATCAGCGGCAGAGCCGCGAGGGTGGCGAGCTTCGGCATGGTCCGTCTCCCTCAGATGTCGCGGCTCTGCATGCGGGTCGCGATGTGGTCGGCCTGCCGGATCGCCAGGGACACGATGGTGAGCGTCGGATTGCAGGCCGCGCCGGAGGTGAACTGCGAGCCGTCGGACACGAACAGGTTCTTGATGTCGTGCGTCTGGCCGAACTTGTTCAGCACGCCGTCGCGCGGCTTCTCGCTCATCCGGTTCGTGCCCATGTTGTGGGTCGAGGGATAGGGCGTGGTGGGCAGCGTCACGGTGGCGCCGACCGCCTGGTAGATGGCGGCGCCCTGCCGGTAGGCGTGGTCCCGCATCGCCACGTCGTTCGGGTGGTCGTCGTAGTGGACGGAGGCCACGGGCATGCCATGCTTGTCCTTGGCGACGGGGTCGAGCGTGATGCGGTTCGTTTCCTGCGGCATGTCCTCGCCGATGAGCCACATGCCGGCCATCCGGGGATAGGCCTCCATGGAGGCCGTGAAGGTGCGGCCCCAGGCGCCGGGATTGAGGAAGGCGGCCATGAAGGGGATGCCGAGCGAGATGGTTTCCATCTCGTAGCCGCCCATGAAGCCGCGCTTCGGGTCGTGGACCGCCTCGTCGCGGATGATGCCCGCCATGGTGGTGCCACGGTACATGTGGACCGGCTTCTCGAAGATGCCGTAGACCGAGCCCGTCATGTGGCGGAGGTAGTTGCGGCCCACCTGGCCGGAGGAGTTGGCGAGCCCGTCCGGGTACATGGAGGAGGCGCTGTTGAGCAGCAGCCGCGGGCTTTCGATGGAATTGCCCGCCACGGCGACGACGCGGGCCTTCTGGCGCTGCGTCTTGCCCTCGCCGTCGACGTAGACCACGCCCGTCACCTTGCCGGTCTGGTCGTGCTCGATCTTCAGCACGTGGGAATCGGGCCGGACTTCGAGGTTGCCGGTGGCCTCGCCCTTGGGGATCTCCGACACGAGGGTGGACCATTTGGCGCCGGACTTGCAGCCCTGGAAGCAGAAGCCGATCTGCTGGCAGGAGCCGCGGCCGTCGCGCGGCTGCGAGTTGATGGCCATGCGGCCGGTGTGGACCTCCTTGTAGCCGAGCTTGCGGGCGCCGGCTTCCATCACCTTGAAGTTGTTGTTGCCGGGCAGCCCGGGGATGCCGTTGGTCCGGGTGACGCCCATCTTGTGCTCGGCCTTCTCGTACCAGGGGTCGAGTTCGGCGCGGGTGATGGGCCAGTCGAGCAGGTTGGCGCCGTCGAGGCCGCCGTAGGTCGACTTGATCTGGAACTCGTGCGGCTCGAAGCGCAGGGAAGCGCCGGCCCAGTGGACGGTGGAGCCGCCCACCGACTTCACGATCCACGCCGGCAGGTTGGCGAAGTCGCGCGCGACCCGCCACGAGCCCGAAGTGGTGCGCATGTCGGTCCAGGCGAGCTGGGCGAAGCTTTCCCACTCGTCGTTGACGAAGTCCGACGTCTCGTTGCGCGAGCCGGCTTCCAGGATGACGGTCTTGATGCCCTTCTGGGCGAGCTCGTTGCCGAGCGTGCCGCCGCCCGCCCCCGAGCCGACGATGACGACCAAGCTGTCATCGTTGAGATCGAACTGTGCCATAGTGTTTCCTCCGACTGTTTCGCCTTCGTGGTGCAGTTGTCCGCCCGTTCGGGGAGCGGCCTAGACCTTCGGAAGCCAGTCGATGTCGTTGAAGCCGCGGTTGATGTAGCCGCCGTATTCGGCGGAGGAGCCCTCGTAGCCGAACTTGGGCCAGAGCTCGTGCTGGTTGTACAGCGAGACGACGAGGTCGGCGCGGATCTTGCCGAAGAAGTCGGTGTGCTCGATGCCCTGGAGCAGAGTCACGCGGTCGACCTCCCAGGGCACGTCCACGTAGGTGGTCTTGAAGCGGTCGTGGGCGTCGCTGTCGAGGCGCTTGACGCCGTCGACCAGCATGGCCTTCACGGCGGCGTCGCCGGCGGCCTTCTTGTCCCAGGGCTTGATGGCGGTGATGTAATAGACGTCGCCGATGAAGTCGTGCGGGTACACGTCCCGCGCCATCTTCACCAGGGTCTTGAGCTGCGGCGCGGTGAGGGCCTGGCCGTCCTCGGCCCAGGCATCCGTGATGCTGAGGCCCGTGCCGGCCGCGATGGCGGCGGCGGGGGCCGCCGAAGCCGCCCCCTTCAGGAAGGTGCGGCGGCTGTACCGGCTGCGCGGGTCGATCACTCTCATGGGTGTTCCTCCGGGTTGCTGGGCTTCGCCGGAGGGGCGGTCTGATGCCGCCTCGCTCCGGGTCGGCGGGAAGGCTTCAGCCGAAGCGGCCGCCCTTCTGGATGACCTCGATCTTGTAGCCGTCGGGGTCGGTGGCGAAGAAGAAGCGGGCGAGGGTCCGGCCCTCGTGCTTGAAGTCCTTCGGCGCGGTGGCGGGGAAGCCCTCGCGCTCGAAGCGGGCGTGCTCGGCGTCCACGTCGTCGACCACGACGGCGAGGTGGCCGTAGCCGTCGCCCAGGTCGTAGGGCTTCGCCTGGTCCTTGTTGACCGTCAGCTCCAGCTCGAAGGGCGACGAGGGGTGGCGCAGGTAGATCAGCGCGAAGCCGTCGAAGTCGAACTTCTCCGCCTGCTCCAGCCCGAAGGCGCGGGCGTAATAATCGGTGCTGCGCTTCTCGTCGCGCACGCGGATCATGGAATGGACGGGTTTGGCCATCAGTGCAGGTCCTTCAGGTATCCGATGATGGCGGTCCTTACCTCGGCTTTCCCCTGGTGGTAAGGCATGATGGCGCCGGGGATCACGGCCTGGGGGTTCGCCAGCCAGGGGTCGAGATGCGCCTCGTCCCAGTTCCAATCGGCCTGGGCGAAGCCCGGCGAGTAATGGAAATCCGCGACGGAGCCGGCCTTGCGCCCGTACACGCCGTCCAACGTCGGTCCCTGGCGCTTGGGGTCGGAGGCGTGGATCGTGTGGCAGGTGGCGCACTGGTTCTTGAACAGCTTGGCGCCGTCCGGGGCGGACGCCTCCGGCAGGGCCATCTGGGCCGAGGCGGTGCCCGCCAGGGCCGTGGCGGCCATCAAACCGATCGCGATCGCGCCCATCGTCGCCCGCATGCGTCGTCCCCTCCCGCCGGACCGCTCCTGCGCCGCAGCAAGCCTCGAAGGGCCAGCGGCGGGCGGCGATCTCGGGCACAGGCTAGGGTGGATCGGTGGGCCGATGGTGGTAGCGGGCTGTTGCGGCCGTCGAATTTCAGGCGCCCAGGCGGGCTGGCCGATCCGCGATCCGCCGGCCAGCACCGCGCGGCGGGGCGGGATCGTCCGTCGGCCACCAGATCAGCGCAGGGGGTGTCGGGGGAGCCTCGCTCGCCGCCCCAGGCCTCCACCTCGTCCCCCGGCAGCGGGCCGAGGGACGCCGGTGCGGGCGCGATCCTGCCCTTCGGGGCGCCGGGACGCCTCGGCCCGACCGCTCCGCATGCGACGAGGCGCACGACGGCTCCCTCGTCGTCGACGATGACGACGTCGTCGCCGCGTCTATCCCGCGCGAGCAACTCGGGCAGCCGGGGTCCCGGCTCGATCGACGGTGGAGGCCGGCATGGGAGCCTCCTCCCCCTTCATCGATCCGGGGCCCCGCGCCCGAAACCGCCCTTCAGAAGGGGTGGTACTGGAACAGCCAGGTCTCGCTCAGCGTCTTGTCGCCGCTCTTCAGGTACATCCGCAGCTCGACGGGATCCTGGCCGTCCACCGTCAGGTCGAAGGAGGTCAGCCAGTGGCCCGGCACGCCGTCGGCCACGGCTTCGGTGATCTGGTAGGGGCCGATCGTGCCGCGCGACGCCGTCACGACGTGCTCGGGCACCGTGCCGAAGGGCAGGGTTTCGAGCGGGCCGCCGAGGAACTCGACCATGAACTTGCGGGAGCCCTGCGGGCGGGGCAGGCCGGGCTGGCCGCCGCGGCCCAGCCGCGTCGCCGTCACCTTGGCGAGCGGCGCCGGGAAGGGCTCGTAGGCGAGCCAATGCTGCCTGTAGTGGAACGCGTAGGCGTTTCCGGCCTTGGCGGCCTCCTGCGGCACCCACATGGCGACGATGTTGTCGTGGATCTCGTCGTCGGTGGGGATCTCGATCAGCTGGACGGCGCCGTGGCCCCAGTCGGCCAGCGGCTCCACCCACACGCTCGGGCGCTTGTCGTAGTACACGCCGTCGACGTAGTGGTCGAAGATGCGGTCGCGCTGCAGGGTGCCGTAGCCCCGCGGCGACACGTCCGAGAAGGCCGAGGCCGTGGTGCGGGGCGGGTTGTTCAGCGCGCGCCACAGGCGCTCACCCGTGCCGGTCCACAGCGCTAGGCCGTCGGAATCGTGGACCTCGGGACGCCAGTCGATCGCGGTCGGCTTCGCGGTCTCGGAATACCAGTACATGGTGGTCAGCGGCGCGATGCCGAGCCGCTCCACGTCCTTGCGCAGGTGCAGCGTGTGCTCGACCTCGATGGTGACGCCCTTGCCGCGCGTCATCAGGAACCGGTAGGCGCCCGTCACGGAAGGCCCGTCGAGCAGGGCGTAGACCGTGATGGTGTCGCCGTCGCCCGCCGGGGTCTCGATGTAGAACTTCGTGAAGTCCGGGAATTCCTCGGGCCGGTCCGCCACCGCGGTGTCGATCGCGATGCCGCGGGCCGATTGGCCGTACTGGTAGAGCTCGCCGATGGCGCGGAAGTAGGACGCCCCGAGGAAGGCCGCCCAATCGTTGTGGCGCCAATCGAGCTTGCCCCCGCGCGGCTCCTGCACGCGGAACCCCGCGAAGCCGATGCCCTTCGGCAGCTGGCGCGCCGGGCTGTCGGCGGGGATGTTGAACATCGCCTGGTCGTAGACGATCTCGCGCGACAGGCCGTCCTTCACCACCAGCATGTCGACCGACTTGGCGAAGAACATGCCGAGGTGGAAGAACGTCACCGGGAAGGCGCCCGGGCCGGCCGCGAAGAGCGCCTCGTCGGTGTTGAAGGTGATCCTGCCCCATTGCTCGTAGTTCAGCTGCTGCACGATGTCGTGCGCGGGCAGCATCGGGGGCTTGTAGGGCTGGCCCGCCATCGCCTTGGCCTCGGCCTTGAGCGCGTCGAAGGAGAAAGGCTTCGGGTCCGCGAGCTTCAGCGCGCCGGTGCCGGCGGCGTCCTGCGCGTCGGCCGGCGTCACGGCCGCGGGCAGCAGCCCGAAGGCCGACGCGGCCGCCATGGCCGTCAGCAGCGAGCGGCGGTCGTAGTCGGTCATGGGCGGGGCTCTGTGGGGCAGGGGAGAGGGGGCGAGCCGTCAGTGGCTCAGCGGCTCGACCTTGATGGCGGCGCGCATGAAATAGTAGAGGCCGACGAAGCCGGACAGGCCGAAGGCGATCTCGACGCCGCGGGCCACCGTGGGGGCGAGGCCGAAGATGCCGCCGAGCGCCCAGCCGGCCGCCCAGGACATGCCGACGAGCTCCGTGCCCACCAGGATGCACACCGACACGATGGTGGTGAGGTTGCCCCAGTTGATGATCCGCGCTTGCGCCAAAACTGTCTCCGGAGGTCAGCGGCCTGCGGCGGACCTATAGCAGCGAGGGGGCGGTTGCAAGGCGACGCCCTCCGGGGTGCCGGGGCGGAGGCGCCCCGGCCCGGGCGGGATCAGCGGCGCGTGGCCTTGGCGAGCAGGAAGCCGACGCCCGCGGCGAGCAGCAGCGCCAGGGCCTTGTTGTCGCCGGTGAAGCGCGCCGCGCGGTTGCGATAGGCCCGGCCGCGCTTCACCGCATCCTCGTAGACGCGGACGCTCTGCTCCTTCAGGGCATCGGCCCTGTGCTGGCCCTCCTCGTAGGCGTCCTCGGCGGCAGTGCGGGCGTCGGCATAGGCCTGCTCGGCGGCATGGAGCGCGTCGTGGTAGGCGTCCTGCGCTTCGGCATAGGCCTGCTCGGCGGCCGCGGCGGCCTGATCGTAGGCGCCGCCCAGGTCCCGGCCGAGCTTGCCCATGGCCTTGGCGCCGGCGCTGCCCGGCTTGGCGTTGCGGATCCTGTCGATCGCGGTGTCGCGGCTCATGTGTCCCTCCCGAAGCAAGCTGTGGCTTCACAGCACCGCCAACGACCGAAACCGCCGATCGGGTCCCGAAGGCGCGCGACCTCCGCGCGGGAGGCGGTAACCTCGCGCCGCAACCGGACCCCGCCCCATGCCGACCCCCCTCGCCCCGCCCGCCGACCTCGACGACCTGCCGGGCTGGATCGCGCGCCACGCCACGGAGGTGGCCGACGGGGGAGCGCTGCTCGAAGCCCTCGGCCTCGCCCTCAACGCCGCCGGCCTCCCGGTGTCGCGGCTCAGCATCGGTGCGCCGTCGATCGATCCCGCCCATCGCGGCATCACGGCCGTGTGGCGCCGCGGGCGCGGCGTGGCGCTCACCGCGACGGCCCACGGCCCCGAGGGTCAGGCGGAGTTCGACCGCAGCCCCATCGCGGCCCTGAAGGCGGAGGGCCACGCCCGCGGGCGCTGGAACCTCGAAGCGGGCGAAGGCTGCAACCGCTTCCGGTCGATGGCCGAGGCGCGGGCGGAAGGCGGCACCGACTACCTCATGCACCTGATCCGCTTTCCGCCCGGGCTCGCCATCGCGGGGGCCGGCCTGTCCCACGTGACGGATCGCCCGGGCGGCTTCGCCGAGGCCGACGTGGCGCGCATCGAGCGGCACCTGCCCGCGTTCGGCTTGGCGGTGCTGCGCCTGTGCCTGTCCAAGACGCTGAACGGCCTGCTCGGCGCCTACCTCGGGCCCCGCGCGGCCGGGCGCGTCATGTCGGGGCAGATCCGGCGGGGGCAGGGGGAGCTGATGTCGGCCGCGATCCTGCTCGTCGACCTGAAGGGCTTCACGGCGGCCGCCGACCGGGAAGACCCGCACCGCCTCGTCGGCTGGCTCGACGAGCACCTCGACGCCCTGGGGCTCGGCGTCGAGCCCTGCGGCGGCGAGATCCTGAAGTTCACCGGCGACGGCTTCATCGCGGTGTTCCCCGTGCGGGACGGGTCGGCGCTGCCCTGCGGGGTCTGCGGGCGGGCGCTGGAAGCGGCCCGGACCGGCCTCGCCCACAACCGCCTGCTGGCGGAGCGCCGCCGCGTCGCCGGGGAACCCGCGCTGGCGGCCGACCTCGCGCTCCACTACGGCGACGTCGTCTACGGCAACGTCGGCACGGCGAACCGGCTGGACTTCACCGCCATCGGCCGCGCTGTCAACGAGGCGAGCCGGATCGAGACGCTGTGCGACGCCACGGGGCGCCACATCCTCATGTCGGACAGTTTCGCCCGCCGCTGCGGGGCCGGGCTGATCGACCTCGGCACGTTTCCGCTGCGCGGCGTCGCGGCGCGGCAGCGGCTGTGGACGGTGCCGGAAGCCTGACGCGGCGCGTCACTGCGGGCGGCGGCGCGTCATCGACATGGCGAGGACGAAGCCCAGGACGAGGGCGGCGGTCCAAAGCGTGCGGGCCATGATGTCGTCCCCTTCGTTCGACCGCTGCCCGGCGAAGGCACGCCGTCCGTACGGCACGGCGCGGCGTCGACGGGATCTCGCCGGTGTCGCCCGCGGAAGACTGGACAAATCCCGGAAATGCGGTTCCGTTCCCCGCGGGAGGCTGCGGGGCGGCCCTTCTTTCGCCGCAGGGGCGCCGCAGCCATGCCGATTGAGCTCGTTTGCCTGGATGCCGACGACACGCTGTGGCACAACATGCGCCACTTCGAGTCGGCCGAGCGCGCCCTCTTCGACCTGCTCGCCCCCTTCGCCGAGGCCGGCGTGTCGCGCGCCGCGCTCGACGCCGCCGAGAGCCGCAACCTCCGCCTCTACGGCTACGGGGCGAAGGGCTTCACGCTGTCGATGATCGAGGCCGCGGTGGAGCTCGTCGGGCCGGCGCTGACGGCCGACACCGTCGGCGGCATCCTGCGCATCGGCCGCGACCTGCTGGCCCACCCGGTCGAGCTGCTGCCGGGGGTGGACGCGGCGCTCGACGCCCTGTCGGGCCGGGCCCGGCTCGTGCTCGTCACCAAGGGCGACCTGCTCCATCAGGAAACCAAGCTCGCCGCTTCGGGGCTGGGCGGCCGCTTCGCCGGCGTCGAGATCGTGTCCGACAAGACCGCCGCCACCTATGCCCGGGTCTTCCACGCCCATGGCGCGGCGCCGGAGCGCGCCGCGATGGCGGGCGACTCGCTGCGCTCGGACGTGCTGCCGGCGCTGGCGGCGGGCGCCTGGGCCGCCCACGTGCCGCACGGCATCGCCTGGTCGCACGAGCGGGCCGAGGAGCCGGACCACCCGCGCTACCGGCGCCTCGCCGCGCTGGCCGACCTGCCGGGCTGGATCGACGCCATCGGCCGGGCGCCCTAAGGTCGCGGGATCCGATCCTCACGGGACACCGGCGATGACCTCAGATTCCGACATCCCCGGCCTGCCCGAGGCCGCCCCCCACGTCCGCGTCATCGCCATGCCGGCCGACACCAACCCGGCGGGCGACATCTTCGGCGGTTGGCTGATGGCGCAGATGGACCTCGCGGCCGGCAACGCCGCGGCGCGCCGGGCGCGGGGTCGCTGCGCCACCGTGGCGGTCGACAAGATGACGTTTCACCAGCCCGTGCTGGTGGGCGACGAGGTGAGCTTCTACGCCGCCATCGAGCGGGTGGGGCGGACCTCGATGGTGATCCGCGTCGAGGCCTGGCGCCGCTCGCGCGACGCCGACGAGGTCGGCCGCGTCACCGGCGCCACCTTCACCTTCGTGGCGATCGGCGACGACCGGCGCCCGCGCGAGATCCCGCCGGAGGGGTGAACGCCTCGCGCGGCTTCCGTCTGTGGAGCCGTCCGGTCGTCGGTGCCACGGGCCGGCGGAGAGGCCGTGGCGAACCGGCAGGGTGGCGCGGCTTGGACGGTCCGGCATGGGCACACCCATAACGATCTAACGACTGTTGCCGTTGGCCGCGTTCACCTGATTTCTATGGACGCGGTAAAGCTCAGCTCGCCGGTGAAGTGCTTCTCGCCCTGGTATATCGAGGTCACCAGCTTGATCCCGATTCATCCCAATCCGCTTCATCACGCTGAATGACGCTTCGTTCCCTACTACAGCGTAGGAGACGATCTCAGAAAGGCCGAGCCGTCCGAAGCCGTCGGCGAGGGCTGCTCGGGCAGCCTCCGTGACATAGCCCTTGCCCCAATGCTCACGGGCCAGCCGCCAGCCAATTTCGACGCCTGGGGCAAATGGCATGCTCGAATCTACGCGCATCAATCCAGTGAAGCCGACAAAGGGCGCTACGCCGGGCACCTCAAGAGCCCAGAACCCGAAACCATGCTCCTCTATGTGACGCTGAAAGCCTTCAGCCTGTTCGTCACTCTGCGCGCGCGTGAGTAGGGTTGGCCAGAACCGCCTGACCTCAGGGTCGGCGTTAAGGGCCGCGTACACGGGAAGATCCGAGGGTTGCCACTGGCGCAGAATAAGCCGAGGCGTACGGATTGGCTCCTGACTGTGCTGCATGCCTTGACTGTCCTCTGACCGCCCGCCCGATCGGCGATGACCATCACGTTGTGACATCGTCAACTCAGCCACGCCAAGGCGGTATCTAACATTTTAGCCCTTCCGCAGGAGGCTCGGCCGAGGCGAGCAGAGCCAGAGGGGTTTTGTTCGATACGGGTATGGCTCAGGTGAACCGACGCGGCTGGGCTTCGAAGGCCTACCTGGACCGGTTCGCTTTGGGTACACCCTCATTGAACTCGCAGGCTTTAACCAGCGCTCGGATGTTCGATGCACATTACAGATCAAATAACTATTAATATTTTATTGATTATCATCGGAAAGGCAATCAGTATCAATCTTTTATCCAACCTCTTATTAAGCGTCCCACTTTGAATTCTATCTGTTTCCAGTTCTTCAACTCACTACGGGGCATTCCTATTTCTATTACGAATCTATCTTGAGACATAACAAGAAGACAACTTGAATTTGAAAGCGTATTCTCTCCTTCACAACGAGCAAAGCTGAAATTATTAGTGTTTTCAGAGACGAATATGTCCCTTACTACAGGAGATGAGGACTTCATGTATTCCAATCCAAACATGCTGTCGGATCGCACCAGTTCCTTATTGAATTTGACGTATCTCTCAAACTGCTTTTCTGGATCTGATATATTGTTCTTCTCTCGGATCAAGATGTCCATGTAGAACTCGCCGTGCATCAATCGGCTAGGGATCCCTAGCCTAACTTCACTCGTGGAATTTAGTCCTGGCCAGACACATACGATCAAACAAGAATGCGGATCCAAACGAGAAGAATTTGGTGCAACGAATTCTTTAGGAACATCCATCCGGATAGATCCACCATAGATCTTTCTCGTATCCATATACAATAATGGAACCTGTCCGCCATGGTCGGCTATTTGTGAGAGAGATCGTAGGAGCGCTAAGACGGTCATTATGTAGGGCATGCGATAGCTCGGTTGGCTGAGGGGCACCCATAACATAGTCTAGAGCGTGCGCTTTCTTGGTTCGTTTTGGGTATGCCCCGAGCGAACCGCAGCACCGGTTCGTTTTGGGTCTGGAAACCCCCTACCCAAATCTATTTTTCAAAACGAACCATGCAAATCGCACCGTCGCGGAGAGCGATCGGCAGGGAGCGCCGCCCGTGGCCGATCCCGCCCGAACCCCGATCCTCACGCCGCCTCGTCGATGAAGCCGCCCGACTGCCGGTGCCACAGGTCGGCGTAGATGCCGCCGCGGGCGAGCAACTCGGCGTGGGTTCCGGTTTCCACCACGCGGCCGTGGTCCATCACGATCAGCCGGTCCATGCGGGCGATGGTGGACAGCCGGTGCGCGATGGCGATCACGGTCTTGCCGCCCATCAGCGCCGTCAGGCTGTCCTGGATGGCGGCCTCCACCTCGCTGTCGAGCGCGCTGGTGGCCTCGTCGAGCACCAGGATGGGGGCGTCCTTCAGGATGACGCGCGCGATGGCGACGCGCTGGCGCTGGCCGCCCGACAGCTTCACGCCGCGCTCGCCCACGTGGGCGTCGTAGCCGCGGCGGCCCTGCCAGTCCTCCAGGCCCAGGATGAACTCGTGGGCGTGGGCGCGCTTGGCAGCGGCCACGATGTCGGCCTCGGCGGCGTCCGGCCGGCCGAAGGCGATGTTCTCGCGGATGGAGCGGTGCAGCAGCGACGTGTCCTGCGTCACCACCGACACGGCGCCGCGCAGGCTTTCCTGGGTCACGCCCGCCACGTCCTGCCCGTCGACCAGGATGCGGCCGCCTTCGAGCTCGTGGAAGCGCAGCAGCAGGTTGACCAGCGTGGTCTTGCCCGCGCCGGAGCGGCCGACGAGCCCCACCTTCTCGCCCGCGCGGATGCGCAGGCTGAGGTCGTGGATCAGCCCCGCCTCCTTGCCGTAGCCGAACCGGATGGCGTCGAAGCGGATCTCGCCGCGGTCCACGGCGAGTTCGCCCGCGTCGGCGCGGTCCTGCAGGGCGATGGGGCGGGCGATGGTCATCATGCCCTCCTGGATGGTGCCGAGGTTCTCGAACATGTCGGTCACCTGCACGGCGACCCAGCCGGCCGCGGAAGCGATCTGCCAGGTGAGCGGGATCGCCATCGCGACGGTGCCGACGTCGACCCGCCCGCCCTGCCACGCGGTGACGGCCAGCGCGGTCTCGCCCACCAGCATCAGCGCGTTCATGGCCTGGAGCGAGATGAACAGCGTGGACATCAGGCGCATCTGGCTGCGGTAGGCGACCGTGTGCTGGTCGAACACTTCGCGCACGTGCCGGTCCTCCTGGGCCAGGCGGGCGAACAGCTTCACCGTGAGGATGTTGGTGTAGCCGTCGACCACGCGCCCGACGATGAGGGACTTCATCTCGCTCGTCCGCTTCGAGCGGTCGCGCAGGCGGGGCACGATGAAGCGCAACAGCACCGCATAGGCGCAGAACCACGCCACGATGGGGACCATCAGCACGGCGTCGATCCGGCCCAGCACCGTCAGCGCCGTCACGCCGTAGACCACGATGCCCCACACGGCCGTGATGCCCGCGATGGCGCTCTGGCGGATCGCCGGTCCGGTGTCCATCACGCGGGACGCGAGGCGGCCGGCGAAGTCGTTCTGGAAGAAGGGCCAGCTTTGCCGCGCCACGTGCCGGTGGCTCTGCCAGCGCACCATGTTGGTGACGTTGGCCATGATGGCGACGTGCGAGATCATGTTCTGCGTCGCGATGGCGGCGGGGCGCACCAGCAGCACGACGGCCACCATGGCGAGCAGCAGTGCGTGGTTCTCGCCGAAGAAGAGCTCGCGCGGGGTGGACGCGATGGCGCGCACCAGCCGCCCGATGAACCAGGGCACGGACGCGTCGAGCACCGACACGGAGAAGCCGGCCACGAACAGCGCGGCGAACAGCGGCTTCGCCTGGGACACGAAGTGCCAATAGAAGGGCACCAGCCCTTCCGGCGGCTGCACGGGGTGCGGATCGGGGCGCGACGCGTCGCCGGTCGGCGACAGGAAGGATTCGAAGAAGCGGAACATCGCGGGGCGTTAACGTGCAACCGCGGCGAGGGTGCGGCCGTCGGAACCTCGCGGGGCGTGGCAAGTTTGCCAAGGCCTTCGACATATCCGAGCCAAAAGGGAGCCCCGAGATGGCCGACATCCATTACGAGATCGTGGAACACGACGGGGGCTGGGCCTACCGGCTCGACGGCGCCTATTCGGAAACGTTCCGGACCCGCGAAGGCGCCCACAAGGCCGCCGAGGCCGCGGCGGCCGAGCAGGGGACGCCGGGCGACAGCGAGGCCATCTCCTACCAGGACCCGAAAGGCGAGTGGCACGACGAGATCGCCCGGGGCGAGGACCGGCCCAGCGCCGACGTCACGGACGTGTGATCCGCCGACGTCCATCCTGCCGGTGGCGCCGGGACCGTGCCGCACGGCCCCGCTCGCGCCCCGCGACGGCGCCGTCCCGGGTCGGACCCATGATCGCCGGGCCGGGTCCCGGCACGCCGCCCCGAGCCGCCCGGGACGCCACTGGCAGGGTGACGTTTCGACGCCGTGGGCCGGCGCCGGTCGACGGACCCGGCATCGCCGGGCGGCTGGTGCACTGGCGCGGGTGATGTCGGACGGAACGGTCGGGCGGCGACCGTCCCCGGGCCGTCAGCGCGTCGGGTCGATCGATGATGATGTCAGGGGAGTGGTGGAGTCAGACGGAATCGAACCGACGACCTCTTCAATGCCATTGAAGCGCTCTACCAACTGAGCTATGACCCCATCCTTTACAACCACCGCTTGGAGACGGGGAGGGAACCTTGTTCGTCACCTGTGATCCGGATCGGCTCAGCCGGATCGGTGTCGTGGTGGAGCCAGACGGAATCGAACCGACGACCTCTTCAATGCCATTGAAGCGCTCTACCAACTGAGCTATGGCCCCACTTTAGTCCGCGCAAGTCCGATTGATGTCGGGCTCCACCCTGATCTTGTGACCGCGTCGAAGCGGGGCCACCTGATCTGGCGCCGCTCGATGAGCGGCGGCGAGGTCGGTTCTATAACTTCGTCATTCCGGCCGCACAAGCCCGATTTTCTCGGGGCGCCGGGTTTTTCCGCCGGCCCCCCGGAGGCGACCGGCGGGGAGAAGGCTCACGCCTCCTCGTCGTCCTCGATCTCGCCGTCGATCAGGTCGGCCACGTCGTCGTCGCCCTCCTCCTCCTCTTCGAGGAAGGTGTTGTCGTCCGCGGGCGTGTCGTCGACCTCGATGTCGTCGTCGGTGGCGGGCTCGGGCTTCTCGCCGGCCTCGGCCTCGTCGAGCGACACGATCTCGACGCCTGCGGTCTCCTGCTCGACCTCACCCTCGTCGCGCGCCGCCACGGCCGCGGACGCGCGGGCCGGGGCACGGGCGACCGGCAGAGGCACGAACACGGCGCCGCATTTCGGGCACAGGATCGGGTCGCGATTGAGGTCGAAGAATTTCGTCGCGCAATTCTGGCACTGATGCTTCGCGCCAAGTTCGGGTTTTGCCACAGTCCATCCTCACGGCACCGCGCGCGCGGCGCCGCTGCCCTTCTTCAACGATCGGAAGCAAGGGGTTAGGGCGGGCAAGGCGGCGGCGTCAATCGGAAAGTGCCGGGGCGGCGGCCCCGTAATGACAGCCATCGGCCGGCATGGTACGAGCGCGGCGTTTGCCGTTCCCCTGCCCGGAGCCCGCTCTTGCCCATGCCGACGCGCCGTCCGGGCGCCCGCTCCGCCCTTCGCGGCCGCGCCGCAGCCTGCGGGTGCGCGCCGTGATCATCGCCATCGACGGCCCGGCCGCGTCCGGGAAGGGCACGCTGGCGCGCAAGCTCGCCGACCATTTCGGCCTGCCCCACCTCGACACCGGCCTGCTGTACCGCGCCACGGCCCGCGCCCTGATCGACGCCGGCGAGCGGCTCGACGACGCCGCTTCCGCCGTGGCGGCCGCACGGGGCCTGGCGCTGACGGAGTTCGACGAGGCGCGGCTGCGCGGCCGCGCCATGGGCGAAGCGGCGTCGGTGGTGGCCGCCATCCCCGCCGTGCGGGCGACGCTGGCGGCGGCGCAGCGCGGCTTCGCGCTGCGGCCGGAAGGTGCCGTCCTCGACGGGCGCGACATCGGCACCGTGATCTGCCCCGAGGCGGACGTGAAGATCTTCGTCACGGCGAGCCCGCAGACGCGGGCGCAGCGCCGCGCGCTCGAACTCGCCGGCCGCGACGAGCCCGCCGACTACGCCGCCATCCTCGAGGACATCCGCATCCGCGACGAGCGCGACAGCACCCGCGCCATCGCCCCCCTGCGCGCCGCGCCCGACGCCCACGCGCTCGACACCACGGCGCTCGACGTCGAGGGCGCCTTCGCGGCGGCGCTGCGCTTCGTGCCCGCCGGCCGGCGTTGATCCGCCGGCCCGGTCGACGCCCGCGGGCGTCGCTCTCGTCCTGAACGGCCCCGGAGCGCCGTGGCGCCGGGGGGAGGGCCCCCGAACACCTGCGCGGGTCGAGGGCGGGACGGGACGGGATTTCAGGCGGAGATGCGCCAGGCTCCGCGCCCGTCGCGCTTGACGGCGAACAGGGCCGCATCGGCCCGCTCCGCCAGCGCCGCCAGGGTGCGGTCGGCGTCGCGCCACAGCGCGGCCCCGACGCTGGCGCCGATCTCGACCCGCCCCGCGGAGGTCGCGACGGGTCGGCCCACGGCCCCGACGATGCGGCGCGCCAGCCCGGCCAGGACGTCCTCGGTGGCGCCGGGCACCAGCACGGCGAACTCGTCGCCGCCGAGCCGGGCCGCCACGTCCCCGGGCCGCACGTGCCGCCGCAGCCGCGCCGCCACCTCGCGCAGAACCGCGTCCCCCACGGCATGGCCGTGGGTGTCGTTGACGGGCTTGAACCGGTCGAGGTCGATCAGGAGCAGGCCGAAGGCACCGCCGTCCCGCGCCCCGGCGGCGAGGCGCTGGCCCAGGGCATCGAAGCCGCGCCGGTTGGTGAGCGCCGTCAGGCTGTCGGTGGCGGCCTCGGCCGCCACGACCTCCTGGCGCAGCTTCTGGTCGGTGATGTCCACCACCACGCCGACGACGTTCTCCGGCCGGCCGGCCTCGTCGCGCGTCAAGCGCCGCCGGCACGACATCCAGCGCAGGTCGCCGACGCTCGTGCGCAGGCGGTATTCGGCCGCCGACGCTTCCGCGTCCCCCTGCACCAGCGCGCCGATGTCGAGCGCGGCCCGGTCCTCCGGCAGGACGAACCCGGCATAGGCGGGCCCGTCCAGCAGGCCCGCGTCGGGGCCGGCCACGAGGCGGCTCAACTGCGGCGAGATCCCGAAGCGGCGGTCCGCGATGGAATAATGCCAGAACCCCCCTTCCAGCAGGTCCATGGCGAGCGCGATGCGGGCGTCGACCTCGCCGGCCCGGCGCTCGATGTCCTTGCGCGACGTGATGTCGACGCTGAGCCCCACCAGCAGCACGACGGGCCCGTCCTCGGCGTCGAACACCGGCGACACGGTGGTGTGCCACCACCGCCCGCCGCCGGGCGCGTCATAGAAGCTTTCGAAGTCCACCGACGCGCGGCCGCCGACGCAGCGCCGGTAATGGCCGAGCAGCTCCTCGGCATACCCGGGCGACAGCAGGCTCCGGGGGGTCTGGCCGACGAAATCGGCCGGTGCGACGCCGATCACGTCCGCGAGGCGCCGGTTGATGCCCGCGTAGGTGAAGACGTCGCCCGCCACCGCGACCGAGAAGGCCGGAGCGCCGATCTGCTCGACGTCGATCATGCCATCTCCGGGCACGAAGCGAGGACCCCGATCCGACCTCGATCCATCTGACTGTCCTTCAACCGTGAGGGCCGGGCCGGGCGGCCCTTCCGGAACCGCGCCCCGTTCCCATCGCACGGGAAGCTGCGGCACGGCACCCGTCATGGACGATAAACCTCGTCCGACGGCCGACCCGCGCCGCGCGCGCATCTCGGCGCGCGATCGGCCCTTCCCTCAACCCCGGATGTCAGACCCGCATGGGCATCAGCACGTACAGGGCGGGGGCGCCTTCGCGGTCCTGGACCAGGGTCGGCGAGCCGGGATCGGCGAGCTTCAGGAAAGCGGTGTCGCTGTCGAGCTGGGCCGTGATGTCGAGCAGGTACCGGGCGTTGAAGCCGATGTCCAAGGGGCTCGCGTCGTATTCGACGTCGAGCTCCTCCGTGGCGGAGCCGGAGTCGGGGTTGTTGACGCTGAGGATCAGCTTGCCGTCGCTCAACGCCAGCTTCACGGCCCGGCCGCGCTCGGCCGAGATGGTCGACACGCGGTCGACCGCGGCCGCGAAGGCGCTCTTCGGCACCACCAGCATCTTGTCGTTGCCGGCCGGTATGACGCGGCCGTAGTCCGGGAAGGTGCCGTCGATGAGCTTGGTGGTCAGCACCACCGCGCCCAGCGTCAGGCGGATCTTGGTGGCCGACATCTCGATGCCGACGTCGCTCGCCGGGTCCTCGATGAGCTTCTGGATCTCCGCCACGGCCTTGCGCGGCACGATCACGCCGGGGATGCCGGCGGAGCCCTGCGGCGCCGCCATCTCGACCCGGGCGAGGCGGTGGCCGTCCGTCGACACGACGCGCAGCACCGTTTCGCCGTCGCGCTCCATCGTGTGGAGGTACACGCCGTTGAGGTAGTAGCGCGTTTCCTCCGTCGAGATGGCGAAGGAGGTCTTGTCGATGAGGTGCTTCAGCTGCCCGGCCGGCAGGGCGAAGCGGTGGGTCATCTCGCCGGCGGCGAGGTCGGGGAAGTCGCTTTCGGGGAGGCACTGGAGCTGGAAGCGGGACCGGCCGGAGCGCAGTACGAGCTGGCCCGTGTCGCCCGACATGTCGAGCGTCACCTGCGAGCCGTCCGGCAGCTTGCGCACGATGTCGTGCAGCGTGTGGGCCGGCAGCGTCGTGGCGCCCTCCTGGGCGACGTCGGCGGGCAGCTCTTCCGTCACTTCGAGGTCGAGGTCGGTGGCCTTGAGGCGCAGCGTGCCGGCCCCGGCGCGCACCAGCACGTTGCTCAGGATCGGGATGGTGGTGCGGCGCTCGACGACGCGCTGGACGTGCCCCAGCGCCTTGAGCAGGGCCGCGCGTTCGAGGGTGACTTTCATGGCGGGACCCGATCCTAAGCAGGTCGCCGGAGAGCGCCCCGCGCGCTCCAGCGACCTGCGCTGAGACAAGAAGCCAAGCGGGCGGAGCGTCGGCCTGCCGACGCGGACCTGCTTGGACGAGACGTGCCGGACCCCGAGGCGACGGGCGGGACCCGGATGGCGCACCCTTCGCCGAAAAACCGTGAAGGGCGGAGACTTTTGCCCGGCGCGCCGATTTGCGCAAGCGCCTGGGCGGCGGCCGGGGCGGGAAACCGTGGAGGGCGGCCGCGTCCCGTGCTAGCCATCGCGGCATGAGCCGAGCCTTCTCCCTCCTCACCGTCTGCGGCCTCGACGAGCTCGAGTCCCACGCCGACCGCGGCGTCACCCACGTGCTGTCGATCGTCGACCCCGGCCGCGACGACCACCCGGCCTTCGCCCGCTACGGCGACCCGGCCCGCCTGACGCTGCGGTTCAACGACGAGATCGAGCCCGGGCCGAACGTCGTCCTGCCGGAGCGGGGCGACGTCGAGGCGATCCTGCGCTGGGGCCGCGACGCCTTCGCCCGGCCGGACGGCGCCGGCGCGGGCCACATGCTGGTCCACTGCCACATGGGCATCTCGCGCTCCACCGCCGCCATGACGATGCTGCTGGCCCAGGCGCATCCCGAGGAGGGCGAGGGGGACGTCGTCGCGCGGGTGCGGGCCATCCGGCCGATCGCCTGGCCCAACCTGCGCATGACCGAGATGGCCGACGCCATCCTGGGCCGCGGCGGGCGGCTCACGGCCGCGGTGGCGACGCTCTACGCCGGCAACCTCGCCCGCAGGCCCGACCTCGCCGAGGTGATGACGCGGCTGAACCGCGCCCGCGAGGTCGCGCTCGGCCGCGCCGCCCAGGCGGCGGCCTGAGGCGCCGCCGGTGGGGGCGCTCGCCATCGCCTGCGGGGCGCTGATCGTGCTCTTCGGCCTCCTCACCACGCGCCACGCCCCAACGGACGCTCAGTTCGGCACCGAGATCACCTGCCTGGTGGGCGGCCTCGTGCTGATCTTCGTCGGCGTGGCGCTGCGCCGGATGGACCGTCTCGCCCGCAGGTTCGACGAGGCCGAGCCCCCCGACGCGTGACGTCGCGGCACGGCCCGTGCCCGGCCCGAGCCGGGCGAATGCGCCCCGGGCGTTGTGGGACAGGCCCCCGCGCGGCTATCGTCCACCGCAAAGCGGCACCGGTGCCGCGTTCGAGGGAGGATGGAATGGCGCTCAGAATCGGCGTGATCGGCGTGGGCATGATCGGGCAGGACCACATCCGCCGGCTGACCACCGTGCTGGCCGGCTCGACCGTCACGGCGGTGTCTGACACCGACGCGGCCCGTGCCCGCGAGGTGGCGGCGCGCTTCGCCGGCGTCGAAGCCTTCGCCACCGGCGAAGAGCTGATCGCGTCCCCCGCCGTCGACGCCGTGCTGGTGTGTTCCTGGGGGCCGAGCCACCGGCAGTACGTCACGGCCGCGATCCGGGCCGGCAAGTTCGTGTTCTGCGAGAAGCCCCTCGCCACCACCGAGCGGGACGGCCTCGCCATCATCGACGCCGAGGTGGCCCACGGTTCGCGCCTCGTGCAGGTCGGCTTCATGCGCCGGTACGACCCCGCCTACCGGGCCATGAAGGCGTCGATCGACGGGGGCGAGATCGGCGCGCCGCTGATGTTCCATTCGTGCCACCGCAACGCGTCCGTGCCGTCGCACTACACGGCCGACATGGCGATCGTCGACACGGCGGTCCACGACATCGACGTGGCGCGCTGGCTGTTCGCCGAGGAGGTGTCGGAGGTCATGGTCGTCACGCCGAAGAAGTCGGCGCGCGGGGGCCTCCTGCAGGACCCGCTGCTGATCCTGCTCCGCATGGCGGGCGGGGCGATCGTCGACGTCGAGACCAGCGTCAACATCGACTTCGGCTACGACATCCGCGGCGAGATCGTGGGCGAAACCGGCACCGTGGCCTTGGCCGAATCCGCCACCGTGCTGGTGAAGCGCGGCGGCACGGTCGCGGCCCGCGTCCCCGAGGACTGGCGCGAGCGCTTCAGCCGCGCCTACGACGTCGAGCTGCAGGACTGGGTGGACGGCTGCCTCGCCGGCACGGCATCGGGCCCGTCGAGCTGGGACGGCTACGCCGCCACCGTCGTGACGGATGCGGGCCTCGCCGCGGCGGCGTCGGCGGCCTGGGCCAAGGTGAACCTGCGCGACAAGCCGTCGATCTACGGCTGAAGGCCCGGGGCGCCCGCCCGCCGCCCCGGGCGTGGCGTCCCGCCCCCCGCCCCTGTAGGACGGGGGCATGGTCCCGTCCCCTCCGCCCCACGCCCCCACCGCCCCCTGGCGCCGGGAGCTCCGGGCCTGCGCGGCGCTGAGCCTTCCGCTCGTCGTCACCAACGCCATCGAGATGGCGATGAACCTCACCAACGCCGCTTTCGTGGGCCGCATCGCCCCGGAAGCGCTGGCTGCCGTGACGCTGGCGCTGGCGCTCTACAGCGTGGCGCTGACCTTCGGCATCGGCCTCACGGCCGCGGTGTCGCCCCTCATCTCCGCCGAGGTCGGCCGCACCGGCGGGCGCGGGCCGGCGGCGCGGCGCGTCGTGCAGGGCGGGCTGTGGAACGCCGCGCTGATCGTCGGGCCGATCTGGCTGATCCTGTGGCGGGCGGAGCCGATCCTGCGCGCCGCCGGCCAGGAGCCCGCGCTGGCCCGCGCCGCGGGCGCCTATCTCCACGTCATGCAGTGGGGGCTCCTGCCCGTGCTGGTGTACCTCGTGCTGCGCTCCATGCTGGCCGCGCTGGAGCGCCCGCGCTGGGCGGTGATGACCGGGGTCCTCGGCATCGCCGTCAACGCCGGCCTGAACGCCGCGCTGATCGGCGGCGGCCTCGGCCTGCCGGCGCTGGGCGTGGCGGGCTCGGCGCTGGCGACGCTGCTGTCGAACCTGTTCATGGCGGCGGTGCTGGCCGGGGCCGTGCTGCTGGACCCGCGGCTGCGCGACCTGCGCCTCCTCGGCGGCATCGCCCGCCCGCCGGTCGCCGCCTGCGCGGCGCTGTGGCGCGTCGGCCTGCCGATCGGCATCGGCGTCATGCTGGAAACCGGCGCCTTCGCGGCCGCCACCGGCCTCGTCGGCGCCCACGACCCGGCGGCGCTGCCGGCCCACGCCATCGCGCTGCAGGTGGCATCCTTCACCTTCATGGTGCCGCTCGGCATCGCCCAGGCGGTTTCGGTGCGGGTCGGCCGGGCGGCGGGCGCCGGCGACGCCGCCGGGGTGGGCCGCGCCGGATGGGCCGGCCTGGCGCTCGGCCTCGGCACCATGGCGGCCACGGCGCTGGCCATGCTGGCGCTGCCCGGGCCCATCATCGGCCTGTTCCTCGACCCCGCGACGCCGGGCGCCGGCGCCGTCGCCCGCACCGCGACGGCCCTGCTGGCCCTGGCGGGGGCCTTCCAGATCGCGGACGGCGCCCAGGTGGTGCTGGCCGGCATGCTGCGCGGGCTCCAGGACACGCGCGCCCCGATGGTCATCGCGGGGGTCGGCTACTGGTGCTTCGGCGTCCCGATCGCGGCCCTGCTGGCGCCCCGCTACGCCGCGCCCGGCGTGTGGGTCGGGCTGCTGGCGGGGCTGTTCGCCGTGGCGGCCATGCTGCTGTGGCGTTGGCGCTTCCGCCGCCCGCCGGGCGGGCCCGCCCCGTCGCGCTGAGCCCTGGCGCGGGCCACGAGGGGGCGCCGGGAGGGTGGCGCGGCGCGGCGCGGGGCGGTAGGACACGGGCTCCCGTCCCGTCCGAAAGGTTCTCCGCCGATGCGCTTCTCCTCGCTCGTGGACCGCCTCGACGCGCCGGGCGGGGCCGCCTGGCACATCCACGGCGAGGCCCGGCTGGCCCAGGCGCGGGGCGAGGACGTGATCCTGCTCAGCGTCGGCGACCCCGATTTCGACACGCCCGCCCCCATCGTCGAGCGCGCCGTGGAGGCGCTCAGGGCCGGCGACACGCATTACACCTACATCCCCGGCCGCCCGGCGCTGCGCGCCGCCATCGCGGGCGTGCAGTCGCGCCGCACCGGCGCCCCGACGGCCCCCGAGAACGTCATGACGGTGTCGGGCGCGCAGAACGGCCTCTTCGCCGTGATGCTGTCGCTGCTCGATCCCGGCGACGAGGTGCTGGTGATCGAGCCCATCTACGCCACCTACGAGGCCACCGTGGCGGCGGCGGGCGCGACCGTGGTCCGCGTGTCCGCCTCGCCGGACGACGGGTTCCGCCCGGCCGTCGGCGCGCTCGAAGGCGCCGTGACGCCGCGCACGCGCGCCATCCTGATGGCCAACCCCAACAACCCGACCGGCGTGGTGATGACGGAAGCGGAGCTCGCCGCCGTGGCCGCGGTGGCGCGCCGGCACGACCTGTGGGTGGTGGCCGACGAGGTCTACGAGAGCCTGGTGTTCGAAGGCGCCCACCGCTCCATCCGCGCGCTGCCCGGGATGGCGGAGCGCACGGCGACGATCGGCAGCCTGTCCAAGTCCCACGCCATGACGGGCTGGCGCACCGGCTGGGTGGTGGGCCCCGAGGATCTGGTGGGCCACCTCGACCGGCTCGGGCTCAACATGCTCTACGGCCAGCCCGGCTTCATCCAGGAGGCCGCGATCGTGGCCCTGGCCGACTACGACGCCACCACGGAGGTGATGCGCGAGGCCTATCGGGCGCGGGTCGACACCGTGGCGGAGGGGCTCGCGGGCCTGCCCGGGATCGCGATGCTGCGCCCGGCCTCGGGCATGTTCGCGCTCATCGACGTCCGCGGCACGGGGATGAGCTCGACGGACTTCGCCTGGGGGCTGTTCCGCGCCACGGGCGTTTCGCTGGTCGACGCCGCGGCCTTCGGCCCTGCGACGGCCGGCTTCGTGCGCCTGGCGATGGCGGCGCCGGCGGAGCGGCTGGCGGACGCGTGCCGCCGCATCGCGCGGCACGCCCGCTCGCTCGCCGGGTGAGACGCGCTCGGAACGCTCGGCGGCGGCCGCGTCTCACCCGGCGAGCGAGCGGCGGCATCGGACGGTAGAACACGCGATGGCGGTTTCTACCCGCGCGGCAAGCCTGTAGGGTCTGACCGGGGAGGCGGGGCGCTTTCCGCGGGGGGCACCCATGGTCGAACGGGCGGGCTTCTGGCGCCGCGGCGTCGCGGCGGCGACGGATCTGATCCTGGCTCAGATGGCGCTGCAGGCGCTCGTGGCCCTGCTGTTCGCCGCGAGCGGCGGCCATCTGACGACCGGCATCACGTTCTATTCGTCCTGCCGGCCGGCCCAGGCCGCTCCCGCCGGCGTGACGGTTCCCTCGGGTTTCGCCGTCACGAGCCAGAGCCTGTGCACGTCCCGCTTCTTCGCTCCGACCCGGGCCGTCTACGTGGCCTGGCACGAGGAGAAGGCAGGCGCCGTCACAACCACCACGACCTTCGCGGCGCCGACCTCGCCCGACGGGAGCACCGCGATGCGCGTGCTCGGGCTCGACGCCCTCTTCTACCCCCTCTTCGTTCTCTTGCGCTGGGCTTCCGATCGGTTCGCGGGCGGAAGCCCCGGCCGGCGCCTCGCCCGCATCGCCGTCGCGGATCTCGGCGGAACCGCCGAAGGCATGGCCTTCGCGCGCCTGCTCGCCCGGCGCTATGCCCGGTTTGCCTGGATCTACGTCCCCGGTGCGCTGGTGGTGCTCGTCGGCGCGGTCGTCGAAGCGGGATCGGGCACGGCGTCCCCGACGCTGGCGGCCCTCGCCTGGGTGGCGCAGAACGCGCTCGTCGGCGCAGCGCAATTGACCGCCGCGATGGCCATCTGGCGCCATGCCGATACGTTCTACGACGCGCCTTGCGGGACCGTCGTGGCGACGCGGCTGGAGATCGCCCGCGCCCGCGACATGGCGCCGGACGCGGCCTCCCCGACCGGGCCCGGGCCGCTCCTGGACCTCGCCAATGCTCTCTGGCTCGCCCGTCAGCGGCTCCCTTGGGTCACCCTGGCTCTGGCAGGCGTGATGATCGTCGTGTTCGCCGGCGAGGTCCTGTTCCCCTGGGCGCCCGCGACGCCCGCCGGGCTCTCGGTCGAGACCCTGATGGCCTGGGGCGGCGTGGACCGGGAACTGGCGATCCTGCTCGGACAACCGTATCGCCTGCTCGCCGCGATCTTTCTGCATGCCAGTGCCGCGCACCTCGTCGTCAATCTCGCGGCCTTGCTGGTGGCCGGCTTCCTCATCGAGAGGGGGATCGGGCCGCTCCTGTTCGGGGCTGTGTTCCTCCTGGGCGGGCTCGCCGGATCGCTGGCCTCCGTCACCTTCAATCCACCCGAGATGATCTCGGTCGGTGCTTCGGGAGCGATCCTGGCGCTCTTCGCCGCCGCCCTTCCGCTCGGCACGGCGCTGCCGCGTGGAAACCAGCGCCGCTGGCTCTGGGCCTGGGCGCTCACCGTCTGCATCCCGGCGGTCACGCCGGGGGTGACGCTTCCGGGCCTGTTCGTCGTGGATCGCGCCGATCACGCCGGCGGGGAGGTCGGCGGCCTGCTGCTCGGCATCATCGTCGGGCTGGCGTGGCGGAACGGCTTGGCGCTTCGCCCGTCCAGGAAAGCCGGCCTTGCCGCTGCGGCGGGTCTGGCGGGCCTCGTCGGCATCACGGTCCTGGTGGGCGGCCTCCGGGCGCCGACACAATCCGCTCGCCTGGTGCCGGCCGGGGAGGCGCCCGCCGATGACGCCGGCTGGGAGCGCCAAGCCTCGCAACTGCTCGCGCGTTACCCGGACGATCCGCGCGTGCGCTACGGTCTGGCTCTGCAGGAGGCCGGTTCGGGGCTGGCGGCGCAGGCCACCGCGGATCTGGACGCGGCCATCACGGGACAACGCAAGCTGTCGCCCGTGCATGCCGGCGATTTCCGATTCTCCGCGCATGCGGGCCTAGGCGCCAACTTCTTCGACGCGGGCGACCTCGACGACGCCATCGCCCAATTCACCGCCGCGCTGGATGAGCGCCCTCGCGCCGAACTCTACCGGCAGCGCGGCATCTCGGAGCTGTATCGCGGACGGGGGGCCGAGGCCGTCTCGGATCTCCGGCAAGCGCTGACGATCGACCCGAAAGAAGCCTACGCGATTCTTTGGCTTTCGATCGCGGCTGAACGCACGGGATTGGCAGATCCGATCGCCGCGACGGCGCAGGAAGCCGATCTCCAGAAATGGCCAGGGCAGCTTGTCCGATACTTCGACACAAAGGCGAGCATCGACAGGGTCAGAGCTGCGGCCGGGTTGCTTGATCTGGCATCGGATCAACACCGAGTCTGCGAAACACAGTTCTACGAGGCCGAGATGCGCATCATGCACCGCGAGTTCGACGCTGCGCGCCCCCTGTTCGAGAGAACGCTCGCGACCTGCCCCAAGACCTTCATCGAATACCGCGCCGCCCTGGAGGAGCTCGCCGGGCATGGCGGGCTGCCGCCCGGGTGACCGCCTTCCACGCTTCCGACGCCGCGCGTCACCCCCCGTCGCGCATCCCCGCCCGCGCCCGCTCGCGCAGCACGTCGATGGGCTTCAGCTCGCCGGCTTCCTCGACGTGCCAGTAGGTCCAGCCGTTGCAGGACGGCAGGCCCTGCACCAGCGCGCCGACCTTGTGGATCGAGCCCGCGATGTTGCTGACCTGGATCAGCCCGTCGGCCCGCACGCTGGCCTTGACGCGGCGGCGGCTGTCGAAGAGCGCCTGGCCGGGCGCCACGGCGCCGGATTCGAGCAGGGTGGCGAAGGCGAGGCGCGGCTCGGAACGCTTGGTCGCCAGCACGTCGAGCGTGTCGACGCCGGCCGGCACCACGGCGGCGATGCGGGCCGCCGCCGCCTTGGCGTAGCCGGGGTCACGCTCGATGCCGACGCAGGTGCGGCCGTAGCGGCGGGCCACCGCGCCCGTGGTGCCCGAGCCGAAGAAGGGGTCGAGCACCACGTCGCCGGGCTTGGACGCGCTGAGGATGACCCGCGTCAGCAGCGCTTCGGGCTTCTGCGTCGGGTGGAGCTTGTCGCCGTTGGCGTCCTTCAAGCGCTCGCCGCCCGAACAGATCGGCATGTACCAGTCCGACCGCATCTGGGTGTCGTCGTTGGCGCCCTTCAGCGCCTCGTAGTTGAAGGTGTAGCCCTTGGCGTCGGGGTCGCGCGACGCCCAGATCATCGTCTCGTGGGCGTTGGTGAAGCGGCGTCCGCGGAAGTTCGGCATCGGGTTGGCCTTCAGCCACACGACGTCGTTGAGGATCCAGAAGCCGAGGTCCTGCAGCGTCGAGCCGACGCGGAAGATGTTGTGGTAGGAGCCGATCACGAACAGCGTCGCGTTGGGCTTCATCACCCGGCGCACGCCCTGCAGCCAAGCCCGCGTGAAGCGGTCGTAGTCGGCGAAGGACGCGAACTTGTCCCAATCGTCGTCGACGGCGTCGACGGCGCTCTGGTCGGGCCGCGTCAGCGGGTTCGTGAGCTGGAGGTTGTAGGGCGGATCGGCGAAGACGAGGTCGACGCTTTCGGCCGGCAGCGACGCCAGGGCGTCGAGGCAGTCCGACAGGATGATCCTGTCCGTGAGAGCGGGGGAAACGGCCCTGAGGCGAGCCGTCGAAGCTCCAGCACGCGATACCTTAGACTGGAGCTTCGAAGCGGCCGAACCGGCCTGTGCTTGAGACATGTGACACACACCGGAAAACGCTACTCACAGGCAGGATATTGCTGCGCTTAACCTTAAGGAGGAGTTTCCGACGCGGCCCGACACGCGTCCCTTTTCGCGACGGCCCGGCGCTCGATGGCGTCGCCGCCCGGCGCGGGGCGGCGCGAAACCCGTTTCACCCGAGACGGTCGGGCGGCTCGCGCCTGCGCCCCGCCGTCACGTCGCGCTCCGGTCGGGGCCGATCGAGCGCGCCACGGAGCCGAAGCTGAGCCGGTGGCAGGGCGACGGCCCGTGCCGCAGGATCGCCGCACGATGCGCCGCCGTGGGGTAGCCCTTGTGGATCCGGAACCCATAGGCGGGATGGGCCAGGTCGAGCCGCGCCATCAGCCGGTCGCGCGTCACCTTGGCGACGATCGACGCCGCGGCGATCGACAGCGACAGGGCGTCGCCCTTCACCAGGGCGCGGGCCGGGCAGGGGAGGCCCGGCGGCACGTCGCGCCCGTCGATCAGCAGGTGGTCGGGGGCGAGTCCCAGGCCCCTCACGGCCCGGCGCATGGCCGCGAAGGTGGCCTGACGGATGTTCAGCGCATCGATCTCGGCCGCCGGCGCGAGCCCGATGCCGACCGCCAGCGCGGACCGGAGGATGGCGTCGCATAGCGCTTCGCGCCGGTCCGCCGTCAGGGCCTTGGAATCGTCGATGCCGGGCGGCACCGCGGCGGGATCCAGGATCACGGCGGCGGCCGAAACCGGCCCGGCGAGCGGCCCGCGCCCGGCCTCGTCGACCCCGGCGACGCGGGGGAAACCTTCGGCGCGCAGCGCGCGCTCCCATTGGTCGTGCGGCGGCAGTGTGGCACCCTCGTTTCGGCCGTCGGCCGGGACCCGGGCGGCGCTTCGGATCGTTGGACTAGCATGGACAAAGGGGCCGGCACGATGGACCAGACTGCAGCGCGGATCGAGGCGGAGCGCCCCGTGTCCGAGCGCCCGATGACGGAGCGCCCCATGCCGGCGACCCTGAGGGACGCCGCGGTCGGCCCCGACCCCGCCATCGTCGACCCCGCAGAGCACAACGTCGTCTTCACCAGCCTCGTGACGGGGGACAGCGACATCGTCGGGCTCGTCGCCTACTCGATCTACAAGCAGAACAAATACGATTGGCTGGAAGCCTACAGCCGCCTCCAGGGCCGCATGCCCGAGGCCGCCGAGGTGCATTCCTACCTGCTCGGCGAAAGCACGGCGCGCCGCCTCGCCACCTACCGCCACCTCGCCCAGGCGGTGCTCGACGGCCGCGGCCCGGACGTGCCGGGTGCCGTCCCGGGGCCGCCGCAGCGCGCCCCCGAAACCGTCCGGGTCGCCCAGGCCCCCCCGCCGCGCATCGGCATCGCGCAGGGGCGTTCCAATTTCCAGTTGAGCTCGCGCGCCATCGTGGGGCTCTGCATCGCCCTCATCGTGCTTCTGGTGATGTTCTGGCTGATGCGGAGCGGCGCCCCCCTGCCGCCGCAGACGCCCGCGCGGTGACGGGCGACGGCCCGCCTCGGGCGGCGCTCGGGGGCAGCCGGTTGACATAATCCGTCACGCTCATCCCCGCGCTGTCGTCGAACGGGCAGCGGGGGCTCGCAGGGGCGAAAGGCGCGAACCGGACGGGCAGCGGACTGATCGCGCCATCGCGTCACCGCCAGTCGCACCCCCGCAGCATCCGGTGGGCGTCGAGGTCGGCGGAGCGCGTCCGCTCGTGCGGGGGCGCGATGTCGTCGCGCGTGAGTCCGATGTCGCGGAGCTGGTCGTCGCTGAGGGCCGACAGGGGCTGTCCGCGCGAAACGAACATCGCCCGCAGCGCCATCAGCGGCAGGGTGATCAGCGCGCCGCGCAGGACGACGGGGAGGATCGCGAAAGCCGTCCGCCCCGTGGCCGCACCGTCGGCCCCGTGTCTCGCCTGTTCCATGGATACCCGCCCACCATCCCGCGTCGCCTCATTGGCGGCGCGAAACATGGACGGCGGGCGGCCGGACATCCAACGCAGAGGTGTGATGTTCGGGATGAGGGGCCGCGATGGAACGGCCGGCCGGATCCGCCGGCGGCGGCCCGTGGGGTCGAGCCATCCGCTTCCGAGATGGCGGACGATCGCGATTCCCGGGCGATGGGGTCCGCCTAGAAACTCTCGACCCAGGGCCGGAGCTCGACCTCCAGCGACCACGCGCTGCGCGGCTGGCGCAGCAGCGACAGGTAGGTCTGCGCGACCGCGTCGGGGTCGAGCATCGAATCGGGCCGGTCGGCCGGCTCGGGGCGGGACGCGCTCCTCACGGCGCCGTCGATCACCACATGGGCCACGTGGATGCCCTTCGGCCCGAGCTCGCGCGCGGCGCTCTGGGCGAGGCCCCGCAGCGCGAACTTGCCCATCGCGAATGGCGCCGACAGCGGGTAGCCCTTCACGCTGGCCGAGGCGCCGGTGAACAGCACCGCGCCACGCCCCTTGGGCACCATGCGCCGCGCCGCCTGCTGCACGGCGAGGAACTCGCCGAAGGCCGACACCGCGATGGCGCTGCGGACGTCCTCCGGGTCGAGGTCGAGGATCGAGCCCCGTGCCCGCAGGCTCGGATTGTAGACCACGACGTCGGGAGCCCCGATGGCGCCGTCCACCTCGGCGAAGAGCCGCTCCATTCCCGCCGGATCGGCGGCGTCGACCGCGAAGGCGGCTCCCCCGACCTCGCCGGCGAGAGCGGCGAGCTTTCCCGGGTCGCGGGCGGCCAGAGCCACCGCCAGCCCCGCGCCCGCGAAGGCGCGCGCCACGGAAGCGCTGATGCCACCGCCCGCCCCGATGACGAGAGCCGACGCATAGGGGACATCTGCCATGGGGACATACTCCGGGAACGGCACCGGCGGCGCGGCTGCACCGCCGGCGTCAGCGGGGCTTGGTCAGTGGGTCTGGGTGTTGGCCTTGTCCATCAGCTGCGAGATGGCGTCCACGCAGCCCTTGATGGGCTCGTCGTCCGGGCACTTCACGTTGACGTCGAGGTTGGGGGTGTGGATGTGCAGGTGCGCGCCCTTGGCTTCCGGCGGACGGGGCGGGGGACCGCGGCGGGGCGGCGGCGGGGGCGGCGCGCCGTCCTCGGCCATGTCGCCCATGGCGTCCTCGCCGTCCGGCAGGCCGGCCTGGCCCATCATGGGTCGGCCCGGGCCCGGCTGGCCCATGCGCATCGGACCCTGGCCGCCGCGCCCGAAGTCGAGGTGCTGCGGGTTCGGGTCGCCGGGGCGCACGAGGTAGAAGCCGTTCGGCGTTTCCACGATCATGCCTTCGGGCGGGCCGCTCGGCGCGGGCACGGCGGGCTGGCCGTTCTGTGCGCTCTGCTGGCCCGGCGCGGCCGGCGGCGTCGGCGCGTTCGCCGGGGGCATACCCGGCTGTGGCGCGGCCGGAGCGGGCGCCGGGCCGGCGGCGGGCTGCTTCAGCGCCGGCGGCGGTGAGGGCGGGGCGGGCGGCGTCTGCGCCCCGGCGGCGCTGGCCATCGCGACGCCCCCGAGCAGGCCCAAGGCCAGCCCCAGCGTGATGCTTCTCATGGTCGGTCTCCGTGTGGCCCGTCCGCCCCGCCCGATCCGGCGGTGGCGCGGGGCGCGCCCCCGGGACCGACGCGCGGCGGGCCGTCGCAGTTCCGTCGCACCGGCACCGTTTCCCGTCGCGCGACCCGGCCGCGCTCAGGGCCCTTGGGTGTATCGGACCTGTGCCTCGCTCCCTTTCAAGCCCGCGGCGGTCGCCGCCACCAGGCCCAAAGCGCGCCGATCGCGAGGCAGAGGGCGACGCCGACGATGAACTGCGTGTTGGTCAATTGTCCCCGGGCTCCGGCGTCAGGGCGCGCCGAACAGGTCGGCGCGGTGCGGGTTCAGGCGGCGGAGGTCGCCGCGGCGCATGGTGAGGCCGTGGCGGTCGAAGAATTCCAGGATCTGGATCGCCACCTTGCGGCCGTTCTCCACCCGGTCGCGGAACTGCGCGGCGGTGAACTCGCCGGTTCCGGCAGAACCGGACAGGTCCGCCACGATCGCCGCCATCTCGGACACGGTGGCGCGGGTGAAGAAATGGTCGTGCGCCACCTGGTCGATCCGCCCCGAGCGGCCGACGAGCTTGCACACGCGGCGCACCTCCGTTTCGGCGGCGCCGAGCAGGCCCGCCACGTCGCGCACCCGCGGCGGGCGGAACCGCTCCTCGTGCTTGGCGACCAGGGGCGCGATGCGGGCCCACAGCGCCTCGTCGGCGGGGCTGAGGCGCGCCACATGGTCCGGCAGCCGGACCCAGGACCCCTCGGTGGCGACGCGCCCGGCCTCGACCAGCCGCGCCAGCGCCGCCACGTAGACGGGGCGCGGCAGCCGCGGCTCGAGCTGCAGCCGCAGCCGTTCCGAGCCGAGCCCCTGCAGGTCAGGATTTTCGGCGTGGAAGGCCGCGAGCGCTTCCGCCAGCGCCGCCGCATAGGCGTCCCACCGCGCGGCCGACAGGGCCGTGACGCCGTCGCCGACCCTCAGGGCCACGAGGCCGAGGTGTCGCGCCAGGGCGTCGGGGGCGTCCGCGGCGAGCGCGCGGTCGCGGCAGAAGCCGGTGAGGTCCACCGTGAAGGGGGCGAGGTCGAGCAGCCGCGCGACGGCGCGCTCCGGCGCGGGCTCGGACAGGGCGTCGAGCTGGGCCAACCGCTCGGGTGTGCGGCGCTTGCGGGCGGGGGGCCTGAGGTCGAGCAGCGTGCCGCCGCCGAGCGTGCGCCGCGCCGACGTGTCCCGCAGCACGAAACGGTCGCCGGCCGCCGCCGCGATCGGGTGCTCCAGCACGAGCTGGGCGAAGCCCTCCGCCCCCGGCGCGATGCCGTCGGCCGCCAGGGGCACGAGGCGCGCCGCGACGTCGGACGCGCCGTGGTGCAGCCGCACGGGCAGCCAGGTCGTGGTCGGCTTGGGCTCGCCGGGCAGCACGCGCAGGCGCACGTCGATGCGGTCGGTGGGCGCGTGCAGCGAGGGGTCGAGCGCCACGTCGCCGCGCCGCACGGCGGCGCGCTCGACGCCGGCGAGGTTCAGGGCACAGCGCTGGCCCGCGAGGCCGCGCTCGGCGGCGTGGTTCTGGGCGTGGAGGGAGCGCACGCGGGCGGCGGTGCCGGACGGGCTCAGCGTCACGCGGTCGCCGACCGCGACGCTCCCCGACAGCACCGTGCCGGTGACGACCGTGCCGGCGCCCGCGAGCACGAAGGAGCGGTCGACGGCGAGGCGGAAGCGCCCGGCGCCGTCGCGCCCGGCCCGGGCCGCGCGTTCGGCGTCCAGCGCCGCCTTCAGCGCTTCCACGTTCTCGCCCGTGACGGTCGACACCGGCAGCACGGGGGCGTCGGCCAGCGCCGTGCCGGCGAGAACGCCGCGGATCTCCGCTTCCACGGCGGCGCGGCGCTCCGCGTCGGCGAGGTCGGCCTTGCTCATCACCACGAGGGCGCGGCGCAGCCCCAGGAGGTCCGCGATGGCGAGGTGCTCGCGCGTTTGCGGCATCACGCCGTCGTCGGCCGCCACGATCAGCAGGAGGAGGTCAATCCCGGTCGCGCCCGCCACCATGGTGCCGACGAAGCGCTCGTGGCCCGGCACGTCGACGAAGCCCAGCGCGTCGCCGTCGCCGGTCGGCAGGTAGGCGAAGCCGAGGTCGATGGTGATGCCGCGCTTCTTCTCCTCCGGCAGCCGGTCGGTGTCGGTGCCCGTGAGGGCGCGGACCAGCGCCGTCTTGCCGTGGTCGACGTGGCCGGCCGTGCCGACGATCAAGCCGCCACTCCCGGCCTGCCCCCGGGCAGGGGCGCGGCGGCACGGCGCTCGGCTTCCGCCATGCCGTCCGCGTCGACGGCCCCCCGGGCGGTCGGCAGGTAGGCGGGCGCCTTCAGGCTGCCGCCGTTCTGCGCGCGGAGGAGCCAGGCCAGCGCGTCCACCGGGTCGCGCGGCACGCCGATGCCGACCAGCAACGCCGCGCCGAGGAAGGATTGCGCGTCGGCGTCCCCGCGCGCGGCCGCGCGGCGCCACCAGGACACCGCCTTCTCGGGGTCGCGCGGCGTCCCGGTGGCGTCGTTGTGGATGCAGCCGAGCCGCGTCATGGCGGACGCGACGCCGGCGGCGGCGGCCCGCTCCGCCCATTGCCGCGCGCCGACGAGGTCCTGGTCGAGCCCCACGCCTTCCAGCATCATGTAGCTCAGCATGTCCTGCGACGGGGCGTCGCCGTTCTCCGCGCCGAGCCGGTAGCGCCACGCCGCTTCCGCGTCGTCCTGCTCCACGCCTTCCCCGCGGAAATACAGGGACGCGAGGTTGCGCTGGGCCACCGGGTCGCGCGCTTCGGCGGCGAGGCCGATCCAGCGGTGGGCCAGCGCGGGGTCGCGCTCCACGCCGAGCCCTTCGGCGAAGCAGGCGCCGATGTTGTTGCGCGCGCGGGCGTGCCCCTTGCGGGCCAGCGGCTCCCAGACCGCGAGGGCCCCGGCATAGTCACCCGCGGCGGCGAGCGCCCCGGCGCGGTCCATCGCGGCGGCGGTGTCTTCGGCTTTGCGCCCGAGCAGGCGGTCAAGGAACGGCATGGAGGGTCCGCGAAAGATCCTGCAGGGTGGCGATGAAGCCGGGCTCGTCTTCGAGGCAGCGCAGGTCGAGCACGAGCGCGCCCTCGCTGACGCGGCCGACGACGGGGCGGGGCAGGGCGCGCAGCGCGGCGGCGAGGCGGCCGAGCGCGTCGTCTCCGCCGCGGTCGGCGGGGCGGATGAACAGGCCGGCGCTGGCGATCGTGTCGACCGGCAGGGCGCCCGAGCCGATCTGCGAGCGGCAGGCGCCGACCGACACCGCGTAGCCGGGCAGCGCCGCGGCGGCGGGGCCGAGCATGCGCTCCGCGAGGGCGGCGATGTCGGCCGCGGGGCGGGCCAGCAGGCGCAGCGTCGGCAGGGTGGCGTCGAGGCGGTCGGGGTCGCGGTAAAGCTTCAGCGTGGCTTCGAGGGCGGCGAGCCGCAGCTTGTCGACGCGCAGCGCCCGCTTCATCGGGTTGCGGTTGACGCGGGCGATCGCCGCGCTGGTGCCGACGACGAAGCCCACCTGCGGGCCGCCGAGCAGCTTGTCGCCCGAGAAGGTGACGAGGTCGGCGCCGTCCGCCACGGCTTCGCGCACCGTGGGCTCGTGCCGGAGCCCCCAGCGCGACAGGTCCACCAGCGTGCCGGAGCCGAGGTCGTTGCAGAAGGTGACGCCCGCCGCGCGGGCGAGGCCGGTGAGCTCCGGTGCCCCGACCTCGGCGGTGTAGCCCTCGATGCGGTAGTTGGAGGTGTGGACCTTCATGACGAGGCCCGTGTCCGGGCCGAACCCGTCCACGTAGTCGCGCGGGTGGGTGCGGTTGGTGGTGCCGACCTCGCGTAAGGTGGCGCCGGCCTGGGTCATCAGCTCGGGGATGCGGAACGAGCCGCCGATCTCCACGAGCTCGCCGCGCGACACCACGGCTTCGCGGTTGCAGGCGAAGGTGTTGATGACCAGCAGCACCGCGGCGGCGTTGTTGTTCACCACCGTGCCGTCCTCGGCGCCGGTCACCTCGCGCAGCAGCGCGCGGACGTGGTCGTCGCGCTCGCCGCGCCGGCCGGTGTCGAGGTCGTATTCCAGCGCCACGGGGCTGGCCATGGCGTCGACGGCCGCGCCGATCGCGGCTTCGGGCAGGATGGCCCGGCCGAGGTTGGTGTGCAGCACCGTCCCGGTGAGGTTGAACAGCGGGCGCAGCGCCGAGCGCCCCCGCGCGGCGAGCCGGCGGCCGGCCTCGGCCGACACGGCTTCGCGCGAAACGTCCGCCTCGGCGCCCGCGCGCAGCGACGTGCGGAGGTCGCCCACCGCGGCGCGGACCGCTTCGGCCACCTCGGCGCGCCCGAAGCGCTCCACCAGGGCGGCACCGTCGGCGTGGCGCATCACGTCGTCGACCCCGGGCAGGTCGCGCAGGCGGAGGTTCGGCGCCGGCACGCCCGTCAATAGCCCAGCAGGAACGGGTCGTAGGCGCCGCGCTTGTAGCGCGTGCCCTGCATCAGCATGTCGAGCCCGAGGCTGCCGACGTCGTCCGCCACGGCGTCGACCAGCATGTCCTTCTGCCCCTGCAGGATCTTCACGTAGCGCCCGCATTCGTCGCAGGTTTCGGCCTTCACGGTGTCGGTGCCGCCGTCGACGCCCATGTAGGTGATGCCCTTGGTCGAGTCGCAGAGCGTGCATTTGACCCGCACGACGTTCCACATCGTGGCGCACAGCGCGCAGGTGCAATAGCGGGCGCCGTCCGCCCCCATCCAGCCGACCACCGTGGACGACACCGGCGGGCCGCCGCAGCACGGGCAGGCGCCGGTGCCGACCGGGACCAGCGACGCCGGGTCCAGCGTGGCGGCCAGGCGCGCCATGTGGACCTGCAGCGCCGCGGCCGCATAGGCGTGTTCGGCCAGGCCGGTGTCCGGCCGCTCGCCGGCCAGGACGGTGCGGCTGCAGGTGTCGCGGAGCGCCCGGTCTCCCTTGATGCGGGCGAGCGCCGCGCGCGCCTCGTCGGGCTGGTCGACCGCGGCGGCCGCGTCGAACAGGGCCTCGAAGGTGGCGTCGAAGGCGGCGTCGGGCGCGATGGCGGCGCGGTCGACCGGCGGCATGGCGTTGTCGCGCGCGCGGGCCAGGGCTTCGGGGTCGGGCGGCTCGACGGGGGGCAGCAGCGGCAGGATGGCGGCCTGCGCGTCGGCGACGCCCGCCAGGAACAGCAGGAAGGGTTTCAGGTCGCTCTGCTCCGCATAGGCGCGCAGGCGCAGGCTGCGTTTCACGAACAGCGCGTCCGGATCGGGCAGCCGGGCGAAGGGCGGTGTGACGACGCCGCCGATCGCGGTCGGGTCGGCTTCGATGGATCTCGGGTCGGACATGGATGACATGTAGCTTTTCGGCGGCGACAGGCAATGTCGCGCCGACGGCCTACCCATGAAAAAGGCGCCGCGAACGGCGCCTCGATCATGTCTGCGAGATCGGCCGGAGATGCGCCCCGGTCAGAGACCGAGGTGCTTCGCCGCTTTGGTGTGCTCGACGGCGTTGGCCTGGGGAGCCGTCTTGCGGCGCAGGCCGGCGAGCTGCTTCAGCCACTTGCGATGGTGGCGGTAGGCCCAGCCGGCCGTCACGTTGCCGCGCGTCATGGCCCGCATCGTGCCCTGGATCCAGATCGACGCGTAGACATGCGTGATCCAGATCAGGATGATCGCGATGGCGGCGGCGGCGTGGAGCAGGGCGGCCCAACGCTGCGTCTCGATCGCGGTGTAGACCGCGAAATACTCCTGCCAGATGAGGACGCCGGTGCCGATCAGCGCCAGGATCAGCGCCGACATGCCCCAGAACACGAACTTCTGGCCGGCATTGTACTTGCCCATCTCGGGCAGCCGCTCCTCGTTGCCGGCCACGACGTCCTTGAACCGCATGGCCCAGGTCAGGTCGTCCCGGTTGAACAGGTTGGCGCGCCAAAGCTGGGCGAAGAACACGTAGAAGGACACGAACAGCAGGACGCCGATCCACGGATGGAGCCAGCGCGTGGTCTGCCCGCCGCCGAAGATGCCGGTCAGGAAGTACAGGTAGGGGCTGTAGAGGGCCAGGCCCGACAGCGCGAGCGCGATCAGGCTGAAGGCCACCACCCAATGGTTCAAGCGCGCCAGCGGGCCGTAGCGCTTGACCGTGGCGGGCGTGCCCTTGGTGCCGGGGGTGATGGCATCCCCCGGCTGCACCATGGTGCGGTGCTCGATGTTCCGGTTCGGATCGAGCCGGTCCGTGTCGCGGAGAGCCTCGCTCATGCGTCCTTCCCGGTCAGCGCTTCACCCTCTTCCTCGTCGTGCTTCGTGACCTTGTTCTGGCCGGCGAAGACGGCGTGGGCGGCGCTGGCGACGGCGGCGAAGCCGATCAGCGCCAGACCGGCGAACTTGCCGGCGCCCTTCCAGGCCTGGACCAGGCTGGAAATCTTCGGGTCGTCCGGAAGGTCGTTGTAGATGTGCGGTTTGTCGGCGTGCTGCAGCACGTACATGACATGCGTGCCGCCCACCCCCGGCGGGTCGTAGAGGCCCGCGTTCTTGTAGCCGCGCGAGTTCAGATCCTTCACGCGGTCGGCCGCCTCGGCCTTCATCTCGTCCTTGGTGCCGAACGAGATGGCATGCGTCGGGCAGGCCTTGGCGCAGGCCGGCCCCTGGCCCACCGCCACGCGGTCGGAACACAGCGTGCACTTGTACGCCTTGTGATCCGTCTGCGAGATCCGGGGGATGTTGAAGGGGCAGCCCTTCACGCAGTAGCCGCAGCCGATGCAGTTGTCGTGGACGAAGTCCACGATGCCGTTCGAGTATTGCACGATGGCGCCGGGGGCCGGGCAGGCCTTGAGGCAGCCCGGGTCGGAGCAATGCATGCAGCCGTCCTTGCGGATCAGCCACTCGAGCTTATCCGTCTCCGGGTTGGTCCATTCGTTGAACCGCATCAGAGTGAACATGTTGGGCGTCAGATCGTGGGGGTTCATGTAGGTCCCCTGGAACGACTCCATCTCGGGATGGGTGTCGTTCCACTCGATGCACGCCGACTGGCAGGCCTTGCAGCCGATGCATTTCGAGATGTCGATCAGCTTGGCGACCTCGGTCAGCCTCCGTGCCGGCTCCGGCACGGAAGAGGCCGACCTCTTGATGAGGTCCTTCTCGGAGAAGCCCGGGACGGGCTGACCGACGGGGACGTTAGGCATGAACATGGTCTAGCTCCCCTTACGAGACGGCGGGCGGCGTTGTGGGCTCGATGTTGACCAGGAAGGCCTTGAACTCCGGCGTGTCGGAATTCGCGTCTCCCACGACGGGGGTCAGCGAGTTCGGCCCCCATCCCTTCACGGCGGCACCCATGAAGCCCCAGTGGAGCGGGATGCCGACCACGTGGACCGCCTTGCCGTCGCAGATCAGCGGCTGGATGCGCTTCGTGACGTAGGCCTTGGCCTTCACCTCGCCGCGCTTCGACCAGACCCGCACCCAGCCGTTGTTCTGGATGCTCTTCTCGGCCGCCAACTCGTGGCTGATCTCCACGAAGAACTCGGGCTGAAGCACCGAATTCACCCGGTTGTGCTTCGTCCAGTAGTGGAAGTGCTCCGTCAACCGATACGAGGTCGCCGCGTAGGGGAACTCGCTCGCGTCGCCGAAGGAGGCCACGTCCGCCTGGAAGATGCGCGCCACGGGGTTGCCGCGGATCGCCGGGTTGATGACGTTCTTCACCGGCGACTCGAAGGGCTCGTAATGGACCGGGAACGGGCCGTCACGGAGCAGGGCGCGGGTGAAGAGGCGGGCGGTGCCCTCCTGGTTGAGGATGAAGGGCTGCACCTTGCCGGGCTGCGCGTCCGGCGCGATGTCGGGCACGTCGTTGCCGACCCACTTCGACCCGTTCCATTCGATCAGCTTGCGGCTGGGATCCCACGGCTTGCCCTGCATGTCGCAGGAAGCCGCGTTGTAGAGCACGCGACGGTTCACCGGCCACGCGAACGTCCAGTTCAGGAACGTCCCCATGTTGCCCGGATCCGCGTTGTCGCGGCGCGCCATGTTGTTGCCGTTCTCGTTCCACTGGCCCGAATAGATCCAGCAGCCCGAGGAGGTGGAGCCGTCGTTCTTCAGCTGGCTGAAGTTGACCAGCAGCTTGCCCTTGCCGGCGACGAGCTTCGTCGGATCCTTGGCGTCGAACTGATCCGCGAGCGCGTATCCGTTGACCTCCTTGGCGAGCTCCTCCGGGGTGGGCTCCTCGGCGTCGGCGTAGTTCCAGGTCAGGTTGACGATCGGGTCCGGGTAGGCGCCGCCCTCGGCCTGGTAGAGCTTCTTCACGCGCAGGAAGATCTGCGCCATGATCCAGGTGTCGTGCTTGCAATCGCCCGGAGCCGAACCGCCGGCCCAATGCCACTGCAGCCACCGGCCGGAGTTGGCGAGCGAGCCTTCCTCCTCGGCGAAGCAGGTGGTCGGGAGTTGGAACACTTGGGTCTTGATGTCGGCGGACTTCACATCGTTGTAGATGCCGAAGTTCCGCCAGAAGTTGGACGTCTCGGTGTCGAGCGGGTCCATCGTCACGAGGTACTTCAGCTTCGACAGGGCCGCCGTCGTCTTCGCCCGGTTGGGGATCGACAGGATCGGGTTGAAGCCCTGGCAGAAGTAGCCGTTGACCTTGCCCTCGTTCATCATCTCCATCATGCGGAGGATGTCGTAGGCCGGCACGTCGAGCTTGGGCAGGTAGTCGTAGCCCCAGTCGTTGTCCTTCGTGGCGTGGTCGCCCCACATGCTCTTCTGGAACGATACGAAGAACTTGTCGTAGTTGCGCCAGTAGCTGGTCTGGTCGGCGCGCAGCGGCTTGAACTGGCGGGTCGCCAGGTAGTCGCCGATGGCCTTCTCCTTCTCGGTCGGGATCGACAGGTATCCCGGGATCAGGTTGGACATCAGGCCGAGGTCGGTCAGGCCCTGGATGTTGGAATGGCCGCGCAGGGCGTTCATGCCACCGCCCGCAATGCCGATGTTGCCCAGCAGCAGCTGGAGCATCGCCATGGTGCGGATGTTCTGCGCGCCCTTGGAATGCTGCGTCCAGCCGAGGGCGTACATCGACGTCATCGCCTTGTCGGGCGCCGACGTGGCCGCGATCATCTCGCAGATGTGGAGGTACTTGTCCTTCGGCGTGCCGCAGATGCGCTCGACCAGCTCGGGCGTGTACTGCTCGACGTGGTCCTTCAGGAGCTGCCACACCGTGCGCGGATGCTGCAACGTCATGTCGGACTGCACGAACCCGTCCGCGCCCAACTGGTAATCCCAGGAGGAACGGTCGTAGTCGCGCTTCATCTCGTCGTAGCCGGTGAACAGGCCGTCCTTATAGGAGAAGCCGTCCTTCACGAGGTACGAGATGTTAGTGTAGTTCTTGGCGTATTCCCACTGGATCTTGTCGTTGGCGATGCAGTAGCGGATCACCCCGAGCAGGAAGGCGATGTCGGTGCCCTGACGGATCGGGGCATAGTAATCCGAAACGGCGGCCGTGCGCGTGTAGCGCGGGTCGACGACGATCAGCTTAGCGCCGCGGTGGGCCTTGGCCTCGACCAGCCATTTGAAGCCGCACGGGTGCGCTTCGGCCGCGTTGCCGCCCATCACGATCGCGAGATCGGTGTTCTTGATATCAGTCCACGGCTGCGTCATCGCTCCGCGGCCAAACGTCGGGCCCAAACTGGACACCGTCGGGCCGTGTCAAACACGCGCCTGGTTGTCGAACCCCAGGATGCCCATGGAGCGGACAGCCTTGTAGGTCAGGAACGCGGTCTCGTTCGTGGTCGCCGAGGCGCCCAGGAACCCCACCGTGGTCCAGCGGTTGACGGCCGTGCCGTCCTTGTTCTTCGCGATGAAGTTGGCGTCGCGGTCGTCCTTCATCAGGCGCGCGATGCGGTCCAGCGCATGGTCCCAGGACACTTCCGTCCATTCGTCGGAGCCGGGCTCGCGGACGCGGGGGACGGTGATGCGGGTCTTGGAGGTGACGAAGTCGTGGAGCGCGGCACCCTTCGGGCACAGCGTGCCGCGGTTCGTCGGGTGGTCGATGTCACCCTCGATGTGGGTGATGTCGGCGCGCTCGCCCTTCTTCAGGTCGCCCTTGGAATACATGATGATGCCGCAGGCCACCGAGCAGTAGGGGCAGGTGTTGCGGGTTTCCGTGGTGTTGGCGAGTTTGTAGGGCCTGATGGCCGCGGCCTGGGCCGCCTCCACGCCGGCGAACCCGAAGGCCCCCAGCGATGTCCCCGCCGCACCCACGCCGGCCATCTTCAGAAAATGGCGCCGTGAGAGCTCCATGTTCATAGGTGCCCTCCCTTCCTCAGACTTCGCGTCATACACGCTCGCGTGAGATCATATCGTTTAGAACGATTATCATTGTCACAACCATGCGACATGGTCGCCTGCCGTGTCAAACGAGTGCCCGTGTGATGCGGAGCGTCGTCCTTCGCGTCAAGCGGGAATCTGGAACGGTTCCGATCCGGCCGGACGGGCGCCGATCGCCCCCGCGAACCCAACGTCGTCGGGGAGCGCCCCGCCCGGTGCCCCAAGATGGAATGGACGGCCCGACGCCGGACGATTTCCACCGGGCGGCGTGGCCGCGGTGCGGGCCGCGGCTGACCGGGGCGGGCCCGACCGCGACATCCGGTGCGGCAGGGGCGATGCATGCAACACTGCCATGCTTCGACGCACGGGGCCGCTCCGCGCTACCCGCGAACCGCCCGGCGCCGCCACGAGCCTCGCGGAACGGCAGGATGCCGCTTCGAGCATCGTCGACGCCTGCCATGCGCCCTCGACATGCCTCATGCGGCTTATGATGAAGAAACTCTGAATTTCGCCATGCAGGTTCCGCCGAGCTGCACTGCACTTCGGCGTGTTGCACTGCACCATAGGCAGCGCTATCTCGACGTCATCGGCATCAAGACCGATCCGGGAGGTTTGATCCATCAACCCGTTTGAGGGAAATCGAACCATGTTCAACAAACTCTTTGCCCTGGCGCAGGATCGCCTCGACAAGAACCGCCGTTACCGCCAGCTCATCGCCGAGATCGACACCCTGTCGAACTCCGACCTCGTCGAGATGGGCGCCTTCCAGTCCGACCTCTATGCGGCCGCCCACAGGCAGGTCTACGGCTGACGCCGTTCCGCCCACGGGTGACCGCGTCGCGGCACCCGGGCGGACACGATAGGCCTCGATCCGGCCGCGCGTGCGGCCCGCCGGGTGCCCGCTCGGCCTTGAGAAGCCCGCACTCCGCCCCACTTCCCCGATGACCGAGGGGGCATGGACGATGGCGCGACGCGGCTGGACGATCGACGACGCGCCGCGGCTCGACGGGCGGCGCGCGGTCGTCACCGGCGCTTCGGGCGGCCTCGGCTTCGAAACGGCGTTGGGTTTGGCGCGACGCGGCGCCGCCGTGGTCCTGGCGGCCCGCAACCCCGGCAAGGCCGAGGCGGCCCGCCGCCGCATCGCCGCGGCCGTGCCGCAGGCCGAGTTGCGCTTCGCCCCCCTCGACCTCGCCGACCTGTCGTCCGTGACGGGCTTCGCCGAAGTCCTCGTGGCGGACGGCGCCGCCGTCGACATCCTGGTCAACAACGCCGGCGTCATGGCCTATCCGACGCGCCGCACGACGCGGGACGGCCATGAAGAGCAGTTCGGCACCAACTACCTCGGCCATTTCGCCCTGACGGCCCGTCTCATGCCGGCGCTGCTGCGCGCCGGACGCGGGGCGCGCGTGGTGAGCCTCGCCAGCCTCGCCCATGTCCAGGGCCGCATCGCCCTCGACGACCTGCAGGGGGAGCGGCATTACGATCCCTGGACGGCCTACCGCCAAAGCAAGCTCGCCATGCTGATCTTCGCCCGCGCGCTCCAGGCCCGCGCCGACGCGGCCGGCTGGCCGATCCGCTCCGTCGCGGCGCATCCCGGCTGGGCCGTCACCGACATCATCACCAACGGCCCCGCGGAAGGGCGCGGCGGGGTGAAGCCCGCCCTGATGAACCTCGCCTTCCGCCTGCTCGGGCAATCGGCGGCTGACGGCGCCCTGCCGATCCTGTACGCCGCGACGGCGCCCGACGCCGCGGCGGGCGGCTATTACGGCCCGACGGGGCGGGGCGAGCGTACCGGGCCCGTCGGGCCGTCGCGCGTCATGCCCCAGGCGCGGGATGACGCGACCGCGCGGGCGCTGTGGGAAGCCTCCGAACGATCGACGGGGGCGCGGTTCGAGACGGAGACGAGGGCATGACCACGATCGCGATCCTGGCGGCGGGCGCCATGGGGGCCGGCATGGGCCTGCGCCTGGCGGAGGGCGGCGCCACCGTCCTGACCAACCTCGACGGGCGGGGCGCCGGGAGCCGGGCCCGCGCCGCGGAGGCCGGCATGAGGGACGTGCCGCTCGACGACCTCGCGGGCGCCGACATGATCCTGTCCATCGTGCCGCCGGGCTCCGCGGTCGCGCTCGCCGAACGGCTCGCGCCGTCGCTGCGGGCGGGCGCGCGAAAGCCTGCCTTCGTCGACCTCAACGCCATCAGCCCCGCCACGGCCGAGCGCGTGCGCGCCGCCCTCGACGGCACCGGCTGCCCCGTCGTCGACGGCTGCATCATCGGGGCGCCGCCGAAGCGCGCAGGGGTGAGCCCGGCCGTCTACGTCAGCGGCGACCCCGCGGGCCTGACGGCGCCGCTCGGCCGCCATGGGCTGGACCTGAAGCCCATGGACGCGCCCTTCGGCGCCGCTTCGGGGCTGAAGCTCGTCTACGCCATGTGCACCAAGGGCGTCACCGCGCTGGCGGCGGGCATGTTCCTCGGCGCGGAACGCCGGGGCGCGGGCGAAGCGCTGCGGGCGGAGCTCGACCGCAGCCAGCCGGAACTCGTCGCCCGCTTCGGCAAGGCCATGCCGGACATGCTGCCCAAGGCCTACCGCTGGGTGGCGGAGATGCGCGAGGTCGCGGCCTTCCTCGGGCCGGACGACCCCGCCGCGATGATGTTCGAGGGCGCGGCGCGGATCTACGAACGGCTCGCCGCCGACGCGGAAGGGTCGGGCGAGCTCGGGCGGGCGCTCCTCGGGGCGGCCGCGCGGGGGTAGGCGGCGCTCAGTCCGGCGCGCCCGGCGCCACCTTCACCACCACCTTGCCGAGGTTGCGGCCGGCCAGCATGTCGACCAGCGCGGCCGGGGCCCGCTCGATCCCCTCGACGCGGTGTTCCAGGGTCCGCATCGAGCCGTCCGCCACCCAGGTGCCGACCTCGCGGCGGAACTCCCCCGCCCGATGGGCGAAGTCCCACACGATGAAGCCGCGGATCTCGATGCGCCGGCTCAGCACGGCCCGCATCACGTCCGGCACGCGGTTCGGCCCGGCGGGCAGGGCCGTGGCGTTGTATTGCGACACCAGCCCGCAGACCGGCACGCGCGAAAAGTCGTTGAGCAGCGGCAGCACCGCGTCCCACACGGCGCCGCCGACGTTCTCGAAATACACGTCGATCCCGTTCGGGCAGGCCGCCTTCAGCCGAGCGGGGAAGTCCGGCGCGCGGTGGTCGACGGCGGCGTCGAAGCCGAAATGCTCGACGAGCAGCCGGCACTTCTCGGCCCCGCCCGCGATGCCCACGGCGCGGCAGCCGCGCTTCCTGGCGATCTGCCCGACGGCGGAGCCGACGGGGCCGGTGGCGGCCGCCACCACCACGGTTTCGCCCGCCTTCGGCCGGCCGATCTCGGCCAGGCCCGCATAGGCGGTCAACCCCGGCATGCCGAGCACGCCCAGCGCCGCCGTGAGGGGCGCCGGCGCCGGGTCGAGGCGGATCAGGCCGGTGCCGTCGGACAGCGCCGCCGTGCACCAGCCCGATCCCGCCAGCACCAGCGTGCCCGGCGCGAATCCGGGATGCCGCGATGACTCGACGCGGCACACGGCCTGCCCGGCCATCACGTCGCCGATCCCGACGGGCTCGACGTAGGACCGGGCGGCGCTCATCCGGCCGCGCATGTAGGGGTCGAGCGACAGCCACAGCACTTCGAGCCTGAGCTGGCCGTCCTCCGGGTCGGGGCAGGGGCGGTGGACGATCTCGAAGTCGTCGGGGCGCGGCTCGCCCTCGGGGCGGCGGCGGAGCAGGACCGCGGTGGAAGGAAGCGGGGCCATGGGATCGTGTCTCCGTCAGAACAGCGCCACCAGCAGGACGCCGAGGCTCATCAGCGCGCCGCCGGCGATGCGCCACGCGTTCAGCTCATGCACCTTGAAGCCGACGAGGCCGTAATTGTCGATGAGCAGCGAGGTGACGGTGCCGGTCACCACGATGATGCCGAGGAACGGGCCGGCGCCGATGGAGGCGGCGACGAAGAGCTGGCTCATCAGCAGCACCGCCGACAGAAGGCCGCCGATCCAGCCCCACCACGGCACGGCGCCGAAGGCGGAAGCGGACGGCCAGGCGAGCCGCCCGGATGCGAGCCCCGCGGCGGCCAGCCCGAGGGCGCTCACCCCGACGATCAGCAGGGCCGCCAGGAAGGGCTGATGCAGGGTCTTGGCGAAGGTCGAGTTCGTGCCGGCCTGGAAGGCGTTGGCGATGCCGGCCACGAGGGCGAAGGCGTAGAGAAGGATCATGAGGGGGCCCCGAAGGAGGTCGGCGCCGCCCACGCCGTCCTCCTATACGCGCGGCACCTATGGTAAGCCCCGCCGCACGGGGGAAACACGCCATGCTCAGAACCATCGCCGCCTTCGACCGCATGGGCGAGGAGAACGCCTTCGCGGTCCTGGCCCGCGCCACCGAACTCGCCCGCCAGGGGCGCGACGTGATCAACCTCGGCATCGGCCAGCCCGATTTTGCCACGCCGGGGAACGTCGTCGAGGCCGCCGTGAAGGCGCTGCGCGACGGCCACCACGGCTACACGCCCGCGACCGGCATCCTGCCGCTGCGCGAAGGCCTGTCGGCCGACCTCCACCGCCGCTTCGGCGTCGACGTGTCGCCGGACAACGTCGTCGTGGTGCCGGGCGGCAAGGTGACGATGTTCGCCGCGATCCTGATGTTCGGCGAGCCCGGCGCCGAGATCGTGTATCCCGACCCCGGCTTCCCCATCTACCGCTCGATGATCGAGTTCACCGGCGCCACGCCGGTGCCGCTGCCCGTGCGCGAGGAGAACGGCTTCGCCTTCTCGGCCGCGGAAGCGCTGTCGCTGATCGGCGAGCGGACGCGCCTCGTCATCCTCAACTCGCCCGCCAACCCGACGGGCGGCGTGACGCCGAAGGCCGAGATCGACGCCCTGGTGGCGGGGCTGGAACGCTTCCCCCACGTCGCGGTCCTGTCCGACGAGATCTACGGCCAGATGTGCTACGACGGCCTCGCCCACACGAGCCTGCTCGCCTATCCGTCGATCCGCGACCGGCTGATCATGCTCGACGGATGGTCCAAGACCTACGCCATGACGGGGTGGCGCATGGGATACGCGGTGTGGCCGGACGCGCTGGTCGACAAGATCCGCAAGCTCGCCGTCAACTGCTGGTCCTGCGTCAACGCCCCGGCGCAATGGGCGGGCCTGGAAGCGCTGGCCGGCCCGCAGGACGCCGTCCACGCCATGGTGGCGGAGTTCGACCGCCGCCGCGCCGTCGTGGTCGCGGGGCTGAACGCGCTGCCCGGCGTCAGGACCGCGACGCCCAAGGGCGCCTTCTACGCCTTTCCCAACATCGCCGGCACGGGCTGGCTGGCGAAGCCGCTGGCGTCGGCGCTGCTGGAGGAGGCCGGCGTCGCCACCATCGGCGGCCCGGACTTCGGGGTCCACGGGGAAGGCTACATCCGCCTGAGCTACGCCAACTCGGTCGACAACATCGAGCGGGCGCTGGCCCGCATGAGCCGTTTCCTGTCGGAGCGGACCCCCGATCGGCGTGACGGTTAATAAATCGTCAACTCACCGACAAATTCTCGTCACATGCCACTTGTGCATGCGCGGCTTCCGTGGTTTAGACCGGTCCCAAGAAAAAAGGCCACCCCGAAGGGCGGCCCAAGTCTAGGGAGGAAACGCCCAAGAAGGGCATGCAGCGCGAACGCTGCAAAGCCTTTCTATGGTGCGGCGCACAAAAGCGCAAGCGCTTTCCGGCCACTCGTTGTGGCGCGGCAACATGGCTACCCTGCGCGCGCCGCGTGCCTCCGCGTCGGCCAGGCGCATCTTCCCCCTATCATCGTCGATCTGCGGGCGCGTCACCTCACCGGTGCGGTCGAGCGCCAGGCGAAGAGCTGGTTGGCGATGATCACCAGCAGCACCGCCACGAGATGGGCGAGCAGGTCCGTCGCCGACGCGTCGTAGGGGTGGTCGAAGTTCAGCAGCGTGGCGGAGGCCGCCGCGACGGCGAGCCCGGACACCAGCGCGGTGATGTTGGGCCTGAGCGGGCAGGCCCGGCGCACCATCACCATCATGACCGTCATCAGCGGCACCGACATCATCAGGATGTGGGTGAGGCAGTGGCCCGCCTCGCCGACGGGCCCCAGGGCCGAAGGGCTCGGCGCGCCCCAGGTGCGCAGGCAGCCGAGGCCGCTGGCCCAGGCCCACAGGATCAGCGTCGGCATGGGCAGCAGGGCCCAACGCGGGCTGCGCCCCGGCACGCTGAGCTCGAAGGCCGCCAGGGCCGCCAGCATCGCCGTCGCGGTGGAGCCCGCCACGGCCAGCCACATGTCGGGCGCGGCGGCGAGGCGGTCGCGCAGGGCGGGCAGGTCGCAGAAGACCGACAGGGCCGCCGCCATCGCGGCCATGAGGCCGATCCACGCCGCGGCCCGGACCGGGGGCGCCGGGAGGCGCCGCACGGGGCGCAGGTCCGCCGAAAGGTGCGCCACCACGGAATCGAGCGTGCGTTCCCTGGCCATCCGCGTCACTCCGCCCCGTCGAAACGCGCCCGCAGCGTCTTCAGCGCGCGGTGCAGGTTGACCTTGAGGGCGCCCTTGGTCTTGCCCGTCTCGGCCGCGGCTTCGCCGAGCGAGCGCTGCCGGATGGCCAGGAGCTCGATGGCTTCGCGCTGGCCCGGCGACAGCGCCGCCACGGCGACGCGCATGTCGCGGCCCCGGTCCTCGCCGTCGAGCACCGCGTCCGGCGTGGCGCGGGCGTCCGGGTAGCTCTCGTAGGACAGCTCGTCCCACACTTCGCGGCGGTCCTGCCGGCCGCGGTGGCGCAGGTGGTCGATGGCGCGGCGCTGCGCGATGGCGCTGAGCCAGTTGGCGAAGGAGCGGGCGGGGTCGTAGGTGGCGCGGGCGCGGTGCACGGTGATGAGCACGTCCTGCACCACGTCGTCGACGCTTTCCGGGCGCACGCCGGTGCGCCGCACCACGCGCTTCACGTGGGGGATGCAGTCGCCGAGCAGGCGCTCGTAGGCGGCGCGGTCGCCGTTCTGCGCAGCGGCCATCAGCGCCGACCAGGTCGTGTCCGCCGATGTGCTGCGGGCGGGGCTTTCGCGTTCCATGCCGATCCGGACGGGCACGCCGATGGCCCCGCGCCTGTATAGTCCCGCGGTCACTGCCGTCAAAGCTTCCGTCCCCGCGGGGGGCGCCGCGCCCCGACATCTGTCCTTCGCACCGGCGGGCCCCGGCGTTACGCCGCCCGGAGGCCCCGGGCCGCGCCTCGAAACCGCCGAACTGTGCCCGCACTCAGCGCCCGCTCCCGCACCGTCGCCGGAACAGCCGTGAGGACACGCATGCGCCGACCGCCCCCCTCGCGCAGCGCGCGGCGCCCGGCCCCGAGCAGGCTTCGCGCCGCCCCCGGCCGGCGCTCCGGCGCCGACCGACGGCGGAGCGCCGGGCGCGCCGTCCTGGCCTGCTCGGCCCTGGTGCTCTGGGCGGGGGCCGCCGACGCCCACCCCCACGTCTTCGTCACCGCCAGGGAGCAGGTGCTGTTCGACGCGGACGGCAGGGTCACGGGCGTGCGCGCCGACTGGACCTTCGACGACATGTACTCCTCCTTCGTCACCCAGGGTCTCGGCACCCCGGGCGAGCTCCTGACGCGGGACCAGCTCGCCCCGCTGGCCAAGACCAACGTCGAGTCCCTGGCCGAATTCGGATACTTCACCGTCGCCAAGCTGAGCGGCCACGCCCTCGAATTCGGCGCGCCCGTCGACTACTGGCTCGACGAAAGCCCCGACAAGCTCGTCACCCTCCATTTCACCCTTCCCTTGAAGGCGCCCGCCAAGCCCGCCCCGGCGCTCAACGTCAGCGTCTACGACCCGACCTATTTCGTGGATTTCCGCATGGCCGACCGAGACCCCGTGGCGCTGGTGGCGGCGCCGTCCGGCTGCTCGACCAGCGTCATCAAGCCCCGGCCGCTCGACGCCTCCGACAACCAGAAGCTGAGCGAAGCCTTCTTCGCCAACATGTCGCCAGGGCAGGACTTCGGCATCAAGCTCGCCTCCAAGGTCATGGTGGCCTGCCCGTGAGGGCGAGGCGGCTCCTGGTCCCCGCGCTGGCGCTGTCGGCGGCGGCGCTCGCCCTGGCGGCGCTGGCCTCGGCCGAGCCCGCCCTCGCCCAGGCCCGGAACCCGTTCAGCGTCGGCATCTCGGAGGGCGGCGGCCCGGCCACGGGCGCGATGGGCTGGATCCTGGCCCAGCAGGGCTGGTTCGAGCGCTCGCTGTCGGCCGCCGTGCGGGCCACCCGCACGGATGCGTCGGCGCTGCCCTGGCTCGCGACGCTGAGCTTCGGCTACGGCGTGCTCCATGCGGCCGGGCCCGGCCACGGCAAGGCGGTGCTGGCCGCATACATGGTGGCGAACCGGCGGGCGCTGCGCCGCGGCATCGCGCTGTCGTTCCTGGCGGCGCTGCTCCAGGCCACCGTGGCGGTGGCGCTGGTGGGCCTCCTGTCCATCGTGTTCCGGGCCACCGCGACCGGCATGCGCGACGGCGCGGCCCTGGTCGAGACGGTGAGCTACGGGGGCGTCGCGGCGCTCGGCCTGTGGCTGACCTGGCGCAAGGGCGCGGCGCTCCTGGCCGCCTGGCGCAGGCGCCCCCGCGCCGAACCGCCGGGCTTCGGCCCGCCGGCTCCCGCCGGCGCCGGAACGCTGGCCTTCGCGGGCGCCGCCCAGGCCCCGCCCGCGCGGCTCTACCGCCTGGGCGCGCCGGATTGCGCCGCCCACGAGGCCCCCGTCGGCCGCGGCGCCTTCAGCTGCATGGCGGCGGCCGACGACGAGGCCCACCGGCACGGCCCGAACTGCGGCCATGTCCACGCGCCCGACCCCGCGACGCTCGGCGACGGCTTCTCGTGGCGCGACGCGGTGTCGACGGTGGTGGCGGCGGGGGCCCGGCCCTGCTCGGGCGCCATCCTGGTGCTGGTCTTCGCGCTGGCGCAGGGCGTCTTCCTCGCCGGCGTCGCTTCCACGGTGGTGATGGCGCTCGGCACGGCCATCACCACGGCGGCGCTCGCCGCCACGGCGGTGCTGGCCAAGGGGGTGGCGCTGCGCCTCGTCGGCTCCGACGCCGGCCGCGGCGCGCTGGTGGGGCGCGGGCTCGAACTCGCCGCGGCGCTGCTGGTGCTGGCCGTCGGCCTGTCTCTGCTCCTCGGGGTCGGGCCGCTGCAGGGCTTGGCCTGAGGGCCGGCCGAGGGCGCCCGCCCGCTCACCGCTTCCGCGCGATCGGCCCGAAGCCGCCGCAGTTCACCTCGTCGCGCGTGCGCTTCAGCGCGTGGCTGTATTGGATCGGCAGCATGTCGTAGGGCGCGTTCTCGCCCAGCACCATGGCGGCGTAGAGCGGCCAGTGCGGGTTGGCGATGGTGGGCCGGCCGAGCATGAGCAGGTCCATGGCGTCCGAGCGAATCAGCCCGTCGGCGTATTCGGGGTCGGCGAGGTTCCAGCTCACCGCCGCCGGCAGCCCGCCGTCCCGCCGGATGCGGGTCGCAGCCGGCACCATGAAGCCGCGGTCGGCCCAGGGCACCGCCTTGCTGTCGTCGCTGTTCATCCCCATCGAGATGTCGACGAGGTCGAGCCCGCGCTCCTTCAGCGTCCTGACCAGCCAGATCGTGTCGTCGAGCGTGTGGCTGTCGGGGTGGTAGTCGACGGCGCCGATCCGCATCGTCAGCGGCAGCCGCTCCGGCCACACGGCCCGCACGGCGTCGAAGGCTTCGACGAGGAAGCGCCCCCGGTTCTCGAGGCTGCCGCCGTAGCGGTCCTGGCGCGTGTTGGCGAGGGGCGAGAAGAAGGACGCGCCGAGGAAGCCGTGGGCGTAATGCATCTCGACCCAGTCGAAGCCGGCTTCGAGCGCCCGCTCGGCCCCCCGGGCGAAGTCGCCGACGATGCGGGCGATGTCGTCCTCGCCGGCGTGCCGCGCGCCCTTCCGGAAGCGCTCCCCGCCGAACGGCTCGGCCGTGGGGCCGATCGGCTCCCAGCCGTCCGGGTGGCCGTCGTCGAGCTGCGCGTACCCGTCCCAGGGCGGGCTGATCGAGCCCTTGCGGCCCGAATGCCCGAGCTGCACGCCCGGCACGGCGCCGGTGGAGCGGATGAAGTCCGTGATGCGGCGCAGCATGGGGATCTGCGCGTCGGACCAGATGCCGGCGCAGCCCGGCGTCATCCGGCCCTCGGGCGACACCGCCAGCTGCTCCATCACGACCAGCCCCGCGCCGCCCGCCGCGCGGGCGCCGAGGTGGACGAGGTGCCAGTCCGTCGCCACGCCGTCGGTGCCGCAGGAATATTGCGTCATCGGCGAGATCGCGATGCGGTTGCGCAGGGTGACGTCCTTGAGCCTCAGCTCGCTGAACAGGCCGGGCATGTCACACCACCTTGTCGGAGATGACCTGCGGCACCGGCACGGTTTCGGCGAAGGACGGGCGGCGCTCGATGCGGTCGCTGTAGGCGGCGAGGTTGGGGTGGGTGGTCCGCCAGGGGTGCTCGGGGAAGCGGACGTCGAGGTAGCGGCACAGGGTGCCGGTGGCGACGTCGGCGAGGCCGAAGCGGTCCTCGACGATGAACTCGCGATCTCCCACCCATTCCGCCAGGGCCTTCAGGCCGCCGTCCACCTTGCGCATCTGGCGAGCCTTCCATTCGGCGCTCTGCTTGTCGGGATCGCGGTGGCGCTCCCAGAACAGCGACACGCAGGCGTCGCAGACGCCGTCGACCACGACCTCGACCTGGCGGGCGAAGAGCTTGCCGTCGATGTTCCCGGGCAGCATCGGGGGTTCGGGGTACTTGGCCTCGATCCATTCCAGGATGAAGCGGGATTCGTAGACGCTGGACCCGTCGTCGAGGATCAGCACGGGCAGCTTCTCCAGCGGGTTGTACTTCGGGGTCGCCGAGGTGGAGTTCCACGGCACCTCGGTCACGAGTTCGAAGGGCACGCCCTTCTCGGCCAGCGTGATGCGGACCTTGCGGGCGTAGGGGCTCGGGGTGGCGCTGATGAGCTGCATGGGAGTTCCAGGGTCCGGGAGGATGTCACCTTGGTCGGCCCGCCCTCGCCTCGGCGGGGACGGGCGGCGGGCCGCCTCATTCCGCCGCGGCGAGGACGGGGACGGGGGCGGCGACGCCGTGCATGCGGCGGCTCTGCTCGGCGTAGCCGGCGCGGTCGATGTCGGCGCGGCGGCTGCGGTCGAGCAGCGAGACCGCGACGCAGACCACGACCGCGGCGGGCAGGGCCACGAGGGTGGGCGGATCGAGCGGGAAGACCGGGGCGGCATGGCCCAGCACCTTGACCCAGACGGACGGCCCCAGGACCGTGAGCACGACCGACAGGCCGAGGCCCGTGGCGCCGCCCAGCACCGCGCCGCGGGTGGTCAGGCCGCGCCAGTAGAGCGACAGCACCAGGAGCGGGAAGTTCGCCGCCGCCGCGATGCCGACCACGAGGCCGATCAGGTAGGCGATGTTCTGCCCGCGGAAGGCGATGCCGAGGCCGACGGCCAGCAGGCCCAGCACCACCGTGGCGGCGCGGGAAATGCGGACCTCCGTGCGCTCGTCGACCCGGCCGCGCCGGATCACGCTGGCGTAGATGTCGTGCGACACCGCGGCGGCGCCCGACAGCGTGAGGCCGGCCACGACGGCGATGATGGTGGCGAAGGCGACGGCCGCCACGAAGCCGAGCATCAGGTCGCCCCCCACCGCGTGGGACAGGTGCACGGCCGCCATGTTGCCGCCGCCCCGCAGCGCGCCGCCGGGCAGCACGTAATCCGGGTTGCCGGCCACCAGCGCCACGGCGCCGAGCCCGATGATGGAAATCAGGGCGAAGAAGGACGAGATGCAGATCACGCCGAGGAACATGGAGGACCGCGCCGTGCGGGCGTCCGCCACGGTGAACACCCGCATGATGAGGTGCGGCAGGCCGGCGCTGCCGACGAACATGGCGAGGCCGAGCGACAGGGTGGACAGCGGCGCCGAGCTGAAGCCCGCGGGCGCCAGCATGGCGAGGTGCCGGGGATGCAGCTCGGTCGCCCTGGCCAGCAGGGCGTCGTAGCTCCAGCCGAAGCGGTTGAGGATCAGGCACGAGATGGCGGCGCCGGTGACCAGCATCAGCACGGCCTTGACGATCTGCACCCAGGTGGTGGCCATCATGCCCCCGAACAGCACGTAGCAGACCATCAGCACGCCGACGATCACCTCGGCGGCGTCGTAGTCGATGTTGAACAGCAGCTGCACGAGCTGGCCGGCCCCGACCATCTGCGAGATGAGGAAGAAGATCGCGATGGTGAGCGTGCTCAGCGCGGCGAGGATGCGGACCGGACCCTGCTGCAACCGGTAGGACACGACGTCGGCGAAGGTGAAGCGTCCGAGGTTGCGCATGCGGTCGGCGAACAGGATGCCGATCACCGGATACGCAACGCAATAGCCGGTGGCGTAGAGCAGCCCGTCGTAGCCGCTGGCGTAGGTGAGCCCGGACAGGCCGAGGAAGGCGCCCGCCGAGATCGTGTCGCCCGCCATGGCGAGGCCGTTCTGCATCGCGGTGAGGTGGCCGCCGGCGGCGTAGAAATCCGTGGTCGAGCGCGTGTGCCGGGCCGCCCAGTAGGTGATGGCGAGCGTGGCGGCGACCAGCACCACGAAGAACGACACCGCGATGCCGTTCGGTCCGCCGCCGGCCTCGGCGGCCCGCGCGGGCTGTGCCGCGAAACACGAGGCGAGGACGGCCAGGACGAGCAGGGCCAGGGTGCCGGCCGCGCGGGCGCCGGCCCGCGCCGCGGCGCGGTTCGTGATCACCACGTAGAGCGCGTTCAGCAGCGTGGCGTAGAGGATGAGGCCGACGCCGAGGACGATCCACACCGAGGTGGAGCCGCCCGATCCGGCCGGCCCGGCGAGCGTGGCCGGGCTGTAGGCGGCGAACCAGAAGAACAGCGCCACGGGCACCGCCAGGATCAGCGTGAAGAAGACCCCGAGCCCCGTCGACCCCACATAGAGGGCTTCCGCATCGCCCGTCGCCGCCTGCGGGGCGGCCCCCGTACCGTTCGTGATCACCCCGACCTCCATGGTGGCCACCCGTGGACGGGATCACGCATCGGCGACGCCCGACATCGAACGGCGATATCAGTAAAACCTGCATACCATTCAGCATATTCTTCCTGTCAACATGAAACGTCGGCGGTGATCTTGTTCTATTTCATGTGCAGAGTGGCACATCGTGAAGCAATATGCCTTCCGTTTCGATCGAAGACACTTCGATAGGCATTCCATCGACAGGATATGCCCATGCCGGGAGCAGATCGGCGGGGGCGAGCGCCGTCATCCCGAGCAGATCTGCAGGGGAAGGGCGGTTTGACCTTGCGGTCGATGGGGCCACCCCGGGCCGAACGGCCCCGGGACGCCGCCGCCGCGCCGGGATCAGCCCAGCGTCACCCGGAGGGCGTCCAGCCCGCGGAAGTGGTACCGGTCGGCGAAGCGCGGCGCGTCCGCGGACCGCAGGCCGGGCCGCCGCGCGAACAGCCGCGGCAGCGCCACCTCCAGCTCCAGCCGGGCCAGGGGCGCGCCGAGGCAGAAGTGGATGCCGCCGCCGAAACCCAGGTGCGGCGCCGGCGCGCGGGCCGGGTCGAAGCCGTCCGGCGCGGCCCAGCGGGCGGGATCGCGGTTCGCGGCGCCGATCAGCAGGCCGACCCGGTCGCCCGGCCGGAACGCCGTGCCGGCGACCCGCGCGGGTTCGAGGCAGGTGCGGGTAAAGAGGTGCAGCGGCGGCTCGAAGCGCAGCGCTTCCTCGACCGTGGCGGCGGTCAGCGCCGGCGTGGCGAACAGGGCCGCGGGGTCGAGCCCGGAGCCGAGCACGGCCGCGACCGCGTTGCCGATGGCGTGCACGGTCGCCTCGTGGCCCGCGTTGAGCAGCAGCGCCGCGTTGGCCACGGCCTCGTCCGGGGTGATCTCGCCCTCCGGCGCGGTCGCCAGGAGGGTGAGGAGGTCCTCGCGGGGCCGCGCCCGGCGCTCGGCCAAGTGGTCCCGCAGATAGGCCGAGAAGGCCAGCGTCGCCGCCACGGCGGCGTCCTCGTCGGCGCGGGTCCGCCCGGGCCGGTACATCGCCACCATGCGGTGGGACCAGTCGAGGAGGTGCGGGGCGTCCGCCGCCGGCACGCCGAGGAGCTCGGCGATGACGACCACCGGGATCGGCTCGGCATAGGCCGGCAGGAGGTCGACGGTGCCGCGGTCCGGCAGGGCGTCGAGCAGCGCGTCCACCACACGCTCGATGCGCGGGCGCAGGCGCTCCACGGCGCGGAACACGAAGGCCCGCGTGACGAGGCGGCGGAGCCGCGTGTGGGCCGGGGGCTCGCGCTCCAGCATCGACAGCGCATCGAGGTCGTGGAAGGGCTTCACGCGCTCGGGCGGGGGCGGCCGGCCCGGCGCTTCGCGGCCGAAGCGCCGGTCACGGAACAGCGCGTCGACGGTGGCGGCGTCCGCGGCGCAAAGGTGGCCGTAGTCTTCCCACAGGAACAGCGGGCAGGATCGGCGGATCGCCCGGTAGGCGGGGTAGGGGTCCTGGAAGAAGGCGGGATCGGCCGGCGACAGGCGCACGCGGGCGCGGGCGGCGTCGATGTGGAGGGAAGGCGGAAGCTCCGCCGGGGTCACGGCACCCGCTCCGGCCGGCGCCCCGCCCGCGCCTCCGTGCCCCGGCACCGGGCCGACCGCGGCAGGACGCTTGCCGGGGTGGGCGCCTTCACGCCGACTCGGTCCGGTCGTAGCCGTCGCCGAGCGCCGCGGCCGTCACCGCCCGCGGGCGGCGGTGGCCGCTGATCTCGGCGCCGGCCGCGGGCGCGAAGCGCAGGTTCCAGATGGTGGCGCAGAGCGAGATGCCCGTCACCACCAGGAAGGCGGCCGAAAAGTCGCCGAGCTGCGGGTGGGCGTGGTCGCGCAGCACCATGGAGCCTTCCAGCGCCAGCGCCGCCGTGCAGATGCCCACCGACAGCATGAGCTGCTGGAACGTCGTGTAGAAGCCCGTGGCGGAGCTCATGCGCTCGCTCGGCACCGCGTCGTAGGCCACCGTGTTGTAGGCGGTGAACTGGAACGACATGAAGAATCCGCACAGCATCAGGATGACGAAGATGGCGGCGAACGGCCATCCGGGGCGGAAGAACGCGCAGGTGGCGTAGCCGCAGCTGGCGATGACGCCGTTGACGATGAGGCTCGTGCGGAAGCCGACGCGGCGCAGGATGCCGGGCGCGAAGGCCTTCATCGACATGGAGCCCAGCGCCGTCGCCACCACGATGCCGCCGCTCTGCGCGGCCGTGAGCCCGAAGTCGAGCTGCAGCATCAGCGGCAGCAGGAAAGGCTGCGCGCCCTGGGTGATGCGCGTCAGCGAGCCCGCGATGACCGACGTGCCGAAGGAGGGCAGCCGCATCAGCGACAGGTCCATGATCGGGTCGGCCGTGCGGCGGGCGTGGCGGACGTACAGGAGGCCGAAGACGGCGCCGACCACCAGCAGGGCGATCACCAGGGGCGCCAGGTCCGGGTGGCTGGCGAGCTCGAAGCCGAAGAAGAGGCATCCGAGCGCCACGCCCGACAGCGCCATGCCGGACCAGTCGAACGGCCCGACGGCGTCGCCGTGGGTGTTGTCGATGAAGCGCAGCACGAGCCCCAGGCCGAGCAGGCCGATGGGCAGGTTGATGTAGAAGATCCAGCGCCAGTCGAGGAAGGTGACGATGAAGCCCCCGACCGGCGGCCCGACAATCGGGCCGATCATGGCGGGGACGAGCAGCCACGACATGGCGGACACGAGGTCGCGGCGCTCGACCGAGCGCAGCAGGACGAGCCGGCCGACGGGCATCATCATGGCGCCGCCGAGGCCCTGGAAGGCGCGGGCCAGCACGAAGAGCGGCAGGTTGGGGGCCTGGGCGCACAGGATCGAGCCCAGCATGAACACCGCGATGGCGGCGGCGAAGACCGTGCGGGCGCCGAACTTGTCGGCCACCTTGCCGCTGGCCGGGATGAAGATCGCGAGGCTGAGCAGGTAGGAGGTCAGCGCCACGCTCATGTTGGGGGCGAGCACGTGGAAGTCGCGCGCCATGGTGGGGAGCGCGGTGGCGAGGATGGTGGCGTCGAGCTGCTCCATGAACATGGCGCTGGCGACGATGAGGGCGACGAAGCGGAAGTTCAGCGGCTGGGACGCCGGCAGGGTTGCTGCGGTCATGGACTCGGGCGGTCGGCGACCGGGGGGCTCGTCCGCGGGCGCCTGGTTCCGAGCGCGGGCAGGGTCTCTCGATCTGCGATGGGAAGACGGGGTTCGGCAGGCTCTGGTCTGACTTATAGGGTCCTCAGGGTCGACGAGGAGTGTCGTGTCACGATGGCGGCCATGTCGTGGGGCCTTGGCTTCGACGAGGGCGCCGGCGGGGCTCGCCGTTCACAGCGGACGGCGCATGACGCAGAGGCTTTGACCGAGGTATAGCCCGTCGGCCACCGCGAAATCGCTGCCCTGCATCTCGACGACCTCCAGGTCGAGGTGCCTCGCCCAGACCCGCAGCGCCCCCCGCCCGATGAAGACGCTGAGCGGGTCGGCATGGTCGGGCCGCTTCGCGTCCGCGACGAGCTTGGCGAAGGTGGACCAGTGTTCCTCGTCCTCGAAGTCGAGGAAGGAGACGACGATCGTCCCGCCCGGCTTCACGACGCGCCGTGCCTCCTCCAGGTACCAGTAGCTCTGCTCGTGCAGGAGATGCGTCAGAACGGAGAAGAAGCACACGACGTCCGCGCAGCCGTCGGGCTCGGGGATCCCGATGTGGTCGACGGCTTCGAACCGCCAATCGGGCCGCTGGACGAGGTTCCGGGCGTAGTCGACGAGGTCGCCCACGACGTCGAAGCCCGAATACGGGCCCGTCAGGACCGACGATAGGGGCAGGGCCAGGCGCCCGGACCCGCAACCGACGTCGACGACGCGGTCGCCGGGCTTCAAACCATGGCGGAGCAGCACCGCGACCTCGACCCGGCCGATGTAGTCGAAATCCCCGCCGATGGACGTCGACATCGCTTCGCTGGTCGAAACGAAGGACGCGGTCCTCTCGACCTGCGCCGTGTAGGCCGACTTCAGGTCGCGGGTCCGGTCGCCGTGCGGTTTCGCCGTGGCTCGGGCGGCCTCCGGGGCGCTCTGCATGTCGTCGAGGCGAGCCCGGAGCGCGGCGTTCTCCGCCAGCGCCCTGTCACGCTGGAGGAACGGCCTGCGGATGAGCGGGATGCGACGATGGATGCCGAACGGGATCATGGGAGGTGCCACTCGCTCTTCTGTCGACCAGCCCCGGCGGACGAGGTGCCGGGCTGCCGTTTCCGCTTCGCCCGACGAGGCGGCGCGGTCCGGCCCGCCAACTCTCGGCCGCCGACGGGGCCGGCGTTGGCGGACCGACGCGCGCCCGCTTAGGGTGGACCACCATAACGAGGGGGAACCACCATGGCGATGCAGGGCTTCACGGCGCGCAAGAGCCTCGACGCCATGGCGGAGGGCGACGGGCACGCCATGAAGAAGACGCTCGGGCCCTGGAGCATCACCGCCATGGGGATCGGCGCCATCATCGGCGCCGGCATCTTCGTGCTCACCGGCACGGCGGCGGCGCGCTACGCCGGGCCGGGGATCATGCTGTCCTTCGTGCTCGGCGGCGTCGCCTGCGCCTTCGTGGGCCTGTGCTACGCCGAGTTGGCCGCCATGCTGCCCGTCTGCGGGTCGAGCTACAGCTACACCTATGCGACGCTGGGGGAGATCTTCGCCTGGATCGTCGGCTGGGACCTCATCCTCGAATATGCGGCCGGCGCCGCCACGGTGGCGGTGGGCTGGTCGGGCTACGCCGTGAGCCTGCTCGGCCAGGCCGGCCTGGCGGTGCCGCCGCGCTTCGCCGCGGCCCCCGGCGCCGACGTCGCCCTGCCGGACGGCTCCCGCGCGACGGCCCTGCTGAACCTGCCGGCCGCCGCGATCGTGGTGGCCATCACGGCGCTGCTCGTGCTCGGCACGGCGGAATCGTCCCGCTTCAACAACGTCATGGTGGCGGTGAAGCTCGCCGTGGTGGCGCTGTTCGTCGGCTTCGGCGCTTTCAGCCTCGACCCCGCGCATTGGCACCCGTTCGTGCCGCCCAACGACGGGGAATTCGGCCATTTCGGCGCGAGCGGGGTGCTGCGCGGCGCGTCCGTGGTGTTCTTCGCCTTCATCGGCTTCGACGCCGTGTCGACCGCCGCCGGGGAAGCCACGCGCCCGCAGCGCGACATGCCGATCGGCATCCTGGGCTCGCTGCTCGTCTGCACGCTGCTCTACGTGGCGGTGACGGCGGTGCTGACCGGCCTCGTGCCCTTCGGCCAGCTCGACGTGGCCGACCCCATCGCGAAGGGCGTCGACGCCATCGGCCGGCTGTGGCTGTCGCTTCCGGTGAAGTTCGGCGCCCTGGCGGGGCTCACCACCGTGATGCTGGTGCTGCTCTACGGGCAGAGCCGCATCTTCACCACCATGGCGCAGGACGGGCTGCTGCCGGCGCCCTTCGGCCGGCTCCACCCGCGCTTCGGCACGCCGGTGCTGAGCCAGCTCCTCATCGGCGCCGCCGTGGCGACCGTGGCGGCGCTGGTGCCCATCGCCGTGCTGGGCGAGATGGTGTCGATCGGCACGCTGCTGGCCTTCGGGCTGGTGTGCGTCGCGGTGATGCGGCTGCGCCGCACCGATCCCGCGGCCGAACGCCCGTTCCGCTGCCCGGCCGTGCCCGTCCTGCCGGGGCTCGGCATCCTGTGCTGCCTCACCCTGATGGCCGGCCTGCCGCTCCTCACCTGGGCGCGGCTGATCGTGTGGCTGGGGATCGGCCTCGCGGTTTATTTCGGCTACGGCCGCCGGCATTCGAAGCTGCGCGACGCCGCCGCGGGGCGCTGAAACCAGCCGCCGGACAGGCTCACGCATGTCCGGCGGGTCACGCCGCACGAGCGGCGGCGCGCGTTCGCGCTGGTCAGCGGTCCGATCTTTGGACCGCTGGCATGGGTCAGCCGAGCCGGTCGAGCAGCCCCCGGGCGAAGGCCGACAGCGTGTCGTCGCGCGCGCCCATCACCACGATGCGGTCGCCCGGCCGGGCCAGCGCCAGCAGCCGCTCGCCGCAGGCGGCACGGTCGGGGAGCGCTTCGGCCTGCCGCCCGGCCGCCGCGACCCGGTCCGCCACGGCGCGGCTGCCGACCGAGCGGTCCACCGTGCCGCCGAAATACACCGGCTCGGGCATCACCAGCACGTCGTCGGCGGCGAGTTCGGCGGCGAAGCCCGCCGCGAGGTCGTCGCCCATCAGCCGGAGCGGCCCGTAGCCGTGCGGCTGGAACATCACCAGCAGCCGCCCCGGGAAGCCGTGCAGCGTTTGGAGCGTCGCGGCGATCTTGTCGGGGTTGTGGGCGAAGTCGTCGATCACCGTGACGCCGCCCGCCGCGCCCACCACGTCGAGCCGGCGCCGGATGCCGGAAAACCCGCGGAGCGCCGCCGCGGCTTCGGCGAGCGGCACCCCGCAGGCCAGCGCCGCCGCCAGCGCCGCCAGCGCGTTCGACGCGTTGTGGAGGCCCGGCACGCCGAGCGACACCGCCGCGGCCGCGGCCGGCCGGCCGGCCGCGGCCTTCAGGCTCACGTCGAAGTCGACGCCGTCCGGCCGGAAGCGGGGCGCGCCCGCCAGCAGATCCGCCGCGGGGTCGCCCAGGCTGTAGGTGAGGGCGCGGGCGCCCGCTTCGCGGGCCAGCGCCGCCGTTTCGGGATTGTCGAGGTTGAGCACCGCGCGCTCGGCGCGGCTCACGAAGCCGCGGAACAGCGGGCGCAGCTCGTCGAGCGGCTTGTGGTCGAGCGACATGTTGTTCACCACCGCCACCGAGGGCGCGTAGAGCCGGATCGAGCCGTCGCTCTCGTCGACCTCGCTGACGAAGGCTTCGCCGGCGCCCACCACGGCCGAAGGCGTGCCGCCGTCGGGGCCGCGGAAGTCCTTCATCTCGGCGCCGTTCATCACCGTGGGGTCGAGCCCGGCGCGATCGAGGATCAGGCCGATCATGCCCGTGGTGGTGGACTTGCCGCTGGTGCCCGCCACGCCCACCCGGAGGCCGGCGGCGTTGAACAGCTCGGACAGCAGCTCCGGCCGCGTCACGATCGTGGCACCGGCGCGCCGGGCGGCCTGCACGTCGGGCACGGAATCCTCGATGGCCGCCGACACCACGAGGATCTGGTCCGCGGAGGTGAGGCCGCTGCCGTCCTGCGGGAACAGCGTGAAGCCGCGCGCTTCCAGAGCGGCGAACTTGTCCGGCGTGCGCCCCTGGTCGCGCGAGCGGTCCGACCCCGCGACGCGCGCGCCGCGCGCCTTCACGATGGCGGCCAGCGGGCTCATGCCGCTGCCGCCGATGCCGCAGAAGAAGTAGGGTCGTGGGTTGGTCATGCGGGGAGGCTACAGGCGCCCTTGCCGCAGCGCAACGCGGGCGCGGGCGACGCGGCAAGGGCGGGGCAAGCCGGCCGCGTTGCGGTGCCCCCCGTCCCTCCGTAAGAAGACGGGATCGAGGGGTGGATCGAGGGAGGCAGGCCCATGAGGATCGCCGTGGTGGCGCCCGCGTCGGCGATGTCGCCCGCCGTGCCGGAGCGCATCCGCGCCGTCGCGGCCTCGGTCTTCGGCGGGGACGCGCCCGAGATCGCCGTCCACCCCCAGTGCTTCCTGCGCCACGGCCATTTCGCCGGCGACGACGCGGTCCGCGCCGCGGCCGTGATCGCGGTCGCCAACGACCCCGCCGTCGACGCCGTGTGGTTCGGCCGCGGCGGCTACGGCTCCTGCCGCATCGCGGAAACGGTGCTGGCGGGCCTGGAGCCCGCCGCCCGCGGCAAACCCTTCCTCGGCTACAGCGACTGCGGCACGCTGTTGGCCGGGCTCTACGGCGCCGGCTGCGCGCACGCGGCGCACGGCCCCGTGGCCCAGGACGTGATGCGGGACGGGGGCGAGCGCGCCGCCGCCCGGGCGCTGCGCTGGCTCGTGCGGCGCGACGCGGGCGCGCTGGAGCCGTCGCTCGGGCCCGGCGTGAAGGCGGCGGCCTTCAACCTCACCATCCTGAGCCAGCTGCTCGGCACGGCGCTGCAGCCCGACCTCGACGGACACGTCCTCATGCTGGAGGAGGTGTCCGAGCACATGTACCGGATCGACCGCGCCTTCTGCCACGTCACCGGCAATCCGGGCATCCGCCGCGTCGCCGGGATCAGGCTCGGCCGCTGCAGCGCGATCCCGCCGAACGACCCCGAGTTCGGCCTGGACGAGGAGGCGGTGGCGCGCTTCTGGTGCGCGCGCTCGGGCATCCCCTGGCTCGGGCGGGCCGACATCGGCCACGACGTCGACAATCGCGTGGTGCCGTTCGGGTGAGCGCGCTCCTGATCCGTCCCGCCGTTCCCGCGGACGCGCCCGCGCTGTGGACCATCCTGGAACCGGTGATCCGCGCCGGCGACACCTATGCGCTCGACCGCGACATGGGGCAGGCCGAGGCGCTGGCCTATTGGCTCGGCCCCGACAAGGAAACCTTCGTGGCGGAGGAGGGCGGTCGCGTGCTCGGCACCTGTTACATCCGCGCCAACGGGGCGGGTGGCGGGCGGCACGTGTGCAACTGCGGTTTCATGACGGCCGCCGCGGCGGCCGGCCGGGGGATCGCGCGGGCCCTGTGCGCGCATGCGTTGGAGCACGCGCGGGCGCGGGGCTTCCGGGCGATGCAGTTCAACTTCGTGGTGTCGACCAACGAGCGCGCGGTGGCGCTGTGGCTGTCGATGGGGTTCGAAGAGGTCGGCCGGCTGCCGGGGGCGTTCCGGCATCCGGTGCATGGGGACGTCGACGCGCTGGTGATGTTCAGGGCGCTGTGAGGACGGCAACCCGAATCACGCTTTGGCAGGCGTTCGTGACGGACGGCGGCGGGCGGTCGCGCGCCGCCGTCGGTCGGCGCCAGCCGCGAGACAGGTGGCCGCGCCCCCGTGTGCACAGCGCCATAGAGCGCCTGCAGCACCGAGCCGGACCACAGCGCGCCCGCGACGCTCGGGGCGTGCAGGGGGCGTCCCACCATCGCTCATAGTCTCGGCTCGCGATCCATCACCAGTCCGGTGCATATCCAGGTCCCGAATATCGCGATCTCTCGATCTGCATGGCGGCGACCGGGAAGATGCCTCCATCCGAAAGAAAGAACTTCCCGTTCTCGAACTCGCCCGTGAGCGCCCCCACCTCTGCCATCTTGCGCCGAACCTTGTCACGCCATCGGACGGCTCCCACGCCGTAGGAAATGGGATAGAAAATGCCGATATCTGGAATTATGATCCTGACCGGACTGATAAAGCGGAGGAACATCTTGGGACCCTGCGGCTCCCCCGCGATCTGGTCCATCACCTTTTCCATAAACTGAGCGAAGCGCTCGTTTGAGTAGCGCTGTATATAGACGACGGTGTTCCCATACCGCGGCCTGCGCCGTCCCGATCGGGTTGAGCAGCCCGAGCAACCCAGACAAGCTCAAGGGCGGATGGGATGCTTCGGCCTGCCCCTGACCGGGCGCCCTCGCGACACAGGCCGCCGTGCCCGCCCTGCCGCCTCCCCGAGTCCACCGGTTCCTGAGGTCGCGAGGCTCGGCAGGATCGAAGTCGAGCGTCGGCGTGACGCCGTCCGGGGCGGACGTCCCGCTCTCCGCGAACACGGCCGTGGCGTTCGGGTAGGTGCCGTCGGCGATCAGCTGCGCCTCGACGAGCTTGGCCGTCACCTCCGCCGGCCACAGACCCAGCCCGGCATAGATCTGCGTCGCCTGCGCCTTCGACAGTGCCAGTGCCAGTGCCAGTGCCAGTGCGGCCTTCGCCGGCTCGTCGAGCTGCCACAAGGGCCGGAACGCGAAGGTGAGCGCGCCCGGGTCAATCCCCTCCGACCGGCAGATCAGCCGGTCGAGACGCTCCAGCTGCGGCCGCAGGTCCAGCTCCTGCTGCGCCGCGATCATGTCGGGCGTCGTTGCGGACATCGCTTTCGCCCGTCGCCGACAGGCCGGAAGAAGACTGCCCGAGCAGCCGCGTGACGGGGATGTCCGCCGCCCCCGCCGCCACCTGCAGGAAGGTGCGCGCCATCTCGGGCAGGCCCGCGAAGTCGACCGTCTGCCGCGACCAGGTCTCGCCGTCGCCGAGCAGCAGCAGGTTGTTCATCGACTTCATCGCCGCCGCAGAAGCGAAGCGGGCGGAGAGCTGTTCCGTGGTCTCGGCCGAGGACAGGTGCTCGCTGAGGTTCGGCACCGTGACGACGTCAAATTTCGCCTTGTGCAGACACCTCTTTGTTACTGTCGAAAACAGAAATCTTATGATAATTTTACGAATTTTTGAGAGATATTACTGCTGATTTGAGCCCGAGCCAACAAATCGGCTCGACGGATGTGGGAGTTCGACCCATTGCAATCCATTCAGCCTCAATCCGTTTCAAATGCTCGCTCGGCTCGCCGGACCAGAACGCCAGGGTAGCAGCGTAATCATAATCGCCGGGGTACACGCCTTGCATCATCAGGCGACCGATGACCTCTAGCGTATGGCGACGGATATCGCTTTGATTTTTAAGGTCGAGATCCTCGCGAAGAGACTCAGCGATGAATGACACATCGATGAAATCGACATCAGCTTCAGCGCGCAAATCTTCAACTGTTTTGCGAATTACCTCCTCACACATCACTCATCTCCAAAATAATGCAGCTTGCGCTGAATCACACCGGGAACGTTGATATCGATGGCCGGCGACCCCGGCGTCGAGGTCACCGGTCTCAATGTGATTGTGCCAGCACCGCCCGGCAACTGAGTCATCGATCCGTTGCGAAGAGGGATCGAAGCGCCCCCCGAACTCAGGTAATCGTAATCCCGTTGCGCTGCAATTAGACCGCCAGGGAGCACACGTATCTTCGAGGATGTCCCCTGCTCACCGATCGGTTTGCCATCGGGCCGCAGGAAGTCGCATGTACGCTTGATGTACTCGTCCCTGACGGCGGCTTCGAGCTGCGCGATTTCGGCCTCGCTCGGCAGCGCACCTGGCTTCTCCAAAAACTGGAAGGCGCGACTTCGAGGGTTGATCTTTTCAAGCGCCTCGCGCGCGGCGTTGAAGCGCTGAACCCGCATCACCTCGCCGGGTTCAAGCTCGGCCGGTTCGGCCGGCTCCCCCTCCCGGCGGAGCAGCCGTCCCGGAGGCTCTTCGGCGGCCTGCGCCGTCCCGACCGGGTTCAACGCGTTGAGCAGCCCGACAAGGCCACAGGGCTGCTGCGCGACACCGTTCCTCGTCACGGCAGCGGGCGCCTTCGCCGCCCCGGCCGGTGTGGACGCACTTGCACCACCTCGCGTCCACCACCCCCGGACATCGCGGGGCTCATCGCGATCGTAGTCGAGCGTCGGGCTGGAGCCGGCTGACGCTGCCGTCTCGTTCTCCGCGAACATGGCGGCGGCGTTGGGGTACGTCCCGTCCGCGACGAGTTGCGCCTCGGCGAGCTTCGCCATCACGGCATCCGGCCACAGCTTCAGCCCCGCGTAGACCTGCGTGGCCTGCGCCCGGCTCAGCGCCAGCGCCGCCTTCGCCGGCTCGTCGAGCTGCCACAGCGGCCGGAACGCGAAGGACAGCGCCCCTTCGTCGATGCCCTCCGACCAGCAGATCAGCCGGTCCAAGCGTTCCAACTGCGGCCGCAGGTCCAGGTCGGGTCCCATGCCGATGCACCGGCATGGGTGCCCCTTTCTGCCGCGCCGCGATCATGTCGCAGTAACTGCGGACGTCGCTCTCGCCCGTCGCCGACAGGCCGGACGGAGACTGGCCCAGCAGCCGCGTCACGGGGATGTCCACCGCCCCCGCCGCCACCTGCAGGAACGTGCGCGCCATCTCGGGCAGGCCCGCGAAGTCGATCCTCTGCCGCGACCAGCTCTCGCCGTCGCCGAGCAGCAACAGGTTGTTCATCGACTTCATCGCCGCCGCGTAGGCGAAGCGGGCGGACAGCTGCTCAGTGGTCTCGGCCGAGGACAGGTGCTCCGACAGGTTCGGCACCGTGACGATGTCGACCTTCGCCTCGTGCAGCAGGCTCGTGGCCCCCGCCAGCGACAGCGCCGCGGCGTGGACGGCGTCGTAGAGCGCCTGCAGCACCGAGTCGGACCACAGCGCGCCCGCCACGCTCGGGTCGGGCAGCGGGTTGCCGAGGAAGCGCACCACGCGCGACGGGTGCAGTTCCAGCGGGGCGAGGCCGGGCGAGGACAGCGTGTAGCCCTTCGGCTCGCCACACCACGGGCTCAGCGGGTTCAGATCGAGTTCGCTCACGCCGAGCTGCCAGCGGCTCACGGCGTGCAGGAAGCGCAGCCCACCCCGCGGCAGCCGGGGGTCGAGCGGGCGCGCCAGGGCGGCTGGGCTCTCCTCGCCGTCGCCGATCAGGATGGCGCCGCCGCCGTAGAGGCGGCCGAGCGTCATGGCGCGCTGCACCGTCTTGCGAAGCCCGAGGCGCCGCTCGGCGGCCTCGAAGCGCGCGACGTCGGCCCGGTGGCCGGACCAGCTCCGCCACGCCCTGACCGAGTCGTAGGGGACGATGTCGACGACCTTCCGGGCCAGCCAATCGCCGCGGTACATGCTCTCGATCTGGCTGCGGCCGAGGTCGAAGACCGTGAAGGCGTCGTGGGCGGCCTTGTCCTTGCCCGCCCCCAGCGAGGCCGCGAGGTTGGACAGGCTGTCGCGCACGCCCGCGCCGAACGAGAAAGGCATGGTGCGGCTCGCTGATGGGAGGGGAAGGCGCGCGGCGGCGGCCCGCGGCTCACGAGAGCGGCGGGGGGCGGTCGGCGCGAGGATGTTCAGGAACGGGGGAGCGTGGGGCTTCCCCTCATCCGCCTCGGCTATGCCGAGGCACCTTCTCCCGCAGGCGGGAGAAGGGAGGCCGCGTCAGGGCACGCGGTCAAAGAAAAGGCCCGAAGGCGAGGCGCCCCGGGCCGGATGGCAGTTCTGCAGTCGATCTATTCAGGCCAGATCAGGCGCCCGAAGTCAAGAACATAAGAAGAACAAAGTGGCGGCATCGGCAGCCGTCCTCGGGTACCGCGAGCCGTCACGGAGCGGGGACGAGCCTCCCCGCGATCCCCCTCAATGCGCGTGGAACCTGTCGAGCTCGGCCTGGGCCAGCGCCTTGTTGGTGCGCTCCAGGCGGAAGGCCAGCACGCGCATCATGGCGATGCCCATGTCGGGAAAACTCTTCAACAGGCCCATGAGCTGGGTCTTGCCGATCACCAGCGTTTCGCAGGAGGTCTGGGCCTTGACGGTGGCGGAGCGGGGCCGGTCGCACAGGATCGCCATGTCGCCGATGAAGTCGTTGCGCCCGACGGTCGCGACCTTCACCTCCGTGTCGCCCGCGCGGACGAAGACGTCGGCCGTGCCCTTGACGATGACGAAGGCGCGGTCGCCGAGCTCGCCCTCGACGCAGAGCACCTGGCCGCCGTCGAACTTCAGCCGCTGCGACGCGAAGGCCAGCAGCTTCAGCTTGGAGGGGTCGACGGAGGCGAAGATCGGCACCTCCCGCAGCACCTCGACGTCTTCCTTCAAAAGGCTCACGGCTCGCTTCCCCTGTCCCGCCCGGTTCCCGGATCCCGATCACGCCGACGCGCGCATCGGCTCCCGCTCGTCGTCGTGCCGCGCCGCGCTGTCGTCGGCGATGCGGCCGTTCTCCATCCGCACGACGCGGTCGAAATGGTGGGCCAGCGCGTCGCCTTCGAGGTTCCACAGCACACCGAAGCCCGGCCGCCCGTCGGCGCCCCGGCTTTCCGCCACGATGCGGCCCACGATGGCGTCCTGGCTGCCCGGGTCGAGCTGCATCAGCCCGCGGTGCACGAGCAGCAGGTCCGGCCGGCGCAGAAGCGCGCGCGCCATGGCGAGCTTCTGGCGCTGGGCCCCGCTCAGCCGCTTGCCGCCCGAGCCGATGTTGAAGCCGAGGCCGGTGTGGAACACGATGGGGCGCAGCCCGAGCTCGTCGATCGTGGCGCGCACCGCCGCCGACACGCGCGATTCCGCTTCCGCGATGCCGAAGGCGACGCGGCCCATCAGCACGTTGTCCTTCACGCTCGCGGCCTCGTTGTAGAGGTCGGGATGGTAGAAGGCGATCTTGGCCTGGTCCTCGCCCAGGGCCTCGTAGAAGGCGTGGCGGGCGTCGAGCAGGCTGAGCTCGAGGTCGTCGGTCAGCAGGCCCAGGCGGTCGCGCGGCTCGATGTAGCCGAAGGCGAGGTCGAGGAACACGGCCTGGTCGCCCGAGGCCGCCCCCGCGAAGGACCGGGAGCCGACGCGCTTCAGCGCCGCCTGGTAGTCCGGGAACTGTTCGGGCGACATCAGGCTCAGCTGTTCGAACAGCGGGCTGTCGGCTTCCAGCCCCTCGAAGACTTCGAGGATGGTGGACGCGATGTCCTTGCCCATGGCGAAGAGCGCGGCGTCTAGCCGGTGCTCGGCCAGCACCTTGCGCACGGTCGGGTTGGAGCCGAGTTGGCGCAGGCTGAACGTGTCGTCGAGCGGCGTGCCGAAGATGAGGTTCTCGGCGATCGTGGACTGCGAGTTGAAGTGTTCCGGGTCGAAGGGCTCGACGAGCCCCGTCATGCCGCCGCCGTCGAGCTTCTCGCGCAGGATGGTGCGGGCTTCCACGAAGCGCTCCGCCGCCTCGTCCCACATGTCGGGGATGCGGCGGTTCAGCCCGAAGGCCAGGATGTCGTGTTCGAGGTCGACCGTCACCATGGCGTCGTGCATCCGCTCGCCGAGGTCGTCGGGCCCGGTGGCCCCCGCCGCCGCGTAGTCGACCCAGGCGGCATGGACGTCGAGGTTGTTGCCGCGCGACTTGATCACGTCGTAGCGCCCCGGGGCGGCCGGCGGCAGGCTGGTGTGGCGGATGCCGAACAGCATCGCTTCCTCGATGGTGCCCTGCGGGAAGAAGGTGTCGATGCCGGCGTAGGAGATGCGCCGCCCCGTGACGGCGAGGGGCAGGTCCTTCAGGTCGGCGTCGCCGAGCGTGACGCGGCCGCCGTCGGCCACGTCCAGCCGGGCCAGCACGCCCACGATGGTTTCGGCGCCGCTGGCCGAGCCGCCCTCGAGCGCCACGGCGTCGCCGACCCCCATGCGGAACGACACGTTGTCGAGCAGGCGCGACCCGTTGCCGTCGACCACCGACACGTTGGACAGCGCCAGCTCGCCGGCGATGTGGGGCACCGGCCCGTCGTGGTCGGGCGGCGGCAGCAGTTCCACCGCGGGATCGACGGAGAACTGCTCGATGATCTGCTCGTACTTGACCTCGACGTCGAGCCGCTGCTGGTCCCAGTCGATGAGGTCCTTCACCGGCGACGGCAGGTCCTTGTAGGCCGAGATGACGGCCACGAGCTGGCCGATGTTCAGCGTGCCCATGATGGCCAGGAACCCGCCCACCATGTAGAACAGGAAAGGCGTGACCTGGGCCAGCAGGTTGTTCAGGAACTTGACGAAGAACTTGCGCTGGTAGAGCTCGAAGCGGATGCCGAAGATCTTGACGAGCCGGCTCGCCAGGTCGGCGCGGGCGTAGTCGGACGCGTCGTTGGTGTGGATGAAGGCGACGCCGTCGACGATCTCGCCCACCGCGCCGGCGAGGGCGCGCGATTCCAGCTGCCGCTGGCGGCCGAGCACGAGCTGGCGGCGGCGCAGCCGCGGGATCACCACGCCCTGCACGGCGAGCAGCACGAGGGCGATGATCCCGAGATACGGGTTCTGCACCAGGATGAAGACGATGGCGGTGAGGATCTGCCCGAGCAGGAACACCGGCTGCACGATGGCGTCGCCGATGAAGCCGCCGAGAGGCTCCACCTCGTCGCGGATCATGGTGGCGACCTCGGCGCCCTTCACCCGGCGGAACTCGCTCATGGGGAAGCGCAGCACGCGGTCCATCAGCTCGTAGCGGAACTGGCCGAGCATGCGCTCGCCGAGGCGGCCCTTGTAGAAGTTGATGTAGTATTTGAAGAGGCCGTTGATCACCACCAGCGCCAGAAAGGCGGCGGACAGCATCACCAGCGACCAGACCCTGTCGAGGTCGAAGCCGTGCAGCAGCTCGACGAAGCCTTCCTGCTTGACGCCGGCCGGGACGGGGATGCGGATCTGGAAATAATGCTGGGTGTCGCCCGGATGCTCGAAGCCGCGGGCCTGGATGGGGCCGTTGACGATGTATTTCGGCAGGTCGAGCAGCCAGAAGCTGAACGGCATCGAGGCCAGGATGATGAACAGGATCCAGATCTGCTCACGCCGGGTCTCGTTCCAAACGTAGCGGAAGAGGCTCGACTCCATAGCCTTGGATCGCTCCGGCCCGGCCGCGCGCGGCCGGGAAAGGGTGGGGACCGGAAGGCCGGCCGACCGCGCATCATCGGCGCAACCGGCGATGAGGGCAAGGGCCGGTTCCCGGGCGCGCCGGGGGCCCGTCGGCCGGATGCCCCGCCGGGCCCACCCCGGGACGGGACGGGACGGGACGGGCGGGGGTCAGCCCATCCCGAGGTGACGCTCGATGACGAGCCGCGACAGGTCTGCCCCGTCGAGCGACAGCTCGGCCTCGGGCCGGGGCAGGTCCAGCGCGGCGTCGATGGCGGCGGCGAGCGCGGCCGGGTCGAGCGCGGCTTCGGCGACCACCACGGCCAGGCCGCGCGCGGCGAGTTTCGCCGCCCTCGGCGTAGGGCACCAGCACGGCGCGGCAGCGCGCCGCGACGAGGTCCGCCACCGTGTTGTAGCCGGCCTGGGACACCGACACCCGCGCCCGCGCGAGCCGGGCCGCGAGGTCGGGCACGAAGGCCCGCACCGACACGCCGGCGTCGGGCGGCGCATCCGGTGGGGCGGCCGCGTTGGGCCCGGTGAGCACGAGCCAGCGCGCGCCGGCGAGCCGGCTCAGCGGGCGCGCCGCCAGCGCCGCCGCGACGAGCCGCGCCCCGACGGCGCCGCCGCCGACCGACACCACGACGTCGAAGGGCTCGTCCTCGTCGGGGGCGGCGCCGTGCAGCAGGCCCTCGTGGCGCGGGCCGACCATGCCGGTGTAGCGGACGAGGTCGGCGAACTCCCGCGCTTCCGGGAACGACTCCGACAGGTCCGCGAAGCGCGGGTCGCCGTGCACCAGCACGAGGTCGAAATGGCGCCGGATGGCGTCGGCGGTTTCGGCGCGGCGTTCGGGCCGCGCGTCCTGCAGGATGTCGCGCACCGAGCAGGCCACCAGCGGGCGCTGCACGGCGGCGGCGGCGCGCTCCAGCAGCGGCACCAGCTCGAAGCGCATGGCCCGGCGCCCGAACGGGAAGGCCTCGATGAGCACCACCTCGGGCACGAAGTCGTCGAAGCAGCCGAGCAGCAGGTCGCGGCGCGCGGCCTTGTCCTCCGCCGTGAAGGGGCGCCCGTCGGGGTGGACCAGGGCCGAGAAGCCGGCCGGGCCGGCCTTCACGGGCGGCAGCACGAAGAGGCTGACATTGTCGGGCAGGAGGCCCGGCGGCAGGTCGCCGCCCACCACCAGCAGCACCTCGAAACGCTCGGACAGCGCCGCCGCGACCCGGCCGGCGCGGACGAGGTGGCCGATGCCGAGCAGGTGCTGGACGTAGAAGAGGACCCGGGTCTGCATGGATGAGCTACTCGGCCGCCGCTTCGGCGATGTCGGCCGCCGCGGCCCCGACGCCGACGCCGTGGAACAGGCGGGCCAGGGCGTCGAGGCTGGCGGCGGAGTCGAAGTGCCGCGCCACCCGGGCCTGGCCGGCCCGGCCGAGGGCGCGGCGGCGGTCGGGGTCGGCCACGAGCTCGTCGATCGCCGCCGCCAGCGCGGGCGCGTCGTCGGGCGGCACGAGGCGGCCGTTGGTCCCGTCCTCGACGAGTTCGGGCACGCCGCCCACCGCCGTGGACACGACGGCGAGGCCCTGGCTCTGCGCTTCCACCACGACGTTGGGCAGGCCGTCGCGGTCGCCGTCCCCCGCCACGCGGCAGGGCAGGGCGAAGAGGTCGGCCGCGCGATAGCTGTCCAGCACCGCCGCCTGGTCGCGGGGCCCGAGCCAGTCGACCCGCGCGGCGATCCCCAGGGCCGCGGCGCGGGCCTTCAGGTTCGCCAGCTCCGGCCCGCCGCCGACGTGGGCGAGGCGCCAATGGCGGCCCGGGGGGAGCAGCGCCAAGGCGTCGAGAAGGGTGTCGAGCCCCTTCTTCGGCACGGCGCGCCCGACGCACAGGATGCGGACCGGATCCCCGACGTCGCCGCCGTCGCGGCGCGGGCGGGGCGTCGGCAGCGGCCGGAAGCGGTCGAGCGACAGGCCGTGGTAGTTGAGCAGCACCGGGCGGCCCGGCGGCGCCAGCGCGTCGAGCCGGTCGCGCCCGGCCCGCGTGCAGGTCACGGTCCAGAGCGCCGCGGCGAGCTTGTCGGCGAGGTCCCGGTCCGGGCTGGTCCAGATGTCCTTGGCGTGGGCCGAGCAGGTCCAGGGCAGGCCCGCCATCAGGCTGGCGTAGCGGACGACGCTCGCCGGCGTGTGGATGAAATGGGCGTGGAGGTGGGACGCGCCGTCCGGCAGCTCGTCCGCCAGCACCAGCGCCTGGCCGAAGCGGCGCAGGCGGTTGCGGGTCGGGTCGCGCGGCAGGTCCCGCAGCAGCTGCGCCCGCGCGGCGCGGTAGCCGGGGCGGCGGCGCACCCGCCGCCACGCGGCGAGCACGCGGAGCGGCGCGTCGTGCAGGTATTCCGGCAGGTAGCCCACGGGCGCCCGCACCTCCGCGTGCACCGGATGGGTGCGGTCGTCGGTGGGGCGGCGCAGCGCCACGATGCGGATGTCGAAGCCGCGGCGCTCCAGGCCGAGGATCTCCTCGGCGATGAAGGTTTCGGACAGACGGGGATAGCCCTTCAGCACGAAGACCGCGCAGGCCCGCGTCGGGGATGCGGGCCCGCGCGCTTCGCCCGTCCGACGCGGCATCCGCCCGCCGGAATCCGGCGCGCGCGGCCAGAGCCTGCCCAGGGTCGCCATCACGATCCCCTCCCGCGCCGCGCCGCCACCATGGCGCCGACGAGGTCGGCGACGCGGTCGAGGCCGCCGAGGTCGAGGCCGTAGGGCGCGCGGGACGGCACGCCCCGGCGGGGCAGGGCCCGCAGCGCCGCGGCGAGGCGGGCGGGGTCGGCCGCATCGCCGGGCAGGATGCAGTCGACGAGGCCGAGCGCGGCGGCGCGGCGGGCGCGGATCAGCTGCTCCTCGCGGGGGCGGACGCGGGGCACGATGAGGGCGCGCTTGTCGAGCGACAGGATCTCGCAGAACGTGTTGTAGCCCCCCATCGCGACCACGCCGGCGGCGTTCTCCATCAGGATCTCGGGGCGGTTGTCGAAGTCGATGAGGTGGAGCGCGCCGTGGGACGCGGCGCGGCGGCGGATGTCGTCGCGCTCCTCCGCCTTCATGAAGGGTCCGAGCACCATCACGACGGGCCAATCGAGCGTCGGGTCGTGGTCGTGGGCGGCGATCACCTGGTGCATCAGCTCGGCGCCGTCGCCGCCCCCGCCGACCGTGACCAGCAGGGCGTCGGCCGGCATGGCGGCCAGCGTCGGCGTCGGGCCGGAGGGCACCTCGCGGCGCAGGAAACCCGTCCAGTCGAGGCGGCCGCGCAGGGACGCCGGCGCGTCGAGGCCCTGCAGGGGATCATGGAAGTCGCGGGGCCCGTAGACCCACACGGCGTCGTAGAGCGCGTCCATCTTGGCGAGCACGCCGGCGCGCCCCCATTCGGCGGCGAGCAGGGCGGGGGAGTCCATCACGTCGCGCAGGCCCAGCACCAGCGTGGTGCCGCGCGCCTTCAGCCAGCGCAGCGTCGGCTCCAGCTCGCCGCGCAGGCCGAGCGGCTCCTTGTCGACGATGAGGATGTCGGGTTCGAAGGATTCCGCCGTCGACTGGATCACCTGGCGGCGCAGCGCCAGCGTGCCGTCGAGCGCTGTGTGCTCGGCCAGCGGCGTGTATTCGCCGTTGTAGAGCTTGATGACGCTGGGGATCTTGAGGAAGTCGACCCGGGTGCGGAATTCGAAGGCGCCCGCGATGGAGGAGCCCGACACGATCAGCACCTGCAGGCCCTTGAAGCGCTCCACCAGGGCATGCGCGATGGCGCGGCAGCGGCGCAGGTGGCCGAGCCCGAAGGTGTCGTGGCTGTACATGAGGATGCGGGCGTGCCGGAGCCGGTCCACAGCGTGAAGCATCCGCGCTATCCGTCCCACCCCTCGCCCGTCGCACCCCGTGCCGCGCCGGTGCCGCGGCCCGCCGCATGCGGCGGGCCGTCGCGCCAGGATAGCGGGTGGAGCCGGGGCTGACTAGCCGAAGGGGCGAGGCGGCATGCCGGTGATCGCCGGACCGAGGGCGACGGGGGGCGGATATGGGTCTTCGCGGCGGGCCGGGGGCGAGGCGGCGGTCGTCGGATGTGTCGAACGGTTCCCGCTTCGCACGCAGTCTCCTTGAGCGAATATCAGAAGAATCGACCAGGACGGGACCGTTCGCACCGGTTTGGTTCGGGTACACCCATAGTGAACTAGCTTGCTTCTCCTCGACGGTCTGTTGTCGCCCCACTTTCTAGGGCAAGGTGAACACAGCGGGTTCGGGAGCAGAATATGGCTAAGCTAATCGGTATGCGAACCATGTTCGTCGTACTTACCCTCGTTCTCACACCCATGATCGCGGAAGCATCTTCGCTAGAAGGAACCTGGGTTTGGAGAGAACATATATCGCCAGGGGACTCCAGTATTCTAAGCCTTGAGTTCTTAAAAAACCACAAGGTTGCCGGGTTGTCATATCTGCCTCATGTCTTCTCCGGACTTAGCTCAGCAGGGAGCGGCGAGGTGCTGGAGACTGACGCTTATGATTACAAGCTGTCGAGCAAAGAGATAGTATTTACGAGTAAAAACGGCTTTGATAGCGGATGGCCAAGCCCGCGCGGTGTGGAAGGAAGAGTTCAGAGATGCGGGTTCACTTTTGGCTCGACTAAGGACCACTTCATACTTTCGAAATGTGATCTCGCCGGAGATTGGCGCCTCATGCCGCATGAGTAACACCACAGCAGCACAAAGTGCCAGTTCGCTTGGGGTGTACCCAAATCGAACCTGCCTGGGCACCCCCTCGTAGACAAGCTCCGGCGGTTCTCTCCAGGCATACCCGTAATCGAGTAAGGACCGATAGCATGAGCACCCTGACCGAAGTGGAACGTGAGCACCTTCATGATGTCAGAGTGAAGAGGGACGCTCTGTGGGCTTGGCTCGGGGCGCAATCTCAGGAGGTTTCGACTGTCATTGCGCTGCGCGTCGGTTTTAGAGCCCTGCCTTTCGTCGTCCAGAAGCCGGCCGAAGGTCGGTTCTCACCGAAGGAAGGCCAGACGATCGTTTCCGCATTTCGATACATCGCACTCGGACGTCTACAAGCGAGACGTCGCAACTTAGCGCTCAACATGTTCGCGACGCTGTTGAACTCTGTTTCTGACAAGAACGGGAGTTCCGCAACGGCCGCCGTCCGTGAGGCTTCCAGGTCAGCTCCTTCTGGCTCGCCCCTCGAGTCCTCCGCCGATGCCGCGAGCAACGCGGCATCCCGAGCTGCGATGGCGGCGATGTTCAGCGCCACATCGCCCGCTGGCGCGCCCTGGGATGCGATCGCAGCTGATCGAGCATGGATCGCAACAAGCGACGACCCGCTGGTCCTGCTCGATGCGCCGATGTGGCCAAATCGCGCATCGGCGGGAGGGGTGCCCGAACCATACGCCTCGCAGTGGGAAGCTATGCGCGCCGCCTTGGACGATGAGGATACGAGTTGGCGCGTCTGGACCGCCTGGTACCAAGACCGATTGTGGGGTGCGCCTGCTGCAGCGGATCACGTCGAGTATCTTCGGATCACGATGATGCCCGATGCGATGGCCAGAGCTGAGGATCCTTCGCCGGATGGCCTGCAGCGATGGACGGCGGACATTCAAGGAAACCAAGGTCTTGTGAAAGGCTCGCCAAAGAAGGCGAACCGAGTCGCTGCGATGTTGGTCGACGAGCTTGAAGACGCCCGATCATGAGACTTCTACGATCGATGCGCTCCAGAGGACCCAGAGCGGCCGGAATTCAGTGAGGTGCTGAATTAGTTCGATTTGGGTGTACCCAAAACGGACCAGCCGAATAGTCCATGGGGTGGGAAGCGGACGCTGCTTCAGCAGGTCGAGACGGGAGCGTATAGAAAGGCCATGAGCACCCTGCCGCAGCTTGCCCCACTCCTCGACCTACCGCCCGATATCGACGAGCTACGGGTCGAGGCCAGCGCAGAGGGCTTCCGCTTCATGGGCAAGCTCGTGGCGGAATGGGATGCAGGTCAGAACAGGTTCGCTGAGCCGGGCGAAGTGCTCCTAGGCGCGTTCCAAGCTTCTTGTCTGGTCGCCGTCGGTGGTCTCAACCGTGATCCGTACGCGGATCGACTGGAGATCGGGCGCTTGCGGCACCTTTACGTTGAGCGAGCAGCGCGGCGTTCCGGTGTAGGCTCTGCCCTTGTGGGGCAGTTGCTCGACCGTGCCAAAGGCGTCTTCCAGTCGGTCCGGTTGAGGACGACCACACAGGAAGCAGCCGACTTCTACGTCCGTCTTGGCTTCCGTCCCGTTCGCGACGAGGCGGCTACACATGTCTGGTCGTGGCGATGATGGCGGGTCCGCTCAGGGTCGGCAACCGCCGGAGCGATCGGTTCGCTTTAGGTATGCCCATAACGCACCGCACCAGCGGTCTATTATGAGCCTGATGACCCCACTAACCAAAACAGACTTTTCATAACAGACCACCCATATCGAACCGCCGCGCCGATGACGGCGAGGCCGTCCGCGACAGGTCCGATCCCCGCACCTCCTCGGGCGCCCTCACACTGCTGCCCCCAGCCGCCGCCCGCGCCGCTCCATCTCGACGAGGTCGATGCGCCCTTCCACGAAGTCGTCGAACACGGCCTGCAGCTCGGGCGACACGGGCCGGCCCGCGATGCTCTCGACCAGCCGGGCTTCCCGCACCAGCGCGGGGCGGTCGGGCTCGCCGACCGCCTGCAGGAAAGCCGGCTCGCGCGACGGGGCCTCGGGGTCGAGCACCGCCGCGGTGAGGATGCCGGAGCGGAAGGCGCCGGTGTCGATGGAGATGCGGTTCGGCGTCACCACGGGGCGGTCGCCCATGATGGTGTGGCCGTGCACGACGCGGCGGGGCAGCGGGCCCTCGAAGGACAGGAACTCTTCGCGGATCCAGGTCAAGTCCTCGGGGTCCTGCCGCTCCAGCGGCACGCCGGGGCGGATGCCGGCATGGACGAAGAGGTGGACGCCGTCGTCGTGGGTCAGCGGCAGCGACGCCAGGAAGGCGGCGTGGCGGCGCAGCTCCGCGTCCCGCCCGCGCAGGGTCGCGATCGTCAGGCCGTAGCTTTCCACCGTGTGGGCGTAGAGCGTCCAGGCCCAGTCCGGCACCCCGTCGCCGCGCGTCACGGCGGAAACGAACAGGTCGTCGTGGTTGCCCCGCAGCGGCACGAAGCGGTCGCCCGGGCGGCGGGCGCCGGCCATGACGCGCTCGATGACGCCGCGGGACGCGGGGCCGCGGTCGACGTAGTCGCCGGTAAAGACGATCTTGGCGGCGGCGCCGCGCTCCGCCGCGTCGGCTTCCACGGCGGCGAGCAGCCGCTCCAGGAGGTCGAGGCGGCCGTGGATGTCGCCGATGGCGTAGGTGACGGTTCTCATCGGTCCGCAGCTAGAGCGGGGCGGTGGCCGATGCAAGGCGCGGAGCCAAGCGCCGCACGCCCCGGCGGCCGGCTCCGGGCTTCAGCTCCGGGCTTTGGGCGGCACCGGCGGGTTGGCCGACGCGGCGTCGACGCGCTGCTCCTGCTCGGTCGGCAGCGCCTGGGTGGCGGCCCGCATGGTGATCTGCGCTTCGGGGTCGACGGGGCGCAGCGTCGTGTAGACGAAGGCGGCGATCGCCGAGCCGATGCAGGGCGCGACGATGAAGAGCCAGAGCTGGAAAAAGGCGCCCCCGCCGGCGAAGAGCGCCGGGCCGATGGAGCGGGCCGGGTTGACCGACGTGTTGGTGACGGGGATCGACACCAGGTGGATGACGGTCAGCGCGAGGCCGATGGCGATGCCGGCGAAGCCCACCGGCGCCTTGATGTCGGTCGCGCCGAGGATCACGAACATCAGCAGCCCCGTCATCACCGCCTCGGACACGAAGCAGGCCAGGAGCCCGTAATGGTCGGGCGAGCGGTCGCCGTAGCCGTTGGTGGCGAAGCCGGACGCCGTGGCGTCGAAGCCGGCCTTGCCGCTCGCCACCAGGTAGAGCACGGCCGCCGCCGCGATGCCGCCCACCACCTGGGCGACCATGTAGCCCGGCGCCCGGCGGGGATCGAACTTGTTGGCCAGCACCAGGCCCAGGGTCACGGCCGGGTTGAGGTGGCAGCCCGAGATGGGCCCCACCGCGTAGACCATGACGAGCAGCGACAGGCCGAAGGCGGCCGCGACCCCGGCGAAGCCGATGTGGGGCCCGGCCAGCACGGCCGCGCCGCACCCCCCGAAGACGAGCACGAACGTGCCGATGCATTCGGCCGCGTAGTTCCGCATGGGCTTCACCTGTCGGATGGTCCGCGACGACCGGGGCGATCCACGGCGCCCGTCGCGGGCGTCGCCGGTCCAAGCGCCGGGCGCCCGCCTTTGTTCCGCCTCAGTCTGGCCCGGCCGGACCGTCGCGCGATCGTCACACAACCCTGCCTCTATCGCTCGCCGGCTGTGGGCAGGGGGAACGGGATGGGCATTCTCGCCGTGATCGCGCCGGGATCGACGGCGGCGATCGTGTTTCTGGCGATCTGCCTCGCGCTGGTGCTGGCCTTCGAGTTCTCGAACGGCTTCCACGACACCGCCAACGCGGTGGCGACGGTGATCTACACGCATTCGCTGAAGCCCGTGGTCGCGGTGGTGTGGTCGGGCGTCATGAACTTCCTCGGCGTGATGCTGGGCGGCATCGCGGTGGCCTACGCCCTCGTCGAGCTGATCCCGCCCGACGCGCTGTCCCCGCCGGACGGCGGCATCGCGGCCGGCATGCTGGCCGCCATCTTCGTGTCGGCGCTGGGCTGGAACGTCGCCACCTGGCTGCTCGGCATCCCGAACTCGTCGTCGCACGCGCTGATCGGCGCGCTGGTCGGCATCGCGGTCGAGGACTCGCTGCGCCACGGGCGGGCGCTCGGGCAGGGCGTCGACTGGCACGAGGTGTGGGACGTGCTGCTGTCGCTGCTGGTCTCGCCCGTGCTCGGCTTCGGGCTCGCCATGGCGGCCTTCTGGCTGCTGAAGAAGGTGGTCCACGACGAAGCGCTCTACACGCCGCCGGAGGGCGGGAAGCCGCCGGTGTGGTGGATGCGCGGCATCCTGGTCTTCACCTGCACGGCCGTGTCCTTCGCCCACGGCACCAACGACGGGCAGAAGAGCATCGGCCTCATCATGCTGACGGTCATCGGCCTGTTCCCGATGAGCTACGCGCTGAACACCGACATGACGGGCGCGCAGCTGCACGGCATCGCGGGCGACATGGGGGCGGCGGCGGACCTCATCGGCCGCTACGGCGACGACCGCCGGCAGCTCGGCGTCGCGGCCGCCCGCGACATCGGGCGGCGCTTCGGCGACGCCGCGTCGGGCTCCGCCATCCCCGACGCCGAGCGCCCGGCGCTGCGCAACGACATGAACCTCGTGCTCACCGAGCTGAAGCGCGCCGGCGAAGCGCCCGGCATCGGCGAAGCCGACAGGAAGCGGGCGCACGAGGTCCACGAGACGCTGATGGGCACGGCGCAATACGTGCCCTGGTGGGTGCGGGTGCTGAGCGCGCTGTGCCTCGGGGCCGGGACGATGATCGGCTACAAGCGCATCGTCACGACGCTGGGCGAGAAGCTCGGCAAGCAGCACCTCGCCCCCGCCCAGGGCGCCGCCGCCGAGGTGGTGGCGGCCGGGCTGATCGGCGCCGCGGGCTTCGGCGGCTTCCCGGTGTCGACGACGCACGTCGTGACGGGCGGCATCGCCGGCACCATGGTGGCGTCCGGCGCGGGGATCGAATCCGGCATGCTGAAGCAGATCGCCGTCGCCTGGATCCTGACCCTGCCCGCCACGGTGGCGCTGTCCGCGGGGTTGTTCTACCTCTTGTCGTGACGCGCAGCGCCCGGCCTTTGCGCGGTGTGCCAAACCGGTCTATGCGTCCGCGAACCGTGAACCCGGGCAGGGGAAACATCGGCAGGCCGACGCTCCCCCTGCCCGCACTTCTCATCTCAGAGCAGGTTGCGGAAGCGTCCGACGCGTCCCCGCAGCCCGATCAGGCGGGTCCTCCACGATGCGTATCACCCTGGCGACGGCCGCGACGGCCCTCACCCTCTTGCTTCCCACCCTGGCTTCGGCCGAGATCAAGACCGACACCGTGCGGCAGAAGGCCGAGCAGGCCTGCTACGACGACGTGAACCGCCTTTGCGCCGACGCCATCCCGGACGAAGAGAAGATCAAGGCCTGCATGAAGGTGCACCGGGAGCAGCTCAGCCCGAAATGCCGCACCATCTTCGATTCCAGCATGAAGTGACGGGGGGCGGCATGGCCTGGGACAGTGACGCGGGGCGGTTCGACCTCGGCGACGTGACGCTGGAGTCCGGCGACGTGCTGGCCGGCGCCTTCCTCACCTGGAAGAGCTACGGCACGCTCGCGCCGGACCGCTCCAACGCGGTCGTTTTCCCCACGAGCTACTCGGCCCAGGCGTCCGACCAGGACTGGCTGATCGCGCCGGACGGCATCCTCGACCCCACCCGCTGGTTCGTCGTGGTGCCGGACATGTTCGGCAACGGTTCCTCGTCGAGCCCGTCGAACACCTCGAACTATCCCGCGCTGGTGACGACGGCCGACAACGTCCGGGCGCAGCGGCGCCTCCTAGTCGAGCATTTCGGCATCGACCGGCTCGCCTGCGCCTACGGCTTCTCCATGGGGGCGCAGCAGAGCTACCATTGGGCGGCGCTGTTCCCCGAAGCGGTCGAGCGCGCGATCGTGGTCTGCGGCAGCGCCCGCACGGCGGAACACAACAAGGTGTTCCTCCTGTCGCTGATGGCGACGCTGGAAGCCGCGCCCGAGCACACGGGCGGCGGGCGCTTCTCGGCGCAGCCCGCGGGGGCGATGCGCGCCTTCGCGCGGATCTACGCCGCCTGGGCGATGAGCCAGGACTGGTACCGGGCGGGCCTCCACTACGCGTCCACCGACGCGGCGTCGCTCGACGACTTCCTCGACCGGCACTGGTCGCCGGGCTTCACGCGGCGGCGGGCCGAGGACCTCTACGCCCAGGCGGCGACCTGGCTCCATTCGGACATCGCCGCCGGCCCGCCCCACGGCGGCGACCTCGTGGCGGCGCTCGGCGCCATCCGGGCGCGCGTGCTGCTGCTGCCGTCGCGCACGGACCTGTATTTCCCGGTGGCCGACAACGCCGACGAGGTCGCGCACCTGCGCCACGCCGAGCTCCGTCCCATCCCGTCGATCTGGGGCCACCGCGCCGGCAACCCCGTCGGCGACGCCCCGGCGCGGGATTTCCTGCGGAAGGCCGTGGCGGACTGGCTGGGGTGACGCGGTTTCCGAGGGGCTCGCCCGTTTGGAACCGGGCCGGCCCCCCCGAACCGGAACTGAACTCCCGCGTTTGCTTCGCGACACCCGGCGCACATGGCGCCGCATCCTTCGCGAGACCGCACCCTTGAGCCATTCCGCCAGCCCCGTCCTGCAGCCCTTCACCCTCGGCGACCTGAAGCTGAAGAACCGCGTCGTCATGGCGCCGCTCACCCGCAGCCGCTCCTCGACCGAGGGCGTGCCGCCCGCCTACGCGGCCGATTATTACGCCCAGCGCGCCAACGCGGGCCTCATCGTCACGGAAGCCACCAACATCTCGCCCCAGGGCGTGGGCTACGCCTACACGCCCGGCATCTGGTCCGACGCCCAGGTGGACGCCTGGTCGAAGGTCACCGAAGCGGTGCACCGCAACGACGGACGCATCGTCATGCAGCTGTGGCACACGGGCCGCATCTCCCACCCGGACGTGCAGCCGAACGGCGCGCTCCCCGTGTCGGCTTCGGCGATCCGGCCCGAAGGCCAAGCCTTCACCGAGAAGGGCATGCAGGACCACGTCACGCCCCGCGCGCTGGAAACGGACGAGATCCCCGGCATCGTCGAGGACTACCGCCGCGCCGCCGCCAACGCCAAGCGCGCCGGCTTCGACGGGGTCGAGGTGCATTCGGCCAACAACTACCTGCTCGAACAGTTCGTGCGCGACTCCACCAACAAGCGCACCGACCGCTACGGCGGGTCGATCGAGAACCGCCTGCGCTTCCCGCTGGACGCCGTGCGCGCCGCCATCGACGCCTGGGGCGGGCCGAACCGCGTCGGCATCCGCCTGTCGCCCGCCACGACCCAGCCGGGCAACACGCCGCTCGACTCGACGACCCACGACACCTACGGCGCCTACGTGGACGCGCTGTCGAAGCTCGGGCTGCTCTACATCCACACGATCGAGGGCGTCACCCAGCAGACCCGCGACGTGCCGGAGGGGGTCGACTTCGCCGACCTGCGCCGCCGCTTCTCGGGCGCCTACATGGCCAACAACCAGCTGACGCTGGAGCTGTGCGAGGCGGAACTGAAGGAGGGTCGGGCCGACCTCTTCTCCTTCGGCCGGCCCTACATCGCCAACCCCGACCTCGTGTACCGCCTGACCGAGGACGGCCCCCTGGCCGAGGCCCCCAAGGCGACCTGGTACGGCGGCGATTTCCACGGCTATTCCGATTGGCCGGGCATGAAGGGTCCGGTCGAGATCCGGCGCTGAGCGACGGGACCGCGTTCCGGCGCGCGACGACGGCGGAAGCTTCCGCCGTCCGCGACTTCACCCGGCGCGCCTACGCGCGCTGGGTGCCGGTGCTCGGCCGCGAGCCGAAGCCGATGACGGCCGACTACGATGCCGCGCTGCGGCATCACAGGATCGACCTGCTGACGGTCGACGGCGTCTGGGCCGGGTTGATCCAGACGGTGCCGGCCGAAGGGCACCTCCTCGTCGAGAACGTCGCCGTCGACCCCGACCTCCAGGGGCGCGGCCTCGGCCGCCGCCTCATGGCCCACGCCGAAGCGCTGGCGGCGGGGCAGGGCCTGAACGAGATCAGGCTCTACACCAACGCTCTGATGGGGACGAACATCCGCCTCTACGCGGCGCTGGGCTACGGCGTCGACCGGACGGAACAGAAGCCCGACGGCCGCACGGTCGTCCAAATGAGCAAGCGCCTCACCCGGTGACGTCCGGCCCCGCGACCTGCATCGCGCGGCGATAGGCCGGGCGGTCGGCGATGCGGTCGAGATAGGCGCGGATGCCCGGGTAGGGCGCGAGATCGAGCGGGCGGAACCGCAGCGCCGTGGTGAACCAGAAGGGCATCATGATGTCGGCCCCGGTGAACCGCTCGCCCGCGATGTAGGGCGTGCGCCCGAGCGTGTCCTCCACGAGGGCGAGCGCGTCGCGCGTCGTCCGGCGCACCCGCGCCATGCCGGGATGGGCGTCGGCGTCGGGGTTCAGGCGGTCGATCGTCATCTCGCGCATCAGCTGGGCGCCGAGCGACCCCTCCGCATGGTGCAGCCAGAACTGATACGCGGGGAAGTCGGCGTCGGCGGGCGCCGGCAGCAGCCCGCCGCCGCCGTGCCGCGCCAGGACGTAGCTCACGATGGCGCCCGATTCCGCCAGCACCACGTCGCCGTCGCGCAGCGCCGGCGCCTTGCCGGTCGGCGACACCCCCTTCAGCTCGTCGGGGGCGAAGCGATCCGGCCGGCGGTCGAACCGCTCGATCCCGTAGGGCAGTCCGAGCTCTTCGAGGAGCCACACGATGCGCTCCGAGCGGGAGGTGGCGAGGTGGTAGACGGTGATCATGGAAGGACGCTCCGGGGAGGCCGGCATCGTAGGGGCCCGCGACCGCCCCCGTCTCGGCCGGCGTGGCCTGAACGGCACCGGAACGCCGGCGTCGGTCGTGGTTCATCTTCACACGCGCTAGGATGGGCCCGTACCACCACAGGAGAACTCCCATGCGAGCCGTCATCGCAGGATGCGCGCTGCTCATGCTCGGGTCCGCCGCCGCACAGGCCCAGCCTTATTACGGCGATGGTTATCCGCCGCCCCCGCCGCCCTACGAGGACGGCTACGGCCATCGCCCGCCGCCACCGCCCTACGACGGCGGCTATGGCCACCGCCCGCCGCCGCTCCCCTACGACGACGGCTACGGCTATGGCCACCGTCCGCCACCCCGCTACGGCGAGGATTTCGACGGCCCGCCCCCGCCGCGGCACCGCCACCGCCATTGCCGGACCGTGAGGGACTTCGACGGCCCGCATCGGATTTGCCGCCCCGATTTCTGATGGTGCCGTCACCCCGCCGTTGTCTTAGGATAAGCACTCTCGCGCGCCCCGGAACCGGGGCGATGCGCGGGCTTCAAGCCATGCCCGCGGCGACGGAGAAGCTCACGGATGGTGGATAGCGAGATGTTCAGCGCCCTGCGCGTGCGGGGGCGCCTGGAGGACATCGCCCGAACCATCGCGGAGGCCAGGGTGACGGGCGACGTCTACGCGAGCCTCGACGCGGTCGAGCACGCGCTCCTGGCCGTGATGGACGAGGTGGCCGAGATCGCCCAGGCGGTCGCCGACACGCAGGTGCGGGTGGAGCGGGACAGCGGCCGCCTCGGCGGCTGGGTGCGCCGCTTCACGCCGTTCCGCTCGGGGGACGCGGCCTGAGCGGCGACGCGCCGCACGGGCGGCGGGCCGCGTTGGCGCCGGCCGTCGGCCAGAGCCTTCGACCGGGGGGCTTCACACCTCGAACCGCACGCCCTGCGCCAGCGGCAGGGACCGCCCGTAGTTGATCGCGTTGGTTTGCCGCCGCATGTAGCCCTTCCAGGCGTCGGAGCCGGACTCGCGGCCGCCGCCCGTGTCCTTCTCGCCCCCGAAGGCGCCGCCGATCTCGGCGCCCGAGGGCCCCATGTTGACGTTGGCGATGCCGCAGTCCGAGCCCTGGACGGACAGGTACCGTTCGACCTCGCGCAGGTCGCTGCCGAAGATCGACGACGACAGCCCCTGAGGCACGCCGTTCTGCAGCGCGATGGCCTCGTCGAGGTCGCGGTAGCGCAGCACGTAGAGGATCGGCGCGAAGGTTTCCTCCATCACGGGCCCGACCTGGCCCGGCATCTCGACCAGCGCCGGCCGGGCGTAGAACGCGCCCTCGCCCTCCACCTCCACGCGCCCGCCGCCGTGCACCGTGCCGCCCGCCGCCCGCGCGGCGGCGAGCGCCGCCTCCATGGCGGCGAAGGCGTCGCCGTCGATCAGGGGGCCCACCAGCGCGTCGCCCGCGACGGGGCTGCCGACGGTGATGGCGCGGTACACGCCGGCGAGCCGCGGCACCAGCGCGTCGTAGACGTCGGCGTGGACGATGAGGCGACGCAGGGTGGTGCAGCGCTGGCCGGCCGTGCCCATGGCGGCGAAGGCCACGGCGCGCAGGGTCAGGTCGAGGTCGGCCGACGGCGTGACGATCGACGCGTTGTTGCCGCCGAGTTCCAGGATGGCCTTGCCGAAGCGGCGCGCCAGGCGCTCGCCGACCGCGCGCCCCATGCGGGTCGAGCCCGTGGCCGACACCACCGGCACGCGCGGATCGTCGACCAGCGCTTCGCCGACCGCGCGACCGCCGACCAGCACCGTCGCGAGCCCGTCCGGCGCGTCGGCCCCGAAGCGCGCGGCGGCCCTCCGGTAGAGGGCGTCGACCGCCAGCGCGGTGAGGGGCGCCTTCTCGGACGGCTTCCACACGACCGCGTCGCCGCAGACCAGCGCCAGGGCGGCGTTCCACGACCACACCGCGACGGGGAAGTTGAAGGCGGAGATGATGCCGACGACGCCCGCGGGGTGCCATTGCTCGGCCAGCCTGTGGTCGGGCCGCTCGGACGGCAGCACGAGGCCGCCGATCTGGCGCGACAGGCCGACCGCGAAGTCGCAGATGTCGATCATCTCCTGGACCTCGCCCAGGCCCTCCGACACCACCTTGCCGACCTCCAGCGTGACGAGGCGGCCGAGCGCGCCCTTGGCGGCGCGCAGCTCCTCGCCGAGCAGCCGCACCAGCTCGCCGCGCCGCGGCGCCGGCACCAGCCGCCAGCGAAGGAACGCCGCCTGGGCGCGGCCGACCGCGTCGGGCACGTCGTCCGCCGACGCTTCGGCGACGGCGCCGATCGCTTCCCCGGTGATGGGCGAGCGCACCGGGAGCGTGCCGCCGGCGAAGCGGGTTTCGGGCACGCCGAGGTCGGCGAGGATGCGGCGGGCTTCGGCGGCGATGGCGGTCATGGCGGGGCTTTCCGGTCAAGTTCGCCAGCCTCTATACCCCGACTGGATCTCGGATGGGGGCACCGACGCACTGCGCAGCGTGGATCTGTCCTGTCGCGCCTCGGCACCGCCTCGGCCCGACTGACCTGTATCCGGACCGAAACCCCGCGCCGCAGCATGGATCAGCCGAAATCGGCGTCTCGTTGCTGGCGCTCCAGGGTGGTTCGAAACGCGTCCAGCGCCGCCGCATCGCTTTCCACCGTCAGGATGCAAGTCTCGGCAAAATCGAGGGCGCCGGGCATGCCACTCGCGACGATCGCATCGGCGGCGGCCCGCGCGTCATATGAGGTGCGCCGCAGCACAGGATCGGGGCCGAGCAGCGCCCAGGAAGCACCGGAATGGCCGTAGGGCAGGCCGACCGACCCCGCATTCACGACTCGCCTGCGGTCAAACAGGCGGTCGAAGGGCATATGGGAGTGGCCCACCACGACGAGACCCGCGTCGATACCCTGGAAAGCCGCACGGGCCTGTCCGATCGTGCTGTCGACGAGCAACATCTCGTTGTCACTCCGGGCCGTCGCATGGCAGAGCGCAACCCGACCGTTCTCGATGTCGACGGTCGTTCTCATCGGGAGAGCGGCCAAACGAGCGACCTGAGCTTCCGAGAGACGGCCGGCCGCCCAATGGATCAGGGCATCGGTGGACGGATCGGGATGGCGGAAGCGGCCGGCGCGCGCTTCGACGATCCAGCGGTCGCCGTTGCCGCGCAGCCAAACGCCCTTCGGGCCGAGTGCTTCGATGCGTTCCATCGTTTCGCGGGGAAACGGGCCATCGGCGAGGTCACCATTGAACACGATCAGATCGGCCGAAGCGACGTCCGGCTCCGCCAGCACGGCCTCGAGCGCGTGCAAGTTGCCGTGGACGTCTGCCAAAACCGCGACCCGCTTCACGCCGCCCACCCCGAGAAAGGTCGACGCGACGCATGATGACCAACCGACCGTGGAACCGTCAACACACTTGCCATCGCGATGGAGCGGCTCACCCGCCGCAAACGGCAGGACTGGCGGGAGCATATCCGCCCGAGACGATCGAACGAATGCATTGGGCCGACGATGACGGGGCAAACCGTGCTCGATCGCCGGCACGGTCGGGCGGTCTCGTCCGGCAGGGCTGCGGGGGGGAACTGTCCGCTCCACCACCGCGTCACGTCCGGGCGCCCACCCCGTGCACGACCTGCGCGCCGGCCTCGTACCAGGCTTCCCGGGCGGCGCGGAACCGCACCGGCGCCGGGTCGGTCGCCGGCAGGGGCAGGTCGGCCTCGCCGATCTCGCCCAGCATGAGCCGGGCGAGGCAGCGCCCGAAGGCGGTGCCGGGCGCGATGCCGCGGCCGTTGTAGCCGCTGAAGCCAACGACGCCGCGGCCGAGCCGGTGGAAGCGCGGCACGGCGTCGACCGTCATGCCGATGGCGCCGAACCATTCGTGCTCGAAATCGATCCCGGCGAGCTGCGGGAAGAGTTTCGCCAGCGCCCGTCGCCCCCAGGCGCGGTGCACGGCGCGGCCGGTGCCGCGGAGCGCGCCGACGCTGCCGAAGACGAGACGCCCCGCGGCGTCGAAGCGGAAGGAGCTCAGCACCTCCCGCGTGTCCCAGACGCCTTGACGTCCGGGCAGGATCGAGCCCGCGAGGTTCGCCGACAGCGGCGGCGTGGCGAGGTTGAAATAGGGGAGGTGGACCAGCTCGGCCCGCACGGCGGGCCAGGGGCTCGCGGCCGAGCCCGGCCCGCCCGTGTAGGCGTTGGTGGCGACGATGACCTTCGGTGCCCGCACGCTGCCGCCGGCCGTGTGCAGCCGCCAGCCCGCCCCCTCGTCCTCGGCCGTCCCGACGGGGCTCCCCGTGAAGATGCGGGCCCCCGCCCGCAGGGCCGCGCCGGCCAGGCCGCGCGCGTAGGCGAGCGGCTGGACCGTGCCGGCGCGCCGGTCGAGCAGCGCGCCCGCATAGGCCGCCGTGCCGACGGCGCTCGCCGTCCCGCGAGCGTCGAGCAGCTCGACCGGCGCCCCCCGCGCCCGCCACTGCCGCGCCCGCTCGCTCACCTCGCCGAGGCCGCGCGGGCCCACGGCGCAGTGGAGCGTGCCGGCGCGGGTCGCCTCGCAGGCGATGGCGTGGCGCGCGACGATGTCGAAGACGAGCCCCGGCGCGTCGCCGAGTTCGGCCAGCAGCCGCTCGCCATGGGGTGCGCCCAGCAGGCCCGGCACCGCCTCGGGCATGATCCACAGCCCGGCATTGACGAGGCCGACGTTGCGCCCCGAGCCGCCGAAGCCGATCTCGTCGCCTTCGAGCAGCGCCACCGAGGCGCCGCCTTCCGCCAGATGCAGGGCGGCCGACAGCCCCGTATAGCCCCCGCCCACGATCGCCACGTCCGCCTCGACGTCGCCGGCGAGCGGCACCGTCGCCGGCCCCGCGGGTGCCGAGCGTTCCCACAGCCCGTGGCTGCGGGGGTCGCCCTTCATCCGGCGGCTTCGAGATGGGCCAGGACGGCCTCGACGGGGTGGCGCGGCCTGTGCCCTGCGAAGCGCTCCGTTTGGCAGCGGCAGGAAAAGCCCGTCGCGAGCGTGCGGGACGGGTCGTCGCCCAGGCGCGGCCGCCAGCCGATGTCGAAGATCCGGCGGGACAGCTCCGCCTGCTCGGCTTGATGGCCGAAGAGCCCGGCCATGCCGCAGCAGCCGACCTTCGGAAACCGCACGTCGAGCCCGAGATGCGCCATCACCCGCCCCCAGCGCGCCGCCGTTTCGGGCTGCGCGGTCTTCTCGGTGCAGTGGAGCAGGATGTCGAGCGTCGGTCCAGCCCCGCTTCCACGCGGCGCGATGCGGCCGGCCGCCACCTCGTCGGCGAGGAAACGCTCGATCGACACCACCGGAGCGAGGGGTGGATTCGCGGAATATTCCGCATATTCCTTATATTCGTTGTCGTGCAGCAGACCGGTCGCGGCGTCGAGGCTGACGAGCGGTACGCCGGCCGCGGCGAGCTTCGCCCGCTCGGCGACGGCGCGGCGCGCCACCTTCCCAAAAGCCGTCTCCAGCCCCAGCACCTGCAGCGCTTTGCCGTTGGGGCGGATGGCGGACAGCGTCACGCGGTAGCCGAGCCTTTCCAGCAGCCGCCCCGCCGCGTCGATCACGGCGCCGTCGAAGGTGGACAGGAAACTGTCGCGCAGCAGCACGACGTGCGGGCCACCGCCGCCGACGCGCGGCTTCCAGCGCGTCGGGGCAGGATGCGGCAGGTCGACGAGGCCGAAGCGGTTCCGCAGCAGCCACGCGGCCGGCGCCGAGCCCATCACGGCGCCGGCGAGGCTGGGGGCGCGGCGCACCAGGGCCAGTCCGGCCTCGAGGCGGCGCAGCAGGCGATCGCGGAGCGGGCGCGGGTGCGCCGTGTGGTAGGTGGCGAGGAAGCGCGCCCGCATCGACGGGATGTCGACCTTGACGGGGCACAGGCTCGCGCAGCTCTTGCACGACAGGCAGGTGTCCATCGACGCCTTGGTGGCGGATTCCACGGCGGCGAGCTCGGCCGCGACGGGCAGACCCCGCGCCTGCTCCGAGCGCAGGCGCATCCAGGCGCGCAGCAGCGTGGCCCGGCCCTTCGGCGACTGCACGCGGTCGCGCGTCGCGTGGTAGGACGGGCACATGGCGTCGAAGTCGTCCCAGGAATGGCACGCGGCGTTGCCGTTGCAGCTCACGGCGCGCCCCATCCCGCGGCGCTCGCCCTTGTCGATCAGCCGGTCGAAGCTGCCGCGCACCGGCACGGCGTCGATGCGGTCGATGGCGCCGCCGAGGTCGGGCGAGGCCAGCTTGCCGGGGTTGAACAGGTTCTCGGGATCGAAGGCGCGCTTGATGCGGCACAGCTCGCCGTAGAGCACGGGGCCGAAGAAGAGCGGCGAGAACTCGCCCCGGTAGCCGCGCCCGTGTTCCCCCCAGATCAGCCCGCCGTGGCGCTTCACCAGCGCGGCGACCTCGTCGGACACGGCGCGGATCATCGCTTCCTCGGCCGGGTCCGCCAGGTCGAGCGAGGGGCGGACGTGGAGGCAGCCGACGTCGGCGTGGCCGTACATGCCGTAGGCGAGGCCGTGGCGGTCGAGCAGGGCGCGGAACTCGGCCACGTAGTCGGCGAGCCGCTCGGGCGGCACGGCCGTGTCCTCGACGAAGGCGGTGCCCTGGCGGCGCGAGCCCTCCATCTCGCCGAGCCGCCCCATCAGCCCCACGGCCTTCTCGCGCAGGGTCCACACCTGCGCGATCGCCGCCGGGTCGTCGACCCGCACCCAGTCCATGGCGGGGTGGGGGGAACGGCCGAGCAGGTCGGCGCAGCGCTCCGCGTCCCGGCCGAGCGCGTCGCGGTCGTCGCCGGCGAATTCGATCACGTTGAGGCCGCGCACCGCCGCCGCGGCGGGCCCGCCCAGCACGGATTCGAGGCCGGACCAGATGACGTCGCGGCTCGCCAGCTCCAGCGTCTTGTCGTCGAGGATCTCGATCGCCAACGGGTCGGCGGCGAGCAGGTGCCGCACGTCCCGCAGGGCGGCGTCGAAGGACGCGTAGCGCGCCACCATCAGGATGCGATGCTTCGGCAGCGGCGTCAGGCGCAGCGTCGCCGCGCGGGTGAAGGCCAGCGTGCCCTCAGACCCCGCGAGCAGACGCACGAGGTCGTAGGTGCCGTCCGGCCGCGTCACGCCCTGGAGGTTGTAGCCGGTCAGGCCCCGGTTCATCGCCGGAAAGGTGTCGGCGATCAGGTCGGCATGTTCGGTGACGATCCGCAGCACCTCGGCGTGGACGTCGCCGGCGATGCCGCCGCGAGCGACGGCGGCGTCGAGCTCGGGCCGGGTCAGCGGGCGGACCGTGAAGTCGGAGCCGTCCGACAGGACGACGTCGAGCGACAGGACGTGGTCCGAGGTGCGGCCGTAGCGGCGCGAGCCCTTCCCCGACGCATCGGTGGCGATCATGCCGCCGATCGTGGCGCGCGTCGCGGTCGACACGGCGGGCGGGAAGAAGAAGCCGTGCGGGCGCAGGACCGCGTTGAGCTGGTCCAGCACCACCCCAGGCTCGACCGTGACGGTGCGGGCGTCGAGGTCGAGCGCGAGGATGCGGTTCATGTGGCGCGACAGGTCGAGGATCGCGCCCCGGGTCAGCGATTGGCCGTTGGTGCCAGTGCCGCCGCCGCGCGGCGACAGCGCGAGGTCGGGCACGGCGCGGGCGGCCCGCACCGCGGCAGCGACGTCGGCGCCCTCGCGGGGGTGGAGCACCGCCACGGGCATGACCTGGTAGATGCTGTTGTCGGTGGCGGCCACGAGCCGCGGCCCGATCCCGTCCTCGACGTCGCCCGAGAACCCTTCGTGGCGCAGCGCGGCGCGCAGGGCCGCGGCCTGGTCGGCCCGGCCGGGGTGGGACGGGCGATCGAGCGTGGTGACGTGCGCGTCCACTCTGGGCTCCGAACGGGATGGCGGGGCGTCGCGCCCGGCGCGGCTTCACCGTCGGAGATAGCGGCTCGGGAGGCGGACCGCAAAGGCGCGGGCCGCGGCATGCGGTCGGGGGTGGAGGGTGCGCCTCAGAAACCGGATGCGAGCAGCAGCGCCCCGGCGCGGGCCCCGGCGTGGACGCCGCGCTCGGAAGCCGCGTAGGACAGCACGCCGGAATCCACCGCCGCGACGGCGCCGACCGAACCCGCGACGTCGCCGCCGGCATGGCCCCACATCACCCCTTCCAGAAGCGCGGCCGCGAGGTTGCGGTGGCGGCCGTTGTCGCCGAGCACCGACAGGGCGTCGGCGGCCACGTCGTCGAAACCCGCCCCGGCGCCGAGCGCGGCGGCGTCGCGGGCGAGCAGCGACACGACGCGCGACATCGCGGCGTCGAGCGCGGGGCGCGACGTGACGGCGGGGAGGCCGGCCGCCGCCGCCGCCAGGGCGGCGATGGCCGGCGACGCCCCTGCAGGCTGGGGCTCGGCCGCCACCGGCGCCGCCGCGGGCACGACGACGACCGGTGCCGCGGCGGCGTGGTCGGCCGCCGTCCAGGCGTCGATCTCGGCCACGTCGGCCGCCGTGAGGCCGACGAAGAAGCCCATCGACCCGTTGGCCGAGGAGGTCAGGCCCACGACGGTCGCGACGCCGTCCACCGCCTGCCAGGCCGGGCCGCCGCTGGCGCCGCGCGGGTCGCCCGGCGCGCCCAGCGGCGTGCCCTGCAGGATGCCGGAGGACCCCGCGACGGGGGCCAGGACCTCGGCGAGGCTGTCCCGCGCGCCCCCGGTCGCGGCCGGATAGCCCGTCACCGTCACGGCGCCGCCGGCGAAGCCGGAGCCCAGCGCCATGGTGGGCAGGCCGGCGAGGGGGGTGGCGAGGTGGATCACCGCGAAATCCCCGGCTGCGCTCGCCACCCGCGTCCAATCCGCGAGCGGCATGGCATGGACGGAGGCTTCGGCGGCGCGGAGCGGCCGTCCCCCGGCGTCCGACGTCGCCACCGCGTCCGCCACGGCGCGGCCGGCGGCGTCGTAGACCAGGTGGGCGGCGGTCAACACCTCGTCGGGCGCGATCAGCACGCCCGAGCCCTGCTCGGTGGTGATCGTGCCGCCGGACACCTCCTGCCAGGAGATGGAAACGACCGCGTCGGTCGGGTCGGGAAGGGCCAAGGCTGTCGTGCGCTCGCTGGGCGCCCGCGCCCCGAAACGTCGCGGGGCCGGGCAGCGGGATGAGGTCCGGAGCTGCGCATGGGTTAACGCTTCGTGAAACACGATCGTCGCGTCGTGGTTAACGGCGCCGCCCGGGCGGCATGCCGCCGCTCACGCCGCGGCGGAGCTTCCGCCGAAACCCGCCACGTTGGCGTCGGCCCAGGCCTTGAGGGCGGACAGCACCGGGGCGAGGCTGCGGCCCCGATCCGTGAGGCTGTATTCGACCTTCGGGGGCACCTCGGCGTAGACCCGGCGGCCGATGAGCCCGTCCGCCTCCATCTCGCGGAGCTGGTTCGTCAGCATGCGCGGCGTGACGCTGGGCACCCGGCGGCGGATCTCGTTGAAGCGCAGCGTGCCGCCCAGCAGGTGGAACAGCACCACCCCCTTCCACTTGCCGTCGGTGAGGCCGAGCGTCGCTTCCACGGCGCAGCCCGGCGAACCGTCGGGGCGGGGGTGCCTGATGCGGGCCATGGTATCCTTTTCAGCAGTATGTGCCGGGAATGTGCGTTCTTGCGCGCCGGGATCATGGCGACCAGTCTAGGCCGGGACAAGCCATCCCATCGTTGGAGTCCCCCATGCGCGCCGTCGGCCTTCGCAGGTTCCTGCCCATCACCGATCCCGAGGCCCTGGTCGACCTCGACCTGCCGCGGCCGGTGCCGACCGGCCACGACATCCTGGTGAAGGTCGAAGCCGTGTCGGTGAACCCGGTCGACACGAAGGTGCGGCGCGGGCTGGCGCCGATCGAGGGCGAGCGCGTGCTCGGCTGGGACGCGGCCGGCACCGTGGTGGAGACCGGCCCGGCCGCGTCCCGCTTCGCGGTCGGGGACGCGGTCTATTACGCCGGCGACCTCATGCGACCCGGCACCAACGCCGAGTTTCACCTCGTCGACGAGCGCATCGTCGGCCGCAAGCCGGCCTCGCTCGGCTTCGCCGCCGCGGCGGCCCTGCCGCTCACGGCCATCACGGCCTGGGAAACGCTGTTCGACCGCCTCGACCTGCGCCGGCCCGTGCCCGGCGCCGCCCCCGCGGTCCTGATCGTGGGCGGGGCCGGGGGCGTGGGGTCCATCGCGATCCAGCTCGTGCGCCGTCTCACGGACCTCACCGTGATCGCCACGGCGTCGCGCCCCGAAACGCAGGCCTGGGCGCGCGACCTCGGCGCCCACCACGTGGTCGACCACGCGAAGCCGCTGGCCGCTGAGGTCGAGGCGCTGGGCATCGGCGCCCCGGGCTTCGTCTTCGTCACCACCAACACGGCCGACCACCTGTCGGAGGTCGTGGCGCTGATCGCCCCCCAGGGCCGCATCGCCGTGATCGACGACCCCGACACGCTCGACGTGATGCCGCTCAAGCTCAAGAGCCTGTCGCTCCACTGGGAGTTGATGTTCACGCGCTCGCTGTTCGGCACGGCCGACCTCGGGCAGCAGGGCGCGCTGCTCGACGAGGTGTCGCGGCTCGTCGACGCCGGCGAGATCCGGAGCACCCTGTCCGACACGCTGGGCCCGATCGACGCCGCCACGCTGAAGCGCGCCCATGCCCTGATCGAGGGCGGCCGCGCCAAGGGCAAGCTGGTGCTGGAAGGCTTCCCGCAGGGCTGACGCCTGGGGGAGGGGACGGACCGGAGCGCGTTCAGTCCGCCGCGATCGGGTCCGTCCCCTCGTTCAGGATCGCCAGATATCTACGGTAGGCGAAGACCCTGCCGCGCCGCCGACCCGTGACCTCCTCGACGATGCCGAGGCGTTCCAGCTCGGACAGGGCCGCGTTGACGGTGGGCGTCGTGAGCCCGGTCTGCTTCACCAGCGAAGCCGCCGTCGCGAAAGGGTTTTGTTGAAGCAAGTCATGGACGCGCAAGGCCGAGCCGGCGCGATCGCTGTCTTCGCTGATCGTCTCGCGGTCGTGCCGGAACAGCGCAACCATGCGACCCGCTGCATCGAATGCTTGGTTGGCCGTCTCGGCGACGCCGTCGAGGAAGAATTCCAGCCAGGCTTCCCAAGCTCCCCGTTCCCGCACCTCCTGCAGCAAGCGATAATACTCCGATCGACGCGCCTTCAAAAAAAGGCTGAGATAAAGCAGCGGCTTCCGGATGACATCCTTGTCGCAAAGATACAGGGTGACCAGCAAACGACCGATACGCCCATTGCCGTCGAGGAAGGGATGGATCGTCTCGAACTGGACGTGGATGAGCCCCGCCTTGATGAGCGGCGGCAGCCCGGAGCTTTCCTCGTGCAGGAAGAGTTCGAGATCGTTCAGGCACTCCATCATGGCGGGCACCGGCGGCGGAACGAAGAGGGCGTTCCCGGGCCGGGTCCCGCCGATCCAGTTCTGCACACGCCGGAACTCTCCAGGGGCCTTGCTTTCCCCCCTGCCGCTTTCCAGGAGGTGCGCGTGCATGTCCCGGATCAGCCGCAGGGACAGGGGGAAAGCCGGGTCGCCTCGAAGCCTTTCGAGGCCGAACATCATTGCATCGACGTAATTGGAAACCTCGCGGATGTCGTCGATCGGCTGTCCCACCTGCGCCTCTGTCTCGTAGCGCAACAGGTCGGACAGCGTGGACTGCGTGCCCTCGATCTGGGAGGACAGCACGGCCTCCTTGCGGACGTACATGTAGAGAAACAGTTCCTGGCTGGGCAGCAGCACCGTGATTCCGTCGAGCCGTCCCAATGCGCGTTCGGCCACGCTCAGACGCGTGAGCAACCCGATCACGTCGATGGACGGCGTCGGGGGGAGAGAAGGGGGAATGAAGGCGCGTGCGATCTCGCCAGCGACGGCCGTGGTGACAAATCGGCCCGTTCTGGTCATGTCGGAGGCTCCAAAATCCGCCGTGGCAACCCATAAGCCCCCTTATTAAAGCGAAAGGCTATCCTCTTTAATAAGCGGGCTCCTTATGTAGGCGAGCTTAAACAAGGCTTCGGACCACGTTTGGACGCCGTTCGCCGTCGTGGATGCGGCCGAGGGCGACGCGTCCTCCCTCATGGCCCGCGAGGCCAGAGCTCCAATCCGCACCCCGTGCTATGCCGGCTCCATCCGAGGGCGGGGAGACGCGGGTGGGCGGGGCGAGATCGGGGGCGGAGCTGGTCGCAGTGCCGATGGCCGTCACGGCCCGGGCGCCGCGCCGCCGTGCCATCGAGGGCGGCCGGGCGCGTCGACCCGCTCCCGGCGGGATGGTCGACCCACAGCGCGCCGGTGCTCGGCGTCGGGCCCGGCCACGGAGCGAGACGGGATGTGTCACGTGAAACGGGGCGGCCTCTTCCCGGAGGAGGGGGACGGCCGCGCCGCACTCGTGTCGCGCTGGCTGGAGCTGACCCGGACCGTGCTGCCCGGCCTGGCGGCGGCGCGGGGCTGGCCCATCCGTCTCGACCACTGCTTCATGCGCGTCTGCCTCGACGCGGCCCTCGGGGCGCCCTGGACCGCGACGGTGCGGGCGCCGGCGGTGCGGCATATGAGCGACGCCCAACTCGCCGCCGCGGTGGCGGTGGCGGAAAGGCTGGCGGCCGAGCCGGACGCGCTGGCGGCGCTGAACCGGGCCAGCATCGACGGACGGCGGGCCGCCCGGACGGGGTGAAGAGGTCGAGGGCGACCGACCGCTGCGCCTGGGCAGGATCGCACGAACTGGCCCAGGCCATCCGCTTGGTCTTCCCTGGCCGGCCGACGGCACCCTGTTCTCACCCTTGCTCATCCTGAGCAGGTTTATCGAGACCCATGTCGTCCCTCGACAGGCTCAGGGTGGGGGGAAGGCAGACGCCGCCAGGCCGCGGCTCGTCCGAGGAGAAGCGGACCCGCCCACGGTCGTCCGCCTAGGCGGCGACGCGGGCGCGCTCCAGCGTGGCGAGCAGCCCCGGCACGGTCCGGGCGATGTGGCGGACGATGTCGGGCTCGCCCGTCATCTCGCCGAAGCTGCCGCGCGTGAGCGGCCCGAAGGCGTGCAATCCGTCCCGCACCGTGCCGGCGCGGTCGACCATGCGGCTGTCGCGGTCGACCGCGACCCCGACCGCGATCCCGTCCGGCCGGGCGAGGCCGCGCGCGACGAGGTCGCGCACCAGCGGGTCGGCGTCCAGCGCGCTGCCCGGCCCGGTGCAGATCACCGCGGCGTCGAAGGCCCGGCCTTCCGGGACGCGCCCGGGCCCGCGCAGGGCGGCGACGAGGCGCCCGTCCCGGACATCGAGCCCGGCCAGGGCCGCGCGCTCGATGCCGAGCCGTCCCTCCGCCCGCCACCGCTCGACGAGGGCGAAAGGCTGCGGCGCGGCACGGAAGCGGTGGACCTCCCAGAAGGGCAGGAGCCGCCGCGCGACGCGGCGCTGCTCGGAGGGGGGCAGGGCGGACCACAGCGGCGCCAGGCGGGATCGGAACGCGTCCGCCACCTCCTGCCAGCCCACCCCCCGCGAATCCGGCTCGGGCGCGGGACGGTCGAGGCCGTCGCGCAGGATCCGCAGCAGCTCCACGGCGGTGCGGGGCAGGGGGGCGGCAGCGAAGGGATCGAAACCGTCGCGGAACCCGCCCTGCGGGCGGGGCAGGAGGCCGCGACGCGACACGGCCAGCACGGGGCCGCGGTGCCCCCGCCGGTCGAGCGTCGCCATGGCGTCGAGCATGGTCAGGCCGGTGCCGACGACCAGCACGGCGGCGTCCGGCGCCACGCGCGCGAAGGCCTCGGCGCGCCACGGGTCGGCGACGAGGCCGGGATGGGCCAGCGCGGCCTCGGACACGGGGCAGGGGGTCACCGGCGCGGGGTGGCCGGTGCACAGCGCCACGGCGTCGGCCTCGAACCCGCCGCCGCCCTCGAACGCCACGCGCCAGCCCGGCCCGCAGGGCGTCACCGCGGACGCGCGGGCGCGGTGGTGGTGCAGCGTCGCGCGCGGGGCGGCCTCGGCCACGGCCCGGGCCAGCGCGTCGGCCGCGTAGGCGCCGAACGCCGCGCGCGGCACGTAATGGTCGCCCTCCGCCACGGTGCTGGCGGGGTCCGGGAGCACGGCGCGGTCGAACAGCCAGCGCGTGAAGTGCCCGGGGTCGTCCGGGAACAGGCTCATGCGGTGGCTGGGCACGTTGATGCGGTGGGCCGGGTCCGACGTGCCGTAGGCGACGCCGCGGCCCAGGGCCTCCGCCGGCTCGACGATCTCGACCGCGAGCGGCCCGGATGCGGCCCGCAGCGCATGGATCGCCAGGGCGGCGCCGGTCAGGCCGCCGCCCAGCACGGCCAGGCGCGGCGCGGCGTCGTGGGGCATGGCAGGACCTCCCGGGCTACTCCGCCGCCACGGCGAGCGGCGCCGCGGCTTCGAGCTCCCGCACCAGCGGGATGACGTGCCGACCGAAATACTCCACCTCCTCCTGAAAGTGGAGGAAACCGAGCAGGATCAGGTCTGCACCGGCGCGCTTCAGGGCGACGATGCGTTCGGCCACCTGCCGCGGCGTGCCGATGAGGTTCGAGCGGAAGCCGTCGTTGTATTGCACGAGGTCGGCGAAGGTGGAGTCCGCCCAGTTGCCCTTCCCCTCGGGAGAAGCGTGGCCGGCGTTCTTCGCCTCGTGGCCGAAGGCCCGCACGGCGTCGCCGTCGGCCTGGGCCACGATGTCGTCCACGACGGCGCGGGCCTCGGCCTCGGTGTCGCGCACCACCGCGAAGGCGTTGATGCCGACCCGGACGCTCCGGCCCTGCTCCGCCGCCCGGGCGCGGAGGTCGTCGGCCTGCGCGGCGAGGCCTTCCGGCGTGTTGCCGTTGGTGAAATACCAGTCGGACACGCGGGCCGCCATGTCGCGGGCGGCGCGCGACGAGCCGCCCTGGAAGATCTCGGGCGCGGGGCCCAGCGGCTTCGGCCGCATCGTGTAGTCGGCGAAGCGGTAGAAATCGCCCCGGAAGGAGAAGCTGTCCTCCGACCAGATGCCGCGCAAGGCGCGGATGAACTCCTCCGAGCGGCGGTAGCGCTCGTCGTGGTCGAGCCAGTGCTCGCCGATGGCGGCGAACTCGCCGCGGAACCAGCCGCTGACCACGTTGACGGCGATGCGCCCTCCCGCGATGTGGCTGATCGTGGCGACCTGCTTCGCCGCCACGGCGGGGTTCCACGGCCCCGGCAGCAGCGCCGCGATGACCTTCAGCCGGCTGGTGGCGGCGAGCAGCGCCTGGCTGAAGGCCATCGGCTCGTGCTGGTTGTCGGCGCCGTAGCCGGCGGTGAAGCGGATCTGGCTCAGCGCATAGTCGAAGCCGCTCCGCTCGGCGATGCGGGCGAGCTCCTGGTTGTAGGCGACGTCCCAGCCGGTGCGCTGCTCGATGCGGCTGATCACGAGGCCGCCCGACACGTTGGGCACCCAATAGGCGAACCGCACGGCAGCGCCGCCGGTGGAAGGGGTCTGCGCCGTCATGGCTCTTCTCCTCAGGCGATGGCAGGGATTCGGACGGGGAAGCGGAGGCCGAGCTGGGCGCGCGCTTCCGCGGCGGCGCGGGCGGCGCGCTCGCGCACCCGCTCGCCCGTCAGGGCGTAGCCGTCGAAATCGGCTTCGGTGGCGTAGATGCCCGTCGGCAGCGCGAGCGCGTTGAAGAAGCCGAACAGCGGCCGGAGCTGGTGCTCGATCATCAGGGCGTGGAGGGCGGAGCCGCCCGTCGCGGCCAACACCACGGGCTTGCCCACCAGCGCGCGGTGGTCGACGAGGTCGAACAGGTGCTTGAACAGGCCCGGATAGGATCCCCGATAGACGGGGGTGCCGACCACGAGGAGGTCGGCCGCCTCGACAGCCGCCACCGTGGCGGCGACGCGGCCCGACAGGGCAGCGGGCGACAGCGCGGCGGCGAGGTGGGGTGCCTCGTCGGCGAGCTCGATCAGCCGGCAGGGCCCGAGGTCGGACAGGTGTTCGATGACGGCTTCGACCAAGGCCGTGGTGCGCGAAGGCCGGGACGTGCTGCCGGACAGGCCGACGATCTGGGGGAGGGACATGAGGCTCGCCTTTCGTGAAGCGAACATCTTATCGTCTATGGATTTTGTCAACTAATGCCGGAGCGGAAGCCGGGCTTCCGGCCGGACGGTCCAGGCGGTATGGAAAGGCGAACGACCGGAATGGACCTTCGACCATGGCGATCTTCCGTACCTTCGCGCTCCGGACGACCCTCGGGCTCGGCCTGACCCTCGCCGCCGTGTCGCCGGCCCCGGCCCAGGACGCGGAACCGCCGGACGGCGAGGCGCCCGCGACCGTGCCGGACGGCAACGGCTGCGCGGGCACCATCGCCCGCTGGCAGGGCATGGCGGGACGGGAAAACACCGGCGGCCACATGGACCAAGCGGTCTACGACCAGATCCAGAACGAGATCGACCGCGCGTCCCACCTGTGCGAGGCCGGGCAGGACGCGCAGGCCCGCAAGCTCGTGGCGCAATCGATGCGGCGCCACGGCTACTGACGCCGGGCGACGGGGCATGCCGATGCACCTCCGTCGCGCGTTCGCCAGCGGTCCAGGCCTCCGACCGCCGCGACGTCGGCGGCTCAGCCCCCCAGCACCGCCCTGAGATAGGCCGCGGCCGTCACCTGCACGGCCGGCCCGATCTCCCCGAGCGACCGGATCGCGTGCATCCGCGCCAGCTCCGGTTCGGGGTCCCGCGCCAGGAAGGCGTGGATGCGCGCCACCAGCGCGTCGGCGGTTTCGCGCGAGCGCACGCGCTTCATGAAACCGACGCGGCACGCGTCCATCACCAGCGTCATGCCGGGGTCGAAGGCGACGGCCGAGGCTTCGAGCCCGGTCTCCTCGCGCAGTTCGCGCCCGATGCTGCCCTCGATGTCGACGCACCCGTCCCGCACGTCACCGGGGTCGGGGGTGCCGGACGCGAAGTAGACCGCGCCGGCGTTGGCGGTGTGCTGCCCCATCTCGCCGAGGACGAAGGCGCCGTCCGACGAGGACAGGCAGGCCATGCCGAACCCGTTGCGCACCCCGGCCGGCGGCAGGCCGATGTCGCGCCAGAACAGGAAGGCGCTGAAGCTCGTCTCGAGGTAGGCGCCCCGGAACACCCGCCGCCCGTCGGGACTCGTCTCGACCGCGCCGCGGTGCATCAGCAGCACGCGGCCGTCGAACATCTTCGGCTTGCGGCGCAGCGCGTCCGCCCAATGGGCGGCGATGTCGCCGGCGCGCTCCTCGGCGAAGGGCCAGGGGCGAGGCTCGAACAGGCAATCGACGGCGTGGACCTCCACGATCTCCTGCGGCCCGGCGGGCGCCCCCACGGTCACAGGTCGATCGTCCCGTCGCACAGGATCACGGCGCCGCCGCCGATCGAGGCGGACACCAGCGCGCCGCCCTCGACCTCGAGCCCAAGCCCGATCAGGCTCGGCCGGCCCATCGCGACGCCCTGGCGGATCTCCACGGCGTGGTCGCCGTCCGGCGGCGCGTCGAAGCGCATCAGCGCGCCCGCGAAGGCGGCGGCGGCGGAGCCGGTCGCGGGGTCCTCGACGATGCCCGAGCGGGCCGTGAACATGCGGGCGTGGAATCCGGCCCCGTCGCGGGCATAGGCGTAGACCCTGAGGTCGTGCGGCCAGCGCGCGGCATCGGGCGCGATCCGGTCGACGGCGGCGGGGGAGCGGAGCGGCACGAGGGTGAAGGGCACGCCGGCCGAGAAGCCGGCGGGGCGGTGCCGATCGAAGCCGATCTCGGCCGCGTCGAGGCCGAGCGCCGCGGCCAGCGCCGCGTCGGACGGGGGGACGCCGCAGCCGTCCGGCAGGCGGGGCAGGGTGAAGCTGGCGCGCGACCGGCCCTTGGCGCGCCGTGCGGTGCAATGGACGAGGCCGATCTGCTGCTCGAGCACGATGCCGAGGTCCTGCCGCGCCACGATCTCGGGCCCCCGCAGCTCGGCCAGCAGCACCGCGGCGCCGACCGTGGGGTGGCCCGCGAAGGGCAGCTCGCGATCCGGGGTGAAGATGCGGATGCGCGCCGAATTCACGGGGTCGCGCGGCTCCAGCACGAACACGGTTTCGGACAGGTTGAATTCGCGCGCCACGGCCTGCATGCGGTGGGCGTCGAGCCCGTCCGCGTCATGGACCACGGCGAGCGGGTTGCCGTGGAGCGGCGTGTCGGTGAAGACGTCGAGGGTGTGGAAGCGGCGGCGCATGCGGCACCCTTAGCACGGGCCGGGCGGCACGCGAAAAAGGCGGCCCGGGGGCCGCCTTCCATCACCTGCGCCAGTTTCGATGCGCGATGTCCGGTCAGTGGCCGGACTGATCGGCGCCCTGGATCGTCTCGAACAGGAACCAGGTGCGCAGCTCGGTGGCGTCGATGTATTCCTCGAGCAGGCTCGCGGTCGCAACGTCGTCCGCCTCGTCGCAGACGTCGTGGGCTTCGCGCATGGCGGCGGCCATCTTCTTGTTGTCGCTCATCAGCTCCTTGAGCATGTCGAGCGGAGACACGAAGGCGGCGTCGTTCTCTTGCAGATGCGAGATCTTGATCATCTCGCTCATGGAGTGGATCGTCTTCTTGCCGAGCTTGCGCACGCGCTCGGCCAGCGGGTCGGTCGTGGCGAAGATCGCGTCGCCGTGGTCGTCGAGCAGGCGGTGATAGTCGCGGAAATGCGGACCCGACATGTGCCAATGGAAGTTCTTGGTCTTCGTGTAGAGCACGAAAGCGTCGGCCACGAGCTTGTTGACCGCGTCGGCGACGGCCTGGCGGCCGTTGTCGCCGAGGTCGTTCGGCGTGTTGAGGGACGCAGGGTCGGTATCGGGCACCTGGGTGGCCATGGAGGGTCTCCTCGGACGTTTCGAAAATGCTCCCTCATAATCGCCGCGGCGGTCAGGTGTTCCCGCAATGCGGCAGAAAGAGCGCCGATCAGACGGCCTCGGGCGCGAAGACGCGGGACGGCCGCACGAACTCCTCCTGCGCGGCCACCAGCGCCAGCTCGCGCGTGCCCGCCTCCAACGTGGCCTTCAGCAGCCCGAAGATCGCCGAAGCGGCGTGGCCGAGCGCGCCCGGCACCGAGCCTTCCGCCAGAAAGGTCACGAAGAACAGCGCCGCGACCGCGTCGCCGGCGCCGTTGACCGACAGCGCGAGCTTCGGCGTGCGGACCCGCCACGCGCCGCCGTCCCCCGAGGCCACGAGGTCGACCGCGTCGGCGGGCGTGTCTTCGCCCACATAGGACGTCACCAGGACGGCGCGGGGCCCCCGCGCGTGCAGGCTGGCCAGGCCGGCGCGCAGCCCGTCGGCGGTGTCGGTCGGGGCGCCGCAGAGCAGGTCGAGCTCGAACTGGTTGGGGGTGAGGACGTCGGCGGCCGGCAGGGCGCGGTCGCGCAGGAACTCGGCGATGCCGGGGCGCACGAAGACCCCGCGGCCGACGTCGCCGATCACGGGGTCGCAGCAGTAGAGGGCGGCGGGGTTGGCGGCGCGCACGCGCGTCACCGCGTCGAGGACGGCGACACCCGTGTCGGCCGAGCCCATGTAGCCCGACAGCACGCCGTCGCAGGCGCCGAGCACGCCGCGCTCGGCGATGCCGGCCACGCAGTCGCCGATGAGCCCCGCATCGAACACCTGTCCGCGCCAGGCGCCGTAGCCGGTGTGGTTCGAGAACTGCACGGTGTGGATGGGCCACACGTCGTGGCCCATGCGCTGGACGGGGAAGACCGCGGCGGCGTTGCCGACATGGCCGTAGGCGACGTGGGATTGGATGGACAGGATGTTCATGGGAAGAGGGCCGTCCGCATCGCAAGCCGATCAGGTTCGCGTTGATCTGGACCATTGCCTAATCCAGATTTCGGCCATTCGATCGACGGGAGCGACCATGCGGGTCTCGGTGAGCGAAGCCAAGGGCCAACTGACGGACCTCGTCCGCCGCGCGGAGGCGGGCGACGAGGTCATCCTGACCCGCCACGGCCATGCGGCCGTGCGCCTCGTCCCGGTCGCAGCCACGCCGGACCATCGCTCCCGCCGCGCGCTCCTCGAAGCGGTGCGAAGCTCTGCCGCCGCGAAGGCGACCGCCGGCCCTCCTGCGGCGCGCAGCCAGGACCTCCTCTACGATCGGGAGGGGCTGCCGGGATGATGGCGGTGGACACGTCGGCCCTGATGGCGATCCTACTGGGCGAGCCCGAGGCGGACGATTGCATCGCGGCTTTGGCGCAGGGCGGGGATCTGCTGCTGTCGGCGGGGACGATGGCCGAGGCCCTGATCGTCGCGGAACGCCGCAACGTCGGCGCGGAGATGGCGCGTCTGATCGACGAGTTGGGCTTCGAGATCGTGCCCTTGACGGCCGCTGCGGCGCGCCGCAGCGCCTCGGCATACGCGACGTGGGGCAAGGGACAGCATGCGGCGGCGCTGAATTTCGGCGACTGTTTCGCCTACGACCTCGCGAAGGAGCGCGGTTGCCCTCTGCTCTTCGTCGGGCGGGACTTCGGCCAGACCGACGTCGGACGCGTCGTTTGAGATCGACGGACGAGCAAAGCTCATCCGTCGAATGGATGTCACGGCGCCACTTGGACCGCCACCGGCTTCGGAACGGTCAGTTCCGGGCCTTGTCGACCATCTTGTTCTTGGTGATCCAGGGCATCATGGCGCGCAGCTTCTCGCCGACCTCCTCGATCTGGTGGCTGGCCGCCTTGGCGCGGGTGGCCTTGAACGAGGTCTGGGCGACCTTGTTCTCGAGCATCCAGTCGCGGGTGAACTTGCCCGACTGGATGTCGTGCAGCACGCGCTTCATCTCGGCCTTGGTTTCCGGCGTGATGATGCGCGGGCCGGTGACGTATTCGCCGTATTCGGCGGTGTTGGAGATCGAGTAGTTCATGTTGGCGATGCCGCCCTCGTAGATGAGGTCGACGATCAGCTTCACCTCGTGCAGGCACTCGAAATAGGCCATCTCGGGGGCGTAGCCGCCCTCGACCAGCGTTTCGAAGCCGGCGCGGATCAGCTCGACCAGGCCGCCGCAGAGCACCGCCTGCTCGCCGAACAGGTCGGTCTCGCATTCTTCCTTGAAGGTGGTCTCGATGATGCCGGCGCGGCCGCCGCCGATGGCGGACGCGTAGGACAGGCCGAGGTCGTGGGCGTTGCCGGACGCGTCCTGCGCGATGGCGATGAGGCAGGGCACGCCGCCGCCCTTCTGGTACTCGGAGCGCACCGTGTGGCCGGGGCCCTTCGGCGCCACCATCAGCACGTCGAGGTCGGCGCGCGGCGCGATGAGGTTGAAGTGGACGTTCAAGCCGTGGGCGAACAGCAGCGCCGCGCCCTGCTTCATGTTGGGGGCGAGGTCGGCGGCGTAGATGTCGGCCTGGAGCTCGTCCGGCGTCAGCATCATGACGACGTCGGCCCACTTGGCGGCCTCGGCCGGGGTCATGACCTTCAGGCCCTCGCCTTCGGCCTTCTTGGCGGAAGGCGAACCCTCGCGCAGCGCCACCACGACGTCCTTCACGCCGGAATCGCGCATGTTGAGCACATGCGCGTGACCTTGGGAGCCGTAGCCCACCACCGCGACCTTCTTGCCCTTGATGAGGTTCAGATCGGCATCCCGATCGTAATAGACGCGCATGGTGACGTGCTTTCCCTGTCCGCTGTTGTCGGTTGCGGCCCTTCTATGCGGCGGGGGGACGCGGGGCAACCCGCATGCGCGCATGGGTCGGGACGCGTCGAGCGCGAGACGGCGCCGGCCGTGGAACGCGCGGAGGACGAAGAGGCGGAGATCGCGGCCCGAGGTCGGCCGCGGAAAGCCAGTCTGGGGGTGGGCCGCGAAACGCCGGAACGCCGCCCTGAACGCGAGGCGGTGACCATCCGCGACGATCAGGCCGCCACCGCGCCGGAGATGGCGATCGATGTCGGCGAGGTCGTCATCCGGCGTCCGCGAGATCGCCTCGCCGCGCGGGGTCGCGATACGGCCCTCGCCTGTCCGGCCGGGTCTCGCATCGGTCGCCTCCGGCCGCACCGCGACCCTCGTCATCGGCCCTCGGTCATCGGCCCTCGGTCATCGGACGACGGCGTCGACAAAGGCGTCCGTATCGTCGACGATCTCGATCTCATCTCGATTTCGCCCCGCTCGATGGCGGCCATCGCCTCGTGGCGGTTCTCCGGCGCCGGCCGACATAGCGCGGGCCGGTCTCGCCCGCATCAGTCCGCGGCCAGCAGCGGCACCCGGTAGGCGTGGGCGGCCGCGGCGCTCAGCGCCCGGCCCGGCGCGCCGCCCTCGGCGGCGAGGAGGTCGGCGGCGCGGCGACCGAGGTCGGCCGACACCGGCACCTCCCGCAGCGACAGGGCCGCGGCGAACTCCGACACGGCGTCCCGCGCCGCCGCCAGCAGGGCGGGGGTGAGGGGCAGGCCGGCCGCCTTGGCGCCGGCGAGGCCCGCCACGGCGTCGAGCAGCCCCACGGGCGTGGCCAGGAAGGGTCCGCCCTGCGCGTCGAGCCGCGCCAGAAGCGCGCCGGCGCCCGGCTGCCGTGCCAGGATCGCCACGATGGCCGAAGCGTCGAGCATCACGGGGCGGCGGGCCCGATCGCGTCGGCGAGCGCCAAGGCCTTGCCGAGCCGGGCGCTGGGTGGCAGGCTGGCCTTCAGCCGGTCCCGTTCGCGCTCCAGTGCGAGCCGCACCGCGTCCGTCACGGTGCGGGCGCCGGACGCGGCCTGGACGTCGCGGGCGAGACGCCCCACCTCGTCGTCGCGGATGTAGAGCGGCACGGGATATCCTCCGACGGATATGCGAATATTCCGCGTTGGATATCTCCGCGCGCCGTGCCCCGCAAGCCGGGGCTCGCGGGGTCAGGCCTCGTCGTCGAGCACCTCTTCGACCCAAACCTTCTTGACCAGCTCTACGCCGGCCGCCGTCACCGGCGTGGCGAGGATCAGGCCGAGCGGGCCGAACAGCGAGCCCAGCACCGTCTGCGACAGGATGGTGAGGACGGGGGCGAGTTCGACGGTGCGCTTCTGGATCAGCGGGGCGATGAGGTTGCCCTCCAGCGTCTGCACGACGAGGAACAGGATCGCGGTGTAGATCGCGGTCTGCGGCCCCTGGCCCAGCGCGATCAGCACCGCCGGCACGGCGCCCGCCAGCGCGCCGATGTAGGGCACGAAGTTGAACAGGGCGGCGATCAGCGCCAGCGTGAAGGCGAGCTTCACGCCGATGAAGAAGAGCCCGATGCCGGTCAGCACGCCGACCGCCACCATGTCGAGGAACTGTCCGATGAACCACCAGCGCAGCACATGCGCCATGGCGCCCATCGTGTCGCGCGTGTGGGCGCGCCAGTCCTTGGGCATCAGCTTGGCCGTGCCCGACACGTAGAGCTCGGGGTCGATGGCGAAGAAGATGGCGGTCACCACCATCACCAGCAGCGTGCCGAGCCCGCCGAGCGTCGAGGTGCCGAAGCCGGCCGCCATGCCGGCGATGTTGTGGGTGCCGTCCTGGAAATAGTCCTTGGCGCGGCCGAGCACCGGCTTCACCCACTCGGCCTGGCCGTAGCGCTGCCAAAGCTCGCTCGCTTGGCCGCGGAGCTGGCCCCAGATGTCCGTGAGCTGGCCCGCGATGACGGGGCCGCGCACGAAGATCTCGAAGCCCAGGAAGGCCAGGAGCGCCAGCACGATGAGGGCGAGCCACAGCCCCACGGGGCCGCCGACCCTGCGGGCGAGCGCTTCTGCGCCGCCGCGCAGCAGGCAGCCGAGCAGCGCCGCGGCGAAGACCACCAGCACGATGTCGGACAGCGCCCAGCACACCCCCACGGCGACCACGGTGCCGAAGGCCCAGGCGAGGATGCGCGCGGTGCGCTCCGCCGCGAGCGCCCGGCGGCGCTGCCAATCGAGGTCGGCGGAGCCGGGCGGCGCGACGGGGACGGTCATGGAACGGGCCTTCTGGATCACTCGAGCGCCGGCTGGCGCACGAGGCGGCTGCGCTCGAACAGCACCACGCAGACGATGCCGAGCAGCAGCGGGATGACGAGGTAGAGCAGGCGGAACACCAGCAGCGCCGCCACCACGTCGGCGCGGGGCGTGTCGGGCAGGGCGCTGACGAAGACGAGCTCCAGCACGCCGATGCCGCCCGGCGCGTGGCTGAGCAGCGCCGCCGAGAAGGAGGCCAGGAACACGCCGAGCACGATGAAGAAGCCCGGGTTGTGGTCGGCCGGCAGGGCGCACCAGATGATGCCGGCGGCGCCCATCAGCTCCAGCGGCCCGGCCAGCAGCTGGCGCAGGGCGACGTCCAGGCGCGGGTAGACGAGCTTGAAGCCGCCGATGACCAGCGGGCGCAGGTGCAGCGCCGCGCCGGCCACGTAGAGCGCCACGAAGAGCAGCATGGCGAAGCCCACGAGCCGCGCGACCAGCGGCTCGACCTGGAACAGCCGCTGCGTGATGTCGGGCTCGAACACCAGGACGACGCCGCCGAGCAGGATGGTCCCGAGCGCGAAGGTGAAGGAACAGAAGGCGACCAGCACGCCGACGTCGCCGACCGTGAGGCCCTTCGTCGAATAGGCCCGGTAGCGCACCATGGCGCCCGAGAACATCGACATGCCGATGTTGTGGCTGAGCGCGTAGGTGGTGAAGGACACCGCCGAGATGAAGCGCCACGACAGCGTGAAGCCCAGGTGGAACAGCGCGATCCGGTCGTACCAGGCCAGCGCCAGGTAGGCCACCAGCGTGGACAGGACCGCCAGGGCCCAGCGGCTGGCCGGGATGGCCTCGAAGGCGCTCCCGACCTCGGCGAGCGACAGCCCGCGCAGCTCCCGGAACAGCAGCCACAGCGACAGGGCGACGGCGCCGATCCCGATCACCGGCCACAGGAGGTTCAGGTAGCGTTTCAAGACTGTCCCTTGTGGCCGGGGCCGGCCGCTCGTCCCGGCGGTCGGCGCCTTCTACCTGAAAACCGACGACAAAGCGAAGCGGCGGGCCGGAGGGGCTCGCCCCAGGGTGGAGTGCCGGGGCGAAGCGGGCGCGAGCCTCAGAAGGGCTTCACGATCACCAGGATCACGATGCCGATGAGCAGCACGGTGGGGATCTCGTTGACGACGCGGAAGTAGGTCGCCGACTTGGCGTTGGCGTCGTTGCGGAACCGGCGGACGTTGGCGCCCAGGATGCCGTGCACCCCCGTCATCAGCACCACGAGCAGGATCTTGCCGTGCAGCCAATGGGCGTGGAACCAGCCGCCCTGGTAGGCGATCCAGAGCCCGGTGGCCCAGGCGGCCAGCATGGCCGGGGTGAGGATGCCGCGGTACAGGCGCCGCTCCATCACCTTGAAGGTTTCGGATTGCGGCGTGTTGGGGCCCACGGCCGCGTGGTACACCATCAGGCGCGGCAGGTAGAGCATCCCCACCATCCAGGCGATGATCGTGACGACGTGCAGCGCCTTGAACCAGAGGTAATAGGTTTCCATTCGGGGATCCTGTCCTGTTCGGTCCGCTCGTCCCCGCGCGGGCGGGGATCGAGCGATCCTGCTTAGGCCCGCAGCCGCGCCACCAGCCGCTCAACATGCGGGATGGGCGTGTCGGGCGTGATGCCGTGGCCGAGGTTGAACACGTGCGGGCGGCGGCCGAACGCGCCGCGGATGTCGTCCACCGCCTCGTCCAGCGCCCGGCCTCCGGCGATCAGCGCCTTGGGGTCGAGGTTGCCCTGCACCGGCAGCGCCCGCGGCAGCACGGAATCGGCCCAGTGCGGGTCGACGAAGATGTCCAGTCCCAGGGCCGTCACGCCGCTTTCGGCGGCGCGCAGCAGCTGCCCGCCCGACACGCGCGGGAAGCCGACGATGCGCGCGCCCGGCCTGCGCTTCCGCACGCCGGCGACGATCCGCTCGATCGGCCCCTGCGACCAGCGCTCGTATTCGAGCCGCGGCAGCACGCCGGCCCAGCTGTCGAAGATCATCACGGCATCGGCGCCGGCGTCGAGCTGGGCCGACAGGTAGGTGATCGAGGCTTCCGTCACCCGGTCGATGATCCGGCCGAACAGCTCCGGGTTCCGGTAGGCGAGGTCGCGCGCCGGCCCCTGGTCGGGCGTGCCCGAGCCCGCCACCATGTAGCTCGCCACCGTGAAGGGCGCGCCGCAGAAGCCGATCAGCGCCGTTTCGGGCCCCAGCGCGCCGCGCACCCGCTCCACCGTTTCCAGCACCGGCGACAGCCGGCCCATGTCGACCTCGCCGTGGAGCTCCGCGAAGCCTTCCGCGGTCGTGACCGGCTTCAGCTTGGGGCCGTGGCCGCTTTCGAAGGCGGTGGGCAGGCCCAGCGCGTCCGGCACCACGAGGATGTCGCTGAACAGGATCGCGGCGTCGAAGCCGAAGCGGCGGATCGGCTGCAGTGTTACCTCGGCGGCGCGCTTCGGGTCGTAGCAGAGGTCGAGGAAGGTCGGCGCCGTGGCGCGGATCTCCCGATATTCCGGCAGGTAGCGGCCGGCCTGCCGCATGAGCCACACCGGGGGCTTCGCCGCCACCTCGCCGTCGAGGACGCGGAGGAAGAGCGAGGGTTCGCCCGGGCCGGGGCGGCGGATCGGATCTTCCAAAAAAGAATCCTTTTTAGAATCTTGGATTTGCTGAGTCTGCTGGGGGGCCGGATTAGCGTGGTCCAAGGGTGGACACAACATGTCCAACGGGGACCTGCGGACTCGGCCGAGTCAAGCGCTCCCGGGACGGCCCCGGGATGGATGCGGATTCCGCAGGTCCCGCAGCGGCTTGGACCCTGCCCGGGCCGGAACGCCGCGGCACTTGTCCCCACAATCCCCCCTGTCGACAGGCGGGGCGTCCCGGATGGTCCACCGGTCCACGGCTGGGGGCGGAATCCGGGCTTCTCCACAGGGGTGAGGGGCGGGGGCGGTTTTCGCGGATTCCGTCCACAGATGGCCGCGGGCGGGCGGGAAAACCGGGGTGGAACGCGGATTCCGCGTGACTCTCCGATGGCTTGCGGGGAGTCCTGCCCCGGGAAAACTTCGGTGCCCGCCGGATCACGATCCGGAAATCCATGGGGTTCCGCCCCACGCCGGGCCAAAGGCCCTCGGCCCCCGGAAACCGTGCTAGAGCGGGCGGGAACTCGGCAGCGATCGGACGCCCGCATGGGACGGCATTACTTCCACCTCCACCTGATCTCGGATTCGACGGGCGAAACGCTGATCGCGGCCAGCCGCGCCGTCGCGGCCCAGTACCAGGACGTGTCGTCGATCGAGCACGTGTATCCGCTCGTGCGCTCGCGGGCCCAGCTCGACCGCGCCATCGCGGAGATCGAGGCCGCCCCCGGCATCGTCCTGTTCACGCTGGTCGACCAGGAGCTGAGCCACCGCCTGGAGGAGGCCTGCCGCGAGTCCGGCTCGCCCTGCCTGTCGGTGCTGCAGCCGATCCTGTCGCTGTTCGGCTCCTACCTCGGCGCGACCTCGACGCCGAGGCCCGGCGCCCAGCACATGCTCAACGCCGATTACTTCAAGCGCATCGACGCGCTGAACTACACGATGATGCACGACGACGGGCAGACCGCGGAAGGCTACGAGGAGGCCGACGTGTTGCTGCTCGGGGTGAGCCGCACGTCGAAGACGCCGACGAGCATCTACCTCGCCAACCGCGGCGTCCGCACCGCCAACATCCCGCTGGTGCCGGGCGTGCCGCTGCCGCCGGGGCTGGAGAAGCTGAAGAACCCGCTGGTGGTGGGGCTGCTCGCCTCGCCCGAGCGCATCGTGCAGATCCGGCAGAACCGGCTGCTGTCGCTCAACGCCGCCGACAAGGAAACGCCCTATGTCGACCGCATGTCCGTGTCGGAGGAGATCGCGAGTTCGCGGCGGCTCTTCGCCCAGCACGGCTGGCCGACGATCGACGTGACGCGCCGCTCCATCGAGGAAACCGCCGCGGCGATCATCGACCTGCACAAGGCGCACCGGATGAAGTTCATCACCCAGGCATGAAGGCCGGTTCGCGAAAGGGCCGTGCCCTTCGGCCGGTCCAGGGCGGAACCCTGGCGCTTCCCAACCCTCGCGACCGCCGAGCTTCCCCGTGCCCTTTCCGCCCGATGCCCCCCATCCCGCCTATCCGGCCCTGACGCCGCTCTTCGCCGCGGCGGAGCCCTCGTTCCGCGCCGTGCTGGCGGCGGCCGGGCGCCACGCGGCGGACTTCGCCCGCATCCTCGGCGGCGGCCCCGGCCTCGTCGGCGAGCGGCCGGCCCGCTTCGAGCAGGACTGGTTCCCGCGCCTCGACGCCGTCGCGGCCTACACGATCGTGCGGGACGCGCGGCCGGCGCGCATCCTGGAGGTCGGCTGCGGGCATTCGTCCCGCTTCATGGCCCAGGCCATCGCCGACGGCGGGCTCGCCACCGACTTCGCCTGCGTCGACCCCCGCCCGCGGGCGCCGCTGGCCGGCCTGCCGCTGCGCCACGCGGCGCGGCCCTTCGGGCCGGAGGACGCCGCGGCGGCTGTGGGCTTCGCCGCGAACGACGTGGTGTTCGTGGATTCCAGCCACGTGGCCGACGAGGGCGGCGAGGTCGACCGGCTGCTGCTCGACGTGTTGCCGCGCCTGCCGGCGGGCGCGCTGGTGCATTTCCACGACGTGTTCCTGCCGGACCGCTACCCCGCCGCCTGGGCGGGCCGGCGCTACAACGAGCAGACGGCCGTGGGGGCGCTGCTCGGCGGGGGCGGCTACGCGATCGTCTTCGCCAGCCGCTACGTGGCGACCCGCACGGCGCTGCTCCGCGGGAGCGTCGTCGAAGCCCTGCCGCTGGCGCCGGGCGCCCCCGAGGTGAGCCTGTGGCTGCGGAAGGTGGCGCCGCGGACCTGACCGACGCCGACCGGCCGGCGAACCGGCGGGTTGCGCCGCCTGCGTCGACCTGTCATGATCCCGTCGCTCGCCAAGCGCTGCGGGAGAGACCTCGGACCGGTGACGGATTCGGGGCGCCGACGGAGCAACCGCCCCGGAAACTCTCAGGCAAAAGGACCACGGCGCGAGAGCACTCTGGAGAGAGGCACGGGGTTTCCGCCCCATCGTGCCCGCCGAAGGGGAAGCCGTCCGGCCAAGTCGGGTGGGCAATCTCTCAGGTACCCGTGACAGAGAGGGGTCAGGACCGGACGGCCGCGACGAGCGGCCCGGATCCTGCACCGCCATCCCGTCCCGAGGTGCATCTCCATGAATCACATCGCCGTCATCGGCGCCGGCATCACCGGCATCACCACCGCCTATTCGCTGCTCGACCGCGGCTTCAGCGTCACGGTCTTCGACCGGCAGCGCTACGCCGCGATGGAAACCTCCTTCGCCAACGGCGGCCAGCTGTCGGCCAGCAACGCCGAAGTGTGGAACTCCTGGCCCACCGTGCTCAAGGGCCTGAAATGGCTCGCCAAGAGCGACGCGCCCCTGCTGCTGAACCCGCGGCCGTCCTGGCACAAATATTCGTGGCTGGCCGAGTTCGTGGCCAACATCCCGAAATACGAGGCCAACACGGTCGCCACCACGAAGCTCGCCATCGCGGCGCGCCAGCGCCTGTTCGACATCGCCGGGCGCGAGAACATCGACTTCGACCTCGAAACGCGCGGCATCCTGCACGTCTACCGCACCAAGCGGGGCCACGACCACGCCGCCCGCGTCGACGGGCTGCTTCGGCGGGGCGGGCTCGACCGCCGCAGCGTGTCCCCGTCCGAGATGAAGGCGATCGAGCCCGCGCTGCACGGCGACTATTACGGCGGCTTCTTCACGGAATCGGATTCCACGGGCGACATCCACCGCTTCACCCGCGGCCTGGCGGCGGCCTGCCTGAAGCGCGGCGCCCGCTTCGTCTACGACGCCGACGTGTCGGGGATCGAGCCCGCGGCGGGAGGCTACGAGGTGCGCTGGTCCCCGGCGCACCAGCACGGGGCCGTCCCGGGCGCCGCGGAAGCGGTGGCGGTCGACGGCGTGGTGATCTGCGCCGGCCTCGCCAGCCGCGGGCTGGCCCACGGGCTCGGCGATCGCGTCAACATCTATCCCGTGAAGGGCTACTCGATCACCGTCGACCTGCAGGGGGAAAGCCGCCGCGCCGCGCCCTGGGTGAGCCTGCTCGACGACGAAACCAAGATCGTGTCGAGCCGCCTCGGCGCCGACCGGTTCCGCGTCGCCGGCACGGCCGAGTTCAACGGCGAGAACCGCGACATCCGCGCCGACCGGGTGAAGCCGCTGGTCGATTGGACGCGCGGGCTGTTCCCCGCCGTCGACACCTCCAAGGTCATCCCCTGGGCGGGCCTCCGCCCGATGATGCCCGACATGCTGCCGCGCGTGGGCCGGGGCAAGCGGCCGGGCGTGTTCTACAACACCGGCCACGGCCACCTCGGCTGGACGCTGTCGGCCGCCACGGCCGAGCTCGTCGCCGAGGAGGTCGGCCACGCCGACGCGGGCGGGGTGCGCCACGCCGCCTGATCCCCGCATGCCGCTCGTCCCCGCGCAGGCGGGGATGGGCGGGATCGGATCGGACCCCCCTGCCTCATGTCGCTTCTCGCCCACCCCCGCACGCTGCCGCTGCTCGTCGCGGGGGCCTTCTTCATGGAATTCCTCGACGGCACGGTGATCGCCACCGCGCTGCCCGCCATGGCGCGCGACTTCGGCCTGCGCCCCGTCGATCTGTCGGTGGGCGTGTCGGCCTACCTGTTCACCCTGGCGCTGCTGCTGCCGGCCAGCGGCTGGGCGGCGGAGCGCTTCGGGGCGCGGCGGGTGTTCTGCGCCGCCGTCGGGGTCTTCACCCTGGCTTCCGTGGCCTGCGGCCTGTCGACCGGCCTCGCCTCCTTCACCCTGGCCCGCATCGTCCAGGGCGCGGGCGGGGCGCTGATGGTGCCGGTGGGGAGGCTCGCGGTGCTGCGCGCCACGCCGAAGCCCGACCTCATGCGGGTCATGGCCATCCTGACCTGGCCGGCCCTGACGGCGCCGGTGATCGCGCCGCCGCTCGGCGGCTTCATCGTCACGGCAGCGTCCTGGCGCTGGATCTTCTTCATCAACCTGCCGATCGGCCTCCTCGGCCTGTGGCTCGCCGCGCGGGTCGTGCCGACCGCGCGTGCCGGCACGCCCCGCCGCTTCGACGCGCCCGGCTTCGCGCTCGTGGGCTCGGCCGTGCTGGCGCTGCTCGGCGCCGTCGAGCTGATGGGACGCGAGGCCGTCGATTGGCGGCTGGTCGGCGCCTGCGCGGCCGCAGCGGTCGCACTCGGCGGACCGGCGCTGCGGCACCTGCGGCGCCACCCCGCCGCCATCCTGCAGCTCGACGGCTTCGCGGTGCGGAGCTTCTCCGTCTGCATGCGCGGGGGCACGCTGTTCCGCGTGGCGGTGGGGGCGGTGCCGTTCCTGCTGCCGCTGCTGTTCCAGGTCGGCTTCGGACTCGACGCCTTCCGGTCGGGCCTGCTGGTGCTGGCGCTGTTCCTCGGCAACCTCGGCATGAAGCCGCTGACCACGGCGGTGCTCCAGCGCTTCGGCTTCAAGCGCGTGCTGGTCGCCGACGCCCTGCTGGCATCCCTGGCCATCCTGGCCCTGGCGGGGCTGTCGCCCGCGACGCCGCTGCCCGTGACGCTCCTGCTGCTCGCCGTCGCGGGCGCGACGCGCTCCATGGGGCTGACCACGATCAACACGCTGGCCTTCGCCGAGATCGCGCCCGACGCGATGGGCGGCGCCAACACGCTGTTCAACATGTTCCAGCAGTTCGGCTTCGGGTTCGGGGTGGCCCTGGGCGCCCTGGCGCTGCGGCTGGCCGAGGTTTGGCGCCCCGCCAGCGCGCTCCACGCCACGCCGGCGGAGTTCCGCATCGCCTTCGCGCTGGTCAGCCTCGCGGGGGTCGCGGCGGCGCTCGACGCGCTGCGGCTGCCGGCCGACGCGGGCGCCGAGGTGGCGCGGAGGTCATAGGCTCTCGGCGAGCCGCGCCAGCTGGTCGGCGCAGCGGCCCCAGCCCTGGTGGAAGCCCCTGTTCTCGTGCGCCTCGCGGTCGGCGACGGTCCAGTGGCGGACGCGGATCGTGTAATGCGTCCAGCCCGTCTCGTGGGCGGCGAAGCTCAGCACCACCGTCATGAACGGCTTCGCGGCGGGCGTCCACGCGTCGGCGAAGGCGTCGGTGAAGACGACGCGTTCCCCAGGCACGAGCTCCAGGTAGACGCCGCGGCTCGGATAGTCGGTGCCGTCGGGCGCGCGCATCACGATGTGGCTCGCGCCGCCGACGCGGAGGTCGAGCTCCGCCACCGGCACGGTCCAGGGCTCGGGTGCGAACCAGCGGCGGAGCAGCTCGGGTTCCGTCCAGCAGCGGTAGAGCGCCGCCGGCGCCGCGTTGACGAAACGGTTGAGGACGAGGTCGCGGCCGTCGGGCGGCGCGTCGCCCGCGAGCGGGTCTAGGGACGTCATGGCGCGGTCTCGGCTGTGCGATCGCAAGATGGCAGCGGTGGAGGGCGGCGTCCAGGTGACCGCGGCCCTCCTTGCCGCCGAGAAACGCCGCCGCTATCAGCGGAAGCGACGCCGCCCGAGAGCGGTGCCCCACGAGGACACGCCCATGCCCCGCATCCGAGGCCGCCGCGCGGCCTTGCTCTTCGCCGGCGCCGTAGCGGCGACCCCCGCCGCCGCCCGCATCACCCGCATCGACGTGTTGCGCGTCGAGCCGGCCTTCGGCGGCGCCTCCTTCGGGGCCGCCGGGGCCTTCGAGCGGGTGATCGGCCGCGCCCACGGCGAGGTGGACCCGAAGGAGCCGGGGAACGCGACCATCCAGGACATCGCGCTCGCGCCGCGAAACGCCCGCGGCCTGGTCGCATACGACACCGACGTCGAGATCCTGCGCCCCGCCGATCCGGCCAAGGGCAACCGCGTCGTGCTGTTCAACGTGGTGAACCGCGGCAACAAGGGCGCGCTGAACCTGTTCAACGCCGACGTGCCGCCCGGCAACGGCGTCACCAACCGGTTGGAGAATCCCGGCGACGGCTGGCTGCAGCGCCAGGGCTACACGCTGGTGTGGTTCGGCTGGCAGGCCGACGTGCTGCCGGGCGACGGCCGCATGCCGTTCTCCGCGCCGGTGGCGCAGGCCCCCGACGGTTCCGCCATCACCGGCACGGTGCGGGCCGAGTTCGCGCTCCAGAAGCCCGCGACCGTGCAGAACCTCGGCTCGGGCTGGTTCACCGGCATGAGCACGGCCGGCGCCCCCGCGGCCTCGACGGACAATGCCGCGGCCTTCCCGGACGGCTTCCGCCCCACCCTCACGGTGCGGGCTTCTGCCACCGCGGCGCCGGTGCCGATCCCCGCCTCCGAATGGCGCTTCGGCGACTGCCAGGCGCCGAACGACCGGCAGGTCTGTTATCCCGCGGGCTTCCAGCCGGGCCGCCTCTACGACCTGACCTACCGGGCGAAGGACCCCCTGGTCATGGGGCTGGGCTTCGCGGCGGCGCGCGACCTCGGCACCTTCCTCGGCACGGCCGAGCGCGACGACGCCGGGGCGCCCAACCCCGTGGCGCACGGGCCCGGCGTGAAGCGGGTCATCATGGGCACGTCGCAGAGCGGCCGCTTCATCCGCAGCCTCGTCGCGCTCGGCTTCAACCGCGGCGAGGACGGGACGCGCGTCTTCGACGGCGCGCTGCCCCACATCGGCGGCGGGCTGATGCCGCTGAACATGCGCTTCGCCCAGCCGGGCCGCGCCTGGGGCCAGCAGATCGACCACGACTACCCGGCCTACGACTTCCCCTTCACCTACGCGCCCGAGGCGGACCCGTTGACGGGGCGCCGCCAGGGCCTCCTCGACCGCTGCACGGCGGACGGCACCTGCCCGAAGCTGGTCCACGCCGCGACGGCGCTCGAGTTCTGGGAAGGGCGCCAGTCGCTGGGCGTGACGGATCCGCTCGGACGGGCCGACGCGCCCGAACCTGCGGAGGTGCGCACCTTCATCATGGCCTCGACCCAGCACGCGCCGCCGCCCCTGCCGCTGCCCGCCGCTCCTTCGCTCTGCACCCAGCAGTCCAATCCCAACCCTCATACCTGGACCATGCGGGCGCTGCTGACGGACCTCGTCGAGTGGGTGCGCGACGGCCGCGACCCGCCGCCTTCCGCCGTGCCCCGCATCGCGGACGGCACGCTGGTGGCGCCCGACGAGCTGCGCTTCCCCGCCGTGCCGGCGACGCGCTACGGCGGGGTGGACCGGCCCCCGCTGCGCTACAGCGCCGCCTTCGACGCGCTGCACGTGCTCGACCGTGGCCCGGACTGGCGGCCGGGCGAGTCCTCGGGCGTCGAGACGCTCGTGCCGCCGCGGCGCGGCATGGCGAGCTACGGCGTGCTGGTGCCGCAGGTGGACGCCGACGGCATCGACGTGGCCGGCGTGCGCGACGTCTACGTGCGGGTGCCCATCGGCACCTACACGGGCTGGAACGCGTTCAGGCCGGAGCTGTTCGAAGGCGGCTTCTGCAACTTCCAGGGCTCGTTCGTGCCCTTCGCCGCCACCAGGGCCGAGCGCGACGCCGCCGGCGACCCGCGCCCCTCGCTGGCCGAGCGCTATCCCACGCCGGACGTCTATGCGGCCGCCGTCGAGCGCGCCGGCGCCGACCTCGTGGCGGCGCGGCTGATGCTGCCCGAGGATGCCGCGCGGCTGACGGCGGAAGCGAAGCGGGACGGGGTGCGGACGGGGCCGTGATCCCCGCTCAGGATCTCGCCTGCACCAGTTCGATCCGGTTGCCGAAGGGATCGTCGACGAAGACACGGTCGCAGCCGTCGAGCGGGATGTCGGCGCGCGTCGGGTGGCCTGCCGCGGCGAGCCGTGCCGCGAGGGCGGAAAGATCGTCGACCCGGAAGGCCGGATGCGCCTTGCGGGCCGGGGTGAACGGGTCCTCGACGCCGAGGTGGACCGCGACGGCGCCCCGCTCGAACCAGCAGCCGCCCCGCGCGCGCAGCGGCTCGGGTTTCTCCCGCTCGGCGAGGTCGAGCAGCCCGGCGTAGAAGGCGCGCGCTTCCGCTTCGCGCCCGGGCGGCATGGCGAGCTGGACGTGGTCGAGGGCGAGGATGGTCACGACGGGGACATCACGGCGAATTGGGCCGGTCCTGGGCGCCGTGGAACAGGCGCAGGACGGTGATGACATCGTCCTGGACACGATAGACGACGAGAAAAGGCGTGCCGGAGACGACGAGCTCGCGGGTTCCTGGCCGATGCCCCGAGCGCCCGAGCAAAGGGTGAGCCATGAGGCGTCCGACCGCCGCCTCGACGCGCCGGCTGTAGGAGAGAGCGGCGTCGACATTGCGATGCCCGATATAGTCGAGTTGATCCTGCAGACTGTCGATGGCGATCGGCAGCCATTCGATCCTCATCCGACCGAGCGCCGCGCGCGATCGTTCATCCCGGCGCGTTGCTGCCTCAGTCGGGCGACGGCCTCGTCGTGAGAAACGCGCTTCACCTCTGGATTGTCCGCCTCGCGCAACGCTCCGTCGATCTCGGCGTCGCGGGCCGAGCGGTGGCGATCGACGAAGTCCCGCACGAGGTCGCGCAGCACGTCGTCGGCCGGCCGCATCGCGGCATCCGCCTCGGCGACGAAGCTTTCGAGCAGCTCGGGGTCGAGGGTCAGGGTGAGGGTCGCCGCATCGGTCATGCCGTCCTCCTGATGCACGCTCGAAGCATAGGGCGTGGCGTCGCGCGGACCAAGCGCGCCGTCACGCGGTTGGAGCGCCGATGTCGGCCTTTGGAGCCGGTCCGCCGTGACCTGGCCGATGCTGTCCGGCGTCACAGCGCCCAACGGCTCAGGGCCGCCTGTTCCACGCGACCGTGCGGTCCAACGTCCCGCGGTTGGGTCCGCCTCGACGGAAAAGGATGGCTCGTGCGGGACACGCCGGAGAGTCCGGATCCCGGACCTCTGCGAAAGCGGACGAGCGCCCTGTCATGGTTCGTCTTGGGTTTACCTTAAAAAGACCAACGGAGTTCGCCCTTTTCGGGCCTATGAGCTGGAAGCTCGCCTCGAAGTTCCATCACTCCTAGTTCATAATTTATCTGGTCAGAAGTCTGTATAAATTGTCAAAGCCGAACGTATGGCAAAGCTCATCGTCAGTGTATGTCCATGTCTTTTTTTGCTTTCTCTCCTCCGATATCGACAACCCGTCTCTGGAAATATCCATCAAACGAGAGAGCTGCTCGCGGTGAGCGGGCGTGAACCGTTGTAGGAAGTCATGATGTGCTTCCAGAGCCTTCTTATGGTTCTCTGGGGTGACGTTGGCCCGCAGACCATCAGAGTCGGGGCTACCGTGCCAAGCAAGGAAGGATCCTTTGGAAAATGGTCCGATAAAAATCACCTTTTCAGCAGCAGGAAATAAGTAATCAGCACAAGCTGACGCGCAGTATCCGGAGATGATTAGCGTTCTTTTGTGGTCGAATATGTCATCGCCGATTTTTGCCCCTGTGGTGGAAACTCCTCCCGCATTGTTGTGCACGAAAACGTATTTGGCGTTTTTAACAACTTTAAGATATTTTCTCGCTGTATTAAGATGTAGGTAGCTTTTAAGGCACACATAATCTCCGAAACCTACTGTACGTTTTCTCAGAAAATCATTTTGATTATCGTTATCACAAGATTTGACGATTTCGGATATAGCTGTCGCTTCGGACGCATTGATAGTTTGGGACACACAAATTTCATTCGCCTTCGATCCATTACAATCTATGACAAGGCAAGACATAGCTATCAAGATATAGGATAAAAATGGTCTATTCCATCTTCTCTGCGTCACGATGTTCTCTCCCATTTAACACGAATAATTACACACGCCGTGGGATTTCGGCTACACCTTGCATTAAAATTTAAATATCTATGCTAGACGTAGCAAATAATCTATCGCAGATCATAATTATTTTTGATTTAAGCAAACGCTAGTCCAATCGAACTGCTGGGCTCGATCGTTTTGGGTATGCCCTCAACGCACTGCATCGACGGTTCGTTTGAGATCCCAAGACCCCCTATCCAAACCGAACTTTCCCAAACCGACTATCCAAACCGAACCGCCGTCACCGGGCGCTGCTGGCGGCGGGGCGGCGATGACGCTACCCTGACCGCATGATCTCGGACCTCGACATCGCGATCCGCCTCGCCGTGGCGGCGCTGTTCGGCAGCCTCGTCGGCTTCGAGCGCGAGCGGCTGATGTGGGCGGCGGGCATCCGCACCCACATGCTGGTCAGCGTCGGTGCGTGCCTGCTGATGATCGTGTCGGCCTACGGGTTCCAGCACGCGATCCTCATGGAGCACGTGGCGCTCGACCCGTCGCGCATCGCCGCGCAGGTGGTGTCGGGCATCGGCTTCCTCGGCGCGGGCTCCATCATGGCGCGGGGGCAGGTGGTGAAGGGCCTCACCACGGCGGCGAGCATCTGGGCGGTGGCGGCCGTGGGCCTCGCGGCCGGGGGCGGGCTGTTCTTCGCCGCCGGCCTGTCGACCGCCATCATCCTGGCGATCCTGGTGGGGGTGAAGCCGCTGGAGGAGGCCTACCGCGCCCGGGTGCAGAGCTGCACGCTGGAGATCGACCACGAGCGCGACGCCGTGACGCTCGACGAGCTGAAGCGCATCCTCGGCGTCCGGGGCGGGCAGATCAGGCGCGTCACCGTGGTGCCGGGGATGAACGACCTCGAACGCACGACGGTGGCGCTGACGCGCGTGTCGCGGCGCGACATCGCGGCCGGCGCCGAGACCCTGAAGGACGCGCCCGGCGTGCATGCGGTGGAGGTCGTCAAGGCCAAGACGGGTTGAATCCGCGATCCGGCCTCGACCGCGGACGCGCGAACGCTTATCTCGACCCCATGAAATTCCTCGACGAAGCCAAGGTCTACATCCGCTCGGGCGACGGAGGCGCGGGCTGCGTCTCGTTCCGCCGCGAAAAGTTCATCGAATTCGGCGGCCCCGACGGCGGCGACGGCGGCAAGGGCGGCGACGTCGTGGTGGAATGCGTGGGGGGCCTCAACACCCTCATCGACTACCGCTACCAGCAGCACTTCAAGGGCAAGACCGGCATGCACGGCATGGGCCAGAACCGGCACGGCGGCAAGGGCTCGGACGCCGTGCTCAAGGTGCCGGCCGGGACCCAGATCTTCGAGGAGGACGGCGAAACGCTGCTCGCCGACCTCACCGAGGAGGGGCAGAAGATCACCCTGGCGCGGGGCGGCAACGGTGGCTTCGGCAACACCTATTTCACCACCTCGACCAACCGGGCCCCTTACCGCGCCAACCCCGGCCAGGAGGGCATCGAGCGCACCGTGTGGCTGCGGCTCAAGCTCATCGCGGAAGCCGGGCTCGTGGGCCTGCCCAACGCCGGCAAGTCCACCTTCCTCGCCACCGTGTCGGCCGCCAAGCCCAAGATCGCCGACTACCCCTTCACCACGCTGAAGCCGGGCCTCGGCGTCGTGCGCGTCGGCGACCGCGAGTTCGTGCTGGCCGACATCCCCGGGCTGATCGAGGGCGCCCACGAGGGGCTCGGCCTCGGCGACCGCTTCCTCGGCCACCTGGAGCGCTGCAACGTGCTGCTCCACCTCGTCGACGCCACCGGCGACCACGCCGGCGAGGTCTACAAGACCATCCGCCACGAACTCGAAGCCTACGGGGCGGGCCTGATCGACAAGCCCGAGATCGTGGCGCTGAGCAAGGTCGACGCCGTCGACCCCGAAACCCTCAAGACCCAGATGGCCCGGCTGAAACGCGCCGCCAAGCGCCAGCCGCTGAAGCTGTCCGCCGTGGCGGGCATCGGCGTTCCGGAAGCCCTGGGGGGCCTGCTGCAGACGATCGACCAGCACAACCGCGAGGCCGCCGCGGCCGAAGCCCCGCCCTGGCATCCATGAGGGTCGCCGGCGCTGGCCAAAGGGGACGGATGGGGCCAGGATGACGCCCGGTTGAACCTGGGACCGGGCGGAGCGTCGCTTCCATGAGCATGGCGGACAAACTCGCGATCGTGATGGCGCTCACCGGCGTGTCGCCGGTGCCGGGCGCCAACAACCAGATGGACATGCCTCCGCCTGCCGCCGTGGTCACGATCGCGGGGCAGAACGGCGGCAACATCCGGGCGCACGTGTCGCGCGTCATCGATTACGACGCGGCGGGGACCCGCGTCAGGGTCACGGGCACCTGCATCTCGGCCTGTGCCCTCATCCTGGCGCTGCCGCCGGACAGGATCTGCGTCGGGCCCGGGGCCCGCTTCGGCTTCCACCAGCCCGTGAAGGGGCTCACCGGCACGATGGCCATCACCGATATCGGCGACGCCATCACGGACGTGTACCCGCCCTTCGTCCAGCAGTGGCTCAAGAGCCGCTACGGCGGCCTGCCGTCCGGCAAGCCGCAGATCATGGGCTACGACGTGCTGCGGCAGCATTACGCCACCTGCCCCTGAGCAGAAAGGCCTGCGCCGACTCACGACGGTCTGCTCAGGACTTCGCGGCGCGCAGCACCTCGTCGGCCAGCGCCGCGACGGCGGCCCGGAGCGCCGCATCGTCCCGAGGGGCGGCGGGCGGCGGCCCAGCCTCGGCGCGCCCCTCGGCCGCCGATCCCACGGCGTCGCGTTTCAGGGCTTCGGATTTCAGGGCTGCGGATTTCAGGGCTTCGTGGGCCATGGCGCTCGCGGTCGCGCGCCGCTCCGCCGACTGTGCCTGCTCGGCCATGAAGGCGAGTTCGGCCTTCAGCGCTTCGATCTCGGCGGTGACGTCCGGCGCCGGCGCTTCGGCGGCCCGGGTGTCCCGCTCCGCCGCCGCGTCCCGCCGCGCCTGGGCGAGTTCGCGATCGAGGTCGCTGCCGCGCGCTTCGGCGCCGATCAGCCGCGTTTGGAGCCCGGCCAGGCTGCCGCGGCTGCTGTCGACCTCGTGGCGGAGCCCGTCCCGCTCGGCCTGCAGCGCCGCGATCTCCTCCATCCGTCGCTCCGCCAGGCGCCCCAGCCCGTCCAGGGCGACCGCTTCGGCGCCGTGCTCCGCCCAAAGGGAGGCGACTTCGCCGCGCAGGGTCGCCACCTCGGCGTCGCGCGCCGCGATCCGCACCTGGGCCTTGATGACGGCCTCGTCGAGCGCCGCGATGCGGGCTTCGCGCCGCGCCGCCTCGACCCGCAGCGCCGCCCGCTCGGCTTCCGACCCGTCGAGCCGCTGCTCGACGCGCCGCAGCGCCACCGCGTGGGCGGCGCGCAGGTGGTCGCGCTCGGCCGCGATCTCCTCGGGCGACAGCGGCACGAGCCGGCTCAGCCGCTCCTCGGACAAGCGCAGCGCGCGCCGCCACACCGCCGGAAGCGCCGCCAGCGCCAGCAGCCCGGCCACCATGAAGCCGAGCGCGAAGACCAGGACGTCGAGGATCACGGGCCGCCGTCCATCCCCTGCGGTGACGCCGCCACGGTCAGAACGGGTTCCAGGTCGGGCGCGGCGTGAACTTGAGGTAGGACAGGGCGACGCCGAGCCGCGCCCCCACCCCCGAGCGGATCGGCACCACGACCACGCGCTCGTTGGTCAGCGCCGTGAAGCCGAAGCCGCCGATGACGTAGGCCGAGCCGTCGAGGCCGCCGAAGCGCTGGAAGATCGCCTGCGTCGAGGGCAGGCCGTAGACCAGCATCATGGTGCGGTCCCCGTTGGCGCCGGCGTCGAAGCCGATGGACGGCCCTTCCCAGTAGACCTTCTGGTCCCCCGCGTTGCGGGTGTACATGAGGCCTTCGCCGTAGCGCAGCCCGCCGATGAAGGCGCCGCCCGCTTCCTGGCCCAGCACGTAGCCGTTGGGCTGGCCGAAGCGCCGCGCCGCTTCCTCCACGGTGAGCGCGATGCCGCGCGACACCGAGCCGAAGAAGTGGTGGCCCTTGTCGACGATGTCGTCGGTGGAGAAGCGCTCCGGCGCGCCCTGCGCCCTGGCCCCGCCCCACAGCGCGGGCCCCGCGGCGCCGGCGAGGCCCGCCAGGACCGATCTCCGCGACCACTCCACCATGGGTTCCAGCCTCGCCTGGGCGCCGCTCCGTCGGGAGCACGCTGCGTCGCGGCCCGTCATGGGCCGCGATTCGGCTCATCGCATAGGGCGGGATCGTGTCGGGCGCGTGGCGCCCCCGGTCAGCCGCGCTCGCCGTCCTGGTGCATCTTGTCGAAGTAGCGCGTCCCGCTCGTGTCCGCCGGCGGGGCGGCATGGCTGCCGGCGCGGGGCGCCGCGGCTGCGTCCGGGTCGCCCTCGGCGCGGTTGGTGTGCTTGATCGACACCGCGAAGGCGGGGAGCGCCGCGGCGGCGAGGACGGCCCCCGCCAGGGCGGCGGGGAGCAGGATGGAGCGCGTCATGGTTCGGTGCCTCTTGGAACGTCGGACGACCCTCGCCCAAGCGGACGTCCGTGGGTTGGCCCACGAACGTCCGCTTCTCCCCTATAGGGAAGGGCGGCAGGATCGCGTGGGCGAACCCACGCGATCCTGCTTGGGCCGGGTTCCGGGCGGAAGCGGGGCCGGACGGCGGGCGGGGGCGCAGCCCAGACCTGCACGGCGTGCAGGCGCGCGATCCCCGGGCCGCGCCCGGCCTCCGCCCCGGCCCTTGACCCGGGGCGCCGGACGGGGATTTCTGCCCGACACCTCCACGAGGGCGCCGCCCATGCATCCGTCCCCCACCGGCATGGACCTGCTCACCACCCCGCCGCCGGCGGCCGGCGAGGCCGAGGTCGTCGACGCGCTGCAGGTCCATTACGGCCTCGCCGCGCGCGTGAGCGCGCTGCCCGGGGAGCGCGACCGCAACCTCCTCGTCCGGTGTGCCGACGGGCGTCACGCCGTCCTCAAGCTGTCCAACGCCGCCGACACGGCGGAAGCCCGCGCGCTCGGCCGCGCCGTGCTGCTCCACCTCGACGGGCGGGGGCCGCCCTTCGCAGTGCCGCGCCTGATCCCCACCCGGGCCGGCGCCGAATCCTGCACGGTCGGGGACGCCGAAGCCGTGCTGACCACCTTCGTGGCCGGGCGCCCGTGGGACGCCCGCCCGCCCTCGGCCGCCCTCCGCCGCGCCGTCGGCGGGGCCGCGGCGGCCCTGGGCGCGGCGCTCCGCGGCTTCGACCACCCCGCGGCCCGCCGCAGCCTGCCCTGGGACCTGATGCGCCTCGACCGCATGGCCCCGGTGGCGGACGCGATGGCGGACCGGCGCCGCGGCGACTGGCTCGCGGACTTCATCGCCCGCTTCGCCGCCGAACTGCGCCCCGCCGCCGCGGCGCTGCCGGCCGCCGCGGTCCACAACGACCTCAACGGCAGCAACGTGCTCCTGCGGGACGGCGCCGACGCGGTCGCGGGCGTGATCGACTTCGGCGACCTCCTCCACGGCCCGCGGGTCGTCGACCTCGCCGTGGCCTGCACCTACGGGCTCGGCGACGCCGACCCCGCCGAAGCCGTCGCCGATTTCGCCGAAGGCTGGGCGCGGGCGGCCCCGCTCGCCGAGGCCGAAGCCGAGGCCCTGTTCGACCTCGCGGTGGCGCGCCTCGCCCTGCGGGTGCTGATGTACGAATGGCGCGCCGTTCAGGCCTGCGACGACCGCGGCTACGCGATGCGCCACGCGTCCGCCGCCTACCTCGCCCTCGACCATGTGATGGCGCTGCCGCGGCATCGCGGCCGGGAGCGGGTCCTGGCGCGCCTCGGCGTCCGGCGCGGCGGCCCCGGTTCGCGCCCGGGCACGATGCCGTGACCGGCTTTCGAGTGCCCGGCCGCCGCTGTCCCCGCCCGTGTCCGCCCGCATCGGGCGGGCCGGCCCGCCGGCGGACCCGCCGGGAGGAGCCGCGGGACGCGAGCCCTCAATAATGCGGCGGCGGCGCGTCCGGCTCGGCCGGCAGGCGCCGTTCCGCGTCGGCGAGGCGGTCGAGCAGGCGGTCCACGTGGCGTCGCAGGCCCTCGATGACGGTCCACTGCGCCGTCACGGCGGCGTCGAGGTCCTCGATCACGCGCTCCTGCTCGGCGAAGCGCATTTCCAGCCGGTCGAGGCGGTCGGCGTCCCGGGCTTCGGTGTCTCGGCTCATGCGGTCTCCGGTGTCTGCGCCGGGGCGTAGCGCGTCCCGCGTTCCGGCGGAAGCGGCACCCCACGGTTCGTCGCGGCCCCCGGGCCCCGCCGTGCTATACCCGGCGTCCAGCGACGCCCTCGCCCGGGCGCGTCGGCCAGCGAGTCCGCCGCCCATGCCCCGTTCCAGCTTCCCCATCGTCGGCATCGGGGCTTCGGCCGGCGGGGTCGAGGCGCTGGAAGGGCTGTTCCGCCACATGCCCGCGGAAAGCGGGATCGGCTTCGTGGTGGTCACCCACATCGGACCGGACCACGCCAGCCTGCTCGCCGAGGTCGTGGCGCGCTACACCTCCATGCCGGTGATGTTCGCCGAGGACGGGGTCGAGGTGGCGCCCGACACCGTCTACGTGCTGCCGTCGAGCGCCAGCATCACCATCGGCGACGGGGTGCTCCGCATCGTGCCGACCGACAGGGGACGGCACGAGCACCATCCGATCGACGTGTTCCTGGCTTCGCTCGCCCGCGACTGCGGCGACTCCGCGGCGTCGATCGTCCTGTCGGGCGGCGACGGCGACGGCACGCTCGGCACCCGGGCGGTGAAGGAGCGCGGCGGCCTCACCATGGCCCAGGTGGCGGACGGGCAGGGCGCGTTCCATTCCGACATGCCCCGCAGCGCCATCGCGACCGGCCTCGTCGACCTCGCCGTGCCGGTCGAGGAGATGGGGAGGCACCTCGCCGTCTTCGCCCGCAGCCTCGCCGACGCCGACATGGCCGAGGTGTCGGCCGACGCTTCCGACGGGGCGGGCCGCCTGGACCAGACCCGCCACGAGATCTACGCCATCCTGCGCAACCAGGTCGGCCACGACTTCGCCGGCTACAAGGTCAGGACCTTCGACCGGCGCGTCGGGCGGCGCATGCAGGTGGCGCAGCTCGACACGCTGGACGGCTACGTCGAGCTCCTGCGCCGCAAGCCCCGGGAAGCCGGCGCGCTGTTCCGCGACCTGCTGATCAACGTGACCAACTTCTTCCGCGACACGGAAGCCTTCGACAAGCTGGCCGAGATCGTCGTGCCGCGCCTGCTGGAAGGCCGCGGCGCCGACGACACCGTGCGGGTGTGGGTGCCGGGCTGCGCCACCGGCGAGGAGGTGTATTCGGTCGCGATCCTGATCCGCGAGCGCATGGAGCGCATGAGCGCCGTCCCGCGCGTGCAGATCTTCGCCACCGACATCGACGAGCGCGCGCTCGCCATCGCCCGCGCCGGCCGCTACCCGGAGGGGCTGCTCGACAACCTCACGCCCGAACGGCGGGGGCGCTACTTCATCCAGGACGGCAGCAGCTTCGTGCTCTCGAAGGACGTGCGCGACCTGTGCATCTTCTCGCCCCACAGCGTCATCCGCGACCCGCCCTTCTCCCGCATCGACCTCGTGTCCTGCCGCAACCTGCTGATCTACTTCGGCACCGACGTGCAGAACCTGGTGATCCCCACATTCCATTACGCGCTGAAGCCGGGCGGCTTCCTGTTTCTCGGCACGTCGGAAAGCGTGAGCCAGTTCGCCGACCTGTTCACGCCGCTCGACAAGAAGCAGCGCATCTTCCAGGCCCGCGACGACCATGCGGGCTCCCTGCGGCTGCCGACGCTGGTGGGCCACGCCGCGCGGGTGTTCCCGGCTTCGCCGGCGCTGCCGCCGCGCCAGCAGATCGGCGGCGTCGCCACGATGCGCCAGGTCGTGGAGCGGCAGGTGCTGGAGCGCTTCGCCCCCGCCCACGTCGTGGCGACGCGCGACGGCGACGTGGTGTACTATTCCGCCCGCACCGGCAAATACCTGGAGCCGGCGGCGGGCGCGCCGACGCGCCAGCTCGTCAACATGGCCCGCAAGGGGCTGCGGCTCGACCTGCGCACCGCCTTCTCCGAAGCGCTGGAGCGCCAGAACCTCGTCACGCGCGAGAGCGTTCCGGTCGAACTCGAGGACGGGCGCATCCAGCTCGTGACCCTGTCGGTGGAGCCCCTGGCCGAGGCGCAGGACGACAAGCCGCTGTTCCTGGTGCTGTTCGCCGACGAGGGTTCGGTGCTCAGCCGCGAAACGGCGCTGACCCGGGCCCAGCTCCAGCACGGCGGCGCCATGGCCCACCTCGAAACCGAACTGCGCGAAACGCGCGAGCGCCTGCAATCCCTCATCGAGGAATACGAGACCGCGCTGGAAGAGTTGAAGTCGTCCAACGAGGAGCTGGTGTCGGTCAACGAGGAGCTCCAATCCACCAACGAGGAGCTCGAAGCCTCGAAGGAGGAGCTGCAGTCCCTCAACGAGGAGCTCCACACCGTCAACGCCGAGCTGAACCTGAAGGTCGAAGCGCTCGACCGCGCCAACAGCGACCTGCGCAACCTGTTCGAGAGCACACCCCTGGCGACCGTGTTCCTCGACCGCAACCTCGTGATCCGCTCCTTCACGCCGGCCGTGACCGAGATCTTCAACATCCTGCCGGGCGACCGCGGCCGCCCCTTGACCGATCTCGCGAGCCGGGTCGGCGTGCCGAACCTGTCGGACGACGTCGCGTCGGTCTTCGCGACGGGCCGCGCGCTCGAGCGCACGCCCGACCGGTCGCTGCCCGGCCCGCACCTCCTCGTGCGCCTCGCCCCCTACCGCAGCGCCATGGAGCGGGTGGAAGGCGTGGTGGTGACCTTTGTCGACATCTCGACCTTGATCCGCGCCGAGCAGCGCCAGCAGGTGCTGATCGACGAGCTGCTGCACCGCACCCGCAACCTGCTCGTCGTGGTGCGCAACATCGCGCGGCAGACGATCGGGCGCGGCGGCACGATCGAGGGCTATTCGGAGCGGCTGTCGGCGCTGGGGCGCGTGCAGAACCTCGTGTCCCGCGCAGCGACCGACACCGTCGACCTCCGCGACCTCGTCGCGCTCGAGCTTGACGCCCAAGGCGCCCTCGACGGCGCCCTGGACGGCGGGCGGGTCGAGGTCGCCGGTCCCCCGGTCGGCCTGCGCGTCGAGCAGGTGCAGACCCTGGCGCTCGCCGTGCACGAACTCACCACCAACGCCGCCAAATACGGGGCCCTGGCGGCGCCCGAGGGGCGCCTGTCGATCCGCTGGCACGTGGTGCCGGCGCCCGACGACGCCCGGTGCCTCGTCCTGGACTGGATCGAGACCGGGGTCGCCCTGCCGCCCGTCGCGGAGATGCGCCAGGGTTACGGGCGCGAGCTGATCGAACGGGCCCTGCCGTTCGACCTCGGCGCCCGGACCCACTTCGGCTTCGGGCCGGACGGCGTCCGGTGCCGCATGGAGATCACCCTCGACCGCACCGCCTGACACCGGGCGACGGAGATGCTGGCGCGTCCCCGTCGCGCCGCACGAGCGGCGGCGCGCGTTCGCGCCGGCCGACGGCCGGACGGGCTCCGGGGGCCGCCTCCGGTTTGCCATCGCGGCCGTGTCGACGCTAAGGTCCGATCGGACGACACACCAGGGGGCGATGATGACCAACGCCTTCGTGCGCAAGCTGGAGCGTTTCGGCCCGCTCGACCGCGACGAGCGCGACGCGCTGGACGCGCTGTGCGCGGGGGCCGTCCATCACCGGGCCGACGACGAGATCGGCCAGGGCGGCCAGGCCGGGACGGTGCCGCTCCTGCTCGCCGGCTTCGCCTACCGGTTCAAGCTCCTGTCCGACGGCCGGCGGCAGATCCACGGGCTCTTCGTGCCCGGCGACCTGTGCCGGCACCTTTACGGCCACCTGTCGCCGTCGGACCACGTCGTGCGCACCCTGTCGCCCGCCGTGGTGGCGGCCGTGCCGGCCGCGGCGCTGCACGGCGCCATGGAACGGCACCCCCGCATCGCCCGCGCGCTCTGGGCCAGCACCGTGACGGACGACGCCGTCCTGCGCGAATGGGTGGTGAGCCTCGGGCGCCGCAGCGCCTACGAGCGCATGGCGCACCTGTTCTGCGAAGTGTTCCTGCGCCTGCGCGCCGTCGGCCTCGTGGACGGCCAGTCCTGCGATCTGCCGCTGACGCAGATGGACCTCGGCGACCTGATGGGCCTGTCGACCGTCCATGTGAACCGCGTGGTCCAGCAGCTCCGCCGCGACGAGCTCATCGCCCTGAAGGGCCCCCACCTCACCGTCCCCGACGTGGCGGTGCTGGGCCGCGCCGCCGACCTCGACCCCGCCTACCTGGGCCTCGAGGTCGGCCCCGCCCACCCGCGAAACGCGCCGGCGCGCGTCGGGGCCGCCTGAGCGGGGGCGCGTCGGAAACGGCGCCCCGTCGCTTGGCGCCTCGCCCGCGGCGGCGCGGGCCTCGGTTGACAGGGGGCGGCCCGCCCGGTAACCAGCCGCCTTCACCTCCGCCGCGCCGTTTCGGCCGCGCGGGGTGATCCTGCCTGGGGCCGCAAGGGTCCCGGCGACGCACCCGCGGCCGTTCCCATTCCATCGGTGAGCTGCCTGTCGGCCGGACCTCGCGGTCCGGCGGAGGAGGGCGCGTTCCTCACCTTGTGAACAGAGGACGCGATGACCAAGCGCTTACAATCCAAGTACAAGATCGACCGCCGCCTCGGCCAGAACATCTGGGGCCGCCCGAAGAGCCCGGTGAACCGCCGCGAATACGGCCCCGGCCAGCACGGCCAGCGCCGCAAGGGCAAGCCGACCGACTTCGGCACGCAGCTCAAGGCGAAGCAGAAGCTCAAGGGCTATTACGGCAACATCTCCGAGAAGCAGTTCCGCAAGTACTACGCAGAGGCGATCCGCCTGAAGGGCGACTCCTCGCAGAACCTCGTCGGCCTGCTCGAGCGCCGGCTCGACATGGTGGTGTATCGCTGCAAGTTCGTCGCGACGATCTTCGCGGCCCGCCAGTTCGTCAACCACGGCCACATCCGCATCAACGGCAAGCGCGTCAACATCGCGTCCTACCTGGTGAAGGTCGGCGACAAGATCGAGGTCAAGGAGGCTTCGCGCGAGCTCGCCTTCGTGATCGAGGCCGGCCAGCTCGGCGAGCGGGACGTGCCGGACTATTTCGAGCACGACGCCGCCAAGAAGTCCGCCACGATGACCCGCGTGCCCGGCCTGACCGAGGTGCCCTATCCGGTCCAGATGGAACCGAACCTCGTCATCGAGTTCTATTCGCGCTGATCCTCGCCGATCCGGCGGTGCAGCAGGGAAGGCCGCCTCCGGGCGGCCTTTTTCATGGGCCGATGCCGTGGCGTGTCCGGGGTTTGGCGCCGCCCGAAGACCGGGCTATGGTCCAACCATGAGCGAGCGTGGAACCCTGTCCTTTCGCATCGAGCTTCCAGGCGGCCAAGCCCGGCTGCGGGAGCTGGTCCTCCACGTCTGCACACGCTGCGGCGATGCCGAAAGGTTTGGAAAGGTCAAGCTCAACAAAATCCTTTGGCGCGCGGACTTCAAGGCCTTCGCCGAGCGCCGCCTGCCGGTGACGGGCCGGACCTATCAGAAGCTCGCCGCCGGTCCTGCGCCGCTCGAAATGCCCCTCGTCCTGGCCGAACTCGAGGCCGAAGGCTCGATCGCCTTCTCGCGCCGCGAGATGGCCGACGGGTACATCGAGCTTCGTCCCATCGCCAAGGCGGCGCCGAGCCTGAGGGCGTTCAGCCCCGACGACATCGACTATGTCGAAGAGGCGATCCGCTTCTACTGGTCCATGTCGGCCACGCAGGCGAGCGACCTGTCCCACGGGGTGGCCTGGAGGAGCCGGAAGTTCCTCGACCCGATCCCCTACGAGGCCGCCTTCCTGTCCGACGTGAGGATGGCCGCCGAGGAGCGTCTGCGCTTCGGGGCCATGGCGGCGGCGAAAGGCTGGACGACGCTTTGAAATGCATCGGACGATCGTTTACAGCCCGGATTTCGAAATCTGCGTGAGCCGCCTCGGCGGCTATCGCATCATCGACGCGGCGTTGGACACCGTCATCGATGGACTGCGCCGCAATCCATTCGGTTTCGACAAATTCGAAAGCGACCTGTTCAGTTTCCGATACGCCCGCACGGCGCAGATGGGCGGCGTGCCACCCCTCTACGTGATCTTCACCATCGAGGCCGACCGCACCGTGACGCTCGTCCATGTCGAGGAGATCGCGGCGGTCTGAGTTCGCCAGCCAAAGCCCGGCTGGCGCGCCGCCGGACGTCGGTATGGCCGCCTGTCGGGCCGCACCCGCAGGGCCAACACCAGGACCCTGGTGTCTTCCCGGCGAACACGGAGCGCCGCGACGATCAGCATCGCCGGGACTGGCACGTCGAGGGAACCCCTTGCCCGTGCCCCCTCATGGGGTGCGCCGCCGCAACGGGTGGATGCATCAAGGGCCGCCGAGCGCCCGTCCCCGCCGCCGGGATTCTTTTCCGACGCGGCCGTTCCTGCCCTTGCGGATGAGAACAAACAGAGTACATTCACCTCAGTTGCAGGGCGGTTCCGCCCGTGTCAGAAGGACGTCACGCCGTGGTTCAGAGCAACCTCCGCCTCGTTGAAGGATCGTCCGTGGACAAGACCAAGGCGCTCGACGCAGCGCTCTCGCAGATCGAGCGGGCCTTCGGCAAGGGCTCGATCATGCGGCTCGGCAAGAACCAGAAGGCCGTCGAGATCGAGACGATCTCCACCGGCTCGCTGGGGCTCGACATCGCGCTCGGCGTCGGCGGCCTGCCGCGGGGCCGCGTGATCGAGATCTATGGGCCGGAATCGTCCGGCAAGACCACGCTGACGCTGCACTGCATCGCGGAAGCGCAGAAGAACGGCGGCGTCTGCGCCTTCGTGGACGCCGAGCACGCGCTCGACCCCGTCTACGCCCGCAAGCTCGGCGTGCAGCTCGACGACCTGCTGATCTCCCAGCCCGACACGGGCGAGCAGGCGCTGGAGATCACCGACACGCTGGTGCGCTCGGGCGCCATCGACGTGCTGGTGGTGGATTCCGTCGCGGCCCTGACGCCCCGCGCCGAGATCGAGGGCGAGATGGGCGACGTGCAGCCCGGCCTCCAGGCCCGCCTGATGAGCCAAGCGCTGCGCAAGCTCACGGCTTCGATCTCGAAGTCGAACACCATGGTGATCTTCATCAACCAGATCCGCATGAAGATCGGCGTGATGTACGGCTCGCCCGAAACCACCACGGGCGGCAACGCGCTGAAGTTCTACGCCTCCGTCCGCCTCGACATCCGCCGCACCGGCTCGATCAAGGACCGCGACGAGGTGACGGGCAACTCGACGCGCGTGAAGGTGGTGAAGAACAAGGTCGCCCCGCCGTTCAAGCAGGTCGAGTTCGACATCATGTACGGGGAAGGCATCTCCAAGGTCGGCGAGCTCGTCGACCTCGGCGTGAAGGCCGGCATCGTCGAGAAGTCCGGCGCCTGGTTCTCCTACGACAGCCAGCGCCTGGGCCAGGGCCGCGAGAACGCCAAGACCTTCTTCAAGACCAACCCGGACGTCGCCCGCAAGGTGGAGGCCGCCATCCGCGAGAACTCCGGCCTCATCGCCGAGCGCATCCTGGAAACGGGCGGGCCCGAGGGCGACGAGGACGACGACACGCCGCCGGAAGCGTGATCGGCCTTCGCTTCCCGGAGGTGACAGGTTAACGCAAAGTGAAGGGGCGTGGGCCCCTTCGCTCGACAGCTTCGGGGGGCGCGGCTAAAGGGGGCCTGCGCCCTTTTTCGCGTCCTGAGGGCCCGCGCCTTCCAGATCCCGAGTCCCAGTGCCATGACCAGCGTCAACGAGACCCGCTCGGCCTTCCTCGACTTCTTCCGCCAGGCCGGCCACGAAGTCGTGCCGTCGGGCCCGCTCGTCCCCCGCAACGACCCGACGCTGATGTTCACCAGCGCCGGCATGGTGCAGTTCAAGAACCTGTTCACCGGGGTCGAGAAGCGCCCCTATCAGCGCGCCACCACGGCGCAGAAGTGCCTGCGCGCCGGCGGCAAGCACAACGACCTCGACAACGTCGGCTACACGGCGCGCCACCACACCTTCTTCGAGATGCTCGGCAACTTCTCGTTCGGCGATTACTTCAAGCCGGTCGCCATCGAGAACGCGTGGAACCTCGTCACCAAGGTGTTCCAGCTCAACAAGGAGCGCCTGCTCGTCACCGTCTACCACGACGACGACGAGGCTTTCGACCTGTGGCGCAAGATCGCCGGCCTCCCCGAAAGCCGCATCATCCGCATCGCGACCTCGGACAACTTCTGGGCCGCCGGCGACACCGGCCCTTGCGGCCCCTGCTCGGAAATCTTCTACGACCAGGGCGAGCGCGTGTGGGGCGGGCCTCCCGGCAGCGCCGACGAGGACGGGGACCGGTTCCTGGAGTTCTGGAACCTCGTCTTCATGCAATACGAGCAGATCGGCCCGGGAAACCGCGCGCCGTTGCCGCGCCCCTCCATCGACACCGGCATGGGGCTCGAGCGCATCTCGGCCATCCTGCAGGGCGTGACGTCGAACTACGACGTCGACCTGATGCGCACCATCATCGGGGCGGTCGCCAACCTCACCGGCGTCGACCCGGACGGGCCGCAGGCGGCGAGCCACCGCATCGTCGCCGACCACCTGCGCGCTGCCGCCTTCCTGGTGGCCGACGGCGTCGACCCGTCGAACGAGGGCCGCGGCTACGTGCTGCGCCGCATCATGCGCCGCGCCATGCGCCACACGCAGCTGCTCGGCGCCGCCGAGCCGCTGATGTGGCGCCTCGTGCCCACGCTGGTGCAGCTGATGGGCCAGGCCTATCCCGAGCTCGTGGAAGCGCAGGCGCGCATCGCCGACGTGCTGCGCTCGGAGGAGACGCGCTTCCGCACCACGCTGGCGCGCGGCCTGTCCATCCTGGAGGACGAGACGCGCGACCTCCGGGCGGGAGACAGCCTGAAGGGCGACGTCGCCTTCAAGCTCTACGACACCTACGGCTTCCCCCTCGACCTGACGCAGGAAGCGCTCCGCGCACGCGACATCGCGGTCGACGAGGAGGGCTTCGCCGCCTCCATGGCGCATCAGAAGGCCGAAGCGCGCCGCGCCTGGGCGGGTTCGGGCGAGGCCGCCACGGACGCCGTGTGGTTCGGCATCCGCGACCGCGTGGGGTCGACCGAGTTCCTCGGCTACGCGGCCGAGCGGGCCGAAAGCCAGGTCGCCGCCATCCTGTCGGGCGGCCGGGAGGTCGAGCGGCTGGACGCCGGCGAGAAGGGTCAGGTTCTGCTGAACCAGACGCCGTTCTACGGCGAATCCGGCGGCCAGGTCGGCGACACCGGCACCTTGACGGCGCCGGGCGTGCGCTTGCGCGTGACGGACACCGGCAAGAAGCTCGGGGACGTCTTCGTCCACGAGGTCGAGGTCGTCGAGGGCGGGATCGCGGTCGGCACGGGGCTGGTGGCCGAGGTCGACGGCGCGCGCCGCCGCGCCATCCGGGCCAACCATTCCGCGACCCACCTGCTGCACGAAGCGCTGCGCCAGGTCCTGGGACCGCACATCGCCCAGAAGGGATCGCTCGTCGACGGCGACCGCCTGCGCTTCGACTTCTCCCACGCCAAGCCCATCACCGCCGAGGAGCTCGCCGAGGTCGAGGAGATGGCCAACCGCGTCGTGCTGCAGAACGAGCCGGTGGTGACGCGCGTCATGGCGATCGACGACGCGCGGGCGAGCGGTGCGCGGGCGCTGTTCGGCGAAAAATACGGCGACGAGGTCCGCGTCGTCAGCATGGGCCGCCCGGAGGAGGGCAGGGGAGCGACGGACGCGCTCTACTCGATCGAGCTTTGCGGCGGCACCCATGCGGCGCGCACCGGCGACATCGGGCTGGTGTCGATCCTCGGGGAAAGCGCGGTCGGCTCGGGCGTGCGGCGCATCGAGGCGCGCACGGGCCACGCGGCGCGGCGGGGCCTCAACGCCGACAGCGCCAAGCTGCGCGGCGTGGCCCAGCTGCTGAAGGCTTCCCCGGACCTGGCGGTCGAGCGCGTGACCGGCCTCGTCGACGACCGGCGGCGGCTCGAGCGCGAGCTCAACGACGCGCGCAAGAAGCTCGCCATGGGCGGCGGGGGCGGCCAGGCCGAGGCGCCGCGCAGCGTCGCGGGGGTGAGCCTGATGGCGCGCTCCGTCACGGGCATCGACATGCGCGACCTCCGCAGCCTCGCCACCGACGCCAGGACGGCGCTGGGCTCGGGCGTGGTGGCGCTGGTGGGGGTCGGCGAGGACGGCAAGGCGGGGCTCGTCGTGGCGGTGACGCCGGACCTGGCGGCGCGGTTCAGCGCGGTCGACCTCGTGCGCGCCGGCGTCGCGGTGCTCGGCGGCACGGGCGGCGGCGGCCGGCCCGACATGGCGCAGGGCGGCGGCCCGGACGGCGCCCAGGCCCAGGCCGCGCTGGCGGCGGTGGAAGCCGCCATGGCGGCGAGTGCGGTGGCGACGGCGGAGTAGAAGAAGGCGGTTCAGGCGATGTCGTGAGGCGGTCGACGGCCCGCTCGGATCAGACGCGGGACGGGTGAAAGGGAGACGAGCGACGAGGCCTGCCATTCGGGTCTCGTCATTGGAAATGTCGCGATAGGGCGGAATGTCATCGAAGATGACGGCTTGTCAGGATTTTTGTCATGACCGTCTGTGGCCACGCGAGAGCAGCGTTCTGGCGATCTTCGATGACCTGTCGGCTTAGCCCTACAGGATGAGATCGGGCCCGCAGAGCTTGGGGTCGAGCGGCTTCTTGAACAGGAACACCATGCCGAGCGCGATGCGGCGGCCCGGCGTGACCGGCCGCGTGCCCACGAGGGCGATGTCCTCCGAGCCGAAGCCGGCCGCCTCGGGTTCCACCGCCACGCCCGTCCGCGAGATGTTGATGATGCGCGCGGCGAAGCGCTTGCCGCCCACGGTGGTCAGCATCGTCGCGGTCTTGTTGGGCACGAAGCGCTCGGCCGAGCGCGTCTCGCTGGGCTCGGCGTCATCGAGGCTCGAGGCCGGCTCGAAGCTGACGACGGTCCGGGGGGCCGTGATGTCGCGCGGGATGGTCGAGGCCGGCGGCGTCGGCGCCGCATCGCCCTTGCCGCCCGTGACGGCCTTCCACACTCTTCCGAGGCCGATCATGGTCCGAGGCTGTCCTGTCTCGATCGACGAGGGAGGCCCCCGCGGCCCCCGAAGCTGAGCCGAGGTTAACTGGCCGATCCTTTACGGACCGTCGACGCGCCTTGCGTCAGCGGAACGTCTTGCGCGGGTCGAAGGCGTCGCGGACGGCTTCGCCGATGAAGATCAGCAGCGACAGCATGATCGCGATGGTGAGGAAGGCCGTCAGCCCCAGCCACGGAGCCTGCAGGTTCGACGTGCCCTGCAGCAGCATTTCCCCCAGCGACGGCGAGCCCGGCGGCAGGCCGAGGCCGAGGAAGTCGAGCGAGGTGAGGGTGGTGATGGAGCCCGACAGGATGAAGGGCAGGAAGGTCAGGGTCGCCACCATGGCGTTGGGCAGCACGTGCTTCCACATGATGCGCAGGTTCGACAGGCCGAGCGCCCGGGCGGCATTGACGTATTCGAAGTTGCGGGCGCGCAGGAACTCCGCCCGCACGAGGTGGACCAGGTTCACCCAGGAGAACAGCAGCAGGATGCCGAGCAGGACGCCGAAGGAGGGCGTGATCACCGCCGCCACGATGATCAGGATGTAGAGGTGGGGCAGCGACGACCAGATCTCGATCACGCGCTGCATGATGAGGTCGGTCCAGCCGCCGAAATAGCCCTGCACGGCGCCGGCCGCGATGCCGACCGCCGACGAGATGCCGGCCAGCAGCAGCGCGAAGACGATCGACAGGCGGAAGCCGTAGATCAGCCGCGTGAGCACGTCGCGGCCGTGGTCGTCCGTGCCGAGCCAGTTGGTTTCGAGGGCCGAACAGGGACGCGTCGCGGGCGGGGTTCCGCCCCCGTCCCGGATGGCGCGGCTGCATTGGGCGTCCGACAGCAGCCAGGTGGGCGGGGACGGCAGGGTCGTGGGGGGCGACAGGTTGCGGGTGGAGTTGGAATAGCGGATCGGCGCCCAGATCATCCAGCCGTGGTCGTCGATCTCCTTCGCGGTTTCGGGGTTGCGGTAGTCGGTATGCGCGAGGAAGCCGCCGAAGCGCTCCTCAGGATAGTCGTTGAACACGGGAAACAGGATGTCGCCCTTGTAGGAGACGACGAGCGGCCGCTCGTTGGCGACGAACTCGGCGCCGAGCGTCACCAGGAACAGGGCGGCGAAGACCAGGAACGATCCGTAGCCGCGCCGGTTGCGCTTGAAGGCGTCGAGCCGCCGCCGGTTGATCGGCGTGAGGTCGAGCCAGCCGCGCCGGCCGGCCGCCGGGGACGGGGGCTTCGGGTCGACGAGCGCGTCCATCTCACACGCCTCGCGTTTCGAAGTCGATCCGCGGATCGATCCAGGTGTAGGTGAGGTCGGAGATCAGGTTCACCACGAGGCCGAGCAGCGCGAAGATGTACAGGTTGGCGAAGACCACCGGGTAATCGCGGTTCATGATGCTGTCGTAGGACAGGAGCCCCAGGCCCGGCAGGTTGAAGATCTCCTCGATGAGGATCGCGCCGGTGAAGAAAGCGGACACGAAGGCGCCGGGGAAGCCCGCCACCACGATCATCATGGCGTTGCGGAACACGTGGCCGTAGAGGACGCGGCGCTCGCTCAGGCCCTTCATGCGGGCGGTCTGCACGTATTGCTTCTTGATCTCGTCGAGGAAGGAATTCTTGGTCAGAAAGGTCGAGGTCGCGAAGGCGCCGACCGACATGGCCACCACCGGCAGGGTGATGTGCCACAGGTAGTCGGTGATCTTGTGGGGCCAGCCCAGCTCCGCCCAGTTCTCGCTGACCAGGCCCCGCAGCGGGAAGACCTGGTAGAAGGACCCGCCGGCGAACAGGATGATGAGCAGGATGGCGAACAGGAAGGACGGCACCGCGTAGCCGATCGTCACCACGCTCGACGTCCAGACGTCGAAGCGCGAGCCGTCCCTCACCGCCTTGGCGATGCCGAGCGGGATCGAGATGACGTAGGAGAGCAGCGTCATCCACAAGCCCAGCGAGATCGACACCGGCAGGCGCTCGCCGATGAGCTTCAGCACCGGCGTGTCGCGGTAGTAGCTTTGGCCGAAGTCGAAGGTCGCGTAGTTCTTGACCATCAGCCCGAAGCGCTCGTAGGCGGGCTTGTCGAAGCCGAACTGCTTTTCGAGCTCGGCCACGAACTTCGGGTCGAGGCCCTGGGCGCCGCGGTACTTCGCGCCTTCGCCGCCCATGCCGGCCTGCGCCCCCGCGGCCGCGCCGATGTCGGTCCCCCCGCCGCCGAGGCCGCCGCCGCCGCTCGCCGTGCCCTGGAGCTGCGCGATGACGCGCTCGACCGGGCCGCCCGGCGCGAACTGCACGATCACGAAGGACACGAACAGGATGCCGAGCACGGTCGGCACCATGAGCAGCACGCGGCGCGCGATATAGCCGAGCATGTCAGCCCTTCGCCTTGAGCTGCTTCGCCTTGGCGTCGTCGGACCACCACGTCGAAAGCACGCCGGGGTCGAGCTTCGGCGCCTTCGCGGGCCAGCCGAACTCGTCCCAGTAGGCCAGCCAGTGGTCCGGCTTGTTCCACATGGGGATCCAATAGAACTGCGCGCGCAGGACCCGGTCGAGCGCGCGGCAGATCGTCGTCAACTCGGCGCGGGTGCCGGCGTGGAGCGCCATCTCGATCAGGGCGTCGATCACGGGGTCCGCCGTCCCGGTGAAGTTCTGCGATCCCGGCGTCCTGGCCGCTTCCGACCCGTAGGAGATGCGCAGGCCCTCGCCGGGCGTCGAGTCGCCGCCCCGGTTCAGCGTGATGACGTCGAAGTCGAAGTCGTTCAGGCGGGACTGGTATTGCGCGGCGTCGACCACGCGAAACCGGGCGTCGATGCCGAGCAGTTGCAGGTTCTTGATCAGCGGCTGGGTGTGGCGCTCCAGCGAGCCGCCGAAGTCCAGGAACTCGATGTGGAAGGGCTCCCCGCCCGGCAACCTCAAAACGTTGCCGTCGCGCTTGCAGCCGGCCTGCAGCAGCAGCTTGTTCGCCTGGGCCAGCAGGCCGCGGTCCTGGCCCGACCCGTCCGAGACCGGCGGCAGGACGGCGGGGCCGAAGACGCTGTCCGGGACCCTGCCGCGGAACGGCTCCAGGATCTCGATCTCGCCCGGCAGCGGCAGGCCGACGGCCGCCATGGGGGTGTTCTGGAAATACGACACCGTGCGCTCGTAGAGGCCGAACATGATGTTCTTGTCGACCCATTGGAAATCGAAGGCGTAGCCGAGCGCTTGGCGCACCCGCGGGTCCCTGAACTGGTCGCGGCGGGTGTTCAGCCACCAGCCCTGGATGCCGACCGGCCCGTCGGTCGGCACGGTGCGGCGCTGGACGCGGCCGTCCTGGACGGCCGGGAAATCGTAGCCCTTGGCCCAGTTGATCGAGGTCGCATCCTCGTGGAACGTGGTCGCGCCCGATTTGAACGCCTCGAAGCCGACCTGCCGTTCGCGGTAATATTCGTAGCGGATCGTGTCGAAGTTCGCCTGGCCGCGGTTGATGGGCAGGTCCTTGGCCCAATAGTCCTTCACGCGGTCGAACGCGATGGTGCGCCCCTGGTCGACGATGCCGACCCGGTAGGCCGAGGAGCCGAGGGGCGGGTCCAACGTGGTCTGGTCGAAGGGATGGGCCGTGTAATAGCTCTTCGAGAAGATCGGCAGGCCCGCCACCGTGAGGTGGGTTTCGCGCGTCCGCTCGGGGTCGAGCTTCACCTCGAGCAGGTCGTCGGCGAGCGCCGTCGCGGACGCGAGGTGGCGCAGGCCGGTGCGCAGGTTGGGATGGCCCTTGGCCTTCAGCAGGTCGAGGCTGAAGGCGCAGTCGGCCGCGGTGAGCTTCGAGCCGTCGTGGAAGCGCGCTTCGGGCCGCAGCAGGAAGCGGTAGGTGAGGCGGTCGGGCGACACGCGGACGGACCGGGCCACGAGGCCGTAGAGCGCGTCGGGCTCGTCGAGCGTGCCGGTCATCAGCGTGTCGAACACCAACCCCATGCCGGCGGCGCCGTCGCCGCGCAGGATGTAGATGTTCAGCGTGTCGAAGGTGGTGAAGTTCTGGTTCAGCCCGGCGGTCGTGGGCTCCAGCACGATCGTGCCGCCCTTGGGCGCCGCGGGGTCGACGTAGGGCAGGGCTTCGAAGCCGGCCGGCAGGTTCAACTCGCCGAAGGCCGACAGGCCGTGGCTTTCGGTCCAGCCGTCGGGCAGCCTGTCGGGCCAGGCGGCGGGGATTTCGGCCGCCGCCAGCGCCGGCCAGGGCCGGGCGAGGGCCGCCCCCGCGAGCGTGGAGCCCAGGGCCAGGGCCGAACGGCGGGTCAGGGTCGGCATCGAATAGCGGCTCCGGCAGCGCGCCCTGCATCGGGCGCGCCATCAACACCCGTCCATTATGTCGGTTTTCGGGGGACCCGTCGACGGCCGCGGTCCCGGCGCGCTTCCGCAAGGCCGGCCCCGCACGGCTTGTGTGATGCCGGGCGACGGGACTGCCGACGCATCCCCGTCGCGCCGCGCCGCAGGAGCGGCGGCGCGTGCCTTCGCGCTGGCCGGCGGTCGAGAGTCCTGACCGCTGGTGTCAGAACTCTTCCCAGCTTTCCTCGGCGGCCGCGGGCTGCGCCTTTCGGGCCGCCCCGCCGCGCCCGACCGTCTTCAGGGCCGCGACGGGGGTGGCCCGGGGGAGCCTGTGGTCGCGGTTCCGCTCCACGCCGCGGGCGGCCGGCGTCGGCTGGCCGACCTGGAAGCCGCTGATCAGCCGGTTGAGGGCGTCCGCTTCTCCCGCCAGCGCGTGGCTCGCCGCGGTGGACTGTTCCACCATGGCGGCGTTCTGCTGCGTCACCTGGTCCATCTGGTTCACGGCCGTGTTGACCTGGTCGAGGCCCACCGCCTGTTCGCGGGCGGAAGCGGCGATCTCGCCCACGATGCCGTCGATCTCCGCCACCTGCACGCCCAGCCGGGACAGCGCCTCGCCGGTCTGGCCCACGAAGGCGACGCCCTGCTGGACCTGGGCGCCCGAGGTCGAGATCAGGCCCTTGATCTCCTTGGCGGCCTCCGCCGAGCGCTGCGCCAGCGCCCGAACCTCGGACGCCACGACCGCGAAGCCGCGCCCCGCGTCGCCGGCCCGCGCCGCTTCCACACCCGCGTTGAGCGCCAGCAGGTTGGTCTGGAACGCGATCTCGTCGATCACGCCGATGATCTGGCTGATCTCGCGCGACGACCGCTCGATGCCGCCCATCGCTTCCACGGCCTGGCGCACCACGCGCCCGGACTGCTCGGCGCCGGCCTTGGCGGCCGCCACCACCTCGTGGGCGTGGGTGGCGCCGTCGGCGGACTTCCGCACCGTGGCGGTGATCTCGTCGAGCGCCGCCGCGGTTTCCTCCAGCGAAGCCGCCTGCTGCTCGGTGCGGCGGCTCAGGTCGTCGGCCGCGGCCCCGATCTCGGCCGCGCCCCGGGTCATCGCCGACGCGTTCTCCGACACCTTCAGCAGGGCCTGCTGCAGCGTTTCCGCCGTGTCGTTGAAGTCCGTCCGCAGCTTCTCGAAGTCGGCGTCGAACCGGTCGTCGATCCGGCACAGCAGGTCGCCCGCCGCCAAGCGCTGCAGCCCGCCCGCCAGGCCGGTGACGACCTGCATCTGGACGCGGGTGGTTTCCGCCGATCGGGCGTCGTGCGCGGTGCGCTCCGCGACCGCGGAGGTGACGTCGGTGGCGAATTTGACGATGCGGTAAACCTTGTCGTCCGCGTCCATGAGCGGGTTGTAGGAGCCCTGGATCCAGACGACGCGGCCGTCCCGCCCGATCCGCCGAAACGTTTCCTGGATGAACTCCTTGCGGCGGAGCCGCGCCCAGAAGTTCTGGTAATCCGCATTGTCGCGGAGGGCGGGCTCCACGAACATCCCGTGATGGCGCCCGACGATCTCGTCGAGGCCGTATCCCATGACCGACAGGAAGGTGTCGTTGGCCGTGACGATGGTCCCGTCCGGATCGAATTCGATCACGGCCTGCACGCGCTCGATCGCCCGCACCTTGCAGATCATGACCTTCAGGGCATCATGCGAGATGCCGAACGTGGCCTGGGGGCGGCGGAACAACATGGTCTGGGGTCTCATCAGAAGCGGCATCGACCGGCCTGACATGAGTAAAGCTTAATTTGCTTAATGAAGGACGAAGAACCCCCGATCGCGATGACGATGATTGCATACTGCCACCCGGATCCTTCCTCACGGGTGTGCGGTCCCGTTTCGGGGGGCGGGACGGGCCTGGGCGACCCGCGCATCGCATCCCGGGGGTGCCGGCGCCGGGGCGGGCCGGCGCCCGCCGCTCCCCGGAGCGGGCCGCCTCAGCCGTGCGCCAGCAGGGACACCAGGGTCTGCACGATGGTGACGCCGCCGATCGGCGCGATCAGCAGGAACAGGACGTTGACGCCGACGAGCCACAGGATGATCCGCTCCTGCTTGCGCGTCATCTTGGGCTTCCGCGGCGGCGGCTGCCAGGGCGGGGGTTTCCATCCGCCTCCACCTTCGACGAACATCGGCATCCTCGCGCGGTCAGACTTCGGGCGATATAGGGGGAAAGCGCCCCGCGCCAATCCGGGTTGCCGCGATGGACCCGCGCGGGCGGGGGCCCCATCGCTCCCGGGTCAGGCGCCCCCGATCGGCCGCCCCGCGGCGCCGCCGGCCCCGTGCGGCCGTTCCCGGCCGATCCATGCGGCCACGAGCTCCGCCACGACGTCGCTGTTCCGGTCCTGCATCAGCATGTGGGAATTGCCGCGAATGCCGCGTTCGGGCAGCGACATCAGTTCGGCCCGGCCGCCGGCCGCGTTCGCCGCCGCCACGAAGGCCCGCGCCAGGGCGAGCCGGGGCGCCCAGCGCGGCGACGCCGCGACGTGGTCGCCGTAGACGATCAGCACCGGCAGGTCCCGGAAGGCCGACAGGTCGCCCGCGGGGTCGGGCAGGGCGGCGGGCTCCAGCGCCACCAGGGCGGCGATGCCGTCCCGCGCCGCTTCGGCGGCCTGGAACGGATACAGCCCCGCCTGCGAATGGCTCACCAGGACCGCGCCCCCGAGCCGCCGCGCCAGGGCGGACAGCGCCGGGACGGTGGGGTTGGGGGTCGGCAGGGCGTAGAAGAAATCCGGCACCATGGATTTCCACAGCTCCCCCACGGCGTCCACGGGGAACAGCGTGTCGGGATAGGGTTCGGGGAAGCGGGGGCCGATGCGGAACACCGTCCAGGCGTCCTCGCGCCCGGCCGAGAACACGGTCGGCAGGGGGCCGTCGCCGTTGGCGGCGGGCGCGATGCCCGCGCCCGAGCGCCCGCGCCACGCCTGGTCGACCGCGTAGACGGGGAAGCCGGCGCGCAGAAACATCTCGTCCCAGCCCGGTCGCCCGTCCGGCGTGGTTTCCCAGGCCTGGCCGCTGAGGCAGCAGCCGTGCACCAGCACCAGCGGCGGCCCGCCGACCGCGGCCGGCACCGCGAAGCGCACGTAGACCTGATCGACCACCACCGTGCCGGACGGCGCGTAGGCCGGCACCGCCGACAGCGCGTCCGAGCGGATGTCGCGGCCGCCGATGAAGAAGCTGCCCTGGGCGCGGAGCGTCAGGGGAACGTCGGCGCCCGTCGCGAAGGGGACGCCCCGCGGCTTCGTGTCGAACAATCGCATCCCCCGTCTCGGCATCGCCACGCGGCCGCGCTAAGGCTGCCCCGTCCGCCGACGATGTCGGCGGCCCCGGGAGCCTCAGCGCCATGATCACCTTCTACTACAACCTCGCCCCCAACCCCATGAAGGTGGCGCTGTTCCTCGAGGAAGCGGGTCTCGACTACGAGGCCGTTCCGGTCGACTCGCGCAAGGGCGAGCAGCACGCCGAGGCCTTCAAGGCGTTGAACCCCAACGCCAAGCTGCCCGTCATCGTCGACGGCGACGCCACCGTGTTCGATTCCAACGCCATCCTGCTCTATCTCGCCGAGAAGACGGGCCGCTTCCTGCCGAAGCCGGGCGACAAGGCGCGGGGCGAGATGCTGTCCTGGCTGATGTTCGTCGCCACCGGCATCGGCCCGTATTCGGGGCAGGCGGTGCATTTCAGGCACTTCGCCCCGAAGTCGCAGGACTACGCGGTCGAGCGCTACGATTTCGAGGCGGAGCGCCATTGGTCGATCGTCGACGCGCGGCTGGCCGACCGCGCCTACATGCTGGGCGCCGATTATTCCATCGTCGACATGGCGGTGTGGGGCTGGGCGGGTCGCCTGCCCTTCGTGATGGGCGAGGCGGCCTGGCAGAAGCTTCCCAACGTCAAGCGCCTGCTCGACGCCGTCAGCGCCCGTCCGGCGGCGGTCCGCGCCGAGGCCATCAAGGAAAGGCACAGCTTCAAGGCCGAGATGGACGAGGACGCCAAGCGCCACATGTTCCCCGCCACCGCCAAGTCGGCGGCCTGACGCGGGGGGGCCGGACGCGGGCGTGTTCGGCCACGTCGTCCACTGCGATTGGAGCGTCCGCGCGGCCGGGCGCTGGTCGGCCGAGGCGCATCGGGACGCGCAGGGGGGCTGGCGCGCGTCGGGGCCCTCCAACGTCGCCGATCCCGCCGCGCTCGCCGCGCGCCTGGCCGCGCTGGCCGAAGACGCCCCGACCCTGGCCGCCTTCGACTTCCCCATCGGCTTCCCCGCCGCCTTCGGGGCCGCCACGGGCTACGGCGGCTTCGCCGCCGCCATCGACGCGATCGGCCGGGGCGACTGGCCGGACATCTTCGCCATCGCGGCGACGCCCGGCGAGGTCGGCCCGCGCCGGCCCTTCTATCCCGCGCGGCCCGGGGGCACGCGCCTCGCCCACCTCGTCGACGGGCACGGGGTCGCGGGGATCGGAGACCTCGTGCGCGCCTGCGAGCGCCGGGGGGCCGAGGGCGGGGCTGCGGGCTGCATGTTCTGGACCATGGGCGCCAGCCAGGTCGGCAAGGCGGCGCTGCACGGCTGGCGGGAGGTGATCGCGCCGGCCCGGCGGCGGGGCGCCCGGCTGTGGCCCTTCGACGGCGACCTCGCCGCGCTCGCGGGGCGGGGCGGGCTCGTGCTGGCCGAGTCCTACCCGGGCGACGGATACGGGCAACTCGGCTTCGCGATCCGCAGGAAGGGGGACCGCGCGCTGCGGGCGGCCCTGGCGCCGCACCTCGCCGCCTGGGCGGGGAAGCGGGGCGTCGCCCTCGACCCCGGCCTGCGGGCGGCGCTCGACGCCGGCTTCCCGCCCGAGGCGGGGAACGACGACGGCTTCGACGCCGTGGTCGGGCTCCTGGCGGCGCTCGCGGTGGCGCGGGGCGAGCGCGCCGCCGCGCCGCCGCTCGCCGAAGGCCTGCGCCGGTGGGAAGGCTGGATCCTGGGGAAGCGCCCCGCGGCATAGAGGCCGCCGTGAGCCGCCGACGATGGCTCCACTCCGGGGTCGCGCCGCGAGGGAGCCGTCGCCCCATGGCTCATGACGGCTCCCGGAAGCGCTCCCGCTCCGTCGCCCGTCCCGGCGCTTCCCGCCCGGTTCGACCGGACCGCGAACCCGTCAAGCGGTGGCGGCGACGCGGGCCTTGCGCTTGGCCGGGGCCTTGACGGCCGGGGGGGCCGCGGCCGCGGCGGCGCGGTCGGCCTCCTCCTTGGCGAGGCGCAGGGCCTTCAGGCGGGCGGTCTTCTGGGCTTCGGCGTTCTTGGCGGCGCGGGCCTCGCCCACGGCCTGGTCGGCCTCGCTCTTGCGGCGATCGGCCAGGTGGAACTTCGATTCCGCCTTGGCGCGGGCGTCCGCGGGGGCCTTGGAGCTGAAACTCATGGCGCGTCTTCCTCGTTGCCGGCCCCGTCGGCCGAGCAGGTTGGCCGAGCATCGCGCCGGTCGCGGCGCCCGTCGTCGGACGGTGGATGTGAGCCCGGCCCTGGAGGTCATCCCGCCCGACCGTGCTCCCGGCCGCGACGGGACGGGGGCGCGGTCCTCGTGGCCGCGAGCCCTTCCGGACTTTCGGCCGCCGCCGACCGGACTTTCGGGCGCTTGAACTCAAGACGACGCCCGTGAAACCCGGTCTCGTCAAGCAGGAGCCTTTTTCGCGGCGCTGTCAAGGCGGCGTTGTTCTGAAAACGCGGGACGGATCTTCAGTCTTGGCGGGCCGTGGAGCGGCCTGCGCCCCGCGGTTCCATTGCCGTTGTTTCGGCCGCCGGCGCCGGGCGGGCCGGGCGTCGCGCATCTCGCGAGGACCCGCCGGGCGGCGAGCGCGTTGTGGGCCGGGGAGACGACGCTTGCCGGTCCGGTTCGGCCGGATGCGGGACGCCGGCTCGCCCGAACCGGAAGGACACGTCCCATGCGCGCCACCCTCTCGCCAGCCCTGCTCGCCCCCGTTCTCCTGGGCCTCGGCCTGGCCCTCGCGGCGCCGGGCCTCGCCGCCGCCCAGTCGGCGCCCGCCGCGAGCCCCGCCGCGCCGGGCTCCCCCGCGGCCCCGCAGACCCCCGCCGCCGACGCCGCGGCCGACGCCGCCGGGGTGCAGCAGATGGCGCTCACGCCGGCGCTGGTCGACCAGTTCGTCGCCGCCAACAAGGAGGTGAACGCCATCCTGGACAAGCTGCCCGACGGCACCGACCAGCCCGACCCCGCCACCCTCGCCAAGCTCGACGCCACGGCGCAGAAATACAAGTTCGCCGACTACAAGCAGTACGATGCCGTCGAAAGCAACATCGGCATCGTGATGGCCGGCATCGACCCGCAGACCAAGCAGTATATCGGCCCGGATGCGGTCATCAAGAAGCAGATCGCCCAGGTCGAGGCGGACAAGCAGATTTCCGCGAAGGACAAGAAGGACACCGTGGACCAGCTCAACGCCGCGCTGCCGACGGTCCCCAAGCTGCAGTACCCGGGCAACGTCGACGTCGTGGTGAAGAGCTACGACAAGCTGAACGAGACCATGCCGCAGGATTGATCCGCGCCACCCTTCGACGGGGGCCGGACGGGGATGGCGCGGTGCCGCGCCGTCCCCTCGCCCCCATGGCGCGGGCAACGGGTGCCGGCTCCGGCCGGCATTTGACGATCCGGTATGGTCGGGCCTAGTCTCCCTGAAAATCGTGAACACGCGGGGAGGTGGGCTTGGACTTCTCATTGGGCGGGCGCCAAACGCTGTTCCGCGACCGCGTGCGCGATTTCATCGAAGCCGAGGTACGGCCGCGCCGGGCCGAATACGAGTCCCAGGCCCGTGCCGGCGAGCGTTGGAAGGTCCTGCCCGTCGTCGAGGCGCTGAAGGAGAAGGCGCGCCGGCAGGGGCTGTGGAACCTGTTCATGCCGCCCGCGGGGGCGCACCACCCGGCCGACGACGGCTTCGCCTTCGAGGGCGAGCCGCTCACCAACCTCGAATACGCGCTCTGCGCCGAGGAGATGGGCCGCATCCCTTGGGCTTCCGAGGTGTTCAACTGTTCGGCGCCCGACACGGGCAACATGGAGGTGCTGTTCCGCTACGGCACGCGGGACCAGAAGGAGCGCTGGCTCGCGCCGCTCATGCGGGGCGAGATCCGCTCGGCCTTCCTGATGACCGAGCCCGACGTCGCATCCTCGGACGCCACCAACATCCGCGCCACCGCGCGGCGCGACGGCGACGGCTACGTGATCGACGGGCGTAAATGGTGGTCGTCCGGGCTCGGCGACCCGCGCTGCGCGGTCGTCATCGTCATGGTGAAGACGGATCCGGACGCCGAGCGCCACCGCCAGCAGAGCATGATCCTGGTCGACACCGCGTCGCCGGGCTTCAGGGTCGACAGGCTTCTCGACGTCTACGGCTACGACCATGCGCCGCACGGCCACGCCGAGGTGACGCTCGACGGCGTGCGGGTGCCGGGCTCCGCCATGCTGCTCGGGGAGGGGCGCGGCTTCGAGATCGCGCAGGGTCGGCTCGGGCCGGGGCGCATCCACCACTGCATGCGGGCGATCGGCGTCGCCGAGGAAGCGCTGGGCGCCATGGCGAAGCGGCTGCTGTCGCGCACGGCCTTCGGCAAGCGCGTCGCCGACCAGTCGGTGTGGGAGGAGCGGGTGGCGCGTGCCCGCATCGACATCGAGATGTCGCGGCTCCTGTGCCTGAAGGCCGCCGACGTGATGGACCGGCAGGGCAACAAGGCGGCGCGCGACGAGATCGCCATGATCAAGGTCCAGGCGCCCGCCATGGCGCTGAAGATCATCGACGATGCCGTGCAGGCGCATGGCGGGGCCGGCGTGTGCGGCGACTTCCCCCTCGCCTCGGCCTGGGCCCACATGCGGACGCTACGCCTCGCCGACGGGCCCGACGAGGTCCACGCGCGGGCCATCGCGCGCTCGGAGTTCGCCAAGCACCGCGAAGACGGCCGGAGATAGCCTGTCGGAACGCCGTCGCCGGCCGCACCATCGGTTTCAGGCGACGTCGACCGTGATCAGCTCGTGGTCGGACAGCGGGGCGCCGTCGCCGTCCACCGCCGCCCAGGTGCGCGGTTCGGAGGCGTGGAGGCCGCGCGTGAAGAACCAGTCGATGCGCTGCACCCAGGGCGCGCGTCGCCCGTCGGGAACGTGGCGCCGCGTCTGCTCCGGCGCGTTGGGGCGCAGCCAGTCGAAGCCCGCGTCGCGCATGGCGCCGAACAGCGGCTCGCGCGCGTCCGGGCGCTCGAACCAGCCGAGGTCGGGCTCGGCCGACGGGTCCGGCATCCCGGCCGTGTTGAGGTCGCCCGCCACGGCGGCCGGCATGCCGGGTGGCAGCACGGCGAGCAGCCGCTCCATCGCGGCGCGGCGGTCCGCCGGGGTCGACCTGTTCTCGAGGTGGACGCTGACCATCAGCACGGGCCCGCGCGCCAAGTCCACCGTCGCCCCCACCGCCACGCGGCCGCCGAGCCGCCGGTGATGCCAGTCGAGCCCGAACCACGCGCCGCCCGCGTCGAGCGGGACCACGAAAGGGTCGCGCACCGGCAGGGCGGACACGACGGCATTGCCGTGCAGCGCGCCGGCATTGGTCTCGCCGGCGACGCGCGCGAGCTCGTTCCCGAAGCCGATCCCGAGCTCGACGAACTCGACCCCGAAGGCGTGGCCGGCGCCGAGCGCTTCGGCGAGGTCCCGCGTCGTGTGCCGGTTGCCCGAGCGCGCCATGCCGAGGTCCATCTCGCTCAGCAGCGCCACGGACGCGCCGGCGCGCCGCAGCAGCGCCGCCGAGGCCTCGACCCGGGTGCAGCGTTCGAGGTTCCAGGCGGCGATGCGCAGCCGTTCGGGCGGCGGCGGCGGCGCCTTGGGCTGGCGCGCCTCCACGAGGTGCAGCGCCGGCACGCGCGCCGCCAGGGCGTCGTGCAGGGCCCGGGACGCTTCGCCTTCGGCCGCCCCGCGCAGAAGCGCGGGGTCGGGGAGCGGCAGGGCGGGGACGGCGTCGCGGCGGATGGCAGGGGTCAGGGCGGGCTCCCGGTCGGCGACGGCTTCGACGCCCGGCTTCGACGTCGGTCGCGCCTCGGCTTAGCGGATCCGGGCCGGCGGGGCGAGCCGCCGGCCCGCGGTCAGGACGCGAGGTGGCGCCGCCGGTAGGCCAGCGGCGCCAGGCCGCTCCAGCCGCGGAACGCGCGGCTGAAGGCGCTCAGCTCGGAATAGCCGAGCATGAGGGCCACCTCGGTCAGCGGCAGCTGCGGGTCGGCCAGCGCGCCGAGCGCCAGTTCGCGCCTGAGGTCGCGCCGGAGGTCCGAATAATCCACCCCGCAGGCCGACAGCCTGCGGTACAGGGCGGGGCCCGACAGGCCGAGCCGGCGGGCGACGGGGGCCAGGCCCGGCTTGCCGTCCGCCAGGGCGTCGCGGATCTGCTGCGTCACCGCGCCGACGAAGTCTTCCCCGCGGCGGTCCGCGAGCCGCCGCTCGATCCGCCGGACCACGGCGCCGTGGCGGCACGGGTCGGCCGTGGGGACGAGGGCGTCCAGCGCCGGGCCGGGGATCAGGATGGCGTTGCGGCGGCGGCCGACGCACAGGCGCGCCCCCCGCAGGCTTTCGGGCAGCCCGCGCAGGTCGCGCGTCGCATGTTCGACGTGGATCTCCTCTGGGGTCCAGCGCTCGCCCAGGACGCCGCGGAGGAGCGCGATCAGGGCGCCCAGGCTCAGCTCGGCGTCCTGCCGCCGATGCACGATGCGGCCGTCCCGGACCTGGTAGGACAGCGCCGCGTCCCCGTCCCGCCGGTCCAGCGTCACGGCGGTCTGCTCCTGCAGGGCGCCGAAGCACCGCGACACCGCGGCGAGGCCGGCCCCCAGGGTGGGGGCGGTCGCCACCACCTCGGCGATGTCGCCCAGGATGCCCGTCCCCTGGGCGAGCCCGAGCTCCCACCCGAAGGCGGCGTTGCCGCAGCGCCGCGCCGATTGGTCGAGCAGCCCGCAATAATCCGCGAGGTCGAGCCAGGACGAGGGCTCCTCGAGCGCGCCTTCCGACAGGTGGAAGCGCCCCAGAACGGCGTCGGGCTCGGCCCCCGCCCGGCGCATCGCGGCGCACAGGCCCGCGGTCGCGGCGGCCCGGATCCGCGGCGCGGTGGGGTCCGGCCCGGGCGGCGCGGGGGCCGTCATGGCGGGGCGGTCGACGCCGCCCGTGGCCGGGCGCCCGCCGCTCGGCCGCGATCGCGCGACGCATGACGAAAGGCCGGACATCCGGGGGCGAGGACTGCACTGATCCTGGACCGATCTGCACAGATCGTCATCTCGCGTGCCTGTTCTTTCGTCGTTGCTTCGGATCGGCGCCTGTTCACCGCCGATCATGTCCCGCTCGGGCGTGCGAATTGTCAAGTCGGGCCGCGCCGCGCGGCCTAGCCTTCGGAACAGGGCCGCACCGGCGCCCTGAACGGGCTCTGATCGGCGATCAGGCGCGCGTCAGCTCCGGCGCGACGCGCGCTGGCGGCCGAATGCGAGGTCAGAATGGATCACGTCATCGATCGGCCGCCGCCGTCGGCCGGGGCTTTCCCGGCCAGCGGAGCCGCCGCGCCGGCCCCGTTCGCGCCCCTGTCGGCCGCCGAGATCCGCCGGGTCGTGGCGGTCGTGCGGGGCGACGACGGCTTCGGCGCCGATGTCCTCTTCGAAACGATCGAGCTGCTCGAGCCGCAGAGCCGTGATGCGCCGCGCGGGGCGCGGGCCAACCTGTTCCGCGATTCCGAGGACGGCGTGTGGCAGGTCGCGGTGTCGCTCGACGACGGCCGCATCCTGTCCCGCCGCTTCGTGGCGGGCGCCCGCCCGATGATCCAGCTCGAACAGTTCGTCGCCATCGAGGCCGCCGTGCGCGCCGATCCCCGCTTCGTCGCGGCCTGCGCGGCGCGCGGCATCACCGACATGGGCCTCGTCTGCGTGGACCCCTGGTCGGCCGGGAGCGCCGGCCCGCCCGACGAGGACGGGCTCCACGTCGCCCACACGTTCTGCTGGCTGCGGACGCGGGAGAACGACAACCTTTACGCCCATCCCATCGAGGGGCTGAACGCCGTGGTCGATCTCAAGGCCGGCACGGTGCTGCGGGTGGACGACTACGGGATCGTGCCGGTGCCGATGGGCGAGGTCAACTACGAGCGCCAGTTCCGGGACGCGTTCCGGCCGGCGCTGAAGCCGCTCGACGTGGTCCAGCCCCAGGGGGCGAGCTTCACGCTCGACGGCCATTCCATCGCCTGGGACAAGTGGTCGATGGCGATCGGCTTCAACGCCCGGGAAGCCATCACGCTGCACGACATCCGCTACGACGGGCGCCCCCTGTTCGCCCGGGCCTCGCTGGTCGAGATGGTGGTGCCCTACGGGTCGCCGAACAACGCCCATCACCGCAAGAACGTCTTCGACATCGGCGAATACGGGCTCGGCAAGCTCGCCAATTCGTTGAAGCTCGGCTGCGACTGCCTCGGCCACATCGCCTATCTCGACGTCCATCTCGGCACGATGCTGGGCGAGGTCATGACGATCGAGAAGGCCATCTGCATCCACGAGGAGGATGCCGGCCTGCTCTGGAAGCATTGGGATTTCCGCACCGAGCGCGCCGAAACCCGCCGGGGCCGGAGGCTCGTCATCTCCTGCATCTGCACGGTCGGGAACTACGAATACGCGTCCTACTGGATGTTCCGCCAGGACGGCGAGATCGAGTTCGAGATGAAGGCCACCGGCATCATCAACACGGTCGGCTGCCGGCCCGGCGCCCCGTCGAAATACGGCGCCGAGGTGGCGCCGGGCGTGGAAGGGCAGATCCACCAGCACGCCTTCGTGGCCCGGCTCGAGCCCGCGCTCGACGGGCCCTCGAACACCGTGGTCGAATGCGACACCGCCGCGGAGCCCGACGACGCCAACCCCCACGGCAACGCCTTCTTCGTGCGCGAAACGCCGCTCCTGAACGAGCGCGACGGGGGCCGGCGCGCCGACCCCGCGCGCCAGCGCTATTGGCGCGTGATCAACCCCGGGGTGCTCAACGCGGTCGGCCGGCCGGTGGGCTACAAGCTGATGCCGACCAGCGCCATCGTGCCCTTCGTCAAGGCCGGTTCGCCTTCGGGGCGCCGCGCCGCCTTCATGCAGAACCAGCTCTGGGTCACGGCCCACGACCCCGACGAGCGCTACCCCGGCGGCGAGTTCATGAACCGCTCGACGGGCGCGGGCGGCCTGCCCGACATGGCGGCGCGGGGGCGGTCCATCGCGGACGAGCGCATCGTGCTCTGGCACGTCTTTGGCTTGCACCACCTGCCGCGGCCGGAGGACTTCCCCGTGCAGCCCTGCATCGAATGCGGCTTCAAGCTGATGCCCTCCGGCTTCTTCGACGCCAACCCCGCGATCGACCTCCCCCCGGAGGTGAACGCGGCGAGCCGCCTGCACGGCGCCGAAGCCCCGTCCGCCTGCTGCCGCAGCTGATCCTCGCCCCCAGGGAGTAGCCCGCCATGAGCGCCACCACGGAACCCCTCGCCTTCGCGCCCGCCGGCGAGGCCCGCGCGGGCCTGCGCCACGGCACGCTGACGCCGCTCGAAACCCTGAGCCAGTCCATCGCCAACATCGCCCCGACCCTGACGCCGGCCATCAACATCACGGTGGTGGCGGGGCTCGCCGGGGCCTAGTCGTGGCTCGCCTACCTGGTGGCGACGATCGCGATGCTGTTCGTCGCCGCCAACATCAACGTCCTGGCCCGGCGCCACGCCCTGTCGGGCTCCTTCTTCATCTACATCGGCCGCACCCTCGGTCCCTTCGCGGGCGTGATGGCGGGCTGGTCGATGATCGCCGCCTACCTGCTCACCGCCGTCGCGGTGGTGATCAGCCTGGGCATCTTCCTGGGCAGCGTGCTGGCGCAGCTGGGCCTGGCCGCCCTGGCGCCGCCGGCCTGGATCCTGGCGCCCCTGTTCCTGGCGCTCGTGGGCTATTCGGCCTACCGTGACATCAAGCTGTCGTCGCGGATCGGCCTCTACCTCGAAGGGCTGTCGATCGCCGTCATCGTGCTCATCGTCGCCGTCGTGACGGTCCGGCACGGGAGCGGCGCCGGCGCGCCGCCGCTCGCGTCCGTCAACCTCGGCGGCGTGAGCTCGGCGCTGACCTTCGCGGTGTTCAGCTTCGTGGGGTTCGAAAGCTCGGCCACCCTCGCCAAGGAAACCGCGGACCCGCGCCGCAACGTGCCGCGCGCCGTGATGCTGAGCGCCGCGCTGGTGGGGCTGTTCTTTGTCGCGGCGAGCTACTTCATGGTGCTGGCGCTCGACGGCGACTCCGACATCATCGCGAAGTCGTCGTCGCCCTTCGCCGAGATCACGGCCCACGCCGGCATGCCCTGGGCCGCCACGGTCGTATATGCCGCCGCGATGATCAGCGGCTTCGCCTGCGCGCTGGCCTCGATCAACGCGGGCTCGCGGCTCATCTTCTCCATGGGGCGCTTCCGCTTCTTCGGCTCGGGCGTGGGCACGGTCCACGCCGAACACCGGACGCCGCACCGCGCCGTGCTGGTGGGCGTGCTGGCGACCCTGGCCGTCACGCTCGCCCTGCTGCCGCTGAGCCCCATCGACGCCTTCGGCGACGCCGGCACGGTGGCGACCTTCGGCTTTCTCGTCGTCTACCTGCTGGTGTGCATCGTGGCGCCGCTCGACCTGAAGCGCCACGGCGAGCTGAAGGCGCGGCACGTCGCCGTGAGCGCGGTGGGCATCCTCCTCATGCTCTTCGTCATCTGGGGAAGCCTGTATCCGGTGCCGGACTACCCGATGAACCTGCTGCCCTACCTGTTCCTGGCCTACATGCTGGGCGGCGCCGCGTGGTTCCTCTACCTGAAGAGGACGGCGCCGCAGGAGTTCGCCAACATCGAGCACGACCTGGAGGGCTGAAGGCGGCCGGCGCCCGCCGATGCCATCGGCGGGGCCCCGGGGCCCCGCCCTTGCGCGCCGGCGGGCCCCGATGCACTCTCCCGGTCCAACCCGCGCGGGGAAGCGGCGGGAGCGGGGAGGGACCATCCAGGCCCGTCGCGACGCGTCCCCGACGCCCGCCGAACGAGGCCCCCGTGATCGATCCCGCCACCCTGCCGTCCCTGCCGGCCTCCGTCGCGCGCCCCGCCTACGACCGTTCCAAGGTCAAGGCCGGCATCGCGCACCTCAGCGTCGGCAACTTCCACCGCGCCCACCAGGCGGTCTACATCGACAGGGTCCTGGCCCTGCCCGGCCACGAGGGTTGGGGCATCCTCGGCATCGGCCTGATGGACGTCGAGGGCGAGCGCGCCAAGGCCCGGGCGCTGCAGGGGCAGGGGGGGCTGTATTCCCTCGTCGCCTATCCGCCCGAGGGCACGCCGGAGGTGAGCGTCGTCGGCGCCATCGTCGAATACCTCCACGCGCCGGCCGACCCCGAGGCCGTGCTGAAGCGCCTCGCCGACCCCGCCATCCGCATCGTGACCCTGACGGTGACCGAGGGCGGCTACAACATCGACGAGACGGGGACCTTCAAGCTCGACGACCCCGCGGTCGCCAAGGACCTCGCGGGCGGGCTGCCGGCCACCTCCTTCGGCGTGATGACGGAAGCGCTGCGGCGGCGGCGCGACGCCGGAACGAAGCCCTTCACGGTGATGTCCTGCGACAACCTCCGCCACAACGGCGGCGTGGTGAAGAACGCGCTGCTGTCCTACGCCCGCGCCAAGGACCCGGCGCTGGCCGCGTGGATCGAGGCCGAGGTCACCTTCCCGTCCTGCATGGTGGACCGCATCACCCCCGCGGTCGGCCCCGCCGACCGGGAGCGGCTCAACGCCGAGACGGGCCTCGACGACGCGTCGCCGATCTTCGCCGAGGACTTCATCCAATGGGTGGTGGAGGACAAGTTCTGCGACGGGCGGCCTGAGCTCGAGAAGGTCGGGGTCGAGTTCACCGATGCGGTGGACGCCTACGAGCAGGTCAAGCTCCGGATGCTCAACGCGTCCCACTCCATGATGTCCTTCCCGGGCATCCTCCTCGGCCACCGCATCGTCCACCTCGCCATGCAGGACCCGGACGTGGACGCGCTCCTGGAGCAGTTCCTGTCGCGCGACGCGGGGCCGCTGCTCGACGCGCCGCCTTCCATGTCGGTCGGCCAGTACAAGGACCTGCTGCTGAGCCGCTACCGCAACCCGGCGATCGGCGACCAACTGCTGCGCATCGCTTCCGACGGCGCGTCGAAGCTCCCGCAGTTCGTGCAGGACACGGCGCGGGAGGTGGTGCAGCGGGGCGGCGACGGCCGCCGCATCGCCTTCCTGCTCGCCTGCTTCACCGAATACCTGCGCGGCGTGGACGACCGCGGCGACAGCTTCCCGGTGGTCGAGCCCATGGTGACGGAGGCCGACCGCGCGCTGGCGGCGAAGCCGGACCTGCGCGAAGGCCTCGGCCTCGGCGCCTTCAAGGGCTGGGGCGTGGCGGAGCACGAAGGCTTCGCGTCGGATTACGCGCGCTATCGCGCATCGATCCAGGAGAAGGGCGCCGGCGCCACGCTGAAGGACCTGCTCGCCGCCGTCGCGGCGGGCTAGGGTCCGCCGCGGGCGCGCCGCCGCGTCCGACCCGCGGCGGCGCGTCCCGAAATGGACCACGTCCATCGCGCCTGCTATCCAGTCCTGATGGACGAGCAGGGGACCCGCATGGACGAGGCGCCCGCCGAGCGGGACGGGACGGACAGGCCGGCGCGGCTGCCGAGCCTGTCGGCGGCGATCCGCGTCGCGCGCGCCGAGGTGGCCGACCGCGCCCAGGCGCTCGGCGACCTGCGCGACGCCGAGCTGGCCCGCCTCGAACTGCTGCGCGAGATGCTGGAACCCGTGCTGGCCCAGGTGCCGTCCGGGGTCGACCTGTTCGACACCGGCCTCGTGCCGGGCGAACACCCGCGGCTGTTCATCGACATGGTGTGCTTCGTCGAGATGGCGCGCGACCGGCGCAGCTACCGCCTGGTCCAGGACCGGCTCCACGCCCGCACGGTGCTGCACGAGGGCGAGGGCGTCGGCGCCGCCGTGGCGGCCGTCACCGCCTATGTCGCCCGCCGCCTCGTCGAGCGCGAGCAGCTCCTGGCTTCCATGGGCCGCGTGCCCCCGCCGCCGCCCGTCCCGCCGCCGCCAGCGCCGCGCCCCCGTCCGGCGCACGCGCTGTTCAGGGCGGCGCGCTTGGCCGTGGACGGGCTCGGCGTGGCGACGCTGGGCGCCATCCTGTGGCTGGGGATCCACTACGCCCACGGCCGCCTGCCGGGCTGGTGAGCGCGGACGCGCGCCGCCGCCGGCGCGGCGCAACGCGACGGCGATGCGCCGGCGGGTCCGTCGCTCGGCGTTAGCGGATCCTTCAGGGTTGCCGTGGCAGCGTGGCGCATCGGCCGCCCGGGGCCTGCCGCCCCGGAGCCTGGCGCGAACGGGATGGTGGGATGTCAGCAGCTCCGAGCCGGGTCGCCGAAGCTTCCACCGCCGATCCCGCGCCGTCCCGCCCGGCCGGGCTCGACGCCCTCCATGGTGCCCTGGAGGCCGCGGGCTTCGCGCCCCGTCCCGAACGCGCCCCGGACCCTACCCCGGACCCCGCCGCGCCCCGCCGCGCGCGCCGGGCCGCCGTCGAGGTGCGCCGCGAGCCGGACATCGACTATGCCGCCACCGCCGCCCTGGCCGAGGAGGGCTTCGGCGCCGCACCCGGCACCTTCACGGCCGAAGGCCTGCGCTGGCTCTACGAGCGCGCCTTCACCGACGGCACGACCGTGCTGGCCGCCCACGCGGACGGGCGCAAGGTGGGCCACATCGCGCTCGTCCACCAGACCGTGACCATGCCGGCCGGCCCCGAACGGGCGGTGGCGCTGATGGACCTGTTCATCATCAAGGCGTTCCGCTCCAAGGCCGCCATGGCGGCGCTCTACGGCGCGGTGGAGCGCTTCTGCCGGGACGAGGGCATCCGCTTCATCGTGGCGGTGCCGAACGGCAACGCGGCTGGCGTCAACGTCCGCTACCTGTCGCTCGTCGAAGCGGCGCGCCTGGAGATCCGCGTGGGCTTCGGCGGCTTCGGCGGGCTCGGCCGCCGCGTCGACAGCCGCAGCGTCGCGGAGCTCGACCCCGCGGACGGCCGCGCCCTGCTCGACCGCTTCTGCGGGACCGAGCCCGGGAGCCTGCTGTGGACCGGGGCGCGGATGTGGGACCGGCTGTCGAAGCCCGGCGCCGGCTACGCGCTCCACGCCACGGACGACCTGCTGCTCGTGTCGGCGCCGCGCCGGGACCGCCGCGCCGCCCACACGCTGCTCTGCGCCCTGCTGCCGCGGCCGGGGGCCACGCCGGCCCGGAGGGACGTGGGCGCGGTCGTGTCGGCGGCCTGCCGCCTGCATCGCCGGCCGCTCTTCGTCTACGCGGGGATCAACGGCGGCGTCCCGCTGCCCGGCATGCTGCTCCCCGGCCGGCTCCGCCCGTCGCCGATGATCCTGCAGCTGCGCGATTTCACCGAAGGCGCGCCGCCGTTCGCCCCGTCGCGCTTCGAGGCGATCGACTTCGACTTCGCGTGACGGCGCTTCGGCGGGCTCGCGTCCGCCGCCGCGCGCTCCGCCCGCCCGGTTCCCGGTTCCCCCTCAGAGGGCCAGGGGCCCGAGGTCGCCGATGCCGTCGCGCCCGGGCGCCAGCCCCCGCCGTTCGGCGGTGATGTCGTAGCCGCCGCCGGCCCGCTCGGCGAAGCGGTACAGGTGGTAGGCGGCGAGGTGGCCGTGGCTGCCGGGCACCGCCGAGCATGACGGCACACCCACCACCGGCACGGGCCCGCGCGGCCCGGGCAGGGGCGCCACGGACGTGCGGTGGTTGTGGCCGTGGATCACCAATTCCGCGCCGTGCCGCGCGATCACGGCTTCGAAGGCGGCGGCGTCGCGCAGCCCGCGCCCGCGCTTCGCCCCGGTGACGTGCGGCGGGTGGTGGATCATCACCACGCGCGCCAAGCCCTGCGCCCCCGCCTCGTCGAGCAGCCGCGCCAGCCCGTCGCGCTGCGCCGCCCCCAGCGCGCCCGAGGCGAGCAGCGGCGCCGTGGGGATGGCGGAGCTGAGCCCGATCAGCGCCAGCGGCCCGCGCCGCCGCAGGTAGGGGAAGGCGAAGGGCATGCCGTCCGCCGTGCCGGCCTCGACCACCCAGGGCGCGAAGGTCGCGGCGAGGTGGGGCAGCGACGAGCGCACGTAGGCGTCGTGGTTGCCGGGCACGAAGGACACGCCCTCGGTCGGGCCCAGCGTGTGCAGCCAAGCGCGGGCGAAGGGGAATTCGTCGGGCAGGCCGAGGTTGAGGATGTCCCCCGTCATGGCGACGTGGTCGGGCGCCCGCGCCTTCAGGTCGGCGACGAGGTCGGCCAGCACCGCCATGTCGTGCAGCCTGCCCCGCCGCCGCCAGTTCAGGAAGCCGGTGATGCGCTTGCCCAGCAGGTCGCGCGGGCGCGGGCGGGGCAGGGGCCCGATGTGGGCATCGGACAGATGGGCGAGGAGATAGCTCATTCCGTTTCCGTTGGACCGCTTCGCGATGCGGAAACGGGCTCCGCCCGGGCATCGCGCGGGCTCGCGGCCCTCCTCCCGGCCGACGCCGGCGGGGGAGCGCCGCCGGTCCCTGTCGCCCGCGCCTCGTCCCGCGTCAAGGCGGGGCGGCCCGTGCTACAGGGGCCGGGGCGACGTGGAGGTGCGGCATGGGGTGGAGCGTTCGGGTGCCGGGCGGCGTGCAGCGCCTCATGCCCCGGCTGATCCACGGGAGCGCGCGCTTCGTGCGCCCCCTCACCATGGGGGTGCGGGCCGCCGTGGAGCGCGACGGCCCGGACGGGGCGGAGGTGTTCCTGGTGCGGCACACCTACGTGGCGGGCTGGCACCTGCCGGGGGGCGCCGTGGAGGTCGGCGAAACCGCCGGCGAGGCGGTGTTGCGCGAAGTGCGGGAAGAATGCGCCATCGCGGTGGAAGGCCCGCCGGAGCTCGTCGGCCTCTACTTCAACCGCCGCGCGTCGCGGCGCGACCACGTCGCGCTGTACCGCGTGCGCCGGTTCCGCGTGGAAGCGCCCCGCCGGGCCGACTGGGAGATCGCCGAGGCCGGGTTCTTCCCGCGCTCGCGCCTGCCCGAGGGCACCACCCCGGCCACGCGGGCGCGCCTGGGCGAGATCTACGACGGGCGCGAGCCGACGGCGGACTGGTGAGCGTGGCCCGCTCGACGGCCGGGCGGGCGGCTGTATGATCCCCCGCATGAGCGCTTCCATGACCGAATCCTCCCTCAGCCTGTCCGTCGTCGTGGTGCGGGAAGCGGCGGCCGACGCCGCCGCGGTGGAGCGCCTGGCCGAGCGCGCCTTCGGGCCGGGGCGCTTCGCCCGCACCGCCTACCGGCTGCGCGAGGTGGCGGAGCCCGATTGGGACCTGTGCTTCGTGGCGCGGGTGTCGACGCTGCTGGTCGGCGCGAACCGCATGACGCCGATCCGCATCGGCGACGCGCCCGCGCTGATGCTCGGGCCGCTGACGGTGGACCCGGCCTTCCGCGGCCGGGGCATCGCGGCGGGGCTCGTGGTGCGCTCGCTGGACGCGGCGCGCGCCGCCGGCCACGGCCTCGTCATGCTGGTGGGCGACGAGCCCTATTACCGGCGCTTCGGCTTCGCCCGCGCCCCCGCGGGGCGTCTGCAGATGCCGGGGCCGGTCGACGCCGCCCGCGTGTTGTGGTGCGAACTCGCGCCCGGCGCGTCGGCGGCGGCGTCCGGGCCCGTGGGGGCGCGACGCGGCGCCGTCCCGCCGGCGTGAACAATCGGCACGTCACGCCGTTGGAGCCCTACCCGCAACGGCGGGAGGCCGCGGGGGCGATCGTCGGACCCGGACATGCGGCCCGACGCCCGATTCGAGAAAGAAGACCGAGATGGCGACGCTGAAGGTCCATTACGGCGCCTGGGTGCTGGTCGGCGACGGCAAGAAGGCGCTCTTCCTGCACAACGACGGCGACCACGAGATCCTCAACCTGCGCCGCCTCGACGTCGAGCAGCAGAAGAACCCCGCCACCCGCGACCAGGGCAGCGACGCGCCGGGCCGCGGCCACGCCGCCAACGGGACCCGCGTGGGCTCGATGGGCGGGACCGACTTCCACCAGGTCGAGGAGGACCGCTTCGCCGCCCACGTGGCCCAGCGCATCAACGCTTCCGCCCACGAGAACGGCTTCCGTGAACTGGTGATCGTGGCCCCGCCGAAGTGCCTGGCGGAGATCCGCAAGGACCTCAGCGCGGAAGCGCGGAAGCGCGTCGTGTGCGAGATCGCGAAGGACTACACCCACCACCCGATCCCCGAGATCGAGAAGCTCCTCGCCGCCCACGCGATGTGAGCACGCGGAGGCGGGGTCGCACCCGCCTTCGCGGCCCAGGGCTCCCCCTTCCCGTCAGGGGGGAGGGGGGGCGCCGTCCGGGGCGGCGAGGCTCGCCTCGAGCAGGGCCGCGCGGGTCGCCTCGTCGTCCGGGAAGCCCGCCTCGCGATAGGCCGCGCGGAAGCGTGCCACGGCTTCGCCGACCGCCGGCCCCTTGAAGCCCCTCGCCACCACGTCCTTGCCGGAGAACGGCATCGCCGGGATGTCGCCCTCGGCGGCGTCGAGCGCGACGCGCCAGCCTTCCGACCTTTCGCCACGGGCCGCGGCCAGGAGGAGCGCGTCCCGCGCCGCCGCCCGGCCGTGGTCGAACAGCAGGGCGCGGACGGATCGGGAAGACGGCGGGCCGCCCCCCGACAGCGCGTCCGACGCCGTCGCCGCTAGGGCCGCCAGCATGCGGTCCCGCTCGGCGTTGGACAGCTTCAACCCGTCGCGCAGCCGCTCGACGTCGGCGCCGTCCCGCACCGCCAGCGCGTGCAGGCGCAGGGCGGGGTCGGCATCGCCGAGCCGCGCCAGCCGGCCGACGTCGCCCGGGGCGCCGAGGATGCGGGCGAGCAGCCCCGTCGCGTCCAGCGTCCGCAGCACGCCGACGGCGCCCGGAGCGGCGAGCAGCTTCAGCATCTCGCCGCGCACCCGCTCGCGGCTCAGGCGGTCGAGCCCGTCCCGCCCCGCCACCGCGGCGGCGAGCCCGTCCGCGTCGAGCGGGCCGACCCCGTAGGTGGCGTGGAAGCGGAAGAAGCGCAGGATGCGGAGGTAGTCCTCGCGGATGCGCGTCGCCGCGTCGCCGATGAAGCGCAGGCGCCCCGCCGCGAGGTCGGCGACCCCGCCCGTCGTGTCGTGCACGCGCCCGTCGCGGCCCAGCGACAGGGCGTTGACGGTGAAGTCGCGCCGCTCGGCGTCGCGCGCGAAGTCCCGGCCGAACTTCACCACCGCGTGGCGCCCGTCGGTCTCGACGTCCTCGCGCAGGGTCGTCACCTCGACGGGAAGGCCGCCGCTGACCAGCGTCACGGTGCCGTGCGCGATGCCGGTCGGGATGGCGCGGACCTTCGCCGCCTTGGCGCGGGCCGTCACGGCCGCGGGGAGGGCGGTTGTGGCGACGTCGATGTCGCCGGGCGGCAGGCCGAGCAGCGCGTTGCGCACCGCGCCGCCGACCACGCGCGCTTCCTCGCCGTCGCGGTCGAGCAGGTCGAGCACGCGGGCGAGGCGCGGGTCGTCGAGTAGGGGGGTGCCGTCGGGGCGGGGTTCGAGGCGGCCGTCGGCGGCGAGGCGGAGGGGGCGGTCCGTCATGCGGCGGAAGGGGTGGGGCGGGGGAGCAGCATCACGATCTTGTGGTCCGGGTGCGCGGCGGGGACGAGGGTCACCTGCTCATAGTCGAGGATCCCGTCTTCCGGATGGCGGAAGCGCCGCGCCCCGCCGTCGCGGGCCGCCACGGCGTGGCCGTCCCACAGGCGCGAAAAATCGGAACTGTCGGCGCGCAGGCCCGCCACGAGGGCGAGCAGCGCCGGGTCGTCGGGCGCCCGGGCCGTGTCGGCGCGGAACTCGGCGATGACGCGGCGGGCCCGCTCCTCCCAATCGACGATGAGGCCCCGCGCCGCGGGATCGCGGAACACGAAGGCGAGGAGGCAGGGTTCGGAGCCGCCGAGCCAGGGCGCGAACAGCCGCGCCGCGGCCTCGTTCCAGGCGCGGGCGCGCCACAGCCGGTCCAGCAGGTAGGCGGGCGCCGCCATCGCGGCGAGGGCGGCCTCGAGCGCGGGCGGGACGGCGTCGGAGCCCGGCGCCCCGGGGTGGGGGTCGCGCTGCAGCGCCAGCTCGAACAGGTAGGCCCGCTCCGCCGGGGCGAGGGCGAGCGCGCCGGCGAGGCGGCCGAGCGTGCCCGGCGACAGCGCGATGTCGCGGCCCTGCTCGACCCAGGCATACCAGGCGGTGGAGATGCCGCAGCGCGCCGCCACCTCCTCGCGGCGCAGGCCCGGCGTGCGGCGGCGTCCCCCCGCCGTCGGGGGCAGGGCTTCGCGCCGGGAGCGCACGAAGATGCCGAGCAGGCGACGGCGCTCGGCCGGGAGCAGCATGGGGGGAACCGCGGATCACAGGATGAGTCATGGCCTTATAGCGGTCGCCCGCGGCGGGCAGAAGGGCCGCACCCGTTCCCCGGAGAGCACCCGTTGTCCCGCACGCAGAACAGCTTCACCGCCGGCCACTACGCGCCCCGCGCCCAGGCCTATGTCGACAGCCGCGACCACAGCCAGGGCGCCGACCTCGACGAGATGGAGGACCACATCCGCGGCGCCGGCCTCGGCCGCGTGCTCGACCTCGGCTGCGGCGGCGGCCACGTCAGCTACCGCGCGGCCCCGCATGCCGGATCCGTGGTGGCCTGCGACGTCACCCCCGCCATGCTGGACGCCGTGGCCCGCACGGCGGCCGAGCGCGGCCTCGCCAACGTCGAAACCCGGCAGGCCGCCGCCGAAGCCCTGCCCTTCGACGCGGACGCCTTCGATGCCGTGCTGTGCCGCTTCACGGCGCACCACTGGTCGGACGTCGAGGCCGGGCTGCGGGAAGCCCGGCGCGTGTTGAAGCCCGGCGGGCTCGCGGTGTTCATGGATGTCGTGGCGCCGCCGGACCGCGCCGCCGACACCCACCTCCAGGCCGTGGAACTGCTGCGCGATGCGTCCCACGTCCGGGACTACGCCGTGGCCGAATGGCTTGCCATGCTGTCCCGCGCCGGTTTCGCGGTCGAACGCGCCACGCGGCGCAAGCTCCGCATGGTGTTCCCGACCTGGATCGCCCGCACGTCCGTGCCGCCCGCCACCGCCGCGGCCATCCGGGCGCTGCAGGACGGCGCTTCGGCGGCGGTGCGGGCGCATTTCGCGATCCAGGCGGACGGCAGCTTCGACCTCGACACGGCGACGATGGTGGCGCGGGCCGGGTGAGTTCGGCGGCCGGGCGTCCCGCCCGTTCGCCGCCCGAGCTGACGGTCGTTGGGTTGGCCCGCGCATGTCCGCCTTCCCTCACAGGGGCGAAAAGCAGGATCGCGTGGGCGAGCTCCGCGGGCCGAAGGCGGCGCGAACGCCCCTTCCCGACCGGAAAGCGCGACAGGTGCCGCCGTCGCCGGCGCGCATCCGGCGGCGGACGACAGGGCAGAGGCGCCACAGGCTCCCGAACCCCGGGCGGAAAGAACTCGCGCCCTGGAGCGTCCATCGTGTCGCGTGAAAGACGTTGGTAGCGAGTTGCTGCAATCTTTCCGAGAAACCCGATGGTCCGGTCTCCCACATGCAGCCTGACACCCCCCGTCCTCGCGATGCCGAACGCGCGACGCTCGACGTCCTGAAGAGCTACAGCCTCGACGGGCCGGCGCCGGAGGGGGCCTTCGAGCATGTCGTTCGCCTGGCCGCCGACCTGTTCGAGGTCCCGACCGCGCTGGTGTCCTTCGATGACGGGTGCGAGCAGCTCGTCGCGTCGGCGCGCGTCGGCTTCGACGGGCGCGCGACGAGGCGGGACGTGTCGTTCTGCACCCACGCCATGGCCCGCGGCGACGTCATGGTGGTGCCGGACGCGCTGGACGACCCGCGGTTCCGCCACAACCCGATGGTGACGGGGGAGCCCTTCATCCGCTTCTACGCGGGGGTGCCCATCGTCACCCCGAAGGGGCATCGGTTGGGCGCCATCTGCGTGATCGACGCGGTCCCCCGCCCACCCCTCACCGAGCGTCAATGCGGGCTGCTCCGAAGCCTGGCCCGGATCGTCATGGACCAGCTCGAGCAGCGGCGGCTCGACACGATGCGCCGCGCCGCCATGCGGATGGCGGCGGCCACGCCCGACGCCATCGTGTGCTCGGACGACGCCGGCGCGGTGACCTTCTGGAACGCCGCCGCCGAGCGCATCTTCGGGCACACCCGCGACGAGATGGTGGGCCGGCCCCTGGCCACGCTCGTCCCCGCCGAGTTCCGGCCGCGTCACCGGGAGCTGATGGCGCGCCGCTTCGCCGAGGGCGAGGATGCCGCCCCCCGGACCGTCGAGGCGATCGGCCTTCGCCGCGACGGAACCCGTGTTCCCATCGAGATCTCGCTGGCGACCTGGCGGGACGGCGACCACGTCAACGTGGGATCCATCATCCGCGACCTGTCCGAACGCGACCGGACCCGGGAACGCGTGCGCCACCTCACCCATTTCGACCGGCTCACCGACCTGCCGAACCGCGCGCAGTTCCTCGAGCGCGTCGACCACGCGCTGTCGACCGTCGACCGCTTCGCCGTGCTGCAGGTGGGGCTCGACCGCTTCAAGGCGGTGAACGGCACCCTGGGCACCGCGGCCGGCGACCGCGTGCTCGTCGCCGCGGCGGGGCGCGTCCGCGCGGCGGTGGGCGCGGCGGCGGTCGTGGCGCGGCTCGGCGCCGACGAGTTCGGCGTGCTGGTGGCGGGCGCCGATGCCGCGGCGCTCGCCGCCGCCCTGGCCCGGAGCCTCGTCGAGCGGCTCGGGGAGCCCTTCCCGGTCGGCGGCGCCCTGTGCCACCTCGGCGCCAGCGTCGGCGTGGTGCTGGCCCCCGACCCGTCCGTCGCCCTGGGGGCGGATTGCGTGCTCAAGCGGGCGTTGCTGGCGCTGCAGCAGGCCAAGATGGCGGGGGGACGCCGTTTCGAGGTCTTCGAGCCGCAACTCGGGGAGCGGGCCGAGGAGCGGCACCGCATCGAGGGGGAGCTGCGGGGCGCGCTGGAGCGCGGCGAGTTCGAGCTCCACGTCCAGCCGCAGGTCCAGCTGCCCGGCGGCGGGCTGGTGGGCGCCGAAGCCCTGCTGCGCTGGCGCCATCCGGAGCGCGGCCTCCTGTCGCCCGCCGCCTTCCTGCCGGTGCTGGAAACCAGCGACATGGCGGTGCCGGTCGGCCGGTGGATCATCCGGGAAGCCTGCGCCTTCGCGGCCCTGATGGACGCGCGCGGCGTTCCCCTGCGCATGGGCATCAACCTGTTCGCCGCCCAGCTGCGCGACCCGGGGCTGTTCGACGTCGTGGCCGACGCGCTGGCGGCGACCGGCCTGCCGGGGCCGCTGTGCGAGCTGGAGATCACGGAAACCACGGTCCTGGGCCTCGACGAAAGCGTCATCGCGCCGCTGCGGCGCCTGCGCGGCCTCGGCGTCGGCGTGGCCTTCGACGATTACGGCACCGGCTACGCATCGCTGAGCCTGCTGAAGCGCTACCCGCTGACGCGGCTCAAGATCGACCGGGAGTTCGTGCGCGACCTCCGAACCGACCCGGACGACGCCGCCATCGTCAAGGCGGTGATCGCGCTCGGGGCCAGCCTGGGCCTGGACGTCATCGCGGAAGGGATCGAAACGCCCGAGCAGGCCTCCGCGCTCGTGGGGTTCGGGTGCCGCGAAGCCCAGGGCTACCTGTTCGGCAAACCCATGCCGATGGCCGACTTCGCCGCGTGCCGCGCCGCGCCGCCACCCCGGAAGAGCGCGTGAGGGCGCCGCGCGTCCCGCCCCGCCTGGGCGGGGGGCGGGCCGCCCTGCCGGCCCTCACGGCGCTCGTGCTGGTGGCGATCTGCCTGGTCTTCACCTTCGTGATGGCGGCATGGCACCGCGACGTCGGCCGCGTGCTCGGCGCTTCGGGGGAAACCGTGGCGGCGGCGGTGGCCGGGGAGGTCGACCGCAACATCGAGCTCCTCGACTTTTCGCTGCAGGGCGTCGCCGAACAATGGCAGATGCCCGACGTGCAGGGCCTCGCCCCGCGGCTGCGCGACCTGATGCTGTTCGACAACGCCATGCGGGCGCCGGGCTTCGGCACCGTCATGGTGCTCGACGGCGACGGCCGCGTCGTCGGGCAGTCGAGCGGTGCCGTCCAGATCGGCACCGACTTCAGCGACCGCGATTACTTCCGCGTCCATGCCGGCACCACCAGCGTGGGCCTCTACGTGTCCAAGCCGTTCCGCAGCCGCCTGTCCGGCCATTGGATCGTGGCGCTGAGCCGCCGGATCGCCGGCGCGGACGGGGCCTTCGCCGGCGTGGCCATGGGCACGCTCGACCTCAGCTACCTCGGCAAGCTCTACGCCGCGCTCCGCATCGGGCCGGACAGCGCCGTGACGCTGTTCCGCACGGACGGCACGGTGATCACCCGCGAGCCCTTCGTGCAGTCCGACGTGCGCCTGTGGGCCGGCGGCGGCGACAGCTTCAACCGCATGCGCTCGTCGCACGACGGCACCTTCGAGGGCGAGTCCCCCATCGACGGCCGCCGGCGCATCATCTCCTATCACCGCGTCGGCGACCTGCCGCTGATCCAGGCCGTCGAAGTGGCGGGCGAGGGCGACTACGCGGGCTGGTGGCGCCGCGCCGCCGCGGTGGCGGGCCTGCTGACGCTGCTGTGCCTCGGCGTGCTGGGGCTGTCGCTGGCGCTCGCCCGCGAGCTCGGCCGGCGTTCCGCCGCGGAAGCGGAGCTGTCGCGGCTCGCCGGGACGGACGCGCTGACGGGCCTCGCCAACCGCCGCCGCTTCGAAGCCGTGCTGGCCGACGAATGGCGCCACGCCGCCGAGGCGGACGAGCCGCTGGCGCTGCTGATGATCGATGCCGACACGTTCAAGAGCTACAACGACCTGTTCGGGCACCCGGCGGGCGACGGCGTCCTCCGGGCCATCGCGGGGCGGCTCGACGCCGGCGCGCGCGGGCGGGGCGGCCTCGCCTGCCGCTGCGGCGGCGAAGAGTTCGTGGTGCTGATCCCGGGCTGCGACGACGCGCGGGCGCTGCTCGTCGCCGAGGACCTGCGCGCCGCCGTCGAGGCCCTCGCCCTGCCGCATCCGCTGGGGATCGGCGGCGTCGTGACGATCAGCCTCGGCGTGGCTTCCGGCCGCCCGTCCGCCGGCGGCGTGGCGAGCGACCTCGTGGCGGGAGCCGACGCCGCCCTCTACGGGGCCAAGGCCGAGGGCCGCAACCGCTGCCGGGCGCTCCCCGCGGACGGGCTGCGCGCGGCGTGAAGGCGCCGCGCCACCCTCACCTCATCCCGAGCAGGTGCGGCAGCGCCAGCGACACCGCGGGCACGTAGGTGACGAACGCCAGGAAGACCAGCATGGCGACGAGCCAGGGCCACACGGCGCCGGTCAGCTCCGTGATGCCCATGCGGGTGATGCCGGAAGCCACGTAAAGGTTCAGCCCCACCGGCGGGTGGCACAGGCCCACCTCCATGTTGACCGCCATCAGCACGCCGAGATGCACCGGGTCCACCCCCAGGCCCTTGGCGATGGGGAACAGGATCGGCGCCATGATGAGCAGGATGGAGGTCGCCTCCATGACGTTGCCGGCGAGCAGCAGCACGAGGTTGACGACGATGAGGAAGGTCCCGACCCCGAAGTGCTGCGCCACGATCCAGGCCGCCATGGCCTGGGGGATGTTCTCGCTGGTCATCAGGAAGGAGAACAGGATGGCGTTGGCGATGATGTAGAGCAGCATCGCCGACGTGTTGGCGGCGGCGAGCAGCACGCGGGGCACGTCCTTCAGCCCCATGTCGCGATACACGAAGACCGACACCACGAAGGCGTAGACGGCCGCCACCGCGGCCGCCTCCGTGGGGGTGAACACCCCGCCGTAGATGCCGCCGAGCACGATGCCGATGAGCGCCAGGCCCCAGAAGCTGTCGCGGAAGGCGCGGAACCGCTCGCCCCAGGTGGCGCGGGGCAGGCGCGGGTAGCCGCGCCGCCACGCGATGGCGGCGGTGAGGCCGCCCAGCACCAGCGCCAGCAGGATGCCGGGCACCACGCCCGCCATGAACAGCGCCCCGATGGAGGTGTTGGTCGACACGCCGTAGAGCACCAGGATGACGGACGGCGGCACCAGGATGCCGAGCGACCCCGAGGTGGTGATGACGCCCGCGCCGAAGCGCTTGGGATATCCGGCCTCGACCATGGCGGGCAGCATGATGGAGCCGATGGCGACCACGGTGGCGACGCTCGACCCCGACACGGCGGCGAACAGCGCCGAGGCGGCGACGCCCGCGAGCCCGAGCCCGCCCGGCCAATGCCCGACCAGCGTCGTGGTGAAGCGGATCATGCGCTTCGCGACCCCGCCGTGGGTCAGGAAGGTCCCGGCCAGGATGAAGAACGGGATCGCCATGATGGCGAAGTTGTCGAGGCCGGTGAACAGCTTCAGTCCGACGCTCTCGATCGGCACCGTCGTGGCGACGAACAGGAACGACAGCACGGTGAGGCCCAGCGCGATCGACACCGGCATGCCGGTGAGCAGCAGCGCGACCAGCAGCCCGAAGATGACCGCGGCGGTCACGGGTGGGCCTCCAGCGCGTCGGCGGCGTCCGGCACGCCCGCGACGCGGCCGAGGTCGCGGTGCGGCAGCGCTCCCGTGCGCCAGAAGCCCCAGGCGGCCTGCAGAAAGCGGAAGCACATGAGGTAGGAGCCGAGCGGGATGCACAGGTACACGGTCCAGCTCGGCCATTCGAGGTCGGGCGTGGTCTGGTCCGTGCCCATCAGCCCGTACACGAAGCGCGCCCCCATGGTGCCCACCGAGGCGGTGAAGAGCGCCCCGGCGAAGAGGCCGAACAGGATCGCCGCCGTCCTGGCGCGGGGCGGGAGCTTGATCACCAGCACGTCCACGCCGACGTGGATGCCGGTGCGGACCCCGTAGGCGGCGCCGAACTTGGCCATCCAGATGAACATGAAGATGCACAGCTCCTGCGCCCAGGTGAGGTCGAAGCCGCTGGCGTAGGGGTAGAGCAGGGCGGTGCCGGCGGCGAAGCGCTGCACCACGGAAGCGAAGATGAGGAGCGTCGCCCCGGCCATCAGGGAGGCGATGAGGGTTTCCTCGAGCCGGTCGAGGATGCGCAGGAGCATGGGGCGGGCCGGCCGGGGGTCAGTTCGTCGCGCCGGCGGCGGCCTTCCTGAAGCTTTCGATCGTGTCCTTGCCGATGCGCGACGACATTTCGGCCGTGACGGGCTCCAGCGCCTTCTGCCAGGCCGCTTTCTGCTCGGGCGTCAGCGCGATGAACTCGGTCCTGCCCGACGCCTTCATGGCCGCCAGCGCGTCGTCGTTGTCCTTCTGGGCGGCGCCGTCGGCGTAGAGCGTGGCTTCCGACACGGCCCGCTCCAGCCCGCCCCGCACGTCCGCCGGCAGCCCGTCCCAGAACGCCTTGTTCACGATCACCGCGTAGCCGATGTATCCGTGGTCCGACAGGGTGGCGTACTTCTGCACCTCGTAGTGCTTCTGCGTGTACATGTTGGAGGGCGTGTTCTCGGAACCGTCGACCACGCCCGTCTGCAGCGCCTGGTACACGTCCGAGAAGGCGAGAACCTGGGGCAGGGCGCCGAGCGCCTTGAACTGCGCTTCCAGCACCTTCGACGACTGGATGCGGAACTTCTGCCCGCGGAAATCGGCCACATCGCGCAACGGCCTGTTGTCGCTCATGATCTTGAAGCCGTTGTCCCAATAGGCGAGGCCATGGATGCCGTGGGCGTCGAGCTTGCCGAGCAGCTTGCGGCCGACCTCGCCGTCGGTGACGCGGCGCAGCGCCGCCTTGTCGGGCAGGATGTAGGGGAGGTCGAAGACTTCGAACTCCTTGACGCCCAGGGGGCCGAACTTCGCCAGCGAGGGCGCCAGCATCTGCACGGCGCCGAGCTGCAGCGCTTCGACCTCCTCCTTGTCCTTGTACAGCGTCGAGTTGGGGTAGACCTCGACCTTGACCCGGCCGTCCGTGTATTTCGCCGCGAGTTCGGCGAACCTGTCGGCACCCTTGCCCTTCGGCGTGTCCGCCGTGGTGACGTGGCTGAACTTGATGACGATGGGGCCTTCGGCCCGCGCCGCGAGGCCGCCGGCCGCGAGCAGCGCGGCCGCCAGGCCGGCTTTGAGGATCAGGCGTCGCATGGCGGTTCCCCCGGGGGCAGGTCCGCGGCTCTGTCGGCCGCTATGCGTGCAGGCTGGCGCGGCCCGGCGGCGGCGTCAAGCCGCACGGGCCGCCGCGGGCTACCGCTCCGGCGCGTCCGGGCCGGGGGGCGCGACCTCGCCCTGAAGGGCCGCGAGGTGTTCGGCTGCGGCCTCCGCGGCGGCCCGCTCGACGGCGCGGAAACCGCTCACCAGCGCCACCCCGAGGGCCGTCAGGCGCGCCCCGCCGCCCCGCCGGCCGCCGGCCTGGCTCTCGACCGCCGGACGGCCGAAGATGGCGTTGACCTCCTCCACCAGCGTCCACGCCCGGCGGTACGACATGTCCATGGCGCGCCCGGCCGCCGAAATGGAGCCCAGGGCCGCGATGGCTTCCAGGAGCTCGATCTTGCCGGGGCCGATGCGTCCGCCGGGGTCGAGGTCGATGCGCAGGCTCAGCGACGCCACGACGGCCCCCGCGCGTCGGCCGCCGCGGACGGCGGGCGGGGCCGTGGGCCGGGCAGATCGATGCAGCGCGCTTCAACCATGGACGTCCGGCGGTTTCCCGTCCCGACGATGCGGGACGGGCGAGCGAACACGCCGCGGCGGCGGCTTGTCAATCCGCCGGCGTCCGGGAAGGCCGGGCGAAGCGTCGTCCGCGGTGCGGCCGCCCCGTCAGGCCGCGTTCGCCGGCTCCATCCGCCGCCCCGTGTTCCGATCGAAGACGTGCAGGTGTTCGGGCGGGAACAGCACCGGCACCATGCCGCCCACGTCGGTGCCGCCCCCCGCGAGCTTCACCGTCAGCGTCGCACCGCCCGGCCGGGCCGCGTGGACCAGCGTTTCCGAGCCCAGCGGCTCGACCAGCTCGACGGGCCATTCGGCGCCGGCCGGGTCGACCACCACGTGCTCGGGGCGGATGCCGACCGTGACGGGGTGGCCCCCGGCGCCGGTGAAGCGCCGCCCGGCGAGGGGGATCGTGACGCCGCCGACCGTCACGGCGGAGCCGTCGCGCTCGAGGATGCCGGGCAGGAGGTTCATGGCCGGAGAGCCGATGAAACCCGCCACGTAGGTGTCGGCCGGGCGCTCGAAGACGTCCATGGGGGTGGCGAACTGCACCGGAACGCCGTCGTGCATCACCAGCAGGCGGTCGCCGAGCGTCATGGCTTCGACCTGATCGTGGGTGACGTAGAGGCTCGTCACCCCGAGGCGGCGCTGCAGGCGGCGGATCTCGCCGCGCATCTGCACCCGCAGTTTGGCGTCGAGGTTGGACAGCGGCTCGTCGAAGAGGAACAGCTTCGGATCGCGCACGATGGCGCGCCCCATGGCGACCCGTTGGCGCTGTCCGCCCGACAGCTGGCGCGGCTTGCGGGCGAGCAGCGCGTCGAGCCCCAGCAGCGCCGACGCCTCGTCGACCTTGGCGCGGATGTCCGCGCGCGACAGGCCGCGGATCTTCAGCCCGTAGGCCATGTTGTCGAACACGCTCATGTGCGGATAGAGCGCGTAGTTCTGGAACACCATGGCGATGTCGCGCGCCGACGGGTCGACGCCCGTCACGTCGCGCCCGTCGATGAGGATGCGGCCCGCCGTCGGCGTTTCCAGCCCGGCGACGAGGCGCAGCAGCGTGGACTTGCCGCAGCCGGACGCGCCGACGATCACCAGCATCTCCCCGTCGGGGAGGTCGAGGTCGACCCCCTTCAGGATCTCGGTGCCGCCGAAGCTCTTGCGCAGGTCCTGCAGGGTCAGCCCGGCCATCACTTGTCCCCTTCCGTGAGGCCCTTGACGAACCAGCGCTGCATCAGGAGCACGACCGCCACGGGCGGGACCAGCGCCAGCACGGCCGTGGCCATCACCTTGTTCCACTCCGTTTCGCGGTCGAGCCCGATCATCTTGACGATGCCGATCACCACCGTGTCGAGGTGCGGGTCGGTGGCGACCAGCAGCGGCCACAGGTACTGGTTCCAGCCGTAGACGAAGAGGATCACGAACAGCGCCGCGATGTTGGCGGCCGACATGGGGATCACCACGTCGAACAGGAACCGCAGCGGCCCGGCGCCGTCCATCCGCGCCGCCTCGACCAGCTCGTCGGGCAGGGTCGCGAAGGTTTGCCGGAACAGCAGCGTCGCCGTGGCGGAAGCGATCAGCGGCACCGTGAGGCCCGTGAAGCTGTTGATCAGGTTCAGCGACGACATGACCTGGAAGGTCGGGATGAGCCGGACCTCCACGGGCAGCATCAGCGTGAGGAAGATCAGCCAGAAGGCCGTCATGCGGAACGGAAAGCGGAAGAACACCACCGCATAGGCCGAGGGGATCGAGACGGCGATCTTGCCGAGCGCGATGGCGAGCGCCATCCCGGCCGACACCAGCAGCTCGCGCCACACCGGCCCGGTCCCGGTGGCGCCGTTCATCAGCACGTCGCCGAAGACGCCGAAGCCCGACAGGTTCGGCAGCAGCGACATCTCGCCCCGCGCGATGGCCGAGGACTCCTGCGTAGCGCCCACGACCGCGATCCAGATCGGCAGGGCGAAGACGAGCAGGGCCGCGACCAACACGGCGTGGGGGAGGAGGCGGGAGGTCATGGCCGCCCGCCCGTGGCCGGACGCGGAAGGGGAACGGGAGCGCCGTCCCGTGCTTCGACGCGGGCGATCCGCGCCCCGCTCGGGGTGGGGGAGGGACACGATGTTCCGCCGTGGACCATGGTCACGTCGCGCTTTTCCGTCCGAGGAACCTGAACTGCAGCGAGGACAGCAGGATCACCCCCGCCATCAGCACCACCGACTGCGCCGACGAGGAGCCGACGTCGGCGTTGACGATGCCGTCGAGGTACACCTTGAGCACCAGCGTCTGGGTGGACTGGCCGGGGCCGCCCTGCGTGAGGGCGTAGACGGTCGCGAACGTGTCGAAGGCCGCGTAGACCACGTCGACCACCAGCAGGAAGTACACGGTGGGCATCAGCAGCGGCAGCACGATGGTGCGGAAGCGGTGGAACCCGCGGGCGCCGTCGATGCGGGCGGCCTCGATGATCGTCTTCGGCACGGCCTGCAGCCCCGCCAGGAAGAAGATGAAGTTATAGCTGACCTGCTTCCAGGCGGCGGCCCCGATCACCAGCGCCATCGCCTCCGTCCCGTCGAGCCTGTAGTCCCAGCGGATCCCGACCCGGTTCAGCCAAGCGCCGACGAGGCCGATCTGCGGCTGGAACATCAGCACCCACAGCACCGCCGCCATGGCGGGCGCGACCGCGTAGGGCCAGATCAGCATGGTGCGGTAGAAGGCGCGGCCGCGGATCTCGGCGTCGGCGAAGACGGCGAGCAGCAGCGCGGCCCCCATGGCCAGCGCGGTGACGGCCGTGCAGAACAGCGCGGTGCGCCCGGCCGCCGCCACGTAGAGCGGGTCGGCGAACAGGTCGGCGAAGTTTTCCAGGCCGACGAAAGCCGTGCTGGTCCCGAAGGCGTCCTCGCGCCGGGTGCTGAGCCAGATGGCCTGGGCGGCCGGCCACAGGAAGAACACCGCCGTCAGGACGAGCTGCGGCAGGATCAGCAGGGCGGGCAGCGCCCGCCCCGGGAAAAGCGTCCGGCGTTCCATGGGCGGCGGCGGGTCAGCCGCGCGCGGATTTCTGGAAGTCGCGCAGCACCTTGTTGCCGCGCTCCACCGCGACGTCCAGGGCGGCCTGCGCGCCCTGCTGGCCCTGCAGCGCCTTCTCGATCTCCTCGTAGATGACGGCGCGGATCTCGGGCAGGCGGCCGAGGCGCAACCCGCGCGAGTTCGGCGTGAGCTCGCCGCGCTCCAACTGCTGCACCGGCACCTCGGTGCCGGGGTTCTTCTCGTAGTAGCCCGCCTGCTTGGTGGCGGCGTAGCCGGCCGTGGTCACCGGCACGTAGCCGGTGTGCTGGGCGTAGAGCGCCACCTGCTCGGGCTGCGAGATGAAGGCGTAGAACTTCGCCACCGCCTTGTACTCGGCCTCGGTGCGGTTCGGGGCGGTGAGCGCCCACAGGCTGGCGCCGCCGATGATGGAATTGTTCGGCTTCGGGTTCAGCGAAGGGTCCGTCGGCAGCAGGGCCTCGCTGTACCGGAACTTCGCGTTCTTGACGATGTCGGCGCGGCCCGAGGAGGAGCCGAAGCCGATGGCGGCCTGGCCGGAATAGAAGGTCATGTCCGGAGCGGAGTCGCGGCCCGTGTATTTGAAGGCGCCCTCCTTGCTGAGGTCGAGGAAGCGCTGCAGCTGCGCCACGAAGGGCTTCCCGTTGACGAGCAGCTGCGCGCCGAGCCCATCGTAGCCATCCCCCTCGGTGGCGTAGGCGAGGTTCTGGATCGCGGCGAATTCTTCGAACTGGATCCAGGGCATCCAGGCCGTGGTGGTGGCGATGGGTGTCGGCGCCTTCGCCGCCAGGGTGCGGGCGACCGCGTCGAACTCCGCATAGGTGACGGGCGGCTTCTCGGGGTCGAGGCCGGCCTTCTCGAAGGCGTCCTTGTTGTACCACATGACCGCCGTCGAGGAGTTGAACGGCATGGAGGCGAGCTTGCCGTCGGGCAGGCTGTAATAGCCGCGCACGCCGGGGACGTAGCTCTTCGGGTCGAGCGCGAAGCCGGTCTCCTCGGCGAGCTTCCAGGCCGGCTTGATGGCGGGGCCGGCCTGCAGCATCGTGCCGGTGCCGACCTCGAAGACCTGGGCGATGTGCGGCGCCTGCCCGGCGCGATAGGCCGCGATGGAGGCCGTCAGCGTTTCGGGGTAGGTGCCCTTGAACACGGCGTCCACCACCACGTCGGACTGGCTGGCGTTGAAGTCCCGCACGATGCGGTTGACCTCTTCGCCGTTGGCGGCCGGCATGGCGTGCCAGAACGTGATGCGGGTGGGCTCGCCGGCGGCGCGGGCCACACCCGGCAGGGCCGCCCAGGCGGCGAGGGTGCCGGCTCCCGCGATCAGGTTGCGACGATCCATGGCGTGTCTCCCGCGGGCGAAGACGATTCGCCGCGCGGCGGAGTCATAGCGAAATGCCGTGCGCCCGCAAGCGCCGGAGCGCGGCTTTGCTTGCGATAACCATGGACGAGACTGCCAGGAGGCGGTCCATGTCAGTGATGTGACGGTCGCCTATTCTTGCTGCGCCGCAGCGGCGACGTCGCCGCTCACGCCGCCCGGCCTTCCGCTTCCCCTCCGGCGGGGGGCAGGCCGATGGAAGGGCCGTGGCCGCGGAAGTTGCGCAGCCACCAGGCCCAGTCCTGCGGCACGAGGTGGAACGGGTCCTCGTGCCGCAGTTCGCGCGCCGCCCACACGGGCCAGTGCGGGTTGGCGAGCGCGGGCCGGCCCAGGAACACGAGGTCGATCAGCTCCTCGCGGACCGCGCGGTCGGCGTTGGCGGGCACGCCGAGGTTCCAGCTCGTCGCCACCGGGATGCCGACCTCCTCGCGCACCCGGTTGGCGCGCTTCAGCATGAAGCCGACCTCGTTCATCGGCGGGTTGGTCATCTCGTCGGTGTTGAAGCCGAGGCTGAGGTCCGCGAGGTCGAGCCCGTGCTCCTTCATCATGCGGATGGCGAGGATCGAGTCGTCGAACTGCACGCCCTCGGGGTGGAGGTCGTCCGAGCCGAGCCGCATGGTCAGGGGGTATTCTTCCGGCCACACGGCCCTGACCGCGTCGAGCGCTTCGAGGTGGAAGCGGACGCGGTTCTCGACCGAGCCGCCGTACCGGTCGGTGCGCTGGTTGGCGAGCGGAGAGAAGAAGGACGCCCCGAGGTAGCCGTGGGCATAGTGCATCTCCAGCCACTTGTAGCCGGCCGCGAGCGCCCGCTTCGCCGCGTCGGCGTAGGACCGGTGCAGCGCGTGGATGTCGTCGATCGAAAGCTCGCGCACCGGGTAGATGTGGCCGCCGCCGCCGTAGGGGATGGCGGACGGCGCCACGCATTCCCAGCCGTGCTCGTGGTCGGGCGGCAGCTGCTTCCAGGTGCCCTGCTCGTTGGTGCCCTTGTGGGGCGGCAGCTCGCTGCCCTTGCGCCCGGTGTGGCCGAGCTGGATGGCGGGCACGCCGCCCATGCGCTCGATGATCGAGCAGACGCGGGCGTGGCCCTCGATCTGCGCGTCGTCCCAGATGCCGGCGCAGGAGGTGGTGGTGCGGCCGTCCGGCGTGATGGCCATCTGCTCGCCGAACACCAGGCCGAAGCCGCCGGCCGCGCGGGCGCCGAGGTAGCTCACGTGGTAGTCGTCGAGCTTGCCGTCGACCGAGTTGTACATGGTCATGGGCGACATGGCGATGCGGTTGCGCAGCGTCACGCCCTTGAGCGTGTAGGGGCTGAACAGGTCGGGCATGGGGCGGGCTCGCGTCGGGGTTGGCTTGGCGAGACGGCTTTCAAGACGCGTGCCAGGACGGGCCGCTCCGCCCTCCACACGCCCCCTCCCTCATCCCCGCGCCGTCAGCGCCGCCACCTCCACGCCCGGCAGGGCGGCGAGCACGGCGGGCCGCAGCAGCAGCTTGGCCGCGCGGAGGCCTGCCCCCATGACGACCTCGGCCCGCTCGGTCACGGCGCCGTCGACCAGCACCCGCCAGCCTTCGGGCAGGCCGAAGGCGGTGATGCCGCCGAACTCCATCCCGGTCAGCGCCGTCGCGTCGTCGCGGCTCGCGAAGGACGCCTTCTTGGCGCCGAGATGCCCCCGGACGGCCCCGTTGACGTCGAGCCGGAGCGACCCGAGGCTCACCACCGCGGCATGACGGTCGACCCCGCCCTGGCGGTAGCGCAGCACGATGGTGTTGGCGCAGTCGTCGAGGGCGAAGCCGTAACGGGCGCTGAAGGCCGCCGTGTCCGACGCGTCCTCCGGCACGGTGAAGACCGTCACACCCGTGGGCGGCAGGGCGGCGCGGACGAAAGCGGGCAGGTGGAGGGCGTGGCGCTCGGGCGGGACGACGAAGGGGGCGAGGTCGAGGCGGGGCAGGGGCGTCTCCCGAGGCGGGTGAGGACGAGAAGGCAGGGTAACGCGTATCGCTCCCCTGCCTCACTCCATCCTTCCGGGCACCAGCACCCCGTTCTCGAGATGGGCCGGCACGTAGTCCCCCCGGCCGCGGTGGCCGAAGAGCCCGGCCGCCAGCAGCGACAGCACGACGAGGGCCAGCCCGCCCACCACCAGCCCGGCGAGGGGCCCGCGCGACCAAGCGGACAGCACGAAGGGGTAGCGCCGGCGCAGCACGAGGTAGGCGGCGTAGCCGGCGAAAGGCAGCAGGAACGGCACGAGCACGTCGAGCAGCGCGCGGCCCATCAGCCGTAGAGCCTCTCGTACAGGTTGCGCAGCATGCCCGCGGTGGCGCCCCACACCGTGCGGTCCCCGTGCGTCATGGCGTAGAAGTGCCGCGCCCGGCCCATCACCTCCCGGGCTTCCCTGCGGTGGTTGGCGGGGTCCATCAGGAAGGGCAGGGGCACCTCGAAGGCGTCCGCCACCTCGGCCGGGTTCACGCGGAGGCGCAGCGGCGGGCGGATCAGGCACAGGGCCGGCATCACCATGAAGCCCGTGCCGGTGAGGTAGGTGTCGAGGTAGCCGAGCGGCGTCACGGCGGCGCGGTCCAGCCCCACCTCCTCCTCGGCCTCGCGCAGGGCCGCGGCCAGGGGCGACGCGTCGGAGGCGTCCACCTTGCCGCCCGGGAAGGCCACCTGGCCCGAATGCTGGCGCAGGCTCGCCAGCCGCGTCGTCAGCAGCACGGTCGGCACGGGGTGGTGCGTCACGATGCCCACCAGCACCGCGGCGGCGCGGGGCACCCCGGTGAAGAAGGCGCGGCCGTCGAGCACGTGGTCGCCGCCGCCCGACAGGCCGCCGGCGCCGTCGATCTCGGCCCAGCGCTCGGGCAGGTCGAAGCACAGCCGCGCCCGCGCCCGCGCCTCGATGTCGGCGGCCGTGATCGCGGCCGCGACGCCGGCGGAAGCCTCAGCCAAGCGCGGGATCCGGCCCGACGGCGCCGAGGTCCGCCGCGTCCATCATGGGGAAGAAGCTCGGCCCCGATGCGATGCCGAACACGTCCTTGCCGTCCCGCTCCCGCACCTCGCCCAGGGCGGCGAGCTCGTAGAAGACCGGGCGGCCCACCAGCGCCCACAGGTCCCCCCGCACCAGCGCGTAGGGCTTCAGCGCCCCCGCGGGCCCGGGCTCGAAGCGCAGCGGGTGCGCGTCGCCGATCTCCACCCATTCGTCGAGGTTGGTGCGGATCCGGAGGCCCCCCTGCGGATCCCCGGACAGCTCCACGCCCACGAAAGGCGCGTCCTCGACCGCGATGCCGACCATCTCGGCCGGCGTCACCAGCACGAAGCGCTCGGCGTCGCGCCGCAGCACGGACGCGAAGAGCTTCACCAGCGCGGGCCGGGCGATGGGCGAACCCCCGTAGTGCCAGGAACCGTCGCGCGCGATGCGCATGTCGATGTCGCCGCAGAAGGGCGGGTTCCACAGGTGCACGGGCGGGGGGCCCCGGCGCGCCGCCGCATCGGCGATCAGCGACGACAGCGCAGGGGAGTCGCCGATCGGCCCGTCACTTGCTTTCGCCATCATCGCACGCCATTGCGGCCCCGCCGGCCGGGCCGGCACCCCGAAGAGTTATGCGACAGGTCCGCATATCGACAAGGGGCCGATCCGGCGTAATCTGTCCCGATGCTCCCCGCGTCGGGGCCCATCGGGAACATGGCTCCATGCCGGCTCAGGACCACGCGGAGAACGCCGGCGTCATCTCGCTCGAGGAGAATGCGGCCCAGGCCGCCGAGGCGGCGCTCGGCTCCATCGCGGCGGCGCGCGCCGCCGTCGGCACCGTCATCTTCGGCCAGGAGCGGGTCGTCGAGGAGGTGATGGTGTCCATCCTGTCGGGGGGGCACGGGCTCCTGGTCGGCCTGCCGGGCCTCGCCAAGACGCGCCTCGTCGACGCGCTCGGCACCGTGCTGGGGCTCGACGCCCGCCGCGTGCAGTTCACCCCCGACCTCATGCCCGCCGACATCCTCGGCTCCGAGGTGCTGGAGGAGGCCGAGAACGGCCGCCGCGCCTTCCGCTTCGTGCGCGGGCCGATCTTCGGCCAGCTCCTGATGGCGGACGAGATCAACCGCGCCAGCCCCCGCACCCAGTCGGCGCTGCTCCAGGCCATGCAGGAGCGGCACGTCACGGTGGCGGGCGAGCGCCACGACCTGCCCCGCCCCTTCCACGTCCTCGCCACGCAGAACCCCATCGAGCAGGAGGGCACCTACCCGCTGCCCGAAGCCCAGCTCGACCGTTTCCTGATGCAGATCGACGTGCCCTACCCGGACCGCGCATCCGAAAAGCGCGTGCTGATCGAGACCACGGGCGACCGCGACGCCGTGGCCCGCCCCGCCATGACGGCCGAGGAGCTGATGGGCATCCAACGCCTCGTGCGCCGCCTGCCGGTGGGCGATTCCGTGGTGGAATCCATCCTCGACCTCGTGCGCTCGGCCCGGCCGGGCGAGGATGCGGCGCTGTCCAAGCACATCGCCTGGGGCCCCGGCCCCCGCGCCGCCCAGGCGCTGATGCTCGCCAGCCGGGCCCGCGCGCTCATCCAGGGCCGGCTGTCGCCCTCGCTCGACGACGTCGCCGCCCTGGCCCTGCCGGTGTTGAAGCACCGCATGTCGCTCAACTTCGCGGCCCGCGCCGACGGCGAAACCGTGCCCGCCATCGTCGAGCGCCTCGTGGCGCGGCTCGGCTGACCCGGATGGCAGGGGCGGCCGCCGCCGACCGCGCCGCGAGCGCGTCCCACGCGAAATCGGCGCTGGACCTCGCCCGCCGCCTGCCCGACCTCGCCGTGTCGGCGCGGGAAGCGGCCGCCAGCGTGATGCACGGCGTGCACGGCCGGCGGCGCTCCGGCGTCGGCGAAGCCTTCTGGCAGTTCCGCCCGTTCACCATGGGCGAGTCCGCGTCGCGCATCGATTGGCGCCGCTCCGCCCGCGACGACCGCACCTACGTGCGCGAGCGCGAATGGGAAGCGGCCCAGACCGTGTGGGTGTGGGTGGACCGCTCGCCGTCCATGGACTTCGCGTCCGACCTCGCCCGCGCGTCGAAGCGCGACCGCGCGACGGTGCTCGGCCTCGCCACCGCCGACCTGCTGGTGCGCGGCGGCGAGCGCGTGGCCCTGATGGGGCTGACCCGGCCGATCGCGGCCCGCAACGTCGTCGACCGCTTCGCCGAGGTGCTGGCGGGGCCGGACGGCGCCCGTTCCGCCGCCGACGAGCTGCCCCCGCCCGAACCGCTGCCGGCCCGCTCCCGCGCCCTCGTCGTGTCCGACCTCCTGTCGGGGGCCGACGACGTGGCGTCCCGGCTGGCGCTGCTCGGCTCCGCGGGCGCGCTCGGCCACGTCGTCGCCATCTGCGACCCGGTGGAGGAAACCTTTCCCTTCGCGGGCCACGTCGAGTTCGCCGACACGGACGGGCCGGCGAGGCTCCGCCTCGGCCAGGCCGCCAGCCTGCGCGGCACCTACCTGGCGAAGCTCGCCGCCCACCGGGACCGCATCGCCGAAGCCTGCCGGCGCCAGGGCTGGACCTTCGCGGTCCACCGCACCGACCGGCCCGCCACGGAAGCGCTGCTGCGGCTCGCGACCCTGCTGGCGGACGGCGGCCCGTCCGCTTCCGCACCATAGGGCGCGCCGATGCTGGGACTTCCCCTCGCCTTCACGGTGCCGGCGGTGCTGGGCGCGCTCGCCCTGCTGCCCGCGCTGTGGTTCCTGCTGCGCGTGACGCCGCCCCGGCCGCGGCGCCAATCCTTTCCGCCGCTGCGCCTCATCGCCGACCAGCGGCCGAAGGACGAGACGCCGGCCCGCACGCCGCCGTGGCTGCTCGCCCTGCGGCTCGCGGTCGCGGCCGCGATCGTGCTCGCCATGGCGGGGCCGATCTGGAACCCGCCGCCGCCCGGCCTCGGCGGCGCGGGCCCCCTGGTCCTGCTGGTCGACGACGGCTTCGCGGCGGCGCCCGACTGGGACCTCCGGGTCGCCGCCGCGGGCGAGCGCCTGGGCGAAGCCGGCCGCGCCGGCCGCCCCGCCGCCCTCGCGGCCCTGTCGGACGGCCCGCGCGCCCTCGTGCCCGGGACGGCGGCGGCGGCGCTCGACCGGCTGCGGGCGCTGAAGCCCGCGCCCTACCTCGTCGACCGCGCCGCGGCGCTGCCCGCGGTCCGCGACTTCGCCGCCGCCCATCCCGACGCCGACATCGTGTGGATCGCCGACGGGCTCGAGAACGGCGGCGCCCGCGCCTTCGCCGAAGGGCTGGGCGGGCTCGCCCTCGCCCGTCCCGCCACCGTGCTGTCCGCGCCTTCCGCGCCGCTGGCGCTGGCTGGCGCCGAGAACCGGCCCGACGCCCTCGCCGTGACGGTGCTGCGCGCCGACGGCCGCGCGGCCGGCTCGGGCACGGTGCGGGCCTACGACCTCAAGGGCCTCGCCGTCGGCGACGCCCCCTTCGCCTTCGCGGGCGGCGCCACGAGCGCCACGGCCTCCTTCACCCTCCCGGTCGAGCTGCGCAACGACGTGGCGCGGGTCGACGTGCTCGGCGAAGCTTCGGCCGGCGCCGCCACGCTGCTCGACGGGCGCTGGAAGCGGAGGCGCGTGGACATCGTGTCGGGTGCCACCGCCGACGTCGAGCAGCCGCTGCTCAGCCCCGGCTACTTCATCGGAAAGGCGCTGGCGCCCTTCGCCGACGTTCGCGACGTGCCGTCCAACACCGCAGACCCCATCGGCGCGGCGCTCGACGAGCGCCCTTCCGTGCTGGTGCTGGCCGACATCGGCCAGGTGGCGGGGGCGGACCACGACCGGCTCGCCCGCTTCGTCGACGGCGGCGGCGTGCTGCTGCGCTTCGCCGGCTCGCGCCTCGCCGGCGCGCCGGCCGACGACCTGGAACCCGTGAACCTGCGCCGCGGCGGCCGCACCTTCGGGGGGGCCCTGTCGTGGGACAAGCCGAAAGCCCTGGCGCCCTTCGACCGGGCGAGCCCCTTCTTCGGTCTCCCGGACCGGCGCGACGTGACGGTGTCGCGCCAGGTGCTGGCCGAGCCCGACGCCGGCCTGCCGGCCCACACCTGGGCGGCGCTCGACGACGGCACGCCGCTCGTCACCGCCGACCGCCGCGGCAAGGGCGTCATCGTGCTGTTCCACGTCACCGGCGACACCACATGGTCGAACCTGCCGCTGTCCGGCCTCTTCGTCGACATGCTGCGCCGCGTCGTCGCGCTCGGCGGCGATGCCGCCGCGACCCCCGACGGCGCGGCGGCACCGGGCGCCGCCGCGAAGCCGAACGAGGCCGCGGCAGCCCTGCCGCCGACCCGCATCCTCGACGGCTTCGGCGCGCTCGGCGCGCCGCCCGCCACCGCCAAGCCCGTGCCGGCGGGCTTCGCCGGCCCCGGCACCGCCGACCACCCGCCCGGCTTCTACGGCCCGGCCGACGCGCTGCTCGCCGTCAACGCGCTGAACCCCGGCGCCGCGCTGATGCCGGCCGACCTGTCCGGCCTGGGGCTCGGCGCCCGGGCGCTGAAGGCGGCCGAGCCGGTCGACCTCCGCGCCGCCTTGCTGGTGCTGGCCATGCTCGGGTTCCTCGCCGATGCGGTGGCGACGGCGCTGCTCGGCGGCGGCTTCACCGGCCTCGGCCGGCGCGCGCGCGCTTCGGCCGGCACCACCGCGGCCGGGTTGGCCTTCGCGGTCCTGCTGGCGTCGCTGACGGGATCGCCGGGCCCGGCCCGGGCGGCCGACGGCATCCCGCCCGCCGCCGGCGCGGCCCTCGCCCGCGACGGCGTGCCGAAGCGCGACATGGAGGCGGCCCTGCGCACGCGCCTCGCCTACGTGGCGTCGGGCGACCCCGCCGTCGACGCGGAAAGCCGCGACGGGCTGCGCGGCCTGTCGCGGGCGCTGAGCAACCGCACGTCGCTCGACCCCGGCGAGCCCGTGGCGGTGGACCCGGCGCGCGACGACCTCACCTTCTACCCGATGCTCTACTGGCCCGTGGTGGCGACGGCGCCCCAGCCGTCGCCGACCGCGGTGGCGAAGGTGTCGGCCTTCATGAAGAACGGCGGCACGGTGCTGTTCGACACGCGCGACGCCCTGTCGGCCCGCGTCGACGGCCCGCAGACGCCCGAAGCGCGCTGGCTCGCCGCGCTGCTGAGCGGGGTCGATGTGCCGGAACTCGAACCCGTGCCGCGCGACCACGTCATCACCAAGACCTTCTACCTGCTCGACGGTTTCGTCGGCCGCTACACGTCGGCGCCGACCTGGGTTGAAGCGCTGCCGCCGGTGCCGCCCGACGCCGCCGACCAGCCGGCGCGCTCGGGCGACAGCGTGTCGCCCATCGTCATCACCGGCAACGACCTCGCCGCCGCCTGGGCGTCCGACGCCGACGGCGACCCGCTCTACCCGCTGGTGCCGGGCGGCCAGCGCCAGCGCGAGATGGCGATCCGCGGCGGCGTCAACCTCGTGATCTACACGCTGACCGGCAACTACAAGGCCGACCAGGTCCACGCGAAGCAGCTGCTGGAAAGGCTGGCGCATTGAGCGGCCCGTCCACCGTCCAGGACGGGCGCATCCTCCCCCTCCCCCGACGGGGGACGATCATCGCACGACGGCCGCGGGATAACCCATGACGCGCTTCGCCCTGTCGTTCACGCCGCTGGTGCCCGGGGCCCTGATCTGGGCGCTGGGCCTCGCCGCCGTGGCCGTCGTCCTGCTCGGCATCCTCGGCCGCCGTCGCGGCACGGCGCTGCGCGCGCTGGGCCTCGCCCTGCTGCTCGTGGCGCTCGCCGACCCCGACCTCGTGCGCGAGGACCGGCACGGCGAGAAGGACGTGGTCGCGGTGGTGATCGACGGGAGCGGAAGCCAGACCATCGGCGAGCGCTCGGCCCAGACCGCCAAGGCCCGCGCCGCCATCGCCAAGGACCTGGCGGCGCTGGGCAACGTCGAGCCGCGCTTCATCGACAGCGGCCGCTCGGACGCCGAGAACGACGGCACCCGCCTGTTCGCGGCCCTGTCGAACGGCTTGGCCGACGTGCCGCCGGAGCGGGTCGCCGGGGCCATCCTGGTGACGGACGGCGTCGTCCACGACATCCCGGCGGATGCCGGGGCGCTCGGCTTCAAGGCGCCCCTGCACGTGCTGGTGACGGGGCACGCCGGCGAGCGCGACCGCCGCGTCGAGCTGGTCGAGGCGCCGCGCTTCGGCATCGTCGGCAAGGACCAGACGGTGAGCCTGCGGGTGCTCGACACGGACGACCGCGGCGAGCCCGTGGCCGTCACGGTGCGGCGCGACGGCGTCGAGGTGGCGCGCCGCCAGGCCCGCGTCGGCGCCCGCATCGACGTGCCGGTGCGCGTCGACCACGCGGGTCCCAACGTCGTCGAGGTCGACGTGCCGACGCTGCCGGGCGAACTCACGGCGCTCAACAACAAGGCCGTGGTGACGATCGACGGCGTGCGCGACAAGCTGAGGGTGCTGCTGGTGTCGGGCGAGCCCCACGCGGGCGAGCGCATGTGGCGCAACATCCTGAAATCGGACGCCAACGTCGACCTCGTGCACTTCACCATCCTGCGCCCGCCCGAGAAGCAGGACGGCACGCCCATCAACGAACTGGCGCTGATCGCCTTCCCGACGGGCGAGCTGTTCGGCTCGAAGATCGGCGACTTCGACCTCATCATCTTCGACCGCTACTCGAACCAGTCGTCGATCCTGCCCTATGCGTATTTCGAGAACATCGCCCGCTACGTGCGCAACGGCGGCGCGCTGCTGATGGCGGTCGGCCCCGACTATTCGGGGCCGGACGGGCTCTTCTACACGCCGCTCGGCGCCATCTCCCCCACGCGGCCCGACGGACGCGTGATCGAGACGCCGTTCCGGGCCAAGGTGACGCCGGAGGGCGAGAAGCACCCCGTCACCCGGGGCCTCGCCGGCTCGGACCAGGATCCGCCGGCCTGGAGCCTGTGGTTCCGCCAGGTCGACGGCGACGCCGTGAAGGGCACGCCCGTGATGTCGGGCGCGGAAGGGCGGCCGCTCGTCGTGCTGTCGCGCGAGGGCAAGGGCCGCGTGGCGCAGATGCTCAGCGACCAGATCTGGCTGTGGGCGCGGGGCTTCGAGGACGGCGGCCCCTACCTCGACTTGACGCGCCGCCTCGCCCATTGGCTGATGAAGGAGCCCGACCTCGAGGAGGAAGCGCTGCGCGCCACCGCGCGGGGCCGCGACATCGCGATCGAACGGCAGAGCGTGAAGGGCGTCACGGCGCCCGTCACCGTCACGGCGCCGTCGGGCGCGACGGCGAGCGTCGACCTGGCCGCCGCCGAACCGGGCCTGTCGCGGGGCGCCGTCAAGGCCGACGAGCTCGGCCTGTACCGCCTGACGGACGGCACCAGTTCGGTGCTGCTCAACGTCGGGCCGGAGAACCCGCGCGAGTTCCAGGAGGTGGTGTCGACCACCGAGAAGCTCCGGCCGCTGGCGGAAGCCACGGGCGGCAGCGCGCGCCGGATCGGCACGGGGAACGGCGACGACATCGCCATGCCGCGGCTCGTCGCCATGCACGAAGCGTCGAGCTACGGCGGATCCGACTACATCGGCATCAAGCGCACGGACAGCAGCACGGTGGCGGGCATCGGCCTGCTGCCGCTGGCCGTGGGGGCGATCGGCCTGCTGGCCCTGCTCGGCTCGACCGTGCTGGCCTGGGTGGCGGAAGGACGGGGCTTCCGCCGGGCGCGCTGACGCCGTCCCGGCCCGCCTTCGTCGGAGGCGGCCGGAGCCCGCGGCCCCTGCGTTGTCGTGTCGCGGAACTGTCGGTAGGGTGATCCCGCCCGGCTCCGGATACCGCCATGCGTTGCACGCCCTCCGACGCCATCGCCGCCATCTACGCCTGCGCCACCGAGCCCGCGCGGTGGCCCGACGCGCTCCAGCGCATCGCCGACGTGTTCGGCGATGTCGGCGCCCTGCTCATCCACCGGCGCGAGGACGGCGGCCTCGCCACCGTGGTGTCGCCCGCCCTGCGGCATTGCGTCGAGCTCTACGAGACCGTGTGGTGGCGCCACGACATCCGGGCCGCGCGCGCCATGCAGCACCACTACGCCGCGGCCGCCGGCGCCGCGCTGACCGACCGCCACTGCGTCACCGACGAGGAAGTGCTCACGCATCCGATCTACACCGATTTCCTAGCCCCGCTCGGCCTGCGCTGGACCGCGAGCGTGGAAGTGTCCCCGACCGCCGGCACGCAGGTGGGACTCAGCGTGTTTCGCGAGATCGCGGGGGATCCCTACACCGACGACGAGCTGCACGCCGTCGCCGACCTCGGGCGCCATGCCGAGCAGGCCCTGCGCCTCGGCCTGCGCATCGTCGAGGCCGAAGCCGTGAGCCTCGGGCTCGGCGACGCGCTGGCGCGGTTGGCGAGCGGCGTCTTCGTGGTCGACGCATCCCACCGCGTCGTCTTCTGCAACGGGAGGGCGCGGCAACTCGCCGGCACGATCTTCGCGATCCGCGACGGCCGGCTGACGTGCCGGTCGCCGATCCAGGGGGACCGCTTCCACGCCCTGCTGGACGCGGCCGGGCGGCCCGGCCGGGCGACCTCGCCGATGGTGGTCGAGGGGGGCGCGGACCGATCGGCCGTCTACGTGTTCCCGTTCGACGGCGCCGCGTCGGGGCTCGCCGCCGCCGGCCCCCATGCCGTGGTGCTGGCCCTGGACCTCGCGCAGGGGGCGCCGCTCGACCCCGGCCTGGTGCGCGACGTGTACGGGCTGACCCTGGGAGAGGCGCGCGTCGCGGCGCTGGTCGGGGCCGGGGTCACGCCGCGCGAAGCGGCCGCGAAGCTCGATCTCGCCGAGGAAACGGTGCGCTCGGTCCTGAAGCGGGTGTTCAGCAAGCTCGACGTGTCGCGGCAGGCGGAGCTCACGCAGCTCTTCACGCGATTGAAAAGCGTCGACGCCACGTCCTGACGAGGCCCAGGCCCCGCCGTCGCCACCGCAAGGCCCGTGCAATTCCCCGGATCGACACAAAGGAGCCACCGCCGGCCCTTAGCGGAAGCGGCACGTCAGCATGGGATCTCGAATGTCTGCCTTGGCCTGGTTGACCGGACGACGCCACCGATCGTCCGCGGCGACTTCGAACGACGTTTCCCCCGGGGAAGGGCGTCGTGGGCAGGACGGAAGTGAAATGGCCGTCCCGGGCATCGGTTCCCACGACCTCCAGAAAAACAGGGTCGGCGACGCGTCGGCGACGGCGGGATCGTCCGTGCAGGTCACGGCCGCCACGGCGACGGCCGCCACGGCGACGGGCGCCGCCGCGGCGGCGGTCGCGCTGGGCGCCGATGCCGCGACGGCGGCCACGGGCTTCACCGGCGCGGGCGTCAAGATCGGCATCGTTTCGGACAGCTTCGACGCGCTCGGCACCGCGGGGACCGACGAGGCCGACGGCACGCTGCCGGCGGGCGTGCAGGTGCTGAAGGACAGCGGCTCCGGCCGCGACGAGGGGCGGGCCATGGCCGAGGTGGCGCATGGCGTGGCGCCGGGCGCCGACATCGCCTTCTGCGCCGCCGGCGGCAGCGTCGCCGGGCTCGCGTCGGCCATCGCGTCGCTCGAGGCCGCCGGCTGCACGGTGATCTGCGACGACACCACCTACGCGGACGAGCCCTTCTTCCAGATGGGCGACGCCGCCGAAAAGGCCATCTCGGCCTTCACGTCGGCGGGCGGCGTGTATTTCACGGCGGCTTCGAACGCCGGTCCCGACAGCTCCTACGAGGCGGCCTTCTCCGGCACGGCCGCGACCCTGCCGGGCATCGGCAGCGCGACGGCGATGAATTTCGGCACCGCGGCGGCGCCGCGGTTCACCGACGCGCTGACCCTGACGGCCGGCCGCACCACGACGATCGACCTGCAATGGGCCCAGCCCTGGGCCTCGATCGACGGGGCCGGCTCGGCCTACAGCCTCGCCGTGGCGATCTACGACCCGAGCGGAAACCTCGTGAAGACCTTTGCCGCCGACCAGGTCGGCGGCGACCCCGTCCAGTCGGGCTGCTTCACCCCGTCGGTCAGCGGCACCTACGCGGTCGCGGTCACGGTCAACGGCGGCACGGACCCCGGCGGCACGTTCAAGATCGTGGCGAACGACGACGCGTCCGCGGCCGCGGTCTTCGCGGGATCGAAGGGCAGCGGCTCCGTGATCGGCCACAACATGGATCCCGCTGCCATCACAGTGGGGGCCGTCGACGCGCGGGACACGCCCGCCTACGGCGGAACGCTTCGCTCGGAAGCCTTCGGCGCCGCCGGGCCCGGCGAGGAGCTCTTCGGCGACACCGGCACGGCGCTCGCCGGCGCCAGGACGCTGCACGCCGTCGACGTCAGCGGGCCGGACGGCATCGCGACTTCGCTGCCCGCCTCGGACCTCGCCCCGTTCTACGGCACATCCTGCGCGACGCCGGCGGTGGCGGCCGTGGGTGCGCTGATGAAGGGTGCGAACCCGTCGCTCGACGCGGGCGAGATCGAAAGCGCCTTGAAGGCCTCGGCCCTGCCCTTCGGCAGCGCCGCCCAGTCCGGCTCGGGCCTCGTCCAGGAGGGGGCCGCCCTGGCGCTGACGGCGGAAAGCAACACCTCGATCCACGACGACCTGTTCCGCGACGGGCAATCGGCGCTGCTGTGGCAGGACGGCGGCGGCGCGGCGCGGCTGTCCCAGGTCGAAGGCGACGCGGAACTCGGCACCGCGTCGGTCGCGCCCCCCGCCGGGAGCGGCTGGTCGGCGGTCGCCACCGGCGACTTTTCCGGCACGGCCGGACAATCCGGCATCCTGTGGCGGAACGGCGACGGCCGGCTCGTCGTCGACGCGATGGACGGCGCCGCCGAAACCGCGGAAACCCTGGTGGGCGACCCGGGCGCGCAGTGGGACGTCGTCGGCACCGGGGATTTCGGCGGGGGCGTCGACAGCGACATCCTCCTGCAGAACAAGGCCGGCGACCTCGACCTCCTGGCGATGAAGGGCACCGCCGTTCAGTCCCGCACGGCGATCGACGGCCCCGGCGCGGGCTGGACGGCGGCCGGCATCGGCGACTTCGACGGCGACGGCCGATCCGACATCCTGTGGCGGAACGCCAGCGGGGCCCTGGCGGTGTGGATCATGGACGGGACGTCGGTGGCCTCCGAACTGCAGCTCCCCACGAACCCCGGCGCGGGTTGGACGGTGGTCGGCACGGGCGACATGACGGGGGACGGCAAGGCCGACATCCTGCTGCAGGACGCCGCCACCGGCGCCCTCGACCTGTGGGCCATGGCCGGCGCGGCCGTGACCTCCGCGACGGCGCTGTCGTCGACGCTCGGCGCCGGCTGGCAGGCGACGGGCGTAGGCGCCTTCAACGGCTCGGGGCGCGACGGCATCCTGTTCGAGGACGCCGCCACGGGGGCGGCAGCCATCGCCGACGTGAGCCACGGGCAGATCGGCCGAACCCACGCGGTGGCGACGCCCGGCGCAGGCTGGACCGCGACCCTGGCCTGACGGCCCCGCCCCCGGTGCGCCGGAGCGGGGCGCAGCTCACATGAAGAGCTTGTCCTTCGCCATGCCGGCGTAGAGCGACGCCACCTGCGGGCCGTAGCCGTTGTAGATCACGGTCGGGCGCCGGTCGCCGGTGCCGATGACCTCCTCGGACGCCTGGCTCCAGCGCGGATGCGGCACCTCCGGGTTCACGTTGGCCCAGAACCCGTATTCGTCGGGCGCGAGCGCCGCCCAGGTCGTGTCGGGCTGCTTGTCGGTGAAGGAGATCTCGACGATCGACTTGACCGACTTGAAGCCGTACTTCCACGGCACGGCCAGGCGCAGCGGCGCGCCCATCACCTTGGGCAGCGGCTTGCCGTAGGCGCCCGTCACCATGAAGGCGAGGTCGTTGGTGGCTTCCGCCATGGTGAGACCCTCGACATAGGGCCAGTTGAGGATGAAGCTCCTCTGGCCCGGCGCCATCTTGGGGTCCTTGAAGGTCTTCATCACGATGTACTTGGCCGAGCCGAGCGGCTTGGCGAAGTCGACGAGCTTCTTCAACGGGAACCCCGTCCACGGCACCTGCATGGCCCAGGCCTCGACGCAGCGATGGCGGTACAGCCGCTCTTCCAGCGTCATGGCCTTGAGCAGGTCGTCGATGCCCACCTCCTGCGGCTTCTCCACCAGGCCGGTGAACTTCACCGTCCAGGGGCGGATGCGCAGCATCTGGGCGGCGTCGGCCACGTGCTTCGACGTGCCGTATTCGTAGAAGTTGTTGTAGTTCACGTTCGTCGCTTCGGGCGTCACGGGCCCGGCGATCGTGTAGGCGGGGTCGCGCGCGGCGGGGTAGAGCGAGGCGGACGGGTCCGGCGCTTCGGGGGCCGCCGGGGCGGCGTCGCCCCCGAACAGGCCGAAGGCCCGCGCCGGGCCGGCCGCCAGCGCGCCGGCGCCGAGCACGGCCGAGCCCGCCATGAAGGCGCGGCGGTGGAGGAACACGTGTTCGGGTGTGGCGTCGCGCTCCGGGATCTCCCAGGACCGACGATGGCGGATCAGCATGGCCTCGATCTCCCGATGGTGCGGCGCGGCCGCGTGGTCGCTGGCTTGCATATGGGGGCTGGGACGCGCGAGCGCCCGCCCCGACCCCCGATTTCCCGCGCCCTTTGGCGCCGCCCGCATCTGGGCTAGGCTGCACGGCGACACGCGAGTTCGAGGACGCCATGCATACCGTCAAGCTATCCGCCGACGTCACCGTGGCGAGCCAGCCGGACCTGTCGGAGTTTCGCGACATCGCGGCCGAGGGTTACGTGCTGCTGATCAACAACCGGCCGGACGGCGAGGACCCGACGCAGCCGGGCTCGGAAGCCGAGGAGGAGGCCTGCGACGCGGCGGGCCTCGCCTACGCCCACATCCCCATGGGGCCCGTGACGGAAAGCACGGTGCGGCACTTCCAGTCCGTGGTGAAGGGGGCCTCGGGCCCCGCCTTCGTGCACTGCCGCTCGGGCACGCGCTCGGCCAACCTGTGGGCCATCGGCGAGGTGCTGGACGGCCGCATGGCCGTCGAAGACCTCGGGCCGCTGTCGCGCCAGATCGGCCTCGACCTATCGGGCGCCGCGGGCTGGCTGCGTCAGCACGCCGCCGCCGCGAAGGCTTAGGATTGCCGAAGCTTCACGTGCCGGGCGGACATCTTTCCGCTTTGATCCGCCCGGACTAGACGGGCGCTCCCCGCCCGCCGGGACGCCCCGCCCGCACCTGACAACAAGGCCGGATGCGCCCCGGCCGCAAAAGGTCGACCGATGACGCATTTCGTCCAGGACGTGAAGGACATCTGGCGCCTCGCCTTCCCGTATTTCAGGCGCAAGACGCCCGGCGAGATCCACCTGTGGTTGGTCGGCCCGGTGCGCATGCCGGAAAACTGGATCGGCATCGGCCTGCTCGCCTGCGTGGTGGGGCTGGAGGTGGGCGCCTCCTACATGTCGAAGCTGATCAACAACTGGCAGGAAGGCTTCGGCGACTCCATCCAGCAGAAGGACTGGCACGGCTTCCTGTGGTCGCTCGCCGTGTTCTGCATGATCGCGGTGCCCTTCGTGCTCGTGGCGGCCTTCAACAACTACCTCAACCAGGTGCTCCAGATCCGCTGGCGCAAGGCCATGACGGACGACTTCGTCGGCCGCTGGCTGTCGCCCGCGCAGCATTTCCGCATGCGCCTCGTCGCCGGCCCGGCCGACAACCCCGACCAGCGCATCTCGGACGACATCCACCAGTTCGTCGGCAACACGATGGTGCTGGGCATCGGCTTCTTCGGCAACTTCCTGCGGCTCGCCATCTTCCTGCAGGTGCTGTGGGCCATGTCGACCGCATTCCCGATGACGAGCTTCGGGCTCAGCTTCAACATCCCCGGCTACCTCGTCTGGCTCGCCGTGCTCTACGCCGGCGCCGGCACTGCCATCACCTACGTGATCGGCCGCCGGCTGGTGAGCTTGAAGTACAACCAGGAGCGCTTCGAAGCGAACTTCCGCTTCGGCATGGCCCGCATCCGCGAGAATTCCGAGCAGATCGCCCTGCTCGGCGGCGAAACGGCCGAGCGGGCGGCGCTGGGCGAGCGCTACGATTCCATCCTCGCCAACGTCTACGGCGTGGTGCGGCTGCAGCTCAACCTCACCTTCTTCTCGCAGTTCTTCGGCCTGTTCTCCAACATCTTCCCCTTCCTGCTGCTGGGCCCGGCCTTCTTCTTCGGCACCGCGACCTACGGCGTGCTGATGAAGGCGGTGGGCACCTTCGGCCGCGTGCAGGACGGCCTCACCTGGTTCGCCGACTCGTTCCAGCTCCTCGCCAACTACCGTGCCATCGTTCAGCGCCTCGTGTCGTTCGAGGAGGTGATGGCCCGCAGCGACGCCGCCGCGGCGGCCCTGCCCAACATCGCCACCCGCAGGGCGTCGGGCGAGGCTTTCGCGGCCGAAGGCGTGGTGGTGAGCCTGCCCGACCGCACGCCCTTGTCGTCCGTGCCGGCCTTCAGCCTGCGCGCCGGCGACCGCGTGCTGCTGTCCGGCCGCTCCGGCGCCGGCAAGACCACCATCCTGCGCGCCTTCTCGGGGGTATGGCCCTACGGCGAAGGCAGGATCGAGGTGCCGGAGGGCACGCGGACCCTGGTCCTGCCGCAGCGCTCCTACCTGCCGCAGGGCACGCTGCGCCAGGCGATCAGCTATCCCAGGACGCTGGAAGCCTATCCGGACGCCGCGGTGCGCGAAGCGCTGACGGCCGTCGGCCTCGGCCAGCTCGGCGACGAGCTCGACACCGCGGACAACTGGCCGCAGCGCCTGTCGGGCGGCGAACAGCAGCGCGTCGGCGTGGCCCGCGCCATCCTGTCGAAGCCCGACTGGCTGTTCCTCGACGAGGCCACCTCGGCGCTCGACGAGGCCGGCGAGACGGCGCTCTACGGGACGCTGATCGAGCGCCTGCCGGACGCCGGCATCGTGTCGATCACCCACCGCCCGACGCTGGACGCGCTCCACAACCGGCGCATCGAGATGACGAAGGGGCCGTCGGGCCTGTTCCAGGCGGGCGAAGCGCTGCCCCAGGCGGCGGAATAGGGCGCCGGGCCGGGCCCGCCGTGCGGGCTCGGCTCCGATATCAGAAGAACACCAGCGTCAGCAGCCCGAACAGCGGCAGCAGCGCCAGCCCCGACCAGGCCATGTAGCCGAAGAAGCCGGGCATGCGGATGCCCCCCTCCTCGCAGATCGCCTTGACCATGAAGTTCGGCGCGTTGCCGAGGTAGGTGTTGGCGCCCATGAACACCGCGCCGCACGAGATGGCGAGCAGCGTCGCCGCCCCATCCCCCATCAGCCGCGCCGGGTCGCCGCCCGCCATGTCGAAGAACACGAGGTAGGTGGGCGCGTTGTCGAGCACGGAGGACAGCGCGCCCGACAGCCAGAAATAGCTCGCCACGACCGGCGTGCCGTCGGGCCGGTCGACGAGGTGGAGCAGCGGGCCGAACGGCCCCGCCGGCCCCGCCTTCAGGGCATCGAGCACCGGGACGATGGTGACGAAGATGCCTGCGAACAGGATCGCCACCTCGCGGATCGGCACCCAGGTGTAGGCGTTCTCGATGCGGACGCGCGCCGGGGTCACCGCATAGGACAGCACCGCCGCGGCGAGCAGCAGCGTGTCGCGCGCCAGCCCCTGCCAGCTCACGCTGACGCCGAGGCCGAGCGGCACGGAGCGGCCCGGGCGCCACAGCCCGCTGAGCAGCACGGCCCCCACCACCACGAGCAGGAAGGCGGCGTTGTATCCGCCCTCGATCCGCACGCGCCGGGGCAGGTGGCTCGGCACCGTCACGGGCTCGCGCCGCCAATGCCACCGGTCGATCGCGGTGAAGACGAGCAGCAGCAGCCCGGAGGACAGCAGCATCGGCGCCGCCATGGCGCGCAGCGTCCAGCCGAAGTCGACCCCGCGCAGGAAGCCCAGGAACAGCGGCGGGTCGCCGAGCGGCGTCAGCGAGCCGCCGATGTTGCCGACGAGGAAGATGAAGAACACGAAGACGTGCGTGCGGTGCCGGCGGTCCCCGTTGGCGCGGATCAGCGGGCGGATCAGCAGCATGGCGGCCCCGGTGGTGCCGAGCAGGCTCGCCAGCAGCGTGCCGAGCCCCAGCAGGGCGAGGTTGGTGTTCGGCGTGCCGACGAGGTTGCCGGCGACCCGGATGCCGCCCGCCACCACGAACAGCGCCAGCAGCAGCAGGATGAAGGGCAGGTACTCGTGCACCACCGTGCCGAGCAGCGCCGTGCCGGCCTCCTCGACCCCGTGCAGGGCCGCGTAGGGCAGGGCGAAGAGCGACGCCCAGGCGAGCGTGACGAGGGGGAAGCGCTTCTCCCACCAGTGCGGGGCGAGCAGCGGCATGAGGGCGATCGACAGCAGCAGCCCCGCGAAGGGGAGGCCGTAGAGGAGGGAAGGCGCGCCGGCGGCGGGGCTCGGGATCATGGGGGCTCGCGGTCCGGGGCGGGGACGCGACCTATCGGCGATAAGCAGAGCTGCTTCAACGCCCCCCGGCCGTCGCGGCTGCGATGAACCCGCCCGGCTCCTCGTCGCTTTCTTTCGGGGCCGCGGACGACGCCTCGGCGGGGTCGGGCGCTCGGGAGGGCCGCATGGGCGACTGGATCTATCGCAACATCCTCGCCATCGACTGGCACAGGAGCTTCAATCCCCATGTCGCGCTGCTCGACATCGTGCTGCGCGGCACGATCATCTACCTCGTGCTCTTCGCCATGCTGCGCGTCACCCGCCGCCATTCGGGCGAGATGGGCACATCCGACGTGCTGCTCATCGTGCTCATCGCCGACGCAGTGCAGAACGGCATGGCGAGCGACTACCACAGCGTCACCGAGGGCCTGACGCTGGCCCTCACCATCTTCTTCTGGTCCTGGCTGCTCGAATGGCTGCCGGTGCGCTTTCCCCGGCTCCGGCCGGTGCTCGTGCCCGCGCCGGGCTTGCTCGTCCGCGACGGGCGGATCGACCCGCGCGCGCTGCGCCGCGACCTGATGACGGAGGAGGACCTGATGGCCCAGCTCCGTCTGCAGGGCGTGCACGACGTCGCCGCCGTGCGCCGCGCCTGCGTCGAGGCCAACGGGCAGCTCAGCGTGCAGCGGCGGGCATGACGGGGCCAGCGGACCCGGCCGACCCCTTCGCCCGCCCCGTCGTCGACCTCGCCCGCGCGCTGGTCGGGGCGACGCTGCTCGTCGACGGCGTCGGCGGGGTCATCGTCGAGACGGAAGCCTATGCGCGCCACGACCCGGCCTCGCATTCCTGCCGCGGCCCGACGCCCCGCAACCGCGCCATGTTCGGGCCCGCGGGCCGCGCCTACGTGTACCGCTCCTATGGCATCCACTGGTGCTTCAACGTGGTGGGGGGCGGGGAGCCGGGCTGCGCCGTGCTGGTCCGCGCGCTGGAGCCCACCCAGGGGCTCGACCGCATGCGGGCGCGGCGGCGCCTCGACGACCCGCGCCTGCTCTGCGCCGGGCCCGGCCGCCTCGCCCAGGCGCTGGGCCTCGACGCGTCCCACGACGGCCTGGACCTCGGCCGGCCGCCCTTCGCCCTGGCTTTCGGGGCCGAGGTGCCGGCGCCCCTCGTGGGGCCCCGCATCGGCATCAGCCGCAACGCCGACGCGCCGTGGCGCTTCGGCCTCCCGGGCTCGCGCTGCCTCAGCAAGCCCTTCCCGCGGGCCGCCCCGCGATAAAAAAGACTTTTTAAGCCGCCCCCGCGCCCGCGGGGGCCTACAAGGGCCCGAGTCCCCCCGGAGAACCGCCGCCCCGTGCCCGCCCCCGACCAGGTCCCGCCGCCCGTCCCGTCCCCCCTGCGCCAGCCCGCCTTTCTGCGCTTCTGGCTCGCCCGCACGCTGTCGACCGGCGCCTTCCAGATCACCGCCGTGGTGGTGGGCTGGCAGATCTTCACGCTGACGAACTCGACGCTGGAGCTCGGCCTGATCGGGCTGATGCAGTTCATCCCGATGATCCTGCTGACGATCCCCGCCGGCCACGTCGCCGACCAATACGACCGCCGCACCATCGTGCGCGCCTGCCAGGCCGTCGAGGCGCTGGCCGCCGCCGCGCTGGCGGTCGGCTCCTATCAGGGGTGGCTCGGCGCGCACGGCATCTTCGCCGCCGTGGCGGTGATCGGCGCGGCGCGGACCTTCGAAAGCCCCACCGTGTCGGCGCTGCTGCCGGGGGTGGTGCCGGCGGCGTCGCTGCCTTCCGCCTTCGCGCTGTCGGCGTCCGCCATCCAGACCGCCACGATCGTCGGCCCCGCCGTCGGGGGCGCCCTCTACATCGCCGGCCCGCCCCTGGCCTACGCCGCCATCGCGGCCGTCTTCGCGCTGGCGAGCCTGCTCGTCGGCGGCATCGCCCTCGAGCGCGCCCCGCCCAAGCGCGAGCCGCCGACCGTGAAGTCGCTCCTGTCCGGCTTCGTGTACATCCGCGACCACTCGATCGTGCTCGGCGCCATCTCGCTCGACCTCTTCGCCGTGCTGCTCGGCGGCGCCACGGCGCTGCTGCCCGTCTACGCGCAGGACATCCTCCACACCACGCCGGTGGGCCTGGGCGTGCTCCGCGCCGCGCCCGCCGCCGGGGCGCTGCTCACCTCCTTCGCCCTCGCGCGCCGCCCGCTGACGAGCCGCGCCGGGGTGAAGATGTTCCTCGCCGTCGGGCTGTTCGGCGTCGCCACGATCGCGTTCGGCCTGTCGACCTCGTTCCCGCTGTCGCTCGTCGCGCTGGCGGTGCTGGGCGCCGCCGACGTGCTCAGCATGGTGGTGCGCTCGTCGCTGGTGCAGCTGCAGACGCCCGACGCCATGCGGGGGCGGGTGTCGGCGGTGAACTCCATGTTCGTCGGCACGTCGAACCAGCTCGGCGAGTTCGAATCCGGCCTCACCGCCTCGCTGTTCGGCACCGTGCCGGCCGTAGTGATCGGCGGGGTCGGCACGGTGGTGGTGGCGCTGCTGTGGAGCCGGATGTTCCCGGCGCTGCGCGATGTCGACGACCTCGCCAAGGCCCATGCGCCGGGGTAGACCCCAGGGGAACACCCGGCTTCCCTCGCGACGGGGGCGCCGGCAAGCGCGAACGCGCGCCGCCGCTCCCGCGGCGGAGGGGACGGAGGGCGGAACGATGGCGCAGGCGGGCACGACGGCGGGGCACCGCGACGACCCCGCCGCCCATGCGGCGTCCCAGGCGCTCGCGGCGGCCGGGCTCGCGGCGCGGCTCGACCGGCTGCCCGCCACGCGCTCGCTGTGGGCCACCGTGGGGCTGCTGTCGCTCGGCGCCCTGTTCGAATATTACGACCTCTTCTACACCGCCTACGTGGCGCCCGGCATGGCGAAGGCAGGCCTCTTCACGCCCGCGAGCCTCGGCCCCTTCGACGCCCTGGCGGGCATCGGCGTCACGGGTTTCGGCACCTTCGTCTTCGCCACCTTCGCGGGGCTGTGGGTGGGGACGACGGCCTTCGGCGGCGTGGCGGACCGCTACGGGCGGCGGGTCGTCTTCACCTGGTCGCTGGTGTGGTACTCGCTCGCCACGCTGGCGCTGGCGGTCCAGACCAGCGGCTTCGGCGTCGACCTCGCGCGCTTCGTGGCCGGCATCGGGCTCGGCGTCGAGCTCGTCACGGTGGACACCTACATCGCCGAGATCGTGCCGGCCGGGGTGCGCGGGCGCGCCTACGCGCTGAACCAGGTCGTCACCTTCCTGGCGGTGCCGATCGTGGCGCTGCTCGCCTGGCTGCTCGTGCCCACCGCGCCGCTGGGCGTCGACGGCTGGCGCTGGGTGGTGCTGGTGGGGACGCTCGGCGCCGTCGCGGTGTGGTTCATCCGCCGCGGCGTGCCGGAATCGCCGCGCTGGCTCGCCCGCCAAGGCCGGCTCGACGCCGCCGAGCGCGTCGTCCGCGCCTTCGAGCGCCGGGCCGAGCACGATCTCGGCCGCGCGCTGCCCGCGCCGGCCGCCGTCGCGACCGCGCCGGCGCCCGAGGGCCGGGCCTCCTTCGCCGAGATCTGGAGCCCGCCCTACCGCGCCCGCACGGTGATGATGAGCGTGTTCCAGTTCTGCCAGACCATCGGCTTCTACGGCTTCGCCGCCTGGGTGCCGACGCTGCTCATCGCCAAGGGCATCGACGTCACCAAGAGCCTGCAATATTCCTTCACCATCGCGGTGGTGAACCCCTTCGGGCCGCTGCTCGGGATGCTGGTCGCCGACCGCATGGAGCGGAAATGGCAGATCTGCGCCGCCGCGGTGGCGGCGGCCTGCTTCGGCCTCCTGTTCGGGCAGGCGGGCGGGTTCTGGCCGGTGATCCTGCTCGGCGTGCTGGTGACGCTCAGCAACAACTGGATGTCCTTCGCCTTCCACGGCTACCAGGCCGAGCTGTTCCCGACCCGGGTGCGGGCGCGGGCGGTGGGCTTCACCTATTCGTGGAGCCGGCTGTCCGGCGCCTTCGCGGGGCTGGTCATCTCGGCGCTGCTGGCGCGCGAGGGCGTCGGCGCGGTCTTCGCCTTCATCGCCGGCGCCATGGCTATTGTGGTGCTGGCGATCGGCGTGTGGGGTCCCCGCACGCTCGACCGGCCGCTGGAAGAGATCTCGGGCTGAGGGATGGGGCGGGTCGTCTTGCAGGCCCTGCCCTTCCCTTCTTTGTTCATTACCTGTTCTTGACTTCGGGCGCCTGATCGGGCCTGAACAGGTCGACCGCACAACTGCCATCCGGCCCGGGGCGCTTCGCCCACGGGCCTTTTTCATGCGCTCTTCCCGTCGACAGGCTCAGGGCAGGCCCTTGCCCCGCCTGCGGGAGAAGGGGGCGCGCAGCGCCGGATGAGGGGAAGCGCCGCGCTCCCCATGCCCTGAACACACCCGCGCCGGCCGCCCCCCGCCGCTCTCGTGAGCCGCGGGCGGCCGTCGTGCGCCCTCTCCTCATATCAGAGAGCCGCACCATGCCTCTCTCCTTTGGCGCGGGCGTGCGCGACAGCCTGTCCAACCTCGCGGCCTCTCTCGGCGCGGGCAAGGACAAAGCCGCCCACGACGCCTTCACGGTCTTCGACCTCGGGCGCGGCCAGATCGAGGCCATGTATCGCGGCGATTGGCTCGCCCGGAAGGTCGTCGACATCGTCCCCTACGACAGCGTGCGCGCATGGCGCGCGTGGTCGGGGCATTCTTCTATGCCGGGCTGAAGCTGTGGCCGGACGCGGTGACGGCCAAGCTCGCCGAGGCGCGAACCGTGCTCAGACGGATGCTCAAGCAGGCCTGACGGCAGCGACCCTCCCGGAGTTCGAGGAAGAAGGGTTGGGTCGAGGTTGGCGGGGATCGGAACACCGCGGCTCCTCGTCCGCACACGGATCAGCCATCCCTTGCGCAGGTGCCGGACCACTCGGTGGCGGACCGATGGCCGCAGCCGGGCAACCCCCGACCGTGACCGCGCCTTGACGGGGCCTCACGAGGAGCACCCGCCATGTCCAGCCATCCCCATTCCGACGACGGCTCGTCGCTCGCCGGCGCCAAGGCCATGCCGACCGAGACGGCGCCGTCGCGGGCCGGCGAGCCCGGCCCCGTGACCGAGGGCGGCAAGGTCCCGCACCCGAAGGAAGGCAAGGGCGAGCCCAAGGCTTCCGCCTCGGCCGCCCACGCCGAGGGCGCGCGCGACGACGGCACCACGGAGGGCGTGGTCGGCAAGGCCGAGAAGGAGGAAGCCGCGCAGAAGGGCGCCCTCAAGGACCAGCACGGCCGCGGCCACCGCAAGGACGACTGATCCGCGCTCCCGGCGAACGGACGGCGGGTGACCGCCGTCCGGCGCGTCAAGCGTCGCGGACTTCGGCCAGGGGCCGCGTCCACACGACGTTCAGCTCCGCCTCGGGGTCGACGAGGCGGACCGTGTCGTCGCCGACGCGGAACGCGTGGGTCTTGACGATGGCCTTGGCCCTGTCGATGGCCTCGATCAGGCTGTAGGCGTGGAGGGCCTCCGCGTAGGCGCCCTCGGTCAGCTCGCCGTCGACCTCGCGGCCGATCTGGCAGGTGTAGGCCTTCATCGTCGTCATCCCAGGTTCGGCGGCCAGGATCCCGCCCGCGCCGCCGCGACGATGCGCCCGTCCGGCGCTGCGGGCAACACCGCGGCGTCCCCGCCGCCGGGCCGCACCGCGCGGCGGTCGGCCATCGCCCATCCGCCGCAGCCCCGGCCCCCTGACCGCGCGACCTCCGCGCGATATGTAGGACAAGGGCGCGACGTGGGACGGTACACGGATGATCTTGCCATTGGGCCTCGAAGCCCTGAATTTCGCCATGGCGGGCGCCCGGGAGGGCTTCGGGCCCTTCCTCGGCGTCTATCTCCAGCACGAAGGGTTCGACCCCGCCTCGACCGGCATCGCCATGAGCCTGGCCGGCGTGGCCGGTGTGGTCGCCACCACGCCGCTGTCCGCGCTCGTCGACCGCATCCACACGAAGCGCGGCGCCGTCGGGATCGCGGTGGTGGCCATCGCGGCCGGCGCCGGGCTCATCGTGCTGACGAAGTCGCTCTGGGTCGTGGCGGCCGGGCAGGTGCTGATCGGCGTCGCCGACACCAGCCTCGCCCCGCTGGTGTCGGCCATCACGCTCGGCATCGTCGGCCGCGCCCGCTACGCCGCCCAGGTGGCCCGCAACGAAACGTTCAACCACGGCGGCAACGCCGTCAACGCGGCGCTGTCGGCGGCGCTCGGCTACTTCCTCGGCCTCGGCTGGGTGGCGCTGGCCATCGCCGTGATGGCGGGCGCCACGGTCGGCGTGGTGTCGCGCATCGACCCCGGCACCATCGACGACCAGGAAGCGCGGGGCGGCGACCCCGGCTCGAAGTCCGCCTTCCGGGCGCTGGTCGAAAGCCGGCCGCTGCTGGTGCTGGGGCTGGCCGCCTTCGCCTTCATGGCATCGAGCGGCGCCATGCTACCCTTCCTGGCGCAGTCGCTGGTCAAGGCGGGGCGGGACCCGAGCCTCGTCACGGGCGCCATGACGGTGACGGTGCAGGTGGTAATGGTGGGCGCCGCCGCGGCGGTGCCGTGGCTGGGCAAGCGCTTCGGCAACGTCGCCGTGCTGGCGGTCGGCATCGGCCTCGTGGCCGTGCGGGCCGGGCTGCTGGTCTGGACCCAGGCGCTGCCGATGATCGGCGTCGTCGAGGTGCTGGAAGGCATCTCCATGGGCTTCGCCGGCGTGGCCATCCCGGCGCTGGCCATCGACATCATGTCGAAGACCGGCCACGCCAACGCCGGGCTCGGCGGCGTCATGACGGCCTATGGCGCCGGGGCGGCGGTCAGCCCGCTGCTCGCGGGCTTCGTCGCCCAGCACGCGGGCTTCCCCGTCGCGTTCCTGACCTTGGGTTGCGTCGCCGTCGCGGGTCTGGTGTCCTGGGTCGTGGGGTGGCGGATGGCGACGCGGGGCGAACCCGCCCCCGATGCGGCCGGGGCCGATCCGGCGAAGGGGTAGGACAGCATGGCGGCCCCGAGCGACGCGCGCCCCCCGCCTCGGCCCGCCGCCTCGGCGCTGCCGCCCTTCCTGCTGCTCTACGCGGCGCTGTATTCCGCCTACGGCACGGAATCGGCGTATCTCCCGTCCTTCTTCCAGAGCCACGGGCTCGCCGACCGGAGCATCGGCATGGTGCTGTCGGCCGGCACGCTGGTCCGCATCGTGTCCGGCCCCGCGGCGGGGCGGCTCGCGGATCGCCTGGGCGCGCGCCGCGGCGTGTTGGCCGCCGCGGCGCTGCTGTCGGGCCTGATCGGCACGCTCTACCTCGGCGCCTACGGCCTCGTGCCGCTGCTGCTGGTGTGCCTGGCGCATTCCTGCACCGAGGCCACGCTGGCGCCCCTGTCCGACGCGCTGGCGGTCGCGGCCTCGGCGGCGCGCGGCGGCTTCCGCTACGGCTGGGTGCGGGGCACGGGCTCGGCCGCCTTCGTGGCCGGCACGCTGCTGTCGGGCCAGCTCGTCGACCGCTTCGGGCTCGGCTGCATCATCGGGGCGAGTTCGGCGCTGTTCCTCGCCATGGCGCTGTCGGCGAACCGCGTCGCCGCGCCGGACGCGGCGGGCGAGCCCGACCGCGGGGGGACGCTGGCGGCCGCGCGCGCCCTCCTCGCCATGCCAGCCTACCGCACGCTGCTCCTCGTCGCCGCGCTGGTCATCGGCAGCCATGCCGTCAACGACGCCTTCGCGGTCATCACCTGGCGCGGCGCCGGCTACGGCGGCACGGCGGTGAGCCTGCTGTGGTCGGAATCCGTGCTGGCCGAGGTCGCGGTGTTCTTCGTCGCCGGCCCCTGGATCATCGACCGCGTCGGCCCGGCGGGCGCCGCCGCCATCTCGGCCGGGGCGGGGGTGCTGCGCTGGGGCGTGATGGGCGCCACGGTGGCGCTGCCGGCGCTGGTGGCCGTGCAGGCGCTGCACGGCCTCACCTTCGCGCTGCTGCATCTCGGCGCCATGAAGGTCATCGGCACGGCGGTGCCGGAGCGGCTCGGCGCCACCGCCCAGGCGGTCTACGGCAACATCGCCCTCGGCGTGGCCTCGGCGGCGCTGACCTTCGCGTCGGGCTACCTCTACGCGGGCCTCGGCATCCGCGCTTTCTGGGTCATGGCGGCGCTGTGCGGGCTGGCGCTGGTCCTGGCGCCGGGGCTGGGGCGCGGCGCAGGTCCGCGCGGCGCGTCCCGGCCAGCGAAACCGGTCGACAAGCCATCGTCGCCGTTGTAGGACGCGCCCTCAACTCATAACAGCGAGCCGAAACGCGGCTGCCTCAAGGCGGCCTCCGGCGAAGGACGATCCATGGACATCATCGCGATTATCAACGCCGAGGAGATGCAGCGCGTTTCCGCCGGCAAGACCATCCCCGAGTTCCAGCCCGGCGACACCGTGGTGGTGAACGTGAAGGTCAAGGAAGGCGAGCGGTCCCGCGTGCAGGCCTACGAGGGCGTCGTCATCGCCCGCACCGGCGGCGGCCTCCAGGAGTCCTTCACGGTCCGCAAGATCTCCTACGGCGAGGGCGTCGAGCGCGTCTTCCCGGTCTATTCGCCGAACATCGACTCCATCAAGGTCGTCCGTCGCGGCAAGGTGCGCCGCGCCAAGCTGTATTACCTGCGCGACCGCCGCGGCAAGTCGGCCCGCATCGCCGAGCGCGTCGACACCGTGGCCAAGGCCAAGAACCTCGCCAAGGCCAAGCAGAAGAACGCGAAGACCACTGCCGCCGAGTGAGCGGCGGCTTCCTCGGCACCGCCGCCGAGTGAGCGGCGGCATCCTCGGCACTGCCGCCGAGTGAGCGGCACCCTTATCTGGAACATCGGCGACCGGCCGGGCAGACCCGACACCGGTCTGCCCGGCCGGTCGTCTGACACGACGGCCATGGGGACGAGACCATGGACGAGAACGCGCCGCGGAAGCCCCGCACCCTGTACGACAAGATCTGGGACGACCACGTGGTCGACCGGCAGGCCGACGGCACCTGCCTGCTCTACATCGACCGCCACCTCGTCCACGAGGTGACGAGCCCGCAGGCCTTCGAGGGCCTGCGCATGACGGGGCGGGTGGTGCGCTCGCCGTCCCGCACGCTGGCAGTCGTCGACCACAACATCCAGACCTCCGACCGCCGGGGCGGCATCAAGGAGCCGGAGTCCCGCCTGCAGGTGGAAACGCTGGCCGAGAACGTGCGCGAGTTCGGCATCGAATATTACGACCAGTTCGACGCGCGCCAGGGCATCGTCCACATCATCGGCCCCGAGCAGGGCTTCACGCTGCCCGGCACCACCATCGTGTGCGGCGACAGCCACACCTCGACCCACGGCGCCTTCGGGGCGCTGGCGCACGGCATCGGCACCTCCGAGGTCGAGCACGTGCTCGCCACCCAGACGCTGATCCAGGCCAAGGCCAAGAACATGCTGGTCCAGGTCGACGGGCAGCTGCCGCCCGGCGTCACCGCCAAGGACATCATCCTCGCCATCATCGGCGAGATCGGCACCGCCGGCGGCACCGGCTACGTCATCGAATACGCGGGCGAGGCGATCCGCGCGCTGTCGATGGAAGGCCGCATGACGATCTGCAACATGTCGATCGAGGGCGGCGCCCGCGCCGGCCTGGTGGCGCCCGACGACAAGACCTTCGCCTATCTCAAGGGCCGCCCGAAGTCCCCCACGGGCGACACCTGGGACGCGGCCGTCGACTATTGGTCGACGCTGCACACGGACGAGGGGGCGCATTTCGACAAGGTCGTGCGCCTCGACGCCGCCGCCCTGCCGCCCATCGTGTCCTGGGGCACGAGCCCGCAGGACGTGGTGTCGGTGGCCGGCACGGTGCCGCACCCCGAGGAGATCGCCGACGAAACCAAGCGCGACAACATGCGCCGGGCGCTCGACTACATGGGGCTGAAGGGCGGGGAGCGGATGACCGACCTCCACCTCGACCGCGTCTTCATCGGCTCCTGCACCAACGGGCGCATCGAGGACCTGCGGGCGGTGGCCCGCATCGTGGAAGGCCAGCGCGTCGCGTCCTCGGTCAGCGCCATGATCGTCCCGGGCTCGGGCCTCGTGAAGCTGCAGGCGGAGCGCGAAGGGCTCGACCGCATCTTCAAGGAGGCCGGCTTCGACTGGCGCGAGCCGGGCTGCTCCATGTGCCTCGGCATGAACCCCGACAAGCTCAGCCCCTACGAGCGCTGCGCCACGACCTCGAACCGCAACTTCGAGGGTCGCCAGGGCCACAAGGGCCGTTCCCACCTCGTGTCGCCCGCCATGGCGGCCGCGGCCGCGATCGCGGGGCACTTCGTCGACGTGCGCGAGATGCAGTCGGCCCACTGACGAGGGCACGCCGCCCCCGTCACCCGTTGCGCAGGAACACGACGTAGCCGCGGAACAGCGGCCGTCGCTCCAGCCCCTCGGGGGGGCGCCATTCGGCGCCCTGCAGCAGCCCGATGCGGAACGGCACCGTCATGCGGCCGAGGGTGCCGAGGTAGGCTGCGTAGCCCGGGATGACGTGCCGGCCCTGGTAGATCTGCAGCACGACCTCGTCGACCGTGCCGGCCAGAGCGGCGAGCCCGGCCGGGTCGCCGTTGGCGCTCCAGTCGAGCAGTCCGGTGATGCCGAGCCGGCAGTCCGCCGGCAGGCGCCCGCGCAGGTCCTTCAAGAAGGCCGCGTAGCCGGCCAGGCCGCGGGTGCGGGCGTCGAAGTCGATCTGCACCCCGACGACGCGGTCCCCGGCCGCGCGCCAGTCCGCCAGGGCGCGGAGCACCTGCGCGTAGACGGCGGGGGGCCAGGCGAGGGTCGCGGCCCGCACCACCAGCCACACGTCCGATCCCCGGACATGCGGGATGGCCGCGCGGCGCGACGCGAGGCGCACGACCGGCCCGTCCTCGACCTCGCCCTGCAGCAGGTAGACGGCCTCGGCCCCGGCGAGCGCCGGCTGGGGGCGCACGCCCGCCCAGAGCCAGAAGGCGCGGTAGCGGCCCGCCTCGACGATCTCGGGCGCTGCGGGCGGCCCGGCACCGGGGGACGCCGCCGCCGAGCAGGCCGCGACGGCCAGCGCCGCGGCGGCCCGGGCCGCTCCCCTCACCACCAGAGCGACAGGCGCTTGGCCCAACGGGAGCCGGGATAGTCTCGCTTCAGGGCGTCGTACCAGCCGTGGCGCGTCGCCTTGGGCGCGTCGGGGCCGCCGCATTGCGTATTTCCCGAGGGCTCGTAGCACCGCACCGCGCGGTAGAGCGCGTAGGCGCGGTCGTCGGCGGGGGCGGCACGGTCCGCGATGATCGCCGCATAGGTGGCCGAGCGGGCGTAGGGCTTTCCCGGGAAGGCGCTGGGCACGCCGCCGAGGTCGCCCTTCGGGAGCGGCCGGTCGAGGCTGTCCCCGTCCATGCCGTTCAGCCGGACGAATTCCGCGAGGCACAGGCGGTCGCGCACGGAGTCCGGTTCGGCGGCGAGCTTCGCCACGGTGGCGGGCAGCGGTGGGCAGCCGATCTCGCCGGCCGACTCGCCCCGGGCGAAGACGCCGAGCGGGGGGACCTCCGTCGCATCCACGCCCGGCGACGTGTCGCCCGCGACGGCCGCGGCGGGGGGAACGTCGGCGAGGTCGCCGAGCACATCCGCGTAGGCCCCGCGCGTCACGCCCTTGTAGAGCAGCGTGAAGAGCGCGACCGCGCGCTCGCGCTCCGGGCCCGCGCTGTCCCGCGCCCGCGCGCGCAACAGCGCCGGGCCGGCGACGCGCTCGAGCAGGATGGCCCGCATCGTGGGGTCGGTGACGAGCGAGTCCGGCGCGAACACGTCGTCGAGCCGTCCCCGCGCTTGGTCGTGGAGCGCCAGGGCCAGTTCGACGAGCGAGCGGGTGAGCGGGCGCCCCGCCCCGGGGACGAGCTCTCGCCAGAAGCCGCGGGCGTTGCGGTCCCCCGCCGCTTCGAGAGCCTGGCCGCGCAGGAACTGGCGGCTGAACCAGAGGTAATCGCCGTCCCGCCGCCGCGTGTCGTCGGGCAGCCCGCCGAGGACCGGGGCGGTCGCGCCGTCGACGGCGAAGGCCGCGGACGCCAGGAGGAACGCGTGGAGCGCCGGCAGGGCGGCGAAGGCGTCGCGCTGGCCGTCGAGGTCCGGCCGGACGGGCGGGGCGCCGGGCTTGGCGCCAAGCCGGCGCATCGCCTTCAGGTCCATCACGGCCAGGAGCAGCGGATCCCGCGTCATCGCCGGCGTGAGCCGGGGCAACAGCTTGGCGTCGATCTCCTCGACGAGGGACAGGTCGTCGATGCCCCGGGCTGCGGCGGGCCGCGCCAGCAGGGCGGCATAGCGGCCCGCGAGCTTCTCGGTCCACCCCGCCAGCCAGTCGACCCGGCGCAGGAGCCCCCGCGCCGACACGGCGTAGCGCCCGTCCGGATGGGCCGCCAGGTAGGCGTCGAGGCTGGCCTCGACGCGCGCCGCCGCGGCCGGTTCGGCGACGAAGCCGTCCTTCAGCGTGCCGTAGTCGTCGAAGGCGTCCGCCTGCAGCCGGTTCACCCCGGTGCGGGCCACCATGTAGGCGGCGGTGTCGGCGAGCCAGGGCAGCGGGCTGGTCCGCTCGAGCTCGAAGGCCCGCTCGGCGTCGTCGAACCGCGCCGCATAGAAGGCTTCCGTCCCCCTGAGATAGGTGGCGAAGCCGCGGCCGGCCTCCGAGCGGACGGCCGCCGTGAGGGCGGCGACCGGGGACGAAACGGGCGGCGCGGCGGCCGGCGCCCCCGAAGCCGGTGCCGCCGCGCAATCCGGCTTCAGGGACGCGCGCGCCGAGGCCAGGGCGACGCGCTCCTCCGGGGGCAGGGCGGCCGTGGCGTCGACCGCGGCGTCGAAAGTGGCGGTGCCTCCGTCGTTGGTGCGGCATCGCGAGCCCTCGCCCGCCGCATAGGTGCTCCCGTTCGGCGGTCCTCCCGGCGCGAAGGCGTCCCGGTAATCGCGCCAGCCCAGGATCGGCTTGGCCGTGGCGGCCGGCGGCGACGCGGGAAGGCCATGCCGGTCGAAGAGCAGCATCAGCAGGTTGGCGCGCGTGTCGTTGCCCGGCGTCAGGGCCGCGACCGTGTCGCATTCGCCGAGCGATGCGGTTTCGATGCGCCAGCGCGGCTCGCACAGGTCGCCGCTGGCCCAGGCCGGCGAGGCGGCCAGCCACCCGAGCGGGAAGGCGAGGCCGAGCAGGGCGGCGAAACGGCGCGGTGCGGTCATGGATCCCTCGGGGACGCCCGCCATGCTACTCGGGCGCGCGCCGGGCGCAACCTCCGCCGGGAGCCCGGCCGGGCGGCACACGCCCCGATGGTCCGCGCCCCGCCGCATCCACCATCCGTTAACCCTGGCGGCGTTTGATGGGACGAAGACCAGAGCGCCGGAGCCGCATCCCATGATCACCGTCGTCGAGGACCGCGTCCTCGCCCGCATCGCCCTCGAATCCGTCGCCTGGAACGAGGGCGGCGATCCGGCTCGGCTGGCCGACGTCGCGCTCGGCCAGGCCGTCATCGCCCTGCGGGTGCTCGGCATCCCGACGACGCCCGAGGTGACCCGCGCGGTCGGCGACGACATCGCCGCCGTCATCGCCGATCCCGAACTGCTGGCCCGGGCGCGGTCCTCCGCGGCCCGCCTCGCTGCCTGAGCGGCGGCCCTCAGGCGCTCACGGCCCGTCGGGCTTGAGCGCGAGGTCTCCCTGCGGGATGGTGACGTCGGCGAGGTCGAGCTGCGGCACGGGCTTGTCCGGGAAGGTGGTTTCCCACCCGCCGCCCAGCGCCTTGTAGAGCGCCACGAAGTCGGTCGAGATATTGGCGGTCGCCTGGCTGAGGTTCACCTCGGCGCTGAGCACGTTCTGGCTGTTCTGCAGCACGGTCGTGAAGGTGTCGACGCCCTGGCTGTAGCGCGTGCGGGCGAGGGACAGGCCGCGCCGCGCGTCGGCCACCTGCTTCAGCAGGAAGGAGCGTCGCCCCTCGTCGCCCTTCAGCGCCGCGAGCCCGTTGACGACGTCGTGCCAGGCCTGCAGCACCGCCTTCTGGTAGGCGATGGCGGCTTCCTGCTGGCGCGCCTGGGTGAGCACGAGGTTCGATTTCAACCGGCCGCCGTCGAAGATCGGGATGGAGATCGCCGGCCCGACGTTCATGTATTGCAGCGAGTTGCCGCGGAACACCTTGTTGGGGTCGAGGGCGTTGAAGGACGGCGACCCCGTGATGGTCACGGTGGGGAAGAACTCCGCCTCCGCCACGCCGATCTCCGCCACGGCGGCGTGGAGCTGCGCGTCCGCCATGCGGATGTCCGGCCGGCGGATGATCAGGCTCGACGGCACGCCGACCGGCACCTTGGGCGGCACGGGCGGGATCGCCTTCGAGGGCACCAGCTCCTGGCTCAGCGTCAGCGGCGGCTGGGCGAGCAGCAGCCCGATGGCGTCGACGGCCTGGATCTCCTGCTGCTGGAGCTGCGGGATGTTGGCGCGGATGCCTTCCACCTGCTGGGCCGCGCTGGCCACGTCGAGCCCGGTGACGAGGCCGCCCTTGGCGCGCGTCTGCACGATGTCCAGGATGTCCTGGTTCACCTTGGCGTTGGCCTGCTGGATGCGGATCTGTTCCTGGATGCCGCGCAGCTGCACGTAGTCGCGCGCGAGCTCCGCCAGCACCGACACGAGCGTCGAGCGCCGGCTTTCGGCCGAAGCGTCCACCAGGGCCTCGGAAGCCTCGATGTTGCGCCGGACGCGGCCCCACAGGTCGAGCTCCCACGAGGCGTCGAAGCCCGCCGTGTAGCTTTCGAACGGGTTGCCGAGCGACGTGCCGGCGCCGGAACCGGTGCCGGAGGAGCCGCCGTTCAGCACGTTCGACGGGATCAGGCTGATGATGCCGTTCTGGCTGTATTGCTGCCGGTAGGCGCTGCTGGCGCCGTTGACGCTCGGCAGCGCCGCCGCGGCGGCGGTGCCGAGCTGCGCGCGGCTTTCGCGCAGGCGCAGCGAGGCCGTCTGCACGTCGAGGTTCTGCTCGGCGACGCGGGCCTCGAGCTTGGACAGGATGGGGTCGCGGAACACGCGCCACCATTCGGCGTCGGGCTCGGCCGCCGTGGTGCCGGCCAGCACCTTCAGCGGCACCTTCACCTTCGTGCCGTTGTCGACGTAGCTTTTGGCGTCGACGATGGGCGGCAGCGGCGACACGTATTCGGGGCCCATCGTGCAGCCCGCGAGGGTGGACCCCACGAGGAGGGCGGACAGGAGGCGGAAACGCTCGGTCATCGTCAGTGGCCCCCGCCGCCGCCGCCCTGGGCGGTCTTCTTGGAGATGAAGAAGCACAGGGGCACCACCAGGAACGCCACCACGGCCGAATACTGGAACACGTTGTTGTAGGCCAGCACGGCCGACTGGTGCATGTACGTCTGATAGGTGTGCGACACGGCCTCGTCGTGGACCGAGCCCGCGGCGCGGCCGAGCGTGCGCAGCGTCGCCTCCGACTTCTGGATCAACTCGTTGTAGCCCTGGTTCAGCGGCGTCATGAACTTCGACAGGTGGGCCTGGTCGGCCTGGCGGCGCTCCGTCACCAGCGCGGTGGCGACCGAGATCCCCACCGCGCCGCCCACGTTGCGGAACATCGAGAACAGCGCCGCCCCGTCCGACCGGTACTTCTGCGGCAGCGTCAGGTAGGCGATGGTGGAGATGGGCACGAACAGGAAGCCCAGCGCCGCCGTCTGCGCCGAGCGCATCTTCACCAGCGTCCAATAGTCGATGGAGGTGACGAGCCGGCTCGAATACATGAGCGCGAAGCCCATGATGGTGAAACCCGTCATCACGATGTAGCGCGTCGGCACCACCTTCATCAGCCGCCCCACGATGGGGATCAGCATGATCACCACGATGCCTCCCGGCGACAGGATGAGGCCGGACAGCAGCGCCGTGTAGCCGAGCTCCTGCTGGGAGAACTGCGGGATCAGCACCGCGGAGGCGTAGAGGATCATGCCCATGGCGGCGATCAGCACGCAGCCCATGGCGAAGTTCCGGTCCTTGAACACGTCGAGGTCGATGATCGGCTTCTTGGCGGTGAGCAGCCAGCAGATGGCGCCGAAGATGCCGATGAAGGCGAGCACCGACATGATCACGATGAAGCGCGATCCGAACCAGTCGTCGTCCTCGCCGCGGTCGAGCGCGATCTGCATGCAGCCGAGGCCGAGCGAGATGAGCGCCAGGCCCACGTAGTCGATGCCGCGGCCCTTCTTCTTGGCCTTCTCCTTTTCCCACGGCGGGTCCTCGACGAGCACGAAGTTGGCGAAGACCGCCACGGCGCCGAAGGGGATGTTGACGAAGAAGATCCAGCGCCAGTCGAGGTGCTCGATGAGGTAGCCGCCGAGCGTCGGCCCGAGCACCGGCGCCACGATGGTGGCGATGGCGGTCACCGCGAAGGCGGCGCCGCGCTTGGCCGGCGGGAACGTGTCGAGGATGATGGCCTGCTGGTTCGGTTGCAGCCCCCCGCCGAAGAAGCCCTGGAAGGCACGGAACGCGACGAGCTGCCCGAGGCTCTGCGAGATGCCGCACAGGAACGAGAAGACCGTGAACATGAACAGGCAGATCAGGAAGTAGCGCTTGCGGCCGATCGTGTCCGACAGCCAGCCCGCGATGGTGAGCACGATGCCGTTGGCGACCAGGTAGGCGGTCAGCGCGTAGGTGGCCTCGTCGGAGGAGGCCGCCAGCGTGCCGGCGATGTAGGGCAGCGCTACGTTGACGATGGTGGTGTCGAGGATCTCCATGAAGGCCGCCAGCGTCACCGCGAGGGCGATGAACCACGGGTTGAACTTCGGCTTCCAGCCATCGACGGCGCCGACGCCGCTCATTTCAGCATCACCGTGGGCTCGACACTGACGCCGAGCGGCAGCGGCTCGTCGCGCTTCAGCCCCGAGTCGATGACGATCTTGACCGGCACGCGCTGCACGATCTTGACGAAGTTGCCGGTGGCGTTCTCGGCCGGGAAGGCCGAGAACTTCGAGCCCGAGCCGTGCTGGATCGAGTCCACGTGGCCGGTGAGCTTCAGGTTCGGGTAGGCGTCGACCGAGATGGTGGCGGGCTGGCCCGGCACCATGCCGTCGAGCTCCGTTTCCTTGTAGTTCGCCGTCACCCACACGTCGGGCGTCACCAGCGACATGATCTGCGTGCCGGCGGTGACGTAGTTGCCGGCGTCGACGTTGCGGCGGGTCACCCAGCCGTCCTGGGCGGCGCGCACGGTCGTGAATTCGAGGTTGAGCTCGGCGTTGTCGAGCTGCGCCTGGGCCTGCTCGGCCTGGCCCTGGAGCTGGTCGACCTGCTGCTGCGATTGGGCGATGTTCTGCTGCACCGGCTCGGCCTGGGTCACGCGGGCCTGGGCCTGCGCCACCTGCGCCTCGGCCTGCTGCTGGCCCGAGGAGGTGGTGTCGACCTCCTGCTGCGTGGTGGCCTGCCTGGGCAGGTTCTGCTGGCGCTTGTTGTTCGATTCCTGCAACGTCAGGTTGGCCTTGGCGGACAGCAGATTCGCCTGGGCGAGCTGCAGCGCCGCCGGGAAGTTCTTCTTGGAAATTTCGACGCCGAGCTTCTGGTTCTGGATCTGCGCCTTCAGGGCGTCGAGGTTGCCCTTGGCCTGGTCGCGCGAGAAGGTGAAGGGGCGCGGGTCGATGTGGACCAGCGGGTCGCCCTTGTGGACGAACTGGTTGTCGACGACGTCGAGCGACACGATCTGCCCGGACACGCGCGGTGCCACCGCCACCACGTAGCCGTCCGTATACGCGTCGTCGGTTTCGGCCTTCCCCCTGTTCGACAGGTAGTAGTAGACGAAGAAGGCGACGAGCAGCAGCGCGACGATCACCGCGATGGTGATGATCAGCGGGCGGCGGCTCTTGCGGCGGTCCTGCGCTTCCTTGTCGTCGCCTTCGCCGTCCTTGCCGTCCTTCTTGTCGTCCTGGCCCTTCCGGCCTTCGTCCTTCTGGTCTTGGCCCTTGCGACCTTCGCCCTTGCGGTCGTCGTCCTTCCGGTCCTTGGACCCGTCGTTCTTGCGGTCGTCGTCCTGGCGGTCGTCGTCGTCGCGCTTGCGCCGGTCGTCGCGCTTGCGGTCGTCGTCGCGGCGCTCGTCCCGGTCGTCCCGGCGCGCGCGGGGGGCGTCCCGGTCGTCGTCGTCGTCGTCGAGATCCCGGGCGTGCTCGGCGCCGCGGCCGCCGCCCCTGCGCTCTCCCTTGCCGATCTCCAGCACGTCGCGGCGGGCGCGGCGGCGGGGCGGGGCGCGGTCGTCGTCCTGCGCGTGGGCCTCGTCGGCGTCGCTCGGGGTCATCGTGGGGTCTTCCGGGGCTGGTTCGTCGTTGGGTCGGGGCCGGCGTGTGTCATGTTCCAGCTGACACATGCCGGATCGAAAGCGGGGGCCCGTTCACGCGTCCGCGTCGGAGCTTCGCCCCGACGATGGCCTGACGGGCCCTATGCGGCGCCGTCGGCGGCTTGTAGGTTGGGAAGGCGCGTAACCGAACCGGTGGGTTCGGATATAAGGCGAGCGGATGGGTGCGAAGTCAAGCGGCTCCACGGAACTGTCCCACAATGATCCAGGGCCTGTGCCCCGCGGGGCACGGCGTCGCGAGGAGATCGTGGCCGTCGCCGAGGCCGTGTTCCTGGCCCAGGGCTTCGCCGAGACCACGATGCGCGACGTCGCGGCGCGGGCCGGCGCGTCGAAGGAAACGCTGTACCGCCACTTTAGCAGCAAGGAGGGGCTCTTCGCCGAGGTGGTGAGCAACCGCGCGCGGCTGCTGCGCGGGCGGCTCGACGCCGATTTCGAGCGGCCGAACGCGATGGGCGAGATCCTCCGCGACCTCGGGATCAACCTGCTCGAGGCCATGACGAGCCCCGAGGTGACGTCGCTGCTGCGCCTCGTCGTGGCGGAAGCGCCGCGCGACCCCGCCATCGGGCGCATCTTCTACGCCCTGGGGCCGGAGCGGACGCGGGGTCGCCTGACCGAGTACCTGGAAGCGGCGCGGGCCCGGGGCGAGTTCACGGGCGCGAACGCGGAGCTCGCGGCCAGCCTCTTCCTCGGCGCCGTGACGTCCCAATGCCACACGGCGCGCCTCGTGCTGCAGGACCCGCCGCCGATGGGCCGGGCCGAGATCGAGGAGCGGGTCGACGAGGTCGTGGCGATGTTCACGCTGCGCTACGGGCGGGCGGACGCCGAACGGTCGTCATAGGTGCCGCTCCCCGGCCGTCACCTCCGACCCCGTCCCCCGAAGAACCCGTCCCCGACGAGACGGGCGCCGTCGCCTGCTCCGGCCCGTCGGCGTCCTCGTCGGGCGGGGGCGACACCCGCGGGCGGGCGAACCGGAGCCGCGGCGAGGCAGGGGCGCGGCGGGCCGGCCTGGATCAGGCGTCGGCCATCCTGACCTTGGCGGGATCCATCGTGCCGTAGGGCCAGCGCAGCACCACCCGGCGGAAGGCGCTCTGCAGCGCCGCGTCGATGTTGGCGCCGTCCGTGCGGACCGAGCTTTCCATCGCGCCGTCGCCGATCTCGACCCAATCGCGGCCGATCTGGAAGGCGAGCCGTCGCTCGCCCTGGCTGGCCGACGTCAGGGTGGCGTGGAACATCGAGCGCTCGGTCAGGTCGTCGGTCTGGGTCGGCGAGAAGTCGATCAGCCAGCCGCTGTTCCGGGCGCCGTTGTCGCGCGCCGCGAAGCCCGACAGGCGCGCCTTGAGGTCCGCGATGAAGTTGGCGTCGCGGATGTGGAGGCGGCCCGCGTAGGTGGCGCGCTTCTGGTGGTCGCCGAAGATGCGGATGAACTTGGTGGCGTCGTCCACGTCGATGCTCCAGGTGCAGAGGGGGGGCGTCGACGTCGCGTTGGCTCGCGGCGTGGCGCGGGGGAGGGGGTTTACTTCGCCGCCGAGGTCCCGCCCGCAGGGTTGAAGGCGGGGAAGAATTCGTGGCTGGCGAAGAGCAGGGCCGCGATCGCCACGATCAGGATGATGACGGCATAGCCCGCGCCGCCGCCGATTTTGCCGAACATCCCATCCCCCGCCGTTGGCCGTCGATCCAGTGGCGGCCAACGCGCGGCGCGGTCGGGAGTTGCGGGGCCCCGTCAGCGCGCGATGGACGGGGCGCCCGCCGGCACCGGCAGGGTGGGAAACAGCAGGTGGTCGAGCAGGAGCCACAGCATGAGCGCGAGGACGACGAGCCCCACGACCCACCAGATGCGACGGTCGATGGCGGTCATGACGATCTCCCCGGTGGCAGTGCGACGGGAACGCGGCGGCGGCCCCCCGGGTTGCGGCCGCGCCCGATGCGGTGCGGGCTCATCGCGGCGCCGACATACGGGGCGAAACGGCGATCTCCCGGATGTCCCGGCCCGGCCGCCTCACCGCCGTCGGCACGCCACCCGGTCCTGGTCAGTGCGAAACAACGCGGGTAGGCACCTGCGGGGATGAAACGCGCAGAGCCATCGATGGGCAGGTCCATATTCCAGCTTCAGATCGTCAGAGCCGTGGCGGCCCTGATCGTCGTCGTGTTCCATGCCCGCAACGAGCTGAACCACCGCGGGTTCGCCGATCCCTTCCCTGACCTCACCATCGGTGCCTTCGGCGTGGATCTGTTCTTCGTCGTGTCCGGCTTCATCATGGTGGTCGCGTCCGAGCGCCTGTTCGGCCGTCCCGGCGCGGCCGGGCCTTTCTTGGCGCGGCGTGTGCTCCGCATCGCCCCGCTGTATTGGGCCTTCACCGCGGCCTTCGCCCTGATCGCGCTTCGGCTCGGTCACCTCCCCGGGCAGCCCCGCGCGTCCCTGGCCCACATCGTCGCTTCCTTTCTCTTCCTGCCCGCGCTCCGGCCGGAAGACGGCGCATATGTCCCCGTGTACTCGCTGGGCTGGACGCTCAACTACGAGATGTTCTTCTACGTCTGCTTCGCGCTGACGCTCCGGTTGGCCCGCGCCCGTGCGGTGGCGGCCCTGTCCGCAGCCCTGATCGGGCTGGTGTCGGTCGGCCGCCTGGTGGCGCTTCCCTGGCCGCTGTTCTACTGGGCGGACCCCATCGTGCTCGAGTTCATGTTCGGGCTGTGGCTCGGCCTCGCCCACCGGGCGGGGTGGCGCGTGCCCGTCCGGGCCGGGGTGGCCTTGTCGCTCGCCGCCCTCGCCGGCGTGGCCGCCTACGTCCCGTCCATCGATTCCGCCCAGGCCTGGCGCGGCCTCGCCTGGGGTGTGCCGGCCGCGGCGCTGGTCGCCTCGGCGCTCGGGATGGGGGCGTCGGGGACCAGCTGGCCGGCCCGCGCCCTCACGCGGCTCGGGGATGCCTCGTTCTCGCTCTACCTCGTCCACTCGGCCCTGTTCATCGCGATCCACGACGTCGTGTCCCGGGTCACGGACCCGCATCGCTTCGACCCGGTCGCCTATGCGGTGCTCCTCGTCGCCGCCTCCGTGGCCGCCGCCCTGGCGCTGTTCCGGTTCTTCGAGGCGCCCGTCACGCGGCGGCTGCAGGCCATGGTCGCCCCGTCGCCCGCGCGCAGCGGCGGGCCGAGGCGGGACCGCGACGCGGCGCCGTGATGTGGGAAATATTCCCACAAGCATCGAAAGCTGATAATCCGTCCCGCGACGCGCCGCGATCTCCCGGCGCCATCGCTGGGCGAGATTGTCATGAGGCGGTTGCTCGATGCCTGCTTGACGGTCCTGCGGGCCCTGCTGGCCAGGGCGAGGAGGCCGAACCCCGTCGGCGCCGGCCGGGACGCGGGTTCCCGCGATGCACCGGACGTCGACGACCTGTCCGTGTGGTGAAGGGCCGGTGGGGCGCTCAGGCCCGGCCGCGGGTCACCGGCCCGCGCGGGGGCCGTGATCCCTCGGGGGTGCCGCCCCGAACCCCGCCGAAGGGCGAGCCGGTCGCGAGCCCGGGCGGCTTCGGAGCGAAGCCGCCCGGGCTCGCGACCGGGCGGCGCAGGCTTTCGCCCCGCCGCCCGCTGGAATCCGACTCCGTCCGACCCGTCACGACGCCAGCGCGATCGTCCCGCTGGCGGGGGCGCGGATCTCGAGGTCGACCTCGAGGGTGGACAGCGTGTCGCCCTTGGCCATCTTCACCCGCACCTTGTCGCGGTCGATGGCGCAGTGCTTGGCGATGACCTGCAGGATCTCCTCGCGCAGGATCGCCACGAGGTCGGAGCGGCCGACGAGCGAGCGCTCGTGGGCGAGCAGGATCTGCAGCCGCTCGCGCGCCACCGGCGCGCTGTCGCGGACGCCGAGGAACTTCAGGAGCTTCATGCGGCCTTCCTTCCGAACAGCATGCCCATGATCCCCTTCTTGTCGCGGGGGATCGTCACGTCGAGCGCTTCGCCGCGCAGGCGCCGCGCCGCGTCCATGTAGGCCTTGGCGGGCACGCTGGTGGGGTTGTTCAGCGTCACGGGGGCGCCGACGTTGGACGCGCGCAGCACGTCCTGCGATTCCGGGATGATGCCGAGCAGCGGGATCGACAGGATCTCCAGCACGTCCTCGGTCTTCAGCATGTCGCCGCGCTGGGCGCGGGCGTGGTCGTAGCGGGTGAGCAGCAGCAGCTTCTCCATCCACTCGCCGCGCTCGGCCTTCACGGTCTTGGAATCGAGCAGGCCGATGATGCGGTCGCTGTCGCGCACCGACGACACTTCGGGGTTGGTCACGATGATGGCGAGGTCGGCGTGGCGCATGGCGAGCTGGGCGCCGCGCTCGATGCCGGCCGGGCTGTCGCAGATCACCCAGTCGAAGCGGGTGCGCAGCTCGGCGATGACGCGCTCGACGCCTTCCTCGGTCAGCGCGTCCTTGTCGCGCGTCTGCGAGGCGGGGAGCAGGTAGAGGGTTTCGCAGCGCTTGTCGCGGATCAGCGCCTGGCTGAGGTTGGCGTGACCCTGGATCACGTTGACGAGGTCGTAGACCACCCGCCGCTCGGCCCCCAGGATGAGGTCGAGGTTGCGCAGCCCGACGTCGAAGTCGACCACCACCACGTTCTGGCCCGACTGCGCCAGCGCGGCCCCAATGGCGGCCGTCGACGTGGTCTTGCCGACGCCACCCTTGCCCGATGTCACCACGACGACCTGCGACATGCCCCTGCCTCCTTCGATATCCATGATTCAGTCGAGACCCGCGATGACGAGCGTGTCGCCGCTGGTCCAGGCCTGGATGGCCTTGCCGCGCAGCGCCGCGTCCATCTCGTCCGCGGTCTTGTAGACGCCGTCGATCGCCAGCAGCTCCGCGTGGAGCTTCGAGCAGAAGATGCGGCCGTCCTTGTGGGCGAAGCCCGCCATGGCGCGGCCCCGCAGCGTGCCGTAGATGTGGATGGACCCGCCCGCCATCACCTCGGCGCCCGACGCCACCGATCCCAGGATCGTCACGTCGCCTTCCGCGAAGGTGATCGACTGGCCGGACCGCACCGGCTTGTCGATCATCAGCGAGGGCACGCTCCGGGACGGCTGCGCGGCCAGCGCGGCCGACAGCGCGGCCGCGTCGGGCTGCGCCGGGTCGGGGATGGCCGGCGCGGACGCCGGACGGCCGCCCTCGACCATGGGGGGCAGCCGGATCGCGTCGGCGCCGAGCCGCTCGGGATCCGCGCCCTCGATCGCCATGACGCGGATGTTGCGGCCCTGCAGCTTGTCCATTAGCCGGATCAGCTGGTCGCTCTCGCCCGCCATGGCGCTGAGGTCGGCCACCACGGGGCGGCTGGTGAAATAGCCGGGCGAGCGGCCGAGCAGGTCGTCGAGGCCCAGCAGCCAGGCGTCGATCGGCGGCTCGGGCCGCAGCACCAGCGCCATCAGCGAGCGGCCGCGGAACCGGACGGGGGTGGAGGGGGAGGCTTCAGCCGACATGCCGCTTAAGGTTCCTTTAACACGCACGATCTGACGCCCGGACGGTTAACAGACCGTTAAAGATGGTTAACGGTCTATCGCAGCGGCGCGGATTTTCACAGCGCCGGCCGGCTGGCGCGCCGCCGGCGGCCGGGCTAGGAGGGAACACAACGACAGATCGGGAGAACGCCCTTGCGCCACGCCGCCCGCCTCGCCTTCGCCTTCCCCGTGGCCCTTCTGGCGGCGCCCGCCCTGGCCGACATCCCGGACGGCACGATCAAGGTCGGCGTGCTCAACGACGCTTCCGGACCCTTCGCCGACCAGTCGGGCAAGGGATCGGTGGTGGCGGCGCAGCTCGCCGCCGACGATTTCGCCCGCGAAGCGCCCGGCCTCAAGGTCCAGATCCTCTACGGCGACCACGGCAACAAGCCCGACGTCGGCAGCGCCATCGTGCGCGAATGGCTCGACCGGGACGGCGTCGCGGCCGTGACGGATGCGGTGAACTCCGGCGTCGCCCTGGCGATCAACGGCGTCATCGCCGACAAGCACCGCACCTTCCTCGCCGCCAACGTCGGCACCTCCGACCTCACGGGCAAGTTCTGCAAGCCCACCACGGTGCAATGGACCTTCGACACCTGGGCGATGGGCAACGCCGCCGCCCGCGCCCTGACGGGCGTGGGGGCCAGGTCCGTCTACTTCATCTCCTTCGACTACGCGCTCGGCGCCGCGCTCGAACGCGACACGGCCGCGGCCTTCAAGGCGATGGGCGGCACGGTGGCGGGCTCGGTCAAGCACCCGCTCGGCACCACGGATTTTTCGTCCTACCTCCTCCAGGCGCAAGGGTCGGGCGCCGATGCGGTGGCCTTCGCCGACACCGGAACGGCGCTGGTCGACGGCGTCAAGCAGGCGGCCGAGTTCGGCGTCGCCCCCGCCCAGAAGCTGACGGGGCTCTTCACCCAGGTCACGGACGTCCACGCCATCGGCCTGCCGCTCGCGCAGGGCCTGCTGCTCACCGAGGCCTATTATTGGGACCGCGACGACGCGAGCCGCGCCTTCGCCAAGCGCTTCGCCGAGAAGATGCCCGGCCGCGTGCCGACCGAGAACCAGGCCGGCGTCTACTCGTCCGTGCTGGCCTACCTCCGTGCCGTGAAGAAGGCCGACACGATCGACGGCGAAGCCGTGGTGGCCGAGATGAAGGCCAAGCCCATCGAGGACGCGCTGTTCGGCACCGTGACGGTGCGGCCGGACGGGCGCGCCGTGCATGCCATGTACGCCTACCGGGTGAAGGCGCCGGGCGAGTCGACGTCGGAGTGGGACGTCTACGCCCCCATAGCCACCATCCCGGCCGATGGGGCGTTCAGGCCCCTCGCCGACGGCGGCTGCCCGCTGGTGAAGTGAGACGCGGAACTCCCCGGAGTCCGGGGATGCGTCGAACCCGTGCCTGAAGCCCCCCGGAAATGTCGGGGACGTTTCCGGGGAGCGGGGCCTGGGTTCGCGACCTTTCACGCGGGCTCCGCCGTCCCTTCCAGGATCGCCGCCGCGACCGCGTCGGGGAATTCCTCGTGGAGGCTCAGCTTGCCGCGGGGCAGCACCCGCGTCGCGATCCCCGGCACGGCCGACAGCGCTTCCATCTCGGCGCGGGACTTCGGCGGCGCATCGGCGCCGTAGATCACCAGCGCGGGCTCGCGCAGCGCTTCCGCGGCTGCGATGAAGCCGGCCCGGTCCGCGAAGGGGTCGAGCTGCCCCGTCACGAAGCGCACCGCGGCGTGCCGCGCGCCCTTCGCCCCGGTCACGCCGCGCTTGCCGGCCGCGCGCTCGGGCGTCAGCCACGCCGGGTCCGAATACACGTGGGCGCGCGCCATCGCCCGCACCATGGCGGGGTTGACGTTGAGCCGGTACAGCGCCGCGCCGAGCCCCGGGACGTCGGCGGCGCGGGCGAGCCGGCCGAGCCAGGCCGGGCGCCGCTTCAGCATCGTCGGCAGCGGGCCCCGCCAGGTGGGCGCCAGGAGCACCAGCCGCCGCCCCGGCACGGGCCGCGCCGCCGCCTCGGCCAGGAGGTAGCCCGCCGCGTGGCCCGCCGCCACCACCAGCGCCGGCTCGGGCGCCACCGCGTCGAGGGCGAAGCGCAGGAAGTCGCCGAGCGCTTCCGGGCTCCACGCGACGGGCGGCTTCGGCGCCGCGCCGAAACCCGGCCAATCCACCGTCAGCGCCGTGAAGCGCCCTTCCAGCCGCGCCGCCAGCGGCGCCATCTCGGCCCGCGTGGAGATGGAGCTCAGCGCCGGCAGCAGCAGGGCGCGCGGGCCCGAGCCCAGCCGGGTCGTCCCCACCACGACGTCGCGCCCCCGCCAGTGCCACACGACCGCGCTGCCGATCCCCGCCGATGCCGCCATAGCCCCCGTAACCTCCGCATCGAACCGGCGTAGACGGGAGGTGCCCGGCCCGCGGGCGCCCGACCGGAAGGCCCGCCCGCATGACCGCTCCCCGCCGCCTCGCCCATCCCCTGGCCGCCGCCCTCGGCCTCGCCTCGGCGCTGATCCTGCCGCTCGCCGCCGCGGCGGCCGAGGTGGCGCCCTTCACCTCCGCGGCCTTCGACGCCGCCAGGGCGGCCGGCAGGCCGATCCTCGTCGACGTGTCGGCCCCCTGGTGCCCCACCTGCAAGGCGCAGCGCCCCATCCTGTCGAACCTCGAAGCCCAGGCGAAGTTCAAGGACCTCCTGGTGCTCGACGTCGACTTCGATTCGCAGAAGGACGTGTTGCGCCGCTTCGGCGTGCGGATGCAGAGCACGATGATCGCCTTCAAGGGCGACCGCGAGACGGCGCGGTCGACCGGCGAAACCCGCCCCGCCCCCATCGCGGCGCTGCTCGACAGCGCGCTGTGACGGCGGGCCTCGGCCTCGCCCTCCTGGCGGGGATCCTGTCCGTCCTGTCGCCCTGCGTGCTGCCGATCCTGCCCGTCGTGCTCGCCGCCGCGGCGGCGCGGTCGCGGCTGGGGCCGGCCGCGCTGGCGGGCGGCCTCGCGCTGTCCTTCGTGGCAATCGGGCTGGTCTTCGCCACGGCCGCCTTCGCGCTCGGGATCGATGCGGGCGCGCTCCGGCGGCCCGCCGCCGCCGTGATGGTCGTCATCGGCCTCGTGCTGGTGCTGCCGCCCCTGCAGGCCCGCGTCGCCACCGCGGCCGGCCCCGTCGCGCGATGGGCGGACGGACGCTTCGGCGGCGTCGCCGGGGACGGGGTCGGCGGCCAGTTCGGGCTCGGCCTGCTGCTCGGCGCCGTGTGGAGCCCCTGCGCGGGCCCGACGCTGGGGGCCGCCTCGGCGCTCGCCGCCGAAGGGCGAAACCTCGGGCAGGTGGCGCTGACGATGCTGGTGTTCGGGATCGGTGCCGCCCTGCCGCTCCTCGCCCTCGGCGCCCTGTCGCGCGACGCCGTCCTGCGCTGGCGCGGCCGCATGCTGTCGACCGCCGCGGGCTTGAAGGCGGCGCTCGGCGCCCTCCTGGTCGCCGGTGGCGTGCTGGTCGTCACCGGGCTCGACCGCCGCGTCGAGGCCGCCCTGGTCGACGCCTCGCCGGGCTGGCTGACGGACGCGACCACGCGGTTCTGAGATCGACGCGCCCTTCCGCCCTCAGGCGGCGAGCTTCCAGGCGCCGCGGCCGGCGAGCTTGACGTCGTAGAGGGCGCGGTCGGCGCGGGCCGCGATGTCGGAGATGGCGCCGTCGCCCGCGACCGAGCGCGCCACCCCGATGCTCACCCCGACCGACAGCTCGCCGTCCGGCGTCGCCACCGGGAGCTGGGCGGCCAGCACGAGCCGCTGCGCCAGGTAGGGCAGGGCGCCGCCCGCCACGTCGGCCACCAGGATGGCGAATTCGTCGCCGCCGAGGCGCGCCACCACGTCGTCCGGCCGAACCACGCGGCGGAGCCGAGCGGCGAGTTCGCGCAGCACGAGGTCGCCCGCGGCATGGCCGTGGAGGTCGTTGATCGCCTTGAAGCGGTCGAGGTCGAGCACGATCAGCCCGAAGCCGCGCCCGCCGGCGCCGGCCTCGGAGAGGAAACCGTCCGCGCTGGCTTCGAAGCCGCGACGGTTGGCCAGCCCCGTCAGGGCGTCGGTCCGAGCCTCGCGCGCGAAGCCTTCCTCGAGCCGCCGCTGCTCGGTGATGTCGAGCACGGCCCCCATGACGCGCTCCGGCACGCCCGCGGCGCTCCGCAGCAGCCGCCGGCGGGAGCGGAACCAGCGCGTGCCGCCCCGCGGGTTCTCCACGCGATATTCCACCGTGGCGCCGTCGAGTTCGCCGCGCAGCAGGGGGCCGAGGTCGAGCACGGCGGCATCGTCGGCGTGGATGCCGGCGGTGAACGCGGCCCAGCTCATGCGGTCGACGGCTTGGGCCGCCACCAGCCCGGCGAGCTTCGGCGTCACTTCCATCTCGCCCGTCGCGATGTCGAGGTGCCAGAAGCCGCCGTCGAGCACGTCCATGGCGAGCGCCATGCGGGTTTCCGCTTCGCGCTGGTCGCGCTCGGCGATCTTGCGGTCCGTGATGTCGGTGATGACGCCGAGCAGGGAAGAGGCCCGGCCGGACGCGTCGAGCTCCGGCGTCAGCGTGATGTGCCACCAGCGCCCGCCGCCGGGCAGGTCGTTGAAGGCCTCGGATTCGATCGCCTGCCGCTCCTCCAGGCAGCGCCGGTAGCGCGCCGTCACGGCCTCCGCCATGGCGGCGGGCAGGCAGAGCGACGGGCTCAAACCCACCATGCGCTGTCCGCACAGGCCGGTCAGTTCCGTCATGCGCCGGTTGATGCCGGTATAGGCGAAGTCGTCCCCCATCTTCCTCACCGAGAAAGCCGGTGCACCGATGAGATTGACGTCGATCATGCCGTGTCCCCCAGCGGCGCCAGCGCCCCGACCCGCGCGAGACTACGGCGCGGCGGCTTGACTGTTTCCCCCGCACGCGGGCGGCGGCGGCGGTTTCGGCGGTCGTGCTGAACGCGGCGTTAACTGCGGGGCGCGCGGGTCAGTACACGTCCCGCACGTAGCGCTTGTCGGCGCCGAGCCGGCGCACGTAGGCCACCGCGGCCTCGCTCGACAGGCCGCCGTGGCGCTCGACGATGGCGCGCAGTGCCGCTTCCACGTCCTTGGCCATGCGGCTCGCGTCGCCGCAGACGTAGAAGGAGGCGCCGTTTTCCAGCCAGTCGAACAGTTCGCGGCCGTGCTGCTCCATGCGGTCCTGGACGTAGATGCGTTCGGCCTGGTCGCGCGAGAAGGCGAGGTCGAGCCGGGTCAGCACGCCCGAATCCCGCATGCCCTCGAGCTCGTCGCGGTAGTAGAAGTCGCTCGCGGCGTGCTGGTCGCCGAAGAACAGCCAGTTCCGGCCCCGCGCGCCCGTGGCGGCGCGCTCCTGCAGGAAGGCGCGGAACGGCGCCACGCCCGTGCCGGGGCCCACCATGATCATGCCGGCGTCGGGGTCGGCCGGCGGCTTGAAGGCCGCGGAGCGCTGCACGAAGACCGGCACGGGCGCGCCGGCGGCGCGGTCGGCCAGGAAGCACGAGGACACGCCGCCGCGCGCCCGCCCGTCCCGCATCCAGCGCACGGCCGACACGGTGAGGTGGACCTCGCGGGGCGTCGCCTTGGGGCTCGACGAGATGGAATAGGAGCGCGGCTGCAGCTTCTTCAGCCCGGACAGGAGGTCGGAGGCCGACAGCTCGACCGGGTAGGCCCCGAGCACGTCGGCGAGCTGGCGGCCCCACAGCCATTCCTTCAAGGCGTCGCGGCGCTCGGGCTGCAGCAGCGCGCGCAATGCGCCGTCCCGCGCCCGGTCGGCCACCAGGGCCAGCGTTTCGGCCGACGGCTTGGCGATCTCGCGCCCGCGGAGCAGCACGTCGCGCAGCGCGTCCCCGTCCGCCTCCTCGGTGCCCGACAGGCCGACGAGCTCCAGGATCTCGTCGACCAGCGCGGGGTCGTTGACGGGCCAGAGCCCGAGCGAGTCGCCCGCCTCGTAGGACAGCGCGCCGGCGTCGAAGCCGAGCGCCACGTGGCGCGTGTCCTTGGTGGGGCTGCCGGGGTTGAGCCGCCGCGCCTCGATCAGCCGCGCCGGGTAGGGGTCGGAGCGGCTCGGCTGCTTCGCGCCCGCCACCGGCAGCATCGCGTCGGCCGCGTTCGGCTGGCCGGTGACGGTGGACGGCGAGCCCGGCACGGCGAGCCGGCCTTCGAGGTCGCCGAGCCAGCTCCGGGCCGCGTCCTCGAACTCCGGGTCGCAGTCGACGCGGTCGAGGATGCGGGTGGCGCCGAGCTCGGCCAAGCGCGCGTCGAGCGCGCGGCCGTGGGCGCAGAACTGGTCGTAGCTCGGGTCGCCCAGCGCCAGCACGGCGAAGCGCAGCCCGTCCAGCCGCGGCGCCGCTTCGGCCTTCAGGGCGTCCCAGAAGGCGGCGCCGTTGTCGGGCGGGTCGCCGTCGCCGGTGGTCGACGAGATCAGCAGCATCGTGCGCTCGCGCCCGATGTCGGCGAAGGCGTAGTCGGCCATGGCGGAAACCCGCACGGCGTGGCCGAGCTCGCCGAGCCTCGCCCCCATCCGGCCGGCCAGCTCCTCGGCGCGCCCGGTCTGCGACGCCCACAGCACCGCCACGGCCTGTCGCGCTTCCGCGGCCGGGGCCGCCGTCCCGGCTTCGCCCCCGCCGCCCGCGCGGCTGAACATCCCGGCCAGCACGCCGTCGAGCCACAGCCGCGTGGCGGGCCGCAGGGGCGCGTCCGGGGGCAGCACGGGCGCCCCGCGCGCGGGGCCGCCCTCCGCCGCCCGCAGGCCGCTGAGGAAGCCGCCGAGGTAGGTCCGCTCGGCCTCGCTGGGCGCCGGCGCCGGGGCCGGCTCCACGCCGAGCAGCCCCGTCAGCGCCTGGATCTGGGACATGGCGATCTCCGGCTCCGGCATCTGGAGGAAGGACGGGCCGGGCGACACGGGCTCGGCCCCGGCGGCGGGGTCGCCGGCCCCGGCCGCGGCCTGCACCCGGGTCAGCGCCACCGCGCAATATTTCGGCCCCGGCTGGTGCGACACGGGATCGGCGTCGTCGGCCGTGACGGCGTTCACCGCCGCGTCCTCGGCGAAGACGTCGGCCCAATGGAACGGCGTGAAGCAGGACCCCGGCATCACCCGGTCCGTGACGCTGGCGGGGACCACGGCGAGCCCGCGGCGCGAGCGGATCTCCACGCGGTCCTTGTCGCGGATGCCGAGCCGGCCGGCGTCCTCCGGGTGGATCTCGACGAAGGGGCCCGGGTTCAGCTTGTTCAGGGCCGGGATCTTCCCGGTCTTGGTCATGGTGTGCCACTGGTGCGGCAGCCGGCCCGTGTTGAACGCGAAGGGGAAGTCGTCGTCGGGCAGCTCGGGCGCCGGCAGGCAGGGGCGCGTGTGGAAGCGGGCGCGGCCGGTGGGGGTGGGGAAGGCGATGCGCGGCACGAGGCCGCCGGGCGCCGTGAACAGCGCCTGGCTCACGCCGTCGTTGAGGTAGCGGATCGGGTGGCGGTCCGCCGCGTCGCCGGGCGGGCAGGGCCACTGCAGCGGCGTTTCGGCCAGCCGCGCGTGCGAAGCGCCGCGGATGTCGTAGCCGGTCTTCGGGTTCCAGGCGCCGGCGAGCTCGTCGAACACGTCCGCCGCCGACGCGTAGGCGAAGGCGTCGGCGTAGCCCATGGCGCGGGCCACGCGGGCCACGATCTCCCAATCCGGCAGGGCGTCGCCGGGGGGGCTCACGGCGCGGCGCATCAGCGTCATGTTGCGCTCGGAGTTGATCATCACCCCGTCGGCCTCGGCCCACAGGGCGCCGGGCAGCAGGATGTCGGCGTGCCGGTTGGTTTCGCTGTCGAGGAACACGTCCTGGGCGATGACGAGCTCGGCCGCTTCCAGGCCCTCGAGCACGCTGGCCCGGTTCGGCACGGTGGCGACCGGGTTGGTGCAGACGATCCACACCGCCTTGATGCGGCCTTCCGCCATGCGCTTGAACATCGTCACGGCGTCGGGGCCGGGCTCGGACGCGATGCGGCCCGCCGGCACCCCCCACAGCCCTTCCACGAAGGCGCGGTCGGCCGGCTCCGCGATGACGCGGTGGCCCGGCAGGCTGTGGCTCATGTAGCCCATGTCGCGCCCGCCCATGGCGTTGGGCTGGCCCGTGAGCGAGAAGGGGCCCGAGCCGGGGCGGCAGATCTTGCCGGTGGCGAGGTGGAGGTTGCAGACCGCGTTGGTGTTCCAGGTGCCGAACACGCTCTGGTTCAGCCCCATGGTCCACAGCGTCATCCATTCGCCGGCCTCGCCGATCATGCGGGCGGCGCGGCGCACGTCCGCTTCCGGCAGGCCGGTCGTGGCGGCGACGGATGCGGGGGTGAAGTCGTCGAGGAACCCCGACAGCGCGTCCCACCCTTCCGTGTGGGCGGCGATGAAGTCGCGATCGATGTGCCCCGCTTCGCGCAGCAGGTGCAGGAGCCCGTTCAGCAGCGCGATGTCGGTGCCGGGGCGGATCTGCAGGTGGAGGTGGGCCTTGGCGGCGGTGGGCGAGCGCCGCGGGTCGACGACGATCATCCGCGCCCCCGCCTTCACCCGGTCCAGCACCCGCAGGAACAGGATCGGGTGGCAGTCCGCCATGTTGGCGCCGGCGATGAGGAACAGGTCCGCCCGGTCCATGTCGGGATACGCGCCGGGCGGCCCGTCGGCGCCGAGCGACAGCTTGTAGCCCGAAGCCGCGCTCGACATGCACAGGCGCGAGTTCGAATCGACGTTGTTGGTGCCGATGCATCCCTTGGCGAGCTTGTTCACCAGGTACTGGGCTTCGAGCGACATCTGCCCCGAGATGTAGAAGCTCAGCGCGTCCGGCCCGTGGGCGTCCCGGATGGCGCAGAGGCGCCGCGCCGTTTCGGCGATGGCGTGGTCGAGCGGCACCCGCACCTGGTCGCGCGCCCGCTTGTCGTAAAGGTAGGCCGCGTCGAGCCGGCCCTGTGCCCGGATCGCGCCGGCCGCCGTGGCCCCCTTGGTGCACAGGCGGCCGAAGTTGGTCGGGTGGTCCTTGTCGCCCTCGACCTTGACGACGCGGTCGTCCGCGACGTGGAGCTTCATGCCGCACCCCACCCCGCAGTAGGGACACACCGTCTTCACGACCGCTGGGGTGGGGCTGCTCGTCATTCGGGCGGATGGTCCTGTGCGCTGCGCGGCGGCCGGGCATTCGGGCCCTCGGGCGCGCGCCGGGCGCCCCTTCGCAGGTGCAGCAAGGGGTGTGCCACGGGCGGCCCGGGCGGCCCGCCGCGCCCCTCGTCGCCCGCCGCTGGCGCGCGCCGCCGCCCCGCGATAGCGTCCCGCCGACGCCGACCGAGGACGACGATGCCGCCCACACGACGCCCGCTCCTCGCCGCGCTGGCCTTTCCGGCGCTGCTGGCCTTCTGCGCTCCCGCTTCCGCCCGCAGCGTCACGGATTCCGCCGGGCGCACCGTCGAGGTGCCGGACCGCGTCACCCGCGTCTTCGCCGCCGGACCGCCGGCCTCGACGCTGCTCTACGCGCTGGCGCCCGAGGACATGATCGGCTGGAACCGAAGCCCTCGCCCGGCCGAACTGCCCTTCCTGCTCCCCGCCGTGCGCGCGCTGCCCGAGCTCGGCCGCCTCACCGGCCGCGGCGACACGGTGAACCTCGAAGCGCTGGTCGCCGCGAAGCCCGACCTCATCGTCGATTACGGCACCGTCGACGACACCCACCGCTCCCTGGCCGACCGCGTGCAGGCCCAGACCGGCATCCCCACCATCCTGATCGACGGGCGCTTCGCCAACGCGCCCGCGGCGCTGCGGCTCCTGGGCTCGATCCTCGGCGTGCCGGCGCGCGGCGAAGCGCTGGCGGCTTCGGCCGAGGCCACCTTCGCCGAGGTCGACCGCGTGCTCGCCGCCGTGCCGGCGGCCAAGCGCCCGCGCGTCTACCTCGCCCGCGGCCCCGAAGGGCTGGAAACCGGCTCGCGCGGCTCCATCAACACGGAGATCATCGAGCGCGCGGGCGCCGACAACGTGGTGGACGGGCTGCGCGAGAAGGGCGGGCTCGTCCACGTGTCGCCCGAGCAGGTCATCGCCTGGGCGCCCGACACGGTGATCACCCTCGACCGCGCCTTCCGCGACGGCGTGAAGGCCATGCCTGCCTGGGCGCCGGTGCCGGCCGTGGCCGACGGGCGCGTGTATCTCGCGCCCGGCCTGCCCTTCGGCTTCGTCGACGCGCCGCCTTCGGTCAACCGCCTCGTCGGCCTCGCCTGGCTCGTGCACAGGCTCTACCCCGCCGAGGCGCGCGGCGACCTGAAAGGGCAGGTGCGGGACTTCTTCCACCTGTTCTACCAGTCGGACCCCACCGACGCCGAGCTCGACGCCCTGCTCGGCGGCGCGGCGAAGTGAGGGGCCCTGCCGTGGGCGGCTCATCCCCGCGGCGCGGGGACGGCCGGAGAAGGGGAGGGTGAGGACCGCGACGGCGCTCGTCCTGCTGGCGCTGCTGCTGCTCGCCGCCGTCGTGGTGGCGGCCGGCGTCGGTCCCTACCGGATCGCGCCACCCGACGTCGCGGCCGCGATGCTGCGCCGGATCCTCGGCCGCCCCGCCGAAGGCCCGGTCGACACCGTGCTGTTCTCCATCCGCCTGCCGCGCGTCCTCGCGGCCGCGCTCGTGGGCGCGGCCCTGGCCGCCGCCGGCGCCGCCTACCAGAGCCTGTTCCGCAACCCGCTCGTGTCGCCCGACATCCTGGGCGTCTCGACCGGTGCGGGGCTCGGGGCGGTGCTGGGCATCCTGCTCGGCCTGCCGGTGGCCGCCGTCCAGCTCCTCGGCTTCGCCGGCGGCCTGCTCACGGTCGCGACCGTGGCCGGGTTGGCGCGGGCGCTGCGCGGGGGCGGGGACGTGCTGGTGCTGGTGCTGGCCGGCATCGTTATTGGGGCGCTGGCGGGGGCCTCCATCTCGCTCGCCAAGGTGCTGGCGGACCCCTACGACCAGCTCCCCGCCATCACCTTCTGGCTCCTGGGGAGCCTGTCCGGCGTGAAGGCGGGCGACGTCGCCGCGACGCTGCCGGCCGTCCTGGCCGGCCTCGCCCCCCTGGTGCTCTATCGCTGGCGGATCGGCGTGCTGTCGCTCGGCGACGACGAGGCCCGCGCGCTCGGCGTCGACGTCGCGCGGCTGCGGCTCGTGGTGATCGGCGCCGCCACGCTCGCCACCTCGGCGGTGGTGGCGATCTCGGGCGTCATCGGCTGGGTCGGGCTGATGGTGCCCCACATGGCACGCCTGCTGGTCGGCCCGCGCTTCGACCGGCTGCTGCCGGCGTCCGTGTTGCTCGGCGCCGCCTTCATGGTGGCGGTGGACACGCTGGCGCGCTCGGCGGCCCGCATCGAGATCCCGCTCGGCGTGCTCACCGCCCTGATCGGCGGCCCGGTCTTCGTGGTCCTGCTGGCGCGCGGGCGGCGGCGGGCGGCGGCGTGAGCGCCCTCGCGGCCGAGAACCTAGCGGTGGGCCACGGCGCCGCGCGGGTCGCGTCGGGCATCGACCTCGCGCTGGAGCCCGGCTCCGTCACCTGCCTGCTCGGCCCCAACGGCGTCGGCAAGACGACGCTGTTCCGCACCCTGCTCGGCCTGCTGCCGCCCCAGGCCGGGCGGGTGCTGCTCGGCGGCGAGGACATCGCGCGCCTGTCCCGCGCCGCCATCGCCCGCCGCCTCGCCTACGTGCCCCAGGCCCACGCGGGCGCCTTCGCCCACACGGTGCTGGACCTCGCCGTGATGGGCCGCACGGCGACGCTCGGCGCCTTCGCGTCCCCCGGCCGCGCCGACCTCGCCGCCGCCCGCGACGCGCTGGCCGAGATGGGCATCGCCCACCTGGCGGAGCGCGACGCGACGCGCCTGTCCGGCGGCCAGCTCCAGCTCGCCCTGATCGCCCGCGCGCTGGCGCAGAAGGCCGGGGTGATCGTCATGGACGAGCCCACCGCCAGCCTCGACCTGGGCAACCGCATCCGCGTCCTCGACGTCGTGCGGCGCCTCGCCGACGGCGGGCTCGCCGTGCTGGTGTCGACGCACGAGCCCGAGCAGGCCTTCGCGGTGGCGGACCGGGCCGCCGTGATCGAGGCCGGCGGCCGTTTCGAAGCGGGGCCGGTGACGCCGCTCCTCACCGCCGAGCGCCTGTCGCGCCTCTACAGCGTCGAGGTCGTGGTGGAAGCGACGCCGTCCGGCCGGCGCGTGGTGGGGCGCCCCGCCCGCCCGCGCTGATGCGTCCCCGAACCTTCGCCGCCGGCGCCACGTTGCACCGGTGACGGACGGTTGGGGGAGGACGCAATGGCGAACGGGCATTCCGAGCGAAACGGCGACGCGGAGATCGCCGGGCAGCGCGCCGACCCGGTGGCGGCGCAGAACGAGGACCTCGTGCAGGCGGGCGGCCCCGTGGCGGGCGAGCCCGCGAAGGGCGGCGACGCCTATGCGTCGGGCGGCCAGCGGGGCGGGGGCGGGGCGGAGCCGAGCGGCAGCCGCACCGACCCGTCGGGGCCGCCGGCCTCGAACGCCGCCGCGCCCCGCGTCCACACCGCCATGGACGGGGACGTCCGCGACACGGAGGAGAAGGCGCGCAGGACCGCCGCGCCGTGACGCCTGCGGGCCGAACGCGCCGGCGACGCCGCGGCGCTCGTCCCGTCGGGGCTCGACGGCCGGAGCGTTGAAGCGCCCCGTCCCGTCCACCGGTCTGCCCCGTTCCCTCCGCCGAACCGTCCGGCTACCCTGACGCTGCATCGAAAGGGCTACCGCATGGATGACAGGTGCTGCGTGCTGATCGGCGCGCCGGTCGAGGCCGGGGCGGGCCGCCGCGGCTGCGGCATGGGGCCCGCCGCCTATGCGGCGGCCGGGCTCGGCGAAGCGCTGGCGGAGCTGGGCTTCGCCGTCGAGCACCGCGGCGACGTCGTGCCGGGGCCGCTGCGGACCGTGGACCACCCGAACCCCGCCATCCGCAACCTCGCCGAGGTGGCGGCCTGGACGGCCGCGCTCGACGAGGCCGCCTTCGCGGCGAGCCGCGACGGCTTCCCGATCTTTCTCGGCGGCGATCACAGCCTATCGGCCGGCACGATCGCGGGGATGAGCCGGCGGGCCGCCGCTGAAGGGCGCGCGCTGTGGGTCGTGTGGCTCGACGCCCACCCCGACCTGCACACGCTGGATTCGACCGAAAGCGGCAACCTGCACGGCACTCCCATGGCCTACCTCACCGGCCGGCCGGGCTTCGCCGGCTACATGCCGGGGCCCGACGTCCCGCTCAAGCCCGAGCACGTCTGCATGATCGGCCTGCGCAGCGTCGACCCCGTCGAGCGGCGGGCGCTCGCGGCCGGCCACGTCGAGGTGCACGACATGCGCTCCATCGACGAGCGCGGCATCGCCGCCCCGCTCGCCGCCTTCCTGGAGCGGGCCGCGCATGCGGGGGCCATGCTGCATGTCAGCCTCGACGTGGACTTCCTCGATCCCGGCATCGCGCCCGGCGTCGGCACCACGGTGCCGGGGGGAGCGACCTTCCGGGAAGCCCATCTCGCCATGGAGATGCTGCGCGACAGCGGCCTCGTCCGCAGCCTGGACCTCGTCGAGCTCAACCCGTTCCTCGACGAGCGGGGCCGCACCGCGCTGCTGATGGTCGACCTCGCCGCGAGCCTCATGGGCCGGCGCATCCTCGACCGCCCGACCCGGAGCTCGTGACCATGCTGAACCTCGTCCCCTTCGTCAGCGTGGACGACATGATGAGGCTCGTGCTCGACGTCGGGGTCGAGCGCTTCCTCGTCGAGCTGGCGGGGACCATCGAGGAGGACTTCCGGCGCTGGGACAGCTTCGACAAGGTGCCCCGCCTGGCGTCCCACAGCCCCGACGGGGTGATCGAGCTGATGCCCGCCAGCGACGGGGCGCTTTACAGCTTCAAATACGTCACCGGCCACCCGAAGAACGGCAGCACCGGCCGGCAAACCGTGGCGGCCTTCGGCATGCTGGCCGACGTCGCCACGGGCTACCCGCTGCTGCTGTGCGAGATGACCATCCTGACGGCGCTGCGCACGGCGGCGACGTCGGCCGTGGCGGCGAAGTTCCTCGCGCCGAAGGGTGCCCGCACCATGGCGCTGATCGGCAACGGCGCCCAGGCGGAGTTCCAGGCGCTGGCCTTCAAGGCGCTCGTCGGCATCGACCGGCTCCGCCTCTACGACGTCGACCCCGCCGCGACGCGCAAATGCGCCGCCAACCTGCAGGGGCTGGGCTTCGACGTGCACGCGTCGGCCAGCGTGGCGGAAGCGGTGGAAGGGGCCGAGGTCGTGACCACGGTCACGGCCGACAAGCGCAACGCCACCGTGCTGGGCGACAACCACGTCGGCGCCGGCGTCCACGTCAACGCGGTCGGGGGCGACTGCCCGGGCAAGACGGAGGTCCACGCCGGCGTGCTGCGCCGCGCCGACATCTTCGTCGAATACCCGCCGCAGACGCGGGTGGAGGGCGAGATCCAGCAGCTCGCCCCGGACCACCCCGTCGTCGAGCTGTGGCGCGTGGTGGCGGGCGAGGCGCCCGGCCGCCGGGACGCGCGGCAGGTCACCCTGTTCGACTCCGTCGGCTTCGCGATCGAGGATTTTTCCGCCCTGCGCTACGTGCGGGCCAAGGTCGCCGGGACGGGCATCGGCCGCGACCTGGACCTCCTGGCCGACCCCGACGAGCCGCGCGACCTGTTCGGCATGCTGCTCCGCGCCGAAGCCCGGCGGGCGGCGGCGGCCTGACCTTCCCGGCGCGCGGCGACGGGGCGGGGCCCGACGTCGCCGCGGCAACTATGCCCCGCCGCTCGACGACCGCCGGATGAGGGTGGGCGCCACGCGGTGGAGGGCGGGCGCGCCCGCCGCCTTGGCGATCCGCGCCCGCAGCATCGCCGCCGCGCGGCGGCCGATCTCGTCGCAGGGCTGCGCCAGCACGGTGAGGCCCGGCTCGAAGCTGTCGCTCCACTCGAAATCGTCGAAGCCCACCACGGCCATGTCGCGCGGCACCGCCAGCCCGGCGTCGCGCAGGGCCGCGAGGATCCCGACCGTGGCGAGGTTGTTGCCGCCGATGAGGGCCGTCGGCGGGGCCGTCAGCGCCAGCATGCGCGCCGTCGCCGCGCGAGCTGTCGCGACGGCGACGTGGCCGTCGGACACGAGGGCCGGGTCGACGCCGAGGCCGCGCCGCCGCAGCGCCGCCGCGGCCCCCGCGACCCGCTCCCGCGTGGTCGTGAAGCCCGCCTGCCCGGCCACGAGGCCGATGCGGGAATGGCCCCGGTCGGCGAGTTCGTCGACGAGGGCGGCCATCGACGCCGTGTTCTCGACCCCGATGCCGTCGAAGCCCGCGTCGGGCAGGCGGTCGAGCAGCACGGCCGGGATCGCGTTGTCGCGCAGGTAGGCCAGCGCGGCGGCGTCCGGGCCGGCGCTGGGGGTGAGGATGATGCCGTCGACGCGGCGGCGGTGGAGTTCTTCCACGACGCGCAGCTCCTCGTCGGGGTCGTCGCGCGTGTTGGCCAGCAGCACCATCATGCCGAGCTTGGCGCATTCGCCCTCGACCGCGTTGGCGATGTCGCCGAAGAAGCGGTTGCGGCTCGTCGAGATCGCCAGGCCCACGGTGTTGGTGACCGAGCGGGCGAGGGCGCGGGCCAGGACGTTGGGCGTGTAGCCGACCGCCGCCACGGCGTCCTCGACGGCGCGCGTGGTTTCCGGGCTGACGACGCGCGTGCGGTTGAGCACGTGCGAGACCGTGGACGTCGCCACCCCGGCGCGGCGCGCCACATCCGCGATCGTCGCCACCGTCCGCCCTCCCGCTCCCCTCCGGCTGTAGCCCCCCGTCGCCGGCTTGTCACGGCACTCCCGGGCGGGCGTCGGAGGACGGTCTGCGGCCGGAGGGTCCGGCGGCACCGCTTCCGGGGCTGGAGGCGGTGGAGGGGCTGGGGCTCCAGGCGGCGGAGCCGGAGGCGCCGGTGGCAGCGGGAACCGCTGACAGGCTGCCACCACACTCCCTCGACAGGCACTACCGCGATCGCGAGCGCGCCCCGGTCCCCGACAGGTCCGCGATCAGGCGCCCTCCAGCGTCACCCCATGGCGGCGTCGGCGGCGTCGAGCCCCCAGCGCAGGATCCGCCCGGCCTCGGCTTCCGTGCCGGCTTCGGCGTAGCAGCGCAGCTCCGGCGCGTTGCCCGACACGCGGAAATGAACCACGGAGCCGCCGTCGAGGGTGACGCGGATGCCGTCGGTCTCGTCCACGGCCGCCACGCGGCCGAGCGGGGCCAGGAAGGCGGCGCGGGCGCCGGGGTCGCGCAGCCGGTCGAGGAACGGGGCCGAGCGGGCCGGCGCCACCTCCTGCAGGCGGTGGCTGGCCGTGGCCTTGAACTGGAGGGAGGCCGCCAGCGCCGCCAGCGTGGTCCCGGCCGAGCGGGCCGCCACGAGGGCGGCGAGGAGCGGCAGGACCGCGTCGCGCGTCGGCAGCGCGGCGAGGTGCCGGCCCCCGAGCGCGACGTCCGACCCGAGCAGGAAGCCGCCGTTGGCTTCGAAGCCGGCGATCCGCCCGGCGCCGTCCCGGCGCGCGTCCTCCATGCCCGCCACCACGAAGGGCGAGCCGATGCGGGTGCGGACCACCCGGGCGAAGCCGCCCGCGGCCTCAATGGCGGAATTGGCCGTGACGGGCACCACCACGGCGTCGGCACCGAGGTGGCGGGCCGCGATGGTGCCGACCACGTCGCCGGGCAGCACCGCGCCCCCGGCGTCGGCCAGCAGGGGGCGGTCGGCGTCGCCGTCCGCGCTGACGATCGCGTCGAGGGCGGTGCCGGCCGCGGCGGCCTTCAAGGCTTCGAGGTCTTCCGGCCGGTGGGCCTCGGTGTCGACCGGCACGAAGGCGGAGGAGCGGCCGAAGGGCACCGGCGTGCCGCCGAGCGCCGCCACGAGCTCGGCCAGGACGTCGCGCGCCACCGTGCTGTGCTGGTACACGCCGACCCGCAGGCCCGACAGGGCGTCGCCCGGGAAGAACGCCGTGGAGCGCGCGAGGAATCGCGCCGCGGCTTCGGGGTGGGGCTCGGCCGCGCCGGATTCGCCGTCGCCCGCCGCCGCGTCGCCGCCCGCCAGGGCGCGCAGGATGGCGCCCTCCTCGCCCTTGGTGATCTCGCCCCGCGCCGTGTAGAACTTCAGGCCGTTGCGGTCGTCCGGGATGTGGCTGCCCGTCACCATCACGGCGGGGCAGCCGAGCCGCAGCCCTTCCAACGCCAGGGCGGGGGTCGGCAGCGCGCCGCAGTCGAGCGGCCGGAAGCCCGAGGCCGCAACGGCGGCGGCGGCCGTCGCCGCGATGGCGGCGCTGCTGCCGCGCAGGTCGCGGCCGATCAGCACCGGCGAGCCCGGCGCGAGCTCCGCCCGGAGGGCGTCGAGGAACGCGCGCACGTGGTCGTAGCTCGGGCGGCCGAGGAGGTCGACCACGAGCCCGCGCAGGCCGCTGGTGCCGAATTTGAGGCTGCTCATCCGCGAAAGATCCTACATGCGCTGCGGCACCGCGATGCCCAGCATCCACAGGGCCCGCGACAGCACCGCGAAGGCGAGGTCGCACAGCGCGAGGCGCGCCGCGCGCTCCGCGTCCCCGGCGGCCAGGACGGGGCATTCCGTGTAGAAGCGGCTGAAGCTCTGCGCCACCGCGAAGGCGAAGTCGGCGATCTCGTTCGGCGCATAGCCGGCCGCCGCGGCCTCGACGGCGGCCGGCAGCCGCAGGCACGCCATGGCGAGCGCCCGCTCGGCCGGGTGGCCGAGCGAGATTTCCGACGCCCGGGCGCCCGCCGCCACGGCCCTGGCCGCGATGGCGCCGATGCGCACGCAGGCATATTGCACGTAGGGGCCGGTGTTGCCCTCGAAGGACACCATGCGCTCGAGGTTGAACACGTAGCCGCCGAGCCGGCCGGTCGACAGGTCGGCCCATTTCACCGCCGCCAGCCCCACCTGCCGCGCCAGGGCTTCGGCGTCCACCGCCGGGTCGGACGCGTCGACGCGCTCGCGCGCCTTGGCGACGGCGTCGCCGATCAGGTCGCGCAGCCGCGCCACGCCGCCCTCGCGGGTCTTGTAGGGTTTCCCGTCGACCCCGTTGACGGTGCCGAAGCCGACGTGGACCAGCCCGTCCGCCGGCGCCAGCCCGGCCTTGCGGGCGGCGCGGAACACCTGGGTGAAGTGCAGCGACTGGCGCTCGTCCACCACGTACACGTAGCGGCCGCAGCGGGCCGTGGCCGGGCTCGCGGCGCGGTCGGCGATCGTGGCGAGGTCGGTCGTCGCGTAGGTGGCGGCGCCGTCCGACTTTTCCAGCATCATCGGCGGGACGGGCCGCGTGTCGGACGGTTCGGCCACCGCGATCACCACGGCGCCCTCGTCCCGCTCCGCGATGCCCCGCGCGAGAAGGTCCGGCACGATCCGTTCCACGGTCGCCTGGGTGTCGCTTTCCCCGAGGAACAGGTCGAACCGCGCCCCCACGAGGTCGAAGTCGCGCTTCTGGTCGGCCAGCGAGGTGTCCCGCAGCGCGCCCCAGTCGGCGCGGGCGTCGGCGTCGCCGGCTTGGAGCGCGGCCGTCAGCGCCCGCGCTTCGGCCATGCGCTCGGGGTCGGCCTTGCAGGCCGCGGCGGCTTCCGGATAGAGCCGCTCCATCTCGTCGATCGCGATCCCCGCCCCGACGGTCCCCGGGGCGCGGCCGGGGTGGGCCCTGCGGATCGCGGCGATCAGCATGCCCATCTGCAGGCCCCAGTCGCCGAAATGGACGTCGGTCACGACCGCGATGCCCTGCGCCTGGAACAGGCGCGACAGGGACTCGCCGATCACCAGCGAGCGCAGGTGGCCGACGTGGAGCGGCTTCGCGACGTTGGAGCCGCCGAAGTCGAGCAGCACGGGGGCGCTGTCGCGCTGCGCGATGCCCAGCGTCGGCGACGCGGCCTGTTCCCGCGCCAGCCCGGCCACGACGGCGTCCGCCAGGCGCAGGTTGAGGAAGCCCGGCCCCGCGACCTCGACGGACGCGAAATCGGGGTCCCGGCGGAGCGTTTCGGCCACCGCGGCGGCGAGGTCGCGCGGGTTGCGCTTCGCCGCCTTGCCGAGCGCCATGGCGGCGTTGCACTGGAAATCGCCGAACTCGGGGCGGGTGGCGGGCACGGACCTGACGCCCTCGACCGGCAGCGACGCCGCCGCGAAGGCCCGCCGCAGCTTGTCGTCCACGCGTCCCACCAGATCCACCATCGCCGCTCTCCGCCCCGGGCCGCGGCCTGCCGGCCCGGAGCGGGGATCTTTAAGAGCAGCGGCGGGCGCGATCAAATCCGTTCAGGCGGCGTGCAGCGTGCGGCCGAACAGGGCCAGCGTCCAGCCGACGGCCTGCAGGAACAGCGCCGGGTCGAAGCGGGGGCCCTCGTCGCGCAGGAAGGCGTGGGCGGCTTCCACCTCGTGCCACTCGTAGCGGGCGCCGACCTCCTCGAGCCGCGCCCGGATGACCTCGCGCCCGGCGAAGGGCACGTGCGGGTCCCGCCGGCCGAACACGAACAGCGTTTCGGCCTCGAGCTCGCCCATGCGCGCCAGGGTGTCGTCGGCCCTGCCGAGGCCCAGCGTGCCCGAATGGATGTCGGTGGGATAGAAGCAGGCCGCGGCCGAAACCCCGGGATGGAGCGCGGCGCGGAAGGCCAGGTGGCCGCCGAGGCACACGCCGAAGGTGGCGAGCCGGCCCGTCGAGGCCGGGTGGGCGCGGAGGAAGGCCAGGCCGGCCGCCGCGTCGGCGTCGAAGCCCGCGAGCGCCTTGCCGAACTTCAGCGCGTTGCCGCGGTCCGTGCCGGGGGCGTCGTAGCGCAGCACCGTGCCGGGCGGCTCGTGCTCGTGGTACACCTCGGGCACGCCCACCACGTAGCCCTGGCCCGCCAGCAGGGCGGCGAGGCGGCGGATCGGGTCCGTCACCTGGTAGATCTCCGAGAAGAACAGCACGCCGGGGAAGCGGCCCGGCCCGGCCGGCCGGAACAGGTGCACCCTCATGGGCCCCGATCCCGCGACCGGCACGTCCTCGAACTCGTCGCTGCGGATGATCATCGGCGCGCCTCCCGGGCGCCGGTATGCCATCCGGGCGCGGGGAGCGGAAGGCGGGCGGCGGCACCACGGCGGCCCCGCCCGCCGTCGTTGACAGGCCCGGGCGCATGTGGGAATGCGGCAACCCTGCGTCGCCCGGCGGCGCCCCCGTCTTTGCCCGGCTCGGCGTGAGCCCGTCCGCCCCCGGAGGCCCGCCTTGACCGACGTGCAGCCGCCGGACGCGCCCCGCCGCGACGACGCGCTCTTCCTCGACGCGCTGGGGGACGGCATCTACGGCGTGGACGCCGAGGGCCGCTGCACCTTCGTCAACCGGGCCGCGCTCGACATCCTCGGCTACGGCTCGGCCGAGGACCTGCTCGGCCGCAACATGCACGTGGCGATCCACCACACGCGCCCGGACGGCTCGCCCTTCCCGGTGGCCGACTGCCCGCTGCTCCACACCCTGTCCACGGGCCGCCCCGTGCGGCTCGACAACGAGCTGCTGTGGCGGCGCGACGGCACCTCCTTCTTCGCCGAATATTCCTCCTTTCCCGTGATGGCCGACGGGCTCCCGACGGGGAGCGTCATCACCTTCGCCGACCTGTCGGTGCGGCGCGACGGGCGGCGGCGGCTCGCCGCGCAGCATGCCGTGTCCCGGGTGCTGGCGAGCGAGGCCGAGACCGGCGAAGCCGAGGCGCGGCTGCTCGCCGCCATCGGGTCGGGCTTCGGCTGGACCGCCGGCGCCTTGTGGCTCGCCGCCGCGGGCGGTGGGCTCGAGCGCGCCGCGACCTGGCGCGCCGCCGATGTGGGGGAGCGCCCCGACGGGCCCGCGCGCCTCGCCCCCGGCGAAGGCCTGCCGGGCCGGGCCTTCGCGGACGCCGCGCCGCTCGCCGCGGCCGGCGAGGTCGCCTTCCCGGTCGGCACGGGGGGCGAGGTCCTGGGCGTGCTCGCCTTCGCGGGCGCCGGCGCGTCCGAGGCCGCCGACGAGGGCCGCGACGCCCTGGCGACGCTGGGCCACCAGGTCGGGCAGTTCCTCAAGCGCCGCCAGGTCGAGGCCGAGCTGCGCGACAGCCAGGCACTGAAGGTGGCGATCCTGGACACCGCGCTCGACGGCGTCATCGTGGTCGACGAGGACACCCGCATCCGCGAGTTCAACCCGGCGGCCGAGCGCACCTTCGGGCGGTCGCGCGCGGCGTCGCTGGGCCGGGAACTCGGCGCCCTGATCCTGCCCGCCGACTTCCTCGTCGGGCACCTCAAGAAGTTCGCCCATTTCCTCGACGAGGGCGAAACGTCGGCGGTCAACCGCTACGTGGAATGCGAGGCCGAGCGGGCCAACGGGGAACGCTTCCCGGTCGAGCTGTCGGTGACGCCGATCAAGGTCGGCGGGGAAGCCCTGTTCACCGCCTACCTGCGCGACATCACGGAGCGCAAGGCGGCCGAGCACGAGCTCGCCGCGGCGCGCGACGCCGCCGAGGAGGCCAACAAGGCCAAGAGCCAGTTCCTCGCCAACATGAGCCACGAGCTGCGCACGCCGCTGTCCGCCATCATCGGCTATTCCGAGATGCTGCAGGAGGAGATGGAGGACGGCGCCGACGCGGCCGGCCTCGCCCCCGACATGCAGAAGATCGAGTCCAACGCCCGCCACCTGCTCGGCCTGATCAACGACGTGCTCGACCTGTCGAAGATCGAGAGCGGCAAGATGGAGATCTTCGTCGAAAGCTTCGACGTGGAGGCGGTCGTGCGCGACGTGGCGTCGACCGTGACGGCGCTGGTCCAGAAGAAGGACAACGCCCTGTCGCTCGACCTCGCGCCAAACCTCGGCGGCATGCGGTCGGACCTCACCAAGCTGCGGCAGATGCTGCTGAACCTGCTGTCGAACGCAGCGAAGTTCACCGAAGGCGGCACCATCACGCTGTCGGCGTCGCGGGCCGGAAACCTCCTCACCTTCGCGGTGCACGATTCCGGGATCGGCATGACGCCCGAGCAGGTGGGCAAGCTGTTCGGGCGCTTCCAGCAGGCCGACGCTTCCACCACGAGCAGGTTCGGCGGCACGGGTCTCGGCCTGTCGATCAGCCGCGCTTTCGCCACCATGCTGGGCGGCGACATCGCCGTGTCGAGCGACTACGGCCGGGGCAGCACCTTCACGGTGGTGCTGCCGGCCGAGATGGCGGGGGCGAGGTAGGAGCCTCCGCAGACGCCGGGACCGGACGTCGGCGGCCGCCGCTCTGCCGGGCCGTCCCGCTGTCGAGCGAAGCCGCGTCGACTGAGCCCGGGAGAGCGTTATGGGCTCCGCCTTGAAGCGCGCAAAAGGCCGAGGCCTTTCGAAACCACGCCCTACTTCTGGCATTCCGCGCAGAAGAACGTCGACCGGCCCCCCTGCACGATGCGGCCGATGACGCCCCGGCATGTCGGGTTGGGGCAGGCCTCGTCCTCGCGGTCGTAGGCGCGGAAGCCGTGCTGGAAGGTGCCGAGTTCGCCGTCGGCGTGGCGGAAGTCCTTCAGGGTCGAGCCGCCGGCCGCCACCGCCTCGTCGAGCACGGCCCGGACCGCGGCGGCGAGGCGCTTCGCCCCGGGCGTGGGCGCCCCGTCGGGCCGGGCCAGCGTGCCGGCCGGGCGCAGGGGCGACAGCTTGGCGCGGTGCAGCGCTTCGCAGACGTAGATGTTGCCCAGCCCCGCGATGAGCTTCTGGTCGAGCAGCGCGGCCTTCAGCGGCGCCGCCTTGCCGGCCATCAGCCGCGCCAGCACGCGCGCGTCGAACCCGTCGCCCAGCGGCTCGACCCCGATGTCGCGGAACAAGGGATGGGCGTCGAAGCCGCCGGGCTCCACCAGCACCATGAAGCCGAAGCGCCGCGGGTCGTTGTAGGTGATGGCCGTTCCGGAATCGAAGACGAAGCGCACGTGGTCGTGCGGGCTCGTGCCGCCGGGCTCCGTCGCCTTCCCCCGCCCGTAGTAGAACGAGCCCGGCGCGGTTTCGGCGGCGCGATCCTGCGCGCCGCCGGCGGCGACGCGGAAGGACCCCGTCATGCCGAGGTGCGCCGCCAGCACGCCGCCGTCGTCGAGCCCGATGACGAGGTATTTGGCGCGCCGCCCGACATGCTCGACCCGCCGCCCCGCGAGGCGCTCGGCGAAGCGCTCGGGGAAAGGGAAGCGCAGCCCGGCGCGCCGCTGCTCGACGGAGGTGAACGTCGCGCCCGTCATGGCCTGCGCCAGGCCGCGGCGGACGGTTTCGACTTCGGGAAGTTCTGGCATGGTGCTAAAGCGAAGGCCTCTCTCGCCCCGGGAGATGGGTGTGGCGCGGCTTCGGCGCCACCTCGGACATCTTCCCGTCCAGAAGGCCACGATGACCGACCAGACCAAGCCCCGGCCCGACGCTTCCGCGCCCACGACGCATTTCGGCTTCACCGACGTGGCGCTCGACCGCAAGCAGGGCCTGGTCGACGACGTGTTCCACAAGGTGGCCGAGCGCTACGACGTCATGAACGACGCCATGTCGGGCGGCCTCCACCGCGTGTGGAAGGACGTGCTCGTGTCCATGGTGAAGCCGTCGCGCGAGGCCCCGTTCCGCCACCTCGACGTCGCGGGCGGCACCGGGGACGTGGCGAAGCGCGTCGCCAAGGCGGGCGGGCCGTCGACCGAGGTCACGGTGCTCGACATCAACCACGACATGCTGCGGGTCGGCCGGGACCGCCTGGCCGACAAGGCCCGCGCCTTCCGCTACGTGGCGGGCAACGCCGAAAGCCTGCCGCTGCCGGGGAGCCGCTTCGACTGCTACACGATCGCCTTCGGCATCCGCAACGTGCCCCGCATCCCGCTGGCGCTGGCCGAGGCGTATCGCGTGCTGAAGCGCGGCGGCCACTTCCTGTGCCTGGAGTTCTCGGCCGTCGACGTGCCGGTGCTCGACCACGCCTACGACCTGTTCTCGTTCCAGGTCATCCCCCGCATGGGCAAGATGATCGCCGGCGACGGCGAGCCCTACCGCTACCTCGTGGAATCCATCCGCCGCTTTCCCGGCGTCGACACCTTCTCGGACATGATCGCCGACGCGGGGTTTCGCCGCGTGAAGGCGACGCGGCTCACCGGCGGCGTGGTCACCATCCACTCGGCCTGGAAGCTCTAGCTCCGATGTTGGCGAGCCTCGGGCACATCGGCCGATTGGGCCGGGCCGCTTTCGTGCTCGCCCGCGAGGGCGTGTTCTCGGGGATCGATCCCGCGGTCGTGCCCGTGGCGGCCCGGCCGCCGCTGGCCTTGGCCCGGATGGTGGCCCGCCGCCGCACCGCCGCCCAGGGCGCCCGCCTCGGCGTCGCCATGGGCCGGCTCGGCCCGTCCTACGTCAAGCTCGGCCAGTTCCTCGCCACCCGCCCCGACGTCGTCGGCCCCGCGGCGGTGCGCGACCTCGAAGGGCTGCAGGACCGCGTGCCGCCCTTCCCGCGCGAGGTCGCGGTGGCGATCGTGGAAGCGGCCTTCGACCGGCCGCTCGCCCAAACCTTCTCGCATTTCGGCGAGCCGGTCGCGGCCGCCTCGGTGGCGCAGGTCCACAAGGCGCGGCTCACGGCGGAGCGGGGCGGGGGCGAGGTCGCCGTCAAGGTGATGCGCCCGGGCGTCGACCGCCGCTTCAAGCGCGACCTCGGCGACTTGTATTTCGCGGCCCGCACGGCCGAACGCCTCGCGCCCGACGCCCGGCGCCTGAAGATCGTCGAGGTCATCGACGCCCTGGCCCGCTCCGTCACCATGGAGATGGATTTCCGCATCGAGGCGGCGGCGGCGAGCGAGTTCGCGGAGAACGTCAGGGACGACCCCGACTTCCGCATCCCCGCCATCGACTGGACGCTGACCGCCAAGGACGTGCTGACCCTGGAATGGGTCGACGGCACCTCGCTGACCGACGTGGCGCTGCTGCGCGAGCGCGGCTACGACCTGCCGGCGCTCGGCCGCACCGTGCTGCAGTCCTTCCTGCGCCACGCCATGCGGGACGGGCTGTTCCACGCCGACATGCACCAGGGCAACCTGTTCATGGACGCCGAGGGCCGGCTGACCGCCGTGGATTTCGGCATCATGGGGCGGCTCGGGCGGCGCGAGCGGCGCTTCCTGGCCGAAATCCTGTACGGCTTCATCCGGCGCGACTACCTGCGCGTCGCCGAGGTCCATTTCCAGGCCGGCTACGTGCCCGACAAGCACCGCGTCGAGGATTTCGCCCAGGCCATCCGCGCCATCGGCGAGCCGATCCACGCGCGCCGCGCCGACGAGATCTCCATGGCGAAGCTGTTGACGCTGCTGTTCGAGATCACGGCCTTGTTCGACATGCGCACCCGCGTCGAACTCGTCATGCTGCAGAAGACCATGGTGGTGGTGGAGGGCGTGGCCCGCACGCTGGATCCCCGGCTCGACATGTGGGCCACGGCCGAACCCGTTGTGCGGACCTGGATCGAGGGCAACCTCGGCCCCGCCGGCAAGGTCGAGGACGTCGCCGCCACGGTCGGCGGCCTGGTCCGCGGCGCCCTGGCGCTGCCCGACCTCCTGCTCCGGGCCGAGAAGATCCTGGGCAAGATGGAGACGGCGGTGGAGGACGGCGGGCCGCTTGCCCCCGCCACGCTGGAGCGGACGGCCGCAGCCGAATCAGGGCGTTTGACCCTGCTCGGCGTGGCGCTCTGGATCATCGCGATCGGCGTCGCGTGGAAGGTGGTCATGGGCTGAAAAGGCCCGGGCCGCGGGCCTTCGGCGCCCAAAGCCCAATTGTCGAACAATTTCCTTCGATTTTTTTCGGCCAAGTGTGACCTCAGGTAGACAGTCGGGCGCATCGCGGGCAATTTCGCGGTGATCCGTCGCGGGTATGGCGGTGCTCCACCCGCGGGCGAGACGACCCCATGAACGAACAGCTGTCCAAGCGAACCGCCGAAGCCGACAAGCGGGTGGGCGCCTGCGTGCGCGCGGCACGCGTCAAGGCCGGCCTGAGCCAGTCCAAGCTCGCCGCCGAGCTCGGCATCACGTTCCAGCAGCTGCAGAAATACGAGAAGGGCAAGAACCGGATCGCGGTGAGCACCCTGCTCCTCATCGCCGAAGCCCTGTCGCTGCCGGTGCAGAGCTTCTTCGAATCGATCGAGCTCCATGCGACCGACGCCACGGACTGGCCCGACCTGCTGACCAAGGACAACATCCGGCTGATCCGGGCTTTCTCCAACATCGGCGATCCCGAGGTGCGCCGCCGCATCATGGGCCTCATCCTCGCCGTCACGGAGGACGCCGACGACCTCGTCTTCCCGAGCGACGCGGGCCTGCCGGCGCGGAACGTCCACGCGGCGTGACCCCGGCGCCCGCCCGGCGGCGGGCGCCGATCATCGGGGCGAGGTCGCGGGCGCGATGGCCGGGAGGGATCGGCATGATCTGCGTGAAGGACGCGTCGATGAACGTCCTCCATCTGAGCCCCGAATGGGCCGATTTCACCGGTCGCGACATCGCCAGTTCGAGGGGGCGGGGCTGGCTCGACGCCGTCCACGCCGAGGACCGCCCGACGGTGGACCGCACGCTCGAGGAAGCGTCGCGCGCGCGCCGCGGCTGTTCGCTGCGGTTCCGCCTGCTCCACCGCAGCGGTGCCGGCGTGTGGGTCAGCGACGACGCCGTCGCGTCCTTTTCCCCGGAAGACCGCACCTTCCTGGGCCTGCTCGGCTCGATCACCGAGATTCCGGCCGACCGCGCGCCCCTCGCCGCGGAAGGGCGGGTGGGCGAGTTCCATCCGCCGCCGCCGATGCCCTCGACCCTGACGTCGGTGCCGCGCGACCTCCTCGCCGACCACCTCCTGCTGGCGCGGTCGCTGGCCGAGCAGGACGGCGACCGCGCCATCCTGGAAGCGCTGGACTTCGCCCTCTACCTGGTCCGCCGGCGCCTGGAGCGGACCGCGCATTGAGGGTGTCGGCGGTCAGCCCCCGTTGAGCGGGTGGAGGTCGCGCACCATGGCCTTCATGCGCTCGTCGAGCACGTGGGTGTAGATCTGCGTGGTCGAGATGTCGGCGTGGCCGAGCAGCTCCTGCACGACGCGCAGGTCGGCGCCGTTCTGCAGCAGGTGGCTCGCGAAGGCGTGGCGCAGCACGTGGGGGCTTACCCGCTCCTCGGCGATGCCGGCCGCCGCCGCCACGGCCTTGAGGTCGCGCGCGAAGGCCTGGCGCGTCATGAAGCCCTGCTCGCTGTCGGCCGGGAACAGCCAGGGCCCGGCGTCGAGCGACGCCCCGGCCCCCGCCGTCGCATTCAAGGCCTTGGCGGCGTCGCCGTAGAGCGCCACGGCGCGACGGGCGGGGTCGGACAGCGGGACGAGCCGCTCGCGCCCGCTCTTGCCCCGCACCGTCAGGGTCTCGACCCTGCCCGCCGCGGCGCGGGCCGCCGAACGGGGCAGGGCCATCAGCTCGGACACGCGCAGCCCCGTGGCGTAGAGCAGCTCCAGCAGGCACACCATGCGGGCCGAGCGCCAGCGCAGGATCGGCGACGCATCCGGGTCGTCGAGGCCGCCGCGGGCGGCGGCGAGCAGGCGCTCGACTTCCGCGGGGCTGAGCACCTTCGGCAGCGGCCGGCCGCGCTTCGGGCCCTCCAGCACCGTGGTGGGGTCGGTGGGCCGGTGCCCTTCGGCGAACAGGAACCTGTGGAACTGCCGCACCGCGGACAGCCGCCGCGCCGCCGAGGACGGCTTCAGGCCGTCGCGGTCGAGCTTCAGCAGGTAGTCCCGCAGGCGCGGGGTTTCGGCCCGCACCGGGTGGTCGGCCTGCTCGGCGAGGAAGCCGAGGTAGTCGGCGAGGTCGCGGCCGTAGGCGTCGAGCGTGTTCCGGGCCGCGCCCCGCTCGGCCGCGATCATGTCGAGGAACAGGTCGCGCAGCGCGCCGGGGGAGGGGACCTGCACGAGGGGAGGGGCGCTCACGGCGCCGCCGTCCCGGCTTTCGGCGGGTTGAGCTTGGCGGCCGGGACCGCCTGCTCCATGGGGCGCGGGACCGGCGCCACGAAGAACACGAGCGACAGCATGGCCCCGTAGGCCAACGCTGCCAGCACAGCCACCACGATCAGGAAACGGACGAGGCTCGGCATGGACTCCACGGCAGGTGACGGCCCGGCACCGTCACCTTAGGTCCCGCCGCTGAACCGTCCATTAAGCATGATGGCTCGGAGCCTGTTCCGCCGGCCCGTCCCCCGCGGCGGCGGGATCCCGTCAGGTCTGGTCGAACGACAGCACGGTGAGGCGGGACAGTTCCGTCGAGCCGAACCCCGAATAGGTCGTCCAGCCCCTGCGGATGACGGTCATCATCGCGTCGCTGGCGCCCTGCGGGTCCTGGGCCGCGATGGCGTCCACGATCGCGAGGTGCTGGCCCTTCACGAGCGACACGGCCGACGATCGCGGCGCGGGGGCGCTGAGCGCGAAGGATGCCGAAAGCGCCGTGCTGATCAGCGCCGCGATGGAATGCATGAACGGGTTGCCCGACGCGCGCAGGATGAGCTGGTGGAAGGCGACGTCCGCCTCCACGAAGGTTTCGCGGTCGCTCGTGTCGGTGTCGAGCACGTCGACGAGCTGGCGGAGGTTGGCGACGTCCTCCTCGCTCCGCCGCCCCGCCGCCAGCGCGGCGGCGACCGGCTCCAGGCTTTGGCGGATCTCGAACAGCGACGCGATGAAGGCGGTCGGCATCCCGATCTCCAGGCGCCAGGCCAGGATGTCGGCATCGAACATGCTCCAATGCGCTTCCGGCAGCACCCGGGTGCCGACCCTCGCCTTGGCGGCCACCATGCCCTTCGCCGTGAGGGTCTGGAGGGCTTCGCGCAGCGTCGTGTGGGACACGTCGATCTGCGCCATCAGCTCCTCCTTGGAGGGCAGGATGGAGTCGATCGGCAGCCGGCCGTCGACGATGGCCCGGCCGATCGCGTTCAGCGCCGTGTCGTGCGCGGAGCGGCTCCGGCGCACGGCCCCCGCCGGGCCCAGTCGAGGACGCTGTATCTGGTTCATCGCACCCCGCACACTTCGACGGTCCTCATTCAACCTACCAGATCGCGGGATCGCGCGTCACGCGCGCCGGCGGCCGGGGTCCGGGGGGAGGAGCGGGGCGGTCAATGCGCGGTCCGCGCCTGCCCCCGGCCGCCGAGCGCGAGGAGGCCGCGTTGGAGCAGGATGAAGCCGAACAGCAGGAGGCCGATGACGATCTTGGTCCACCAGCTCGACAGCGTGCCGTCGAAGGTGATGTAGGTTTGGATCATGCCCTGGATGAGCACGCCCACGAAGGTGCCCATCACGAAGCCCGAGCCGCCGGTGAGCAGCGTGCCGCCGATCACCACGGCGGCGATCGTGTCGAGCTCGACGCCCACCGCGGCCAGCGAATAGCCCGCCGAGGTGTAGAGCGAGAACACGATGCCGGCGATGCCGGCGCACAGCCCCGAGAAGGCGTAGATCAGCACCGTCGTGGTGCCCACCGGGATGCCCATCAGCTCGGCCGAGGTGCGGTTGCCGCCGATCGCGTAGACGTTGCGGCCGAAGCGGGTGCGGTGGGCGACGAGGCTCGCCGCGGCGAAGACCGCCAGCATCACCATGGCGACCAGCGTCAGGCGGCCCTTGCCGGGCAGCATCACGACGACGTCGTTCAGCCGGGCGTAGAGCGGGGCATCGATCGGCACGGATTCGGTGGTGATGACCGAGCTGGCGCCGCGGGCCAGGAACATGCCGGCGAGCGTCACGATGAAGGGCGGGATCTCGAAGACGTGGATGACGGCCCCCATGGCGGCGCCGAACAGCGACGCCACGAGGAGCGCCAGCGCGAAGGCGAGGGCGGGCGGGATGCCGAGCCGCCCGATGCCCACCGCCAGGAACACGCCCACGAAGGCGATGACGGCGCCGACGGACAGGTCGATGCCCCCCGAAACGATCACAAAGGTCATCCCCACCGCGGCGATGCCCAGGAAGGCGTTGTCGGTGAGCAGGTTGCCCATCACGCGCGTGGTCCCGAAGGCCGGGAACTGCAGGATGCAGAGCGCGTAGGCGGCCGCGAAGATGACGAGGGTCGCGGTCAGCGGCAGAAGGCGCGCGTTCATGCTGTCCTCCGGGGGCGCAGGAAGTTCGCCAGGCGGGCGGCGGGCGGCGACTGCGCCAGCAGCACGGCCATGACCACCACGGCCTCGACGATGAGGTTGAACTCGGGCTGGAAGCCGGACAGCAGGATGCCGGTCCCCATGGCCTGGATGATGAGCGCGCCGAGGACGCTGCGCGTCAGGCTGAAGCGCCCGCCGAGCAGCGACCCGCCCCCCACCACCACGGCCAGGATGGCGTTGAGCTCGAGCCACAGGCCGGCGTTGTTGGCGTCGGCGCCCCGGATGTCGCCGGCCGCGATCAGCCCCGCCACGGCGGCGCACAGGCCGGACGCCACGTAGGTCGACACCGTCACGAGCCGCGTGTCCACGCCGGCATAGTGGCTGGCGCGCGCGTTGGCGCCCGTCGCTTCGAGGAACATGCCGAGGGCGGTGCCGCGCAGCAGCAGCAGCGCGCCGAGCAGCACCGCCGCCGTGATGGCGACGGGCAGCGGGAGCCCGAGCACCGTGCCGGCGGAGATGCCGATGAGCCCGCGGTCGTCGAAGGTGACGATCTGCCCGCCGGTGACGAGCTGCGCCAGGCCGCGCCCCGCCACCATGAGGATCAGCGTCGCCACGATGGGCTGGATGCGCAGCACCGACACCAGGACGCCGTTCCACAGCCCGCAGGCGACCCCCACGCCGAGCGCCGCCAGCACGCAGAGCGGCCAGGCGAGGCCGCCGTTGACCAGCGTCGCCGCCACCGCGCCCGCGATCGCCATGATGGTGCCGACCGACAGGTCGATGCCGCGCGCCGCCACCACGACGCACATGCCGATCGACAGCAGCGCCACGGGCGCGCCCCGGTAGAACACGTCGACGAGGCTGCCGAACAGGCGGCCGTCCTGCAGCCGGACGTCGAAGAACTGCGGCGACGCGAGGCGGCACGCGGCGAAGACGAGGCCGAGGGCCACGAGCTGCGGCAGCGCGGAGGTCCAGGCCCGGGCGCGGCGGCGACCGCCGCCGGTCGGCGCGCGGGACGGCCCGGCCGCGCCGGGCTGCGTGGGGGAGCGGGCTGGGATGGTCATGGGCGGGCCTCGGACGCGATGGTCTCGATGATGCCGCCCACGCTGACCCGGTCGCCGACGAGGTCGCCGACGTGGCGGCAGTCGCGGAGCACCCGGATGCGGTCGCTGTAGGCGACGACCTCCTCGAGCTCCGACGACACCACGAGGAGCGCCATGCCGGCCCGGCACAGGTCCTCGATCAGGCGGACGATCTCGGCGTGGGCGCCGATGTCGATGCCGCGGGTGGGCTCGTCGAGGATCAGGAACTCCGGCGCCGTGGCGAGCCAGCGGGCCAGCACGGCCTTCTGCTGGTTGCCGCCGGACAGGAGGCGGATGGGGGTTTCGGCGTCACGCGTGCGGATGTCGAGCCGCCGGATGAACTCGTCGGCGATGCGGTCCCCTTCGGCGCGCGTGAGGCGGCTCAGCCAGCCCCGCTGCGCTTGAAGCGCCAGCACGATGTTCTCGCGCACCGACAGGTCGCCGACGATGCCCTCGGTCTTGCGCTCCTCCGGGCAGAAGCCGAACCTCAGCGCCACGGCGTCGCGGGGGCTGGCGAGGCGCACGGGCGCGCCGTCCACCCGGACCTCGCCGCTGTCGGCCCGTTCGGCGCCGAAGGCCAGCTTGGCGGTCTCGCTGCGGCCCGAGCCGAGCAGGCCCGCGACCCCGACGATCTCGCCGCGCGCGACGTCGAGGTCGAAGGGTTCGACCTGGCCCCGGCGGCCGTAGCGGCGAAAGGACACGAAGGGCGCGCGCCCTTCGGCGGCCGGGCGCTCCGGCCGGGCGAGGTGGGTGGCCCGCTCGAGCTCGCGCCCGAGCATCATCGACACGAGGTCGAGGCGGGGCAGGTCGGCCGCGTCCCGCGTGCCCACGAGGCGGCCGTTGCGCAGGACCGTGATTCGGTCGGCGACGGCGTAGACCTGGTCGAGGAAGTGGGTGACGAAGACGATGCCGATGCCGCGCGCCGTCAACCCCCGCATGGTTTCGAAGAGCTGGTCGACTTCGCGGGCGTCGAGACTCGCGGTGGGCTCGTCGAGGATCAGCACGCCCGCCGACAGGTCGACGGCGCGGGCGATGGCGACGATCTGCTGGATCGCGACGGAGAAGTCGGACAGGGAGCGCCGCACGTCGATGTCGACGCCGTAGCGGCGCATGATGCCGGTCGCGCGGCGCCGGATGCCGCCCGTGTCGACCAGGCCGAAGCGGCGCGGCTGGCGGCCGATGAACAGGTTTTCGGCCACCGACAGGTTGGGCAGGAGGTTGACCTCCTGGTACACGGTGCCGATGCCCGCCGCCAGCGCGTCGGCCGGGCCCTTCGGGTGGATCTCGCGGCCCGCGACGCTGACCGAGCCCCCGTCCCGCTGCAGCACGCCCGTCACGGTCTTGATCAGGGTCGACTTGCCGGCGCCGTTCTCGCCGAGCAGGGCGTGGACCTCGCCGGCCCGCAGGGTGAAATCCACCCCGTCGAGCGCCTTCACGCCCGGGAAGTCCTTGCACAGCCCGCGCACCAGCAGCACCGGCGCGGCCCCCGCGCTTCGCGTGTCATCCGTCATCGCCACCCACCCGGACGCGGGACGGCGGCGCGGGACTGCGTCGCCGTCGGATCGCGGAAGCGCCGGCCCCGCGGGGCCGGCCCGACATCCCGTGCCGGGCGGCGGGGATGCCGGCGACCCCCTCGCCGCCGCGCCGCCCGTGCGGCGCGGGGCCGCGTCGGCCGATCGACCCGGCCCGTCGGGCCGGACCGCCGATCAGTAGCCGAGGTCCTTCTTCTTCTCGTATTCGGCCTTCGCCGTGTCGGGCAGAAGCAGCTTCGACTCGGTCTGGATGAAGTGGGGCGGCTTCGTGCCGTCCTTCTTGAAGGCGGCGAGGGCCGCGAAGGCCGGGCCGGCCATGTCGGGCGTCAGCTCGACGGACGCGTTGGACTCGCCCGCCATCTGGGCCTTGAAGATGTCCGGCACGCCGTCGATCGACACGACCAGGATGTCCTTGCCGGGCTTGAGCCCCGCGTCCTTGATGGCCTGGATGGCGCCGACCGCCATGTCGTCGTTGTGGGCGTAGACGGCGCAGATGGCCTTGCCGCCGTTCTCCGCCTTGAGGAAGCTTTCCATCACCTCCTTGCCCTTGGCGCGGACGAAGTCGCCGGTCTGGGAGCGGATGACCTTGACGTTGTCGTGGCCCGCGAGGGCGTCGGCGAAGCCCTTCTTGCGGTTCGTGGCGGGCGAGGAGCCGACGGTGCCCTCGATCTCGACCACGTTGCACGCCTTGCCGGCGGCGGTCTTCACCAGCCAGTCGCCCGCGACGGCACCCTCGTGGACCGTGTCCGAGCCGACGGCGGTGAGGTAGAGGCTCGGGTCCTGGGTGTCGATGGTGCGGTCGAGCAGGATGACCGGGATGTTGGCCTCCTTGGCTTCCTTCAGCACCGGGTCCCAGCCCGTCGCCACCACGGGCGCCATGAAGATCGCGTCGACGCCCTGGGCGATGAAGGAACGGACGGCCTTGATCTGGTTCTCCTGCTTCTGCTGGGCGTCGGAGAACTTGAGGTCGACGCCGAGCTTCTTGGCATCGAGCTTGGTGACCGAGGTTTCGGCGGCACGCCAGCCGGATTCCGAACCGATCTGCGAGAAGCCGACCGTCATCTTGTCGGCGGCGTGGGCGGAAGCGCCGAGCAGCGCGACGCTGGCGACCGCGGTCGACAGCAACAGTTTGGTGTTCATGGTGACCCTCCCCTGGGCGTTTTCGATGCGCGTGGAGGTCGTTCGCCGACCCTCTCTTTCACCGATGCATAGCAGGTCTGCGCAGACCATAAAATAGGTTTTTCTCGGACTCCAGCGGCGGGCCCACGGTTCGGGGGCCGGCGCGCGACGGGGCGGGATGCGCTCCGTCGACGGGCCCGGAGGCGGGGGAGCGCGCCCCGGGATCCCCGCGGGTCCGGCCGCCGCGGCGGGCGATCGCCCTTCAGCCCTTCAAGGCGTCCCGGAGCTGCTGCTTGTTCATCTTGGAGCGGCCGGGGATGTTCTTCTCCTGGGCCCGCCTGTAGAGGTCCGCCTTGCTCTCGTCCCCGCCGTCGTGGTGGCGCGCCGCGGCGGTCTTCTCGGCCACGTCCTTCGGCTGGGCGGAATGCTGCCGGCCCTTCTTCGTGTCGCGCCGCTTCTTGTCGGAGGTGCGGCGGTATTCCTCCGCCGTCAGGTGGTTTCGCGCTTCCTCCGGCAGGTAGCGCTCGCCGGTTTCGCCGCTGGGGTGGCCGGATTTCGTGCCCCAGTCCTCGCGCTCCCACTGCACGAGGTGGTTGTCCTCCGACTTCTTCCCCTCGTAGCCGCCGCCTTCGTGCTTGTATTCCTGCACGGCCATCTGGGCCTTGCGGGCGGACCATTGGCCGGGCTGGCCGCCCTTGTCGCCTTCCGTGACCTCCTCCTTCACCTTTTCCCAGAGTTCGGGGTCGGTCTTCTTGGTGGTGGTCGACATGGCGGGCTCCTCGGGCTTCCGCGCGGGGAACGCGGCGAGCCCGCCGCCGGTTGAACGGCGGCGCGCTCATGCCGCAGCCGTCACCGCGCGGGCGGGAGCGTGCCGATCTTGGCGGCCACCTGCGTGGTGATCTGGTCGGCCAGGGTCTTGGCGTCGCGGATCTCGGCGTCGCGCGCCGCGCGGATGTTGGCGAAGCGCTGCGACGAGCGGTCGTAGGTGGCGAAGCTCGTCGTCTTGCCCGTGGCGAGCGGGGGGCCGCCCTCGATGGGCAGCAGCGTCCAGGTCACGTCCGTCACCACGCTGGCGTCCTGGGCGCGCTGGGTGGTGATGTCGATCAGCGCCGTCTGCACGCGCTCGGTGGTGGCGAGCTGCAGGCGGAAGCGCGGCGCGGGCTTCGCCCCCGTGCCGTTCAGGTCGGTGATGAGCTCGTCGCGCAGGTAGTGGCCGAGCTTGTCCGGCACGGGGTCGACCGCGACGGCGCGGAGGTCCGCGCCGAGCGCGCCCCCGCGGCTGGCGTAGAGGGGCGTCACGCATCCCGCCAGCCCGGCCGCCGCACCGGCGAGCAGGACGGAGGCCAGAAGGCGGGACGGCAGGCGCTCAGACCACGACATTGACGATCCTTCCCGGGACCACGATGACCTTCTTGGGCGTGCGCCCGTCGAGCGCCTGCACGATCGTGTCGGAGCCGAGCGCCGCGGCCTCGACCGCCTTCGCGTCGGCGTCGCGCGGCACCGTCACCTCGGCGCGGCGCTTGCCGTTGATCTGCACCGGCAGCACGATCGTGTTCTCGACCACCAGCGCGCGGTCGGCCGCGGGCCAGGGCGTTTCGGCCACGGGCGTGGCGTGGCCCAGCTCCGCCCAGCAGGCTTCCGCGAGATGCGGCATGAAGGGGCCGATCGCCTGCACGAGGAACCCGGCCGCTTCGCCGAAGGCGCGGGCCAGCGCCGAACCCGGGGCCACCGGCGCCTCGGTCGACGCGATGGACGCCGACAGCGCGTTGGCCAGCTCGTAGACGTGGGCGACGCAGCGGTTGAAGCGCAGCCGCTCCAGGTCCTCCTCGACGCGGATCAGCGCCCGGTGGGCGCTCTTCCGCACGTCGAGCGCCCGCGCCTCGTCGTCCGGCGTCTGGGCCGTCGCGGCGCCCGGCTCGCCCGCGGCGGCGCGCTTCAGCTCGCCCACCAGCCGCCACAGGCGCTGGACGAACTTGGCCGAGCCCTGCACGCCTTCCTCGGTCCAGATGACGTCGCGGTCCGGCGGGCTGTCGGACAGCATGAACCAGCGCGCCGTGTCGGCCCCGTAGGAGCCGATGATGTCGTCGGGGTCGACGACGTTGCGCTTGGACTTCGACATCTTCTCGATCGCCCCGATGGCGACGGGGGCGCCCGAGGACAGCAGCGCGGCGCGGCGCTCGCCGCCCGCGCCCTCGATGCGGATCTCCTCCGGGCTGACCCAGGCGCCGTCCGGCCCCTTGTAGGTCTCGTGCACCACCATGCCCTGGGTGAAGAGCCCGCGGAACGGCTCGTCGAGGTTGAGCAGGCCCACCCGGCTCATCGCGCGGGTGAAGAAGCGCGAATACAGCAAGTGCAGGATCGCGTGCTCGACGCCGCCGATATACTGGTCGACCGGCAGCAGGCGGTCGGCGACCCCCGGCGTCGTCGGGGCCGCGTCGTTCCACGGGTCGGTGAAGCGGGCGAAGTACCAGGACGAATCGACGAACGTGTCCATCGTGTCGGTTTCGCGCCGGGCCGCGGCGCCGCAGGCCGGGCAGGGGACGTTCTTCCAGGTCGGGTGGCGGTCCAGCATGTTGCCGGGCGCGTCGAAGTCGACGTCCTCGGGCAGCGTCACCGGCAGGTCGGCGGTCGGCACCGGCACGGCGCCGCAGGACGGGCAGTGCACCACGGGGATGGGGCAGCCCCAGTAGCGCTGGCGCGAGATGCCCCAGTCGCGCAGGCGGAAGTTCACCTGGCGGGTGGCCTGTGGGGCGCCCCCGATGTCGACCGCTTCGAGCCGGCGCGCCACCTCGTCCTTGGCGTCCGGCACCGTCAGCCCGTCGAGGAAGCGCGAGTTGACGAGGCGGCCGTCCTCGGTGAAGGGCGTGTCGCCGATCTCCAGCGCGGCGGGGTCGGTGCCGGGCGGGCACACCACGGGCGTCACCGGCAGGCCCTTCAGCCGCGCGAAGTCGAGGTCGCGCCCGTCATGCGCCGGGCAGCCGAAGATCGCGCCGGTGCCGTAGTCCATCAGCACGAAATTGGCGACGTAGACGGGCAGCTCCCAGGCGGGGTCGAAGGGGTGGCGCGCCCGGATTCCGGTGTCGTAGCCCTTCTTCTCGGCCGTCTCCAGCGCCGCCACGGAGGTGCCGAGCTTGCGGCAATCGTCGATGAAGGCGGCGAGGTCCGCGTCCTTCGCGGCCGCGGCCCTGGCCAGCGGGTGGTCGGCCGCGACCGCGAGGAAGCTCGCGCCGAACAGCGTGTCGGGCCGGGTGGTGTAGGCGCTGAGTTCGGTTTCGCCGGCGGGCACGGTCGCGGGGTCGAGCTGCCAGCGGATCGTCAGGCCTTCGGAGCGGCCGATCCAGTTGCGCTGCATCAGGCGCACCTTGTCGGGCCACTCGGTGAGGGTGTCGAGCCCGTCGTAGAGCTCCTGCGCGTAGTCGGTGATCTTGAGGAACCACTGGGTCAGCTCGCGCTGCTCGACGACGGCGCCCGAGCGCCAGCCGCGCCCGTCCACCACCTGCTCGTTGGCCAGCACGGTGTTGTCGACCGGGTCCCAGTTGACCTTGGACGTCTTGCGTTGCGCCAGGCCGGCCTCCAGGAAGGCCAGGAAGATGCGCTGCTGCTGCTTGTAATAGGAGGGGTCGCAGGTCGCGACCTCGCGCGCCCAGTCGATCGACAGGCCCATGCTCTTCAGCTGCGCCCGCATCGTGTCGATGTTCTTGTGGGTCCACTCCGCCGGGTGCCGCTTGTTCTGCATCGCGGCGTTCTCGGCCGGCAGGCCGAAGGCGTCCCATCCCATGGGATGGATGACGTTGAAGCCCTTGGCGCGGCGGAAGCGCGCCACCGCGTCGCCCATGGCGTAGTTGCGCACATGGCCCATGTGGATGCGCCCCGACGGGTAGGGGAACATCTCCAGCACGTAATATTTCGGCCGCGGGTCGGCGTTCGAGGCCTCGAAGCAGCGGCGCTCCGCCCACACGGCCTGCCAATGGGCCTCGGATTCGCCTGCGTGGTAGCGGTCGTTGAACATCATCAGCCGTCGAATGGAACCGAACGAGATCGCCCGATGGGCGCTGTTTCGCGGTTTACATCAGGTCGGCCGACTTGTCCCGGCGCATGGACGGCGCTTCGCCCCGCGCAGGGAACAGCACGGCGGTTAAGGATGCCTTCCCCGCCTTCGGACGCTCCACGGCCTGCGCGGTGCCGCGAAGCGGAGGCGCGCGGGCCCGCCCGCCCGTCCGCGCGCTCGGCGGCTCGGGCGGCGGCCCGCCGCATCTGCCGGAGGCCACCTCAGCCCGCGGCCGGCCGCGGGCGGAAGCGCGACAGGATGTCGGCATCGTCGTGGGCGACCGCGACATCACCTGCCTTCTCCAGTGTGACGGCGGGTGGCCTGAACAGCACCCCGACGCTGGCCCGGCGGATCATCGACAGGTCGTTCAAGGCATCGCCCACGGCCAGCGTCCGCGACCCGTCGGTCGCGAACCGGTCGAAGCAAAGATGCTTGCCTTCGAGCGCGTTCCAGAACGCCATGCCTCGGACCAGCCCCGCCTCGTCGTGGGTGAAGCTGTGGCAGAGCACGGCGTCGGACGGCAGTCGATCCAGCAGCGCTCGGTTCATGGGATCGAACGAGTCCGTGACGATCACCACCCGGGCGACGCTCGCGAGGTGTTTCAGGACATCGACCGCCCCCGGGAATGGATGGAGATCGGAAACGATCGCGAGCACGCGCGCGAGCGTGATCCCGAGCCGCCGCAACGCGGCGATCCGCTGCTCCATGAGGGCGCGATCGTCACCCACCTCCCGCGTGGTCGGCCGCAGTGCCGCGATGCCGAGACGATCCGCCAGGAACGGCCATATCCCGGGGGCCGGAACCCCTTCGAGGTCCACGCAGGCATGGGGCTTGCCCGTCACGAGCCGTGTCTCCCACCGAGGTCCAGGACGAGGAGGGACAGGCCGAGCGCGACCAGGATGACACCGATGATGCCGTTGAACAGGCCCTGGCGCCGCATCACCGCTCGGCGGACGCCCGGCCGGGACAGGAACACCGCGACGACGCTGAACCACCCGAGATGGGACAGCGAGATGAACAGGCCCCAAGCCAGCTGATACGCGAGCGAACTGTCGCGGCCGATGAACTGACTGTAGAGGCTGACCACGAAGATCGAGGTCTTGGGATTGAGCCCGTTGGTCAGGATGCCGTTCGCCAGGTCGCGCCCGATCGAACGCGACGCGACGCCGCTTCCCGCGTCGAAGGCCTGCGCCGGGCGAAGCGCGGTCGAGACGCCGACATAGGCGAGGTAGCCCGCGCCGGCGAAGCGGATCATCCCGAGCGCGTCAGGGGCGATGCGTTGCAGGACCGCGATGCCGAACACCGCGTAGGCGACGTGGAACCAGCAGGCGATCGAGATGCAGACCGACGATGCCAGGCCCGCGCGGCGGCCATACAGGCAGCTGTTCCTGGAGACGACGGCGAAATCGGCGCCGGGACTGAGCACCGCCAGCCACGTCACGGCGGCGATCATGGCGATCTGGTTCACGGCGTCGCGGCCTTCCGGAGGGGTGTAGCGGTCGGCCGGGGGACCGGCCTCGGGGTCAGTTGCAGCGAAAGGTCACGACGAGGATGTCGCGATGGCCCGCCCGCGATCGGGGCGACGTGACGCTCGATGCCGCCGTTCAGGCGATGACAGGTCGCCGTCTGGTGATGAGGCCCGTGCGGCTCCAGACGGACCGCGCCGCCGCTCGCTTCCGCGGTGAGGATAGCACGGCGACGAAGGCGGCCGGTTCCTCCATCGGCCATGTCGGTGTCCGGCTTCAGGTCGTTCCGAGATCCTATGAAGTGTTCGATGGCCTTGTCATCGGCTCCGCCATCGTCGATCAGGTCGAAAAACTCCGATGGGCCGATGAAGGCGAAATACTGATTCGCCAGGTGTCGTCCAGTCTTCATGGCGTCATTGGACGACGAAGGAGCGCCCACGTCGGTGAGATCGTTGATCGTCATGTTCGCTGCTCTCGAAATCTCTCATTGCCGCCCATAGGCGGCGTGCTATCAGCGGATGAGAAATGCCGACATCATAAGTCAAAAAAACTCATCGATAGGGATGAGGGGAACTCAACGATGAGCCGACCGGAAAGGACAACCGCGCGCTTGCCGCAATTGAGCACTTTGCGGGTCTTCGAGGCCGCGGCTCGTCACGAAAGCTTCATCCGAGCCGCACAGGAACTCAACGTCACCCAGGGAGCCGTGAGCAAGCAGATCAAAAACCTGGAAGCGGATCTCCGAGAGCAGCTGTTCCATCGGCGCAACAGGACCGTGGTGCTGACCCAGAAAGGGCGATGGCTCGCCGGGCGGCTATCGTCGATCTTCGCGGAGATCGAGGACGCGATCTTGGATTTCAGGAGAAGCGAGATCGCGCCGCCCCTCGTCGTGTCCTGCGAGCCGACGCTCTGCCTCAAGCTCCTCATCCCGAACATCGCCGAACTGAAGCGGGAGACCGGCCTCGACATCTGCCTCCTGGCGGCGGGTGGCAGGATCGACTTCCGCCGGCACCACGTCGACCTCGCGGTGCGGCGCGACGATTTCCAGCTGGCGCCGGGGATCCATTCCAGGCTCCTCGCAGAGGAAGCCGTGGGCCTCGTCTGCTCACCCCGCCTCCGGCTCGATGCCTGCGTCTCGGCCCTCCACACGGCATCGCGCCCGGATGCCTGGGACCGTTGGAAGCCGGAGGTGCCCGAAGTGTCCGGATCGACCGATGTCGTCTACGAACACTTCTATCTGGCCCTGGAGGCAGCCGCGGCCGGTCAGGGCATCGCGGTCGCGTCGATCCACATGCTGGAGGCCGATCTCGCGTCGGGGCGGCTGGCCGTCGTCCGCCCCTTCAGGCGGGACGGGACCCGGTATGTGGGGCTGTCGAGGCGGCCCTTTCAGGAAGATCCGAGGAAGTCCCGCTTTCTGGATTGGCTGGCCGCCAGGATGGAGGTCCACCTGTCCGACCATCTCGTCGACTGAGCGGCATGGACCAGGCCCGTCGTGCCGCGGCGAGGGGAGCCGCTCGGCGAGGCGGGTTTCCGGTGCCGCGGGACGAGCCTCACCGCTTGAGGACGCGCGCCACCTGGTCGTAGACGACACGACAGGACGGGGTGAGCTGCGGGCGCTTGCTCGCCAGGCAGGACACCGCCGAAGCCTCGTCGCTCATCGACAGGGGCACAGCCGCATCGCATCCCCCGAACAGGTGTCGAGGGCGCGCTGGCGCAGCTCCGGGCTGACGTCGTTCGCACCCGCCAGGGCCGCCGAGGTCAGCGCGAGGGACAGGAGGAGACCGAGGGGGGCTGCGAGGGTCATGGCGTCGAGGCGTCCGGGTCAGCGCCGCGGGGGAGGTGCGACGGCGCAGGACGCCGGTCGGTCGTCGGGGCCGAACGCATCCTGTCGTGAAAGCTCTGCACATGCAACCTCCGCCGCGGTGGTTTAGTTCGGCAGAGCGCGGTCTCTCCGTCACAAATATCCGGATCTGCTTCGAGGCGGTCCGTCGGTACTGTTCAGTTCTTGTTCAGCTTGCTGCGATGAGGCCGTGCTCGACCGCGTAGCCGCGCGCCGCCGCGAAGGCCGCCCAGACGAAGAGCTCCGCGTCCTGGCCGGGCAGGGCGGGTTCGCCCTCGACGCTGTCGGCGCGGAGCAGGGTGGAATGCGAGCGCAGCTCGTCGAGCGTGAAGATGATCCAGTGGCCCGTCGCGTTCTCGACCTGGAGGCTGGTCCCGCCGACGCGCTTGATGTCGAGTGCCATGGTGATCGCTCCTGTCCGCCGCCCGGGCGGCCTCCGGCCTCCAACGCCCGCGGCGGGTTCCGGTGCCGTGGCGCGCCCTGCAACCTTGTGCGGGGGCGGGGCGTCACGGCTGCGGCGATCCCCGCCGTCCCGGAGCTCCCATGTCGATCTTCCTGCGCACCGACGATCCCCACGCGCTCGCGGCGCGCTTCAACGGCCTGATCGCCGCCCGGGAGGTCGCCTCCTGGACGGTCGACCGCTTCGGCAACTATTTCCACGACGTGCCGCACTGGCACTATGCCGCCTTCTTCAACCCGGTCGCGCTGGGGGACGGGCTGCGGCTGAACCTGCATTTCATCGACAAGCGCTGCGATCGGCGATTCTGCTTCGCCGAGCTGCACGGCGCCATGCTCCAGGCCCTGCTGCAGCACTGCGGCGACCGCTTCCACGACGCCCACGTGTCGCGCGGGCCGGATCACGGCGACGAGGCGTTCGATGGCTGAGCGCCGCCACGGCGCCGGCATCCGGGCGGTGCCAAGCAGGATCGCGCGGGCTCGCCCACGCGATCCTGCCATCTTTCCCTGTGAGGAGAAGCAGACATTCTTGGGCCGACACACGAATGTCTGCTTAGAAGGCGTCGCGCGCGGGGGTGGTCCCCGCGCCGAATCGCATCAGGACCTCCGCCGCTGCTGATCCCCGACGACGCCGAATGGCTGCTGGCCGACGTCGACCGCGTGCTCGGGCCCGCGGCGACCCCCGTCGGGCTGATCCTCGCCGTGGGGGTGACGGTCCACGTGCTGCTGCACAAGCGCGAGGTCGCGGCCGCCACGGCCTGGATCGGCTTCGCCTTCATCGCGCCGGTGTGGGGGGCGCTCTTCTACTTCATGTTCGGCATCAACCGCGTGGTGCGCCGCGCCCAGAAGGCCCGCACCGCCCGGGCGCCCCGCCGCCCCCCCGCCGACCAACACCCCGTCCACGAGCTCCCCGACCCCTTCGCGGCGCTGGAGCGCGCCGTGCGGCGCATCACCAACCGCAAGGCCGAGCGCCGCAACGCCGTGGCGGTCTTCCACGACGGCGACGCGTGCTACCCGGCCATGCTGGACGCCATCGCGGGGGCCCGCAGCAGCATCGCGCTGTCGAGCTACATCATGCGGGACGACGGCATCGGCGACCGCTTCGCGCGCGCGCTCCTCGACGCGCAGAACCGCGGCGTCGCGGTGCGGGTGCTGGTCGACGGCATCGGCTCGGGCTATTTTTCGCCCATCAAGCGCCGGCTCGACCGCATGGGCGTGCCCGCCGCCCAGTTCATGCATTCGGTGCTGCCGTGGCGCATGCCCTTCCTCAACCTGCGCAGCCACAAGAAGCTGCTGGTCGTGGACGGCACCGTCGGCTTCACCGGCGGCATGAACATTTCGGACCAGAACCTCGTCGCCCAGCGCCCGAAGCACCCCGTGGCGGACACCCATTTCCGCTTCGAAGGCCCGGTGGTGACGCAGCTCCTCGACGTGTTCGCGCACGACTGGCACTTCGCGACGGACGAGGACATCGAGGGCGAGCGCTGGTTCCCCGACCCCGACGAGACGGAAGCCGGCGAGATCCTCGCCCGCGTCATCACGTCGGGCCCCGACCAGGACCTGGAAAAGATCCGCTCCGTGCTGATGGAGGCCTGCGCCTGCGCGCAGCACTCGGTCAAGGTGATGACGCCCTATTTCCTGCCCGGGGCCGAAACGGTGTCGGCCCTGACGCTGGCGGCGCTGCGGGGCGTGCGGGTCGACATCATCGTGCCGCAGCGCTCGGACCACCGCTTCATCGACCTCGCCATGCGGGCCCACATCGCGCCGCTGATCGAGGCCGGGGTGCGCTTCTGGCTCGGTCCGGCGCCGTTCAACCATTCCAAGCTGATGGTGGTCGACAAGCAGTGGAGCCTCGTGGGCAGCTCCAACTGGGACATGCGCAGCCTGCGCCTGAACTTCGAGATGAACGTCGAGATCTACGACGAGGCGCTGGCGCTCGAGCTCGACGGCTTCATGACGGCGCACCAGAAGACGAAGCTGAAGCACCGCGACCTTTCCGCGCGAAGCCTGCCAGTGAAGCTGCGCGACGCCGCACTCCGTCTGCTGCTGCCTTATATCTGACGACGTGGCGCGGCGCTTCCGCGCCCGCCTCCGCCGGGACGAGCCGGACCGCGATGGGGCGGTGGTCGGAGGTCGTGCGCGGCAGCACGCGGGCTTCCGCGCAGGCGAGGCCGCGCGCGAGGCAGCGGTCGAGCCGCACGGGGACGATCTCGCCCATCATGTGGGTCGGCCGGCGGGGGCCGACGTCCCGGAACCCGCGGATCAGGCAGGGCCCCACCAGGTTGAAGTCGCCCAGCACGGCGGCCCGCTCGGGCAGGTGCAGCGCGATGGCGCGCAGCTGCCGGCGGTTCAGCCGCTGCCCGTGCGACAGGTGGACGTTGGCGATGCCGAACCCGCCGATCTCGACGATCTGGCACACGCGCTGGACCAGCGAGCCCGGCGGCAGCGGCGTGACTGACGGCACGGCGTGCCAGGGCAGGGGACTCCACATGCCCAGGCCGTGGATGCGGCCGGGCAGCGGCGCCCAGGCGTAATGGCCGCCGATGCGCTCCGGCAGGTCGTTGAAGCGGCTCGTCGCCTCCTGCATCAGCATGAGGTCGGGCTTCTCGCGCCCGATCAGCGCCACGACGTCGTCGAGCGAGGCGCCCACGGTGCGCAGCAGGTTCCAGCTCACGATCTTGAGGCCGGGGTCGCGGGGCGCCCCCTCGGCCGGATGGCCGTGGTGGCCCGAACTGCGCGGCGGCGTCATGGAGGCTCCCGGTCGATCCCGAGCGCTGCTCATGCACCGGGCGCGGCGCGGCGGCAAGCGACGGGCGCGCGGGACGGCGGCCGGGATGGAACATCGTCCCCGCCCGCGACTTCGCGTAACGACGGCGGGCGGGGGTGTTGCACCGCACCCGACCCGTCACACCCTCACCGCAGTCGAGGCCTAGTCCGAGCGCATGTTCAAGACCGCATTCGTGGCCGCGCGCGATCGCCGCCGCCTCTTCGTCATCGCCGGCGTGCTCATCGGCTTCGGCTTCAACAAGGTCGTGGACCGGCTGGGGCTGCAGGCCATCGCCCGCATGGCGGCCCGCAACGCGTCCTTCCCCAACGTGGCGCGGCTGTCGCCGCCCCAGCGCGCCCGCCGCGCCATCGAGGCGCTGGGCCCCACCTTCATCAAGCTCGGCCAGATCCTGGCGTCCCGCTCGGACCTCCTCGGACCCGAATGGACGGACGAGCTCGGCCGCCTGCACAGCCAGGTGTCGCCCGTGCCGTGGGAGAAGATCCGCCCGCAGCTCGAGGAGGACCTCGGCGGCCCGCCCGACCTCGTCTTCGCGGAGTTCAACCACACCCCGATCGCCTCGGCCTCCATCGCCCAGGTCTACTGGGCGCGGCTGAAGACCGGCGAGGAGGTCATCGTCAAGGTGCTGCGCCCGGGCCTGCGCCAGATCATCGAGGCCGACCTGCGCCTGATGAGCAACGGCGCCCGCATCGTCGAGCGCGAATGGCCCGAGATCGCGCGCTACAAGCCGCAGGAACAGATGCGCCACCTCGCGTCCGGCATCAACGGCGAGCTCGACCTCGTCAACGAGGCTCGCAACTGCGAGATGCTGGCGGCCATGTTCGCCGACCGCGAGGACATCGTGTTCCCCAAGATTCATTGGGAACACACCACCGAGCGCGTGCTGGTGCAGGAATTCCTGCACGGCATCCCGCTGACCGACCACGCCCGGCTCGACGCCGGCCATTACGACAAGCCGCTCCTCGCCCAGAAGGGCACCGACGCCTTCCTGCAGATGGCGCTGATCGAGGGCATGTTCCACGCCGACCCGCACCCCGGCAACCTGCTGGCGCTGTCGGGCAACCGCATCGGCTTCATCGATTTCGGCATGATCGGCCGCCTGTCGCAGAAGCGGCGCGACCAGCTGCTGATGATGATCGGCGCCATGCTGGGGCAGAACGCCGACGGGCTGATGGCGGTGCTGATCGACTGGAGCGGCAACAGCGCACCCGACCTCGCCAAGCTCGACGGCGCCGCCCACGGCTTCGTGCAGCGCCATTCGGGCGCGAGCCTCAACCTCGCCCAGGTGCTGACCGACTTCATGACGATGGCGCGGGAGAACGACCTCTCGATGCCGACCGACCTCGCCATCCTGTTCAAGAGCCTCGTGTCGGCCGACGGCGTGATGCGCCAGCTCGACCCCGAGTTCGACCTGTTCACCGCCGCCGGCCCCACCGTGCAGCAGAACATGAAGGCGCGGTTCTCCATCGAGGGCCTCAAGAAGAAGGTCGCCGGCATGGGGGCCGGCCTGTTCTCCACCCTGTCCGACCTGCCCGCCCTGGTGCACCTGATGCTGGTGCGCCTGAAGCAGGGCAAGATGACGGTGGAGATCGAGATCAAGGGCATGGACCAGCTGATCCACGGCATCGAGGTGGCGGCGACCCGCCTCGCCATCGCGCTCGTCGTGGCGGCCTTCACCCTCACCATCGCGCCGCGCCTGCTCGCCGACCAGGGTGTGTTCATCACCGCCACGGTGATCCTGGCGCTGGTGGGCATCGGCTGGATGCTGCTGTTGCGCCGCCGCAAGCGCGTCGGCTGAGGACGGCGGCCGAGCGGCGGGCCGCCGCCGCCCGGTTGGTTTGTAAATTAAGTTTCATGGCACAAAAGCGTCGGAATGGCGGTTCGGTGCAGGAGCCCCGCCGTCGGCGGCCCTTCCGATCCCGCCAGCCGAGCCCACCTGATGCGCAACATCCACGACACCGGCGCTTCCCCGCTGAGGACGGCGGCCCGGGACCTCGCCCTCGCCAGCAACCGGATCGGCATCGCGGCGACCGCCGTCGTCCTGGCCGCGACCGTGATGATCGCCATCGTGGCGCCGATCTGATCAAATCGTCCCGGGCATCCGGGCCGGGAACCGCCGCAGGTTCCGTTCCGCCGAGGCCCGGATCGGAGGCCTCCTTGAAGTCGCGTCCCGGCAGCCCGCGCACCATGGACCGCCAATGGCTGCCTTTGAACGCGCTCCGCGCCTTCGAGGCCGCCGGCCAGCTCGGCAGCTTCACCGCCGCGGCGGCGAAGCTCACCGTCGCGCAGAGCGCGGTCAGCCGGCACGTCAGCGTGCTCGAAAAGTTCGTCGGCCTGCCGCTGTTCGAGCGTCGCCACCAGCAGCTCGTGCTGACCGAGGCCGGCCGCCATCTCCTCCCCGTCGTCACGCGCAGCTTCGACCGGCTCGACGGCGCGCTCGGCGACATCATCGAGGAGCGCGGCGCCCCCCGCCGCATGCTGCGCGTGGCCATGCCGCCCACCTTCGCGGCGCAGCTCGCCATCCCCATCCTGCGCGACTTCAGGGCCGAGCACCCGGCGCTGTCGATCGAGGTCGCGTCCCGCTCGGTCGCCGGCGGCGACGCCGAGGCCGGGCTGTCGATCGTGTATTCCGAGCCCCGCGTCACGGACGCCATCAACGACCTCCTGTGGATGGAGCGCTTGACGGTGCTGTGCTCGCCGGCGGCGTTGGGTGAAGGGCCGGTCGACCTGCCGTCGTTGGTCGCCCGGCAGGACCCGCTGCACGTGCGCCTCGGCGGCCGGGCGCACGGGCACATGTGGGAGCTGATGGCGCGCGCCGCCGGTCGCCCCGACCTCGCCGTCGACCGCGGGCTCGTCTTCGACACGGCGCAGCTCGCCGTCCAATACGCGCTGTCGGGCGAAGGCCTGGCGCTGGCCGATCCCATGCTGTTCCGCGACGACCTGTCGGCGGGGCGGCTGGTGGCGCCCTTCGGCGCGCGGCTGGCGTCGGGTTACGGCTACTACCTCGTGACCGCGCCCGAGGACCTCGACGAGGCCGTCGTGCTGTTCCGCTCCTGGCTGATCCGCCGTTTCGCTGCCGGTGGGCAGGGCAGGGGAGGGGCGGCTCCGTGACGGGCGCGCGTCGTCCCGCCGCGGCTGCGGGGGAGGGGAGACCTCGATTCCGCTTTCGTTATGGTTTCCCTGGCATCGACGGACCGGGACGCCCTCGACCGACTGTTCGCGAGACCACCATGAAGCTTTGTGTCGCCTTGCTCGCCCTTTTCATGACCTGCCTGTCGCTCGGCGGCTGCGCGACGCCGCGCCTGTGCCCCCCCGGCACCCACCCCGGCCCCTACGGCCATCGCTGCTTCCTGAACGGCTGATCGCTTCCCGATCCGGCGCAGCCGGGCCGCGACCGGCCGGACGACCATGAAGGCGTCGCTCGACGAGCGGCACCTTTTCTCGTTCCGGGCCGGCGGGCGTCGCCCCGGTGGGTCGCGGGGCAGGGCGATCGGGTCGGGGCAGGGGAGGTGGGCCGATTCCCTGCTGTCTGCCGGGGGCTGCGGAGGCCCTGGGCGGGCATCGGCTGGGGTGCTTTCGATTTTTGCAGTTTTGTGAATTTCGGCGTTGACGGGTCTCCGTGGGGTGCCCTATACAGCGTTCATCGACGGCGGCGCTGCTGATGAGCGGCCCGCGGGTTTCGACGCTTCCGAGTTTGTCTCAGGAGTTCATGTCCCGGCAGGGTTTGCCGGGCGTGTCGTCGTCTCCCTCGTCCGGCGTTATGCGCTGGCCTTGACGTTTGGGGTGGCCTTCGGGCGTGCCCGCCGCTGTTTGACAATTTCATCGGAAGAAAGAGAAACGTGGACGGCGGGGTCCTTGCGGTCCGGCTTTGGCCGGGCACGGCGCTTCGGCGCTGCGAGAGAACTGCTCCGACGGTCACGTTTCCAAATTCATCGCGTTCTGGTCCTT
>NZ_QYBB01000029.1 GCF_004137685.1 Lichenibacterium minor | reverse complement strand
TGGCCTTCGTCACGCTCGCTGCCATCCAGTTCGGCATCCGGCGACTCGCGCGGCCGTAGGCTTTTGAGTCAGGCTCTAAACCGAACTGAGGCGAGGCACAGTGCCACGGCGGCCCAAGCCCACCCATCACGTCCCCTGATGATCGTATGCGATACCCATCGAACACCTCGGGAGAAGACATCGCTTCTGTCTCGACGGCGTCGCCTCGCGGGTTCTGAGACGGGCGAAGTGGAGGGTCTGGACGCGAACGAGGCGGTGGTCAGATACGGGGGCGAGCCGGGACTCGGCGGCGCCCCGCTTCACCCCCGCGGCATGTCCCGCCGGTGCCGCATGACCGGGATCATCGCCCGCACCCGCTCGACCCGCTCGGGCTCCACCCGGCCCGCCACCGTGCCGACCCCGTCGCTGGCCCGCGCCGTCACCAGCCCCCAGGGGTCGACCAGCATGGAATGGCCGTAGGTGGTGCGGGTCTGCCCGCCCTGCGCGAACGTCCCGGTCTGGGCCGCCGCCGCCACGTAGCATTCCGTTTCGATCGCGCGGGCGCGCAGCAGCACCTCCCAATGGTCCTTGCCGGTCTGCATCGTGAACGCCGCCGGCACGGCGATGAGGGTCGCGCCGCGGTCCGCCAGGGCCTGGTACAGGAACGGGAAGCGGATGTCGTAGCAGATCGAGCAGCCGACCGTGACGCCCTCGCAATCGTAGGTCGCGACGGCATCGCCCGGCGCGAAGGACGCGCTTTCGCGATATTCCGTGCCGTCCGGGGCCGTGATGTCGAAGAGGTGGATCTTGCGGTAGCGCGCCACCTCGCGCCCGCCCCGGTCGAACGCCACGGTCGTGTTGCCGATGCGTTCCCCGCCCGGCAGCCGCTCCAGCATGGAGCCCGCGTGGATGAACACGCCGTGGCGGCGCGCGAGGGCCTGCAGGGTCGCGTAGGCTTCGCCGTCCGGCAGCGCATCGGCGGCGGCGAATTTGGCGTCGCGCGTGCCGCCGAGGAAGTCGAAGCATTCGGGCAGCAGCACCCAGTCGGGCCGGTCCTCGGCGACCGCCCGCGCGACGAGGTCCGACGCCTGCCGGAGGTTGGCGGCGCGGTCGTCGCCGGAGTTCATCTGGATCAGCGCGACCTTCACGAGGGCCCTCCCGGAATCGTTCACCTGTCCCATTCGAGCACGCCGCCGCGTCGGACGGCAAGCGCGACCCGCCCGGTCCGGCCCGAACCGGCACGGAAAGGCGCCGGATCGCCAGGCGCGCCGATTGCAACCGGGGAGCGACCCGCCGTCCAGGACCGATCGCCGTGCTGCGCGCCATCCTCCCCACCGCCATCTCCCCCGCCGCCCCGCAGCGGCGCGCGGCTCCGCGGCGACACGGCCGGGCCAGGCCCAACACCGCCTTGACGCGGGTGGGGTTCCTGCTGCTGGCGTCCGGGCTCGACGCGGCCGTGATCCTCGCGATCGCCGCCGCGAGCGGCGCCGCCCTGGGCCGAGGCAGCGAGCCGATCAACGCCCTGGTGCTCGGCGTTGCCGTGGCGATGGTGTTCATCGTGCCGGGCGTGGTGAGGCACGACTACGCCATCACCCACTACCTGTCGCACAAGGGGCACGCCAAGCGCGCCCTGGCGCTGTGGGGCGTGGCCGTCGCGGGGGCGCTGGGCTTCGCCTTCCTGACCAAGACGACGGAAAGCTTCTCGCGCGGCGGCACGCTGGGCCTGGTGGCGGGCGGCCCGATCGGCCTGCTCGTGCTGCGCACCGCGCTCGTCGGGGTCATGCAGGCCCGCGCGGCGGCGGGCCGGGTCGCGTCGCGCCACATCTTCCTCGTCGGGGACGAGGAGATGATCCGCGCCTTCGGCGAGCGTCACGCCCCCCACCAGCTCGGCCTGCGCATCGTCGGCGCCGCAGTGCTGCGCCCGGGCGACGACAGCCGCGCCGACGACCTCACCCTGGCGGTGGCGTCGGCGCGGGTGCTCCGCCCGGACGACATCTACATCCTCGTGCCCTGGGGCGACCGCGACAGGCTCGAAGCCGCGATCGACGCCTTCATGGGCGTGCCGGCCGCCGTGCACCTCGCGCCCGAGCGCTTCTTCGACAAGTTCGACGACCTCCACGTCATCCGCAACGGCTCGGTGGCGTCGCTGCACCTCGTGCGCCAGCCCCTGTCGTCGAGCGACGTGCTGGCGAAGCGCGTCGTGGACATCGTGCTGGCCGCGGCCGCGCTCGTGGCGCTGGCGCCGCTGTTCGCCGCCATGGCGGTCCTGATCCGCCGGGAAGGGCCCGGCCCCGTGTTCTTCATGCAGCGCCGCTACGGCTTCAACCAGGAGCCGTTCCGCATCTACAAGTTCCGCTCCATGAGCGCGACGGAGGACGGCAGGGCCGTGCGGCAGGCCACCGCCGGGGACAGCCGCATCACGCGGGTGGGCCGCTTCATGCGCCGCACCAACATCGACGAGCTGCCGCAGCTCCTGAACGTGCTGCGCGGCGAGATGAGCCTCGTCGGGCCCCGCCCCCACGCCATGGCGCACGACCAGGCGTTCGAACGCGACGTGGCCCTCTACGCCCGCCGCCACAACGTCCGGCCCGGCATCACCGGCTGGGCGCAGGTCAACGGCTGGCGGGGCGAGACCGATACCCCCGAGAAGGTGCTGGGCCGCGTCGAGCACGACCTGTTCTACATCGACAACTGGTCGCTGATGCTCGACCTGTCGATCATGGTCCGCACCGTGTTCTCGCGAAAGGCCTACGAGAACGCCGGCTGACGGGCGGCGGGACGCGAAGCGACCCCCTCGCCGGCGCTCACCATGCGAGGTCGGCCATGGCGACGGTCGGCCGGTGCGCCGCGGCGGCGAGGAAGGCCGCAAGCCTGCCGGGGTCGAGCGTGCCGTCGCCGGGGCCCGTGTCGTCGCGGTGGATGCCGTTGGTGACGAACAGGCAGTCGAGGCCCTGGCGCACCGCGCCCGCCACGTCGGTGCGCATGCCGTCGCCGACGGCGAGCACGCGGGACGCGTCGACTTCCCGCCCGCGCGCCTTCGCGGCCAGCGACAGGGCGAGGTCGTAGATCGGCGCGTGGGGCTTGCCGGCGTAGAGGACGGTGCCACCGAGCGCCTCGTAGCGCTCCGCCAGCGCCCCGGCGCAGAAGATCAGCTGGTCCCCCACATGGACCACCACGTCCGGGTTGGCGCAGATCATCTCGACGCCGCGCTCCCGCATGGCCGCGTAGGTGCTCTCGTAATGGTCGGGCGTTTCCGTCCTGTCGTCGAACAGGCCCGAGCAGATCACGTGGGCCGCCTCGTGCAGCGCCCCCAGCGCCGGGCGCCGGCCCGTCCTGGCGTGGACCTCGTCCATCAGCGCGCGGTCGCGCGCGGGGCCGATGTGGTGGAAGGGCCCCTCGCCCCGCGCGGCGATCAGCGCCACCGTGCTGTCGCCCGATGTGACGAGGTCGTCGTAGGCCGAGCGCGGCACGCCGAGCGCGTCGAGCTGGGCGCGGATCGGCGCGTTGGGCCGCGGCGCGTTGGTGATGAGCACGACCGTGCCGCCGCCCTCGCGGAAGCGCGTCAGCGCCGCGGCGGGGCCGGGAAAGGCCCGCTGGCCGTCGTGCAGCACGCCCCACACGTCCGACAGGACGACGTCGTAGCGGTCCGCGACGGCCGACAGGCCGGGCAGGATGGGGGTGGTGGCTTGGGTCATGCGCCGGGGCTTAAGCCCGGCGCCGCGGGTGTCAAGGCGGGTGGCCCGTCCGCGCCGGTCCGTTCAAAATCCCGCCGCCGCCCTGCAACCCCTGAGGGGCCGCCGTCGTACTGCCTTTGCACGCCGGCCCGGGCGTCTGGCCCGGCGCCGGCGCGCGGCCTATAAGCGCCGCCGACCGGCCGTCCGGCCGGTCCCGGCACCCCAGGAAGTCCATTCATGGCCATCGCCACCATCAAGCCGCTCTTCACGACCAAGTCCGTCGCCACCGGCGGCCGCAACGGCGTCAGCAAGGCCGATGACGGCAGCGTGTCGGTGACGCTGTCCGTGCCGAAGGAGATGGGCGGCCCCGGCAAGCCCGGCACCACGACGCCCGAGCACCTGTTCGCCACCGGCTACGCGGCCTGCTTCTGCGGCGCCCTCGACTTCGCCGCCAAGCAGGCGAAGAAGGACGCGACCGGCGCCGAGGTCACCTGCGCGGTGTCGATAGGCCCGCGCGAGGGCGGCGGCTTCGGCCTCGCCGTGCGGATGACCGTGGTGGACGGCAAGATCCCCACCGCCGAGCTGAAGGAGCTGGTCGAGCAGGCCCATACCGTGGTCTGCCCCTATTCCCACGCGACGCGCGACAACGTCGACGTCCAGTTCGACGTCCAGGGCGCCTGACGCGCCCCGTCGACCCTCCCCGCAGGGTCGATGCCCAGCCCCTCACCACCAGGAGACGCACCATGTCGGTCGATGCCAAGTACAAAGTGTCCGCCACCGCGCACGGCGGCGGCCGCGACGGCCGCACTGTCCTCGACGACAAGACGATGGACCTGCAGCTGACGCTGCCGAAGGAGCTCGGCGGCCCGGGCGGCGACGGCGCCAACCCTGAAAAGCTCTTCGCTCTCGGCTATTCGGCCTGCTATCTCGGCGCCATGCGGGTCGCCTCGCAGCAGACCAAGATCAAGGTGCCCGAGGGCACGACCGTGAAGGCCGAGATCGGCATCGGTCCGCGCTCGGAAGGCGGCTTCGGCATCACGGCCGCGCTCGACGCCTACCTGCCCGGCCTGTCCGAGGCCGACGCCAAGACCCTCACCGAGGCCACCCACGGCATCTGCCCCTATTCCAACGCCATCCGCGCCAGCGTGGACGTGGTCACCAACGTCCGCACCTGACCGGAAGGGCCGGCGGCCGGGTTTCCCGGCCGTCGGCGCCGGGAGCCGGGAGCCGGCTTCCCTCGCGGGCTCCCCGGCCGTAAGGTGGATGGCGCGTCCCGGTCCGCCGGGGCCACCTGTCCCGCCCGGGAGCCGTCCCATGCCGCCATCCGCCGCCGCCCCGAGCCCCGCGGGCTCCCTGGCCCCCCAGGCCGAGATCCCCAACGATCTCGAAGCTTTCTGGATGCCGTTCACGCCGAACCGCTCCTTCAAGAAGAACCCGCGCATGATCACGCGGGCGAAGGACATGTTCTACTTCACCCCCGAAGGCCGTGCCGTGATGGACGGCACCGCCGGGCTGTGGTGCACCAACGCCGGCCACAACCGCGAGCCCATCGTGGCCGCCATCCAGGCCCAGGCGGCGGAGCTCGACTACGCCCCCGCCTTCCAGTTCGGCCACCCCAAGGCCTTCTCGGTCGCGTCCCGCATCGCCGCGCTGGCGCCGGGCGACCTCGACCACGTGTTCTTCGCCAATTCCGGCTCCGAAGCCGTCGACACGGCGCTGAAGATCGCCATCGCGTACAACAACGTCCGCGGCCAGGGCACCCGCACACGGCTGATCGGCCGCGAGCGCGGCTACCACGGCGTCGGCTTCGGCGGCATCTCCGTCGGCGGCATCGTGTCCAACCGCAAGCAGTTCGGCACGCTGCTCGCCGGCGTCGACCACCTGCCCCACACCTACAACCGCCAGGAACAGGCCTTCACGAAGGGCGAGCCGGATTGGGGCGCCCACCTCGCCGACGAACTCGAGCGCATCGTCACCCTGCACGACGCGTCCACCGTCGCGGCCGTGATCGTCGAGCCCATGGCGGGGTCGACGGGGGTGCTGCCGCCGCCGAAGGGCTACCTGCAGCGGCTGCGCGCCATCTGCGACCGGCACGGCATCCTGCTCATCTTCGACGAGGTGATCTCGGGCTTCGGCCGCCTCGGCTTCGGCTTCGCGGCCGAGCGCTACGGCGTCGTCCCGGACATGATCTGCTTCGCCAAGGGCGTCACCTCCGGCACGGTGCCGATGGGCGGCGTCGTGGTGCGCAAGCCCATCTACGACGCCTTCATGCGCGGGCCGGAGCACGTCATCGAGCTGTTCCACGGCTACACCTATTCGGCGCATCCGCTGGCCTGCGCGGCCTCGCTGGCGGCGCTCGACGTGTACAGGGACGAGGACTTGTTCGGCCACGTCCTCCGCATGGAGCCCGTTTGGGCCGAAGCCATCCATGCCCTGCGCGACCTGCCCAACGTCCTCGACATCCGCACGGTCGGGCTCGTCGCCGCGATCGACCTCGCGTCGCGGCCGGATGCGGTCGGGGCCCGCGCCTACGAGGCGATGGACCGGTGCTTCCGCGAGCACGACCTGATGGTGCGGATCACCGGCGACACGATCGCGCTCACGCCGCCGCTGATCATCTCCGAAACCCAGATCGGCGACATCGCCGACAAGCTGAAGCGGCTGCTGACGACGCTGCATTGATCGAAGGTTTCGGAAGGGCTCGCCCTTTCACGGGGTTCGGGGCAGAGCCTCGAGGAAAGACCATCGGCTTCATCGGGGTTCGACCCCGAACCCCACCGAAGGCCGAGGGCCTTCGGAAACCCATCGTTCAGGATCCATGACCGACCTCACGAAACCCCGCCTGCCCCGCGGCCTCGCCGACCGCGGGCCCGCCGACCTCGCCGCGACGGCCCGCATCACCGCGGCGATTCGCGACACCTACGAGCTGTACGGCTTCGAGGCCGTGGAAACGCCCTTCCTCGAATACACGGACGCGCTCGGCAAGTTCCTGCCCGACCTCGACCGCCCCAACGCCGGCGTCTTCTCCTTCAAGGACGACGACGACCAGTGGCTGTCGCTGCGCTACGACCTCACGGCGCCGCTCGCCCGCTCGGTCGCGGAGCGCTACGACGCGCTGCCGAAGCCCTACCGCTCGTACCGGTCCGGCCCGGTGTTCCGCAACGAGAAGCCCGGCCCCGGCCGCTTCCGCCAGTTCCTGCAGTTCGACGCCGACACGGTGGGGTCGGCGTCGATCGCGGCCGACGCCGAGATGTGCGTGATGGCGGCCGACACGCTGGAGCGGCTCGGCATCGCCAGGCACGACTTCGCCGTGAAGGTCAACGACCGGAAGGTGCTCGACGGCGTCATGGAGCTGATCGGCCTCGGCGCGCCCGAGGACGCCGCCCGGCGGCTCGTGGTGCTGCGCGCCATCGACAAGCTCGACCGGCTCGGCCCGTCCGGCGTCGAAGCGCTGCTCGGCGCCGGCCGCCGCGACGAATCCGGGGACGTCACCAAGGGCGCCGGCCTGCCGCCCGAGTCCATCGCCCGCGTGCTCGGCTTCACGGCGGCGCGGGGGGCGACGGCGGCCGACACGCTGGCCAACCTTCGGGACGCCGTGGCGGGCTCGGCGCGGGGCGAGGAAGGCGTGGCGGAGCTCGCCGAGATCGCCGCGCTCGTCGAGGCCGCGGGGCGCTCCGATTGCGTGGTGATCGACCCTTCCGTGGTGCGGGGCCTCGAATATTACACCGGCCCGGTCTTCGAAGCCGAGCTGCTCTTCACCGTCACGGGCGAGGACGGCCAGCCGATCCGCTTCGGCTCGGTCGGCGGCGGCGGCCGCTACGACGGGCTGGTGGCCCGCTTCCGCGGCGAACCGGTGCCGGCCACGGGCTTCTCCGTCGGGGTGTCGCGGCTGGTCGCGGCGCTGAAGGCCGTGCGCAGCCCGCTCGTGGGCACGTCGGCGCCGCGCGGCCCCGTCGTGGTGGCGGTGCTGGATAAGGGGGAGATGGCCCGCTACCAGGGCCTGGTGACCGCGCTGCGGGCGGCCGGGATCCGGGCGGAGCTGTACCTCGGCGCTTCGGGCATGAACGCCCAGCTCAAATATGCCGACAAGCGCAACAGCGCCTGCGCGGTGCTGCAGGGATCGAACGAGCGCGACGCCGCGGGCGGCCCGGTGGTGATGATCCGCGACCTCGTGCTCGGCGCCGAGCTCGCCAAGGGCTCGAAGGACCGCTCCGACTACCTGGACCTCCGGCAACGCGCCCAGTTCCCGGTCGCCGAGGACGCGATGGTGGAAGCCGTGCGCGAGGTCCTCGGACGCCACGGGGGCTGAACCGCCGGCGGAGCGGGAGGCGGGGACGGGCGCGGGCGGTCAGGGCGCCCGGAACACCACCCGGCTCGCCCCCGCGTAGTTGATCAGCATCGCGGTGCCCGCCGCCGCCGCGAGGCAGACGAGCGGCGTGCCGAACGGCCGCGGCAGCAGGAGGTAGCAGGCCGTGTAGACCGCCATGTTGCAGGCGAGGCCGAGGCTCTGCACCCCGACATAGACGGCGAGCGCGGCCCCGTAGCTCTGGATCGCGGCGCCGCGGAAGGCCCAGCGCCGGTTCAGCTCGAAGGTCGTCAGGATGCCGCAGGCGGCCGACGGCAGCCGCGCCACGATGGGGTCGCTCCCCAGCAGGTGCACGAAGGCCAGGAGCATGGCGGCGTCGACGCAGAAGCCGATGCCGCCGACGCAGCAGAAGCGCAGGAAACGCTCGCCCTCCCCCCGCCCGAGGGCCGCCGCCGTCATGGGCGGCACCGTGTGGCGGGGCGGGCGCCCGCTCGATGGACGGAGGCCGAGGCTGGCGAGGAATCGACGACCCGCTTCATCGGACCACCCGTCCCGGTTGCCCGCGCGGGATGCCGCGGGCTCGACGGACCATAGGGACCCCGCCTTAACGGGCCCTCTTCGGAATGGATCGAAGTGTGGCCGCCGCCCGATCGCGGCGGCGGCCGGCGTGGATCAGGACAGGTTGAACACGACCTTGGTGCAGCCGTCCTTCTTGTCCTTGAAGGCCTTGTACAGGTCCGGCCCGTCTTCGAGCTTCGTCGAGCGATGGCTGATCAGCGAGGTCGTGTCGATCTTGCCGTCCTGGATCAGCTTGGTCAGGGGCTCCAGGTAGCGCTTCACATGCGTCTGGCCGGAGCGCATCGTCAGGCCCTTCTGCACGATGCTGCCCATGTTGACCGACACCGGACCGCCATAGACGCCGGGCACCGACACCACGCCGCAGCCCCGCACGGCGCGGATGGCCTGGTCCAGGGCCGTCGTGCGCTCGGCCGGGAGCAGCTTCTCCTTCACGGCGTCCACCATGCCGGCGATGCCGTGAGCCCCCGACGCCTCCATGCCGACGCAGTCGATGACGCTGTCGGCGCCCTTGCCCTTGGAGATCTCGAGGATGCGCTCGTAGACGTCCTCCTGGGCGAAGTCGATGATGTCCGTCGCGCCGGCCTTCCTGGCCAGGGCGATGCGCTCCGGCACGGTCTCGATGGCGATGATGCGCTCGGCGCCCATCACCTTGGCGGACTGGATGGCGAAATAGCCGACCGGGCCGACGCCCCAGATGGCGGTGATGTCGCCCGGCTTGATCTCGGCGTGCTCGGCGCCCTGGTAGCCCGTGGGGAAGATGTCGGTGAGGAACAGGACGTCGTCGTCCGTCATGCCCTCGGGCACCTTCATGGGCGCCACGTCCGCCATCGGCACGCGCACGTATTCGGCCTGGCCGCCGGCATAGCCGCCCGTGAGGTGCGAATAGCCGAACAGGCCCGCCGTGGTGAAGCCGAACTGCGCGGCCGCCATCTCGGCATTGCGGTTCGACCGCTCGCAGACCGACCAGTTGCCGCGCCGGCACTGGTCGCATTGGCCGCAATTGATGTTGAAGGGGACCACGATGCGGTCGCCCTTCTTGAACTTGGTGAAGCCCTGGCCCACCTCGACGACTTCGCCCATGAACTCGTGGCCGAGGACGTCGCCGCTCTTCATGGTGGGCATCAGCCCGTCCATCAGATGAAGGTCCGAGCCGCAGATGGCGCAGCTCGTCACCTTGATGATGACGTCGCGGGCGTCTTCGATCTTCGGATCCGGGACGGTGTCGCAACGGATGTCGTTCTTGCCGTGCCAGCAAAGAGCTTTCATGACTGCGCCTTTCGCGATGTCGTCGTCCGGATCAACGGGACCGCTCAAGCGATCGTTCCGGGCGACGGCCTCCGGGCGCCGACACGGGGATCGGGCCGCGGCACGGGTCGACCTCTGCGGCGCCGTCGCGTTCCCGGCCCGCCTGTGCCCGGCACGGCGTCATTCCGGCGGGGGCGGCAGGTCCAGCGCGAACAGGTCGTGGCCGATCGCCAGCGCCCGCGTGCCGCCGCCGGGCAGCGGCACGAAGCGGATGCGGTTGGTGGACAGCCCCATGTGGGCCGGGTGCCAGGTGTCGCCGCCGTCCGTCGTCTCGTAGCCGCCCGTGGCGCCCCCCACCCAGCCGCGCCGCTCGTCGAGGAAGGCGATGCCGTAGGGGATCCAGCCGTGGTCCGCCGTGACGACCAGTTTGCGCCAATGCTCGCCGCCGTCCTCCGTCTTGACGACGTAGCCGCGCGCCTCGTCGGCCGGCGCCCCGTAGCTCATGATGCTGGCATAGCCGACCCGGGCGCTCGGGAAGGCGAGCTTCCAGTCGTTGTCGCCGGCGCGGGGCGAGTCGAACACCGCCCGCCACGTGTCGCCGCCGTCCGTGGTCTTCAGGATGCGGGCATGCGCCCTGCCCTCGTCCGACGCCGAAGCCCCGGCGATGAAGCCCGTCCGGGCATCGACGAAGTGGATGTCCAGGATCATGCCCGTCAGCGCGCCCATGTCGCGCGCCGTGAAGGTGGCGCCGCCGTCGAGCGAGGTCATCAACCCGGCCGGGCCGCCGACGCGCCCCCCGGCGCGGACCGCCCGCACCGCCCCGTCCACCTTCAGCACGTCGATGGCGCAGATGCCGGTGACGGGCGGCCCCGACACCGGGACCACCGGCGCCCAGTGGGTCCCGCCGTCATGGGTGACGAAGAGCGGGCGCGCGTCGGTCACGCCGTCGAAGTAGCCCGGCCCGACGTTGCCCATGAAGCCGGTGTCGGCGTCGGCCATGTCGAGCGCCCGCACGTAGGTGCCGGGGTGGTGCCAGGCGAGGTGCCAATGGGCGCCGGCGTCGTCGGTGCGGTAGATGCGGCCCGTGCCGTTGCCGTAAAGGCCGGCGGTGGCGCTGCCGAAGGCCAGCGCGTCCTGCTTGTTGTTCAGCGTGTAGGGCTCGGTCGGCACCATCCGCCACTGGGGGTCGGCCGCGGCGGCCGGCCGGAGCAGCGACAGGAGCAGCGCGGTGCCGAGCACCGCTGGCCGGATCGACATGGCGGGAGCCCCTTTCGCGTGCGGGACGGGCGGAACGCCGGCCCGCTGGGGGAACGCCCGGCTGCCGAGGGCGGTTCGGCCGATCGCGTCAGGCCTGCATGCCGATTGCCTGGAGGTACAGCTCCAGGATCTCCTCCTCCTCGCGGCGCTTGTCCTGGTCCTGCTTGCGGATCGACACGATCTTGCGGATGATCTTGACGTCGTAGCCGGTGCCCTTGGCTTCCGCGTAGACGTCCTTGATCTCGTCGGACACGGTCTTCTTGTCCTCCTCCAAGCGCTCGATGCGCTCGATGAAGGCCATCAGGTGACCGGCCTCGATGGAGTTGGTGCTCATCTCGTCATCCGTGGGTCTTCGATCCTGCCGCAGCGCGCGACGAACGCCACGCCGGTGTCGGCGCGTTATGCCGCGTTCTGGTTGGGATAACCTTAATGGCGCACGGAAGCGACCGCGGGCCGCCCGGACCGGGGGAGCCCGCGCGGGCCCCGGCCCGGGGGCCGCGGCGTCAGCGGCTGATCCAGGTCGACCCGTCGACGGTGCGGAACGACACGCCGCCGTTCTGCAGCGCGCGCCGCACGGCTTCGGACTTGCTGGCCCGGGTGGACCCCTCGCTGCCGTCCTCCATACGCTTGATCGTCGACACCGACACGCCGGACGCGGCGGCGAGCTGGGCCAGCGACCAGTCGAGCAGCCCACGGGCGCCCCGGATCTGCTCGCCCGTCAGCGTCGGCACCTCGTCGCCCCCGACGTCGCCCACGACGGGGCGATGGTTGTCGTCGATGGGCAGCAGCACGCCCTGCCATTCCCGGATCGCGCCGGACGCGTCGCGCACGGGCGCGCTCCGGGCGTTGAACCACCGGTACACGCCCTCCTGGGTCAACACGCGATAGTCGACGTTGTAGGTCTCGTCCTTCGCCAAGGCGGCGCGGTAGGCGGCCCGCACGCGGTCGCGGTCGTTGGGGTGGACGGCGTCGAGCCAGCCCTGGCCGGAACAATGTTCCGGCAGCATGCCGGTCAAGCCGCACCACGCGGTGTGGTCGATGGATTGGCCGGACAGGTCGGCGATCCAGGTGAGCGCCGAGGTGGCCTCGAGCAGGGCCGCACGTCGACCGTGGTTGAACTCCACCGCGCGCTGCGCTTCGCGCCGCTCGGTGACGTCGACCACCACCCCGATGAAGCGGACGGGCTGGCCATCGTCGCCCAGCACGACATCGATGCGCGACGACACCCAGCGGATGGTGCCGTCCGGCCGCACGATGCGGAACTCGCGGCGAAGCGGCTGACCCTTGTCGATCAGTTCCATCATGTCCGATTGGAACGGACGGTCCTGCGGGTGAATGCAGTTCAACATGGAGAGGCGGGTGCGGGGCACCGACGCCGGCACGCCGCTGATCCGCGCCAGGCCCGGCGAAACGGTGATCCGGCCGGACGCGAGATCATGCCACCAGAACCCGATCTGCCCCTGGTCTTCCACGAGGCGAAGCACGTTCTGGAAGAAGGATGCCGATGCGCTCACGCCGCCGTCACGCTCACGATCCGACCCGGGATGTGCGGTAAGCCAAGGCCATCCCTGTCTCTCCGTCGTCGAGAATTCTGACCCGTCCATCATCGTCGTTCTTCGATTTCAACCTCGGCAGTTCGCGACGGCCCATCCCTGGTTTCAGCTGACCGGACGGCGGCGCCGCGAGACGCTAGACCGTTTAGCCCGGATTACACCTGAATTTTAGGTCATGGTGATCAGAAAAAGCCGGAGGCCGGTTTGAATTGTGCCCCGCCGTGCCGCGTCGCAGAGGAGCGACGACCTCCGACGACGAGGTGTGCTATTCGGCGACATAGACCGGAAGTTGTCGCCGGCAGAGCATCGTGACACTTCGTGGTGAATCTCCGGCGATCTCGGTCGACAGGCCTTCGCATGCTGGTCGAAGGACGACGGGTGTCCCGATGCACCCGTTCAGTACGATGCGGCCCAGCCGAGGGTTTCGCCCGTTTGAACGATGCGAAAGATAAAAAAGGATTTTAACCGGCCGCCGCGGCGCGCCGGCCCCCGTCAGCGCAGCGGCGGCATGGGAAACGCCAGCACCTCGCCCGTGTAGGTTTCGACCAGGGCGCTGAAGGGTCGGCCGTCGGGCAGCACCAGGATGGCACGGTGGCGCAGCACGTCGGCGGGAACGTCGAGGCCGCCGGGTCGTGCCGGCGGCAGGGCCGCGCCCCGGTCCCAGCCTTCCGGCAGCGGATGCCACAGGAGTTCGGCCGACAGGGTGCGGCGCACGAACCGGAGGGCCGCCACGGCGCGGCCGAAAGCCGTGTCGGTGCCGTCGAGGACGCGGTTCATCTCGGGCGTCAGCAGCGCCGGGAGGTAGAAGTTGTCGGCTTCGGACAGCACATGCCCGCCGCAGGACAGCCGCACATGGCGATGGCGCACGGTTTCGGCGGCGTCGGCGCCCAACTGGCGGCGCACGGCATCGTCGGCGGGCGTTTCGGCTTCCGGCACGCGCGCGGCCGTGACGGTCGGCGGGGACGCCAGCCCGTGGGCGCCGCACCAGCGTTCCAGCGTCAGGGTGGCGCTGTCGTGGCCGAGGAGGTCGGCGTTCAGCGTCTCGATCAGCGCGAGCGCTTCGAGCCGCGACGTGCCGTCGTCGGGCCAGACCGCCGCCGCCGCCGCGGTGCCCGCCGCGGCCAGGAGGACGAGCGCGGCACCGGCGAATCGGACCACCGCGGGGGCGCGTCGTGCGCCGGACGGCCGGCCTCGCGCGTCGTGCCGTCCCGGGCCTCGACGCCGGCCCCCGAACCGGACGAAGCCGGCCGCGCCGCCGGGGATGGAGCACGGGAATGTATCGCTCTTCGCCATGCCGCGCCCTTCGGGGATGTCCATCATGCGCGCTTCAACGGCGACACCGCGCCCTGCGTTGCGTGCCCGGCGACGGCGGCGCGGGCGCGCCCGGCCTTGACAGGGAGCCGCGGCGTGCTTTTATCCCACTCAGTTTAGAATTATTATAATGAAAGGACCGTGCGTGAGGACGTTCGACGACCTGACCGAGCGCGAGGTGCTGGCCCTCGCCATCTCCAACGAGGAGGAGGACGGCCGCATCTACGCCGACTTCGCCCACGGCCTGCGCGACGCCTATCCCGACACCGCGCGGGTGTTCGACGACATGGCGGCGGAGGAGAACCGGCACCGGCGCCGTCTCCTCGACCTGTTCGTCGCGCGCTTCGGCCCGCACGTCCCGCTCGTGCGGCGCGCCGACGTGAAGGGCAACATCGCCCGCAAGCCGCTGTGGCAGGTGCGCCCGCTCGGGGTCGCGGCCGTGCGCCGGCAGGCGGCGGCCATGGAGCGCGACGCCGAGCGGTTCTACCGGCAGGCCGCGGCGCGCTCGACCGACGCCGCCGTGCGCCGGCTGCTCGGCGACATCGCCGAGGACGAGGCCGCCCACGAGCGCCTCGCCGCCGAGACCGGGGACCGGCACCTGCCCGGCGACGCGCGGGAGCGCGAAGACGACGACGCGAAGCGGCGGTTCGTGCTGCAGGTCGTCCAGCCGGGGCTGGTGGGGTTGATGGACGGATCCGTGTCGACGCTGGCGCCGGTCTTCGCCGCCGCCTTCGCGACGCACAGCCCGTGGAACGCGTTCCTGGTCGGGCTCGCGGCCTCGCTCGGCGCCGGCATCTCGATGGGCTTCGCCGAAGCCCTGGCCGACGACGGCAAACTGTCGGGCCGCGGCACGCCGCTCCTGCGCGGGCTGGTCTGCGGGCTGATGACGGTCGCGGGCGGCATCGGCCACACGCTGCCCTACCTCATCCCCGACTTCTACACCGCCACGGCCGTGGCGGGCCTCGTGGTGGCGCTCGAACTGGCCGTCATCGCCTGGATCCAATGGCGCTTCATGGACACCGCCCCGGTGTCGGCGGTCGCCAAGGTGATGCTCGGCGGCGGGCTGGTGCTGGCGACGGGCATCCTCATCGGCAACAGCTGAGCGGGCTCCGCCCCGGAGCGTTGACGCCCGGGGGCCGCGCCGCCATCTTCGGGTCCACACGGCCGGCGGCGCCGACGCGCCCCGGCCGATCCGAGGAGGAAGCCCCATGTCGCTCGCGTCGATCGGTCGGGACGACGAACCCACCCCGCAGGACAACAGCCCGAAGCCCCGCCAGGGCCGGGGCCGCGTGTACGATTCCATCACGGACACGATCGGCTCGACGCCGCTGGTGCGCTTGAAGCGCCTCGCCGCCGAGAAGGGCTGCAAGGCCGACATCATGGCCAAGCTCGAGTTCTTCAACCCGATGTCGAGCGTCAAGGACCGCATCGGCGTCAACATGATCGACAGCCTGGAGAAGGCCGGCCGCATCGCGCCGGGCCGCAACACGCTGGTCGAGCCGACCTCGGGCAACACCGGCATCGGCCTCGCCTTCGTGGCGGCCGCGCGCGGCTACAAGCTGATGCTGTGCATGCCGGAATCCATGTCGGTCGAGCGGCGGAAGATGCTGATGCTGCTCGGCGCCGAACTGGTGCTCACCCCGGCCGCCCAGGGCATGAAGGGCGCCATCGCCCGGGCCGTGGAGATCGTCGAGACCACGCCCGGCGCCGTCATGCCGCAGCAGTTCGACAACCCCGCGAACCCCGAAATCCACCGCAACACGACCGCCGAGGAGATCTGGACCGACACGGCGGGCGGGATCGACGTCTTCGTCGCCGGCGTCGGCACGGGCGGCACCATCACGGGCGTGAGCCAGGTGCTGAAGCCCCGCCGGCCGTCGCTGCACGTCGTGGCGGTCGAGCCGGAAGACTCGGCGGTGCTGTCGGGCGGCCAGCCCGGCCCGCACAAGCTGCAGGGCATCGGCGCCGGCTTCGTGCCCGGCATCCTGGAGCGCGACCTCATCGACGAGGTGGTGACGGTGGGCAACCAGGAATCGTTCGAGATGGCGCGCCTCGTGGCGCGGCTCGAGGGCATCCCCATCGGCATCTCGTCGGGCAGCGCGGTCGCGGCGGCCCTCGAAGTCGGTTGCCGGCCCGGCATGGAAGGCAAGACGATCGTGGTGATCATCCCGTCCTTCGCCGAGCGCTACCTGTCGACGGCGCTGTTCGACGGGCTGTGAAGCCTTCTCTCCCCCCGCGCCGAGGCGCGGGGGGAGAGCGGGATCACGCGTCCAGCATGGCGCCGGTCGCGGCGCCGTCGCGGGGCGCCGCCATGCCCCAGCGCGCCAGCAGCCCCTTGGCGGTCGCGAGCGCCTGCCCCACCACCTGGTCCATGTTGTAGTAGCGGTAGGTGGCCAGCCGCCCGACGAAGCTCACGTCGTGGCGGGCCCGCGCCAGCGCCTCGTAGCGCTTGAACAGCGCCTGGTTCTCGGGCCGCGGGATCGGGTAATAAGGGTCGCCGTCGGCGCGCGGATGCTCGTAGGTCAACGACGTCTTCGGGTGGCGCTGCCCCGTGAGGTGCTTGTATTCGGTGATGCGCGTGTAGGGCACGGCCTCGTCGGGATAGTTCACCGTGCCGACGGCCTGGAACCGGTCCTGGTCCAGGGTGACGTGTTCGAACTCCAGGCTGCGGTAGGGCAGCCGCCCGAAACGGTGGTCGAAGAACTCGTCGATGGCGCCCGTGAAGACGACGTGGTCGAACACGCCTTCGCGCATGACGTCGCGGTATTCCACGCCGGTCTCGACCGCGATGCGCCCGTGGTCGAGGATCCGCTCGAACATGCGGGTGTAGCCGTCGCGCGGCATGGCCTGGAACGTGTCGGTGAAGTAGCGGTCGTCGGTGTCGGTGCGGGCTGGCACGCGGGCCGCCACCGACTTGTCGAGCTCGGACGGGTCCATGCCCCACTGCTTGCGGGTGTAGCCGCGGAAGAACGTCTCGTACAGGTCGCGGCCGACGCCGGCCACCACCACGTCCTCGGACGTCCGCACCGGCGACACCGGCTCGGCCACCGAGGCGAGGTAGGCCGCCGCTTCCGCGTCCGTGGCGAGGCCGAGGCCGTAGAGCGCGTTCAGCGTCGTGCGGTTGATCGGCATCGGCACTTCCTGGCCGCGCACGCGGGCCAGCACGCGGTGCTCGTAGGGGCGCCAGGCTGTGAAACGCGACAGGTACTCGAACACCGATGCCGCGTTGGTGTGGAAGATGTGCGGACCGTAGCGGTGGATGAGCACGCCCGCCGCGTCGTGGTGGTCGAAGGCGTTGCCGGCGATGTGGGGCCGGCGGTCGATCACCAGCACGCGCTTGCCGCCCTCGGCGGCGAGCCGCTCGGCCATCACGGAGCCGGCGAAGCCGGCGCCCACGACCAGAACGTCGGCGGCCCTGGCGCCGCGGTCGATCGCCGGCATGGCGATGCCGGCCGGCGGCGCGACCGGGCGGCGGCGGGCCGCGGCGGCGTCCACGATCCGCGCCATGGCGGCGAAGGTCGCGTCCCACGACATGCTCGCCAGAAGGGCCTCGACCTCGGCGCCATAGCGGGACGGCTCGGCGGCGAGCGCCAGCGCGGCGCCGCATTCGGCGACGAAGCCCTCCGCGGTGTCGGCGATGCGGACGGCTTCGAGCCCCGAATAATGCCGCACCACGTCGGCCACCGCGGTGGACACCACGACGCGGCCCCCCGCCAGGTATTCGGGCGTCTTGGTGGGCGAGATGAAGCGGGTCGCCGCGTTGATGGCGAAGGGCATCAGCGCCACGTCCCAGCCGCCGAGGTAGCGCGGCAGCTCGTCGTAGGATTTGGCTCCCAGCCAATGGATGTTGGCCCGGCGCGGCAGGTCGTCGTCGTCGAGCTTCGCCAGGGGCCCGACCATGACCACGTGCCAGTCCGGCCGCGCGGCCGCCAGGGCGTCGATCAGGGCGAGGTCCATGCGCTCGTCGATCACGCCGTAGAAGCCCAGGCGCGGGCGCGGGATGTCGCGCTGGTCGTCGGGCTCGCCGGCGCCGGCCGCCGCGAAATGCGCCGCATCGACGCTCGACGGGAAGGGGTGGATGTTGCCGTGGAGGTGGCGCTTGGCCTCGTAGAGCGCGTGGCCGCCGGTGAACACGGCGTCGGCGCGGGCGATGAGGTCCGCTTCCAGCCGCGGCAGCTCGGGCGCGGCGAACTTGAACCCGGACAGCTCGTCCATGCAGTCGTAGACCACCGTGGCGCCGGCCACGTGCGACGCGAAGCTCCACATCATCGGCGTGTAGAACCACAGCACCGGATGGCGCGCGCCGCGTCCGGCGAGCAGCTGGTCGAGCATCGCGCGCAGCGCCGCGTCCTTGTCGGCGGCCGGCAGGTGCCAGGACATGTGCGGCGTCGCCACCACGACGCCGCTCTCGTCCGCCCGGGTGACGAGGCGCGGGGCGCCCTCGTCCGTCCACACCGGCTCCTCGAACACCACCACGGGCCCCCGGCGCGCGAAGCGCGTCATCAGGTGCTGCGGGCGCTGGAACACGAAGTCCCACCGCAGGTGGCTGAAGCAGACGAGGAGATCCTTCTGGGGAGCCGAGACCGGGAGCGTGGCGTGAGGCGTCGTGCGGAGATCGGAGAAGGAATCCAACGGGTCTGCCTTGATGCGGGGTGGAAGGGCGTCATCTCGTCTGCCGCTTGATCCGGCGTAAAACAAGCAGGAAGGGTGCCGTGTTCCGCAGCTTCCCGTGCGGCACGGCATCGCGCAAGCGGCGGCGCCAGCGTCCTCACCCTGCCGCGCGGGCGGGCACCCGCGAAGTCCCCCCGATGCCGCGCGATCCGATGTCGCGCTCTGCCGGTCCCGCTTCGCTCGCGTCGTCCGACCCTGCATCCGCGCCAGCATCGCCGATGCCGGTGCAATTTCATGTTCCGTTTAACCGCGCGAATACGCTTCGATGCCACGTTGACGACAGAACAGGTCGCTCGACACCATGCTTCAACTATCTTTCATTCCATTCAAGTCGATATTCGACTTGCTTCCGGACGCACCGACGCTGCGACGCGACATCCGAGGCGCGGCAGCCGTGGAGTTCGGGCTGATCGGCGGCCTGTTCGTGCTGCTGATCTGCTTCTGGATCGAGATCGGCCTGAGCCTGTTCATGCAGACGGCGCTCGACCGCGCGGTCCGCAAGGAGTCCCGCCTCATCCGGACGGGCGCCATCACGGCCTCGGGCGCCTCGACCTTCGCGGCGAACCTGTGCGCCGACCTGCAGGTGCTGATGACCTGCTCCAACATCCAGGTCAACGTGGCCTCGGCGTCGAGCTTCGCGGCCCTGTCCTCGGCGGTGCCGACGAACGGCGCGAGCCGGATGACCACCACGGGCTTCGCGCCGGGCGGCTCGGGCCGGGACGTGATCGTTCAGGTGGGCTACACCCGCGCGCTGTTCCTCCCCATCGTGAAGGCCTTCATCGGGCAGAACGGCACGCTGCTGGTTTATTCGTCGCTCGCCTTCCAGAACGAGCCTTATTGAGATGGCGCGCCCATCGAGGTTCCGGGCGGACGCGCGGGCCAGCATCACGGTGGAGTTCGCGCTGGTGGCGCCCGTGATGGTGACGATGCTGTTCGGCAGCATCTCGGCGGCCCGGCTGGTGCGGGCGAGCATCAAGACGTGGAACGTCGCCCAGAGCCTCGGCGACCTCGTGGCACAGCAGACGACGCTGACGGCGTCCGCGATGACGGACTTCTGCGCGGGCGGCCGGCTGACGCTGGCGCCCTTCACCGGCGCGCTCACCGCCACGGTGGCGAGCGTCACCTTCGGGGCGTCCGGCACGCGCGCGGTCGACTGGCAGGACACGACCTGCGGGGGCGCGGCGCTGTCGAACGCGCTGGCGCTCGGCACGCCCTACACGCCCAACCCCGGCGACAGCGTGGTCGTGGTGCAGGCCACCTACGTCTACACGTTCCCGCCGTCCTACGTCCTGCCGTCCTCCTTCACCCTCACGCGCACGACCTATTCGCGCCCGCGCGCCGGCACCACGGTGGGCCACGCATGAGCCCGACCGAAGGCGCCGGACGGAAAGACCTCGCCATGACCGAGCTTTGCAGGATGACGCGCGGGCTGGCCCGCTTCGGGCGGGACGCGCGCGGCGGCGTGGCGGTCTGGTTCGGGATCTCCGCCGTGGCGCTGCTCTTCTTCGCGGGATCGGGGCTCGACCTCGCCCGCAGCATCAACCAGCAGGCGGAGATCCAGGGCGCCGCCGACGCCGCCGCGCTGGCGGGGGCCGGCGCCTACACGGGCGCCGCGACCCTCGCGGCCGCGACCGCGGCGGCCACCAACTACATGACGCGGTTCAAGGCGACGAGCGGCCTCGCCGCCCTCACCTTCACGGTGACGCCCGGCACCGCCCTGAGCGGCGGCTCGGTCACGATGTACTCCATGACGGTGAAAGCTTCGGCGCCGATCGCCAACACGCTGATGGCCATGGCCCGGACGTCGAACACGGTCGCGGTGTCGGCGACGGCGCAGAATCCCGTCTACAACATCACCATCAGCCTTTCCAAGTTCAGCTCCAGCGCCATCGATTCGAACGCGATCAACTATTACACGGTGCCGGCCGACGGCTCCGCTCCGACCACGACGACGCCGTTGTTCAGCAACGACAGATCGTCGAACCTCGCGTCCAACCCTGCCCCGATACAGCTGACCGCCAGTCAGAGGCTGGGCTTCATGCTGACCAACACGACGGACGGCAATGCTGTCACCACCACCACGACCTGCACATTCCTTCAGGTCATCCTTCAAGGATGCAGAAGCGGCACCACGAGCAACAGCTACGGCAGCAACAGCTATGGCGGAGGGGAGAACAGCACACACCTCTTCTATTCGCACATGATGCCGCCGAGCAAGGTCGCCTACCCGTGGGTGGCGCAGAACTGCAGCCTCCAGGTGCTGACGAGCGCTTCCGCCACTCCGGCGGCGGGCTCGTGCTTCAACGCCCTGCCCGCCTACGCGACGGTCAACTGCGTCCAGGCGTCCGGGATGACGCTCTACTATTATTGGAACGACATGGGCGGCGGCAACGGATCGAACACCACCAACGGCTCGTCCGACGACAAGGACTACAACGACGCCGTCTACAGCGTGACCTGCTCGCAGGTCGGCACCACGGCCCCCAAGGGCCTGGTGCTGACGAACTGACGCGCGGCCCTACAGGTCGAGCAGGATCGGCTCGACGCCCAGGTCGGCCAGCACGGCGCGGAACTCCGCCCCTGTCAGCGACACCGTGGCGGTGTTGCGCAGCGGGTGGGCGGTGATCCGCTCCGCGTCCCACAAGGCCCGCTCGACGGCGAAGCGCACGGCGCCCGCCCCGTCCTTGACGAGGCTGAGGAAGCCCACCGCGCCCGGGGGCGTGCCGAGGTGCTCCATCAGCCGCTCGGGGCTGGCGAAGGACAGGCGCTTCGCGCCGAGCAGGGGGGCCAGCGCCTTCATGTCGGCGCGGGTGTCGGCCCTGAGCGTCACGAGGTAGAGGAGCTTGCCGTCCTTCAGGAACAGGTTCTTGGTGTGCTCGCCGGGCAGCCCGGCCCAATGCGGCAGCGCGTCCTCCACCGTGTGGACCGGCGGATGCTCGACGCGCCCGGGGACGATGCCGAGCCGCCCAAACAGCGCCGCGATCGCCGGATCGTCCGTCGGTGTTTCCGCCATGTCCGTCCCGCTCCAGCCCGCGCTCCCGGCGCGGATTAACCGGGCCGCGGGGCGCCGTCCAGGCCGCCGGCTCCCCGATCGCAAAGCGGCGCTGAACGGATCGGGCCCTGCGGCATTGACGACCGCCGGAGCGCGACGGGCCGGCACGCCCTGTCCCGCGGCGGCCTCGGCCGCTACGGCAGGGATCGGGATCTGAAGTCGGCCGGAGCGGCGCTGTGTTGGACGAAGCGAGATCGGCCGTCTTCCTGTCGGGCGGGGGCGCCACCGGGGCCCTCATGCGGGGGCGGGACTGGGGCGCGACGCCCTGGGGGCCGGCCGGCGGCTGGCCGCAATCCTTGAAGACGATCGTCGGCGTCATGCTGGCCGCCAAGCAGCCGATGTTCCTGTGCTGGGGTCCCGCGCGGCTCATGCTGTTCAACGACGCCTACGTGCCGGTGCTCGGCGCCAAGGACGTCGCGGACGCGCTGGGGCGCCCCTTCCTCGACATCTGGCCGGACCTGCGCCCGGTCCTGCAGCCGCTGGTCGACCAGGTGTATGCCGGCGAGCCCGTCCACATGGACGACATCGAGCTCACCCTCGACCGCGGCCACGGCCCGGAAGAAACGCATTTCGCCTTCTCCTACACGCCGATCAGGGTCGAGGACGGCTCCGTCAACGGCCTGTTCTGCCCCTGCACGGAAACCACCGGGCAGGTGGCGGCCGACCGGCGCCAGCGCTTCCGCTTCGCCCTCGAGGACCGGCTGCGGGACGTGTCCGATCCCGCCGTCATCGTGCGCGAAAGCGTGTCGGCGCTGGGGCACCACCTCGGCGCCCACCGCGTCGGCTACGGGCAGGTCCTGGCCGACGACGAGACCATCGCGCTCGAAACCAGCTACGCCGACGGGCTGCCGCCGGTGACGGGCCATTATCGCCTCGACGATTTCGGACCCTCCATCGTGGCGCCGCAGCGGCGCGGCGAAACCGTGGTGCGCACCGACGTCCTCGCCGACACCTCCTACGACCCGGCGACCTGGCGCGCCGTGGAAGCGCGCGCGCTGATCTCGGTGCCGCTGATCCGCGAGGGCCGCATGGCGGCGGGCCTCTTCGTCAACGGGCGCGAGCCCCGACGCTGGACCGCCGACGAGGTGGCCCTCGTCGAGGAGGTGGCGGCGCGGGTGTGGCAGGCGGTGGACCGCGCCCAGTCGCAGGCGGCGCTGCGCGACAGCGAGGCCCACCTGGCCGGCATCTTCCGCCAGACCGGGGCGGGCTTCGCCGAAACGGACGTCGACGGCCACTTCGTGTCGGTCAACGACCATTTCTGCGACCTGGTGGGGCGCGACCGCGCGGCGCTGCTGTCGCTCGGCATGGCCGACGTCACCCATCCCGACGACCGGGTCGCGCTGCCGGTGGAGCGCATGGCCGAGACCGGCGAGGCCGTGGCGTTCGAGAAGCGCTACGTGAAGCCGGACGGGACGGAAGTCTGGGTGGCCGACACGGTCAGCCTCATCGCCTCGGGCGCGTCGGCGCCGACGCTGCTGGCGGTGGCGATCGACATCACCGAGCGCAAGCGCGCCGAGCGCGACCTCGCGGCGGCGCGCGACGCCGCCGAGGAGGCCAACCTCGCGAAGTCGACCTTCATCGCCAACATGAGCCACGAGCTGCGCACGCCGCTGTCCGCCATCATCGGCTATTCGGAGATGCTGCAGGAGGAGTTCGCCGACGCGGGCGGCGATGAAGCCCTGGCGGAGGACATCCGCAAGATCGAGAACAACGCCCGCCACCTCCTCGGCCTGATCAACGACGTGCTCGACCTGAGCAAGATCGAGAGCGGCCGCATGGAGCTCTACGCCGAAACCTTCGACGTGGCCGAGATGGCGCACGACCTGTCCTCCACCGTGCAGGCGCTGGTCGACCGCAAGAACAACCGGCTCGACGTCCATCTCGAGCCCGGCCTCGGCCTCATGCATTCGGACGTGACCAAGATCCGCCAGGTGCTGCTCAACCTCCTGTCCAACGCCGCCAAGTTCACCGAGAACGGCAGCGTGACGCTGTCGGCGTCGCGCATCACCGGCGGGCACGGCGACGGGGACTGGCTGGTGTTCCGCGTGGCCGACACCGGCATCGGCATGACCGAGGAGCAGCTCGGCCGCCTGTTCCAGCGCTTCACCCAGGCCGACGCCTCGACCACGCGCAAGTTCGGCGGCACGGGGCTCGGCCTGTCGATCTCCAAGGCCTTCGGCACGATGCTGGGCGGGGACCTGTCGGTCGACAGCGCGCCCGGCGAAGGATCGACCTTCACGGTGTTCCTGCCCGCGGCCCTGCCCGAAGGGACGGCCGCGTCGGAGGGCTCGAGCGCCCCCGTCCCCGGGCCGCACCCGGCCGCGGACGTGCACCGCGACGTCGTGCTGGTGATCGACGACGATCCCGCGCAGCGCGAGCTGATGACCCGCTTCCTCGGCCGCGAGGGCTTCGGGGCGCTCACGGCGTCGGACGGCTATGCGGGGCTGCAGCTCGCCCGCGCGCTGCGCCCGCGCGCCATCCTGCTCGACGTCACCATGCCGGGCCTCGACGGATGGTCGGTGCTGTCCGCCCTCAAGGCCGACCCCGTGCTGGCCGAGATCCCGGTCGTGATGGTGACCTTCGTCGAGGAGCGCGGCCTCGCGACCTCGCTCGGCGCCGCCGACTACGTGATGAAACCGGTGAAGTGGGAGCGGTTCCGCCAGGTGATGGACCGGTTCCGCGACTTCGAGGGCGATGTTTTGGTGGTCGACGACGACGCCGACTCGCGCCACCACGTCCGCACCGTGCTGGAGCGCGACGACTGGACCGTGATGGAGGCCGAGAACGGGCGCGCCGCCCTGGAATGCGTAGCCGCCGCCCTGCCCCGCGTCGTGCTGCTCGACCTCGAGATGCCGGTGCTCGACGGCTTCGGGTTCCTGGAAGCCTTCCGGGCCGTGCCGGGCTGCGCCGACATCCCCGTGGTGGTGCTGACCGCGCGCGACCTCACCCGGGACGACCGCCGGCGCCTCCAGGGCGCCAGCCAGATCCTCAACAAGGGCGAAACGAGCCTGCGGGCGCTCGCCTCGAAGCTCCGCGCCATCGCCGAAGTCGCGCCCGCCTGAGCGGGACGGCGCGGGCCCGCGGGATCGGCACCCCCAAGCCGTCACGCCCCCGAGCCGTCACGCCCCCGAGCCGATCTCCCCGTACCAGCCGCGCAGGTGGTGCAGGCGCAGGCCGGCGTTCCCGCCCTGCACCTCGCGGAGGCCGGCCCGGCACGCGCCCGGCGTCAGGCCGTAGGTGGCCTTGAACTGCCGGGAACAATGGCCGGGCGAGCTGAACCCGTGCGCAAAGGCGAGCCGCTCGATCGAGCGCAGCTCGCCGGGGCGCATCAGGGCGGACCGGAAGCGGGCGACCCTGCGCCGGGTGATCTCGCGCTCGACGCCGCCCACCGCTTCGAAGGCGCGGTAGAGCGCGCTGCGCGACAGGCCCACGCCGGCCGCGACCGCGGCGACGTCGAGCCCCGGCCGCGCGATATGGGCGTCGATGAAGAGCACGGCCCGGAGCCGATCCGATGCGCTCGCCACGGCGTCGTCCCGGCGCTCGCCGCCCGGCGAGACGCCGGCCAGGAGGTCGGCCATCATCCCGGCCGCCCCCGACAAGGCTTCGGCATCCAGGTCCCCCACGCGCCGGGCCAGCGACAGCACGGCGTCGCCCAAGCCCTGGAAGGTCGCCAAGCCCTGGAAGGCCGCACGCGGGATGCGACGCCCGTGCAGCCCGCGCGCGTCCGGCAATGCTGCCTCGACGAACGGCCGCGCCAGCACGACCGTCACGTAGTCGGCCGCGACCACGACAGTGCGCTGCGGCTGCGCGGCGTCCATCAGCACGGCGTCGCCGGGCGCGAGCCATTGTTCCTCGCCCAGTGGGCCCGTCATCAGCAGCCCCGAGCGCAGCACCTGCAGGTAGAAGTGCTCGAAGCCGTCGCGGCGGATGTGGGCCGGCTCGCGGCGGTGCTCGGCGCCGACGATCTGCCGATCGAACAGCATCACGCCGGGCGCGTTGTGGGCCGCCACCGTCGCCTCGAAGATCTCGCCGCGCCGCGCCGTCGCGGCGCCCGACGCCCCGACGAGGTCGTGGTAGCGGCCGAAGCCGTCGGACGGGTCGTTGCGGAAGACCAGGGGGCCAGGGGCCGGGGCGGGGCGCGCGCCGGATTCGTCGCTCACCGGGGCGCGCCGGCGGTGGTGCCCGACCCACGCCGCACCGCGTGAGTTGCATGGAGGCGGCCCCGGAACGAAGCATCCGTCATCGACAGAGCCTCACAGGCCGGGGTGGGCGGCGGTGGATGCCCCAGAGTTCCCGACATATTCGCCCGAAGCCCGGCAGCCGTTCCTGCGGCAGTTTCCAAAGCCCGCCGGCTCATCGTCATGCTTCCACTCCCTTTCGACGTCAGGCACGGGTCCGCGCTCCTTTCCTGAACTTGGCATCACTGCCGCGACATCCGACGCCGCGAACGACTGCTGGTCGTACAAAGTGACGCTCAGGGACGCTGATGCAAGGGATGGAAACGCTCGGTCATGAATTCGGGACGCTGGCGCAAGTCGCCGCCGTGCGGCATGCGGTCCGTTCCGGATGAGACCGGCTCCGGTGCCGGGTGAGCGACGCTCAGTCGCCTCGCCCGCGACGCGAAAGGGATCTCATGTCCGATCGCGTCATCGCCTGCCGGGCCCGCCAGTCCCCCGACGCGGTCGCGGTCGCCATGCCCCATCGGGCGAACTGTTCTTCGCGGTGCTCGACGTCGCGGTGGGCCGCACCCGCGGCACGACGTGGCTCGTCGCTCCGCCGGCCCGGGTCGCGGCGTTCGTCGATGCCCTGCCGCACGGCGCCGAGCCCCTCCCGGACCTGCTGGAGATGCTCGGCGTCAACCCCGCGTCCCCGGGGCCGCGTCGCGCCGTGCTCTGCGGCAACCAGGGGCCCAACACCTCAGTGGCGACACCTATTCCTTCGTGGCGGACGGGACGGACGGGTTCCTGTTCACGACGGGCGGCAGCGGCACGGCCATCACGGATGCGATCAAGCTGACGGGCGCCGGCACGACAGGGGCGGTGAAGTCCGGGGACATCGCCCACGGCGCCCTGGCCTGACGCTTCCCGGCGCCGCGCGGCCGCGCGGCGCCGGCATATCCGCGACGGCACGACATGCGCTAGGCTGGCCGCCATCGACGGACCGGCCCCGCGCCGGCACACCCGGAGCCGATCCATGGCCGACCTCATCGCAGAACCGCTGCTCGAACGGTTCTTCCGCTACCTGTCGGTGACCAGCCAGAGCGACGCCGCCGTCGCCACCCTGCCGAGCACGCCCGGCCAGCTGCGCCTGGCCGAGATGCTCAAGGGCGAGCTCGACGGGGCGGGCGCCGCCGACGTCCACCTCGACGCCAACGGCATCCTCACGGCGCGCCTGCCCGGCACGGTGCCGGGCGCGCCGACGATCGGCTTCGTGGCGCATCTCGACACGGTCGACGTCGGCCTGTCGCCGGACATCCGCCCGCAGCGGCTGCGCTTCGAGGGCGAGGACTTGGCGCTCAACGCCGAACACGGCATCTGGCTGCGCGCCGCCGAGCACCCCGAAATCATGCCCTACCGCGGCGAGGAGATCGTCTTCGGCGACGGGACGGGCGTGCTCGGCGCCGACAACAAGGCCGCGGTGGCGATCCTGATGACGCTGGTCGACACGTTCGGGCGCACGGGGATGCCGCGCGGCGATGTCCTGCTGGCCTTCGTGCCCGACGAGGAGATCGGGCTGCGGGGCGCCAAGGCCCTCGACCTCGCCCGCTTTCCCGCCGCCTTCGCCTACACGATCGACGGCGGCGAGCGCGGCGAGGTCGCCTACGAGACGTTCAACGCCGCTTCCGCCCGGATCGAGATCACCGGGGTCACGGCCCACCCGGTGTCGGCCAAGGGCGTCCTGGTCAACCCCATCCTGCTCGCCACCGAGCTGATCGGCCTGTTCGATCCGCAGCAGACGCCCGAGCACACGGCCGGGCGCGACGGCTACTGGTGGTTCAACCGGATCGGCGGCGACCAGGCGCGGGCGACGCTGGACATGGCGATCCGGGACTTCGACGGGACGCGCTTCGCCGAACGCAAGCGCGCGGTCGCGGCGGCGGTGGAAACACTGCGGGCGCGGCACCCCCGCGCGGCCGTCTCGCTCGCCATCGAGGACACCTACGCCAACATCGACGGCGCGCTCGGGGACGACCGCAGGTCGGTCGAGCTGATCTTCCGCGCCCTCGCGGAGCGGGGCATCGCCCCGAAGGTGGTCGCCATGCGGGGCGGGACGGACGGTTCGGCGCTGTCGGCGCGCGGCCTTCCCACGCCGAACTACTTCACCGGCGGCCTCAACTTCCATTCCCGCTTCGAATGCCTGCCCGTCGGCGCCTTCGTGGACGCCTTCCGGGTGACGGAAGCGCTGTGCCGGCTGGCGGCCGAGTGATCCGGGACCCGGCCGGGCCGCGACCCGCTCGGGATGAGGATCCCTCCGGGCCGCCGTCGGCGTGATCCGCGACCCGGCTGGGGCGGAAGGGGAGCCGCTCAATCCGGCTTGGTGGCGACCCCGAACATGCGCGGCGGCATCATCATCACCCGCACCTCGCGCACCGCGAAACCGTCGAGCACGGCGTCGCGCAGCCCCTGCGGGCTCAGGCGCCAATAGTCCGGCGCGTCGTGCACCCGGTAGGTGAGGGTGGCGTCCGCGATGGCGTTGCCCTTCTGGCCCGTGATGGCGATGCCGGCCTGGCCGGCGCTCTTCGAGAAGCCGGGCGACACCACGATCAACGTGCCGCCCGGCTTGAGCACGCGCCCGATCTCGTCGAGCGTGCGCCAGAACCGCTTGTCGTGGGCGAGGCCGTTGATCCACAGCACGGTGCCGAAGCTGGCGTCGGGGAACAGCGCGCCGAGGTCGTTCGGGTCGGCCACATGGGCCGCGACCCCGTCCTGCGGCCGCCCCGCCCGCCCGCTCACGAAGGTTCGCTCGGCCCCGGCGAAGTCCGGGTGGTTCAGCACGGCGTGCTGGGGGCCTTCCCGGCCGATCTCGAGATAGGGGCCGACGGCCGCGTAGGTTTGCGCGAAGACGGCGCATTCGCGCGCGATGCGGTCGCGCGGGCCGGCCGGCAGCACGTCTCGCCCGGGCAGCTCGACGCCCTCGGCGAGGGGGCTCTGGGAGATGTCGCAGCCCGCGGACTGCAGCCCTTCCAGCACGTCGCCGAGGTTGGGCAGCAGGCTCGCCACCGAGCGCGTGTTCTGGCCGCTCTGGAAGATCTTCTCGTCGATCAGGGCGCGATGCTCGGCCACGTCCGCGTGGCTGAAGCTCAGGAAGTCGAACAGCCGGTTCAGGTGCGCCAGCCGCTCGTCGCGCGTGCCGGTGTACAGGTCCTCGTACCAGATCTCCAGGCGCGGCACGTCGAGGGAGGCCAGCGTGTCGTTGATGAACTTGGTGGCGTCCTCGCTGTGGCGGTAGTGGCCCACCACGCGGTCGACCGGCAGGGGCGCGAGCTTGCGATCGCCCTCGGCCACCTGGGTGAACACCTTGCGGGCGTAGTCCTTGAACCAGGTGCCCTGCGATTCGGCGATGAACTTGGACACGAGGCGCGACGGCTCGTCCCGCCGCCGCAGCACCACGTGGCGGTAGGGCGTGCCCGCCGCGGCCTGCATCAGGTGCATGTTGAAGGACATGCTGAGCAGCTCGTAGCAGTGCTTGACGAGGAAGCGCTGCGCGAACAGCCCGTCGAGCGACGCCCGCAGCACGTCGGCGTTGTGGGTGGTGTTCCAGGCTTCCGTGATGGGCCAGAACTGGCGCGGCTGCTTCTTGGCCCAGTTGAAGGGCTCGTGCTCGGCGCTGCGGTGCTCCGACATCGCCATCAGGAGCTCGGTCAGCGACGTGCCGCCCGTACGCTGCATGGTCCAGATCAGGAAGGGGGACGACATGGCGCGGCAGCCTTTCTCGGGAGCGCGGAAAACGCCTGCATCCTCAGCAGGACCGCGGGGGCCCGCCCGCGCCGTCCTGCCTTTCTTCCCTCGAAGGAGAAGCGGGCATTCGTGGGTCGACCCACCCGTTCTGCTTAGGCGAGCCCCCGCCCCCGCGCAACGCGGGCGCCCGGACCACCGCCTTCACGCGGGGCGCCGTGCTTCCGCTTCACCCGCCGACGCGAAGCACACCTCGACCAGCGTGCCCTCGCGCGGGCGGCTGCGGATCGTCATGCTGGCGCCGTTGGCGCCCACCAGCGCGCGGGTCAACGGCAGGCCGAGCCCGTTGCCGTGGGCGCGGGGCCGCGCCGGGAGGCCGCCGAAGGGCTCCAGCGCCGCCGCGATCTCCTCCTCGCTCATGCCGACGCCCGTGTCGCGCACCCGCAGCAGCACCGCCCCGGCTTCGCCCAGCGCCGTCGACACGATCACCTGGCCGCCGGGCTCGTTGAACTTCACGGCGTTGGACAGGATGTTCCTGACGATCTGCCGCGTCGAGCGCTCGTCGGCCAGCACCGCCGGGATGCGCCCGGCGAGCGAGGTCCGCATGATGACCCGCACGCGATGCGCCTCGGGCTGCATCTGCGCGACCGCCTCGGCGACGACGCGGTTCACGTCCACGGCCGCGACGTCGAGGTCGAGCTGGCCCGCCTCGATGCGGGACAGGTCGAGCAGGTCGTCGACCAGCGCCACGACCTGGGCGCCGGACGCGTGGATGTCCTTCAGGTAGTCCTTGTAGCGCGGGTTGCCGAGCGGCCCGAAGCGCTCGTCCATCATCACCTCGGCGAAGCCCAGGATGGCGCCGAGCGGCGTGCGGATCTCGTGGCTGACCTTGGCGAGGAGGTCGGGCAGGCGGCCGGCGGCGCGCGCGTGGTCGCGCTCCGTCCGGGCGCGGTCGGTTTCGGCGCGGAGCAGCGCCGACACGTCGCGCAGCGTCGCGTAGAAGCCGGAAGCGCCGAGGCGACCCAGGGTCAGCACCATCGGCGTCGCCCCGTTCTCACCCGTGCGCGCCAGGACGTCGCGCCGGAGCGGGGGCTGGCCGAGCCCGTCGCGCTGCTTCCGGACGTCCCCGAGCAGGGCCAGCGCGACGGGGCGGCTTTCGGGTTCGAGCAGGTCGGTGAAGCCGCGCGCGGGCGCCCCCTCGGCCTCGGCGCGGCCGAACCAGCCCTCGCCCCGGCGGTTCAACCGGCGCACCCGTCCCGCCGCGTCGAGCAGCGCCACGGCGTCGTCGACCCGGTCGAGCAGTTCGGTCGAGCGGTCCTCGCCCGCTTCGGCGGGCGCGGGGCGCGGGTCGGCGGCCTCGGGCGCGACGCCATCCTGGTCCGGTTCCGACAGGAGCCAGAGCGTGGCGGACGCCCCCGCCCAGGGCACCTCCACGCGGCGGGCCGCGCTGGTCAGGACGGTTCCCCGCGCGTCGCGGAGCTCGATCCGGTCGGCTTCGGCGGACGACACCACAAGCGCATCGCCGGCCCCGATCAGGTCCCGGGGGTCGTGGAAGCCGAGGCGGGCTGCCGCGGCGGGGTTGGCGAAGACCGGCCTGCCCGACACGGTCGCCAGGACGGCGATGGGCAGCCAATCGAGCAGCGGGGACGCGGGCTCCTCCGAGGGCGCCGTGCCCGCCGCGGCGGGCTGGGACGCGTCCGGCGCGTCCGGCGCGGGAGCGTCCGCCACCGGCTCTTCGGCGGATGGCGGCAGGTCCGCCGGCTCCGGGGCGGGCGCGGACGCGCCGATGCGGGCGCGGAGCGCTTCGCCCAGCGCCAGGAAGGCGAGCTGGTCGTCGAGCGGCTCGTCCTGCGGGCCCGCCGGCCGGTCGCCCGGAGCGGGCGGGAGCGCGGCGGGGGAGCCGCCGTCCGCCGTCCCGGCGGGAGCCGCGGGCGCCGGTTCGAAGGCCGCCGACGGCACCGGGGCGGCCCCGAACCGGCCCGAAGCCGAACCCTGGAAGGCCCGGAGCTGGACCACGTTGGCGGCCGGCCGCGCTTCGGCCGGCGGCTCGTCGTCCACGGCGGGCACGATCGCGGGGGCTTCGGGCGCAGCCGCAGGCGGCACCGGGGCGTCGACCGACGCCGGGGGAGCGAAGGCGTCGACCGACGCTGGAGGCGCGAAGGCGTCGACCGACGTCGGGGGAGCGAAGGCGTCGACCGACGCCGGGGGGGCGGGCGCGTCGACCTCGGGTCCGTCCCCGTCCTGCGCGCCGTCCGCCTCGCCGGCCCCCTCCTCCGCCGGGGCCGGCACGGGGCGCGCCGAAAGGGCGAGGCGGGCGAGGTCGACGATGCCGAAGCCGCGGAAGCCCGCGAAGGACCGCTCGGGCCCGAGCACCGGCGACGCGCTGAGCGCCACCGGAACGGTCGCGGCCCTGTCGGCGACCGGCAGCTCGAAGGCGATCCCCGCCCAGGTGGCCCGCGTCGCCAATGCGGCGCTCAGCCGGCGGCCCCCTTCGGGATCGAAGGCCGCGACCGCGTCGGGCAGCGGGACGCCGTCGAAGCGCAGGGGCGAGCCGAGGCGCGCGAAGGCCGCCGCGTCGATGGACACCACCGCGCCTTCGGCGTCGGTGCGCCACAGCAGCCGCAACGTGACGGCGCCGTCCACCGCCCGGCTGAGCCTGTCGCGCAGCACGGCGAGCTGGCCGCGGCGCGCCAGGACCACGCCGGTGTCGGCTGGCTCGTCCTCGGCCTCCCCGGCGTCGGGGGCGGCGATGTCGGCGTGGTCCGGACGTCCGTCCCGCGGTTCGGCGGCCGGCTGGACAGCCCAGGCGGTGCGGCGCCACGCGTCGGGATCGGCCGGCGTCCCGGCCTCGGCGTCCGGCACCGCGAGGGCGATCAGCGTTTCGCCGTCGGGGTCCGTCCAGGCGCGGATCAGCGCCGTGCGGGCCGGCGGGGCGGAGCCCCGCGCGACGCCGCCCCGCACGAGGCGCGCCGCCCGGCCCGGCACCAGCCCGCGGGTGAGGCCGTCGAGCCAGCCGCCGCGCCCGTCGGACCCGAACAGGACCTCGGCACAGGCTTCCGCGTCCGCGGCGCCCCATCCATCCGCCGCCGCCGCGTTGGCCCACAGCACCACCCGCGCGTCGGGCCGCAGGATGGCGAAGGGGGCCCCCCGCGCCTTGAGCCCCGCGAAGGCCGGGTCGGCGAAGGCCGTATCGAGGCTCGAACCCTCGCCGTCTCGGTCCCGGGAATGCTGCATCACCACCGTCCACGCGTCACTCGGCCGCCTCGGTGGGCTGGCGACGAATTCAACAGCCGCGCCTGCCACCTTCGCGAGGGGTTTGTCGTTTTAACATGAATTTAACCAAGGCCACGACCGTCCGAAGGCGCGACGCGCGCCGAAATTCGCACCGTGGCCGATGGAAAAACGACCATGTTGCGCTGCACAACAATGTTGCATCGCAACACGCCTTGACGTACGAGATCCCCGCGGTCGGCGCCTGGATCCCAAGCCTGTTCCGCGACGGCGCCCCGCCGCGCGGGTTCCGCCCCCACATCCGTCTGGAGACACACGATGCCCACGCCGTCCTACGAGATCCCGTCCGACATGCGCGACATGGCCGAGAAGAGCGTCGACCAGGCCAGCCGCGCCTTCGACGGCTTCATGACCGCCGCCCAGAAGGCCGCCGGCCAGGCCGACACGACCGCCGCCACCGTGCAGTCCAACGCCAAGAGCATGGGCACCAAGGCCATGGGCTTCGCCGAAACCAACGTGCGCAGCGCGTTCGACCTCGCCCGCAAGCTCGTCCGCGCCAAGGACCTGCAAGAGGTGCTCGCCCTCCAGTCGGACTACGCCAAGTCCCAGATGACGACCATCCAGGAGCAGGCGAAGGAGCTCGGCTCCATCATGCAGACCACCGCCCAGGGCATGGCCCAGACGGCCGGCCAGTCGATGAAGAGCGCCGCCGACGAGGTCATGAACAAGACCCAGGGCTGATCCGCCGCCGCGCCCGGGGGCGGACACCGTCTCCGATCCTTCGGGCGCGCCAGCGCTCGGCCGCCGGGCCAGCCCGTCCCGATCGAAGAGCGAGGCGGCCCGCATGTCCAAGAAGAAGACATTGCTGAAAAAGCTGAGAAAGCTCGGGAAGGCGCGGAGCGCGGATCCCGGCTCTTCGTCCGAAGGGAGATCTACCATGCCATCCGACACGGCGCAGGCCGAGGAGCACCGGGACCCGCGGGACGGCACGGCCGTCATCCCCCCGGTCACCGCCGCGATGCTGGACCACGCCGCCCATGAGGCCGCCGCGCTGGCCGACGGGGTCGCGCATCACACGATCGCGCTCGACCACGCAACGCCGGCCCCGGCGCCCGAAGTCGTCCCGTCCTCCCCCGAGGTCGCGGCGGATGTCGCGACCCGGGCGGTCGGGGCCGGGAGCGATGTCGCCGCGGACGCGGCGCGCGAGGCTGCCGAAGTCGCCGTCACCGTGGCGGGCGACCTGTCCGATGCGGCTGTCCGGTTCGCCCGGGACGCGGCGGCCCCCGTCCAGCGGGCGGCCGAGGCCGCGCCGGACGCGGCGCCCGTCCCGACCGACGCCCTGAGCCGCTACAACGCCAAGGTGTTCGAGATGGTGCGGGCCAACGCGGCCTCGACGACGGCGCATCTCGCCGCGCTGGTCCAGGCCAGGTCGGTCCCGGACGCCCTGTCGCTCAACGCCGAGCACATGCGCCGACAGGTCGAGGTCCTGGCGAGCCAGGGCCAGGAACTCGCCGCATTGGCCGGGCGCATCGCGCTCGACGCCCTTCGGCCCTTCAAGGGCCCGACCGAAGGCTGACGCCGGGCCCGGGCGGACAGCCATCGGCGCAGGCCACGACGTCGCGCGCTTCGCGACGTCGGGAGGCTTGATTTCCGCGCCGTTTGCTTCTATCCGTCTGCCCGTCGCGTGACATGTGCCGCCATAGCTCAGCTGGTTAGAGCGCTAGATTGTGGATCTAGAGGTCCCCCGTTCGAACCGGGGTGGTGGTACCATTCTTCTCATGCACTTAGCACCGAAATCGGCCTGGGTAGGCCTTCGCGTGTAAGCGCCATGTAAGCAGATGATCCAAATCCGTCGGCCCATGCTGCGTCATTTGGCGCAAGGCATCGCGGAGTCGGCTTCGCGGCTGCAGGCCTGATCATCGGCGGTGCTGCCCTTTGGTTCTCAGCATCACGGCGCTCATCTCGCGCCGATGATGCTCAGTCCACCGACTGAGTCGGCCCTCTCCCCGCGTCTGGCTTCGCTCGTCCGCGTTGACCGCAACCTGTCGGTCTGCCTCACCGTTGGCGACCACAAGGGGAGCGATTCATGGCCACCAGCGCTTTGGAAGTCGGACGGCGCGCGGACGCGCTGGTGCAGATCATGCGATCGGAAGAGCCGCTCGGTGAGGCCCGTCGAATCATGGACGGAGTCGCAGCGGAGGACTGGCCGGATGTGGCTCAGGCTTTCTCTGCGCGAGCTTGGGAGGACGACGGCGAGCCCGCGCCTGACCGCGGCGTCCGCATTCAGGACTGGCTGTTAGGTGCCAGGGATAGGCTCTGACGGACGCCTATAGCGCGAGACCCCACCATGACGATTGAGGCGTCCGACGTCGTCAAGCTGCTTCGCGACCTCGGCCGCTCAGACCCGACGTGCCACGCCATGGCGATCTGGGCCGACCACGCCAGCACGCCCGTCCTCGAAGTGTGCCACGAGGCCCTGACCCGCCTCGCCGCCGAGAAGGCCCGGCTGGCGAAGGTCGTAGAGGAGATGCTGGCGGCTGTGCCGGCCGGCACCAGCATCAGACGCGCTGACAACCAGGCGTCTTACGGAGCCGACGATCCGGCACCCTGATCGGCGTCATGTCGTCCTTCGCTCGCCGATCGCGCAGGGCCCGGCTGAGTCTCTCCGCGAGCATGGCCGGCGTGTGAACGGGCTTCGCGGCTGGGTCGAAGCGCCACGGCCAGCCCTCGGCACGCGACACCTCCGACGCCCTCACGCCACTGCCCTTTCCGCTTCATCCCATCCCTGGGGGACCTGCCCGTGGATGGCCAGCACTCGGGGGAGCCCGCGCGGGATGCCCTCGTCGTCAAGCTCCCGCTGAAGCACCACGATGCCAGCACGCCAGCGCGCTAGCCGCTTTGCCGCGGCAAGGGCCTCATCGGCGTAGCCGTAGCTTTCGCTCGCCTGCCCGATCAGGCGAGACCCCTTAGCTTTGTAGGCCTGGACGAAGTAGCAGGCGCTCATCAGGCGGCCACCTTGAACTCGTCCCACTGATCCGGAACGGTGCCGTGGGTGGCGAGGACGATGGGGTCGGCGGCGAAATCGGCCTGTTCGTCGTAGTCCTGCGACATCACCACGACCCCGAGGAAGCGCTTCGCCATGCGCTCGCCGGTCCGCAGCGCCTCGGCGTCCGTCCGGCACGCCTGCGCCTGCTGCGCTTCGACCTTATTTCGTGCCCCGAGCTTGTAGGGCAGCACGAGAAATTGCGTCTTCATAGTCACGTCCCAGGCTGGAATGACTGGAACAAATAATGAACACATTAAGGTTTATGTGTGTCCGTTCACAGGGAAAAACGCATGGGTCTCGACCACGACCACGCTCAGACATCGGGCCTGTCAGTGGCTGAAGTGCCTCACCACGCCGTCAAAGCCTATGTAGCGTCGGTGCTCACCTGATCTGGCGTGCCCCGCATGGCAGACCTGTTGCCCGGTGCGGCGGACGCGATGGCATCCATTGGCATCCAGCGCGCCGGGATGAGCCTCGGCGATCAAGGTCGTCGCGGCTAACGTCAAGCTGACAAGGGCCAGCATGGTCGGGAGTGCAATGGCGCCAAGACGCATGGGACCCTCCATAAAGGTACATCTTGGGTAGCATTGAGGTGTCTTGCTGTCATGCGACAACAGCGCGATCATGGCCCATGTTCGATGCCCTGCTCTGCGCTTTCCACCTCCACTGCGCACACCCGAAACCAGTTGCCCCTTCGCCAGAGGCCGCCACGAGTTGCCCCCAGAATTTTCAGGCCGGCGAGCCACCGCGCGTCCTCAACCCGAAGGTCGCGGCCAGCACCTACCCGCTGTGCCTCAGCGGCTTCGCCACGCTGTTCTCGGGCGTGACGCGCACGCCGGTCTACTCGGCTGAGCACCTCACAGCGGCGAGGATCGCCGCGGCACGCAGCATGGCGCGCGTGGACACGTTTCACCCCGAGCCGCGGCTTCCGGTCGACGTCCGCAGCGAACTCAGAGATTTTCGACGCTCGGGCTACGACCGCGGCCACATGGCTCCGAACGGAGACATGGGCGACGGGGCGAGCCAGCGGGACAGCTTCTCCCTCGCGAACATGATTCCGCAGGACCACAACGACAACGCCGGGCTCTGGTCGGCGATCGAGGAAGCCACCCGCAACACGGCCGTGACGGACGGCGAGGTCTACGTCGTGACGGGGCCGCTCTATCAAGGCGCGGACATCACCGTGCTGCAGGGGCGCGTCTACGTGCCGACCGGGATCTGGAAAGCCGTTTACGATCCGGTGCCAGCCATCGCCGGCGCCTACCTCGTCGACAACAAGCCGGGGTGGGATTACCGCAGAATTTCAATCGTCGACCTGACTAAACTGACCGGTGTAGACCCGTTCCCTCACCTACCGGCAGCGGTGAAGGCTGCGGCGCCGGACCTGCCACCGCCGACCCACGGCCGGTACTGAGGAGCAACCCCATGGCTGCTGAGCCCTTCAAGCCGTTCACAGATGACGCAGCGGCACTGACGATCGGCGGCATGACGGTCGAGAACGGGACTGACCGCATCAGCCTGTCGGGATCGCTGGATCTCGCACGCGACCGCCAGGGGCTCGATCACGCGAAGGCGCTCCGGTCGACGCTGGACGGCGTCATCGCGGTGCTTGAAGCCGAGAGGAGGTTGCCGGCCCGGGCCACGGTGGCAAAGCCGGCGGTCGCCACACGGAAGCCGAACCCTTTCGCCTGAAGATCAAAGATCCGACACCACGCCATCGTCCAGGCTGTCACTCCCACTGCGCAACGCCGCCGTGACGGGAGCACGTTCCCTGTCGATGTTCCGAGAAGCTGTGCGAGCCGTCCCGGCAGATTGCTGTCTCCCCGGCTTGGTGACCGGTAACACATTTCGGGTCCGGGACGACGTGCCCGGAGCTGTTCACATACGTCCCGTGGGCGTCGTGACAGGCCGGCGCTGCCCGGCATGTGCCAGTTAACGCGAATGCGACTCCTAGGGCGAAAACCGTACTCCTCATCCCAGGGTTCCTGTTCTGCGCATCATCGCTGGCGGGAGATCGAACCACACTCGGTTGATCTGGTCATCTGCTCCCGATGAACATGGATGGGCATGGCGACCCAGGATGCGATCTACTCTAGAGAGAGTTCCTGACTCAATCGGACCATCTCAGCCACCATCTCGTTCGGCCCCAGCTGTCCCAGCTTCAATCGCGTGCCCTCGTTCCAAGTCAGATGACAGACGGCCAGCTTGGACATCTCCAAAATCTCAACCCTTGATAGATTATCCGGGTCCTTTATTCCCTTGACGGCGATGTGAAGCAATCGCCGCAGCGAGGTAAGCTCGGTCTGGCTTGGCCGGTCCGGCTGCCCGCCCCCGCTTTTCCAATCCATGGTGCCCATCGCCCGAACTCCTGGGAGAGTCAATTTTCAGAGTGTCCACCCAGCCCGCGTGGGATGCAACATCGTGCTGGTGCTGCTACGCAGCAGCCCACCACGATGGGCCGACGTCTTTGCAACCCACAGCCTCGTAAAATACCTCGACCTGCTTGTGGATCGAGAGATCACGGGAGGTCATCATCAAGCGTTGCGCTATCTACACGCGAAAGTCGGCAGCGGAAACGGTCGAGCGAGCCCTGAGCACGCTCGATGCCCAGCGGCATTTATGTGAGAGCTACGTCGCCAGCCAAGCCGGGGAGGGGTGGGTTGCGATCGACGAGCGTTATGACGATGGCGGCTTCTCCGGCGGGTCGCTCGACCGTCCGGCGGTGAAGCGCTTGCGCGACGACATCGCTGCCGGCAAGGTGGACGTCGTCGTCGTCTACAAGATCGACAGACTGTCACGTTCGCTCATCGACTTCTCGCGCCTCATGGGCGATTTCGAAGCCAAGGGCGTCAGCTTCGTGTCTGTGACGCAGGCCTTCAACACGTCGCACAGCATGGGACGCCTCACTCTCAACGTGCTGCTGTCCTTTGCGCAGTTCGAGCGGGAGCTGGCGAGCGAGCGGCTGCGAGACAAAGCAGCCGCCTCCAGGGCACAGGGGCTCTGGCAAAACGGTCAGCGCCCCTTCGGGTATCGGTTGGAAAAGGGCAGACTGATTGTCGATCCGATCGAGGCGGAGACTGTTCGGTTCGTATATCGTCGCTACATCCAGACCCGATCATCGCGTCTGCTCGCCGAGGAATTGCACCACAAGGGAATCAAGAATAAGGTCGGGACTAATTTCACAGGAACGAGCATCGCGAAGATACTTCGGAATCGGCTCTATCGTGGCGACCTCGTCCATAATGGACAACCTATGCCGGGAGTGCATGAAGCAATCATTACAGAAAGCTTATGGCTCAACGCTCGCAAAACCGTTGAGAGCATTCAGCAAGAAAAAAGGACGGGACTACGTTCACCCCTACCTCACCCATTTAAAGGACTGATCTTCGGCGCGTCCGGGCAGCTATACAGTCAGAACGCACACCATAATAGGTATGGACAACTCTTCAGATACTACTTACCATCAGGCCGAAAGCGCTCTGGTCCCGAGAGAGACTGGACGCAGCGTTTCAGAGCCGACACATTCGACGATGTAGTCCTCAACGCAATCGCTGCGTTTGTGCCCTTACAGGACCGCGACAAGGACAAGACCGCGAAGATAAAGGCTGTCCGCTCGCTGATATCGCGGATCGATATTGGTGACAACACAATCACCATCGGACTGCATAGTGGCGCCATCGTAGTGGCCGACCTTGTCGGACGGATCAGGAAAACGAAGCCGCGATATGCAGTCGCGCCTCGGGAACAGGTTTCGAGCTGATCCGCCACTCCCTCTGTGAACACGCCCCACAAAGGAAAACGCCGCGGTCCAGCCGCGGCGTTGAGATATTGAAATTTTGAAGCTGTAATCGGACCCGATTTCAGTACGCGCCGCGCGCGCCCTTGGCGGTGCTGCGCGCGGCGCGCGGGGCGGCGAGGGCGGCGGCGGCCACAACGGTTTCGGCGGGGGCCTTCGGGGCCGACACCTTGGCCGGGGCGGGCGCCTTCGGGGCGGCGGCCTTCTTCGGAGCCGCGGCTTTCCGGGCCGCGGGAGCCTTCGCGGGAGCCTTGGCGGCAACGGCCGCCGTCGCCGGCGCGGCCACGACTGCCTCCGGAGCGCGGGCTTCGAGCGCCTCGGCGGCGAACCAATGGTCCTGGTGGCGGCCGTGCGGACGGCCCTCGCCGTCCCAGATGAAATAGGCGCGCAGCGCGATATCGGCGTGGTTCGAAACGGTGGCGGTCATGGATCGGACACCGGGATGGGCCCGTCGCGCGGGCCGTGATGGGGGATCCCGGGGGCCTGCCGCCCCTGCGGGTGGCGCGGCCGGTTTCCGGGATGGGTTCGCGGACATCGGGCGCCACCGCTTCGACGATGGTTTTCGAGGGTTCGCTCCGGCCCGCCGCCCCTCATCAGTGCCGCCCGGATCTGGCGCGAGGCTGACGCTCCTCGGGACGCGAGCGGGAACTACCCCGCCCTCACCGCTCCGGCCACGCCCACCCGAGCGCCGCCTCGCCCTCGACCACCGTCTCGCCGAGCCGCTTCTCCAGCGTGAAGCGCCGCGCGCCCGGCAGAGCGTCCAGCGCCTCGACCAGCGCCGCCGCGTGGCTCACCACCACGACCTGCGCGCGCTCCGCCGCCGCCCCGATCAGCCGGGCGAGGGGCGCGATCAGGTCCGGGTGCAGGCTCGCCTCGGGCTCGTTCAGCACCGTCAGGGGCGCGGGGCGGGGCGACAGCAGCGCCGCCACCAGCAGCAGGTAGCGCAGCGTCCCCTCGGACAGCTCCGCCACTCCGAGCGGGCGCAGGAGGCCCGGCTGGCGCATCCCGACGTCGAACAGGCCGTCGCGGTCCGTGACCGAGACCGCGGCACCCGGGAAGGCGTCCTCCACCGCAGCGTCGAGGGCGAAAGCGTCGCCGATCTCCCGCACGGTCTGGAGCGCCGCCGCGAGGTCGGCGCCGTCGCTGGCCAGGGCCGGCGTGTAGGTGCCGACTTGCGGGCGCCGCGCCGGCGCGTCCCGGTCGGTCCGCAGGTGGTCGTAGAAGCGCCAGGCGCGCATCCGCTCGCGCAAGTCGAGCAACTCCGGCGCGCCGCGCGGGTCGGCGCAGTGCGTCATCAGGCTGTCGGCCGGGCCGAGAGGCGAGGGCACCGCCCGCCATGCGCCGCCCTCGGACAGCAACCGCGCGCCCGGCCCCTCGCGCCGCGCGAAGGCGGTCGAGCGCTTGAGGCGCGGCCCGGTCCAGGCCGCCTCGGCCTTGATGACGGGATCGCGGAAGAACAGCGAAGCGCTCACGATCGGCAGGCCGAGGTCGACCGCATAGCCGAAGTCATCGCCGCCGAAGCCGAGCTTGAGGCTGACAGGGCCCCCGCCATGCTGGCCCTGCACCGGAACGTCGCCGCGTTTCATGGCGCGGCTGAGCACCTTCGGCCCGGCCCATTGCGCCGAGCCCATGCCGCCCTCGGCCGCCAGCGACGCCACGACGCGCCCCTGCGCGGCGTCGGCGAGGAGGCGCAGCGCCCGGTACAGGCTCGACTTGCCGGAGCCGTTGGCGCCCGTGACGACGTTGAGGGCCCCGAGTCCCAGCCGCACATCGCGGAGCGATCGGTAGCCCGTGACCGCCAGGGCCGAGATCATCCCGCGCTCCACGCCATCGTTGCACGGCGCGCAGCATAGCGCGCCAACGCCGATGTGGAAGCCTGGGCCGCGGAGCTGCGGCCGTTCCCGGTTGCGATGCCCGACTGGGCAGAGGCTTTTTTCGTTCCTTCGGAACCCCTTGCGAATCACCGCCGTTCCAGGTTTGATTGCGTTACGAAATCAGACGGGACCGGCGATGAACGAGGTATCGAAGCGGGGCGGGCGCCGGCCCGGTGCTGGGCGCCCGGGTGGTCCGTCCGAGGTCGTGCGGCTGCCGCTGCCCATCGTCGCCATAGCCAAGCGGATGAAGGACGGCAGCCTCCGCGCCGGCGACATCAACGCCTTCCTGGACGTGTCGGCGCAGAGCGGGGCCGCCGTGCCCCTGATGTCGACCTCGGCCGCGTGCGGCTTCCCGAGCCCGGCCGACGACGACATGGACCGGCCGCTCGACTTTAACGAGCTGCTGGTGAAGAACCCCGCCGCCACCTTCGCGGTGCGGATCTCCGGCGAGAGCATGCGCGACCGCGGCCTCTATCCGGGCGACATCGCCGTGGTGGACCGGGCCCGCTCGGCCGTCAGCGGCTCCATCGTGCTCGGCCTCGTCGGCGGCGAGTTCACCATCAAGACCTACCGGATGAAGTCGGGCGGGATCGTGCTGGAAGCCGCCAACCCGGACTTCCCCGACATCGTCATCACCGAGGCCTCGGCTTTCGAGGTGTGGGGCGTCGTCACCGGCATCATCCGGACGTTCTGACCCGCGCTCCTGCGCGACCGACCACAGCCCACCATCCGAACCCCAGCGAAGGAGGCTCGCCATGCGAGTCGGCGACCCCGTGCGCCTACGGCCCGACAGCCCGCTCCGCGAGCGGCTCGCGCCCTTCGCCGACGATGTCGGGTGCGTGGTCGACACCTACCAGGACGACGACGACGACGGGCTGCGCATCGCCGTGGCCTACCCCGACCAGCTCTACGGCTGGCTGGCGCCGCTGTCGGCCGAGGAGTTCGTCGTCGACCACAGCCGCCCCGACGAGCCGTTCTGACGCCTTGTCGGCGCCGCGGCACCTCGTCGACTGGCCGTGGGTGGTAGTCGAGGTCGAATGCTCGCTCTGTCCCCGCCGGGGCCGCTACCGCCTGGCGCGGCTGGCGGAGCGCTATGGCTCCGCAGTGCCGCTTGGCCGGCTGCTGGAGACCATGGCGGCCGACTGCACGCTGATGAAGCCCGACCAGAAGCCGCGCCAGTACGAGGCGCGGTGCGGGATCCGCTACGTCGTCCCGCCGGCCGGGCCGCTGCCGGCCGACGCGCCGGCTCGCGCCGGAGCACCGCGCCTCGACCCGCCGAAGCCGGCCAACCGGAAGAGGCTGGGCTACGACGGGCCGGCGCCGACGATCGCGCAGCTCCGTCAGCAGGGCATCTCGGCCCTGTTCGTGACCTGCCACGGCCTGCGGCAGGGGGTCACCTGCCACCACACCACACGCCTGTCGCTCGACCCCTTGGAGGCGCCGGACGACATGAGCTTCCTGGAGCTATGCCGCTCGCTGCGGCTCGTCTGCAGCCTGTGCGGCGGGCGGAAGATGCACATCGTACCGCTGTGGCCCGACGTCCGGCAGGCGCGTGCGGCGAGCTTCGGCATCGACAGCAAGCCGAGGATGCCGGGCACGGTGGTGCCGTACCGGATGCCGGGAACGTAGGTTCAAGGCGCGGGCGGAGCCGGACGCGCGTTCGTGACGTCGATCACGCGATAGGGCGCGCCGGCCGGCGCGGCACAGGCGGAGAGGGTGAGAAGGAGGAGGCAGAGGGCCAGGGCGCGCATCGCGAGATCGTGCCACAGGGGCTGAAACGGCGAAAGCCCGGCACCTCTTCAGAGCGCCGGGCCTCTCGATGTCCGCGAGGGATGTGGGTCGAGCCCAGTGATCGTGTCTCGCGGCGCACAGTGTTTTTCGGTCGACGGGTCGATATTCGCGTGTGGCTACCTGCGCCGTCCGGCCGGACCGGCCTCCAAATTGCCCCTCACGCCACCGGCGGCGTTGGCCCTGTGCCCGGCCAGTACGCCCTCACGCCAGATGCCAGGCCATGGCCGCGAAGTTGGAAAACGGTCCCTAACCTAAGCCACTGCCGTTTTCAGGACTGCCCGCAACTCGGCGGCCCTGGCCTCGCACTCGCTGGCCAATTCCGTGAGTGTCTCGACCACACGCCTGTCCGTCGAGTGACGGGCGAGGCGCCGGCACCGCATGGCTTTGTCAAGCAGGGCCTCGGCGGAAATGGCGATGGGGAGCATCTGGGGCGACATATCCACACCCTCGGACATGCTGCTCAACGGCCGGTAAACGATCGCGCACGTCAGAAGTTAGCCTATCGCGGAGATCGGCAAGCGGAGCGGTGTCGTAGTGGTGAAGCAGAGATCGGATTGGACCGCGGCCGACGTCGCCGCGCACGCGATGGAGGCCACGAGCCTGTCCCAACTCACGCTGCCGGAGGTGAAGCGCCTCGCCGCCCGTATCCTGGCTGATGGGCAGCGCGCGACGGGAGTCGTCAGCGCGGGTGCGAAGCCCTCGCCGTCGTGGGACATCCTGAGGGGCATGCGCGACGACGTGAACGAATCGTAGCGCAGCGCGTCACAGCCGGCCCTCCACGAGCCGATTCACCTCCTGCATCGGCGCACATACTGGCGAAGGCGCCGACGTCGCTGAAATTGGCATCCCGCAACCGGGTAGGCGCCGCCGACCCGTCCGAACACCAGGTGACCCTATGCTGCGCGTCCTTCGCCTCGCCTCGCTCCTGCTGCCCGTGTTCGCAGTCGTGTCGCCCGCTGACGCAACTCCGGCTTCCGACCCCGCCAGCGCGGCCGCGCCCACGGGCACGCTACGTGTCGGGATCGTGCGAGCACCACAGGCCGGCGTCTTCTTCGTTGCAGTCGGCGCCGAGGGCAAGCCGCGGGGCGTCACGGTCGATCTTGGCGCCGCCTTCGCGGCCGAACTCGGTGTCCCGGTCGCCACCACCATGTACCCCAACAGCGGTGAATGCACCGATGCGGTGGCGACCGGCACTGTCGACGTGGCCTTTATGCCGGTCGACCCGTCGCGCAGTGCGCGCGTGGCTTTCGGGCCGGGCTACTACACGATCGAGAGCACCTACTTGGTGTCGGCGGCATCGCGGATCGCGACGCTTAACGAGGTCGATCGGCCAGGCGTCCGCGTTGTCGGGATCGCGAACACGACAACCATCCGGGCGTCGGCGCGGAGCCTGCACGCGACGCAGCCGGTGCCGATTCGTAGCGTCGACGAGGCTGTGGAGATGCTGCGCGACGGGCGCGCCGACGCGCTTGCGCTGAGCCGCGATAGCCTGGACCAGCTCGTTCCGACGGTGCCGGGCAGCCACATCGTGGCGGGTGGTTTCCAGCGCACATCGATCTCGATCGCCGTCCCGCCGGGGCGCCCGGCAGCGCTCGCAGCCGCGACGGCCTTCCTCGACCGCGCCAAGCGGGACGGCACTGTACGCCGAGCCTTCGACGCGCTCGGCTTGTCGCACGAAGCCGTGGATCCCTGAGCGATGGGCCGCGGCTCGGAGCGCCGCACGTTTCTGCCTCAGCGCGTCGACCGAGCACGTCGATGCGCCCGATCGGCTGAACGTCGGCCCCTGCGGCTCAGGTCAGGGCGACAGCTATCGTCACAGCGCGCGATCTTATTCGGCTGAACGGGGACACTTCCCGCGCGTTGGCGGCGTGGAGGATCCCGCTATGCCCAAGTTTCAGGTCACGATCGCAGACGAGGCAGGCCATAAGCTTTACGACGAGACCATAGAGGCTCCCGGCCCGATGGAGGCCTGCGCCAAAGCAGTCGCCGATGCGAAGACGGCCGACGTGGCCGAGAGCGAAGAGCAGATGGACAGTGGGATCATGCCGCCTTTCACGATGGACTCGTGAGGCAGTGGCCGTCTGAGCGGGCTAGGACATATCGGCGTGGTGAGCTTGCATGCACCTTGTCGATTGTGTTGACTATGCCTGTGATTGTCGGCCGTCACGAGCTGAGTCATTGGAGGTGTCGCACATGGTTGAGAGAAGGCCGCGGGTCCTACCTCGCATAGCGCGTGCTGCCGCCATCCTCGGCACTCTGTCCCTGCTGGCTCCGCTCACCTCTGTCGCCCACGCCGCCGAGCCACAGCCTGTGGCTGCGGACGGCGACTATGTGGCCCGAGAATTCCGCTTCGACGACGGGACCAGCCTGCCGGAGCTTCGCCTGCACTATGAGACTCTGGGCACACCGAAACGGGACGTCTCTGGCGCCGTCACCAACGCGGTCCTGTTGCTTCACGGCACGACGGGTACGGGTCGGCAATTTCTGGCGCCGGCCGACACGAAGGAGCTGTTCGCGCCGGGCAAGCCGCTCGACACGACGCGATTCTATGTTGTTATGCCGGACGGCATCGGCGCAGGCGGTTCGTCGAAGCCCAGCGACGGGCTGAAGGCGCGCTTCCCGCACTACGGCTATGGCGACCAAGTCGAGGCACAGCGCGTGTTGATCGAGGATGGGCTTGGCATCCACCACCTCGATCTCATCCTTGGAACGTCCATGGGCGGGATGCAGGCTTGGCTGTGGGCAGAGCGCCATCCCGACATGATGGATGGCACCGTGGCGATCGCGGCCACACCGGCGCCGGTCGTAGGCCGCAACATGATGTGGCGCGACATGGTAATTGACGCCATCACGGCGGATCCCGATTTCAAAGGAGGCGACTACACGATCGAACCACATGAGTGGCGGTCCATGCTGCCGCTCTTTACCATCATGACCAACGATGCCCGCCACCTGCAGGCCCAAGCGCCCACGCGGGAAACTGCGCTTTCACTGGACGGCAAGCTGGTCGCCGCCGGCGACAAAATCGACGCTGACGACTACCTCTACTCATTCCAGTCCTCGCGCGACTTCGACCCCTCAGGCTCACTCGACCGCATCGCAAAGCCCCTGCTCGCCATCAACTTCGGCGACGATCTGCTTAACCCAGCCGAGCTTGGCCTGACCGAAGCCGCCATGGAGCATGTGAAGTCAGGGACGGCTACGCTGATCCCGGCGGGACCGGACACGTTTGGCCATCAGACACTGGGACACCCAGAGGTATGGGGAGCAGCGCTGGCGAGCTTCATGGGCAAGTTGCCAACTCGCTAATTGGAGCGTGTCGCTTACCCGATATCGCTCGTACTGGTCCTGGCCCTGCCGAGCCTTTCCTTTGCCCAGGCGTCCAGCGTGGCGGGCTCATACATTGGAAAGCGGCCGAACAGGTTGAACGCCGGACCGCCGCCGACCGTGGCGTATTTCGCCAGCGTCGCCACGGCCACCGTGACCCCGTGCTTCTGTTCGAGGTAGCTGGACGCCTCGCCGCGACGCAGGCGAGGCTTGTCGAGGAGCTTGAGCGACATGGTCAGCCCTCCATCGTCTGCGGCGCCCGCTGCCGCTCCATGCGCTCGCGCACCGAGCGGACGACCTCGCTGGTTTGGCTCGATCCATTGTGGACAGCCTGCTGCCTCAACCACCCTTTGATGTCAGGCGGAAACCGGACCATCAGGCGGGGCAGTCCGTCACTCGGCTTAACGCTCGACATCGCCACCTCTGTGTGTCACAGCGACAATATATGTCGCGGCGACATGATCGCGTCAAGCTGATGTTGTCGCCGCGACATAATTTACCTCCTGTCGCCGCGACAGCATGGTGGCCGGATGGATGACAGAAAGCCCAGCGATCTCGTCGACCGCATCGTCGTTCGAACACCGGATGGCATGCGAGATCGCCTCAACGAGGTCGCGCGCGCGAATGGGCGAAGCGCCAACGCCGAAGCCGTCAAAGCACTCGAAGCTTGGCTAATCCAGGACACTCAGGTGGAAAGGGTCTTAGTACGCCTGCCAGAGCGAGTTCGCGAGCGGGTGGATGCCGCCGCCCGGCTCAATGGCCGTAGCGCGCTCGACGAGATCGTCGCCCGCGTGGCGGACAGCTTCTCACTCATCGCGCCACATAATGGCGAGAGCGCCCAGCTCGATCTGCGCGCCGAGATCCGCGATGCCATGCACGAGGCCATCGAAGGCCTGATTGGCGATCCCAAAAAGCTGAAGCTCTTGGGCTACATGCCCCCCAAGCGCGACAGCGACGAACCCGTCAGCGATTAGACAACCGCTCTCTCGCAGCACCTTCGCGCATCGCTTCGGCGATCTTCTCGCCTGTGCGGTCCACCACGGCCTTCAGCGGATCGTCCCGGAGATGGGCATAGCGCTGCGTCGTGCTGGCCTGCGCATGGCCGAGCACCTTGCCGACGATGTAGAGCGAACCTCCGTCCTCGACCGCGAAAGAAGCGTAGGAGTGCCGGAGATCGTGCATCCGCAGCGCCGTGAAGTCCGGCGCCTCGTCGGCAGGCTTGACCGCCTCGACGGCACGCGCTCGGGCCAGTGTCGTGGCCCGTGTCCGAACAGCATTCCACGTCTTCTGCAGGCCCACGATGGGCCCTTCCGTCTTCGCCGAGGGCAGCACGAAGGCCGAGGTACGGGGCAGGCTCGCCAACAACTCGACGGCCGCTGCGGCGAGCGGGACGACCTTGGCGCCCGTCTTCGAGTCCGGAAGCCGGAGGCATGATCGCCCGAGATCGACCCACGCCCATCGAAGGCCCGTGATCTCGCTTTTCCGGCAGGCCGTCAGCGTCAGAAGCCGGATCGCTGCGGCCATCGTGGGGCTGATCGCCTGTTCGGCCTCCAGCGTCGCAAGGGCGTCCGCCAGCGCCACCACCTCGGACACGCTCAAGAACCGCTCGCGCGCCTTCGGCTTCAGCTTCTCCACGCCGATCGCGGGGTTGGTCGTGATGAGCTTTCGCCGGACAGCGAAGGACAGCATGATCGATAGGACCGCCGTGGCATGGCCAGCCACGGCCTTGCCGCCCTTCACGATCGCCCTGCCCTGCTTTCCGGTCTTGATGTCGGCTGCCGTCTTCCCGGCCGCGATGTCGGCCTGCATTCGCGACACGTCGGCCGCCGTCAACGCTTTCGTCGGCCGGTCGCCGAGCAGCGGCACCACATGCCTCCGCAGGCTCGACGTCTCGAAAGCCCAGGTCGACGCCTTTTTGTTTGGCTTCTCCGCTGGGCCCTCCGCCAGGTAGATCTCGACGAGATCCGCCACCGTCGCCGCCGTTCGGCGCTCGATCTTGGCAGCGCGGGGGTCGATGCCGTCGGTCAGGCCGCGCAACGCTTCGATGGCTCTGGTCCGCGCCGTCTCGCAGGTCCAGGGCGACCCGTGTTTGCCGATCGTGATGCGCCGGGTCTCCCCGCCCGCGTCACGGTAGCTCAGGACGTAGGACTTCACCCCGGCCGGCGTCACGCGCAGCCCGAAGCCCTTGACCTCGCTGTCCCAGGTGAAGGCCTGTGCTGGTCCCGCCACCGCCATATCAACGACGCGCTTCGTGAGCTTGGGCATGGCGGCTCCGGTGTAAGCGCCATGTAAGCGGGAGGCGGAAATCTCCCGAGTTTTCCCGACATGGCGCGAAATAGCCGTAGCCGCCGAAATCGAAGTTATTCAAGCCACTTAGCTAACACAGGCGATCACGGGAAAACGTGGGAAAACACAAAACTCTCAGATTGTGGATCTAGAGGTCCCCCGTTCGAACCGGGGTGGTGGTACCATTTCCTCCTGACGCTGAGCGGTCGATCCAGGATCGAGCCGATGCGGCCTGGGAACGACAATTCGGATCTCGCCGATCGACGTTGCGGCGATGGGGCCGATGCTTCCCCCGCATGCGGGTCCGTTTCACCCGGTTCGACACGACCTGCCTGCACAGGGCGCCCTCGACTTCGGCGCGCCCGCGCCTCGCCTCCGACACATGGCCGTTCCAGCGTGGACCGCTCCGCCCCGCAGGCATTCTGCCGGGTGACGGCAGACTCCGGAACCGTGCACGGCACATGTCTTGCCAGAATCGGTCGAGCAGGCTGGAGGCCGAGATGGCGACCACGATCACAGTACTCTACGAGAACGTCGACGACGCGACGTTCGACCTCGACTATTACCTGACCAAGCACCTGCCGCTCGTCGACGAGAAGTTCAAGCCTTTCGGCATCAAGGGCTGGCGCGTCCTGAAGGCCGTGGGGACGCCGTTCGGCGGCAAACCCGCTTACAGCGTCATCTGCACCCTGGATTTCGACACGGCCGACCAGTTCCGTTCGGCTGTCGCGGCCGAGGGCGGCCCGGTGTTCGGCGACGTGCCGAACTTCAGCAACAAGGACCCCGTGGTGGTCATCGGCGACCTCGTCGGGTCTTCTTCATCGAACTGACGGCTCCGCTGTCGCGCGGTTCGACAGCACGACATGGCCGGGGCCGCTCACCATCGAGGCGGCCTCGCCGGCTTTTCCGCTCCGGGCGCCGTAATCCCGGGAATGCTCCACACCGCAGCTTTCCGTCATCTCGACGTCGCGGCAAGCGTCCTGCACCCCACCGACAGCGCGCCGAAGCGGCGCGCCAGATCCGGCCGAACCGCGAGGTCGACGAAGCGATCGCACCTTCGTCCGGCCCGGCCGGAGCCCGACGCGCCGGGGTGCGGGCGAACTGCGGATCGAGCCGTGCCCGGTCCACGATGTCGTCGCATGCGCGGACCCCTGCCGCCCGGGCCGCCCTCGATCGCGGCCATCGACCGCGGCCATCGACCGATGGGTCCGGGTCGGACCGCCGCCGCGCGAGGCGGGGCGGCCGAAGCGGCCGGCAAACGTCGGCGATCGTCGGCGGAGGCGGGACAAACACCGAACTTCGGATCGCGGGTTTCGAGGTCCCGGTTCGAACCGGGGTGGCGGTGCCATCGACCCTCGGGCCCCGCCGACCCATCCCTCCCCCTCGTGGTCCGAACCGCACGTCCGCCGTCCCGCGGATGTGGGATGCGTGCGCCGCTCCGATCCGCTAGAGCGTGTCACGCAGGGCCGGGCTTCGCGCCCGATCGAACACCATGAAGGACGATCTCGCGCGATGAGCCGTTCCCAGCCCCGATCGGGGGGCGCCCCCGGAGCGCCCGGGGACATGACGGCCCTGGTGCGCGCCTTTCCGTGGGACGGCACCCCCCTCGGCGACCGGCGGGACTGGCCCGCGCACCGGACGGGCGTCGTCGACGCCCTGCTCCTGTCGCCGGCCCCCATGGCGAGCTTCTGGGGCGGCGACGGCATCGCGATCTTCAACGACGCCTTCGCGGCGCTGCTGCCCTGCCCGCCGGCGGACCGCCTCGGGCGCCCGGCGGGCGAAAGCTGGCCGGAGGTCGCCGACCTCGTGGGCGCGGTGCAGGCCGGGCGGGCCGCCGCCGCCCGGTCCGCCGGGTTCAGCGCGGCCGCCGTCAGCGACGCTTCCGGCGCCGCGGCGGGCGTCGTCGTGACGCTCGCGTCCGAGGACGTCGGCGCCCGCCCCGAATCGGGATTCGACACGGCGCTCCGCGGCGCGAGCTGGTCGGCGGCCCCCGATGGGACCTTCGACGGCCCGAGCCCCCGCTGGTTCGGCCTGACCGGCCTTCCCGAGGCGGAAGGCGGCGGCGACGGCTGGCACCGGGTCGTCCATCCCGAGGACTTGGAGCGCACGGTCGAAACCTGGGCGGGCGCGATCGCGTCCGGCCACCCCTACGACGTCGAGCACCGCATCCGCACGGGCGACGGCTCCTATCGCTGGATGCGGTCCCGCGCGGAGCGCATGCGCGACGGCTCGGGCGCCCCGTCCCGGTGGCACGGCCGCACCGAGCCGCTCGATTGGCGGCGGGCGGTGGAAAACCGCCAGGCCCTGCTGCTCGGGCTCGCCGACACGTTCCGCTCGGCGTCCGACCGCCGCGACGTCATCGCCCACGCGGTGGCGGCGCTGGGGCGCGACATCGGCGCCGCGCGTGTCATCTACGCCGAGATCGACCTCGCCCACCACGACGCCACGGTGGAAGCCGAATGGTCGCGCGTCGACGGGCTCGCCGCGACGCCCCCCGGCCGCGGCGTGGCGCTCGACCGGCTGGCGCTGGGGCGCCGGGCCGACCTGGAAGGCGGCATGACCGTGGTGGCGTCGGACGGCGCGGGCAGTGCCGGCCTGGCGGTGCCCCTGGTGCGCGACGGCCGCCTGCGGGCCCTCTTCCACGTCGCCGCGGCTCCCCCCCGTCGGTGGCTGCCCGAGGAGGTGGCGCTCGTCGAAGACGTGGCGACGCGCTCCTGGGACGCGCTGGAGCGGATCGCCGCGGCCGCCATCCTGCGCCGCAACCAGGCGCGGCAAAGCTTCCTGCTCGTGCTCGGCGACCGCCTGCGCGAAGCGGTCGACGCCGCCGAGATCACCGAAACCACCGCCGAAGCCCTGGGGCGGCAGCTCCACGCCGCCCGCGCGGGCTACGGCGAGGTGTCGGGGGACGACGCGCTGGCCTTCGACACCGGCTGGGCCCAGCCCGGGACGGCGCCGCTCGTCGGCACCCTGCCCTTCGCCGCGCTGGGCGCATCCAGCGTCGAGGACCTTCGGCGCGGCCTGACGGCCGTCTTCGAAACCGACGTCGAAGCGCTGACGCGCGGTCTCGCCACCGTGGTGGCGGTGCCGCTGATCCGCGACGGGCGGCTGCGCGGCGTGCTGACGGCCGGCCGGGCCGAGGCGCATCCGTGGAGCGCGGAAGAGATCGCGCTGGTGGGCGAGGTGGCGTCGCGCATGTGGGAAGCCCTGGAGCGCGCCCGCGCCGAGGCCGCCCTGCTCGACCTCAACGCTACGCTGGAAACCCGCGTCGTGCAGCGCACCGCCGAGCTGGCATCGAGCGAAGCGCGCTTTCGCATCCTGTTCGAGAATGCCCCGGCGTCCATCCTGCTGATCCGGGTCGGCCGCGACGGGCGGGCGGTGTTCGAGGCCGCCAACGCCGCGGCGGAAGCCTTCCTGGGCCGCGACGGCGGCGAGATCGTCGGCCGCGACGTGGCCGCCGTGACGGGGCCGGACGACCCGCTGAACGAGCGCGCCCTCGCCTGCGCGGCGTCGGGCGAGCCCGTGCAATACGAGGTGACGATCGAAGTCGGGGGCGAAACCCGCACGGCGGAAAGCGTGCTGGCGCCGCTCGCCATCGACGGCGGCGAAGGCCAGATGCTGATCGGCATCTCGCGCGACATCACGGCCCAGCGCAGCGTCGAGGAGCAGCTCCGCCAGGCGCAGAAGATGGAAGCCATCGGCCAGCTCACCGGCGGCATCGCGCACGACTTCAACAACCTGCTGACCGGCATCATCGGCTCCCTTGCGCTGATGCAGAAGCGCCTCGCCCAGGGCCGCACCGACACGCTGGAACGCTACGCCGGGCTGGCGCTGGCGTCCGCCAACCGCGCCGCCGCCCTCACGCACCGCCTGCTCGCCTTTTCGCGCCGCCAGCCGCTCGAAGCCAAGGCGGTGGACGCCAACGCGCTGGTGCGCGCCATGGAAGAGCTGCTGCGCCGGACGCTGGGCGAGAGCGTGGTGCTGCAGAGCGTCGAAACGCCCGACCTGTGGCCGACGCTGTGCGACCCGCACCAGCTCGAGAACGCCCTGCTCAACCTCGCCATCAACGCGCGCGACGCCATGCCGGACGGCGGGCGGCTGACCATCGAGACCGCCAACGCGACGCTCGACGACGCCTATGTGGCGCGCGAGCCGGGCGTGGCGCCCGGCCCCTACGTGGTGGTGTCGGTGAGCGACACGGGGACCGGCATGCCGCCCGAGGTCGTGGCGCGCGCCTTCGACCCGTTCTTCACCACCAAGCCGATCGGCCAGGGGACCGGGCTGGGGCTGTCGATGATCTACGGCTTCGTCAAGCAGTCGGACGGCCACATCAAGATCTACTCGGAGCCGGGCCAGGGCACGAGCATCAAGCTGTTCCTGCCGCGCTTCCGGGGCGTCGACGAGCCGGCCGCCACCGATCCGGTCGAAGGCGTCCCGCGGGCGGAGGCCGGCGAAACGGTGCTGCTCGTCGAGGACGACGCGACGGTGCGGGACCTCGTGCTCGACGTGCTGGGCGACCTCGGCTACGCCGCCCTGCAGGCGCCCGACGGGCCGTCGGGCCTCGAGGTGGTGCGCTCCGGGGCGCGGATCGACCTGCTCGTCACCGACGTCGGGCTGCCGGGCATGAACGGCCGCCAGTTCGCCGCGGAAGCGCGGGCCACACGGCCCGACCTAAAGGTGCTGTTCATCACCGGCTATGCCGAGAACGCCGCCTTCGGCAGCGGCCACCTCGACCCCGACATGCAGATGATGACCAAGCCCTTCGCGGTCGACGCGCTGGCGAAGCGCATCCGGGCCATGATCGGTCGCACCGAGGGTTGACGGCGCGGGCCGCGCCGCCGCTCCCGCCCCCCGTCCCGCGCGGGGACGCCCCGCCCGGCGGCATGGCGAAGCCATCTTTAAGGCTTTGCGGACAAATCTCCGTGCGTACCGGTCCTTCGGCGGGGTCCGCCATGCTCAGCACGGGTGACGACGGCATGATGGCGCGCGAATTCGGGAACGTCCGCTTCCTCATCGAGCAGCAGCTCCGGCTCATCGACGAACTCGACCGGCGCGGCCTCGACGGGCGCGCCGCCCACGACCTCCTGCGCCGCCTCATGCGGCAGGACGAGGACCTTCGGCGGCGCATGCCCCGGCAGGGCGCGGTCGGGGCGGCCTGACGGGGCCGGTGTGAAAGGCGCCGGGCCTCCCCATATCAGGCCGCGTCGCTGTCCGCCGGAAACCCTTCCATGACCAAGCCGCTCGTCGTCTCCATCCCGCACCAGCTCGGTGCCGCGGAAGCCCAGCGCCGGCTCCGGACGGGGATCGAGCAGCTGAAGGAGCAATACGCGGGCAAGTTCGCCGTGCTGGACAACCATTGGACGGGCCAGCACCTCGACTTCCGCATCAGCGCCATCGGCCAAACCGTGTCGGGCAAGATCGACGTCGCGGAAGACCACGTCATGCTGGCCGTGGAGCTGCCCTGGATGCTGGCCATGCTGGCGCAGAAGGCGCAGGGGCTGATCCAGTCCAAGGGCCAGCTGCTGCTCGAAAAGAAGTAGCGCCGCCACCGCGGCCCGTCGATCGCGACGGTCCGCCCGTCACCGGGATCCCTGGCATCGCCTTTGCGGCCACCGCCGCGAAGACACTTCGCCGGGGATCGAGCGCCATGGATTGGCACGCCGAATGGACCAAGACGCAACAGGAGCTGTCCGCCGCGTCCCGCAATGAACATTGGTGGAAAAGCCTGCCCGAGGAGCGCCGCTCCATCCTGGGTCGGACGGAATACCGCAAGCAGTGCAGGCTGGCGCGCCAGCGCTTGAAGCAGGCGGACGAGCGGTGCCGCACGCTCATCCGCGCCAAGCGCGAAACGGGCGCCACGGCCCACTGACACCGACGGCGGCCTGAACGGCCCCTCCTCTCCTCATGGGCGGGGGGCGCCCCTGCCCCCTCAGCCTGTCGGAGGGCGGCGGGGCCTCGTGGAACTCCTCCGCACGAGGGAGGGCGCGAGGCCGCCTTCGCTCACCTCGTTTCCGGAACGAGGCGGCTCAACTCTTCGCGCAGCTCGTCGAGCTTCAGGCTGCCCTTCTGCAGCACGCGGTCGACGCTGCGCTCGAGGTCGGCGCGTTCGGCGCGCGTCACCTCCTTGGCCGTCAGCACCACGACGTGGACGGCGTCGGCGTCCCGCCGCGCCCGGAGCGCGCGCAGGAAGGCGAAGCCGTCCATCACCGGCATCATCAGGTCGAGGATGATGAGGTCCGGCATGGCGCGGTCGACCTTGTCGAGCGCGTCCTGGCCGTTGACGGCGATGTCGGTCGACCAGCCGTCGCGGGACAGCATGGCGCCGACCCAACCGCGCGCGTCGGGCTCGTCGTCGACCACCAGCACGCGCCGGCCGGTGCTGCCGTCCTCGAAGCGCTCCATCACGCGCTTCAGCTGCGCCCAGTCGATCGGCTTCGTCAGGTACTCGTTCGCCCCCATGGCGAAGCCGACGCTGCGCTCGTGCAGCACCGAGATCATGATCACCGGCGTTTCGTGCAGCGTCGGGTCGGAGCGCAGGGCCTGGAGCATGCCCCAGCCGTCGATGCCCGGCATCTCGACGTCGAGCAGCACCACCTTGGGACGGTACTGCCGCGCCAGCGCCAAGCCTTCCCGGCCGTCGCGCGCGGTCTTCACCGCGAAGCCTTCCCGCTCCAGGAAGCGGGTGAGGAGGTCGCGCGCCGCCGAATCGTCGTCGACCACCAGCACGAGGTCGCCGCGCGCCGCCGCGGCGGCCGGAGCGTCGTCGCCGTCGTCGGCGATCCCGTCGCCGAGCCGCGCCGGCAGGCTGATCGTGAAGGTCGAGCCCCGGCCGTGGACGCTGTCCACCGTCACGTCGCCGCCGAGCTTGCGGCAGAAGGCGCGGGTGATCGACAGGCCGAGGCCGGAGCCGCCGAACTGCCGCGTCGTGGATTCGTCCGCCTGCACGAACCGCCCGAACAGCTTCGACAGCTGCTCGGGCGTCATCCCGATGCCGGTGTCCTCGATCGAGAAGGACAGCCAGTCCTCGTCGCCGTCGCGGACGCGCGCGGCGCGCAGCGTGACGGTGCCGTTCTCGGTGAACTTCGCGGCGTTGCCGATGAGGTTGAGGAGGCACTGGCGCACCTTCACCTCGTCGGTGTGCATGGAGCCGAGCTCGGGGGGCAGCGCCAGCACGAGGCGGTTGTTCTTCTTGGCGACGAGCGGCGTCGCCGCCGCCACGACCTCGTCGATCATCGCCGCCACCGCGAAGGGCACGGCCTCGACGGTCATGCGGCCGGCCTCGATCTTCGACAGGTCGAGCACGTCGTTGATGAGCCCGAGCAGGTGGCG
>NZ_QYBB01000028.1 GCF_004137685.1 Lichenibacterium minor | reverse complement strand
CTTGCCCGCCTGCCGGACCACCCCGCGAAGCGCCTCGACGAGCTGCTGCCCTGGAACTGGAAGGCCAGCCGACCCGGTGCAGTCCTGGCCCAGGCGGCCTGACGCGCTCGGCGGCACCGCCCTCACGCGGCAGCCCTGACCTGCGGTGCTGACCGGACGCGTACGGCGTCGCGACAGGTCCGGCCGGTCCAGCGTGACGTTGAACAGAAAGCGTAACCCCGACACTGCGTTGTTGACCGTGGACGGCTGCACCCCGCTGTCGGCCTGGTGGATCTGGAAGCGCCGGACGTCCTCGGGCGTGGCGGTCTCGGGCGAGCGGCCCAGGAAGGCCGCGAAGTTCCGCACGGACATGATGTAGTTGCGCTGGGTGTCCTCGTGCAGGCCGCGCATGGCCATGTCGTCGAGCATGCGGCGGCGGAGCGGGCTGACCGGGGTGGAGGCTTGTTGCTGGGACATCGCGTGATCCTCGCGAGATGAGGGATGGACCCTCATGCTCCGAGGCTGGCGGAACCCGTTCAAGCGCTCGCGCTGATCTCCAGTTGTGCCCAACCTCTCAGGAAGCCCTCCCGCGAGAGCGGGTTCGTCCGTGGGTCGACAAGCGGCCGGGGCGGCGAAGCCGACGAGCGGTGTCAGAACCTCACCTAAAACGCCACCTTCGAACGAGGCTGTGGAAACGTTCGCCCTGCTGACCGACGTCGCGGTCATGTCATCGCGTCTCGGCGGCAACCTGCTATGTGTAGCACATCGGTGTGAGCGGCGCTGTGCGCGTCGTGCGGGTGTCAGAGGGCGAGCGGGGGTGCTGGGTGTTAGCTGGGGACCCTCCCGCCCCTGCAAGCATCCGGGTCGGTCGACGACTCTGCCTCGAAATATGCCGCAGCCGAGCGTAGTTCTATCGTTGCTTCAGAGTAACGATGCTGTCCGTGCAGGATAGACAGCAGCGGAGGTCACGACACTACTGATCGGAGCAGGATCGGAGCTCGCGCGGTCGATGCACTTTGTGCATCGACCAACATATAAATCAATATCGCTCTTCTACTGTATCATACCAAGCGAGGGAAGTCCTGACCCGTCCGCTCACTGTGTGAACCGGCGGAAAAGGGGTCAGGACTTTTCACGTTTGGTATCAGACGCTTCGCCTCGAAGCCTTCGGCTTCGGCCTGATCTTCGGGTCGGACAGGTCGGGCCAAGCGGCCGACCGGTCGACGGCGTCGGATCGCCTCACGGCTTCGATCAGGGCCTCAACATCAATCGGCAGACTGAGCCTGTCAATCGATATCTTCAGAAGCTCGACGGACATGCCGTGGTTGTAAACCGCACTCATCGCGGAGCGCCTGCCTTCGCTCTCGTGACCGACGATCTCTTCGACGTGGCTCTGCGGCACGCCTGCTCGTAGAAGGAGTGTCTCCGCGGTATGCCTCCACGAATGAAAATCCAGACGTGGGTCGACGACGCCGCAGTGCTTGCGGAAGAGGCCGAACCACGAGCCGAACGGCTCGGCATTCCGCTCCATCGCCCCATACGAAACGGCATCCGGGAACAGTGGCGCTTCCGGATCTCGTCCGTGTACACGCGCATCCATGAAGCCGAGCCGCAGCAGGTCGCGATGGAGGGGCACGTCGCGCGGACTGCCTACATCCTTAAGTCCCTTGTAAAGTTCCGGCGCCGTCCAATTGAAATAGGCAACTCCACCAGCGGTAAGTCGAACGTGCTTGACCTTGAGAAGCGTCGGCTCCTCGCGCCGGGCACCGTGCAGAGCGCCGATCAGGGGCAGCCAGTAACGGTGATCCCTGGTGACCAATGGCCCGGTCTGCCTCCAGTAGTGGCCGGACTTCGCACCCGTATATTTGGGAGCCGAGAACAGAGTCCGGATCTGGCGATCCTCGTAGATGATGCGCGAGGGGTCATCTTGGCGCCGAACCGCCTTCTTGGGTATGCAGACGAACTCACCGGCGCAAACAGACTCGGTGCCTTTCGGCAAAGCCGCGCCCTTGCCAGCGCACCAGAGAAAGAAGCCGTTCAGCGTCGAATTGTGACTATTCCAGGTCTTGTTCGACATGCGATCGACAACGTGCCCCTTGCTCATCGCGACGACAGCGCGAACTCCGTTCGCCTCGTAGACGCTGCGGTACGCGGAATTGTGATAGTAGTTGCTCGGCAATTCCTTTATTATCGCGTGGAACGCAGAAACGTCCTCGGTCGTGTAGTCGCCGGGCTTCTTGTCCCCGCAGCACTCAAGCCAGTGCTTGAGCGTCGTCTTCGTCGCGTCCGCTTCGGTCCGCTTCCATTCCTCCATCAAGACCTTGTGGGAGGCGAACCTGGGCCAGAGCGCCGACATCAGCTCATCGGCGTTGCGCAACAGAGGACTTGTACCGACGGACGATGTTGGCGTCGCGACCGGAACGTCGGTAGTCACGGGCCTCAACTGGTCGATCAGCACCGATACGTCGTCTCCGACCTTCGCGGCCCGCATCGCCGTGAGCACCTCGGGCGTCGCCTCGTATTCGGCCTCATCGATCAACCGAACGGCTGATGTAGCAGGGCGAAACCGCGCGAGGCGGTCGAACACGGCGGCAACTGGCCCTGCTGCTGCTTGCAGACCTTCAGTCACCGCACGGCAGAGGCGACGCTCGTCGTTGCTGCCAGCCTGAACGTCCTTGCCGACCACCTCCTGCGCCAGCACGCTCACGTTGTCTCTCTGGACGACGACATCGTTGCGGTCGAGCATGCTGCCATAGAGCGCCGCCTCGCCGCGCAGTCGGTCGGCCCGGTCCACCGGCTCGTCCAAGCCGGAGAGGGGCACTCCGGGGATCACGTCGGCGATGGCGATCTCGATGTCGTCCTGGAAGGCGTCCACCGCCGCGGCGACGACCTTCGCGATCTCGCCTCGGGTCAGGGCCTGCTCGCTGCGGACGCGCATGAACACCAACTCCGTCTGCGACCATAGCCGGTGCACGATGCGTCGCGCCTCACCGGGCGTGGCGCGCCCGATCGAACGGACGATCTCGTGCGAACCGAATCGATCGCGCAAATCGACCGGGATCTTACGACGGAACAGCACGGTCGCGCCACGGCGGCGCGCATGGGTGAATGGCATGGCGGGATGCAACCCGCGCCCGGGTGGTGGACCATGCCGGTGGACCTGGACGCCCTCAGCCAAGCGGCATGGCGACCAGCGTATCGGAAAATCAGCGGCTTAGGAAAAAGGAAGATCGAAGTGGCTGGGGGACCTGGACCCCAAGCCAAGATGACCAAGTCATCAGAGAAATCAACAAGTTGGCAGAAAGCGAGATACCCGAGCCCTGGCTGTGGTCCACACACTGGTCCACAGGAGCATTCCGTGTCCTTCGGCAGCTACCTCCGCCTGCGTGGCGGCACCTACCACTTCCGCGTCCGGATCCCCGACCCCTTGCGTAAGGCGGTCGGGAAGAGCGAGATGACGGTCTCGCTCAGGACCGGGCGTTTCGACTCCGCTATCCGAGCGGCCAGGACCATCAGGACAGGGCTCGACAGCATTATGGAGGCGGCCGACCAGGGTGCATCCTACGCCGAAATCGAGCGGCGCGTCCGGGCCTGGATGAGTCGCTCGGCCCTGGACTACGAGGCCAGGATTGCCCTCAACGACGGTCTGAGCGGCGCCTTCAGCGCCGACGAAGCCCGTACGATGGGACCCGAGGTCACCGCCGAGATGGACGGCCTTTTTCGCTTCGTGGGTATGACGGGTCGAGACGCGGCGAAGTCCGCGGCCGTGCGCGCGGCGGCGGGATTGATCTCCGATCCCAAGTTGGACGGCCTCGTCCAAGCGCTCGCTCGAGACATGGGCTTCGACGTCGCGGCCGGTTCGCCGGCCGCCAAGCTCGTCCGACGGGCGATCCTGCGCAATTTCCCGAACCTCCTCGATCATCGCGATGCAGCGGACCTGGGCTTGCCCTTGCCTGATCGGGTCCTCGACGCGGTACAGCCACGACAGGCGCTCGGCCCGTCCTCATCGGAGCCACAGAAGGCCCTGGAAAGCAGGCTGCCGATCCGGGAGCTATGGGACGCCTTCTGCGACTCCAAAATCGACGGAGGCGAGTGGAAAAACGCCGAGAAGGTTGCCGCCCGCTCGACCCTGAAGCTTTGGCTTCAGAGCGAGGGCGAGCAGCCTATCTCCGCCTATCGCACCACGAACGTCGAGCATTTCCGCAGAGTGCTTCGCGGATTGCCGGACGACTACTATCATAACAAACAGTGGCGATCCGTTTTCGATAGCCAGGGCACGCTCGCATTGTTCGAGCTTGCCAAGCTGGCCGACTGCGCACGCATGTCGCCGAAGACGTTCAACAAGCACCTGAGCCGCCTCAATGAGTTCTGGAAGTGGGCTGCTGGCAAGGGAGACGCGCTGCCGAGCGGCAGCCCGTCGATCTTCACGGGCTCGTTCATCAAGGTCCAGAAAAACCGCATCGGCCGACGTCTGCGGCTTGAGCTTCGCCGCAAGTTCGAAGAGGACGAGATCGCGACCCTGCTGGCATCGCCCACCTTCCTCGGCGCTCGCTCTGCGCGTGACTGGAAAACGAGGGGCACCCTCGTCGTCCCCGATCACCGCTACTGGATCACGCTGATCGGGCTGCTGCATGGGATGCGGCGCGAGGAGCCTGTCGTGCTCAAGGTGCGCCACGTCAAACAGAAGGACGGTATCTGGTACTTCGACCTGCTCGACGAAGAAATCGTGCCGCTCCTTAAGGACGTCGGCTCGCCTCGGCACATTCCGATTCATAAAGCCCTACTGGAACTCGGGTTCATCGAGGCTAGGGTTGAGGGGCGCCGGCCCGAGAGCGCCCTGTTTCCCGAGGCAGTGTCGCACTCGGAGATCGCGCGGCATGGCGATCCGTTCGGAAAGTGGTTCCTGCTGTTCCGGCGCTTCCACGGCGTGGACGATCCCAAGCTCGATTTCCACTCGGTCCGGCACACGGTGATCTCGCGCCTTCTGGACGCTGGCGTCCCCGAGAACCACGTGGAAGAGATCTGCGGTCATGAGGGCGCCGGCCGTCGCTCCGAAATTGCGGCGTACGACCATGGTCGGCTGCTCGGAATACTGAAGCTCGCCATCGATCGTCTGATCATCCCCATCGACACATCTGGTTTGGTGCTGGCGCGGACCAACTCCGAGCGCGTGCACGGGATGTACAAGATACCCGACCAGGTCGGCGCGTCGGCGAGCAGTGGAATTCGTCATCAGAAGTCGGCAGCTGAAAAGCCGGCTTCGAAGATGTGACGTCTGGAGTAGACCGAGAACGGGGCCACGCGGCGGAGGTCTCGAAAGATCGATGCGCCGGCGAGCACCTCGGACCTGCCCTCGGTACCTTTCTGGAGACAGAATGGTGGCGTTCGTCCGCCTTGTCGCTCCCTTGCACCCGAGCGGTCGTCTCCACCTTCCCCCACCCGTGGTTCGCGGCTATCAACATCCTCATGTTGAACGAAGCGGACACCTGTCGACGATTCGTCGTGCCGCTCCTGCAAGCCGCGGGGTGGGATGCTGGTACCCCTACGCCGAGGGACGCGGGATCGGCTCTTGCGGTTTCCTGCGAGGCATGATGGCGGCCAGTCCATCGGCGGGCCGGCTTGCGAACGCCCGGATCAGGCCGCGGCGTCGAGGCTTGGTGTTTCGGCCGGGATGGGTTGCCAGTTCCACGGCAGCAGCTCGCCGAGGCGCTGGGCCGGGTGGGACGCGATGCGGCCGAGCACGTCCGCCAGCCAAGCCTGAGGGTCGACGTCGTTCAGCTTCGCCGTCACGATCAGGCTGTTGAAGAACGCCGCTCTTTGGCCGCCCCGGTTCGAGCCGGCGAAGAGCCACGCCTTGCGGCCCAGGGCCAGGCCGCGCAGCGCCCGTTCCGCCGCGTTGTTCGTCATGCACACACGCCCGTCGTCGAGGAAACGGGCGAAGGACGGCCAGCGGTCGAGCATGTAGTTCATCGCCTTGGCTACCGGGGCGGCGCCCGGAAGGCGGGCGCGCTCGGCGCGCATCCAGTCTTCCAGGGCTGTCATGATAGGCGCGGAGCGCAGGCTGCGCACCGCCAGCCGCTCGGCCGCGGAACGGCCGCTCACCTCGCGCTCGATGGCGAACAGCTCGTCCATGCGCCGCACGGCTTCGAGCGCCAAGGGCGCGATCATCGCCACCTTCTTGTGGGCTCTCTGACGCGCCGCGCCCTCGATGTCGGCCAGCTCGAAGAACTTCCTCCGCGCGTGGGCCCAGCACGCGGCCTCGATGATCGGCGCCGGCTTGCGCTCGCCCCCGTACAGCTTGCCGTATCCCCCGTAGGCGTCGGCCTGCAGCACCCCGGCCCAGCCTGCGAGGTGCACCTGCGGGTGCTCGCCGCGCCGGTCCGGTGAGAAGTGGAACAGGGCCGCCGGGGGATCGGCGCCGCCGAAGGGACGGTCGTCGCGCACGTAGACCCACACGCGGCCCGTGCTCGTTTTGCCCTTGGCCAGCACCGGCACGGTGGTGTCGTCCCCGTGCAGGCGCCCCGCCGCCATCCCATGCCGTCGCGCCACAGCCGATACCAGCCGCGGCGCTTCAAGGCTCTCCAGGACGATCCGGAGCTTCTCTTCCTCCGACCAGCGACGGCGGCGGCCGAGTTCGACGACGGTGAGGCGCTCTGGCAAGTCACTGACCTTATGGCTGTCCATACGGTCACTTTTCCTCGCCCGACCCCTCTCTCACAAGGCGGCCCTCGCCGCACGGATACCATTGACCGGTCGCATGATGCTCCCGGCGGACCGATGCCAGGGCATTTGAAAGTCGCCGGCGCCGCGCTCGATGGCCGCCACGATCTGGTCGGTGATATGCTGATGGATGTCGAAGCGATCCTTGCTCATGGTCCCGTCTCCCTGTGGGGTTGAAGGGCGGGTTCAGGCCCCGTCCTGAACCCTTGCCCCTCGGCGAGAGCGGGGAGGCAAGCGCAAGGAGGCTCCCGACGCACGACGCCGAGGCTCCGCCCGAGGGACCCGCTTGCGGGAGACGGGTGGATGCGGCGGCGCGGGTCTGGATGCCTTGCGCGCGCCAGGGGCGGCGTCCCCTAGGAGCGCGGCCGCGTCGGCGGCCGGCACGAAGATGCGTGAGGGATCGTTACCCGGCAGGGCGGAGACGCCACTGGCGGCTCCGGGCGCTTGCGCTAAGAGCCCGGCCCACAGGGCACGCCTGCGGAGCGACCGGGAAGCTGCGGACTGGCTATAGCATGATCAGGATGCCTCGCGACTTACTGCTCCCGGCGGAACATAGTACTGCTCGAAGTAGTTGTGGGCGAGCTTTCCCGTGTATGCATCAAGGTTATCCTGCACGGTAATAATGTGGCAGGTTTCCTTTCCGCCGTTCGCCGGACCCCGGAGACCACGCCCGACCATCTGCATGTAAAGAGCAGGGCTGAAAACCGGTCGGGCAATAACAATCAGATCCGTCGCCGGAGCATCAAAGCCGGTAGTCAGCGCCGAATGGTTACACAACACGCTGACTTCTCCGCGCTGAAAGGCCTGGATGAACCAGCGGCGTGAAGCGCGGTCTGTTTCTCCGGTTATTGTCGCAGCTGAAATGCCCATGACGTTTAGACGCGCCGCAAGGCGATGGGCGTGCTCGACAGACGTCGCAAAGGCCAGTGTAGATTTACGTTTCAACGCGGCTATCGCGTCAAGAATGCGATCATTCCGCTGCGCATTTTCTCCGAGGCGCCGGAGCGCAGTCTCATTCAGCTGATTGAACTTTTCGAGATGTTTTTCCTCCTCACTGCTAAGTAGGAAACGTTCATTCATGACCAGCGCAGTATAAGAAAATTCCGCCAATACTCCCCGGCTTTGCAGTAATCCGAAAAGCTCAGCCTGCTGCCCCGGAAGCAGCCGGTTATCAAAGCGACTGGCGAGTAGTTTAGTCTCTTCTTCGCTTCGGCCTCGGAAGGGCGTCGCGCTGAGGCCTACTATTGGGGGCTCCCGATCATCGTGCATGGCATCCGGGCTGAGCCAGCGCAGCATCACAGAGTACGCAGGGGTCAGTGCATGATGGCACTCATCAATGACAATGAGGCCTGGGCGGCTTGCCCAGCTGAGGGCGGGGTCATTCATCCGTGATGTAAGCGTCTGAATGGAGGCCACAATGACTGCGGGCTCACCACGGGATGCCGGACTCGGGTTGATCTGGCCGCCCCAGAACCGGATCAGGCGCAGAGTTTCACCCGAAGCACCGATATTGGACCAGAGCTCCCTGAAACACTGAACTGCCTGCTCGCATAATTCGTCGGATTGCGCGATCCATAGTACAAGCCGGTTAGCACTCTGTGGCGAGAGGATTTCCCGGACTGCTGTCTCGGCAGCAACCCGCGTCTTTCCGGCGCCTGTCGGAAGACTGATGACCGCGCGGCGCCGGCGGCTCTCGCTGTCTCCGATAAGCAGCTTGAGACTGGCGACGACCTCCGCCTGAAAATCGTGCAGCGGTTTGAGCGGAAGAGGCCCGGAGATCGCCAGCTCAGCTTCCCGGCGCTCTGCCGGTGAGATGGCGTATTCTGGTGGGAAGCCAATTGCTGCGATGTAGTCGGCAGCTGCGTCAGTTCCCCACCTCTCTGGCGGCTCGAGTCCCTGCTCCTGCATTGCGTGCCTCACCATAGGCAATGTCAGAAGAGAAGGGCCATACAGCGTTAGCGTCACCCGGGCCATGCGGTCAGGGTCAGCCCTGAGCATTTCTCGAACGTCGTCTTCATAAAGCGACAGAAGCGCCTGGCTGCCGCCGGTGGCTCTCAGCAGTCGGGCCGGCAGGCTTGGCTCCGCTGCAACTAAGCGGCGGCGGGCTGAGACACCCGACGTCAGAATCTTATCGAGCGCATTATCGTCATCGATCCAGCCGCATGCCTTCGCCGCTTCGATCAGAATACGCACGCGCACTGGCCAGGGATTTTCGCTCATCGCATTCTGAGCGATCAGCAAGTGACCTTTCTCGACTGTCCAGTCTACGGCGCTGCGATGGCCACCAATTGCGCGCTCCATCAGCGCTGGCATCACAGCAGAAGCTGTGCCAGCTACGCCAAGTTTCAGAACGTCACGCAGCGACGGTTCAAGATCCAACAGCAGCACAGTAGGGTTCTCATCTGACTCAGAAACCCAGTCGAGCGTTGCCTCTTTGTCCAGGGAACGTGCTCCGGCTGCCATCCATAGAGTGGACGCTGCAGACGAGAGACATAGCGCAGTGATACCGGCGCTTCGGGCCAACGCGATCTCGTGATGTGATCCGGTCATACGAACCTCCGAAATCAGGAGAGGTCCGTCGGGCGTACAAACGTGGCGGGGGACCCTGTCTTCCTTTGCTGCAGCTTCGAAAAAAGCAGCCAGGGTCTGCGGTTCAATGTCTTCCCCGCCTGCGTATCTCAGGCAGGCAGACCACGGAGCTCTGATTTCTGTAGGCGGAAAGACGGAGAAGGCGGTGTAGAGAGCGGTCAAACCTACCATATGTTCCGACAGGGAGGGAATAAGACTGAAGATACTGGTTGTCTCGGGACTCAGCACGTCGGCGATCGCTATCCGCTCATGTGAATTAGTAAGTACTCCCCCTTTCTTCAACAGAGCAATGAATGGATGACAGAAGGCCATTGTCGCCCAGGTCTGGGGACGACTGCAGTGCCGGAAGAGGACGGGTGCGAAGTCAGACAGTGCACTTTCCGCAAGCGTTCGGAGAAACCGGGCTGTAACGCGTGGACGGCATCGATCGGGGGAGAGCAGTAGAAGCTGCCACGATGCGGGAAGACGATAATCCTCCGGGCCGAGAAGCTGCCGGTCAGGACGACGCTTCAAGGATTCGTGATAGGCTGATCCCGAGGCTTTCTCCCAATCACGAAGCCAGTGATCTGCGAGCGATCCGGTTTCGGGCTGATACGCAGTCGACCAACGCAGTGCGGGAAACTCAGTAATATCGAGTTCTACGAGGAACGATGTATCGCTTGCATGGAAGTCTGTATCCAGCAGCATCCTCTTGAGCTGCTCCCGCCTATCCTGGTCGGCGACATCCTTGACGTCTTCGATCGTAATTAGTGCACCGGGAACTATGACCTCATCCGCTGGATGCCAGCCAGCTAGTGTGCGCACGAAGATAGTATGGCGCCCAGCCTGAACGGTGAATTCGTCCCATGTCATACGCCGCAGGATTTTCCAGACTTCAGCCCAGGCGTCTTCATGATGGCTGGCACGTTCAAGCCAAGCGATCAGCAGCCGCTCCCAATCCGTATCTTCTCCATTCTGCAGGTGAAAGCGATGTCGCAGGATGTTCGTCAGGTCGGCAGGGCTCCGGAGAACCGGGTGGACTGGCTGCAAGGGCGGATCGGCCTCTCCAGCCAGGGTCGCCTCTGGCGCCGCGACCAAGCTTCCGGTGGCGGTCAGTATCAAACGGATGCTGTCGCGCACTTGATCCCAGGACCAGCCTGTTACGGTTGCAGCATAACGGTCGGCAAAACGCAGGGCGTCAGGCGCACTTCCCGGATCCGCAGTGGCGATTTGTTGCAGCCATTCGAGCGCCGCGGCAGTGCGCAGCCTCGGGAAGTCGTCGGAAGACTGCCCGCCCGGGCTCAGCCGCTCCGCCAGCTGGCGAAGGCGGCCAGTGCGAGCCGTCGTGGCAGTGCAGGTCGGATGGAGAAACGACTCGCAAGCCTCCGGGGAAGCAAGCTGACTCCAGGCTGCGATTAACTCAGGGTTTTCGAGTGGTGCGCGCCAGAGACGGGCTGGGTGAACTGCTTCCTGATCACAATTTGGGAGAATTGGTCTTTCGGCCAGCAGCGCCCAAAGCGCATTTACCAGAGGCGCGGCGGGCTCGTTTGCGGTGATAAGATCACGTGGAAAGGCATCCAGCACGGCGCCTGGATCGTCCGGCGTCGCCAGCTTAGAGACGTTCGCGACGATAAGCTCGGCAGCGCTTTGCATGAGAGCTGCATTCCAGGCACCGGGTATAACTGACGTGCGATCGCTGTTCAGCTTCCACGGTGCATTGAGGATCCCGAGCGTGCGCGTTTCGGTCGTTGTCGGGAAAAATGCGAAGAAACGGCCTGCTTCACGTACGCCACCGATCGGAGCCGCCCAAATAAGGGGAACGCTGTCCCGGGAGTGAACCGCGGTCGCATCTTCTTTGGCCTCCTGGCTCGTGATCTCGACGGTTGTCTCAAACACGCGCCACTGCTGCGGCGCCCGGCGCTCGTTTGCCAGATCTTCGATGACAACCGTATCATCCGCTGAGGTCAGGCGGCGGAGACGGCGAACTGAATCGGGTGTCCGCAATTCCAGCTCTACGTCGCAGGGCAGAAAGAGCAGGAACTCTGATGGGAACGCCTGGATCTCCGCGGTGACCGCGCTGCGGGCGCCCGGAGCTCTGAGCTCTGCGAACACGACCGTGCTTGCCCAACGGAAGCGATCAGCGCCTGGCGCCGTAGTGATCTCTTCGTCCCACGTGCCCGGCTCCGCCAGCCGAAGGCCGGGCGCCGGCGCTCCAGGACGCAGGCCCAGATGGGATCTTATCGCCGAACGGCTGCGAGCCGGATCGAAATGTAAGCATACAGTACGGCTGAATACGTCGATCGTTCCGCCGAGGCGCAATAACGATTTGAAGCCGAGGCCGAAGCGGCCGATTTGTCCCGCCCGTTTCCCCGACGCATGTGAGTTGAGCAGAGCCCGCACACCCGACGCATCCAGCGGCAGCCCGGTGTTAGCGCACCATAGCCCGCGCTCATCCGCTTCGACGACAATGCGATTTCCAGCGTCTGACACGCCGATGTCTGCGATCGCGTCTGCTGCATTTTGGATCAGTTCGGCTACTTGTCGGTAAGCATACCCTCCGGCGAGTACTGAAGTTTCAATATTGGCATGCTCCTCAGCATCGTGTGGCGCTGTACGATAGGCAGCAAGGCGTTGCTGACAAAGCTCCTCCGCATAGACGACAAGTTCCTCAGGATACGATGTCCCAACCTGTGCTAATGACACCTTAGTCACCCTTGCTCGTCTGCCGTCTGCCGTTTGCAGCTTGCCGATAGCCGAGTCGATGTTATCATGCCCTGCAAAACGCGAAGGGTGGAAATTGACAAGCGTGAGCGTCACCGTCCGCAAGGGCCGCCGCATCATAGATACGGTTGACCGCCCTCTTCATGAGACGGTGCACGGTCCAGCAGTCCGATATCGCCGCCGCCTCTGGACGTTGAAAAACAACTCAATCGATCTCGACGGTCCCTGTCTGGATGAAGAGATCGAGCCCCAAACGGAGCTTCAATCGTTGATGGAGGATGGTCCTGACCTCGCGCAGGAGGAGATAATCCGACTGCCTGTGAGTGCCCGGGTGCTCGTCGGTGCCGGTCCAGGTTCCGGTAAGACGCACGCTGCCTGCCAGCGCATCGCAGCTCTGATCAACGGCGGAGTGCCCGCGAACCGGATTTGGGTTGTGAGCTTTACGCGCACAGCCATTGTGGAATTCAGGAACCGGATTGCCGCGGGTCTGTCTGAGGCAGCGGATGCGGCATCTGTCCGTATCGCAACTCTCGACTCGCATGCCTGGGCAATACAATCTGGTTTTTCCCCGACCGCGGCTTTGACCGGGGATTACAATGACAACATCCGCTCAGCCATGGAGCGCGTGCTGTCTGATGAAGACGCGGCGGAGTACCTGGGGACCTTACAGCATCTGATCGTCGACGAAGCGCAGGATGTGCTGGGTATCCGGGCTGAATTCATCGGTCATATCATCGATCAGTTATCCCCTGGAGCCGGTGTCACTGTGTTCGCTGATGCTGCCCAATCGATATTTTCTTTCACCGAAGACGAGAACAACCAGTCTCCAGGGGCAAGTCTCCTCGCATTGCTTAAGGCAAAAAGCTTTCAGGAAAGGGAGCTCAAGCGTGTGCATCGCACCAGAGATCCGCGACTTCGGCAGATTTTCACCGACGTGCGTAGAAGTCTTCTGACTAACCATCCTCACCCGCAAAAGCAGTATGAAAATGTCCGGCAAGCTATCAGCCGTCTTGCTCATGCCCCGGCCGGGTCCCTCAACGACTTGGATCTGACAAGCATGAGTGATCGTACTCTGGTTCTGATGCGTCGGAGGGCAGAGGTGCTGGACCGTTCGTCACGCAACGGTGGCGTGCAACACCGGCTGCGGATGTCGGGACTTCCAGTCCGACTCCTGCCCTGGCTTGCTGCTGTTTTCTGGGACTACACAGAGGGAACTAAGATTTCCTGGAGTTTATTTGAACAACGCTGGCATTCGAGAGTACAAGGCGCAATCGCGGTTCATGCCTCTACGGCAATGGAAGCTTGGTCTCATCTCCAGGAAATTGCTGGGATTAATCCGAGAACTATCGATCTGCGTGTGCTGCGCAATGTATTAGGGCGATCCACGCCTCCAATGTTGTTTTGCTCGGCAGAATTCGGCGACGCCGGGCCCATTATCGGCACTGTGCACGCCAGCAAGGGGCGCGAGGCGGATGAGGTTCATCTTTTTATGCCCGCCCCAGATCCTGAGTGCGACAGCCCGGGCGAGGAGGCGCGTGTGGCTTTCGTCGGCGCTACGCGTGCGCGGCAACGCCTGTGCGTCGGCGAGAGCGCGCCTAATTTCAGCAGCAGCGCTGCCAGCGGGCGTGTGTTCCGCTTCACCCGGAAGGGAAATCTTCAGGTTGAAATTGGTCGCACGAAGGACCTGCAGGCAGCTGGCTTGGTCGGCCAACGAACGTTTGCTTCTGTTGAGGCAGCGCAGGCAGCTCAAGACTCTTGGTGCCAGCAACCCTTGCGGCAGCAGCTCATTGCGCGCCAGCAGCAAACGCTCGACTATGAATACGAATTAACCGACGGAGATGATGTGCGACTTGCTGTCATGAGTCCTCAATTCAAGAGAGGGGTCGAAGAGGTTGCACAGTTTGCCAAGAGGTGGCCTCCCGCACGGACCTTCCCTTACATTCGGTCGCTAGGCCTTCGCAGCATCGTTCTTCCAACTGATCAGGTTGAACTTGAAACATTACATGATCCATGGCGGAGCAGCGGCTTTGTGATAGCGCCGCTGCTTATCGGGTATTCCAGCGGAAGGTTCGGCGGTAATGGTTGAAACAGTAAGTTTGACGGGCACGGCACGCGAGCTCGTTGTTCAGCGTCTGACCGAGGATTTGATCGGTCCCAGGGAGCCGGAAGAAAAACTGAAAGCGCGACCGTCCGATGTCTGGCTGACGGGAATTCTATGGCCTTCGAACACGGAGCTCGCGCCGGAGGAAGATGAGCGGCTCGCTGTCGCCGGGGACGGAGAAAGCACGGGAGAGGACACGGACGATCAGGCTCGTCCCGCTGCGGTAACTATGCGGCGGCCCTCGACCGCCGGCCTCTCGTTCGCGGTCAGGGCAGAGGATGGTGCAGAGCCGGAAGTCGAAGTCCGGATCAGCTTTGCGCTGTATCAGCGCGACGAGTCTGATCCAAAGGACCGGCACTGGCGTCGTGTGCCGAAGACGCCCAAGGCTGTCCGCGCAACGCTCGAAGCCGGCTTCAAATATCTGTCGCTGGACGATGTTCCAGAGCTTCCCGGTCTTGCCTTGAACGTGCGTGCTGCGAACTACAGCGGCGGGCGGCTTGCGACGATCACACTGGTAAACGCGTGTCAGATGGAGGAACCGGATCGCAATCGCGCTGAAATGCTGACCATGTTCCAGGTCACCATGGAGCTGGTACCTGGAGGCAAGACGATTTTTATAGCCCGTCCCTCGCGGCGTGCTGTCGTCGACGATGACGACGCCTCTGCTGCATTGCTTTACCGGCATGCCCGTGAATACGCCGCCGGCCACACCTGCTCCGCTGACTGGACCCTTCGCGGTGCGGGTGATGATTGCGTGGTCGAAGCGCTGCGGATTTCCTGGCTTCCGGCTCAGGAAACGCCTGCTGTAAGCAGCGCCGGACACCCTGTGTTCCAAGACATCGGCAGGAATGGAGTGAAACCTCTTTCAGCGTCATGGCTCGCATCGGCCCCGGCGGTGGCTTTGTTGGGAGCGCTCGGCGAGCTGTGTGACGCGTATCAAAAATGGATCGAAATACAGACCGCCGCTGCGACCCGGCTCGATGCTGAGCATCGAAAAGCTGCACACAATCATTTACGGCAGGCTGGCAATGTACTTGTCCGGATGAAGAAGGGGGCAACCCGGTTAGCTACTGACCCTGATGCTGCGCTCTCGTTCCGGCTGGCCAATCTCGCTATGCACACGCAAAGCACCTGGAAGGGGAATGCTTTGCAATGGCGTCCCTTTCAGCTCGGCTTTCTTTTACTCAGCCTTGAATCAGCGATTGATGGCGAGCATCCCGACCGCAACGTGATGGACCTGCTATGGTTCCCAACAGGCGGCGGCAAAACTGAGGCGTATCTTGGCCTCATCGCTTTGGTGGCCTTTCACCGGCGTGTCTCGCGAAAGAACCCCGACGATGGGGCCGGTGTCGCTGCCATCATGCGCTACACCCTTCGACTTCTGACAACACAGCAGTTTATCCGCGCAAGTGCGATGATTGCTGCCTGCGAGGCGATCCGGCGTGGGAAAGTTGCGACGCCGCAACCGGTCAAATTGGGAACAGTGCCGTTCTCCATCGGTCTCTGGGTGGGTGGCGATGCCACGCCAAACGACCGTAGACTGGCTTTCGCCAGCAAAACCGACCCGATGCTGTCAAGGCCCGATCAGCTGACAGACTGTCCCTGCTGCCATAAGCGATTGCAGTACGCTCAGGAAGCTGCTGCCGATCCTGTGACCGTTAAATGCTCGAATCAGTCTTGCTTGTTGTTCGGAGCGCAACTGCCTGTCTGGACCGTCGATGAAGATATCTACATCGAACGGCCAACGCTTATTATCGGCACAGTGGACAAATTTGCGCAGATTGTGCGCAGCCCAAGTACAGCCCAGCTGTTCGGTGTCGGAACCCGGGCGCAGCCGCAATTGATCTTACAGGACGAGCTGCATCTCATCGCAGGGCCACTTGGCACACTCGCCGGCCTTTATGAGAGCGCCATCGATATCATTCTCTCGACTGACGGAACGCAGCCGAAGATTATAGGCTCGACCGCAACAATCCGGCGTGCCTCAGAGCAGGTCAAAGCTCTATTTTCGCGAGAAATCTGTCAGTTTCCGCCGCCCGGCCTGAACAGTTCTGACTCTGGGTTTGCTGTTATCGACCAGGACCAGCCGGGACGCCTTTATGTGGGTGTCACCACATCCGGACGTTCGGCCAAGTTCACGCTCCAGGCGGTAGCGGCCTCTCTGTTGCAGACCGCTGCAGCCCTGCCGGACAAGGAGCGAGATCCATACTGGACGCTTGTTACTTACTTCAACTCACTACGGGAACTGGGAGGAGCTCTGGTCCTCTTCCAGGATGACGTCCATGACACGCTGGATCAGGTCTCCCGAGCACGAGGGGAGACAATCCGCGAACCTGAGGTGATCGAAGAGCTGACCTCGCGGCGATCCCAAAATGAGATCAAAGAACTTCTCAAGGAGCTCGACTATGATGCAGCAAGCGGCATGGCCCTGGATGCGGTGCTTGCGACCAACATGCTCAGCGTCGGGGTGGATATTCCGCGCCTCGGACTGATGCTGGTGAACGGTCAGCCGAAGACAATGGCTGAGTACATCCAGTCGACAAGCCGCGTTGGGCGCGGGAAGGTCGCAGGCCTAGTTGTTCCTGTACTCAACGCAGCAAAGCCGCGCGATCGGTCACATTTTGAGACATTCCGGACATGGCACGCAACGCTGTATCGCGATGTGGAAGCGACCAGCGTAACGCCCTTTGCCTCACGTGCCCGGGATCGGGCGCTCCACGCAGTTCTCGTTGCGATAATCCGTCACCGGATCCCGGGCATGCTTGCGGCGCCAGCTATTGATGACGCGGTCCGGATTCAGGCCGAGGCTCTGATCGAGCTGGTGGCTCAGCGCGCTCGCGACATCGATCCGCTTGAAACAGAAGTGAAGAAGGATCTCCTGGATCGGTTGAATCGTTGGATCCGCCTCGCACCAGAGTTCTATTGGAAGACCCACAGTAAAGGTTCGCTGCTTCAGGGCGCAGAGGAAGCCGCCGCGAAACGGGCTGCCGGACGCAGTCCAGGACAGGCGTGGCCCACACCGAACAGCATGCGCAACGTCGAGCCCGTCACGCCTTACCGTCTGACGGAAGGTCTCAAGGGAGTCCAGAATGCCCGCTAAAGATATTGGTGAGCTTCGTCGCAGCGCGGTTATCGGCACGTTTGGTCCCGGCGCGGTCGTTGATTTTCGGACTGAAGAAGCTGCCGTTTCCGCGGTCATAAGCAGCCTTGAAGAATGGGATCGCAATTTCAAACCAGCTGGCATGCTCAACCCGCAAACCGTCTTCGAGGTGCGGCTACAAAAAAAGCTTAATGTGAAAGGCTTCCGACTTCCGCCAGTCCGGGATCCTCTCAATAAGCAGGACAAGGAGCGATCACTCGTAGCCGTGCGGTTTCCGCGCTGGCTGCAATGTCCCGGGTGCGACAGGATTGGCGACGTCAACCAGTGGAATGGCGATCCCGGCGAAGCGGCATGCTGGTGTACTGAGTGCTCGCGTAAGCGAAGTGCCGCGCTGGGCAAACAATATGTCGTTCCGGTGCGCTTCATCACCGCCTGTGAGCACGGCCATTTGGATGATTTTCCATGGCATTTCTGGGTGCAGCACAGGGAGGAGTGCAATAACAGAAACGGCTTCTTACGTTTGCGCTCCGAAGAGCCTGGACTTTCAGGGATCTTTGTAAGCTGTGACGAATGCAAGGCTCGCCGATCGCTGGACGGTGTTTTCAGCACACGGCAACGGATTTTGCCGGCCTGCCGGGGTAAGCGACCCTGGCTAGCGGATGGAGACGAGACCTGCGGGGCGCCTGACAGCATTCGCACCATGCAACGTGGCGCGTCCAATCTCTATTTTCCTGTCATCGAGTCGGCGCTTAGCATTCCACCGTGGTCAGACAGACTGCAGGAGGCAATGGGGGTCATGTGGGATATTGTGGCCACTTCGCCCTTCGAGCAACGCGCGAACACCATCCGGCTTCTTGAAACCCACCTTTCGGACGTGCTGACGGAACTCGATCTCACGCCCGAGCAGCTGAGTATCGAAGTCGAGCAGCGATTACAGGCACATAACGCGATCGAACTCGACGATTTGCGGCGAGAAGAGTACCGGCAGCTAAACGTAGCAGTAGCCACCAGTGGCCCCGACCGGGAATTTGAAGTACGGCCTCGCCAGGTTCCCGACGAGATCCGAAAGTGGATATCCCGCGTCGTGAAGGCCGTACGCCTGCGGGAGGTGCGTGCCATGACCGGCTTTACCCGCATTCATCCAGCGGGAGATACGGCAGCGCCGAATATAGCTAGGCTTTCGCTGGCACCACTGAGCTGGCTGCCGGCGATCGAGGTGCGGGGAGAAGGCATTTTTCTCGCCTTCGACGAGGAGCGGCTGCAAAAATGGGAGAAGCTAGACTCTGTGAGAGCGCGTGCAGGCCTGCTCAATGAGCGCTTTCTCCAGGAGTGGCGCGGTCGGCAGGAAGCAGAAACTCCACCACCTTTGATAGTCACGCCTCGGTTTCTCCTGCTTCATACTTTCGCCCATAGCGTGATGCGTCAGCTGACCCTGGATTGTGGGTATTCGTCTACCGCCTTGCGTGAGCGACTGTATATAGAAACAGGTGAATACGAGATGGCCGGTGTCCTCATCTACACCGCTACCGGCGATGATGACGGGACACTTGGCGGACTTCAGCGGCAAGGAGACTCGGAACGGATTGGAAGAACAGTGATCGCAGCCGTACAGGCGCAGGCTTGGTGTTCGTCAGACCCTCTCTGTATTGACAGCCGGTTGACCAACCCTGAAGCAATGTCGCATGCGGCATGCCACGCCTGTGTGCTGGCGCCGGAGACAGCGTGTGAACATTTTAATCGCTTCCTCGACCGGGCCATGCTGGTCGGACTGCCGGATGAGCCCTCTGTCGGGTTCTTCTGCGATCTCGTAACGCGGAGCGCATGATGGCCGGCGCAACAATGTGGCCGCGCGAGCTGTCACACCAGCTGCGAGCAGATCCCTTACGCCGTGCCGAGGTGAGGGTGTTCGATGCGCTCGAGGGGGCACTGCCAGCTGGCTGGCAGGTTTTCTACAGCCGGCCATGGCTTGGACTGACGCGGACGGGCGGAGAGCGCGACGGTGAATGCGACTTCGTTTTAGTTCATCCCGATCGCGGCGTGCTGACGATCGAGGTTAAGGGTGGCGGGATTACCTTTGATCCCCGATCCGACCGATGGACCAGCGAGGACGCAAATCGCAGGATTCACAACATAAAAAATCCTGTTGCGCAGGCGATGAGGGCCAAGCACGCGATCCTCGCCAAAGCCGGGGAGCAGCGCAACTGGCCCCGTCAATTCGTGCGCTTCCGCCACGGCGTGGTGTTCCCTGACGTGGCATCTCCTCCTGGCGATCTGGGAGCGGACCGTCCGCGCGAGCTGTTCTGTTGCCGTCCGGATTTGACAAGGCTTCGCGCCTGGGTCGAGGAGCGACTAGCCGGGGGTAACGATGAGCACGGACCTGGGCTATCCGGGCTTCAAGCACTGCAAAATGTCCTAGCGAAGCCGTTTATGCTGCGAACACCTCTGGCCTACCGGCTCGAGGATGACGACGCGGCCATCGCGGCGCTGACGCCAGAACAGTATTATATCCTCGACAGCATTGCGGAGGTCACGCGTGCGGCAGTTGGCGGCGGAGCCGGGACAGGTAAGACGATCGTGGCTTGTGAGGATGCTCGCAGGCTCACCGAAGCCGGGAAGCGTACTCTTCTGACATGTCGCAGCCTGCCGCTTGCTGCGGATCTGCGTCAGCGGATGCAAGATAGCGCTGTTACCGTGTTGTCCTTCGATGAGCTCGTGCGCAAATTCGTACCGTCCGATCGTTCTGGGGCTGATCCGGCGGAGCTGTTAATGCAGGCCGTCGAAGCGGACCCAGGGCTTCGTTTCAAAGCTATTATCGTTGATGAGGCTCAGGATTTTAAAAACCATTGGTGGATCGCGCTCGAAGAGCTGCTGCTCCCGGACCCCGAGGCTTGTTTGCATGCGTATTTCGACACCAACCAGCAGCTGTATGGAGTGCTGAGCGCGCAGATCCAAGGGTTGTCAATGGTCCCAATCCGTCTCACAAGGAACTTGCGCAATACAAAGTCGATTCATGCTGTAGCCACTCACCATTACAAAGGGCATACCATTATTGCGGATGGTCCCCCCGGCGTATCAATCGCGCTGCATCGGGTCACAGACAAAGAAGTAGTAGTGAAGATAACGGCTCAGGTGCAGCTGCTGACCGGGGTGGAATGCGTCAGTTCGTCGGACATCGTTGTGCTTGCTCCCGACGTCCGCACAAGAGACATGCTTCGCAAGCAGATCTCTGCTGCTGTCCTTTGCAGCACTATCACGGACTTTAAAGGGTTGGAACGTGCTGTAGTTATAGTGGCGGCTACTCGTGCTATAGCCGATGTAAGTGAACTGGCTTACGTCGCGTTATCGCGCGCTCGTACCCACCTCATAATTGTCGGGGAGTCTGTCGTTTTGGACTGGCTTCTACCAGCCAGTGCCGCCGCTGCTGACCGTGGAACAGGTTGAAATTGATCGTTCCCCCGCGAGCCGGTCGCTGCTGTTTCTGGACTGTGGAAACAGAATTCCGAAGGTGCAAAATGCACCATTTTGGTGCTATGGAAGTGCATGACAGAGGGTGATTCCATGGCGTCACGGGAAAAGCGGCAGGTCCGCACGTCGGTGATGCTGTCCGAAGAGGCCTATGCCCGCGTGCAGGCAATGGCTGAATCCAATCATGTTTCGGCCGCCTGGGTGATGCGGGCGGCCATCATGCGGTTCCTCGACCAGCACAGCGACCAGAGTGAGCTGCCACTGCGACTGCCAAAGACAGGCAAGGTGGCCGCATGAAGCCTGAGGTGGCACGGCGGAAACTCGCGAGACTGCGGGCCGGCGGCAAGCCGCGGGTGCTGGATTTGTTCTCAGGGTGCGGCGGCCTTTCGCTTGGTTTCCTGGCCGCCGGATTCCGGATAGGCGCAGCGGTCGAATTCGACCCTGATGCGGCACGGTCGCATGGGCTCAACTTTCATCCCGACGATCCCCGCCATAGCCAAGCGCGGGATATCATCGTTACCCATCCGGAGGATCTCGTGTCCGAGCTCGGGCTCGGGCCGGTGGATGACGCATTCGACGTGCTGATTGGCGGCCCGCCCTGTCAGGCCTTCGCCAGAGTTGGTCGGCCGAAACTGCGCGAGATTGATGCACACCCGCGCGCTTTCGAGCATGATCCCCGGGCGCGGCTGTACCAGGAATATCTTCGCTACGTCGAAGCGTTCCAGCCAGTTGCCGTGTTGATCGAGAACGTCCCGGACGTTCTGAACCACGGAGGGCAGAATATCGCAGAAGAAATCTGCGAGGTACTGGAAAGCAAAGGCTATCTTTGCGGATACACGCTGCTCAATGCGTCCTTCTACGGCGTACCCCAGATGCGCGAGCGCATGTTTCTGATTGCCTACCACCGCGAAGCTGGTGGTCAGATCAGCTTCCCGGTGCCGACGCATTGGATGGATCTGCCCCCCGGCTATGAAGGTTCGCGCTCGGTCGCATTGAAGTTTCTGAGCAAGGCCCAGGGTGATGCGCACGATTATATCGATCCACCCGCATCGCGGCGGCACCTTCCGCCTGCGGTCACGGCTGACAAAGCCATCGGTGACCTGACGCCGATCAATGCGCGGCGCCAGATGGCTGAGGGTAAACTGAAGCGTGGTGCCAGGCGCTTCGATCAGAGCATGCTGCCGGATGCCCGACGCAGAATCTCCGACTACGCACGGCTGATGCGCAGCTGGCCGGGTTTCGAGCATCCGGAAGGCGGAATCCGCGATCACGTGATCCGCTACCTGCCTCGCGACTACGAGATCTTCGCCCGGCTGAAGCCCGGTGACCAGTATCCCGAAGCCCACCAGCTCGCGATGACCATGCTGGCCGAACGCGTCGAGCAGCTCCGTCAGCAAGGTGTTCGGATCCGCGAGGGATCACCGGAATGGCAGAACCTCCTCGCTGCAATCGTGCCACCATACGACGCAAGCAAATTCCCCAACAAATGGCGGAAGATGTGGCGTGATCAGCCAGCCCGCACCCTGCTCGCCCATCTGGGCAAGGACAGTTACAGCCATATCCACTACGACAGTGAGCAGGCGCGGACAATCTCCGTCCGGGAAGCAGCCCGTTTGCAGTCGTTCCCAGACGGTTTTGTGTTCTGCGGCACGATGAATCCGGCCTTCCGGCAGATCGGCAACGCTGTGCCGCCACTTATGGCTAAAGCTCTGGCGGCGGAGATCCTGCAAACTCTGTGCGGCTATAACGAAGCGAGGAATGATGAACATACGCGAACGACAGCAGTCCTATAAAACCGCAGTGGCCGCCAATGCGGCGATGACAGCAAAAACGCGGTCGGCTGATGCGTTTGGCGTATCGAACAGTGCCAAGGTCATTGAGCGAGGTCTCTTTGCCTTCAATGTCAACTTCAACGCATTCTCTGCGGACGCCGATCAACTCGTGGCTCACTGCCTGCTGCGCTTCCCGCCAGACGACGAAATCTACTTCTCGCTTTTCATCAAAACCGAGCTGCCGAAATTACGTGAGCGGCTGGAAGAGATGCGTGCCTCGGGCACGTCGCGCCCGCGCGGTGCCGCCAGGGACGACGATGAAGAGAGCGAAGCCGAAGACGCTGGGGCGACGGAACCGGGTTCTGGTTCACCCGATGGTCTGAGTTACACGAATAACAACAAGAACGTGAAGGGCTACATCGCCCAGGACGGCCGGCTCTATCTCAGAAACAAAAGTTACTGGGACAGCATGCCGGAGGATCTCAGCACGATCAGCAAGCCCATTAGAATTGATCAGGTGACGTTCAGCATCTGGCCGCCGGCAGCCTCGGCACGTCGCAGCCTGCTGGCCCGGCAGTTCGTCGGCTACCTGGGTAACCTGATCGGCCGCGAGAAAGTGCATGAGCTGCGGGTCTGGGACGATGCGGGGTCCGTCAGTCCGGGAATGCGCCGGCTCCCTTCTTCGATCCCCATCGGCCAGCTCGAGACGGCCGTGCAGGCGCTTGGCGGCCACTATCCAGGCGGTGAGGTGCGACGCTTTCACGCTGCCCTGAATTTCCTACAGCACAAGCATTTTGTAATTCTGGCAGGTCTCTCCGGGACCGGAAAAACCCAGCTTGCCGTCAAATACGCCCGGGCCGTTCATGGCCTGACAATGGAGGCCGACGATCCGTTCCTGGTGGTCTGCCCGGTCCGACCGGAGTGGACCGATCCCACCGGCCTGACAGGATATTTCGACGTCCTATCGAACCGCTACAGCGCGCCTTCATTTTTGCAGGCGGTCCTACTCGCCACTGCGCACCGGGATTCCCCTGTGTTCGTGATCCTCGATGAAATGAACCTCGCGCGGGTGGAATACTACTTTTCAGACGTGCTTTCGGCGGTTGAGACCGGCGAGCCTTTGCAGCTGCACACTGAAGGGGTGCCGCTTGAAGGCTCGACCGGCACCGCCATACCGGCTCAGCTGCCGCTCCCGAACAATCTGTTCATTATCGGCACCATCAATATCGACGAGACGACAAATTCGGTCAGCGACAAGGTGCTCGACCGCGCGATGGTGATCGACATGTCGGCGGTCGACCTGCCCGGTTTTCTTGAAAAACTGGAGATGCGCGAACCCGCCTTGAAAGACGCCCGGGCGGCCTGCGAGCCGCACCTGCTTGCGGCTTACAACCTAATGGAGCCCCACGGGCTTGGTTTCGGCTACCGGGTAGCAGAGGAAGTCGTTCGCTATCATGCCTTTGCCCGTGAGCATCTCGGGCAGAATGCTGACGACACGACTGATCAGCTGATGGTGCAGAAGGTGCTCGTCAAACTGCGGGGTACCGACCGGCAGCGACAGCTGCTGACCGGCCTGCACAAGGCACTGCCACTCCCGAAGGCCCGGAAGCAGCTCGACAAGCTGCTCAGTGATCTCGACGAGTTCAGCTCGTTTCAGGCCAGCCGGTAGAGTGCAGCATTGACCGGCCTTTTTATCACTAGGGAAGGACAACCAGGGCGCTGGCGCGTGTGGCCGGATGCGGAGACACCAGAGCCGGGGGCTGTCGAGGAGACCGGCACTTACCTGTTCGAGCTGGAAAGCTGCGCAGATGCCGGCGCAGCCGACCTGTTGATCGACGACAGCAGACTGGAGGCGCTGCGCTCTTCGACCTCCGATGGGGCACGTTGGCGCTGGCAGCCCGGATTTCATGCCGGCACCGTTAAAGCCGAATTACGGGTGCCCGGCGCTCCGCCGCGTCGTTTCGAAATTATTACCGATCCGGATCGCCGCAAGCTGACCCGGGATGATTTCGACACGATGGTGCGGGAGATCCTTGAAGATACTTTTTCGCTGTTTTCACTGAGCAGCTTCCGAACGTCAGTCGCCCGCGGGAGCGGAAGCCGCCCACCTGCCATCGCTCGTCTGGAGTTCTTGCGGTCCCGGATTGCAGAACTGACAGAAGTTGTCGAACTGATCACGCGGCAGCCCCGGCGACGTCTCATGGCTGAAGAGCTGGCGGTGCCTTACCACAGGGCAAGTCGTGCCACCGGGCCAGAAATTCTGCGCTCATTTCGCACCGGCAAGATCGGCCGCGAGACAGCTACGCCGTCACGGTTGCCGCCATCGCTGCAAGGCAGACTGCCGGAGCAAATCCGGGTCCGACAACGGCGGAGCACGCTGGACTTGCCCGAGCACCGGCAAATGGCAGCCTGTCTGCGGTCATGGTCGGGCTGGCTGAGCGCGGCGGCGGGGCTTCTGGATCGGAAAGCACCCGGCACTGATACCGGACTGCGCGAGACAGCCATCGCTTGGTCAGCACGCTGCCGGCGCTTGTCCACGCGGGTCAGTGTTCTGGCAAGGGCAGCACCGTTTGCGGAAGCGGGAGAGGCACCGGCGCAACTCGCACTGTCCTCATTGTTCCGCAACGATCCCGTGTACCGGCGCTTTTACCGGCTTTGGCAGGATATGAATCTCGGCATCGCTGCCGTGTTTGGCGACTTCCTCAACCTGCCGCTGGCGCGAACCTACGAGCTTTACGAACTCTGGTGTTTCCTGCGTCTCGTCCGGGCGGGCGTTGAGACGTTTGGTCCGGAGAGCGTCGAAACGGGCAATCTGTTCACGACCGACGCGGCGGGCGGCATGACGCTGGCAGTCGGGTCTGTCATGGTCAGTGTCGGCGGTGGGTGGCTCCTCTGTTTTCAGAAAAAATATGAGGAGTTCTGGGAAGAGACAGACGGGCGCGGCTCGTACAGCCGGATCATGGTCCCGGATGTGGTTGCGGTGGCGCCGGTCACTCCGGACGGCACTCCTGGACGCCTGATCGTCCTGGATGCGAAATACCGGATCGATGGGAGCCTCAACGATGCCCTGAATTCGATCCACGCCTATCGCGACGCGCTGGTGCAGGAGAGTGATGCGGGAAAGATCACGGGCTTTGTCTCAGCCGCCTATCTGATGGCACCCTGGCATGGCGATATCGCATCTGAACGGGCATACCGCGATGTCAAAATGCCCGGCCGGCTTTTCCATCCGGCGTACCGCGGGACTTTCCGCTTCGGCGCCGTGGCACTCAGGCCTGGCATGACGGTGACCGAAATTTCCGAGGCACTGCAAACGATCATAGCAGACGCCGCGACTGCTCCAATGCCTGCCTACGATGGCTGACGTCCTCACTCCGGAACAGCGCCGGCTGAACATGAGCCGAATCCGAGGCAAGGATACAAAGCCGGAACTTATCTTGCGCAAAGGGCTGCACGCGGCAGGCTTCCGGTACCGTTTACACGCCAAGGACCTTCCGGGACGACCTGATATGGTGTTCACCCGTTTTCGGGCCGTGATCATGGTCCATGGCTGCTTCTGGCACGGGCACAGCTGCCCGATGTTCAAGTTGCCAACGACACGCCGGGAGTTCTGGGTCGCGAAGATCGCCGGCAACCAGCAGCGGGATGAGCAGGCATTGATGAGGCTCGCGACCGCTAGCTGGCGGGTACTGACGGTCTGGGAATGCAGCCTCAAAGGTCCGGCCCGGCTACCACGCCCTGAGGTCTTCGCTCACTGTGCCGGCTTCTTGCGAAGCGACACTGCCACCGCCGGGATCGAAGGTGTCTGGTCACAGCGTCCCTATGAGGCTTTGGCCGGACCTTCACTGGCCGGCAGCACCGTAAGGCGTTCAGATCAGCTGCGGAGCAGTGCTGGCCCAAGTAAGGATGACATTTGAGCCGGTTCGGTGTGCCGGTAGCCCGGTAAGCGACTGCAAAGTTTCCTCAACCCCTTCAACGGCAGCATGCCCAAAACCATAGAGTGTAATCTGTAAAGACACATCTTTGCATTCCGCACGCTTCACGGCCGCGTCAACGATTGCATTCAGATGGGGTGTGACAAAGTCGACTCCGGCTTCCCGCCCATACAGCCTGACATCACGGAAAATATGTCCGACACCGTCGTCGTGACTCCATTGAGTGGAAGTGTTGGAGATTGCAGCCCGGAAGGCCGACTGGATCTTTTCTTTTACCTGCCCCGGTTCCATAGTACGCCTACGGCGAGGGCCGCGGAAATGGCGCTTGTGGGTTTCGCGGCGGCGTGATCGCGGGTCGGCAAGGCTGAAGCCAGGGTGGTCGGGTCAGGCTGCGGCGTCGAGGCTCGTCGGAGCGGCCGAGGTCGGCTTCCAGTTCCACGGCAGCAGCTCGCCCAGGCGCTGGGCCGGGTGGGCCGCGATGCGGCTGAGCACGTCGGCCAGCCAGGCTTGCGGGTCGACGTCGTTCAGCTTGGCGGTCACGATCAGGCTGTTGAAGAACGCGGCCCGCTGGCCGCCGCGGTCCGAGCCGGCGAAGAGCCACGCTTTGCGCCCCAGGGCCAGGCCGCGCAGGGCCTTCTCGGCCGCGTTGTTGCTGAGGCACACGCACCCGTCATCGAGGAAGCGGGCGAAGGACGGCCAGCGGTCCAGCATGTAGTCCATGGCCCGGGCCACCTCGGATCCACGCGGCAGGCGGGCGCGCTCGGTTCGCATCCAGCCCTCCAGAGCCGTCACGATGGGCGTGGAGCGCTCACCCCTCACCGCCAGCCGCTCGGCCGCGGAATGGCGGTTCACCTCGCGCTCGATGGCGAACAGCTCGTCCATGCGCCGCACGGCTTCAAGCGCCAAGGGCGCGATCACCGCCACCTTCTTCCGAGCCCTTTGGCGCGCCGCGCCCTCGATGTCGGCCAGCTCGAAGAACTTGCGCCGCGCGTGGGCCCAGCACGCGGCCTCGACGATCGGCGCCGGCTTGCGCTCGCCCCCGTACAGCTGGCCATAGCCCCCGTAAGCGTCGGCCTGCAGCACCCCGGTCCAACCGGCGAGGTGCGCCTGCGGGTGCTCGCCCCGGCGGTCGGGCGAGAAGTGGAACAGGGCCGCTGGGGGATCGGCGCCGCCGAAGGGCCGGTCGTCGCGCACGTAGACCCACACGCGCCCCGTGCTGGTCTTGCCCTTGGCCAGCACCGGAACGGTGGTATCGTCGCCGTGCAGGCGGCCCGCCGCCATGACGTGCGCCGCGATGAGCCGGAACAGGGGATCGAGAGCCGCCGCGCAGGCGCCCACCTGGTCGGCCAGGGTCGACAGGCTGAGCGGCACGCCTTCCCGAGCGTAGCGCTCGGCTTGGCGGTTCAGCGGCTGGTGCTGGCCGTACTTCTCGAACAGCACCATGGCGAGCAGGCTCGGCCCCGCCCAGCCCCGCGGCACGGCGTGGAAGGGCGCCGGCGCTTGGCTGACGCCCTCGCAGGCCCGGCAAGCGAAGCGCTCGCGCACGGTCTGGATCACGGTCCACTGGCGCGGCACCACCTCCAGCGTCTCGGTGACGTCCTCGCCCAGCTTCGACAGGCGCGTGCCCCCGCAGCACGGGCAGGCGCCCGGGCCCGGCACCACGACGCGCACGCGCGGCAGGTGGGCCGGGAAGGGCTGGCGCGAGGGCCTGCGCCGCTCCGTCGGCGCCGGTATCGCGGCCTTGGCGGCGGCCTTCTCGGCCGCGAGCGCGTCGGCGGCCGCCGAGGCTTCGAGCTCCTCGAGCTGCAGCTCGTACTGGTCGATGAGGCGCTGCGTGCGCTCCGAGCGCTGGCCGTAGAGGGTCCGGTTGAGCTTGGCGATCTCCAGCCGCAGGTGGGCGATCAGCGCCGCGTCGCCCGACAGCTGGGCCTTCACGGCGGCGGCTTCGGCCTCGGCGCGGTCGGCTGCTGCCCGGGCCTCATCGGCGCGCTCTGTGGCCTGATCGGCCCGGGCCTCGGCGGCCGCCAGGGCTGCCCGCAGCGCCTCGACGTCGATCTTTTCGGATTTGGGCCGCTTCGCCATGAGTACAGCCGATCACATATTTTCAAGCAAAGCCAGAGTGGCGTGCGTCAGTACTGTTGATAACAGTTCGGGTCTCATCCCGCCCGGCTCGGCCGCCAGGTCTGCTGCGGATGGCGCCAGTCTATGCCTTCGAGTAGATAGCCCATCTGCGCGGGCGTGATGGCCACGCTCTCGCCCGCCGTCGCGGGCCACACGAACCGGCCCCGTTCCAGGCGCTTGGCATACAGCGACAGGCCCAGCCCGTCGTGCCACAGGCACTTGATCAGGTCGCCGCGCCGGCCCCGGAACACGTACAGGTCGCCCGCGAAGGGATCGCGCTTGAGGCCTTCCTGCACCAGCAGCGACAAGCCGTTCATGCCGCGACGCATGTCGGTGTGGCCGGCCGCGATCCACACCCGGACGCCGGACGGAACCGGGATCATCGCCGGTCCAGCACGTCGAGCACGCGGGCGAGCGCTTCCGCGTCCACGGCGCCGTCCACCACCACGCGACGGCCCCGCCCCACCTCGATCACCATGCGGCCCTGCAAGGCCTGCCGCGGCCTCGTCCGCCGTGGCGCCAGCTCGCGCTTTGCCGCCGGCTCAGGCACCAGGACGGCGGGCACAAAGGCTGGAGCCGGCTCAGGAGCGACACGCTCGACCTTCAACGCCCGGCGCCATGCCATCAACTGCGACCGCGTGATGCCGTGACGACGCGCCGTGGCCGACACCAGCCGCGGCGCCTCCAGGCACTCCGTCACGATCCGGAGCTTCTCCTCCTCCGACCAGCGACGGCGGCGCCCGACCTCGATGACTTCGAGGCGTTCGGGCAGGAGACTGTGCGTATGGCTGTCCATACGCGCAGTCTCGATCGTCGAAGACCCCTCTCACAAGGCGGCCCTCGCCGGAAGCATACGTTCCATATTGCCTCCTGCACGAAAGTAAGGGGAAGTCACCTAGGTGAACCTTGGTCATCTATGACGCTCACGAAAGCCCTCGCGATGCAAGGAACTCGAGCTGGCGCATTGAAGCTATGCTCCATACATTGGGTAGTCGAGGAGCATCATGGCAACTATCTTCTTTTCGTACTCCCATAAGGACGAGGAGCTGCGCGACCGGCTTGAAACGGCTTTGGCCACGATGAAGCGCCAGGGCCTGATCGAGGCGTGGCACGACCGGCGCCTGCGGGCCGGGGATGATTTCGACAAGGGTGTGCGCGCAGAGCTTGAATCAGCAGACGTGATTCTTCTGCTGGTTTCGCCTGATTTCATCGCATCGGACTACTGCCACGATGTCGAGGTGGCCCGGGCGCTGGAGCGTCAGGAGCGCGGCGATGCCCGGGTGATCCCGGTAATTTTGCGCGCCTGCGATTGGCATCCGACGCCGTTTGGCAAACTGCTAGCCGCACCGAGGGACGGCAAGCCAACAAAGTCCTGGCCGGATCTCGATGAAGCCTTTCTCGATGTCGTCCAGATGATCCGGTCAGCATTGCCATCGGCTCCGGGACCACGGCCCGCAGATAGAGCGCCAGTGTCCGCACCACCCGCTGCTACGCTGCCGCGCTCCAGCAATCTTCGGCTGAAAAAAGAATTTACGGATGCTGATCATGACCGCTTTCTCGACGAGGATTTCTCATTCATGGCTAAGTATTCTGAGGCTCACTGACCGAAATCCAGACGCGCAATCCTGACATCGAGACCAGTTACAAGCGTATCGATGCTAACCGGTTTACGGCGGTGGTGTACCGCGCGGGGCAAGCTGTATCACGGTGCAGCATCGTGCTCGGCAATGTGCTAGGGCACGGGATCACCTACTCGATGAGCGACCGGAGTGACGGCAGTTCCTTTAATGAGAGCTTGTCTGTGGCTCATGATGACCAGGGGCTCTTCCTTCAACCGCTTGGTATGGCCAGCCTGGGCCGGCGTGACAGCAAGAAGCTGACTTTTGAAGGAGCGGCAGAACTCTATTGGGATATGCTGATCCGTCCACTGCAAGGCCGGTGATCCTTGGCCAACCAAAGAACTCTGCCTTCGCGAACTGGCGTTTACGGTTTTGTCTGCCAAACTTCGAGCAACGTCCGCTTCCAATCTTGGAGCGTCCAACAACTGTCCCGCAGATGGTCCAACGCCCGTCTCGATGGTCGTTGAAAAAACTGTTTGAAATCAGTGAAATTTGTGCCAAACATCAATGCCTTACAGGCGCTTCTGCCGCTCCGCGGCCGGTGCCGCGATGTCGGCCTCGGCCTCGGCCGCGCCCTGGCTCTCTTCCACATCGGCGATGGCCAGCTCGAGCTGCTCGACGAGCAGCCTGCCGCGCTCGGACGACGGTCCGAACTGCTCGCGGCGCAGATTGGCGATCAGGAACTTCAGCTTCTCGGTTTCGAGCCGGCGGACCAGGGCTTCGCTGCGCAGCGCCACGATCAAGGCGTGGGCGTCGGCGAGGTCGGACGGGAGCTGATCGGAGGATATCGTCACACGCCGATCAGATCACACCCTCCCACCACTGCAAGCTTTTCCGCTACCCCGCCTGGCTCGGCCGCCACGTCTGCTGTGGGTTTCTCCAGTCGATGCCCTCCGTCAGGTAGGCGAGCTGCGCCGGCGTGATCGCGACCGCCCCGTCGCTCGCAGACGGCCAAGTGAAGCGGCCCCGGTCCAGCCGCTACATGAACAAGCACCCGCCCTGGCCGTCGACGTCGCGGCCCACCCGCAGGCGCCGCCCCTGCGATAGCTCGATCTCGATCAGCCCGGCCGATCGCTTCGGGCGCGGTGCCACCGAGGACGAGGGCGCCGGCAATGCGGGAGACGGAGCCACGATCTCGACCGGCATCAGAGCCGGCACACCCCGGCCCAGCAGACCGTCGCGCGCGAGACGACGCCAAGCGAAAACCAAGCTGGCACTCACCGCGTTGCGCCGGGCCACCTCGGCGACCCGCAGTAAGCATCCGGCCAGCACCGCAGGTCAGGGCTGCCGCGTGATGTCGGCCTTGCCGAGGGCGTCGGTGCCCCGTCAGGCCGCCTGAGCCAGGGCTGCGCCGGGTCGGCTGGCCTTCCAGTTCCAGGGCAGCAGCTCATCGAGGCGCTTGGCGGGGTGGTCTGGCAGGCGGGCGAGGACGTCGGCGAGCCAGGCCTGCGGATCGACGTCGTTGAGCTTGGCGGTCTCGATCAGCGTGTAGATGGCAGCGGCGCGATGGCCGCCGGCGTCCGAGCCGCAGAACGTCCAGTTCCGTCTGCTGATGGCGATCCCCCGCAACGCGCGCTCCGCCGCGTTGTTGCTCATGCAGATCCTGCCGTCGTCGAGGAAGCGGGTGAAGGCCACCCAACGGCTCAGGATATAGGTGATGGCCTTGGCCGTATCGCTCTTGGCCGAGAGCAGCATTCGTTATTCCCGAAGGTAGATCTCCAGATCGAGGACGAGGGGCTTCGACTGCTGCTGTCGGACCGCGACGCGCTCGGCCGGGCTTCGGCCGTTGATGGTGCGCTCGACGGCGAAGATCTCGTCGATGCGGCGCACCGCTTCGACGGCGATCGGCGCCTTCGTCAGCTTGGCGATGTCGAACAGCTTGCGGCGGCCGTGCGCCCAGCATGCGGCCTCGATCACCGGCGCAGGAGGTTGACCAGCGACCAGAGCAGGTCGGGGACCTCGTCCTCCAGCCGCGTGCCGATGAGCAGGCCCGACAGGGCGTCGATCATGGCGCCGAGGGCCAGTTCCGCCGCCTCGGGCTCGGGCAGCGGGCGCGGGTCGGGGTCCACGGAGCGCTGCAGGTCCGACAGGGACAGGAAGCGCTCGTCGGTGGGGCGCGAGAACCACTCGGACGACACGCGGCCGTCGCGGGAGCCGCGGCCGGGGTCGACGCGATAGCCGGAGGAGGCCGGCGCAGGACGGGCGGCGGCCGGGGACAGGATCTGGGACATGGGAAGGCTCCCTGACGGGACGCTGGGGAGCCACTCTCTCCGACCTCGTCTCCGTCACGGCCTTCCCTCCCCAGCCCTCTCCCTCTCGACCCCGCGCCGCCGGCCCGGACCGAACAGGCACGAGCGCCACCGTCCCTCCCCGGCGGGCCAGCCGCCCCGAGCGGGTCCGAGCGGGGTGGTCGACCGCCATCGGCCTTCGACAGGCCCCCGAGCGGTGGCAGACACTCGACCGTCAGCGATCGATGGTCGGCTCGCGATCGGGCGAGCGCGGGCGATCCCGCCCCGGCTGCATTTGCCGGATCGTTTCGCCGAGGCGGCTCGGCAGCGGCGGCACGAGACGGCGACCCCGGTCGAGCAGCCGCCACAGCGGCACGACGGTCTCGTGCGACCGCAATGCCGACAGCGCCTCGCGCAGGCCCCGCGCAGCCTCAAGCAGCTTCGGGACGCGCCGCTCGACGCGGTCCTCCGGGTTCGTGACGACGCCGGTCGCGGTGAAGTGCTGGCGGTCGGCCACGTAGTCGACCACGTTGGCCTTTTCGCCGTACTGGCTCGCCTCGGCGAAGAGCCGCTCCGCGACGGCGGTCGCGGTCGGCGCCATGCGGGGATCGGCTTGGCGCTGGCGGCAGGCGGCGTCGAGCCGGTCGCGCTCGACGACGATGCGCACGTCCTGCCGATGGCGCGTCAGGCCGACGTAGATCTCCCGCGCGTCCGGCGCCGCGCCGATGTAGTGCACGCTTGCCGCCGCCGTGCGGCCCTGGACTGAATAGGCCGTACCCGCATAGGCGTGCACGACGCGGGGCGGCCGCGGCAACCGCGTCGGCCCCGGCCGGGCGAATGCCGTCCAGGGCTGCTCGACGATGCGGCCGCCTTCCAGCCGGACCCGCAGCGTGGCCCCGCCCGCGGCGTCGGCCGTGACGGCCTCGACGGTGCCCCGCGTCCCGTTGCGGATCCCGAGGTCGGGCAGCGTGTCGCCGAACCGCACCAGGTCGCCTGGCGCCAGCGACAGCGCGACGGCGTCGCCCTCGCGGTCGATGGAGGGGAGCGAGACGTCGGCCGCGGCGAGGCGCCCCTCCGCCCGCAGCACCTCGCGCATCGCCGCGTTGAGCCGCGAGGCGTCGGCGTTGCGGCGGGTGATGACCAGCACGTCGCCGCCGTGCGTGGCGCGTAGCTCGCGCCAGCGCTCGACGGCCTGCCGCATCGCCGCCTCCGTGCCGGGGACGGTCTCCATCCGTCCTCGCTCGGCATAGGCGCGCAGCCCGGCCTCCGCGCCGCCGCGCGCCATGACGACCGAGGCGGCGCGCTGCCAGTCGACCTCCTGGCGCCGCACCGCCTCCATCACGGCGTTCTGCCGAACGACCTCGGTGACGGCCCGGAGTGCGCTGCCGCCCGGCACGGATTCGAGCTGGCGCGAGTCGCCGAGCAGCACGAGCTTGGCTCCGGCCTCCTTCGCCGCGACCGCGATGGCCGCCATGTCGCGCATCGACGCCATGCCGGCCTCGTCGACGATGAGCAGTGTATCGGCGTCGAGGGGCGCGGCGCGGCCGTGCTCCCGGTCGTGGCGCCACTTGGCGATGGCCTGGGCCTCGATGCCCACCGACTTCGCCAGCTCGTCGGCCGCCACCCAGCTCGGGGCCAGGCCGACGACCTTCAGGCCGGACGCCTGGGCGGCATCGGCGATTGCGCGGGCCGCCGTGGTCTTGCCGGTCCCGGCCCCTGCCTCGATGATGCTGACGCCGTCGAGGCTGGCTGCCCGGCGGACGGCGTCGCGCTGCTCGTCGGACAGGTGGCGCGCCCGCTCCAGAGCGAGGGCGACCGCAGGCTCCGTGATCCAGGACCGTTCGGCCGGTCGGTTGACGCTGCGCAGCATGGCGGCCTCGACCCTGGCGATGGACGGCGTCGTCCAGCGTCGCCCGTCGTCCCGCTCCGGGCCGAGGCGCAGCAACGTGCCGTCCCGCTCCAAACGGTCCAGCTCGGCGTAGACAGGCGCGATGCCGATGCCCTTCAGCCCTGCCTCGACCAAGGCGGCGCGGAGCAGGTCGGACCGGGCGACCACGCTCTGGTGGCGAAGCAGCGCCGAGGCCGCGACTGCCACCGGCGTGTCGCCCTCGATCTCGGGCGGGTCAAGGTCAGGAAGGCGCTCGGGCGAGCGATCCCGCTCCACAAATCGGTCCTGGTGCCGCCCCAAGGCGGCAGCCCAGACGTCGACGCCCGACGCGGCCAGCTCGGACATCCAGCGCGCTTCCAGCTCCTCGCCGGTCGGTACGAGCTCCTTGGCGCTGCGCGTCGCCAGGGCGGCAATCTCCTTCTGGGCACCGCTGGCCCCGCGGCCGACGCGCTCCTCGATCTGCCGCGAGCGCTTGGAGAAGGCCTCGATCAGATCCTGCGGGACGCCCGCGATCTCATACTGGCCGCGGCCGGCCGGGACGAAGCTGAAGCCGGCCCCACCCAGCGTCTCCGCCAGGGCCGCGCGGTAGCCCGCACCGATCGCGTGCTGCCAACGGAACACCTCGGCGGGCTCGATCGTGAGGTGGCTCGCCTTGTAGCGTCCGGAACTCGTGGCGGCTCCCGCTACGTTCATGATCACCGCGTGCGTGTGGACATTCGGGTCGCCCTCGCGGGTCGTGAAGTGGTCGTAGCGGGCGACGATCAGGTCAGACGGGCGGCTCTTGACCACCCCGCCCGCCCCCGAGCGGACGAGGACGAGGCCTTCCCGCTCGACGAAGCGCAGCGCCTGCTCCACGGCCGAGCGGTGCGCCTCCTCGACGGCCGCACGCAGCTCGGGCGTGCCCGACGCCCAGAGCAGCGACACCGACTTGCCGGGCGTGAAAGTGACGTCGAGCCCGGCCCAGTGGCCCGGCCCGGCGCCGCGCACGAGCGACGCCCCCGTCCCTGGGTGCTGCCCGGCGCAGAGCGCGCGAAAGGAGCCCCGGTCGATGGGCGCCCCGTGCCGGACGATGGTCTCGCCCGTCGACCACCACGTGCCGCCGCCATCGCGAGAGTAGTACTCGTCCCGGTTCCGCGGCTTGGCCTCGCGGGCGGCATCATTGGTGTAATAAGCGCCCGCCTCCGAACCGGAGGCGAGGCGATGCAGCGAAGCGGTCACTTCGGCTTGCGCGGGTAGCGGCAAAGCCGGTCGAGGTCGATTCCCTCGCCGCCGCCTTCGGCAGTCGCCTGTTCGACGAAGCGCGCGATAGCTGCAATCTGGGCGTCGACGACCTCCATGCGCTCGATGATGACCCTGTGCCGGAGCCCGACCTCGTAGGCCTGCGCTATGGCTTGGGCCGCGAGCGCCTCGGGCGTGCTGCCCGCCGCTACCGAGGCCCGCCGAAGCGCGTCCGCAAGATCGCCGTCGAGTTCCACGATGAGCTTGACGTTTGGCACGGTCGGATCCTGAGCACGATGACTGCAAGCGGCATCGAAACGCCGATATGCCTGCCCCTCACGGGCGCTCGATCCTACCGCTCCGAAGCCGTTCCTACCAACCTCCCGACCGGCTGCTGTCGACCCAAGCCGGGCGTAGAGGCTTCCGCTGGGGCGTGCTCCGAAGCGGACGATCATCGACATCCCGCATGCCTTAATCCACCGGTGTGTCGGAGTTTCTGACCCAAGCGCATGCCGGGGTCGCCAACCTGTTCGATGCGCCCCGTCAAGGACACGCTATCGTTCGAGCCATGCCGAGCCGGCATGGACGCCTATGACCCATCGGCCTTTGCTTCGGCCCGCGGCGGCTGGTTCACTGCCCGAAACGAGGCGCTGCAAGACGCCGAACGGGGAGAAACGCAGAGGTGGCCCTCTTACGACAGCTCTACGTCCAGGTGCTGATCGGCATCGCTCTGGCGATCCTGCTGGGGATCGCTTCGCCGGTACTGGCCGTCGACATGAAGCCGCTCGGCGACGCCTTCATCGCCCTGCTGCGCATGCTGCTCGCCCCCATCATCTTCTGCTCGGTCGTGCTCGGGCTCACCCACGTCAGGGACATGGGCCAGCTCGGGCGGCTTGCCTTCAAGGCACTGCTGTATTTCGAGGTGATGACCACGGTCGCCATGGCGCTCGCCTTCGTGGTGGTCAACGTCGTACAGCCGGGCGTCGGGCTGCACGCCGCCGATCTCGTGATGAGCGAGGGGCTGACCAAGGCCACGGCGGCGGCGAGCCAGTTCACCGCCGTCGGCTTCTTCCTGTCGATCATCCCCAACACGCTGGTCGACGCCTTCGCCAAGGGCGAGATCCTGCAGGTGCTGCTGGTGTCGATCCTCACCGGCGCGGCGCTGAGCGTCGGCGGAGCGGGGAAGGATTCGACAATCCTCAAGGTCATCGCCGAGGGCCAGCACATCCTTTTCCGCGTGCTCGGCTTCATCATGCGGCTGGCCCCGTTCGGCGCCTTCGGCGCCATGGCGGCGGCCGTGGGATCGTTCGGGGTCGGCACCCTCTATTATCTGGCCAAAGTGGTGGTCCTGTACTGGGTTACCTCGCTCGCCTTCGTACTCGTGGTGCTGGGCGCCGTGGCGGCGATGGCCGGCCTATCCATCCTGTCGATCCTGCGACTGATCCGGGAGGAGCTGCTGCTCGTGCTCGGCACGGCGTCGGGCGAGGTGGCGTTGCCGCGCCTGATGCTGAAGCTTGAGGAAGCGGGCTGCGACGGCGCGGTGGTCGGCTTCGTGCTGCCCGGCGGCTACAGCTTCAACCTCGACGGCACATCCATCTACATGGCGATCGCCGTCGCGTTCATTGCCCAAGCGACCGACACGCCTTTCTCGCTGGGCCAGCAGTTGGGCGTGCTGGGCATCCTGCTGCTCACCTCGAAGGGCGGGACCACGGTGGCGGGCGGCGCCTTCATCAAGCTCGCCGCGACGCTGCAGACCGTGCGGGCCCTGCCGCTCAGCGGCCTCGGCCTGCTGTTCGGCATCGACCGGCTGATGGCGACCTGCACGGCGCTGACCAACGTCGTCGGCAACACGGTGGCGGTCTTCGTGGTGGCACGCTGGGAGGGTAGTTTCGACCGCGCCAAGTTCGACCGCTACATGGTCGAGCAGGCGGCCGGGCGGATCCGCCCGTCCGGCGCGGAGGATCGCGGCTCCGCCGCTCTTCCGCCCGTCGCCCCCGAGCCGGCAGGGCGGGTATGAGGGCGTCAAGCCGGGCGGGCCTCGCCCGCGACGAGGCGGGCACCCGCCCAGGCGCCCGACCGGACCAGGGATGCGATCTCCTCGCCGACCAGCCCGGCCAGGGCGCCGACGAGCCAGCGCGGGCTTTCGGCCGAAACGCTGCCGATGACCGCGGAGGACAGCAGGGGCGGATTGTCGATCGGCTGCGCCGACAGCTCGCCGCTGGCGAGTTCGCGCGCCACGCCGGCGTGGGTCAGGATCGTGGCGCCGAAGCCGCCCGCCACCATGGCCTTGGTGAGCGGGATCGAGTCCACCTCGATCGACACGCCGAGCCGCACCCCGTGCTGCAGCGCCGCGCGCTCGACGAGGCGGCGATTGCTGTGGGGCATGCTGGGCAGGATCAGCGGCACCGCGGCGATGTCGCGGAAGCGCACCGGCCCGGTCTCGACAGCCCCGTGCGCCCGCACCAGCACCATGCGCTCCTGCAGGACCGGCCGAAGCGCGATGCCGTCGAGCGGCGGCGGGTTGTGCAGTACCGCGACGTCGAGTCGGCCATCGAGCAGCCATTCCTCGAGCAGCGAGCTGATCCCCTCGCGGATCTGCAGCGTCGCGGCCGGCCATCGCGCGCGAAAGGTGCGGAACACCGCCGGAGCCACCAGCAAGCCCGCGGCCGGCGGCACACCCAGCGTGACGTGGCCCGCGACGACCTCCTCGGAAGCCCGCACGGCCGGCCCGATCCCGGCGAACTCGGCCAGCAGGGCTTCGGCACGGGCCAGCAGCAGGGAGCCGGCGCGCGTCATCGTCACGCCGCGGCCATGCCGTTCGAGCAGCGTCACGCCGAGCTCCTCCTCGAGCTTCTTCAACTGCCGGCTCAGCGCCGGCTGGGCGACGTTCAGTTCGTCGGCGGCGCGGCTCACGCTGCCGCCGCGCACCACCGTGACGAAGGTGCGAAGCTCGCGGATGTCGATCGGCCTATCCTCCCTGTGGACGCCACCCTCGGGACGCGCCGGACAAGCTGTCAAGCCGCCGCGGGATGCATGCCATGAAGTTCGCGGACTGCGACGGGGTGAGCCTGCGCTTCGCCCGCGAGGGCCTGGGTGACGTGACGGCGGTGCTGCTCCACGAACTCGGCGGCGCGCTCGACAGCTTCGACGCAGTCGCACCGATCCTGGCAGTGACGGGGCTCGCGGTGCTGCGCTACGACGCGCGTGGCGCCGGCCTGTCCGAGAAGCCGCGACGGCCCTTTTCGCTCGACGACGAGGCGGACGACCTCGCGGCTCTGCTCGACACGCTGGCTATCGCTGCGCCGGTCCACCTCGTCGGCGTCGCCGCGGGGGCGGCCGTGGCCGCCCTCTTCGCGCTGCGCCGGCCAGCGCGCGTGGCGACGCTCGCGCTCTGCGCGCCGGCGCTCTCGGTGCCGCCGGATCGGCGTGCCTACTTGGTCGAGCGCTCCGAACGCGCGGTGCGGGACGGCATGCGGAGCATCGCCGAAGCCACGCTGGCCCGGTCGTTCCCTGAGCACCTCAGAGCGGAAACTTTCTCGCCCTACCGGGCGCGGTTCCTCGCCAACGACCCCGTGACCTACGCCCACGCCAACCTGGCGCTCGCCGGATCCCGCGTGGTCGAGAGGCTCGGCGCCATCGCCCACCCCTGCCTCGTGCTGGCAGGCCGGCACGACCTCCTGCGGCCGCCGTCCGAGGTGGAGACCGTGGCCGATCGCATCCCGGGCGCCCGCTTTGCCGTGCTCGACAGCGGCCACATCATGCCCGTGCAGGCCCCCGACGCGATGGCGGCGGCCCTGCTCGACCACATCGCCGGGGCGCGTCGCCTGTCCCCGGCCGCGGAGGCCAGGACCTGATGCCCGATCCCAAAGGCCTGCTCCTCGTCACCATGGAGCCGCCCGCCTCGCTGGAGGACGAGTTCAACGACTGGTACGATACCGAGCACGCGCCCCAGCGCCGCGCGCTGCCTGGCTTCGAGAGCGCGTCCCGCTGGGTGTGCCTCGCCGGCTGGCCCCGCTGGCTGGCGCTCTACGACATGAGCTCGCCTGCCGCCGTCGAGACGCCGGAATACGCCGCCGTGTCGGGCCCCAACGGCACGCCCTGGAGCCGCCGTATCCTGCCGCGCACGGTGGGGCGGGAGCGGGTGGTGGCGCGCCAACTCGCTCCCGGCTCCGCCATCGCGCGCCCGGCGTCCGAGGTGGCGCGTCTCGTGGCGGCGCGCTACCCGGGGCAGCCCGGCCCCGGTGCCGTCACGGCTCTGGCGGAGCGGGCCGGGGCGCTGCCGGGGTTGCTCCAGCTCCGCGCCTTCGCGACGCTCGGGGCGCTCGAGACCTGGGTGCTGGCCGAATATGCGCGGGCCCTGCCGCAGGACCGCGCCGTCGAGGCCTTCGCGGCGCTGGGCGACAGCGGCGCTACGACGCTCAACCTCTACGCCCGCTATCGCAGGGGCCCAGCCGCATGAGGGCCTCGCCCCACGACACGACCGTGATGGTCAGCGGCATCGCGCTGCGCTGCCGCGTCCAGGGGCCGGAGGGCGCCCCCTGGATTGCCTTCTCGAACTCGCTGATGACCGACCTGTCCTTGTGGGAGTGCCAAGCAGCATCCTTGTCCGAGCGGTATCGCGTGCTGCGCTACGATCAGCGCGGCCACGGCGGCTCGGCCGTCCCCGACGCGGACTGCCGTTTCGCGTGCCTCGTCGACGACCTCGAAGCGCTGTTCGATCACTTCGGCATTGCCCGCGCCGCCGTGTGCGGCGTGTCGATGGGCGGCGTGACGGCGCTCGGCTTCGCGGCGCGCTATCCGCAGCGGGTCGCCGGCGTGGCGGTCTGCGATTGCCAGGGCGGCTCCAGCGCGGCGGGCGGCGGCGCCTGGAACGAGCGCATCGCCGTGGCCCGCGCCGGCGGCATGGCGGCGTTGGTCGAGCCCACGATACGGCGCTGGTTCACGCCCGCCTCGGTCGCGGCCGGCGGCGCGGACATCGACGCCGTGCGCCGGATGATCGGTGCGACGCCGCTGGACGGCTTCGTGCGGGGCGCCCGCGCCCTCCAGGACTACGATTTCCGCGACCGTCCCGCGGCGCTGCGCTGCCCGGCGCTGTTCCTGGCGGGTGCCGAGGACGGCGCGCTGCCGGACGCGCTGCGCGCCATGGCCGGGGCGGCGCCCGACGCCGTCTTCACCGCCGTGCCGGACGCCGGCCACCTGCCCAACGTGGAAAGGCCCGCAGCCTTCGACGCGGCGCTGGCCGCCCTGCTCGCCCGCGCCTACCCCGAGGGAGCCCCCTGATGCGCATCCGCGATCTTTTACCCGACGAGATGAGCGAGGCTCAGCGCCGCGTCGCCGAGGCTGCCGCTTCGGGCAAGCGCGGTCGCGTGCCGGCCCCGCTGCGCGCCTGGCTGCACAGCCCGGAACTCGGCGACCGCGCCCAGCGCCTCGGCGAGTTCCTCCGCTACGACACGAGCCTCGGGCCCCGGCTGTCCGAGCTGGCGATCCTCGTCACCGCGCGGGCGTGGACCTCCCATTACGAGTGGTTCGCCCACAAGCGCGAGGCGCTGAAAGCCGGCATCGACCCCGCCGTCATCGCCGCCATCGCGGAACGCCGCCCGCCGGACCTCTCCGACGCGGCGTCGCGCGCCGTCTACGACTATGCGATCATGCTGCACCGCGACCACGGCGTCTCGGACCAGGTCCACGCCGCCGCCGTGGCGGCGCTGGGCGAGGCCGGCACGGTCGAGCTGGTGGGGCTGCTCGGCTACTACACGCTCGTCGCCATGACGCTGAACGCCTTCGGCATCGGCCTGCCGGACGGCGAGACGACGGAACTCCGGCCGTGAAGGCCGCCTTCCCGCTCGCCCTGGCGCTGGCGGCCGTCTTCGGCGCCGCCGGCACCGTTCAGGCTGCTGAAACGGTCGAACACCTCACCGTCCCAGCGCCCGGAGGCGCTTCGATCGATGTGCTCGCGCAGGGGGCCGGCCCGCTTGTCGTGCTGCTGCCGTCGCGCGGCCGCGCGGCCGAGGACTTCAACCCCATCGCGGGCCCGATCGCCGCGGCGGGCTATCGCGTGCTGCGCCCCGAGCCGCGTGGGGTCGGCGGCAGCACGGGGCCGACCGCCGGCCTAAACCTGCACGACCTCGGGGGCGACGTAGAAGCCGTGATCGAGGCCGCCCACGACGGGCCGGCCGTGGTGGTCGGCCACGCTTTCGGCAACTTCGTCGCCCGCACGGTGGCGAGCGATCGGCCCGACCTCGTGCGCGGCGTCGTCATCGCGGCCGCGGCCGGCCGGCATTATCCGGACGCGCTCGCCGCCGCCGTGACGGCCAGCAGCGACACGTCCCGGCCCGATGCCGAGCGCCTGCCCGACCTGCAGCGCACCTTCTTCGCGCCCGGCCACGATCCCGCCGTGTGGCTCGGCGGCTGGTATCCGGCGGTCGACGCCTACCAGCGCGCCGCGACCCTACGCACGAAGCAGTCTGACTGGTGGGCGGCGGGGCGGGCGCCGCTGCTGGAGATCCAGGCGGCCGAAGACCCCTTCAAGACGCCCGACCAGCGGGGCGAGCTGAGAGCCGAGTTCGGCGACCGGGTCGCTGTTGCGTTGATCCCGGACGCCGGCCACGCTCTCGTGCCCGAGCAGCCGCGAGCGGTGGCCGCGGCCATCGTCGGCTGGCTTGAGACGGTGAAGGAGTGAGCGGGATGGGCAAGCGTCTCGAGGGCAAGGTGGCGCTGATCACGGGCGCGGGCTGCGTGGGGCCGGGCTGGGGCAACGGTCGCGCCGCCTGTGTGATCTTCGCCGGCGAGGGCGCCCGCGTCTTCGCCGCCGATCTCAGGCCGGACAGCATGGCCGAGACGGTGGAGCGCGCCGAGGCGGCGGGGGGCGAGATCCGCACCCACGCCTGCGACGTGACCGATGCCGACGCCGTGGCGGGAATGGTGGCGGCCTGCGTCGCCGCCTATGGGCGGATCGACGTCCTGGTCAACAACGTCGGCGGCTCGGCGCCGGGCGGCGCCGTGGCGCTGAGCGAGGAAAGCTGGGACCGGCAGCTGGACATCAACCTGAAGAGCGTGTTCCTCGCCTGCAAGCACGTCATCCCCGTCATGGAGCGTCAGGGCGGGGGCACCATCGTCAACACGGCCTCGACCTCCGGCCTGCGCTGGACCGGGGCCGCGCAGGTCGCCTACGCGTCGTCCAAGGCCGCCATCGTCCAGTTCTCGCGCGTCACGGCGGTCGAGTACGCCAAAAAGAACATCCGCGTGAACACCGTGGTGCCGGGCCAGATGCACACCCCGATGGTGGAAGCCAGGCTCGCCGGCCAGCGGGCCGGCGGCGACGTCGAGGCGCTGCTCAAGGCCCGCGTCGCCCGCATCCCGCTCGGCTTCATGGGCGACGGCCGCGACACGGCGAACGCAGCCCTATTCCTCGCCTCCGATGAGTCCCGCTTCGTCACCGGCACCGAGATCGTGGTCGACGGCGGCATGACGGCGCGGTGCGACTGATGGCCCCAACCCCCGCCGGTCCCCCGCCGCACCCGGCGCCGCACGCGCCGCGCTGGACTCCGCCCGCAGGCGCCTGCGACGCCCATTGCCACATCTACGGGCCGTTCGACCGCTTCCCGCTGCCGCCCGACCGCAGCTTCACGCCCCACGAGGCGCCCGAGACGGCGCTTCGCCGCTTGCACGATCGCATGGGATTCGACCGTGCCGTCATCGTGCAAAGCCAGGGGCACGGCTTCGACCATCGCCCGCTGCTGGACGCGCTTCGGACGGGTGCGGGCCGCTATCGCGGCGTGGCGCTGGTGCGGCCCGACACGTCGACCGGCGAGGTGGCTCGCTTCGCCGCCGCCGGGGTCTGCGGCGTCCGCTTCAACTTCATGACGCACCTGTCGGCGCGGCTCAAGCCCGACAGCATGCGCGACGTCATGCTCCTCGTCCGGCCGCACGGCTGGCACGTCGCGATCCACGTCGGGGGCGCGCAACTCGTCGACGTCGAACCCTTCGTCCGGGGCATCGAGGCGCCCGTCGTGATCGACCACATGGCGCGCCCGGATCTCGAAGAAGGTTCCGACGGCCCCGTGGCCGCCACCCTGAAGCGTCTCCTCGACACGGGGAACGTGTGGGTGAAGCTCAGCGGTGCGGACCGGCTGTCGAAGGCCGGCGCGCCGTACCGGGACGTCGTGCCCCTCGGCGCCGGCCTCGCCCGGTACGCGCCCGAGCGCGTCCTATGGGGCAGCGACTGGCCGCACGTGAACATCCATGGCCCCATGCCGGACGACGGCGATCTCGTCGACCTCGTGGCGGAGATCGCCCCCACCGAGGCGCTGCGCCGCCGCCTGCTGGTCGACAACCCCGAGGCCTTCTTTGGCTTCGACGTTCCATCCGCCCCGGAGGAGGCGTTGTGACCGCCGCCGTCGACGCGCAGGCTGCAAGGGTTTCAGCGCGGGAGGCCCTGCTGGCCTCCGCCACGCGCAAGAACCTCGTCCGCCTCGTGCCCATCGTGGCGGTCGCGTACTTCTTCAACTACATCGACCGCACCAACGTTGGCTTCGCGGCGCTCCACATGAATCGCGACCTCGGGCTCAGCAACACCGAGTTCGGCGCCGCCGCAGGGATGTTCTTCGTCGGCTACTGCCTGCTGGAGGTGCCCAGCAACATGGTGCTGTATCGGGTCGGCGCACGTCGTTGGCTCGCCCGGATCATGATCTCCTGGGGCATCCTGTCGGCAGCCACCGCCTTCGTGACGGGCCCGAACGGCTTCTACGCCCTGCGCATCCTGACCGGCGCGGCCGAGGCCGGCTTCTTCCCCGGGGTCCTCTACTACCTCTCGACCTGGTTTCCGGCTCAGCAACGCGTCCGCGTGCTGTCGTGGTTCCTGGTGGCGATCCCGCTGTCATCGGTGGTAGGCGGCCCGGTTTCGGTGTCGCTGCTCGGGCTCGACGGCCTGCTCGGCCTTCACGGCTGGCAATGGCTCTTCCTGACCGAAGGCCTGCCGGCCTGCGTCATGGGCGTGCTGACGCTCCTGTTCCTGCGCGACGACCCACGCGACGCCACATGGCTCACTCCCGCCGAGGCAGAGGTGCTCGACGAGGCGCTGACGCTGGAGCGGACGAGCCGGCCGCGCAAGGACGTGCGGGGCGCCCTGAAGGATTGGCGGGTCTGGCTGCTCACCGCCATCCTGTTCTCCTACTGGCTCGGCATCAACGGCATAGGCATCTGGCTTCCGCTGATCCTGAAGGGCCATGGGCTCGGCGATACGGCGGTTGGGTGGCTGTCCGCGGTGCCCTACCTCGCTGCGTCCGTGGCCATGATCGCCTGGGCCCGGCACATGAACCGCACGGGCCAGCATCTCGCCAATCTCGCCACTACCTGCCTACTGGCCGCCGCGGGGTTCGTGGTCTCGGTCCTCTGGGGCTCGCTGGCGCCCGCCATGGTCGGCATCACGCTCGCCATCATCGGGCTCAGCTCCGCCCGACCCGCATTCTATGCCCTACCGTCGCGCTATCTGTCCGGTGCGGCCGCGGCAGGCGGAATGGCCTTCATCAACGCGGTCGGAAGCCTCAGCGGCTACGTTTCGCCCTGGATCATCGGCCGGCTGAAGGATGCCACGGGCTCGTTCGACGCCGGGCTGCTGGGCCTTGCCGGCATGCTGGTCGTCTCGGCAGCCCTGACGCTGGCGCTTCGGGCGCTGACACGCAGCGCCTGAACATCCGCCCTCGACATCACAGACCGCCCCAGGGCAGCGCCTTCGCTTCTCGCCCTCGGCTCGTCGCTGGCGCGGAACGGCCTGAGTCGACCCAACCAAGCCGTACAGCCGCGGCTTCGAGACTTCCGAAAGCGGACTTACATTCGACTGCTGGTCCGGCAGCAGTGCGCCATGATGGCCGCAAATTGAAGCCAAGGGCTGTCCAATCAGTCCGCGTCGAGCGACGCTCCAAGGTGATACACGATGGCTCGGGCTCGCGGGCAGCCACGGCGTGCCGACTAAAGCGCTGAACAAACTGCGCGATCGGGAAGATGTTCGGTCTTTGAGCCGCGCGGGTTCGACGGGGCCGATCCACGTCGGGCATGTGCGAGGGCCGTCAACCGGAGAGGCACAATCCGAGAAGCGAAACGTCCAGCGATACGCGGTCGACTTGGCTCAGGAAACAGAGCAGCGGCTCGCCCGAGACTTCGAACGGCGCTTCGTTCCCTGCGTCGCGAGTGCCGGCTAGCAGGGAGGTGTGCGTGCGGCACGACCGCATGAACGGTCTGTCTGCGCCGATCGCGTGGCGCACCGCGGCGAGATCGGCCATCGTCGGTGCGGAATCGGTCGGCGAGAGTCGGCGGTAGCGGTCGTCGGACGTGGACACGAGGTGCAGCGCGGGCCCAAGCGCCTCGTCCTTGGTCGGGAGACGATCCCTCCGACGATGGGCACGCCGCGACCCTCTACGCCCTCCTGGCAGGTTGCGGGTCGGGGCAACACGAGCGCCGAAGTGGGAAGGGTCGGCCGCGCCGTCATCAGACTCGACGAAGAGCCCGGCGAAACCGGGAAAGGCGCGCGCCATCTGAAGTCCGACGTGCGCACCGATCGAACGGCCTAACACGCCCGCACGCTCGATGCCGAGGTGTTCGAGCACCTCGATCACCGCGTCTGAGTATCCTTCGATCGTATAGGTGTGATCCGGGTCGCTCGCCGCGCCCGACCCGCCGTGTCCGGGCAGGTCGATCGCGATCACCGTCCGTTCCTCGCCGATTGAGGACGCCATCAGGTGTCGGAACTCGGCCTTGCAACGGGCGCGACCGTGCAGGAGTACCAGGGGCGTGCCGATCCCCGCGGTCGCTGAGAAGGCCATGCGGCCGTGGCTGGTCCGGATCGATCGGACGGCTACGTCACCGCCGTGCGCATGGGCTCCGCCCCGCCAGTCGGCCCCCGTCTCCCATGGGCTCCCATCCGAGAGGCGCGAAGCTGGCCACGCCATGTTCCCTACTCCACGCTGCCCGCCTACTGGCGCGTGGCATCACGCTATCATCGGAGGGTTAACCGTTCCCGAGAGGTCGTGGGTGTCCCACGGCTGTCGCGGCAGGTCGCCGCGATGCGCCGTCAGGCGACCATTCCCGCGTCGATCGGGTTCCGAGAAATCATACCCTGGAAGAAGGCCCGGCGTTCCTCGTGGCTCGAAGCAATGAAGCCATGACGCCGCTCGAGGCGCGCCCGCTCCTCCTTGTAGTTCAGGGCCATGAGACTGATCGGCTTCGCGAGCATCGGGTAGGGCCGCGCCGGGCAGACCTCCCGGTGTCCGCTCAGGCGGCGGTAGAAGGCTTGGTGCTCGGTCCGCACCGCCGCCAGCACGATGTCGGCCTGGAACCAGGCCCCCGCCATGTAGACCAGTCTCACGGTCACGTATGGGAGCTTGGGATGGGATCGCGAGGCGTCGAAGTCCACGACGAACCGCGTGTTGTCGATCAGCACGCGTCCCTCGTCGAGGAGAGGCCGGAGATACTCTGGGAAGACGTGGAGGCTGGGATGGTCGGGTGTCTCCCGACTGACGTGGTGAATCCTAATTGAACTGGCGAGGCGACCGTCGAGGAAGAGGCCGAAGATCCGGGTGTTCGGCTCGTCGTCGAACCGATCGGAGAAGCGCTTGGGCGCGTCCTGAAGCAAGGCACCCTCGCGCCGGTAGGAATCGTAGCGGAGGCGACAGACGTCTTCGAACTCCTGGCCCTCAACCGGGCGACACTGCGTCCTGCGCACCAGGTCCGTGATCGCCATGTCGAATTGCGAAAGGGGAGGTGAAGCGGCGATCATGTCGCGGACCGATCGATCTGTTAAGGCTGTCTTAAGCTTAACAGATTGTTAGGGGCCCGTCGAACGTCCAGCGACGAGGGCGGGCCCGCCAACGAGGTGCATTTGGTCGGCGGTCGAGCGGCTCAGGCCACCTTGGCGGGCGTGATGGGACTCAGCACCGCCTGAATCAGGTCTGCCGTCATGGGGCGGCTGAAAAGAAAGCCCTGTACCTGCTCGATGCAGCCAAGGGAGGCGATGAGTTTCAGCTGCTCCGGCGTCTCCACGCCTTCGACGACAACAGTCATCCCGAGAGCGTCGCTCAGCCGCGCGATGCCTTCCAAAAGGAGCATGGCCCGGTTCCCAACCTCTGCCCCGTCGAGAAAGGACCGATCGATCTTCACTTTGCTGAAGGGCAGTGCTCTCAGGTAGCTCAGGCTCGAGTAGCCAGTCCCGAAGTCGTCGAGCGACACGCCCACCCCCGCGCCTCGCAGCAGGCGCAATAGGCTGCCGGTCGCCTGGACGTCGTCGACGAGAGCCGACTCGGTGACCTCGACCTCCAGCCGAGCGGCCGCGAGGCCCGACGTGCGCAGGGCCTGGGTGACCTGGGCGAGGACATCGCCATGTCGGAACTGCACGGCGGATACGTTGACAGCAACCCCGATGTTCGACGGCCACAAGGCGCACTCCCTGCAGGCGGTCGAGAGGACCCACGCCCCGAGTTCATGGATGAGACCGATCTCCTCCGCGATGGGGATGAAGTCGGAGGGAGGGACCAGTCCTCGCCGAGGATGGCGCCAGCGAACCAGCGCCTCGCACACGACGAACGCGTCCTCCCTCAGGCTGCGGATCGGCTGATAGTGCACCTCGAACTCGCCGCGGCCCAGGGCCGGTCGAAGGTCATCCTCCAACTCACGGCGAGCATGGGCCTCGGCCTGCATCGCGGGTTGAAAAAATTGGACCGAGCCGCGCCCCCCAACCTTCGCGCTGTAGAGTGCGAGGTCGGCGTCGGTGAGGAGCGTGTCGACGTCCGCCCGTCCCTGGACAGGTGCGATCCCCACGCTGGCGCCGATGACCACCTCGTGACCATCGAGCTCGAAGGGCTCCGAAAGGCGGGCGATCACGGCGGACGCCATCGACGCGGGGCCGTCGCGGTCATCCGCGAACGTGCCGAACACTACGAACTCGTCCCCACCCAGGCGCGCGAGGACGCTCGTCTCACCTACGACGGCTTCGAGGCGGCGCGCGACCTCGACGATGAGCCGGTCGCCCACGGCATGCCCCAGGCTGTCGTTGACCGACTTGAAGTGGTCGAGATCCACGAAGAGCAAGGCCGAATGTGCGGGCGGCTGGATCGCGAGCGTCTCGCCGACGCAGTCCATGAACGAGCGCCGGTTGCAGAGCCCCGTCAAAACGTCGTGCCGGGCCAGGTAGGCGACCTCCTCGAGGGCCTGGACGCGCTCAGTGACGTCCTCGGCGATCAGGACTCCCCCGCCCGCCCCGATCCTCTGCCGTCTGAACGCGATCGTTCTTCCGTCAGACATGGGGAGCACCAACTCGGTCGACCGGTCGGCGCTGGAGTCGAAGTCGGCCCTGAGCGCCTCGGGGGTGAGTCTCCGGTCAGCCGCGCCACTCGTGCAGGTCGCCCACAGTTGATCGAGCGACGTGCGAGTGGCCAGGTCCTGCGACGACATCCCCATCAACTCCGCCAAGCGTTGGTTCGTGACGGTTATCGTCCCGTCGTCCGCGAACATCGCCAGACCATGCGGCATGTTGTTGAGAGCGGTGTCGAACCGATCGGCGAGGCGGCTCAGTTCGTGCGCACGGACCACCGCAGAAAGGAAGATCCCGCGCAGCCGGCTCGAGATCGTCTTCAACGCCACCAGGAACGGGAGGAAGACGAGGAACCAGATCCAAAGGTACTGGTGGTCGGCCAGGAGCACGGCCAGCAGCAACGGCACCGCGGCGGCCGCGATCTGAGTGTTGACGAGCAGAGTGCTGGCGAAGCTCCGGCCTGGGATCCCCACTAGGTAGGCCATTACCCCGGCCACGCTCGCTAGGCGGGCGAACGGATCGCCCTCGGCGAACGCCGCAAGGCAGAAGCAGCCAAGGAGGCCGACGTGGGCCGTGCCGCCGACGACGTACCAGCGCTCCCAACGTCTGAGACCAGGCTCGTCGAGCCGATCCTTGAGCGATGCGAACCTGACCATCGACCTCAGGCGAACGAAGCCGACCATGCAAAGCGCCAGTGATATGGCGAGGATGCTCAATCGCCCAGTTTCGACCGCTGTCACCGCCGTCATGCAAGTGGCGGCGGCGGCGCCGATGAGCAGCGAGGTTTTGTCGCTGAACAGAGCCTCGACGTTCGAGGCGTACGCGGCCGGTGGAAGCTGCGGATCATATCGGCCGGTTTGGCCATCGTTCGAGGACATGGTCCGCTACGCGACCTCCTTATGTGCCGACGAGACCAGGGATAGGCGCGAGTTATCAACGATCCATGAGTCTTGAACGAGATGTGACCTCCCCCGACGGCGGAGATGGGTGACCGATCCGGGGGAGCGCCTCGCTAGCGAGATCGAGCCATTCAATGGTGATGCGGTGGTCGGCTAAACGTGCTCGCCCGTCGGTCAGCATAAGAGGGCACAGGCTCAAGCCAAGAGCGGAGCACGGCTGATTCCATTGTTGCATAGTAGAGCCCAGATATGATCGATGAAGCGCTTAGGCCACGGCATTTCGAGCCCGTTCGCGACTTTTGAGCGAGACCACGTTACTCGAAGGTCCGCTTTCATTCCTGATCAGCCTTAAGCAGATGGACCGCTCTCCACCCACTTCCGTTATCCGGCCGGAGTCGACCCAAGCTGTGCATAGGAGGGTAAGGGTGGCTTACTCCGAAGCGGACGCACGCACACGTATCCAAGCCACTCCTTGCCGGCCTGCTCGCCGCCTTTGCGCGCGAAGTCGGGGCGGGCCACTTCAAGCGCGTCGTGCTGCTGCTCGACAACGCCGGCTTCCACACCCGGCCGGGCCTCGCCATCCCCGACGGCCTCAGGCTGGTCTACCTGCTGCCTTACAGCCCCGAACTGCAGCCCGCCGAAACGCTATGGACCTTGGTGGATGAGCCCCTCGTCAATAGGCTCATCCCCACGCTGGACGAGCCCGCAAACACCATCGGGGCGCGATGTTGCGATCTCACCGAACGCCAGATCGACATCAGCTCGCGCACCAACTCCGCCTGGTGGCCCAAAAATCGTGCCCCGAGCTGATCTCGCGGAAATGGTAGCACTTCATGAGCGCGGCAGTGTGGACCGTCCGCGAAGCGCCGGAGCCTCGCCCACTGTCACCAAGATGTTTCGGACCACGACCATCGAGGTGCCTCGGATCAATAGCGAAGTCCGCCCAGACCTCGCGTTTCCGCCGCGCGCGGTCGTCAGTTCCAACCCGAGCCGTCGTTTTCCCGTCCGAGGCCGCTTCAGCCGAAGTGTTGGCCGCCGTTGATGTCAATCACCGTACCGGTGATGAATGCTGCCGTGTCGGAGGCGAGCCAGAGCGCCGCTCCGACGATGTCCGACGGTCGGCCGGCACGCCCGACCGGGATGGTTGCAATCGTGGCCGTCTTCGAAGCCTCGCTCGTGAACGTGTCGTGGAAGGGCGTCGCTTCGATGAAGCCCGGTGCCAGCGCATTGACCGTGATGCCGCGGGGCGCGACCTCCTTCGCGAGACCGCGGGTGAAACCGAAGAGCGCGGCCTTGGAGGCCGCGTAAGCGGTCGCTCCGGCATGTCCCCCGTTACGGGCCGCCAGCGACGCGACGTTGATGATCCTGCCGTGCCCCTGTGCCAAGTGCGGCAGGGCGTAGTGCGTCACCAGGAAGGTGCTGTCGAGATTGACGCTCATGACGTCGCGCCAGAGCGCGAAGGGCATATCCTCGATCGTCGCGCGCTGGACGAGGCCACCGACGTTGTTGACCAGAATGTCGATCGTGCCCAACTGTTCTGTCACCTGCCGGATCAGATCCACGACGCTGTTTTCGAGGGTGGCGTCGAGCTTCACGACCAGCGGAGAATGACCGCAAGCCGTGATCGCCTCGATGGCGGCGTCGCTCGGCGCATGCGTCCGATAAGTGAGCGCGAGGCGGACGCCTTCCCGCGCCAACGCCATCGAGAGCTCCGCCCCGATCCCCGTGCCTCCGCCCGTGACGAGCGCTTTCCTGTCCCGCAAACCGGATACCATTCTACTTCCCCCCCCTGTTTCGACCCCCGAGGGACCGTGCACGACTTCCGGAGTGTCATCCTGCCCCCAATGACGACGCCTGTCAGCCGCATCCGGGGCCTCAGGCGCGGTACGAATCATGGTCTCACGGCCTGGATCTTTGTCGGCGGCTGCCGTCTTATGCTCCTAGATCTTCCAGCATTCTCGTGCTGAGAGGACGACAAAGTGGGATCAAAGGGGAGGATGCCTATGCGTCGGAACGGCACTTCAGCGTTGGCTCTGACAGCCATATTGATGTCGACCGCGGCGGTTCGAGCCGAAACCAAGGATATGAGGATCGCCTTCTCCAACAACTACGCCGGTAATTCTTGGCGGCAGGCCATGCTCAAAAGTTACGGTGCCGTCGCGCAAAAGGCAGTGGATGACAAGATTATCGCCGGTTCCGATGTCTTCACAACGGCCGACAAGGAGGTCCCGACTCAGGCGGCTCAGATCCAGAACCTCATCCTGCAGGGCTACAACGCGATCGTGATAAACGCGGCGTCGCCGAATGCGCTCAACGGTGCCGTCAAACAGGCCTGCGACGCAGGCATTGTCGTGGTGTCGTTCGACGGCATAGTTACCGAGCCTTGCGCCTACCGCGTGACGGTCGACTACCGCGCCCTCGCGGCCGCCGAAATCGACTACCTCGCGACTCGCCTGCCGAAAGGCGGTAGCCTCCTCGAGATCCGCGGCGTTGCAGGGACCTCGATCGACGACGACTTCCACAACGGCATCCAGGACGGCCTGAAGAAGCACCCCGACTTTAAGGTCGTCAATTCGGTCGAAGGCGACTGGGACGAAACTACCGCTCAGAAGGCCGTCGCGACGGTGCTGCCATCGCTGCCCCCCGTGGTCGGCGTCGTCGACCAGGGGGGCGACGGCTACGGGGCCGCGCAGGCGTTCAAAACGGCCGGGCGGCCGTTCCCCATCATCATCATGGGCAACCGGCAGGACGAGTTGGCTTGGTGGGTCGATCAGAAGAAGGCGAATGGCTATGAGACCTGGTCGGCTTCGAGTGCGCCAGGCGTCGCTACCCTCGCGTTCTGGGTGGCCCAGCAGGTTCTGGATGGTCGCAAGGACATCCCCCACGACATCGTCGATCCCTACCTGGCCTTCACGCAAGAGACCGTCGAAGCCGCCCTCCCCAAAATACCGGTGGGAGGTGTCGCCACGATCGAGTACAGTCTCGACGATTCAAAGAAGATCATCGCGGACAGTGTGAAGAAGTGACGGTTCGCCGACCGTCCCGATGCCGCGGTGCCGGGACGGTCTTTCGGCCTGACGGGGCAGGGGTGGAGTTGTCTGAAGCGATGGATGCCAGATCCTCGAGCGTGATCTCCTTGAGAGGGGCCCGGAAAGCCTTCGGCGCCGTAAAGGCGCTGGCCGGCGTCGACCTGGCGATCGCGCCGCACGAATGCGTCGGCCTCATCGGCCACAACGGCGCCGGGAAATCGACCCTGATGCATGTCCTTGCTGGAACTCTGACGCCTGACGAAGCGGACATCTCGGTCGGCGGTGAACCACAGGACGGCTACGGCGTGGCGTCGGCGCATCGGCTCGGCATCCGCTGCGTGTTCCAGGAACTGTCGCTCTGCCCGAACCTGACGGTGGCGGAGAACGCCCGGGTTTTGCATCCGGCTCTTCGGGGATTTGGGTGGCGGAGTCGAGCCGGCGCGCTCATCAGGGCCAAGCTCGATGAGATCTTTCCCGATCACGGCATCCCGGAGGATGCCGCAGTCGGCGATCTTTCGATCGGCAAGCGCCAGATGATCGAAATCGCGAGAGCTTTCACGGTGACGACCGCGCCCGTCCGTCTCGTGATCTTGGACGAGCCGACCTCGTCGCTGGACGGCCACACGGCGGGCCAGCTCTTCTCCTACATCAGGCAGGCCGTCGCGGGCGGGTTGAGCTGCGTCCTGATCTCGCACATGTTGGGGGAGATCCTTTCGACGTCGGATCGCGTCGTCGTGATGCGGGACGGCGCGGTCGTGATCGGCGGGCCGACAGCGACGTTCGACCGCGAGAAGCTCGTGCTCGCCATGGGTGGGGCGGAGACGCATGCGGCGGCGGCGGCACCTGTGAGGCTGCCGTCTTCGGCACCGGTCATCGTGCGCATCCGGCCTGAACGCCAACCGGACGGGCGGGACCTCGTGGCTCAAAAGGGCGAGATCGTCGGCCTCGCTGGCCTGGCCGGGCATGGCCAGACCGATCTTCTCTTGTCGGTTTTCGATGGAGCCGGCCACCGCAGCCGAAAGGCCGCAGTCTCGGGCCGCGTGGCGCTGGTCGCCGGAGACCGGCAGACCGACGGCATCTTTCCGCTCTGGTCGATCGCCCAAAACATCGGCGTTCGCTCGCTCAAAAGCTTCCGCAGAGGGCCATTGCTGTCGAGCCAGGCTGAAACCTCGCTGGCCGAGCGCTGGCGGCAACGCATCAAGATCCGCACGCCCGACATGCGCGATCCGATCCTGTCGCTCTCGGGCGGCAACCAGCAGAAGGCGCTCTTCGCGCGGGCTCTCGGATCGGACGCGACGATCGTGCTGATGGACGATCCGATGCGCGGCGTCGACGTCGCCACCAAGCTCGACGTCTACGACCTCGTGCGGGAGGAGGCAGCGGCCGGTCGCACCTTCCTGTGGTATACCACAGAGATGGACGAGCTCTACCATTGCGACCGCGTCTACGTGTTCCGCAACGGCGCCATCGTGGCGGAGTTCGCGCGGGCAGACGTGAGCGAGGAGGCCATCATCGGCGCCTCGTTCCTCGAGTCGGCCGCGGCGTGACGCAGTCCATCGCGGCCCTGCCGGAGCGCCGGCAGTTGCGACAGGCCAGACGCATCCTCCGGGCGGCGCTTCCGGCGTTGTCCTTGGCGATCATCGTGCTCGGCATCGCGTGGCTGAACCCGCGCGCCATCAGCTATTTCGGCCTGACCCTGATGCTGAACCTGGCCGTGCCGGTGACGCTGGCGACGATCGGCCAGATGTTTGTCATGGCGACCAACGATCTCGACCTGTCGATCGGCACATTCGTGGGCTTCGTCGGCTGCGTGACCGCGACCGTTCTGCACGATGATCCCGTGCTCGGCACCGCAATCCTCGCCGGATGCATCGGCGTCTACGTCCTCCTCGGAGCGGTGATCTACCTGCGGAACCTGCCCTCGATCGTCATGACGCTTGGCATGTTCTTCGTCTGGCAGGGCCTCGCGATCCTGCTGCTGCCCAAGCCCGGTGGCCATGCGCCGGATTGGCTCAAGGCTTTGATGAACAGCAAGACCCCCTACGTACCCTTTCCCATCGTCGCCGCGGTGGTTATTGCGGCGGTGGCCTATGTGGGTCTGATGCAGACCTCCTATGGCGCGATCCTTCGAGGCGCTGGCGGCAACGCGCAGGCGGTCAAGCGAGCCGGCTGGTCGTTGCTCAAGGTCAAGATGTTGCTCTACGGGCTCACCGGCTTCTGCGGCGTGCTCGCCGGATTGGCACTGATCGGGCTGACCACCTCCGCGGACGCCAACCTCGGCAACGGCTACACGCTGCTGTCGATCGCAGGCGCGATCCTCGGCGGCGGCGAGTTCGTGGGCGGCCGGGTGTCGCCGATCGGATCCGTCATCGGGGCTTTCACGCTGACTCTGGCGGGGTCGCTGCTCAACTTCATGCACATCTCGCCCGATTGGCAGGTCGCTGCGCAGGGCGGCATCCTGATCGCGGTTCTGGCCGCGCGAGTGCTTATCAATCGCGGCGGGGCGACCTCATGAGAGCACGCATAGGCGGCCTCCTGGCCCAACCCTGGCTCTTCTCCTTCCTCGGCGCTTTTGCGGTCTGGATCGCGGCCGTCGCCTACACGGGTGGCCGTGGTGCCGGCGGCATGGTGTCGGCAGGGATAGCCCTCGCGGCCTTTGCGGCGATCGTCGGCACGGCGCAGATGTTCGTGGTGACGCTCGGGCCCGGCAACGTCGACCTGTCGCTGCCCGCCAACATCGGGCTCGCCAGTGCCGTCGCCATGAAGGTGATGGGCGGCAGCAACGCCTGGATTTTGGGGGGTCTCGCGTCCGCTGTGGCTGTGGGCATGGCGATCGGGTTCGCCAACTACGTGCTGATCCGGTCGCTGCGGATACCGCCCATCATCGCCACGCTGTCGGCGAGCTTCGTCATCCAATCGATCGGCATCAGTTACGGCCGCGGGCTGCAGATCAAGCCACCGCCGGGCTTTGCGGCCGCCACAAGCGCGCAGGTCGCAGGCGTGTCGCTGCTCGCGCTCACCGCGGCCGGCTTCAGCGTGCTGATCGCGCTGCTCCTCCATCGCACGGTCTTCGGGCGATCCGTCGCGGCGATCGGCCAGAATGCTCGGGCGGCACGCCTCGCCAATGTGCCGGTCGAACGCATCCGCCTCGCGACCTACGTCCTCAGCGGTGCCTTGGGCGGGCTGAGCGGCGCACTGCTCGCAGGCTACTTTGAAGGTTCATCGCTCGACATCGGCAACGAATACCTCCTGACATCCATCGCCGTGGTGGTGATCGGTGGGACCTCCGTCGCGGGCGGCAAAGCCAATGTCACAGGCCTGTGGGGCGCGTCGCTCTTTCTCGTCATGCTGCTCACTATGCTCAACACCTACGGCGTCAGCGCCGGCATCCGCCTCCTGACCACCGGCCTGGTGATCATCGGCGTGATCGTCATCGCAGGCGGCCCCCGTGTCGCACGGTGAGCCCGAACTTCAGATCTCGCTCAGGGGCGGCCCGTTACCTTCAGGCGGCGCGGCCCGAAGCCTTGCTGCTACGCGGCGATCCCGGGTGGGCTTGGCGCTCTCGGTTGCTCGTTGACCGGAACGTCCGCAGTTGAGAACCGTACCTGAGGCCTCCTCCGGCTTTTCTGGGTCGATAGCAGCCATGCCCAGGGATGGCCGGATTCGACCCAGGGACGAACCCGCTCTCGCGGGAGTGCTTCCGGAGAGGTAGGGCACAACTGAAGATCAGCGCGAGCGCTTGAGCGGGTTCCGCCAGCCTCCGAGCATGAGGG
>NZ_QYBB01000027.1 GCF_004137685.1 Lichenibacterium minor | reverse complement strand
CTCGCCCGCCTGCCGGACCACCCCGCGAAGCGCCTCGACGAGCTGCTGCCCTGGAACTGGAAGGCCAGCCGACCCGGCGCAGCCCTGGCTCAGGCGGCCTGACGGGGCACCCACGACCTTCTAGAGGCCGACATCACGCGGCAGCCCTGACCTGCGGTGCTGGCCGGATGCTTACCATCCCATGCACCTCGACGAAGCCGAGGACGTCGTCCCACAGTCAGTGTGGGGCGCCGCCCGGTCTCTGGGTGGGACGATACTCACCTGGACGGGGATGGCCGCCCACGGAGCTCCTTGGATAGCCTGTGGCCCTCAAGGCCGATGCTCCTCCCCGCCCAGCCGACGTCCGTGGTGCCCCGCCTCCATGAAGGGCACGGCCGTGGTCCGGGGCGGCCGGTGAGGCGCCGATGTCGACGTAGATAGGGCGATGGGTTCGGGCCGCTCGCCGCGGCCGATGGGATCGGACGGGATGTGGTCGACCATGCGCCTGGGATGAATGTTCCGGCGGCGGCCGGTCCCTGACTCATCGCCGCCGACAGACCGGGCGGTCGCGACGGATAGACAGGGGATGTGCTCCCGGCCGGCGACGGCCGACCCACGCGGGCTGAACATGCCGACGGAGGCACGAAATGGAAGGCCCGGAAGGCTGAAATGGAAATGGAAGTCAGAAAGGCGTGACGTCGGAACGGCTTGCGATGAAGGCCGGTGCTGAAGCCGTCCTGGACCCCCTGGGCACGAGCTGCCGGGGCCGGGCGCGGCGCCGAGATCGACGAGGTCAGACAGGTCGATCTCGGCCGGCTGTAGCTGCATCCCGCCGCAGACGAAGCCCGAGCCTCACCCGGCACCGGCGGCGCGGTCGGCTCATCGGCCGGGGGTGACAGGTAGGTCTCTCGGGGTCTGGTGGGGGAGGGCCGGCGGGGAGGGCCCGGGCGGCGCGGGCGCGGGGCGGGCGGTGGCGCGGCGGTTCCCGCGCCTATGGCTCGGCGGGGGCGGCGGGGGCGGTGACAGCGCTGCCGCCCGCCCCCTCTCATCCCCCATCGATCTGAAAACGTCCCCATCGCGAGGGCGGCGAGGTGGTCGAACGGCTCCGGCGCGGTGCCTGGGGCGATCTGCAACGGCATCGCGGTCGCCTACCTGGGCGCGGACCGGTCCTGACCCTCGGCGCCGTTGATAATGCCGACCGGGAAATCCAAGCTGTTCACCAGAAGGGACAACCCGCGACAGCATCCCGGCGAGGGGGACGTCAGCGCAGTCGGATCGTCGTGCCGCGACGGTCAGACGGTGCCGGGCGGGGCGCACGGAAGCCGCCGATCTCGCGAGGAAGGCCGAAGGTCACGCCCCGTACAGGTAGATGTCGGAGCTGGACCGGACGAGGCTCAAGGCCAAAGTCCCGATCCTGTGGCGTTGCGCGAGCGGCTCCAGCCACCTCGCTGGGATGGCTTCGGCGCCGAACTTCGCGCCGGCGATGGCTCCTGCCACGCAGGCCGTCGTGTCCGCGTCGAAGCCCAGGTTACAGGCGAGGGTCACGGCGTGCTCGAACGAAGGGGCGTTGGCGCAAGACCAAAGCGAGGCGTGGATGGTGTCGGCGCAATCCCCCCCGGGCTTCACGTGGCGCCGCTCGACGCCGCCCCACAGGGCCGTCTTGGCCCTGAGGATGTCCGGATGGCCTTCGAACCGTGGCAGGGCGAGGACAAGCGGGTCTTCGACGCCTTGGAGAACGAGACGCAGGAGTTGCACGAGGTACGAGCACCCGTCGAGACAGACAGCCGAGCCATGCGTGAGCCGACTCTGGGCCTGGGCGATGCGGATCGCCTCCTCCACGGGGACGTCGAGCGTGAAGATCCCCACGCTGGCGAGCCGCATGACGCTTCCGTTCCCAGATGAATGCTCGTCCGTCGATCCGGAGTAGGGGTTCCCGGTGCGCTCGAAGCGCTCCAGAGCTTGTCTCGTCGTGGCCCCGATGTCTACGCACGTGCCCGGCACGCTCGAATACTCGCCCTCCCGATAGTACGCGAGGAAGCGCTGGGCGGCGTCGAGCGGGTCGAACTTCCGGCAGGCCACGAGACTTTTTCCCAGCCCGATCGAGAGGGCGGTGTCATCGGTCCAGCACCCGACGGGGAGGTTGAACGGGCCGCCGCCGGTCATTTCTCGGCGTGCGAGGGGCGGCGAGACGCGTGGTCCAAATTCGAGGCTGCTGCCCAAGGCGTCGCCGACGGCGAGGCCGAGGAGGGCGCCACGGGCGCGATCGAGGATGCCGGGCTTGTCGGAGTCTGTGTCGTTCATGCGCTCTCCCACTTCATGGTCGGCCGGTGAGCCCGGCGCCGTGCACCGGGCCTGGACGAGGGCCCGATGCGGCCCGTGGGGGAGCTTCCGCGGGGAGGGCGGAACTTCAGTCTGCCGTGCGGACCGCGGCCGGCGTGCCCGCCTGCGCACGCATGAGGACATAGATCCAGCCGCCGAGGGCTCCGACGAGGCACGCCACCATGAATGCGGTGGACTCGACGCTCAGCCGCATGCCGATCTGCTTGAGCATGACCTCGGTGGCGTCCTTGCCGCGATAGTAGAACCTCTGCGATCCGTACCAACGAAGGAGGGGGCGCCGGACCGTGGGGAACACGATGAGGGCGGCGATGACGATGTAGATCGCGATCACGGTGGCCCAGACTGGATGCGCGTCCACGAAGTACGGGTTCGGGTCGACGTAGGGCCGCGGCGGGACGGCCGCGATGGCTGTGGCGGACGACGCCACCGCGACCGCGATCCCCGCGGCGGAGCTGTAGATCTTTTCGGCTGCTCGCATTGACGCCACCTGACGATCCGCTTCGAACACATTAAAGGCAGGCCTCAAGCACCGGAACGTCGATCCTGGCCCTCACTGCACAGGTGGACACAGGAGGAACAGGGTGACCCGACTGTGCCTGTCCTGCTCCCGCGCTCGCGACGGGTCGCGTCCTTCCGAAACCGAGCGCTCCGTGCCATCTTGACGCCCAGGTGTAGGCACCTCGCGCGCCCTCCGCTCTCGGTGGGACGTTTCTTGGGTTGCCTGCGTGTGCCTCGTCTCTCACCCCAGACGAGAGCGGTCCCGGTTCGGGGTCGGAGACCCAACACTAGATGTCCAGACTCGTCCTGACCCCTTGGAGAGCCGCCTTCCTTGACGAGGTCAAACGGGCTCGACGTTCCATTCTGCTCATATCGCCGTACATGAAGTTCAACGTCGTCTCGGCGATCCATCGCGAGATCGGCCGCCGGGACATCAGGGTCCGGACGGTCACTCGATGCAAGGTGACCGACTTCGCGGCGGGCGCTTCGGACATCGACGCCGTGTACGCCCTGAGCGGCCTACACGAGGCGGAAGAACGCTTCGAGGTCCGCGTCGATAACCTCCTGCACGCCAAGATCTTCGTCTTCGACGAGCGGATCGCCTACATCGGCTCTTCCAACATCACCTTCTCGGGGCTTCAAAGAAACTATGAGGCGGTCGTCGCTATAGAGGATAGTGACTTTCTCGGTAACCTGACGAAGGAGGCCGAGCGGTACTGGCACGGCGCGACACCCGCCTCGCCGGAGATGCTGGACGGTGCGGTCGTCAAACTTCGGTCGTACGTGAGGACGACTTCCGTCCATCGGGTCACGGAGGAGCACTACCTGTCGCCTCCGCCTGTTGACGACAAAGTCTCGGAGCCGACCATCGCACAGGAACAAGCGCTGGAGGAGTTGGCCGAGGCCGAAGCTCAATCGGAGGCGCGCGAGCCATCCTTCGTCGGTGTCCCGCGGATCACCGAGGTGACGCAGACGAGGCAGATCGAGCTAGTCGAGGGTTTCGCAGGCTTGCTTTCGATCCTTCGTTACCGCTTCGGCATCGAACTGGACCATCGCGAGCACGGCTTGGCCCTGGCAGTCCACATCCTCGATTTCGGGACATATGAGAATGCCTGTCGCAGCGAGGATATGCGCGCCCTCATCGACGACGCGGTCCCAAAAACCGTCTTTACGGCTTTGCGTGGAATCGGACGGGCCATCTGGGACTTCGGCGTGATGGCCATCGCGTCGCGTTCGGGTCTCCTGAGACGCTTCGGCCCTGCTGGAGCGTCCATGTTGGGCAGTGCGGCCCTGTCCCGTGGGTTGCTCGACGTCCTCTGGGACCAGAACCTGTTGGATCCGCCTTGGTTCCTGTACCTTGAGGCGCAGCCGAAGCCTGCGAAGACCTTCGCCGCGTTTCGGTTGTTCGGGCTCGTCGCGGTGTTGCGCGGGTCCATGGCGGCTACTCGACTGGTGGAGGAGTTCTTCAACCCGACGGACCTCTTTGGCGACGACCTTGCCGAGACGTCCGACCTGAAGGGTTCGAAGATGATGTTGCAGGAGGTGGCGCATGCTCGCGGCCGAACGGTCTCCTATGCTGATCACGCGTCGATCGGTGAAAGCCACAACTCTACGTGGACCTGCGAGTGCCGAATGGGCGGGATGCCGCCAGCAGGAGGTGAAGGGCTGAGCAAAGGTGCATCCGAGTCCGATGCCGCCTCAAGGATGCTTCGCCACATGTGGTCCGACCCGACTTGGCGGACATCTCTTCTGCTCGAGAGACAACGAGCAGCTGACGTCTCCAAACGCTCCGGCCCTTGGCGCGTGGTGATCGACCTGCCCGATGTCGACGAGGTTCGTCGGATTTGTGATCTCTTCCGCGTCGAGACCAACCTCGATTTTCCCGACGAGGTCGTTTTCCCCGCGTTCGTCGATGGGCACCTGAAAAAGAAGCTCAGGTTGAACTTCGACAACCAGGCGCTGGCGTACATCGGATCCACCGCCGTCAACGTCGCGGTTTGGCTAAACGCCCACCGGCGTGGCCTGTCTCGTCCGGAGGACTTTCTCAGGCAGGTTTGGGGCCAGCTGGGTTCAATCGTGAGAGTCGACGCGGTTTGGACGTCAGTCGATGTGAACAGGACCTTCACCGACGCCATCCGGACCACCGTCATCCAGGCGCTCGCAGGCGGTCTGGTCGTCCGGTACGGAGGCGCTCGTGCGATAGAGATGGTGGACGAATTCATCGGCAGGATCTCCCACACCGAGGCTTCGGTCACGTCCGTTGTCTCGACCGGTACGGACGTTCTCGTCACCACCTCCCCATCCTTCCAAGACGGGATGAGCTACACGGAACAGTTGCAACGCGTGGCGCAGGCCTATGCCGAGCTCCCCAGGTACGGCTCCACCCAATCAGGTGCGAGGCATGCGCCCGTCTTCGTCAGCGTCGTAAGTCTTCTGGGTCACAGCGCACGAGCGGAGGGGACGACCAAGAAGAGCGCTCGCAATCGTGCGGCGTTCGAGCTGCTGCTCAAATTGAAGCAAGAATTGGGTGAGGGAAGGCTCGCTCCGACAACCCCGGCGGCGGTCGAGGCGGCTCCGGCTGGGATCGTTCCAACCACGTCCTCGTGACGCCGGCTCCCGGACCGATGTCGTGCGTTCCCGTCGGCGAAGGGGTCATGACGTCATAGGCTATCGGTCGACCGAGCCGCTGGACGCAATCCGTGAACCGATCCATGCCACAGGCGCGATCGACATGCAGCATGGTCGCCCGCTCGATGAGGAAGGATCAGGGGCCCGTTCGCCATGGGACGACGTTTCGGCTGGCGGTCACTGACGCGCCTAGGCTTCATACGGCTCAAGGATGGGAGAAGGCACGATCGCGGCGACGGCGCGTCTGGCCACAGAAGCCTCCGCTCCTCGTCGGATCGCGATCAACTTTTCCCGATCGTCGCCCAGGCAGGACAGGAGCAACACGTCGGGAGCGCTCACGACTCGCTGTGGTTCTGTCAGGTGGGCCTCGGCAAGTGCAAGGTAGTCCCCACGGCTCAAGGAAGCACCGCATTCGCGGGCGAGGTCGACCGTCGCTCCTGGAACACCATGGGTCAAACGGACCAGCAGTCGCTCGATGCGTCCGGCTATGTCGAGGCCAGGTACTACGAGCTCAGCGACCCGCGCCGCTGCTGGGATCATGTCGCAGGTCCTGCTAGTCACGTTCCTCACCGCACCGGCCGCACCATCCCCGCCGCCACCGAACTGCAGCATGGACGTTTCGATGATGTCCATAGGTTTGCCCGCTATGAAGAGAAGCGCGGCCACGGCTTTCTTGGCCCGGAGAGTCGGCGCCACCTCGTCCGTCGTGTCCCAGTGCAAGGCGCCCATCACCTGTGCGGGAACGCCCAGCCTCCTGAGCTCCCCCACCCATGCCTGTGGCTCCTTGTGATGCGGCTTGACGCTCTTCTTGTTCGAGGGGAAGTGGCATCCGTCTAGCTCGACCGTTGATTGGACGGCGACGAGCAAGGCCGGGTCTGTCACCTCGTCCGTCTTCAGCCCCCGAATGGCGCGGACCAGCCTGATCACACTCGCGACTTCGATGGATCCCTCACCCGCGATGCGCCCCAAGAGGGTGAGAGCAACTGTCCCATCGGCACGGGCTTCAACGAGATCGTGCGCACGCAGGCCATCCAGGCTGCTAGCGAAGGCCCCCCGGTCCCACACCCAGTTGTCGTCCCCCCGGCGCTGCAAGAACGCACCGAAGCTGGCCTCGAGGAACGCCACGACGTCGCCCGGAGCGATCGATCCGCCGAACGATGCCACGCTCGCGATCACCCGAACGATCAAGGTCCGCATGTCTGTCCCTTTCCGAAGGAAGCGCGACGTGACGTCCTCCGGCTCCGCAGTGACGTACCGACGCCAAAGGTCGTCCTCGAGGACGGGCGACGTTGCCAACAGGTACGACGTGCCGCGGTCGGCGTAACCGAGCCTTCCTGCCCGACCCACGAGGTTCTTGTACTCCGCGACCGAGTAGGGCACCGGCCCATCCCGTCCAGGGTGATGCAGACCACAGATCACGACCGAGTTCGCGGGCGTGTTCACCCCCATCGCTAAGGTGGTCGTCGCTGCGATCACGCGCAGGCCCGAGCCGGGTCTGCGGAACTCCTCCTCGACGATCCGGCGCTCATCCGGTGTCAGGTCCGAGTGGTGGAAGGCCACGCCCCCCGCCAAGCACGCGCGGAGCGCGCGCGTCGAACGGGATTGATCCCTTTCGGGCAGAGAGGCGACCGCCTCCGCCGCCGGCGGCAACTCGAGGGACGCGGCCAGATATGTGGCAGAGCCGCTAGCTTCGCCCTTGAGTTCCCTGAAGACGATGACTTGCTGTCCCTCGTCCACCAAGCTGCGGACGAGGGGGATGATCCAGTCCTTGTTGCTGTCGGTCCGTCGTAGGCGGGACACCTTCGCCGTAGTCGTAATCTCTTCTCCGGATCCCCCCACCAAGTGCCGGAAGCTTCCGTCCCAGAGGATCAAGCCCTCGTCGAGGGGGACAGGTCTCTCGATGTGGCGTAGCAGGCGAGCGCCGAGCCATCCCGCGAGGGCCGCCGCGTCGCCAACGACGGCCGACAAGGCCACTATCTGAGGCTCGGCGCCAGTTCGCTTTCGCATGAGAACAAGGGTAAGTAGGAACTCTAGGTTTGCGCCGCGCTGGATGTCCGCGAGCATCTGTGCTTCGTCGACGACGATAACGCCGACACCGGACAGAACATGCGGGAAGCGGACCGCGACTGCGCAGAACTTCTCGTACGTGAGGAGGGCGATGTCGTACTTACCTCTCAGTAGCGGACCAACGTCGTCCGTCTCCCCTGTAGCTTCGAACGTTTTCACCCCATGTGGGCCGTACAGTCGTGTGAAATGCCGTCGCTTGTCCGCGACCAAGGCCTTGAGGGGCAGAAGGAAGATGGCGCGGCGGTTTGAGATGACCGCGGTCAGAGCCGCGAGTTCGCCGACCATCGTCTTCCCAGAGGAGGTCGGTGCCGAGACGACGAGGTGCTCACCCCGAAGTATCCCGTAATCGTTGATCGCTTTCACTTGCAGGTCGTTGAGCGAGGATATCTCCTTCGACCAAGCCGCGACCAGACCGGTCGGGAAACCGACTCGTGCGAGGCTTGACGGGTCAGGGTCCACATAAGCCCGTGCAAGCGCGGGGAACCACTGCTCCCATCGCGCTCCGCGTATGAAGACGGGCCAACGGACGTCGCCCTCGATCGCCGCTCTCACGCCGGGTAACTGTCTCTTGCCCATCGCGACCGCGGAGGCTTGCACCCGCGAAACCACGTGGGCGATCAGCCGCGTCAACGAGACATGAGTTCCATCCATGACCTCGGGCGTCCCGGACAGCGCATCGACGAGCGCGCTCGTGAGAAGCCCGTGGCCACGTCTGTCGTCTTCCCAGGCGGGTTGGTCCGCTGCCGACGCGGTGAGGATCACTCGGCCCTCGCCGGCCAGCGCATCGAGTCGGAATTCGGCGGAAGACGCGTCCCTACTTCTGATGTCGACCTTAAGGACCTTTGCTCCCATACCGCCGGAGAAGCAGCAATCGAGCACGAGGAGGAGACGCCCGGCCTGGATGTTGGTGAACTTGCGCTCGAGCTCGACAAGCGACAGCGCCGTCCCCTCGAGATCGTCGAGGTCAGTGTCATGCGTCACAAGCTTGTGATCGTCGGTGCCGTGGCCGGAGAAGGCGACGAAGACCGTGTCGTCAGGGTGGCACGCCGAGAGGGCATCCAGGTGTCGGATCACCGCCTCTCGAGTGGCATCCGCATCGGTCAACAGAATACAGGAGCCGCCAAGGGTGTCCTCGAATAGCGCCGCCAAGGCCTTGGCATCTCGCACCGCGCACGTCAGGTCACCGATGCGCGGGGAGAGATGGCGATCAATGCCAACGAAAACGCCGTGGAACGCCATCAAGGATGGACCCAGCGTGGGGCTGATGAACGATCCACGAAAGCGTGGGCCTTCATCCTCGCTGGTGCCCGCCCGGGTCGGGGCCTAGCGTCCGCCCGCGCCACGCCGCAAGCTGTCATCGGTGATCGACGCGAGCTGTTCCCGGCGAACCGTCGCGACGCGGGCGGCCAAGCGGCCGGTCTCGACGAGCTTCTCGTGCAACTGCCTTGCCGCTTCGTCGACGGCGTTAGCTGTCTGAGGGGAGGCGGGACCTGAACGCCGGGCGGAGAGTGATCTGCTGCGTAGCTCACCCATCATCATTCCTCATCGAACTGCCGGACGATCGACGCGAAGGCCTTTTCGACTTCGTCGATGGCCTGCTCGAACAAGGACCTGGTAGCTTCACTATCCGTTAAAATGGCCGATCCGTCCACCATCACAACGAGGAAAGGCCCCTTCCTACCCGATATGGGAACACGGAGGCTCCAAGCCAAGTCGCGCCAAAGGAGGCGACGCAAAGAGGAGTCCGCCTCTCCCGTCAACTCCAGGTCGCTCGAGAGCGGGTCGCGTTCGAATTCCGCCACTCCACTGGTCCAAGCCAATCCCGCCAGGGACGAAGCGATCGGGATCACAAGGTCGCGGTCGGGGTCGTCCTCGTAGCCGACCGCGTGGCTCACCTGAAGGGACCTCCTGTACTCCGCTCGTGGCATGGCGACCGCACACCGGACCCTACCCGACCCACCAGGGGAGGCCAGGACTTCCGTTGACCCGGCCAGGGCACCGACGATCAGGTCACGGACGTTACCGCATGCAGTCCTGTACACGAGCGGGAAATCGAAGAGGCGTTTCGAAATCTCCGCTCTGGCGGCATTGGTCACGTTGGCCAGTTCCCGCCGGATCCGATGGGTCCCAACGTCGAAGTCCATCGTCCCGATGCTGGGCCTCATCGTTATGAGCTCTGCCCGTCCGATGGCGCGTGTGCTCAGCGTCCCGGCTCCGAACAAGGCCGTCTCGACCAGCGCCATGGGCCAAGACGTCAGATCGGGCTTGGATCCGGCCGAGCCCGGTGCCGGCAGGGGCGCACCGATCTCGAAGCCGATCGTGAGCGCGTCGGCGTCGAGCTTCCGTTCCTCATCGAACGGCCACGCCGGAAAGTTGGAGACCACGCCGCCGTCGACGAAGATGCGATCACCGACGCGCCATGGTGCGAAGACAAATGGGAGGCAAATCGAAGCCGCCACGGCATCGGCAACCGGTACGTCGCCGTCGACGTCGTGGGAGAACAGCTCGAGCTTGCGTTCCGTCAGGTTGGCCGCGACGATCTTCAGAACGGGCCGTTGCAGGCCGTCGAAGTCACGCATGCGGACGATTTGCCGTGATCCGACGCCAAACACTTGTTCCGAGAGGATGCGATCCAGGGCCAGCCGGAAAGTGTCGAGCTTCGCCAAGCCGCTGGTCATCGCCGTGGCCAAGCCGAGGATCGTCACGAACATCGCAAGCCAGGTGACTCCGATGCAAGCGTCGGCCGTCCAGCCGAGGAACGGCGATAGTGAAAGCGAGATGAAGAAGGCTAGGGCGAAGACTGCCAGGAAAAGGTACGGCCGTCGAAATCCGGCCCGCAATGGCGAGACCAGGAAGCTCCTCACGGCGGTGATCCGGCACCACCCTCCCGTCCCGAAGAGATCCGTCGGGGCCGAGATCGAGCTCTCGTGCGCATGCAACCGGTCGATGACGCTGGCTCGGGACGCTGGGTCTATGAGTTCGTCTGCCCGAAAGCCCGCGGCGGCCAGCGCAGCGACGATCGCGCCCGCCGACGTGCCCGCGAAGCCGCGAAAGTCTACCTTGCGCTCCTCGAGCGCCTTGAGCGCGCCGACATGCACGAGCCCCTTTGCGCCACCACCGGCGAAAGCCACGAAGATCCGGGGTCGGAGCGCCGAAGTGGGCTCCGGATCCTGCGACGATTCCATTGAGGGTGCGTCCCTTTTGAGGTTTTTGGTAGGGGCGGTGTCGACAGGCGGCGTGTCGCGCCACGAAGGTTCGACGAGGATCGCCAGTGAGGTCCGAGGTCTGGCCGTACCATGACATAGCCCCTTTGGACGAGGGCCAACTCCTGGCCGACGCCGGGCGCCTGAACGGGATTCCGGGCACGATCGTCCACGGGCGGTACGACATGCCGTGCCCGGCGCGCTACGCCTTCGCGCTGCACGAAGCGTGGCCCGAGGCCGAGTTCCACCTCGTCGAGGGCGCCGGGCACGCGTGGCCCGAACCCGGCATCCTCGACAAGTTGAGCCGGATCATCTCCTCCGTGTTCTTCTTGCGGCTGTAGAAGTGGGTGATCTGATTGGCCGACAGCTCCAGCGCGGCCGTCATGATGAGCGACCCCTTCGATCGCTGGTGCTGAGGCACGACCCGGTGCGGTCCCGGCTCCTCCAGCATCACGCCCTGGCGCATCCTGATCGAGAAGGGCCCGAACTCGTCGATCGAGAAGAAGGCCTCATCGGCCGACAGGCCGGACAGAATCGCTTGGACCGCCTCCAACTTCATCACGTAGTCGGGATCCTGGGAGGTCAGCACGACCCGTGCCTTGCGCCAGCGATATCCCGCGGCTTTCACGATCGCCCTGATGGTGTGCAGCCCCGCCGGATGCCCCTTGAAGGCGAGCACGCGCGAAAGCTCGGGCATGATCCACGAAGTCCGGTTGATGCCATGGAGCGAAGGGGGCTCATGGAGGAGGGCGAAGATCGCGTCCTTCAACGTCTCGTCGGCCACCCTGCGGTTCGCCCGAGGACGGCGCGAGTACAACGCGGACGCCCCACCTGCGGCGTGCACTGTGCAACGTTTGCGGACCGTCCGAGGACAGACATCCACGAAGGCGCCGACCTCCCGAGCGCTGATCCCTCTCGCTCGGGCGATCACCGCCATCGTCGATGCCCAGTCTCGCGGCGCTCCGCGCTTCATGCCATTGATCAGGGTATCCAGGTCGCGAAGAGATGAGATGGCTGGCCCGGCGGTTTGGAGATCGATGTCGCCCACCGACGCGGCTTGCATCCACGTGAAGGCAGCTCTTCGGCGCTCTGCCTTCGCGTCGAGACGCAGTGTGACGCTGATCTTCCGCGGGGCCAAGCCGGCCGACGAAACCTCGTCCTGACGGATGACGCGATGCTCCGACCGGAGCTTGTAAGCATGGGGGTACGGGCGATTTCCTCCGGTCAACGATGCCGTGCGGTGATTGCGGACCTCGATCTCGATCTGCAACTCCTCCGCTCGGAGAGACCGCACGCATCGCCAGACGGTGCTGTAGCTGCCGCTATAACCGTCTTCGAGCCGAAGCCGCTCGAAGATCGCAGCGGCGGTGGAGGGCGACGAACGTCCCGTCTCGGCTTCCAGCATCGTCCGGATCGCCCCCATATGAGGTCCCAATTTCGGCGACGACCCTGCCCGCCGACGATAAGGCAAAGGCGCCGGGTGGGCCAAGATCTTTCGGACGGTGTTGCGGCTGATCCCGAACTCGCGCGCGGCCCCGCGGATCGAGCACTCGCCCTCCCGCACCTTCCGCCTGATCGCCTGCCATCGCCCCGGGTCCTTGTGCATGACGATCTCCTGCGGACCGGGCGTGGCACGTCACTTCCAACGCTCTCCGGGCCGCTACCGCCGACAGGACGGGAGTTACGGCTCTCAAGCTTTTGTGATGAATGTATCCTCTCCGCAAAAACCTCGGACAGCGGGAGGGACCGGTTTTTCTTTGTCCTTTCCGCAACTTGCCTGCGCCGAGGTCCTGCCCGAGGTCGGCGCGCGTCCGGTGAGTTCGGGCCTGAGTTTGGCACCCCCGTCGATGACAAATGACGCCCCAGGACCCAGGCTGCTTCATTTTCGACGGACTGAAGGATGTGGATAGGACTACGGAACAAGCAGAGCGGGTGAGTTCCATCGCAGCGCGAAAAGATGAAGCGTGACAGGTGAGGGGCTCGGCGCGACAGTCAGTGCCGGGGGACTTGCTGACCTCGCCTCGCCCCCGGCTCGATGGAAGTTTTCGCCATGGCCGACGATCCTGCTCAGCCCGACCAGTCCCTGCTCGACACCACGCCCTACGGGGCGGGTCCGGACGCCTCGATCGCTGACCCGCAGGAACGCGCCGCCGTCACGCACCATTCGGTGACGGTGAACGGCGCCGCGATACCCTACACGGCGCGGGCCGGCCACCTCACGACCGTCGACCCGTTGAGCGCGAAGCCGAACGCGTCATTCTTCTACGTGAGCTACACGGCGGACGAGCGCCCGACCGCGGAACGGCCTGTGACGTTTTTCTACAACGGGGGGCCCGGCTCCTCGGCGGTGTTCCTGCTGCTCGGCTCCTTCGCGCCAAGGCGCATCCGCACGAACCTGCCCGACTTCACTCCGCCAGCCCCTTACACGATCGAGGACAACCCCGACACGTTGCTCGACCAGACCGACCTCGTCTTCATCAACCCCGTCGGCACCGGCTATTCGGCCGCCGTGGCTCCCAAGGTGAACCGCGACTTCTGGGGCGTCGACCCGGACGCCGAGTCGATCGTCGGTTTCATCAAGCGCTACCTCAGCGCCTACGACCGCTGGAACTCGCCGAAGTTCCTTTTCGGCGAGTCGTATGGCACTGCACGGTCCTGCGTGATCGGTTGGAAGCTGCACGAAGACGGCGTCGACCTCAACGGCATCGTGCTGCAGTCCTCGATCCTCGACTACAGCCAAACGGGCAACCCTGTCGGCTTGCTGCCGACGCTGGCCGCCGACGCGTGGTTCCACGGGCGCACCGCCATCGTGCCGCCACCCCCTGACCTGCCCGCCTACATGGCAGAAGTACGGGCCTTCGCATCCGGCCCCTACGATCCCGCGCGGCGCGCCTTCCCCAAGGTCGACGAGGCGGTGCTCGACGCGCTCGCCCGCGATCTCGGGATTGACCGCAACGTCCTCATCTCCTGGGGGCTCGACGTGTCGGCGGGCAATTCGATCGGGCTGCTGTTCCTCACCGCGCTGCTGCGCGACCGGGGCCTGGCGATCGGCGGCTACGACGGGCGCGCCACGGCGGTCGACACGGGGATCGCCGCAACGATCAGCCCCAACGCCGGCAGTAACGACCCCACGCTGACCAACGTCGGCGGCGTCTACACCGCCATGTGGAACCAGTACCTCAACGACGAACTCAAGTTCACCTCGACCTCGCCTTTCACCGATCTCAACGACCAGACATTCCAGTTCTGGGACTTCTCGCACATCGACCCGACGGGCGCTCAGAAGGGCAAAGACGCCGACGGGAACACGGTGCTCTACACGGCCGGTGACCTCGCAGCCGCCATGGCGCTGAACCCGGACCTCAGGGTATTCCAGGCGAGCGGCTATTATGATTCCGTCACGCCGTTTTACCAGACCGAGCTAACTCTGGCCGCCATGCCGCTCCTCGACACGCGGGCGCGGGCGAACCTTCAGATCCACACCTACCCGTCGGGGCACATGGTGTATCTCGACCCCGGCTCGCGGACGGCGATGAAGGCCGACCTCATCGGCTTCTACGGCTCGGCGGTGGCGCGCGCGACCACCAATGCGCGGCTGCTCGCGGCGATCACGCCCTTCCGTTCCTTCATCGCCTATCCGCCGGTACGGGGGCCCCTGGAGGCACGCGACGCGTCTGCCCGGCCGTGGAGCGTACCGGAGCTTTGCGCCGCCTACCGCTGGCCCAAGGGCCTCGCGGGCGGCGGGACTATCGCCATCGTGGAACTCGGCGGTGGTTGGCTCCTGTCCGACATGGAGGTTTTCTTCGGCGGGCTCGGCCAGCCGCTGCCCTCCATCACCGATGTATCGGTCGACGGCAGCGACAACGCGCCGGGCGGCGAGGCCGACGGCGAGGTGGCGCTCGACATCCAAGTGGCGGCGGCGGCCTACTATGTCGCCACGGGCCAAGCCGCGACACTGCGGGTCTACTGGGCCGGCAACGCTCCGGGGGCCATTGCGGCCTCGATCCGCCGTGCCGCCGCCGACGGCTGCGACGTGTGCTCGATCTCCTGGGGAGCTGCCGAAACCGTGTGGGAGCGGCTTGAGACACAGACCGGTACAGACTTCGTAGCCAACATCGAGGATGCCGCGATGGCTGCCACCGAGGCCGGCATGGTTGTCTTCGCGGCGGCGGGCGACAAGGACTCGTCCGACGGCGGCGGCAGTCCCGCCGACGTCGACCTGCCGGCAGGCTGCCCAAGCGTGGTGGGCTGCGGCGGTACGCGCAAGACGCGCGGCACCGAGACGGTGTGGAACGACCGGCCGGGCGACCCGGCGGGGGACGGCACGGGCGGCGGCTTCTCGCGGCTGTTCCCCATGCAGGACTGGCAGGCCGGCGCTCCGATGGGGCCGGGCCGCCTGGCGCCCGACGTGGCAGCGGTGGCCGATCCCGAGACGGGCTACGAGGTGGTGGTGCGGGGGGACCGCACGGTCGTCGGCGGCACGAGCGCGGTGGCGCCGCTCTACGCTGGCCTCTTCGCCGCCTTCGGGCGCAAGCTCGGTTTCGTGACGTCGCGGCTGTGGTCGAACCACTTGGCGTTCACCGACATCACGGCTGGGGACAACGGCTATTTCCGCGCCCGCGTGGGGCCGGATGCCTGCACGGGGCTGGGCGTGCCAATCGGCGACAAGATTGCGGCGCTGTTCGAGGCTCCCGCGATGGCGGAAGCGCTGGCCGCGAGGGCGGACGAAGCACCCGCGATGCCGCGCGGCTTTTCCGGACGGGTCGTGGTAGAATACTGTGACGGGGCTGCATTCAGCATGGAGGTGGGGTGAAACGGCCACCGCCCAAACGGCTCGAAGGACCATCACCGAACGCCAGATGAGCGATTAAGCGGAGATGACGATCTCCGCCCTTTTCTGGAAGTCGCGAGCCCGTCAGGCGTGGAGCATCAGCTTCTGGACGCGCCAATTGAGCAACTCCCCGACGTAGAGGACGTCCTTGGCCGGGCAAGCCATCTGGTGGATCCAGCCGAACTGCTTCGGCTGGCGCCCCGCCTGCCCGAGCACGCCGAGCACCTTGCCGTCGAGCGTCATCTTATAGATGCGGCCCGGGTAGGCGTCGGAGCTGTAGAGCACCTGGTCGGGCCCAGGCGAGATGCAGATCGCCCAGGGCGAGCCGGGCGCGAAGGTGCCGGCCGCGATGGTGCCCTCGTCCGGCATGTCGCCGATCACAGGCCGCGCGCCGGGCGGGACGGGGACGTCGATGGTGAACTGGCGCTGGAAATTGCCTTCCCCGTCGAAGACCTGGATGCGCCTGTTGCTGCGGTCCGCGACGTAGACGAGGCCCTGCGCGTCGACCGCGATGCTGTGGGGCGTGTGGAACTGGCCCGGACCGGTGCCGCGGTCGCCCCAGGACTTCACCCAGTTGCCGTCCCGGTCCACCTTCGCGACGCGCGAGTTGATGTAGCCATCGCTAATGTAGCTGTTGCCGGCGGCGTCCCAGGCCACGTCGGTGACCTGCCGGAAGTAGCCATCGATGGCAGGGAGAGGCGGATTCGGATGCTTCAAGGGCCCTGTGAGCTCGTCCGCGGCCTCCTGCTTGCGTCCGAGCACCATGGCGACGCGGCCCTCGGGCGTGAACTTGATGACCATGTCCGAGCCCTTGTCGGTGACCCAGACGTTGTCGGCCGGATCGACCTTGACCATGTGGGCGAAGGACCAAGCGTAGAGGTGGTGGCCGATCTCACGCACGAAGCGCCCGTCGGGGTCGAACTCGAGGAGCTGAGCGGCACCCGCGCCGTAGGCCGGACCCGTCGTGTTGCCGCGGGACAGGATGAAGAGGTGCCCCTTCGAGTTCACGGCGACGCCGGAGCACTCGCCGAGGAACATGTCAGGCGGCAACTGGATGAGATCGGGCACGGACTCGTAGGCGATGGTCGGCACCGCGTCGGCGAAGGCGCTGCCCGGCGCGAGCGCGACGCCCGCCATGGCGGCGCCGGCCGCCTTGAGGAAGTGTCGCCGATGCCAAATCCCGCTCGGCGTGTCGCCGCAGCACGGGCATCCCCCGAAACGAAGGCTCATCGTTCCCCTCCCTCACATCATGGGGCCCGGCTCGTCGCGTCCCGGCCCCATGATGTGAGGATAAGCGGCTTCCATCGATCGGTCGAACGTCCTGGTCTTGCGCGATGTGATCGTGACCGTCTCAGCCTCGAAGCCCGCCCGACCTTTGGTTCACCGTGCGCGCGCGTCGCTCAACGGGTGGCCGGACAACGCTCTGTCGAGGCCTCTATCACTTTCCCGACGAAGCGCGGGACGTCGAGATCCAAGTGGCGCGCGAGGTCAGCGGCGCGGTCCACGAGGTCGTCGGCGCGGCGCGGATCCCAGATGATGTCTCCGCCCTCCCACCTGTCCAACTCGTCAGCGGTAAACCCGACGACCAACTTCACGATCCCGCCCTCGGACCGAAGCCGGCGGTTGCGGATGAACGTCCCAAGCTCTTCAGCCGTCATCACCGAGTCCAGCACGTTTCGGACGCTATACGACGGCGTGAACCCCGCCTGGCCGGTCAGCCACAACCTCGCATCGTCCGCTCCGATCTCGGTGGACTTGGCGTACTTCGTGGCTTGAAGCCGATCAGCGTCGACACGCTGCGTGCACGCCCGCACCACATCGTCAGGCACATCGGCGAGAAGCGCGATCTCGCGGATAGAGAAAACCTCACCCTCCATCAACTCCAACTTGAAGCGAGCGTAGGCTGCATCGGCAATAAGTCGGCAGACGCCTTCGGGGGTCATGAACGGGAGCGGGGTGTCGCAAATCGCTGAATGCTTGCCCGACCGAGGAGCATGAAAGCAAAAGGACTTCAACCTGAAGACGACATCCCGCATGTCATCCGAAGGGCTGAGGTGCTTGACGAACTCGTACGCCTTTTCGAAATCCCTGAAGATCTCGAAGCGATGTAGGTGGACCCGCGAAGCGGGTTCCTGCATGAACTCGCCGAGATGATCTGGATTGTCCTCAAGCCTGAACCCGATGAAGGCTTCCGCTACAGGCAGGCCGGCCGTGATCGTAATCTGGTCAGCCTCGACTAATAAAATCTCGGCGAGTTCCGTGTGCAGCTTGTCACGAGTGATCCCACCCAACCTAGAATGATGTAATTCCACTTTGATCTCCACGCCTCAAGTCACCACGCTGGGGTTGACGAGACGATATAGTCTCGGCGGCGGTGGCCCGAGATCGTTCTGACCCTCGTTCTCGACCGGATCTCCTGTTTTCTTCGCCGATCCGTCAGGGTTTGACCTGGGATGTCAACGACGGCGCTGTACGGGCTCCCGGAACGCCAAGAAGACCGACCCGTGTGATTCATGCCCCGATGCCAGTCTGAAAATGGGAGTTTGGACGGGGAAGGGATGAGATTGCCTCACCCAAGCGGATCATGCCTGATCGCAGTAGTCGCCCGTGACGTTCGATAAAATCCTGCCACGAAAAGACTCACGGTCACGGCGCGCCCTTCTTGGGCGTCACCCGCCAGATCGTACCGTTCTCGTCCTCGCCGATGAGGAGAGTGCCGTCGCGCATGACGGCGACGCCCACCGGTCGGCCCCACACGCGCCCGTCTGCCCCGACGAAGCCGGTGGCGAAGTCCTCGTACTCGCCTGTGGGCACGCCGTCCACCATCACCACTCTGACGACCTTGTAGCCCGTCCGCTTGGCGCGGTTCCAGGATCCGTGCATCGCCACGAAGGCCTGACCGGAGTAGGCCGGGCCGAGGGCGGCCGGGGCACCGACCGGCGGGTCGTAGAAGTTCATCGTAAGCGGGGCGGAGTGGGCCTGGAAGAGGACGTCCGGCACGATCGTCTTGGCGGCGAGGTCGGGCCGCTCGCCGCGATGGCGCGGGTTCTCATGGGCTCCGATGAAGAACCACGGCCAGCCGTAGAAGCCGTCGTCCTGGAGCCGCGTGACATAATCGGAGGGCAGGTCGTCCCCGAGGCCGTCCCGCTCGTTCGTGGAGCAAAAGAGCCCGCCGTCCCGCGGCGCCACCGCGAGCCCAACGCAGTTCCTGATGCCCGTGGCGAAGACCCGGCCGTCCTGCCCCTCGGGGTCGAAGGTGAGGACGTCGGCCCGCCGCGTCTCGTCGCCCCAGGTGGCCCCGAGTGGAAGCTTGGCGACGGCGGCCTTTGGCTCGGCGGGGAGATCCTCGGCATCGTTGCTCTGTGAGCCGACCGAGACGAACATCCGCTTGCCGTCGGGGCTGAAGGCGATGTCGCGGGTCGAATGACCGCCGTCGCTGATGTCGAGGTCGACGACGTGCTCGGGCTTCGGCCCCGTGAGGTCGCCTTCGTCCGTCTCTGCCACGAAGACGACGCCGTTCGGCGCCACCCGGATCGTCCTCGGGCCGGTAAGACCCTTGGCTCAGAGCGACGCCGAGAGGCCATCGGGAACGTTGATGTGGGGATCCTTCAGCAAGGCTGCGTCCTGGGGGCCGTTGCTGGCCGACGGTGTCGCATAAGGCGGAGGGAGATCGCCTGGTCGGATGAGCCGGATGACGCCCGGCGCGTCGGTGTGCCAGTCACCGAACGCGGCGGACCCGGTTGGCCGGGAAGGTTCTCGGTCGCGTGGGCCGGTATTGTCAGGATCGTCAGGGCAATGAGCAGGTTTCGCATGGCGGAAAGGTAGGGCGGCGTGCTTGCGGAGGCGGGTCGTGTCCCAGGACGTGGTGTAGGTGCCCGGGTAGCGGAGACGCCCGTCCGCGCGCCATCCACAGCGCTGTAGCGGACGGGCGTCTTCGCGGGAGGTAGCCATCGGCGGTCGCCGGCTAGGGTCGGGTTGCGAAGACCAACCTGAACCGAGAGACGCACCGATGACCGACGAGATGATGAGCCTGCGCGGGCTTGTTGAGAAGAGCGCCGACGCGGATGTTCTGCGCGAGATGATCGGCTTTGCGGCCGAGCGCCTGATGGAGATGGAGGTGGGCGCCCTCACGGGAGCGGCGTTCGGGGAGAAGAGCGGTGAGCGCCTGGCGCAGCGCAACGGCTACCGCGATCGGGACTGGCAGACGCGGGCCGGCACGGTCGAGCTGCGCATCCCGAAGCTGCGGAAAGGCTCGTACTTTCCCGGCTTCCTTGAGCCGCGGCGGATGGCCGAGAAAGCGCTCACGGCGGTGATCCAGGAGGCCTACATTCAAGGCGTGTCGACGCGCTCGGTGGACGACCTCGTGCAGGCGATGGGCGGTACCGGCATCTCGAAAAGCCAGGTGAGCCGGCTGTGCGGCGAGATCGACGAGCGCGTGAACGCCTTTCTGGACCGGCCCATCGAGGGCGACTGGCCCTATCTGTGGCTGGATGCGACCTACGTGAAGGTGCGCGAGGCCGGGCGGATCGTGTCGGTCGCCGTGACGGTGGCGGTGGGGGTGAACACCGACGGGCGTCGCGAGGTGCTGGGCATGGACATCGGCCACTCCGAGGCCGAGACCTTCTGGACGGCGTTCCTGCGCAAGCTGGCGCGGCGCGGGCTGCGCGGTGTGAAGCTGGTGATCTCGGATGCGCACGAGGGGCTGAAGGCCGCTGCCACGAAGGTGCTCGGCGCCACGGCCCAGCGCTGCCGCGTACACTTCATGAGGAACGCGCTGGCCCATGCCGGCAAGAGCGGCCGCCAAGTCGTCTCCGCCCTGATCGCCACGGCCTTCGCGCAGGCTGACGCTGAGGCCGCCCGACAGCAGTGGCGCCGCGTCGCCGATCAGTTCCGTGCCAAGATGCCCAAGCTGTCCGCTCTCATGGACAGTGCAGAGCAGGATGTGCTGGCCTACATGACGTTCCCGGCCGCGCATCGAACCAAACTACACTCGACCAACCCGCTCGAACGCGTCAACGGCGAGATCAAACGACGGACCGATGTCGTCGGCATCTTTCCCAACGAGGCCTCGATCAAGCGGCTCGTGGGAGCTATTCTGCTCGAGCAGAACGACGAATGGACCGTCCAGAGATCCCGCTATATGACGCTGGAAAGCATCGCCCCGATCGGCGATAGTGACACCGTCAGCCTGCCGACCCTGGTGGCCTGACTGTCCCGGCCCAAGCCGGCGACCGAGGTGGCTCCTCAGGAAGCTACACCACGCTCAGGGACATGATCCCGGAGGCGAGCCGGAGGTCATCGACTCGGCTCCGAGGATGGGGACTGGACGGGGGCACGAACCGCTGGCGGAAGGGAGTTACGGATCTCACTTTCTCTTGATGAATATCACTTCTCCCCATGGACCTCGGTCAGGAGAGGCAAGAGGAAATTCCTGTTCAAATACAATGCCTTGATCGATCCGAGGTCCAGCCCGAGGTCGGTCGCGACCCTAATGAGTTCGGGCAAGACCTCGGTCATAAGGCACGGGGGTGAAACTTCCCGGTGCCCTGCCGCGGCTTCTCACAAAGGAACAGGGATGCTCGCGCGATCGCTCGGATCCGAACGGCGTGGATGGGTGGACAGCCGACTGGCTGCTTTCGGGCATAGTTGGGCCAAAGCAGACGCTTCCGCTGTGGCGACCACCTCGAACCTGCCGATCTGGTGCCTAGGTTAAGTCACGCCGACCGTGAACAAAGCAAGCGGACCATAAGTCCAAGCCTCTACAATTCTCGAGGATTGAGTTGTGGCGACAACGCACGGATGCCCCCGGTGATATGCGTCAGGACAGCCCTGATCCGAGCGTTGCTCATGTTGTCCTTGTGGGCGACCAACCAGATCCCAGTGTCTGGAACCGGAGACGGAGTGACAAGGCGGACCAGACCGTCCTCGCGGTCGGCCCGGAACCGGGCCAGGCACGCCAAACCGCCCCCGTGCACCGCCGCGACGACGGCCGCCTCATGGCTGCTTGTCTGCAACGAGATGCGAGCCCGCGTCGCAAGGGTCGCGAGCCAGCCGGTCTGATCGGAGTCCTGGAGATCGTCGAGCTGGGCGACGATGTGGTGGCCCGGGCATCCCGCGTCGACATCCAGGTCGCCGTGCATCTCCAGGTATCCAGGGCTCGCGTACAGGCCAAAGCCCAGGACGCCGATCCTGCGCACGACAAGGTCGTGCTGGTTCGACTGTTTGAGCCGAACGGATATTTCCGCCTCCCGCATCGAAAGGCTCAGCTCCCGGAGGTCAGGGATCAACTCCACCATGATATCCGGGTGCTTTCCGTGCATCGCGGCGAGACACGGCGAGAGTATGTGGCTGGCGACCCCCTCCGCGCAGGTGACGCGGACGGTGCCGGACAGCCGGGCGTCACGGCCGCCGACCTCGCGTTCGAGGGCCAGTGACCCGGTCTCGAACCGCTCGGCTTCCAGGAGGACCTGTTTCCCCGCCAGCGTTGCGACATAGCCACCAGGCGTTCGATCAAGGAGACGGACGCCAAGGCTCGCCTCCAAGGATGCCAAGCGGCGTCCGACCGTGGACTGTGCGACGCGCAGTTCCTTGGCAGCCGTCATTAGGTTTCCGTGCCGGGCGACCGACAGGAAAAAGCGCAGGTCATCCCAGTCGAGCATCGTGGTCCGTCGATCGTTTTCGCATTCGGTCTATGCCTCGCGCCTAGCATCCCCGCTGTCGCATCGCACGCCGTATTCCGATCCGCCGGTGGATTTGGCACTGGAAGTCCGACGTCGACGCGACAGCGGTTTGCGGAGATGGTCCACATTCATCAAAACTGATCGGCTTTGAGGTCGTGTACGACGCGGGGCGCCCGTCCCTCGGCCGACCGCCTGACTCCTCTCGTCAGTCACCCGAGGTTCCTCCTTCATTCGCGCAGAGCAAGGGCCGTCCTTCCCGGCGAGCGTGGTCGAGGTGCTTGAGGCTCCTTGCCCACTCCCATGAAGCAGCTCGGGTCGTCTGCTGCGAATGCAATTATGCATTTCGACTATTCGCACAAACCCCGCGAACAAGGGTATTGGAACTTGTGACAACCGTTGACACAGGTCTTTATCGAGACTTGACCAGGACCATCAGTCGATGCCGATACGCAAGACCATGAACGTGTCGGTGACGCCCGAGTTGGAGCGTTCGGTCGCCGCGCGGGTCGCCGCGGGACGTTACCGCACAGCGAGCGAGGTGGTCCGCGCCGCGCTGCGGCTCCTCGACAAGGAAGAACCCCTCGACCCGGTCAACCCTTCTTCGCGAAACGGGGAGATCGACGCCCATGTCGGACCAGCACGATAACGCGGTCGAACAGGAACACGCCGAATCCGACGTGGAAGGGTTCCGTGAGGACCTTGGCCCTTTCGTCGTCGCCGCCGAGACGACGCGGATGCCGATGGTGTTCTCCAACGCCAAGGTGAAGGACAATCCGATCGTCTTCGTCAACCAGGCCTTCCTCACACTGACGGGGTATGACGAGCACGAGGTGCTCGGCCAGAAGTTCGACTTCCTGATCCAACGGGCTACCGACCCGGAAGCGTTGACGGAGATCCAGACGGCGTTCGAGGGCGCCCGCGACCTCGAAACGCCGGTCCGCTTCCACCGCAAGGACGGCAGGACGATCTGGGTCACCATCTTCATCACGCAGGTGCGTGACGACGCGGGCGCCATCGTGCAGCACTTCGCCTCCTTCGTGGACATCACGAGCCACAAGGAGGAACAGGAGCGGCTGCGCTCCCTGCTCGACGAACTGAACCACCGCACCCAAAACACCCTTGCGACCGTCCTGGCGGTCGCTGGACAGACGTTGCGCGGCATGGCCGACGAGCGCGTTATCGACGCCTTCGAGGGACGCATTCTAGCGTTGTCGAAGACCCATGGCCTCCTTGGTTCGGAAAACTGGGACAGGGTCGAACTGCGGGAGATCCTCGACCAGACGTTCGAGGCCTTGGGGGTGGATGCACGCGTTCACATCGAAGGCGACGAGGTAGGACTACCGCCGAAGACAGCACTGACCCTCACCATGGTCTTCCATGAGCTGGCCACCAACGCCATCGCGCACGGGGCGCTTTCGGCAGCGACGGGAGGAAGGGTCGACGTGGCATGGCGGCTCGAAGCTGGAGATCGGCTTCGTGTCGATTGGCGCGAGAGCGGCGGTCCCGTGGTGACCCCACCGACGTTCCAGGGCTTCGGCCGCCGCCTCATCGAGGGTGGCTTGGCCCAGGAACTGAACGGAGACGTGCGCCTCGCCTACGAACCGACCGGGCTCGTCTGCGATATCATGATGCCTGCCCCGAGAGATCGGGCGGAGAGAACATGACCAGCGAGCTTGCCGGCCGACGCATCCTCGTCGTCGAGGACGAAGTCATGGTGTCGTGGATGCTGGAAGACATGTTGGGGCAACTCGGTTGCGCCGTCGTCGGCCCCGCCTCACGCTTGGACCAGGCCCTGGCCATCGTCGACATCGAGCACTTCGACGCAGCGATCCTCGACATCAACCTCAACGGGGAGAAGAGCTATCCCGTCGCCGACGCATTGACGACCCGGCGTATCCCGTTCGTCTTCTCGACCGGCTACGGTCGGACCGGCCTCTTGGAGTCCTACCTCGGATGTCCCTTGCTGCAGAAGCCCTACAAGCGCGCGACGTTGTGCGACGCCCTCGGGTCGCTGCTGATCGAAGGAGAGCGCGAGGTTCCGGAAAGCACGACGCCACCACCGGTGTGGGACGCGAACCGCTTGAGGATCGCCACCGACGCGGCTGGCGTCGCTTTATGGTCCTGGAACGTCGACAGCGACGCGATCTCGATGGACGAGCGTGCACACGCGCTCTGGGGCCTCCCGGTCGGGCCGGTCACGTTCGAGGACATGTCCGCGCACATCCATCCGGAGGATCTCGATCGCGTGAGGGCCGCGTTCGCCTCGACGCGGCAGATCCTGGGGGCCTATGAGGTCGAGTTCCGGATCCTACGCGGAAAGGAACTGCGGTGGGTCTCCGCCCGGGGGCGCGGCGACGACCAGGGGATCGTCGGACGCCAGATGTTCGGGGTCTTCCTTGACGTGACCGAACGCAAGATGGCCGAGGAAGCGCGCGAGATGATCGCGGGCGAGATGGGTCACCGGGTCAAGAACCTGTTCTCGATCGCGTCCGCCCTGACCATGATCTCGGAACGCTCGACGACGACGACGAAGGAGATGTCCCGGGACCTGAGGCTGAGGCTTGGCGCCCTCAACCGCGCGCACGACCTCGTCCGGCCGGTTCCCGGCGATCCGGAGAGGGCTGCGCACTTCGGTGACCTGCTCGCCATCCTTCTCGCGCCCTATGCAGGCGAGGAACGCACCAGTGGCCGCATCCGGATCACGGTGCCGGAGTTGCTCGTCGGAGAGGTCTCCTCCACGACCATGGCGCTCGTCGTCCACGAACTGGCGACGAACGCGATCAAGTACGGAGCCCTATCGGCGGCGACGGGGATCCTCGATGTCTCCTGCACCGTCGATGAGGATGACGTGGTCGTCACATGGACGGAGCGCGGCGGCCCCGAGGTCAATCCGCCGAACGGGAATGCCGGCTTCGGTAGCCGGCTGGTGGTGAACGCCGTAACGGGCCAGCTTGGCGGCACGATCGCGTTCCAATGGCTTTCGGAGGGCGTCGTCGTGATGCTGCGGACGAGCAAGGATCGGCTGCGCGCCTGACATCCTCGCGAGTGACCGCTCACCCACGCAGCGGTTTGGGCCGTCGATGCTCGGGCACGATCTCCCGGAGCGTCGTGCACGACCCCGGCGCTGAACGGCTTACTGATGAAGCTCGCGCCCTGGGGCATGTCACCGGGCGCAGGGTTAGCCTGGCCGGAGGCTACGACGATCGAGATGTGCGGCCAGCACCGCGCCACCTCGCGGGCGAGGTGAAACCCGTCGTGGTCTCCCGGCATCTGAACGTCGGTGAAGAGGAGCGTCAACCGGGGGTGATGGTCCCTCAGGAGACTCAAGGCCAGTTCGACGTTGGGTGCGTCGAGAACCTCGAAGCCCGCATCCTCCAGCATGCTGACCGCGTCCATGCAGATCAGGGCGTCATCATCGACCACCAGGGCCATGGGAGAGTTCGAATCGATCATCCGTGAAGAAGCCACGGCGTTCAGGATGGTTGCGCAGCATCTGAGCCGGCGATCATCGGGCGCGTACGCTCCGAACCGCAACTTGACGTTCGCCTCGGTCCCGTGGCTGAGGATAGCTGAGCCCGCGACGGGCTGTGTGAGCAAGAGCGCTGTCCCAGCATGCAAAGAGCGCCGAAGGCGAGCCGACCATGGGATCGGCCGACATGATCGACGCTATCGTTAGCATCGGTGCGATCCCGACCATCATCGATGCCGTTTGCGGCCCGAACCGCTTGCTCACGTGGCCATCGCGCGCGTCACGCAGGACTGGTGGATCGCGTACAAGGTGCGAGACACCGTCGCCTCGGGCTACGGCCCGGCAGGAAGTGGGAGACCAAGATTCACGAGGCGATCAGCAAGAGCGGGTCGCGAAATTCGTTGACCCAGTCGGCGAGTGCCGTGCGAGCCGCCCTACACACGTCATGTACGAATTTCAGAACCAGGACAATAGTGACGTCTTGAAACAAAGGTCATCTTTAGGCTTATCGAAGAGACGCCCTCTCGCAAGAGAGCGTCTCAGCTAGAATGTTACATGGGGTTCATAGTCTTGTGCATCATCGTCTTCTTGTGCATCATCTTACCATGCATCATCTTACCATGCATCATGTGGTGATGCATCATCGTCTTCTTCATCATCATCTGAGCGGACGCGGGCGCGACGACGGCACCGAGCGATAGGGCGACGACCGCACACGCGACGATCAGGTTCTTGGTCTTCGTCATGAGTTCTCTCCTGTTATGCCTTCGATGCGAGATCATCCCGCGATCAAAGGACCTGCGATGTCCAGCACCCGGGCGTCGCTGAGCGCCTCATAGAAGGCACCGCATATCCAGTTACGCAGCGAACGACGGTGGGATGCGCCGGAGCGACGTCCAAATTCGCGTTTCCACTATCCGTATTTTTACGGTGTCGATCCCGCCACGTCGTGCGTCGTCTCCCAGTCCGGACGTCTACGCGGGACCATGGACAGATGGATCGGTGGGTATCGATGGTTCGATACGTCCGTCACGCAACTTCTGGGAAGCTAGATGCGGCGACCACTGGGCAGATGAATGCGATGGGAGCCTCGATGTCATTGGCCGAAAAGGAACTGGACGATCCAGTCGTGTCGAACGACGACGCCGTTCCGAAAGGGAAGGAGCAGCGCCTCGTCACGTTGGTGAAGCGCCACAGCGTCGTGGTTCGCGTGACGCACTGGATCACGGTCCTGTGCCTCACCATGCTGCTGATGAGCGGCCTGCAGATCTTCAACGCCCGCCCGCAACTCGACTTCGGCATCAAGACGGACTTCGACCACCCGCCCGCCGTCATCGATTCCGACAAGGTGGACGGCAAGGCGCGGGGTTACGTGCGGATCGGCGACCATCGCTTCGACACGACCGGCGTCCTCGGCTTGTCGGAGTTCGAAGGCAAGCCGACCGAGAGGGCCTTCCCGTCCTGGGCGACGCTTCCGGGCGAGCAGGACCTCGGCACCGGGCGGGCGATCCACTTCGTGTTCGCTTGGCTGTTCGTCGCCAACGGGCTCGTCTACCTCCTGTGGGGCTTCGCGACCCGCCACTTCCGCCGGGACTTCCTGCCGAGCCGCACCCAATGGCGGCACATCGGCGGCGAGATCCTCGATCACGCACGCCTACGTTTCCCGAAGGGCGAGCAGGCGCGGCAGTACAACGCCATCCAGAAGATGACCTACTTCGCGGTCGCCTTCGTCCTGCTCCCGCTCCTCGTCTTGGCGGGTTGGGCGATGTCCCCGGGCCTCGATGCCGCCTTCCCCTTCCTGCTGCACGTCTTCGGCGGCCGCCAGACGGCTCGCTCGATCCACTTCCTCGCTGCGTTCGGGGTGGTTCTGTTCGTGGTCGTCCACGTGGCCCTGGTGCTGCTGTCCGGCCTCTTCAACAACATGCGCTCGATGGTCACCGGCTGGTACGACATCGGGCAGGAGCGCGACATCCATGGTTGATCGCTCCACGACGCGTCGTGCCCTCCTCGCGCGAGGCGCGACCGTCCTCGGTGCCCTGGCCCTCGCCGGCTGCGAGAACGTCACCGACAACCCTCTGGTGAAGGAGGTGCTAGGCGGGGTCGGCGGGCTGAACCGGAAGGTGCAGGAAGCGATGCTGGGCCCGGAGCAACTGGCGCAGGAGTACGAGCTGAGCGACGTCTCGACGGACTTCTATGCCAACGGCTCCACCGACCCCGACGACAAGCACTATAGGTCGATGGCGGCGAACGGCTTCAAGGCCTACAAACTGGTCGTCGATGGCTTGGTCGAGCGTCCGATCGAACTGACGATGGCGGAACTTCGCGCCATGCCGGCCCGCACGCAGATCACCCGGCACGACTGCGTGGAAGGATGGTCCTGCATCGGACAATGGACCGGGGCGCCGTTGCAGGCCGTACTCGATCGGGTCGGGGTGAAGCCGACCGCGCAGTACGTCGTGTTCCACTGCTTCGACACGATGGACGACGGTGATCCATCAGGCCCTACGCCTTTCTACGGGAGCATCGACCTGCTCGCCGCGAGGCATCCCCAGACCATCCTCGCCTACGACAAGGCAGGCAAGCCGTTGGAAGTGAAATACGGAGCCCCGCTGCGACTCCGCGTCGAACGCCAGCTCGGCTACAAGATGACGAAATACATCAAGCGCATCCAACTCATGTCGGACTTCAAGGACATCGGCCAGGGCAAGGGCGGATATTGGGAGGACACCGGCTACCAATGGTATGCCGGGATCTGACCATACGGTCGACATCGAGAAGCGTTGTCGCCTACGGGCAGCGCTTGGCCGAGCCGCCCGGCGACGAGGCCCAGGCGATCCTGCGGGATCAGGGTTTCAACTTCGGGTCGCGTCGTAGTGCCGTCGACCCGCAGTGTGTCAAGGACTACGGGCCCGAGCAGCAGGAGAATGTCGGAGGAATTGAAGGGCGCCGCGTTGACGCGCACCACAACTTCTCTGTCCCTGGGTTCGACAACAGGCACCTGAACAAGCCGGAGCTTCAGAGCGCCTCCCTTTTCCACGAGGGAACGCATTCGAGACTAACCAAGTCCGTCACGCTCAACCTCTCTCATCCGGCCATCGAGCAGCTTGCTTAAACATTGCGTTGCATATCGTTAAACGGCACGGCTTGGGGGGCTAGTCATTAGGAGCGAAGCAATCTCGCTACGGATCTTATCTAGATTGCTCCGTCCGCTTCGGAGGAAACGGAATGACGCTCTGGACGGCACGGTTGGGTCGGATCCGGCCGGACAGCGGAAGTGGGTGGACAGCGGAACGGCTGCTTCCGAACAAGGGGTCTGCCAAGCGGACATTGAACGAAGACGACTCTTTACGTCAGTGTAGAGGGATGCGGCGCTCCTCATTGCCGTACGAAAACTTGGATTTTCCGACCATCCAGGAATATGCTCTGTAGGACGCTTCGAATGGCCGGCCGCCATGGCGCCCGCGAAGCTGTCGAAGGCGACGATCAGGTCGACCCAGGGCCAGGCGGGGGCGAGCGGCATTCCCAGTGCCGTGATCATCCCGGGCGTGGTGTAGGCGCAGTCGACCTTCTGGGCCGCATCGCCGCGCAGCTCGATCGCGCGCGGCTCGGGCTCGACGGTGATGACCCGCACCGCCAGGATGTTGCCGAGCTTCCGCAGGCCCCCGTAGGGGATCGAGCCGATCCCGCCCGAGCCGCCCGCGACGAAGCCGCCCACCGCGGCGCGGCGCTTAGTCGAGGGGTGCATGCGCTGCTCGAGCCCGTGCGGGGCCAGCGCCGCGTCGAGCTCCGACATGACGAGGCCCGGGCCGCAGCGCACGGCCCCGTCCCGCACCCACGCGATGTCCTTCAGCGCCGTCATGTCCAGCAGCACGCCGCCGTGCAGCGGCACGGCCTGCCCGTAGTTGCCCGTGGCGGCGCCGCGCGGCGTGACCGGCACGCCGCGCCGCGCGAAAAGCGCGTGCCGGCGATCGGGCGGCCAAGGCGGCGTTGGCCCGTCGAAGGGCGCGATCTGGTTGCCTTCGTCAGAGCCGGGCCACCGGCGCCTGCGCCGCGCCCGCGGCTTCCAGCACCGCCGCGACCCGCAGGGCGAGATCCTCCCTCCAGGGCGGTGCGATGACCTGGACGCCGATCGGCAGTCCCTCATCGAGCCAGATCGGCACGGTCGCGACGGGAAGGCCGATGCAGGAGATCGGTTGGGTGTAGAGGCCGAGGTTGGCCCGCACCGGAAGCGTCGCCGTCCCGATCGTCATAGTCGATTGGCCAAGGCGCGGCGCGCGCGAGGGCGTCGCGGGTGCCAGGATGACGTCGATGCCGTCGAAGGCACGCGCAGCCTCTTCGGCGAAGCGGCGGCGTGCCTTTTGGGCCTGGGCCACCCAAGCGGCCGGCACCATGGCGCCGGCCAGCAAGCGGTCGCGCACCGCGGGGTCGAAGTCGCCCGGACGCGCCCGCAGGCGGTCGAGGTGGAGGGCGGCGCCCTCGGTGGCGGTGATGAGGAAGGCCGCAGCGCGGGCGCGAGCGGCGCCGGGCAGGTCCACGCGACGGGTTGCACCGAGGATCGCGGCGCAGCGCGCCACGGCGGCGTGGGCATCCGGCACGTCGTCGGCCGCGAAATAGCCGCCCGCCACCGCGACGCGCAGGCCGGCGGCTCCCCGCTCCAGGAGGCGGAGTGTCGGTTCGATGGCGCGCCCCGCGCAGGCCGCGTCGTCGGGATCGGGCCCCTGCAGGGCGTCGTAGCACAGTGCCAAGTCCTCGGCCGAGCGCGCGAAGGGGCCGAGGTGGTCGAGGCTCGCCACGAACGGGAAGGTCCCGGCTCGGCCGAGCCGCCCGTAGGTCGGCTTCAACCCGAAGATCCCGCAGAGCGACGATGGCACTCGGATGGAGCCGTTGGTGTCCGAGCCCAGCGACAGCGGCGCGAAGCCCGCCGCCACCGCGGCCGCCGAGCCGCCGGACGACCCGCCCGACATGTGATCGAGGTCGTGCGGGTTGCGCGAAGGACCGTCGTGGGCGTTCTCGCCCGTGAAGTCGTAGGCGTATTCGCCCATGTTGAGCGCGCCGAGGCAGACGGCGCCAGCCCCTTCCAAGCGCTCGACCAAGGTGGCGTCGCGCGCCGCGGGCGCGGCGTCGCGCCCGATCCTGGAGCCGGCGAGGGTCGGCAAGCCGGCGAGGTCGAACAAGTTCTTCACCGCGAAGGGCACGCCCGCCAGGGGGCCGAGCGGGCGCCCCGCGGCGCGCTCGGCGTCGAGCGCCCGCGCCTTCGCCAGGGCGCGGCCCGTCGCGACGTGGGTGAAGGCCCCGACTCGCCCGTCGTGGGCCGCGATGCGCCCGAGTGCTGCCAGCGCGACGGCCTCGGCCGACAGCAACCCCGCGGCGACCCCCCGGGCGATAGCTGTGGCCGATGAGGCGTAGAGCTCAACCATTCGGGGGCACCGGTGCGAACACGGGTGCCGGCTCGGCACCGTCGCCGACCGGCGGGTCGAGCACCAGTGCCGCCATGGCGGCGAGGGCGCGCAGGTTCGCCGCCACGCCGGCGCGAAGCTCTGGCGCGACCGCGAGGCCGAGCAGCGGCGCCATCGCGTCGATCACGGCCCCGGGGTCGAAATCGCGCGCCGTCATGCCAACGCCTCTCGCAAGGCTGAAAGGGGCGCCACCCAACCGACGATGCCGTCCTGCGCCGCAATCATGCGGAGCGTGGCGGCTTTGAACTCGGGCAAATAGCTCTCGGTCGCGTCGGAGATCACCAGACATTCGAAGCCGCGGTCGTTGGCCTCACGCATGGAGGTCTGGACGCAGACCTCGGTGGTGACGCCGGCGAAGACGAGATGCGTGATGCCCCGGTCGCGCAGCGTCGCCTCGACGCCGGTCGCGTGGAACATGCCCTTGCCGGGCTTGTCGACCACCAGTTCGCCGGGCTGCGCCGCGCAATCGGCCACGATCTCGGCGCCCGGCTCGCCCCGCACCAGGATGCGGCCCATCGGCCCGGGGTCGCCGATGCGCGCCGCGCCGCGCCCGCGTTCGCGCTTCGAGGCGGGGAGATCGCTGAGGTCGGGGGCGTGGCATTCCCGGGTGTGGATCACCGGCCAGCCGCGTGAGCGGAACAGCCTGATCAGCGCCGCGACGGCGGGGATGGCCGACCGGAGGCGCAAGACGTCGTTGCCGAGCGCCGCGCCGAAGCCGCCGGGCTCGATGAAGTCGCGCTGCATGTCGATAACGACCAACGCGACGTGGTCGGGGTCGAGCGGATAGGGGTAGGGATCGGCCGGGATCTCGATCATGGTCGTCAATGCCCCGCCATGTGCCGACCGATCGTCATCCGATCCGTTTCGCCGACGGGCGCCTGGTAGGCGATTCGCCCTTCCGACATCACGGCGACGCGGTCGGCGAGTTCCAAGATCTCGTCGAGGTCCTCGGACACAAGCAGCACCGCAGCGCCGCGATTCCGCTGATCCATGATCTGGCCGCGGATCTCGGCCACCGAGGCGAAGTCGAGCCCGAAGCAAGGATTGGCGACAACCAGCACGTCGACATCGCCGGACAGTTCGCGCGCCAGCACGGCACGCTGCACGTTGCCGCCCGACAGGGTGGCGATGGGCGCGTCGAGCGAGGCGGTCTTGACCCCGTAGCGCGCGACGAGGTCGGCCGCCCGCGACCGGATCGGGCCCCGCGACAGCCACCAGCCGAACTTGGCCGCCGGCGGCTTGTCGAAGGCTCGGAAGGCGATGTTTTCGGCGACGCTCATGCGCGGCACGGCGGCGTTCTTCAGCGGCTCCTCGGGTAGGCCGAAGACGCGGAACCGGTCGAAGTCGCGCCGCACCGGCTCGAAAGGCTCGTCGCGGATGAAGATGCGTCCGTCGCGCAGGGGGCGTTGGCCGTTCAGCACTTCGACCAGCGCCGCCTGCCCGTTGCCCGACACGCCCGCGATGCCGACGATCTCGCCGGCCCTGACCTTGAGGTTCACGCCGTCCACCGCCGTGCGGCCCGCGTCGTCGTCCGCCACGAGGCCGGCGAGGTCGAGCACGGTGGCCTTGCCCGCCGTTTCGGCGCGGGAGCCGCGCTCGCGCACGACCGTGTCGCCGATCATTAACCGCGCCATGCCGTCGGTGGTCATGTCGGCGACGCGGCCGCCGCCCGCCAGCGCGCCGCGCCGCAGCACCGACACGGTTTCGGCGAAGGTCGTGACCTCGCGGAACTTGTGGCTGATCATCAGCACGGACAGCTCGCCTCGCTCCGTCATGCCGCGCAGCAGGCCGAGGATCTCGTCGGCCTCCCCGGGTGTGAGGACGGAGGTGGGCTCGTCGAGGATCAGGAAGCGGCCGTCGAGGTAGAGGAGCTTGAGGATCTCCAACTTCTGCTTCTCGCCGGCTGCGAGGCTCGCCACCGGGCGGTCGAGCGGCACGCGGAACGGCATGCGCTCCATGAAGGCCGCGAGGCGCTCGCGCTCGCGCCGCCAGTGGATCACCGCCGGCACGTCGGCGCGAGAGATGACGAGGTTCTCGGCGCCGGTCAGCGACGGCACCAGCGTGAAGTGCTGGTAGACCATGCCGATGCCGAGCGCCCGTGCGTCGCGCGGGTTGCGCACGGCCGCGGGCTCGCCGCCGACGAGGAGCGAGCCGGCATCGGGCTGGTAAAAACCCATGATGCATTTGACGAGGGTGGATTTTCCGGCGCCGTTCTCGCCGAGCAGCACGTGGAAGGCGCCGGCCGGCACGTCGATCGACACGTCGTCGAGCGCCGTAAATCCGCCGAAGCGCTTGGTCATGCCGACGGTGGAAACGGAAACGGCACCGGCATGGGGCGCCGCGGCGATGGCAGGAGCGCTCATACGTGTTCTCCCTCCTCTTCGGCGATGATGGCCACGGGTCCACCGCCGTCGGGCCCCTGGTGCTCGGCACCGCCCGAAACGTAGATTTCCGCGTGACCGACGATGCTGCCCAGGGCGCCGGCCGCGAAAGCGCGGGCATGGCGCGTGGCGGAAAGGTCGGAGTCGACCAGCATCGTGTGGCGGAAGCCTCGCAGACGGCCGCAGGACGGCGCCTCGGCCTTGGCCAGCATCGCCTTCAGGCGGGATCGTTGGCCCGGCGCGAGTTGGCCCACCGCGGCCAAGCCGAGCCGTGCCAGGGCGGCGCGCACGGGTTCGACGTCGAGCGCGTCGGCCATGGTGGCGTGATCGATCCGCAGGGGACCCGACCAGCCCCGGCCGCGGCCCATCACGACCACCTCGTGCCCGGCCAGTTCAACGCCTGCCGAGGCGGACGCGCGGGTGGAGAAGGCGGCGAGGTCGTGCCCGACCGCCGTGTCGGGGACGGCCTCGACCTCGCCGAGCGCGAAAGCGACGCCAAGCGATGCCGCGGCGCGCGACAGCCCCATGGATTTAAGCGCGTCGGAGGTGACGCAATCCGCGCCGCGCCCCCGCGCTTCCGCGATCCGCTCGCCGGTCAATAGGGGGCATTTGACCTGGACGAAGTGGACGTCGTCCGGCTCCAGGATCCCGGCGTCACGCATGGCTGCCCGCACAGCGACGGCGACGGCCCCGACCTGAGACGACCGACCCAGGTGCTCCGGCGGGAGGTCCGCCGTCCGGGCGCGGCCGATCGCGAGGGCACCGGCCCGTTCCGGCCCGTCGTCGGGCCGCACCTCGAACACGGTGACGTGCGGCGCGAGGCCGCCCTCGGTGCCCCCCGACATGACGAGACAGGCCTCGTCGGCGACTTTCGGGCCGGCGTGCCGCGCGATGGCGTCCCGCAATGCACGCGCCGCCAGAGCCCGCGTCCAATCGTTGACGAGGCCGTTGCCTTCCGTCTTGCCGAGGATCGCCACTACCGAGCCCGCGTCGATGCGGCCCTCAGCGAAAGCCTGTTCGAGGCCTGCCACATCGTCGGGCGCCCCGGTCGAGATGCGATGTACGAAGGCGCGGCGGCGCTGCATCAGGGAAGCCCCGCCAGGAGCGCGTCCGCCGTCGACACGGCGCCGAACACACCGCCCTGCATCGTCACCATGCGCAGCGCCGCGTCGTGGTTCGAGCGGTCCGTCGCGCCGCAGCAGTCGCCGAGCACGACGCATTCGAAGCCGCGGTCGTTGGCCTCGCGCATGGTGGTCGACACGCAAACGTCGGTGGTGATGCCGGTGAGCACGAGGTTGCGCAGCCCTCGCGTGCGCAGGATGAGCTCGAGGTCGGTCGCGCAGAACGAGCCCTTGCCGGGCTTGTCGACGACGACCTCGCCGAGCCGCGGCGCGAGCTCCGGAATGATCTCCCAGCCCGGCTCGCCCCGCACCAGCACGCGCCCGCAGGGGCCGTCGTCACCGATGCCGGCGCCGATGCGGCGCGAGCGCCAGCGCTTGTTGTCGGGCAGGTCGCTGAGGTCCGGCCGATGCCCTTCGCGCGTGTGGATCACCGCGTAGCCGCCCGCCCGCATCGCCGCTAGCACGCGGCGGATCGGCTCGACCGGCGCGCGGACCAGCGACAGCTCGTAGCCCATGCGATCGACGTAGCCGCCGACCCCGCAGAAATCGACCTGCATGTCGATGATCACCAGCGCCGTGTTGTCGGGGCGCAGGTTCCCGTCATAGGGCCAGGGATAGGGTTCAGCGGCGACCGCGCTCATTCGGCGGCCGCCTTAATCGCGGCTTCGCCGTAGCGGCGCGTCGGGGCCGGCAAGCCGCAGGACGTGCCGTCCGTCACCCGCACGCTGCCCTCCCAAGGCAGGCTGTAGCGGCCGGCGGCGAGGTCGGTCATGTATGTATAGGGGCAGTCGCCGGCGCCCCCTTTGACCGCCGAGAAGCCGCGGTGGCCGAGCTGGTAGATGTTGTTCTCCGCCCCCCAGACCGCGCGGGCCTCGCGCACGAGATCGGGCCGCACCTCGGCGGTGATGATCTCGTCCGGTCGGCCGCTCGTGCCGTGTGCGATGATCGAGCCGTCGAAGTTGCAGACCATGCCCTCGCCCATCGAGTCGAAGGTGCCGTCCGAGCCCGACATGCACACGTTGGCCGTGACCATGAGGTTGCAGAAGCTGTTCGACTGGTTGGTGAAGCGCCAAGCTTCGCGCATCGGCGCCGTATAGCCGGCCGTGCGCAGCATCACCTCGGCGCCCTTGTAGGCGCATTCGCGCGCCATCTCGGGAAACATGCCGTCGTGGCAGATGATGAGGCCGAGCCGGCAGCCGTTCGGCCCGTCGATCACCGGGATGCCACCGTCCCCCGGCTCCCAGGGCTCGACCGGCACCCAAGGGTGCATCTTGCGATAGTAGAGCTTCACCGCGCCGGCGTCGTCGATGACGAGACCGACGTTGTAGGGATTCCCATGAGGGTTGAACTCCATGATGGAGAAGCAGCCCCAGATGCGGTGCTCGGCGCAGGCCGCGCTGAAGGCCGCGACCTCGGGGCCGTCCATCCGGCACATGATAGCCGGGTCGGTGTTCATCGACAGGCCGTGCAGGGCGTACTCGGGGAAGACCACGAGGTCCATCGTGGGCATGTTGGCCCGCGCCTTGGCGACGGTGCCGACGATGCGGTCCGTCTGCGCGGCGAGGTCGGCCGGCGTCGCCACGGTGGGCAGCTGGAGTTGCACGAGGCCGATCACGACGCCGTTGGGGCTGCGGTTGAGGCCGCCGAGTCCGTTCATCTCAGATCCAATCAGGGTTTCATCGCGTGATCGACAGCTCGCCGGGCGCGGCCCGGTGCGCGTCGACGGAGCTTGACGAGCCCACCATGATGAGCAGCGTCAGGACGTAGGGGGCGGCGTTGAACAGGTAGTAGCCCTGCGTGACGCCGACCGACTGCAGCGCGGGCCCGAGCGCGCCCGCGGCGCCGAACAGCAGCGCCGCGCCGACGCAGCGGATGGGGCTCCAGCGCGCGAAGATGACGAGCGCCACCGCCATCAGGCCCTGACCCGACGACAGGCCCTCGTTCCAGGAGCCCGGATAGGAGAGCGACAGGAATGAACCGCCGACGCCGGCGAGGAAGCCTCCCGCCGCGGTGGCGAGCACGCGGACGCGGTCCACCGGGATGCCCATGGCGAGCGCCGCCGCGGCGCTGTCGCCTGTGGTGCGGACCACGAGGCCGACGCGCGTGTTGCGGAACGCCCAGGCCATGGCGAGCGCCGTCGCGATGCCGACGAAGAACAGCGGGTTGACGCGCAGCGCTTCGGCGAGGGCGTGGTCGCCCGTCCAGTCGGCGAGTGGCACGGAGGGGAGATGCGGAGCCTCAGGCTGGATGAAGGGCTTGCCGAAGAAGAAGGCGAGGCCGGTTCCGAGCGTCATCAGGGCGATGCCGACCGCGATGTCGTTGACGCGCGGCAGCGAGCACAGGAGGCCGTGCAGGGCGCCGAGCGCCACGCCGGCGAGGCCGCCGGCCAGCACGCCCGCCCAGGGCGAGCCCGTCTCGTAGGCCGTGGCGTAGCCCAGCATGGCGCCAAGCACGAGCGTGCCCTCGAGGCCGAGATTGATACGGCCCGACTTCTCCGTGAGCGTCTCTCCGAGTGCCACGAAGATGAAGGGTGTCGACACCCGGATGGCCCCGCCCAGCATGGCGGTGAGGACGATGGCGAGGTGCGCGCTCATGCCCGCCCCTGACGGCCCGAGATGCGGAACACCGGGAAGCGCCCGTAGAGCGTCTCGGAGGCGAGCAGCACCACGAAGATGAAGCCCTGCAACACCAGCACGGTGGCGTCCGGCAGGCCCATGCGCCGCTGCACGAGGCCGCCCGCCGCGGCGAGCCCGCCGAACAGCACCGCCACGGGGAGGATGGCGAACGGGTTGTGGCGCGCCAGGAAGGACACGAGGATGCCGGTGAAGCCGTATCCTGCCGCCAGCGATGCGTTGGCCCGGCCCTGCACGGCGGCGACCTCGAAGAAGCCGGCGAGGCCGGCTGCGGCGCCGGCTAGGCTGCAGCAGGCGAGAGTCAGTTTGCCCACCGGCAGCCCCTGCGCCTGGGCGGCGCGGATGTTACCGCCGGTGATGCGGGCCGCGAAACCGAAGGTCGTGCGCGACATCAGCACGCCGAGCAGGGCGGCCGCGACCACGCCGGCGGCGAAACCCCAGTGCACCTTGAGGAAGGGCATCTTGCCCACCGCGTAGGCGGCGCCGATCGGCAGCGTCGAAGCCTTGGCCGTTGAGGCCGGGTCGCGCAGCGGCCCCTCGATGAAGAACAGCGTGACCGCGATGGCGATGTAGGACAGAAGCAGCGACGAGATCGTCTCGTTGACGCCGCGCTTCAGGCGGAGGAGGCCAGCGAGGCCGATCCAAAGGCCGCCGGCCGCCACGGCCGCCAGCGCCATCAGGGGCAGCACGACCGCGGCGGGGGCACCGGATCCGACGAAGGGCACCGCGAGGGCGGCGGCGGCGAAGCCGCCGAGCACCAGCGCGCCCTCGCCCCCGATGATCGTCAGGCCGAGCTGGGCCGGGATGGCGACCGTCAGCGCGGTCAGGATTAGCGGCGCCGCCCGGCTCAGGGTGTTGCTCCAGGAGAAAGCCGAGCCGAAGCCGCCGATCCACAGGAGGTCGAGGAAGGCAGCGGGGGACTTGCCCAGCGCCAGGAGAAAGAGCGCGAAGATCAGCGAGGCGGCCACGACCGCGAGGATGGGGATGACGACGTATTCCGAGGCGGCGCGCAGCCGCAGCGCGGCCGCCGATCCCCGCCGCGCGGGGGCCGCCGTGAGATGCGCCGCCGTGCCGACCGCGTCCGTCATGGGATCTGCTCTCCCTTGCCTCTCATCCTCGCAAAGGCGGGAATCCAGGCCGAGGGCCGGGTACAGCCCTCCCTGTGAAACGCGGAAGCGGTCGGCCCGCGGCCGCAATCCTTGGCGCTGTATCCCCGCCCGCGCGGGGATGAGCGATCCGTCGTCAACTCGTCGAGCCGATCACGCCGTCCACGAGGTAATCCATCTTGTTGAGCACGTCGGCGTAGTTGTCGGGCGGCACGCTCGCCACGACGATGCGGCCGTTGTTATCCTTGATGGCAGTGGCGAAGATCGGAGCACCCGCCTTCAGCTTGACGATCGCGGCGTCGGCAGCTTTGCGGGCCGGCTCCGTGGCGCCAGCGCCGTAAGGCGTGTTCTGGACCATGTCCTTGTCGTAGCCGCCGAACGTGAAGTTTGGCAACGGCTGGCCCTTGCCGATCAAACCGGCATATCCGGTGTAGATCGTGCCCCATTTATATTCAGCGCCGGTGACGAAGCCCTTCGGGGCCAGCGACGACTGGTCGGCGTTGTGGCCGCAGCACTTCACGCCGCGCGACTCCGCGGTCTGGATCACGACCTTCGGCCCGTCGACGTGGCAGGTGATGAGGTCGCAGCCGGCGTCCACCAGGGCGTTGGTGGCCTCCGCCTCGCGCACCGGCAGCGACCAGTCACCGGTGAAGATCACCCGGACGGTGGCGTTGGGGTTGGTGGTGCGGGCGCCGGTCAGGAAGGAGTTGATGTTGCGAAGCACGATACCGACGGGCTTGGCCGCCACGAAGCCGAGCTTGCCGCTTTTCGAGGCGAGCCCGGCCGCGACGCCGTCGATGTAATGGGCTTGGTCCAGGAAGGGCCAGTAGGAGCCGGCGTTTGTCGGGTCCGACGGTTTCCACAGAGGGGCCGCGTGGCGGAACTGAACGTCGGGGTTGGCCTTGGCCTCGTCGAGCACGAAGGGCGACCAGTAGCCGAAGGAGGTCGGCAGGATCAGCTTGGCGCCGTCGAGATTGATCATGGACTCCATGGTCTTCGACACGGCGTCAGTTTCGGCGACGTTCTCCTCCTCGACCACCTTGACGTCGGGCAGCGCCTTCAGCGCCTTCACTCCCACGGCATGGGCCTGGTTCCAGCCGAAATCGTCGCGAGCACCGACGTAGATTACGCCGATGGTGAGCGGGTCGGCCGCGAAAGCCGCGCGCGGGAACAGGCCGGCCGCGACGGCGACGGCGCCCGAACTCTGCAGAAAGCGTCGGCGGTCGAGGGCGATCGTCATCGAGGGCTCCGGAAACGTCATCTTTGGCTGCCGTAGCACTCATCATGCCAGAAGTGGGGGGCGCCCTCCGGCGTTCACCCGCCGGCCACGAAGGCCCGCCAGCCGCCCAGATGCGTGATGTCGCGCGCGCCTTCGAGGCCGGCCGGCTCGCACAGGAAGCCCGCGGGCGCGGTGCCGTCGGCGAGCCGCACGCGGCCGATGCAGAGCGGCGGCGGCACCGTGTCGACGAACCGGCCGAAGCCGTCCGGCGGCAGGCTCCACACCTCCGCCGCGACCGGGCGCCCGCCATCGGCGACACGCAGGAGGCCGGGCCGGGCCGGTGGCCCGCCCGGCAGGGCGTGGAGGCGGTACTCCGGCCGCGTGTCGACGGCGCGGCGGAAGGTGCCGCCGAGCGCCACTAGGTCGCGATTGAGCGGCATGCCCGACAGGTGGGCCCCGATGACCACGAGTTCGACATGCCCCGCCGGCGCGGCGCCCGCGCCGGCCAACGCCGCTGCCGGCGGGAGCGGGTGCCTGGTGGCACCCATCGGCACGCCGGCCGCGCGGTGCATCGCGGCGCCCACCGAGGCGAGCAGGCCGTCGCGGCCCGCGGGACCGATCAGCGTGGTGCCGGACGGAAGACCGTCGTCGCGGAACGGACTCGGGACGGCGAGGGCGCAGAGGTCGAGCAGGTTGACGAAGTTGGTGTAGGTGCCGAGCGCCGCGTTGGGACCGATCGGGTCCGCTTCGAGCTCCGCCACGCGGTAAGCGCGCGGCACAGTCGGCACGACCAGCAAGTCGAGCCCGCTCCATATCGGCTCGGCCTCGCGCCGCAGCTCCGCGAGACGGTAGATCCCTGAAAAGGCGTCGGCGGCCGACAGCGCTTCGGCACCGAGGATGATCCGCGCCGTGGTGGGATGGAGGGCGTCGCGGTGGGCCGCGATGAAGGGGCGGATGGCTGCGTAGCGCTCCGCCACCCAGGCGCCCTCGTAGAGCAGGGCCGCGACGGCGAAGAGCGGCCTGAAATCGACCTCGACGAGATCGAGGCCGAGGCCGGCGTAGCGCTCCAGCGCCCGGTCGAAGGCGCGCTCAGCGGCATCGTCGCCGAAGAAGCGACGGCTGGAGTCGTCGGGGGCGCCGACGCGCAGGCGCGGCGGCACGGGACCGGGCGCGCGGAAGTCCACGCGCTTCGACCAGGGATCCGTGGGATCGTACCCGGCCATCGTCGAGGCTGCCGCCCAGGCGTCCTCGACCGTGAGGGCGAAGACCGACACGCAGTCGAGCGTCTGGCAGGCCGGGACGACCCCGCGCACCGGCACGGCGCCGAGCGTCGGCTTCAATCCGACGAGGTTGTTGAGCCCCGCCGGCACCCGGCCCGAGCCCGCCGTGTCGGTGCCGAGCGCGAAGGTGGCGAGGCCCCGCGCCACCGCCACGGCCGAGCCCGACGACGAGCCGCCCGGCACCACGGCGGGGTCGAAGCTGTTCAGCGGCGGGGAGTATGGCGAGCGCACGCCGACGAGGCCGGTGGCGAACTGGTCGAGGTTGGTCTTGCCGATCGGGACAGCCCCCGCCGCCACGAGGCGCGAAACGGCGGTGGCGGAGCGCTCGGGCGTGAAGGTGAAGCTTGGGCAGGCCGCCGTGGTGGGCACGCCGGCGAGGTCGATGTTGTCCTTGACCGCGAAGGGCAGACCCCACAGAGGCTTCGCGTCCGGGTCGAAGGGGCCGAGCGCCGCCACGGCCTCGCGCGCCGCCTCCGGCGCGAGCGCGATGAAGATGCCGCGCGCTTCGGGCGCCGCCGCCCCGGCCAGGCACTCCTCCACGACGCGGGCGGGATCCAGGCCGTCGCGATAGGCGGCGTGGAGCGCGCTGCGGTCCAGGGATGGGGTCACGGCACGACTCCTGCTGAGCATTCGGGCCGGTCGGCCTGCAACATGCGAGCCAGTCCGCCCTCCTCAGGCGCCTCTTGGAGCACTCAATGGTGATCGACGATCCCGCCACCCTCGCCGAGGTCGAGGCTGCCTTCGCGACCTACGAGGTTGCCCTGGTCAATAACGACGTCGCGGCGCTCGACGCCCTGTTCTGGTGCGACGAGCGAGCTATCCGCTACGGCGGGGCCGAGAACCTCTACGGCCACGCCGCCATCGCGGCCTTCCGGGCGGCACGCCCGGCTGCCGGCTTGGCGAGGGCGTTGGAGCGCACCGTCGTGACGACGTTCGGAACCGATTTCGCCACTGCGTCGACACTGTTCACGCGGGCCGGGTCGCCCGGCACCGTCGGGCGTCAGATGCAGAGCTGGGCGCGGCTCCCCGAAGGCTGGCGCATCGTCGCGGCCCACGTCAGCCTGATCTCGACGGTCGGATTGGCATGACACCCCTGCGAGAGCTGTCCCGTCAACATCAACCCGGGTGCCGCTTCTCAATATTCGAGTTCGGCGCATCGGCGTTCTACGCCCTCCCTCAGAAGAGGTGTCCTTCATCAACGCCGAAGAAAAAGCGTCTATCCGGATCCGGACTTCCGCCGCAGTAGAGCGAGACGAGGATAGAGGAAAGCGTCAGCTGCGAACGTCCGGTTTCGTAAGCAGTAAAGAGACATCGCCACGACGTGGCTGGGTCGATACAGGCCGGCTGTGAGACATCGTGTGAGGGTTGAGGGCAGAATAGCCGCTAAATAGAGGCATCAAGCTGAAGAAGTCGTTCACCTGCGCCTTGAACCCGGCCATGATAGAAGCCTGTCGCGTCACTCCATTTCTCTATGGCTTGTGGTGAATGCATCACCCCGGGTGGAAACAGGCCACCTGGCCGCGGCCGAGCGGGGCGGCCAGCGGCGGCACCGTCGTGCGGCACTCGCCGGACACCCGGGCGCAGCGCGGAGCGAAGGAGCAGCCGGGCGGCAAGTCGGCGAGGTCTGGCGGGGCGCCGGGGATGGTGATCAAGCGGTCGCGCCCGCCCGCCAGCTCCACCCGCGCGTCGAGCAGCCCGCGCGCGTAGGGGTGCTGCGGCGAGCGGATCACGTCCGCGATGGCGCCCTCCTCGACGATGCGTCCCGCGTACATCACCGCCACCCGGTCGGCGACCTCGGCCGCCACGCCGATGTCGTGGGTGACGAAGATCACTGACAGGCCGTATTCGCGCTGCAACTCGCGCACCAGCAGCAGGATCTGGATCTGCACGGTGGCGTCGAGCGCCGTGGTGGGCTCGTCGGCGAGCAGCACCTTGGGGTCGCAGCTCAGCGCCATGGCGATCATGGCGCGCTGGAGCATGCCGCCCGACATCTCGTGCGGATAATTGTCGAGGCGGCGCTTCGCCGACGGGATCCGAACGCGGTCGAACAGGTCGAGCGCGCGGGCGCGAGCCTGGGCCCGCGTGCCGCCGCGGTGGCGCCTCACCGCCTCGGCGATCTGATCGCCGATCGTGTAGACGGGGTCGAGCGCGAGTCGGGGCTCCTGGAAGATCATCGACACGGTGCGTCCGCGGAAGTCGGCCAGCGCGCGGGGCGACAGCGCCATCACGTCGGTGCCGTCGACCCGGATCGTGCCTCCGACGCGGGCCGAGGCGGGGTGCAGGCGCAGCAGCGAGCGCAGCGTGACGCTCTTGCCGGAGCCCGACTCGCCCAACAACGCCACCACTTCGCCGGGCGCCAACGCCAGCGTGACGCCGTCCACCGCCGGAACCGGCTTCGGGCCGCGCCCGAAGACGACCGACAGGTCGCGGATATCAATCATCGGGGTCATGCGGCGATCTCAGGCGCGCGGCTGTGGCCGGAGCCCGACGATGCCATCAGGCAGGCGGCGGAATGCTGCGGTACCAGGGCGGCGAGAGGCGGGTCGGTGCGGCGGCACACGTCCTCGACGAAGGCGCAGCGCGGGTTGAAACGGCAGCCCGGCGGCGGGTCGATGGGGTTCGGCGGGTCGCCCGACAGTGGCGGCGCATCGCGCCGCTCCGCCGGGTCGGCCTTAGGCATCGAGGCCAGCAACGCCGCCGTGTAGGGGTGGGCCGGGGCGTCGAAGACGGCGTCCCGCGCGCCGATCTCGGCCACGCGGCCGAGATACATCACCATCACGCGGTCGGCCATGAACCGCACGACGTTGAGGTCGTGCGAGATGAAGATGTAGGTGAGGCCGAAGTCGCGCTTGAGGTCGAGCAGCAGGTTCAGCACCTGCGCTTCCACGGACTTGTCGAGGGCGGAAACGGCCTCGTCCAGGATGACGAGCCGCGGCTCCAGCGCCAGCGCGCGGGCGATGTTGACGCGCTGGCGCTGGCCGCCGGACAACTCGTGCGGGTAGCGCCCGGCGAAGCGCCGGGGTTCCAGCCCGACGCGGGCGAGAAGGTCGTGGGCGCGCCCCGTCGCGGCCCGCGCGGCGACGCCGTGGACGCGCGGGCCGAAGGCGATCGAGTCCTCGATCGTCAGGCGCGGGTTCAGCGACGCGTAGCTGTCCTGGAACACCATCTGCACCTGCCGGCGGTAGTCGCGCAGCGACAGGGCGTCGCCGACGCTCTCGCCGTCGAAGATCACAGTGCCGGCGTCCGGCGCCATCAAGCGGACGAGCAGCCGCGCCGTGGTGGACTTGCCGCAGCCCGACTCGCCGACGACGCCGAGCGTTTCGCCCTTGAGCACGGAGAAATCGACGCCGTCGACGGCCTGCACGGCTCGCCGAGGTCCGAAGACGCCGCCCTTCACCGGGAAATGCTTGACGAGGCCGCCGACGGTGAGGAGCGGCTGGGCCGGGCCGCCGCGGTCTTCCAGCGGAGGGAGAACGGCCGCCCTCACGAGCGCACGTCCATGGCGCCGCGCAGCCCGTCCGAGAACAGGTTGAAGCTGACCGATGTGATCAGGATCAGCACGCCCGGCAGCGCCGCCACGGCCGGGTTGACGTAGATGGCCGTGCGCAAGGTGTTCAGCATCAGGCCCCATTCGGCGTCGGGCGGACGCACGCCCAGCCCCAGGAACGACAGGCCCGAAGCCAGGATCATCGACACGGACACGAGGCTCGTGGCGAAGACGAAGATCGGGCCCAGCACGTTGCCGAGCACGTGCTCCAGCACGATGGTGAGGGGCCTGGCGCCGGACGCGCGGGCCGCGTCGATGTAGTCGAGCTTGCGCACGCCGGTCGTGACGCTCTCGGCCACGCGGGCGATCTGCGGGATGAACACGACGGTCAGCGAGAACATCGCGTTGCCGAGGCCCGAGCCCAGCGTTCCAGACAGCGCCACGGCGAGCAGCACGGACGGGAAGGCGTAGAAGACGTCCACCGTGCGCATGATGAGGGCATTGACGAGGCCGCCGGCGTAGCCCGCCACGATGCCGAGCGTGGCGCCGAACAGGAAGGCCACAGGCACGGGCACGACGCCCATCAGGAGCGACAGCCGCGCGCCGTAGATAAGTCGCGACAGCATGTCGCGCCCGAGTTCGTCGGAGCCGAGCGGATATCCGGGCGTCCCGATGGGCTTCAGGCGGCGGATCATCGAGCCCTTGTCGGGGGCCATGGGGGCGAGCTCGGGCGCGAGGAGCGCCATCAGCACCAGCGCGACGATGACGGCGAGGGCCGCCACGACGACGGGATCCCGCGCGATCCGGGATCCGACACCGCGCCAGTAGCCGGGCGAGCGCTCGGCCCGGAGCGCCGGGGGGGAGGCGGCGAGGACGCTCATCGTTTCACCTCTGGATGCGGGGATCGATGGCGCCCTGGAGCAGGTCCACGCCGAGGTTGATAAGGACGAAGATCATCGCCAGCACCAGGATGGTGCCCTGCAGCAGCGGCAGGTCGCGGGTGAAGATGGCAGTGTTGAGCAGGAAGCCCGTGCCCGGCCACGAGAACACGGTCTCGATCAAGATCGAGCCCCCGAGCAGGTAGCCGAGCTGCAGGCCCATGACGGACAGCGCGGTGGGCGCCACGTTGCGCACGACGTGGCGGAGCACCTGGCGGCGCAACATGCCCTTGGCGCCGAGCGCCGACACGAAATCCTGTGCCGTCACGTCGGCGACGAGCGAGCGCACCGTGCGGGCGATGATGCCCATGGGGATGACGGACAGCGTCACGGCCGGCAAGACGAGAAAGCGGAGGTAGGACCAGTCGAGCGAGCGCCCGCCCGGACCTGCACCGGTAGCGGGAAGCCAGTTCAGCTCGACCGAGAAAACGATGACGAGGACGAGGCCGAGCCAGTAATGCGGCACGCTCACACCCAGCATGGCGATTCCCGAGGTGATGCGGTCTACCCACGTGCCGCGGGCGAGGCCGGCCAAGAAGCCGAGCGTGGCGCCCACCGTGAAGCCGAGGACGGTCGCCACCCCGGCGAGAATGAAGGTGTTGACGGCCGCGCCGGCGATCTCGCCCGTGACGGGCCGCCCGGTGGCGATCGATTGGCCGAGGTCGCCGTGAAGCGCACGGATCAGCCAAAGCCCATATTGCACCGGCAAAGGGCGGTCGAGCCCATAAAGGGCGCGCATCTGCGCCTGCAGGTCGGCCGAGGCGTCGGACGGCAGGATGGCGGCGAGAGGGTCGCCCGGCGCGAGATGGATCAGCATGAAGCAGACCACGCTGACGCCGACAGCCACGGGGACGACCTGGAGAATGCGTTTGGCGGCGTAGGCCATCATGGGCGACGAGATCTCGGCATATCGTGGTTTAAGCCCTTCTCCCCTACGGAGGAGAAGGGCGGCGGCATCACTCCATCACGATGGGCGAGAAGTCCTGGAACCAGTTCTGCGCCTGGACGAAGTTCTTGACCTTCTTGTCTATGGCGCGAGCGTTGACGTCGTGCGCCACCATCAGGAATAGGGCGTCGTCGACGTATTTTTCATGGACTTTTTGCAGCACCTTGTCCTGTTCGGCCTGATCGAAGGTGTTGCGCACCTGGTCGAACAGCGCGTCCATGTCCTTGTCGCAGTAGTAGCCCCAGTTCGTCCCCGCCGGCGGCGTCAGGTTGCATTGCAGGTGGCGGATGAAGCCGGTGAAAGGGTCCTGGATGAAGTAGGAATAGTTGATGGCCGTCGCGCCCTTGGCCCCGGGATCCTTGGCGCCGGCGCGCCACAGGTTGGTCACCGTGTTCCAGTCGGCGATCTCGAACTCCACGTCGATGCCGATCTCGGCCAGGCTCTGCTGAAGGAACTCGTTCATCGACAACGGCAGCATCTGGCCCGAGCCCGAGGGCGAGATGATCACCTTCGTCTTGATGCGCTTGTCCGGGCCGTAGCCGGCCTGCTTCATCAGCGCCTTGGCGGCGTCGAGGTCAAAGGTGATCTTGAAGGTGGGATGCCCGAACCACTGCGAGTTCGGTGGGAAGAAGCCCTCGGCCGGAATCATCAGCCCGCCGAGCAGGTCCTTCAGGGCGCCGCGGTCGACCGCCAAATTGGCGGCTTTGCGGACGCGCACGTCGTTCCAGGGCGAGTCCGGCAGGCGGGAGAAATGCCAGGTCCAGTTGTGGGGATAGCTGTTCGTGACGATGGAGAAGCCCGCAGCCTTCAGCGACGGCACAGCGTCGGGCGCCGGGGCCTCGATCCAGTCGACCTCGCCCGAGCGCAGCGCCGCCACGCGGGCATTGGGCTCCGGCAAGGGGACCAGCACCATCTCGTCGAGGTGGGGCACGCGCTTCGGGTCCCAGTAATTCTTGTTAGGCGTCAGTTCGGCCCGCTGGCGCGGCACGAAGCCGTGCTCCATCTTCCACGGGCCGGTGCCCGACGGGTGTTGGGCCACCGCATCCCAGCTTTTGCCCTGCGCAACCCAATTGGCCGGCGACGACAGGGTGATCCAGGCGATCTGATAGGGCAGCGTGGCGTCCGGCGCTTTGGTGGTGATCTCCAGGGTCATCGGGTCCACGGCACGGTAGGAGGCCACGGCCGGGATGCGCGAGCGGCCCTGGGCGGCCTGCCGCGGGTCGAACTGCGGTGCGTCTGTCTTGAGCAGCTTGTCGAGGTTCCACACCACGGCCGAGGCGTCGAAGGCGCTGCCGTCGTGGAACTTCACACCCTCGCGCAGGTGGAAGGTCCACTTGGTCTTGTCGGCCGCGTCGACGGACCAGGACGTGGCGAGGCCCGGTACCAGAACCGACGGTCTGTCGGCGTGAGACAGGTCCCACTCGATCAGCGCGTCGTAGAGCGTGAAGCCGATGAAGCGCTGCCCCTCGCCGCCGTTGTCGCTCTGTCCCGTGGTCAGCGGAATGTCGGAAGCCGTCATGCCGATGCGGAGCACGCCCTGAGCGCGAGCGACGGACAGACCGCCCCCGCCCAGCGCCAGGACGGCACCGAGAGCAGAGGCGATGGCGAGCCCCTTCAGCTTCTTGTCGAACAAATCTCAGCTCCCGCCCTCGACGCGTCAATCGCGCCGCAGTCGGCCGAGCAAGAACGATGCCGCATCCCAAGCCATGCATTCCGAGGGTTGGTCGAGTACGGGAGAGCGAGCGAGGAGGGGAGCGGCACACATGGTGGACATCCTGCTGATCAATCCCAATACGTCGATCCGCACCACGGAAACGATGCTGGTTGCCGCCCGCGCGGCATCGCTGCCAGGGAGCACGATCCGGGGAGCGACGGCGGCCCGTGGCGCTGGGATGATCCTGGACGAGGCCGCGCTCGCCGTCGCGGCTGAGGAGGTCTTCCGCGTCGGGCGGGATGAATCGGCCGGCTACGATGCCGTCATCGTGTCAGCTTTCGGCGATCCCGGCGTCGTCCGCCTGCGCGCCCTGCTGAGCATCCCGGTGATCGGCATCGGCGAGGCCGGCCTCCGGGAGGCCGCCGCCGGATCGCGGCGGTTCGGCATCGCTACCACGACGCCGGGCCTCGTCGCGCGCATGCAGGCCAGCGTCCACGCCCTCGGCCTGGACGCTGGCTTCACCGGCCTGCGCGTGTGTGCGGGCAGCCCGACCGCGCATGCGGCGGACCCGGCGGGCCAGTATGCCGCCCTCGCCCGGGCCGTCGAAGACTGCATGGTGCACGACGGGGCGGAGCGCGTCGTCATCGGGGGAGGCCCCTTGAGTGCGTCGGCCGCCCGGCTGCGCCACCGCTTCGCCGCGGCGATCGTCGAGCCGGTGCCGGCCGCCGTCCGCGCCGTCGTTCGAGGGCTGGCAGCATTCCCTCGGTGAGCGGGATGCTGCAGACGTGCTTGGGACGATTTGCGACGAGATCGAAATCGAATGATGACCAAGTGCAGCCAGCGCCAACGAAGGTCCGGTTTGGAGAGGGTCGAAACGTGACCGCTATGACCAACTTGGGTCGACTCCGGCCGGACAGCGGAAGTGGGTGCACACCGGCCCGACTGCTTTCGATTCAGGTTATGAGGAAGCAGACAATGAGTTTCATGGCAATCTCATTGCCCGGGCCGCGGGCGGTTCACGCTCGCGTGAGGCCAAGATCGTCTTCGAGCGATGGGCGCGGCATCATGAATGTCGAAGCATTTCACCCCTTTATTCGGAGAAAACAAAGCGTGCCTTACTATCTTGTCCCTCAATTCGCGCGTCTAAGCCTGCAAATACCCGCAATCGACGTCGCAGACGCTCACCTCCGAGATGGGCTGCCGTAGATGGCGAATAGCCTGCGCGTGAAGACCGGTTTGGGTTTATGCATGCCGGACCCCGGCGGCAAGGCGAACGCAAGGCGGGTCGACGAGACCGTGTTTGAAACATTGCGCCGAGCCAACGACGAACGTTGATCGTTCGGGGTTTGGGGTAAACTTAGAGCCAGCCGCCCTCCCACCTCGGTCGCGAGGTGCCCGCGTGGTGGCGCCAGGAGACACCTCATGCCGGTCGAGCCACGCCAACTGCTCCGGGCCATGTTCGACGCGGCGGTCGGCGCCGCCCAGCCAGCGCTCCGCATTCCGACGCATCTTCCGCCGCCGCCGACAGGCCGCACCCTCGTGATCGGGGCCGGCAAGGCTTCGGCCGCCATGGCCAAGGCCGTCGAGGACCTGTGGCCCGCTCCGCTGTCCGGCCTCGTGGTCACGCGCTACGGCCACGCCGTGCCCTGCGACCGTGTCGAGATCGTCGAGGCCGCGCATCCCGTGCCCGACGAGAGCGGCCACCGCGCGGCGGCCCGCATGCTGGAGATGGTGCGGGGGTTGGGACCCGACGACCTCGTCCTGGCGCTCGTCTCGGGGGGCGGCTCGTCCCTGCTGAGCCTTCCGGCGCCGGGCCTCACGCTCGCCGACAAGCAGGCCGTCAACGCCGCCCTGCTGCGCTCGGGCGCCTGCATCGGCGAGATGAACGTCGTGCGCAAGCACCTGTCCGCCATCAAGGGCGGGCGCCTCGCCGCGGCGGCGCATCCCGCCCGCGTCGTCACCCTGGTGATCTCTGACGTGCCCGGCGACGACCCGGCCGTCATCGCCTCGGGCCCGACGGTCCCCGACCGCTCGACCCATGCCGAGGCCCTGGCGGTCTTCGAGAAATACGGCATCGCGGAACCGCGGGCCGCCCTCGACCATCTGCGCCGGGCCGCCGACGAGACGCCCAAGCCCGGCGACCCCCGGCTCGACCGCGCCACCACCGCCATGATCGCCACGCCGCAGATGTCGCTGGAGGCCGCCGCCGAGGTGGCCCGCCGAGCCGGCGTGACGCCGCTGATCCTGGGCGACGCCCTGGAAGGCGAGGCGCGCGAGGTCGGCCGCGTTATGGCGGGCATCGCCCGCCAGGCCGCCCTGCGCGGCCAGCCCGCTCCGCCGCCTGTCGTGCTGCTGTCAGGCGGCGAAACGACCGTCACGGTGCGGGGCCGCGGCCGCGGCGGGCGCAACGTCGAGTTTCTGCTGTCGCTCGCGGTCGAACTGGACGGCCTGCCGGGCGTCTTCGCCCTGGCCGGCGACACCGACGGCGTCGACGGGGCCGAGGAGGTCGCCGGCGCCGTCGCCACGCCCGACACCCTGGCCCGCGCGCTCGCCCTTGGGGTCTCGGCCAAGGCGCGGCTCGCCGACAACGACGGCCACGGATTCTTCGAGGCCCTGGGCGACCAGGTCATCACCGGCCCGACGCTGACCAACGTCAACGACTTCCGCGCCATCCTCGTCCTCGGACCTTTGGAGGCGGTACCGGAATAGGGCGGCCGGATCACGGAACTGGTCGCCCGCCCACCCGCCCGCTACACCCCGCACCGGGGCAGGCCCTCGGCGCAGCCGCACGCCGTGGAAGAGTGGGGCGAAGAGGCCTCGACGAGGTGACAATGGAGATTCCTGACCTTGCCTTTCAGAGCCCATTTGACAACTTTGACAGGGTGTCCAGCGTGTGAAACACTTTCTGCGGAATTGGATCGCGTTCCTACAGAGGACGGATCATACCGATCCAATCTCGCGGATTTCGTATGATTCACCCTGTGCATGTGGACAGATGAACAACGCCCGCATCGCCAAGATGACGAAACGCTATCGCAGCGATCTGACGGATGAAAAATGGGCGGCGGTCGAGCCCTTTTTGCCAAAACCTGCCGGTGTCGGCAGTCCTCGCCGGGTGGACATGAAGGAAGTCCTGAACGCGGTCCGCTATCTTGTACGCTCAGGGTGCGCCTGGTCGATGCTGCCTGCGCATTTTGCACCCTGGCAGACCGTGTATTGGTGGTTTCGGCGCTTGGCGCGGCGCTTGATGTTTCGCACCATCCACGACATCGCCCTGATGATCGATCGCGCGCCACCGAGCCGGCCGCCGCCGTCATCGACAGCCAGACCGTCAAGGCGCCCGCTCCAGAAGGCGAGCGCGGCTTCGATGGAGCCAAGAAGACGGTCGGGCGCAAGCGTCACATCGCTGTTGAAACTGATGGCCGCTTGTTGTTTGTCCATCTCACGCCAGCCAACGTCTCCGACAGTGCCGGCGCCCAAACTGTCCTCGAAGCTCTTCACAGCAAATGGCCCTGGGTCAAGCAACTCTTCGCCGATGGTGCCTATGACCGACTCTAATTGATGGACAAAGCAGCGTTCTTCGACTTCACGCTCGACATCGTGAAACGGACCGAGGCTGCCTCTGTTGTTCTGCCACGCCGCTGGGTCGTGGAACGAACACTTGGATGGGGATGACCCGTCATCGCCGCCTCGTGCGCGACTACGAAGCCAGGATCGACACCTCCGAAGCCATGATCGACATGGCTATGGGAGAGTTGTTGCTGAGAAGAATTATAGATCAACAGTTGTCAAACAGGCTCTGAGCCCCACCACCTCGGACACGCGCAGGCCGGCCCCGTAGACCACCCCGAGCGCGGCCCTGTACTTCGGGCCCCGCGCCGCTTCGAGCAGCCGCCCTACCTCCTCGACGTTCAGCACGCTCGGCAGTTTCTGGGCGTAGCGCGCCAGGACGAGGCGCCGCGACAGGTCCGGCCGGTCGAGCGTGACGTTGAACAGGAAGCGCAGCCCCGACACCGTGTTTTTGATGGTGGGCGCCTGCACCCCGCTGTCCGCCTGGTGAATCTGGAAGCGGCGGACGTCCTCGGATGTCGCGGTCTCGGGCGAGCGGCCCAGAAAGGCCGCGAAGTTCCGCACCGACTTGATGTAGTTGCATTGCGTGTCCTCGTGCAGGCCGCGCATGGCCATGTCGTCGAGCATGCGGCGACGGAGCGGGCTGACCGGGGTGGAGGCTTGTTGCTGAGACATCGCGTGATCCTCGCGAAATGAGGGGTGGACCCTCATGCTCGGAGGCTGGCGGAACTCGCTCAAGCGCTCGCGCTCATCTCCAGTTGTGCCCTACCTCTCAGGAAGCCCTCCCGCGAGAGCGGGTTCGTCATTGGGTCGACTCCGGCTGTAACCTCCTCAAACGGTGAGGATGACTGGACAGCGGGACGGCTGCACTCCGGCGACAAAGAGCCGAAGTGGCAGTCCCGCAAATGTCGACGGCCGATCACTCTCGAAGCCACATGCTCCCCTGAACTCCCAAAGGGATCAGGCCAATGCTGAACGGCAGGAGACCCGATCATTGTCGTTTCAGGGTTCAGTTCCAGGCGAGCTCCCTGCAGGATGCCCTGCCGCCAAGACGCCTATGCATACGGGATGACGTAGGGGCCCTCGGGGATCACCGCGATGGCAGGGTCACCGACCCTCGACATAGCTTCCTCGATCGCCCGATCGATGTTGGTTACGATGTTCACGCCGGTGATTGCCCGGTCGTCCTCGTCGAGCCCGGTCGTGTAGAGTTCCACGCGCCCGAGCCTCAGGGATTTCAACTGCATCTCCGTCTGCCACTCGTCCACCTCAGCGAGCGTCTTGGCCATCAGTGTCGCCAGAAAGCGCTCGGGCCCGAGGTCGACGAGGCGTTGCTGAGCGGCACGGAACTCGTCGGAGCCGAAGCCTTCCGAACACTCGGACGCCATGATCAGCGTCCCGCCCGGTTCGAGGATGTCCAGCGGCGTCACCATACCCTTGATCGTCTGATAATACGTCTTATCGAGCGGGTAGCCGGCGGACGACGTGACGACCGTCTTGAAACGACGGCCGACCGGCACGCGGGTCGAACTGGCGACGAAGTCGACCGCGGCTGCATGGCTGGCGATGATCTCGCCGAAGGTTACGCAGACGAGATCGCGATCCTCGTCGAGGACGGTGTTCAGGGCGTAGCACTCCCCGACCGTGCGGACAATCTCCAATTGTTCTTCGTGGAGCGGATTGCCGATGAGGTTACACTGAACCGCGAGCGGGTCTTCCATGAAGCGTGCGGAATGGAAGGTGCGAATCGTTTCGTGCCCTGCGACGCCCGGGGCGATGACCTTTCGCCCGCCGGACCATCCCGCCATGAAGTGTGGCTCGACGAGGCCAGTGGCGATCCGCAGATCTGCCTCGACGAAATGGCGGTTCAGCTTGATGGGGGTGCCGCGTGTGGCAGTGCGCCCGAGATCGACCAAGCCCGCTTCGTCGCGCGCATAGTGGTTCTCGATCCGCACTTCGGCGAGCACCCAGGGGTCGCCCACCAGTTCCGCGAGTTCCTCGCCGAGGTTGGGCCGGTGGAGGCCCGTCGCCACCAAGACCGTGACGCGGTCGAGCGGGATGCCGGCCGCCACCATGGTTTCGATCATCGGCCTCAGGAACAGCCGGTTGGGGACTGGGCGGGTGATGTCGCAGATCAGGATGCAGGCGCTGGACCGTCCTTCGGCGAGGACGCTGAGCGGTGGCGAGCCGATCGGCTCCGCTTCGAGGGCGCGATAGATCGCGGCCGCCTTGTCGGGCAGTTTCGGCAGGGCCCTTTTACGGATGGTAGTCACCTCGGCCTCTGGCGGCATCAGCAGCGGAAGGTGTCCGCGGCCATAGGCGATCATCAACGGCTGCGGCTTGTGATCAAGGGTCGGCATCATTCGTTCCTCCAATCGGCTCTCCATCAGTCTTCTCAACCTCCCACGGCTTCGATGGGTCACTCCGACGACTGATCCGCGGGAACGACGAGACAGTGATCCGCCGCTTTCCGGCAAGGCGATCATGTGAGCCGCAGCCCTATCGCAAGCTAACACCGGAGGGGGCGCAATGCAGACCGGGTCGCGGCTTGCGGGACCCAGACCGTCACGGTCACCTCCGGTCAGCCGGCAAACAGGGCCGACAGCGCGTACAGGCCCGCCGCAACGAGGCCGGCAGCCGGCATCGTCACGACCCAGGCGATCACGATGCTCTGCGCCACGTTCCAGCGCACCGCCGAGACCCGTCGCGCAGCCCCAACTCCGACGATCGCGCCCGTGATCGTGTGAGTGGTCGATACCGGGATGCCGAGCCACGTGGCGAGGAACAGCGTGATCGCTCCCCCTGTCTCGGCGCAGAAGCCCTGCATGGGCGTGAGGCGGGTGATCTTGGAGCCCATCGTGTGCACGATGCGCCAACCGCCGAGCAACGTGCCGAGCGCCATGGCGCTCTGACAGCTCAGCACGACCCACAGCGGGACATGAAAGCCCCCGTGAAGGAGACCGTGGGAATAGAGCAGCACGGCGATGACGCCCATGGTCTTCTGAGCGTCGTTGCCCCCGTGGCCGAGCGAGTAAGCCGAAGCGGACAGGAACTGAAGCCCGCGGAACAGGCGGTCGACCCTGTTCGGCGTCGAACGCACGAAGGTCCAGGCCACCGAAAGCACGAGCAGCAGCGCGAGGAAAAACCCGAGCGCCGGCGACAGCACGATCGCGGCCGTGGTAGCCAGGACGCCGCCCCATACCACCGCGGCAAGGCCCGCTTTGGCGATCCCGGCGCCGAGCAGCCCGCCGATCAGCGCGTGCGAGCTGCTCGAGGGTATGCCGAGACGCCAGGTGACGAGATTCCACACGATGGCACCGCCGAGCGCCGCGAAGACCACGCGGTCGTCGATCACCTCGACGCCAACGATGCCCGAGCCGACCGTGCCGGCGACGTGCAGCCCGAACACCAGAAAGGCGACGAAATTGAAAAATGCCGCCCAGATTACGGCGTAGCGGGGGGCGAGGACCCGCGTTGACACGATGGTGGCGATGGAGTTTGCCGAGTCGTGCAGGCCGTTGAGGAAGTCGAAGACGAGGGCTGTGGCGACCAGCGCCACGACGAAGGGCGTCGCGCTCAGGAGTTCCAAGGTGCGCCCCGGTCACAGGTGCTCGACCAGGATGCTGCTGATCCGGTTCGCCACGTCTTCGAAGCGGTCCATCACCTTCTCCAGGTGATCGTAGATGTCCGATCCGACGATGAAGGCCATCGGGTCGGAGCTCGATGCGAGGTAGAGTGCCTTGATGCCCCTGTTGTGCACGTCGTCGGCTCGCCCTTCGAGCTGGATGACCTGCTCGGTCAGTGCGTTGAGCCGCGCGGCGTTCTGGCCGATCGCCCGCAGCAGCGGCACGGCCTCGTTGGTGATGGTGGCGGCTTCAAGAATGATCCCGCCCATCTCGCGCATAGGGGCCTCGAACTGCGTCACCTCGAAGAGCTGCGCCGCCTTCGCGGTCTTATGCATCTGATCGATGGTGTCATCGAGCGTGGTGACGAGGTCCTGGATATCGCTGCGGTCGAAGGGCGTGATGAAAGTTCGCCGAACCGCGTTCAAGGCCTCGCGGGTGATCTCGTCGGCTGCCTCTTCGTGCTGGGCTATCGCCTTCGCGCACCGTGAAACGCCATCCCCACCTTCGAGAAGTCCCTTAAGGGCACGAGCCCCCTCGACGAGCGTCGCGGCGTGGCGGTCGAACAGCTCGAAGAAGCGATCCTCCTTCGGCATCAGCGCCCGAAACCAACCCAGCATGTGCTCTCCCGCCCTGGCCTAGCTATCGACTATGTCATCTCGCTTGCGAGACGACCATCACGGAGCACTCCGCTTCGGCGAAACGAGACACGGACACAGCGGTGTTCTCCCATCCTCGAAGCGGTAGGGTGAGCGTTCCGTACCAGCGTCCGTCGAGGCAGTGCGATGCCGAACGTCCCGAGAAAACCTCGCAAACAGGTCGCTGCTCTCCCGGTGATGGTCGACCCGAAAGGGCAGGTTCGCGTCCTGCTCATCACCTCTCGCGAGACCCAGCGCTTCATCATCCCAAAGGGGTGGCCCATGAAGGGGCGCAAGGACCATCATGCGGCTGCCATCGAGGCACAGCAAGAGGCCGGCATCATAGGTCGAGTCCACAAGCAACCAGTTGGGGGCTGCAACTATTGGAAGCGCCGGTCTGATCACTTTGACTATTGTCGGGTGAAGGTGTTCATGCTGGAGTTCCGGTACCAACTTCCCGACTGGCGAGAGAGAGGGCAGCGGCGAGGTGCATGGCTGCCGGTCGACGATGCTGCAGACTTGGTGGACGACCCGGGTCTGATCGACATCATCCGGACCCTGCCGAAACGATTGGCAACCAAGCACAAGCGCCTAGCCCTGAAACCCGCGACCATGAGCTGAAGCCGACCATGGATGGCTGCGATGACTGGCGCGGCGGAGGAGGTCACCTGCCACTCGGAAGCGCCGGTACCCGTGTCGCCGTCGCGAAGAGGTTCAGACGATATTGGACACCGAAGGCGGAACCCTCAGCGAGGAGGCCGCCGCCTGGCCCTTCGGTCTCGGTGAGGATCGTGTCCGCCTGCTCCAGCGAAGGAGGGAAAAGCGATGGTGGAAAGGTAGACGGCCTCAGGCGCGAGCGTGCCAACGTCCTCGGTGCGGCCCGCAGTATCCGGGTGAGCTTGTATCCGGGTGAGCTTGGCAACGTCTGCTTCGGAGGAGGACTGAAGCGACGCCGTAGGTCGAGTTTGGGTCGACAGCGGTCCATCGAGATGCGCTACGAGGCAGACATCCTGATCTCGCCCTCGTCGAGGCTCAAGCCGCCGAGACATTGCGGGTACAACCTCGGCCGCGAGCTACGCAGCGGCTTGGCACCCACGCGCTCAGGAGCGGTCAGAGGTTACGGATCTCAATATTTCTCTATGAATCTTCTTTCTCCGCCCGAACCTCGGCTCGATGCGTCGAGGATGAATTTCAGCGTGGAAACAAGTTCTTGGACGGGCCGAGCTCTGACCCGAGGTTGACCATGACGTGAGGACCTCGGATCGAAGCTTGGGAGAATGAGTAGAACGTCGTCCACGACGGTGAACGCCGGCGTTCACAACCTATCGAGGTGTACTTCGCTGCTGGTTCGGACGAGGCTCAAAGCCATGGCGCCGAGCTTGTGCCGCCATGCGAGAGGTTCGAGCCACTGCTTCGGGATGCCTCTCTCACCGAACTTGGCTCCGGCGAGGGCGCCCGCGATGGCTCCTACCGTATCGGCATCCCCTCCCAAGTTCACAGCCAAGGTGACGGCGTACTCGAACGAGGGGGCGTTGGCGCACGAGAACAGCGCGGCTTGGAGGGTATCGACGACGTACCCGCCCGACCTGATCTGGCGCCGCTCAAGGCCGCCCCAAAGGGCCGTCTTGGCCCTCATGATCTCCGGATGCCCGGACCACCGGGGCAGAGCGAGCTTGAGTGGATCTTCTTCTCCAAGGATCGTAAGGCGGAGCAATTGAACGAAGTAGCCGCACGCGTCAACACACACCGGGGCCGCATGCGTGAGTCGGCTCTGCTCGCGCGCTATGCGGATCGCCTCGACCTCGTCGTCCAAGCCGAACAGGGCGACGGGTGCCAAGCGCATCAAGGAGCCGTTCCCGGCCGTGTCCTCGTCCGGAAGTCCGGCGAACGGATCCCCGGTCCGCTCGAAACGCTCCAGAGCTTGGCGCGTCGTGCCCCCGATATCGAAGCACGATCCCGTGCAGGAGTACTCGCCCCTGCGGTACCAAGCGACGAAGCGGGTCATGACGTCGTGAGGATCGAATCCGTTGCGCAGGACGAGACTTTTTGCCAGGGCAAAGGCCATAGCTGTGTCGTCTGTCCACTGGCCGGGGTCGAGGCCGAACGGTCCGCCCCCGGTCATCTCCCGGTGATAGTCGGCGATACGGGCGATGCGCGGCCCGAACTCCAACGTGGAGCCGAGAGCATCGCCGACGGCAAGGCCGAGCATCGCACCGCGGGCGCGCTCAATGATGCCGCCCTGTCGAGGATCTGTGTACTTCATGCGCTTCCCACCTCATTGTCGGCCGGTGAGCCCGGCGTCGTGCGCCGGGCCTGGACGAGGGCCTGATGCGGCCCGTGGGAGAGCTTCCGCGGGGAGGGCGGAACTTCAGTCGGCCGTGCTAACCACGGCCGGCTTGCCCCCCTGCGCACGCATGAAAACGTAGATCCACCCGCCGAGGGCGCCGACGAGGCACGCCACCATGAAGGCGAAGAACTCGACGTTCGCCCGCATCCCGATCTGTTTGAACAGGATGTCGATCGGATCCTTCCCGCGGACGTACCACCTCTGTGACCGGTACCACGCCATGACAGGCCTCCTCACCAGCGGTAGAACGATCACACCCGCAACGAGTATGTAGATCGCGATCAAGATAGAAAGGATCGGGTGATCGGCGATCGGCCCCTCGTCGGCTGGAGGAAGGACAGAAGCGGTCCTGTTCTTCGGTGGGTTCAGCGACGTGCCGGAGGGGGCGAGCCTGACGACAGACCGCGCAGCAGGTTTCGCGTCTTCGGGATGGTTCGGTGCGACGACCGTAGGGGTCATGGGACCCGTGACGTGAACGAAGCTCGGGGGTGTCGACGCGACCACGACCGGCTGTTGGGGCGGAACAAGCGGGGCATTCTGCTGACGATCCCCGTCCGATCGACCCTGCCGGGCATCGCTCGGGGGATCGCCGCTCGAAGCCGAAATGGAGGGTGATCCAGGAGGGACCGTGGCCGCCGTGTCGGCTGCCGCTCTCAGCCTCGCGAAGCGGTCCTCGGCGGCCTTCTGTTCTCTCTCGGCTTGGGCCTGCAAGACGGCATTGAGTGCGGCCCTCTTCGCGTCGATCCGCCTCTGAAAGGCGTCACGAATGTCCGGCGGCAACGCTCGGGACACCGCCTGGACTCCGGCCTGCACTCCATCGAGCTTGGATAGAATCTGATCCGGCGGAAGCGTCGAAGTTTCGATGTCCGCCAAGTTCTTCTGGATCGTCTCCATCAGGGCGACATCCCGCTGGGCGCCTGCGCGGGCGCTGGCCGCGCGCCGCACGATTCCGTCGAGGAAGCGCGAGCCTTGTTGTTGAGCGAGGCGAGCCTGGACCGGGTCGATCTCCCCCGAACAGGCGCGGATGCGGTCGTAGATCGATGACACCGCTTCCTGGTCCCATTGGCGGAGCGGGATGCCGAAAGGGGCGTCGCCTTGCGAGTTGCGGCTCAGGTTGTTGTACCCGAGCTCATCACACGGGAGAGTCGCGATAGCCGAGAGGGCTTCGCTGTCTGCCTTCGCGCTCGACTCCGAGGTGAGTAGGAAGACGAGAGCCCCGAAACGCAACAGGTTCGATAAGTTCATGGATCCTCCAACCATCCCGAGCCGGTCGGGAGGTCTTCTGTGGCCGTTCTGGATAGATGCCGGGGAGAAAAGGCAGTTTTGTAGGGTCAATCATCGAAGGCGTCCAAGCCCTCGATAACCGTGATGTAGATCTTACCGGAGCCGTTGTCGCGGACCTTATACTTTAGCATGGCGCTGTACTTGTCGATGGCGTTGCTGTGGAACTCGTCGAGCGCCGCTTTGGAGGTTCCCGCCTTGGCAGCATCGTCCAGGACAGCCTTGCTGAAGGCGAGGGTCGGGACGAAAGAGGCCGAGCACGTCAATGGCTTGTCCGAAACCACGGCGATGTCGACGAGCTTGCCGCCGAACCGGTCGGAATCGAGCATCACCTTAGCCCCGCTGGCGAAGACCCGCTCCTTGACGATGTCGCCCACGAGTTGGACCGCGGTGTACGACGAGCAACTCACGTCCGGATCCCCCGATGCCTCCACGCGGTGCGTGGCGACCAACACTCCCGCCGCGAGGAGCGGCGCGACGGACCAAGCGATGAACCACTTGCGGCGGCGAATGACAGGGTAGCGGTCGAGGAAGGACGACATGGCGACCCCATACCCCTTTATGGACCGGCCGGGTGTGGTGCCTGACGGATCGGAGGTCGCGCCCGTTCCTCCACTCTTTGGAGAGGTGTGGGACTCGTTCTGGGACATCGCCGCTCCCGCCCTGATTCGCCCCGCTAGCGTCGTGAGGCTCACTCAAACGTACTGCTATAGCGGGTGGTTAGAAAGTGCCCGGCCTGTTCCCCAATGCGTCATGAAGGGGAAAGAGCTCCTGGCCTGGAACATGCGGCGCGTTCGGGTGGCCCAAGGGCTTTCCCAAGAGCGGCTGGCCGCCGACGCGGCCGTGAATCGGGGCTACCTCGGCGGCCTCGAACAACAGACCGAGAACCCCACGCTCGACATCCTCGACCGGATCGCCGCTGCCCTGTCCGTGCCGGTCGGCGAGCTCCTGCGCGAGCCGGAGGCGGGCGAGCCGCCGCCCGCACCGATGAAGGCCGGCCGGAAAAGGGGTTGATCGCCCCGTCACGCCGTGATGCGGCCCTCACCCTGGGCTACGGCGGCATAGTTCGATAGGGGTCTATCCGCTATGAAGCCTTGGTCGGCCTCGACTGGCAGCCCGAGCGGGCCGCGGAGGGCACGGACCTCCGACATGGCGACGTAGCCGAGTTCGGGGAAGCCGAGGCCGAGGTCGCAAAGACCGAAGGCTCGATCGGGCTCGCCGGGGTCGAGCTCGGTCAGAAGCCACGTCGCGTTGGCATCGGGCGTGAAAAGCTTGACCACGGGGCGGGGGTCGATGTCGGCGCCGGCCGCGGTACGCCGCCCGTTGGCGAGGAGCGCCTCGCGCTGGTCGGGCGTGAGGAGAGGATCGAAGGAAGGGCGGCGGCGTGTCAGGGGCGATGGGTCGAGGTCAGCCATGAAGTCGGTCTCCCGCGGCGCCCGGGATGGCGCCGTCGGAGTCAGCTTCCGGACGGGATAGAAGACTTCAGAGCCTTGCCGTCCTGATTCTGAACGGCAAGATTTATACGCGGAGCGGTCGAGGTAGAGTGGGGGGGGGGGACTCCCCACCGTTTATCAAGTGGTTTTTGCGGTGAGTTTGGGGTCGAAGACGGAGCGGCTTTTCAGCATGGCGCAGGCCACGCCGAGGAGCCGGTCGGCCACGGAACGGAGCGCCCGGGCGTGGCCGTGGCCGCGTGCTCGCAGGGCCTTGTAGCGGGCCTTGCAGATGGGGTCGTTCTGGGCGGCGACGCGGGCCCAGTGATAGACGGCGTTTCGCAATCGGACGTCGGCGGCCTGTCGCAGCAGGACGATGCAGCTCTTGCCGGATCGCTTGGTGACGGGCGCCACGCCGGACAAGCAGCGCAGGGCTTGGTAGTCTCGTCGCTGCAGGGCTTCGGACGCTTCTGCGAGCAGCGTGGCGGCGACGATCCTTCCGACTCCCGGCAGGGATCTCAGGATCGTCACGTCGCGCTGCTCTTTGTCCCGCCCCGGCGCGTTGGCAGCCTCGGCCAGTTTTTCGGTCAGCCGGTCGAGCTGGGCGTCGGCGTCTGCGATTTGGCGGTAAACGAGCTGGAGCCGCTTGGCCACTGCCTCGAGATGGGCTGTGGCCGCGCTCACCGTGCCAGGTGCGACGGTTACCGGTGTTGCGCGCAGGCGCTCGAGGGCCTGAGCTGCAGTGAAGCGCCGGATGCGATGCGTCTTCAACAGTCGAGCGACAGTGCCCTCACGAATTTTCTTGGCCTTCTCCGGTGTCGGCACGAGCTTCCAGAATTCTAGGAACCAGGGCGCCGCGACGTCGTCGGCCAGCTCCAGCATTTGCGGATAGTAGCGCCACAACAGTTCTCGAACACGATTGCCGAGCCGATTGCGCTCGTGGCGCAGATCATCGCTGATGCGGGACCACTCCCGCAACTCGACGATGGTGGGATCCAGCGGTTCCAGGCGACGCAGGCAGCGCGGGTCCGTCCGCAGCGCGTCGGCCAGCACGTGCGCGTCACGGCTGTCGTCCTTGGCACCGGCCGGCGAAAACCGGTCTCGGAAGCGGTCAAGCTGCTTGGGGTTGATGGCGTGGACCCGGAAGCCGCGCTCCATCAGGCTTTCCACCACGGGGCCGTGCGGCACCTCGATGGCGACCGACACGGCATCCGGGGCAGCCCCGGCCTGCTTCTCGATCCAGGCCGCCATCTCGGCCAGCCCCTCGCCACCGTGGGTGAAACCGCGCTCGCCGAGCTTGCGGCCCTGGGCATCGATCACGAACACATGGTGCGTCTGCGATGCCCAGTCGACGCCCACGAACCAATCCCGACCTCGATCGTCCACGACACTCTCCATCGGCTTCGAGCCGCCGCAGTGCCTGCCGATCCCTGTACTGGCGCTCGAAGGCGCGGACTCCCCACCAGGCATCCACCGTGGAATCCTACCGAGGCACGGGTCCCTCCCAGGGGCTCGAAGCTCAGGGGGCGATGGGTAGCTCTCAGCAGGCCGGCTCGATCCGGGCAGCCTAATACGCGACCGACCGGATCGCCATGACGGGTACAGGGGCGGGGCAGGGCGGCCATAGCGGTTGTGAGCTGGCATCGAGGTTCGACCGCAGGGGTGATAGCTGAGGCAGCGCGCCACAACCTATGCCAGCTTAAAACACCTGTAATGTGAATAAGGCAGAGCGCGTGCACTCTGGTGTGATTCATTATCGCTTAAATTTCGACAAAAATGGGGCGAGGTCTTCGGGGGTCAACATCGGGGCCTGTCCATCAAGACCAGCGAGGAGCCGCTGCACCTCGGCTCTCCGGCGCAAGATGGGTCTGAGGGAGGCATAGACGCCGTAGACGAGGGCGCACCCATAGATCAGATTTATCAGGTTCGATCGATGCATTCACTCGATCCATCATGCCTGGATGTTCTCGCCGCCTGCCAGTCGGGCCACCGTGGCAATCCAAGTCTCGGTCTTCTCGCGCGACTTCCCTTGCGGATGGGGAAGCAGGAGCATGGGAGGATAGCCATCTTGCGCGCGTAGCCACGCTGAACCGGTTGCGGAATGCTCCCAAGCAGTCGGCTGCGTCCCGGTTGCCTTTTCGATAATCGCCCCTCCGTAACTTCCGGTGACGAAGACCACGATCTTCGGTTTGTAGTACGCGATCTCCGCCGCCAACAGCTCCGCACACCGGCCGGTCTGAGCTGCCAACACCCTACCTTCCGGGTTGCCGACCGTCACTCCGAGCTTTGCGACGTTTGACCAGACCAGATTGGACAGCGGTGACGCACCGTCGCGGGCTGTCTTGGCCGAGATGCCCTTCGCGAACGACCAGAACGCGGACTTGTACCCGCCGGACGCCACCCACCGTAAGAAATCGACCGTGCAAGACCTTCTCGCTTCCGGGGAAGGATCAAAACTATAATTATGCGAATACCATTCGCCCGCCGTCGCCTTGCCGACGAGCAGAATGTCCGTGTCGTCTTGAGCCGCCAGTGACCCGGACACGAACGGTGCTGCGAGGCGCAGCGATGGGTCGGAGGATAACTGACGCGCAAGCTCGATGAGTTGCGCTTCGAGAGTTGCGAGATCATCAATGCTCGCCATGCTTACACCCGCCAAGCTCAGTTCTGAAGTGGTCAATCAGGCCGCCGTCGCCGCCTTCAGTCGATTGCAGGCAGCGCAAAGGATGCTCAGGTTCCAGTACGTGCTCGCTCCGCCCCGCGAATGCGGGATGATATGGTCGAACTCGATCGGCTCTCCAGGTTCGAGTTTATGGCGAAGGGTCTTTCCCCCGACACCGGGGCAGAAGCGCCCGGCCTTTTCGAACTCTTCGAGCGCCGTGACGCGGTCTTCGCTGGAGAAGAAGCGGGGGTGCCTTCCTGCCATAGTTTCCAGCTCCGATGGGCTGGGACACTCGAGCTTCTCGAAGAAAGTCCAAAACTTGGAGAGTGCGGCCGGGTGTATCCGCCATTGCTGCAGGTCGTCACCCTCAATCTCTTCGACGCTGTCCTGGTGTAGCTCTGCCTCGATGAATACCTTCAGCTTGTGGGCTGCATCGGCGTGCTTGTAAGCGGCGCCGATGCGCAGAAAGCTCTTAGCCGGGTTGATCAGGCAGTAGGGAAAGCCGCGATAGTTGATCCAGACTCCAGCCGACGTCGTCGCGTGCAGCGTCATCCAGGGATTTCCACTTTGAACCTGCGCAAGGCGGCGCAAGCCGTCAAAAGTTTCCTTGAGCAGTTCTCGATCGATCTCACCGCTCTTGGGGACCAGACGATCGCAGAAGTCTGCAAGGGCGTAGGTGGTGCCGTACCTCATGCGCATCAATGTGTACGCCTCCTTCTTCCCCGACAGCAAGGTCGCCTCGCAAGGCACGAGGCTGCCGTCGACATCGATGGGGTCCCTCCGCTGCGCCGTGGGCACCGATCAGCCCGAGGCGCACCGGCGGCCTCCCCTGGCTGATTGGTGCCCACGCAGCCTCTGACCGCGATGGAGCGGGTCTCCGCCCGGTCGAGGCGTTGGAATGCGTCGGCGTGGGCCGGCAGCACGGCGTCGAGCTCCATGAGGGCCTGGGCGGCCGGCGTTGTGGCGTGATCGGTTGAAGGCAGGTAGGCGCGAAGCCCGTCCGGGGGCACCGGTTCGGGAGCGGGCCACTGGTCTTCATGCTTTGAGACGATCCATCCCAACTCTCAGGCCGCCTCTGCTTGACGGTGGGGCGGAATGCAACCTGATTGGATCTCTTCCGAGGTGGGTGGCCACCGCAGCGCCCAAGCGTCATGCTCAGGCGCGTCTCCATAGATTGCGGTGCAAAGGGAGGCGATCACGACTCCATCGAGTTCGCCGCGCTGCTGCAATGCACGCGCAACAACACAGATCGCCGCCCACGCCTTTGGGGAACGCACGAAAGCCCTGGTCATACTTATCGCTTCGTCCCTCGCTGCGGAACGATCTGACTCGTCATCGAACCATGCAGCCAAGATACGGTCCATGCTCTCCATGTCTCCGCTGCCTCCGGCGATGATGCAAGCGACGAGCGATTTCCGGGTATATCGGGCTTCCGCCACGGGACCGGCGTAGCAATTCATCAACGCCATCGCGACACGCGCGGCGCACCTCTCCGGCAGCCTGAGGTCATTCGCTCTGGCGTTGGCCAAGTGCCGTTTGTAGATTTCGGGAGTAGCGATGGCGTACCCATACACTGTTGCTTCCACGACCTGCGGCCGACCATATCGGTCAGGCGCTCTCGCGGCGGCCAAGGCCGCGGCTAGTGGGAGAACCATCGCGTAGTCGGCGTCGTGCCCCAGCCACCAACGGAGCACTGCGTGACCTGCCTCATGGAAACAGGTGCAGCGACGACGGTCTTGAAACAGCACGAGTTCCTCACATAAGCTGATTGAGCGCTGAGCTCAGTTCGGTCGGCAATACTGAAAAATGTGATAGATACAGCAAGGAGACTTTCTCGGCTCTAAGAGCTTCTCCTTGCCTCGGCTCCTCATTCGACAAAGATCAACTCGGACTGGGGCAGCAACATGGGGTCGGGGATGGGGCAAGGGCAACCGGTCTTTTCCTCGTAGAAGGCTACAAAGTCGGCGTGGGTGTTCCGACCGTCCGGGAACCGCGCGGTGAACTCGACGTGAAGTTTCTCGGTCAGACAGGTCCCGTTCTGAAGTAGGTGCCGAAGCTCCGGGTAGCTGATCCACGCGTATATATGATGTGGCGCCGTGCCGGGGTCACCCGTAATGACACACATGCCCTGGTGGGCTCGGACGACCTCCTTATCCCAACGTTTGTCGTGAGCCGTGCGGTCACCAGCCCTTTCCTTCGGTGTCCGCTCATCGTTCCAACGGGGGTGATCCTCGCCGCGAAGGCGGATCGCGTCCTGACACTTACGGCACCGAGGCACCTGACCGCCCCGAAGAGCCGCGGGCATAATGGAACCGCGCAAGGCGTTGCACGAACCTCGGCACACGAATGGGATGGGGGTTGCGCGTCCGAGGTAGTCGGCCAACGGGGTGACCCCGTGCTCGGCGAAGAGCTGTCGGTACCTCTCGACGACCGCCGCGTGCCTGTCCACTGCGGATCGGGCTTTCGGCGTCGACGAAAGGGCCAGCACGCGGCGGTTTGCTCGCATTCGGTCCTGACGGTCCTCTGTCTTGCACTTCGGGCACAGCGGAACGATCCGTTGGTAATGGACTGCGCGGAACGTGGTCTCACCCGGACTCCGCTCGGGACACGCGCAAAGGAAACTCAAGCGCTGGCTCGGGTCGGTGTAGCTCGTGAACGTCGGCTCCACGCCGTGGGTGCGGAATGCGGCGAGGACGTCGGCGGTGGAGAAGCGGTGGCGGGACATCACTGATTGGCTCTCGATGATAGGTGGGGAGGGGCCACCGCCTGAGTTACGGATCTGCCCTTCCTTGGATGTTCTACTCTTCTCCGCTCAAACCTCGGACAGCGGCTCCGCACGAGCTTCGTGTTGCGGATCAATGGCTTCCTGTATCACTGTCCGGCCTAAGGTCCTTTACGGCCTCGAATAGATGACCTGAACCTTGGACACCCTCCGTCGACTCCGAGACTGCCAGAACCATAGTCGCGTGTTTGCGTGGCTTACGCATCTCGATGAGCAAGCCCTCGCTGAGAAGCGCCTCCATGACAGTTTCAAGCTGGGCCTGTGTGACCTTGATCTTTTGTGCTCGCAGAGAGACCGCGATGGCTTTGGGCGCGTAGTTCCTCGCCTTCTTGTGGCGCGAGAACCCCTCCTTCTGACGGCCGGACGTTTCGGAACACGTACGAATTGCTGCCAAAAACAACTCGCGGCAGCGTGAGTTCTGAGATTTGTCGATCGCTGCCCTCCGGGTCGCCATCTCTGGTTCTGGCAAGAGTGCAAACGCGCCGTTCGCCGTACGAACGAGTGGCTGAGCCACTGTCGACCTGTCATAGTTCGTCTTAAGACATTCGAAGAGGTAGTGATCGTAGTGTTTCGCAATGCGAAACACCGCACGAACATGGTTCGGCCATTCCGTGGTGCCAGCCGCCTTTCCTTCCTTGTTGGTGTGGCTTACACACACGATGGCTATATTGCGTGCGATCGCTAGATCACGCAAAGCGGCTACGAACCTACGGACAGAGAGCGGGCCGGTCATCTCATCGTCGAACGCAATCTTGAGCGTGTCGATGATGAGCAGATCTACCGGCTTGAGTTGATCGATGATCTCGTTGAGAAGGGCCCACCCGGTGGTCGGCTCGCAATTACGCCAGATAGTACAAAGTTCTCTGTACTCGGGACTCAGCCAATGGACGCGCAGGTGCGGGGCAGCGATCTCAGGAGGGATCGACAGATCCGAGATAATCTTAGTAAGACGTTTGTGCACCTTCGATTTTATGTCTTCCCTGAACAAGGCGAGCACGTTTCCCTTCTCGGGCCTCGTATCGGTTGACTGGCCTAGGAAAGATCGATTCGCGGCTACGCTCACCGCCAGCTGCATCGCGAGCATGCTCTTGCCGACCGCGGTGTCGCCAACGATGAGGGAGACGTCTCCGCGGGGAAACAGACCAGCGATAAAACCCGGATCGGGAACATGTTCTGAAAGGAAGTCCAAGAGTGAAAACTTCACAACTTCCTCCTGAAAATCGGCATGACGTGTGTACTCACTACCAGGGTTCGAGAGATCTTCCTGATCTATATACCTGTAATCCATTCGTAGATTTCTGGGGGGTTTTCGAAGTTTGTCATCATCGTACATGAATAACTCGCATTATCGGGGCGAGCGGACGCGGACCGGCGGTGTCGGCAGAACCGACTGATCTTCTAACTTGCGAAGATGAAGGTGAGGCGCTACGAAAAGGTTGTCACACAGTTTTAGTAACGGCCTCGGTCGGCACGCGCCCGCTTCGGCAAAGGTAGGCGGTTGCATCTCGGCGGACGGGATGCGTCGTATTAACTTGTTGCTGATTGGTCTATTCGCCTTTGATGCGAAACTTAGTGCTTGGTCCAAAAGTTCGGTTTTGGGATCGAACGTACAGGGATGGGCAGGCTCCAGGCCCAAACGCATCCCTCTGTGGCCTACCCCTTTTGGAACAGGATTTCAGGCAGTGTGCGCGAGACGAGACGCAAGCTGTATTGCCCTGACTTGAAAGCAGGGGTTAATCTTACCTCAAAAGCGTATTACTCTGTGAAGAAATAAATTCGAGAAGCTGCCTAGCGGGCCACCCGCATTTGCGGCCGTTGATTCTGATCGGGATTGGCACCTTGCCTGTACGATACAGGCGTCGAAAGTGAGCGATACTATAACCGCAGAGCTCGGCCGCTCGAGCGGTATCGAGAAGGCGATCTCGTGCTAAGTCCTCGGGAAGGCCGACATGGCGGAGTTTCGATAGAAGTGTTGTTTGTGTGGAGCGCATTCTAGTTCCGGTATGGGATGGCATGAGAATGAGAATGGACAAGATAGTGCGGAATGAAAAGGGCTCAGTGATCAGAAACTTCGACATAATGACGTCTTGTCAGTATCTACCCACGGGGTGGTTTGAGGCGACCGGCTCCGAGCATGGTCGGCCGAGGTGCAACGACGACTTGCGCGGCGTGAAGAAGGCTGATTCCTTCAGTGGCATGAGCCGCGGTGATCTCGAGCGACTGAGCAAGGACGAACTGATCGAACTGGTGCTGAAGCTGCAGCGCCC
>NZ_QYBB01000026.1 GCF_004137685.1 Lichenibacterium minor | reverse complement strand
GAAGCCCGGCACGTCGAACGGCGTCCTCGCGTCGGCACGGGTGTCCTCGACGAAGCGGAGCGCCAGCAGGATGCCGACGAGCCCGAACGGGATATTGACAAAGAAGATCCACCGCCAGGACGCGTAGGTGGTGATGACGCCGCCGAACAGCGGACCGGCGACCGGCCCCAGGATGGCCGGAAGGGTGGTGTAGGTCATGGCCTTCACGAGGTCGCGGCGTGGGAAGCTGCGCAGCAGGATCAGACGCCCGACCGGGGTCATCATGGCGCCGCCGAGGCCCTGGACCGCCCGCGTCGCGACCAGCATCGGGAAGGTCTGCGCCGCCCCGCAGGCGACCGAGCCGAGGGTGAACACCACCAGCGCGGCGACGAAGATCCGGCGCGAGCCGAAGCGGTCGGCGAACCAGCCGCTGACCGGGATGAAGATCGCCAGGGCCAGGACGTAGGTGGTCACCGCCAGGTTCATCTGCACGGGGGTCGCGTGCAGGCTCGCCGCCATGTCGGGGATGGCCGTCGTGATGATCGTCGAGTCGAGCTGTTCCATCAGGAACGCCACGGCGACCACCATCGGGATGAGGACGCGCAGGCGAGGATCGCGCCGGGTCGCGAAATCGTCCTCGGGCGCAGGCTTTTCGGGGACACTCCTGCGGGCGATCTAGCGTGTGTCATGCTGCTGCTGACACACGCCAGCCTGGAAAAAGCGGGGCTGTTCAACGGCTTCAATCGAAGCTCCGCTTCAGTTGAAGCCTGACAGATTCTAGCGGTCGGTTCCGGGGACCGCAATCGTCCTGCCGACGGTCTTCTGCGTGCCTGCCCGGCGGCGGCCGATCTCGGCGCGTCTCCGAACGTTGGACGGGGTCCGGACGGCAGAACGGTGCCGACCATCGGCTCCGGCCGCGGCAGGGATCGGGAGGAAACGCGCATGTATCGCGAGAAGAACGACCTGACGGGCCGCGTGGCCTTCATCACCGGCGGGGGGCGCGGCATCGGCCTCGCCTCGGCGGAAGCGCTCGCCGAGGCCGGCGCGCGGGTGATCATCGCGGACCGTGACTCCGCGCTGCTGGAGCAGGGCCGGGCCGCCCTGGCCGCCAAGGGCCACGACGCCGAAACCGTCCTGCTCGACGTCACGCGGTCGGACGAGGTCGAGCGGGCCGCGGCCGAGGGCGACGCACGCCACGGCGCCGTCGACATCCTCGTCGCCAACGCCGGCATCGCGCTGCCCGACCGCGGCGCAGAGGACATGCCGGACGAGGCGTGGCTGCACGTCATCGACGTCAACCTGCACGGCTCCTTCTGGTGCTGCCGCGCCTTCGGCCGGGCCATGCTGGGTCGCGGTCGCGGCGCCATCGTCACCATGGGGTCGATGTCAGGGCTGATCTCCAGCAAGCCGCAGCGGCAGGCCCATTACAACGCCTCGAAGGCGGCAGTGCACCACATGACGCGCTCGCTCGCGGGCGAGTGGGCGGCGCGGGGCGTGCGGGTCAACGCGGTGGCGCCCACCTACGTCGACACGCCGATGTCGGCGCACAGCTTCGGCGCCCCCGGCCTCTACCCGGTATGGATGGAGAACACGCCGATGCGGCGTCCGGCGCGGGGCGACGAGATCGCCTCGGCGGTGCTGTTCCTGGCGAGCGACGCCGCGAGCGCCGTGACCGGAACCGTGCTGACCGTCGACTGCGGCTACACGATCTGGTGAGCCGTCGCGGCGCGAAGCACATGCATGGCGTCTCGCGTCGCGGGGGCGTCGCCGAGCGTCCGGTAGGCGCGGTACAGCGTGTCGTAGCGCGCCCCCGCTGCCGGGTCCGGCCGATACAGGATCGTGTTCCACGCCCCAAAGCGGCGCGCCGCCTCGCCGTAATCCCGCGCGACGCCGCAACTCACGGCCGCGTGGATCGCGCCCCCGACGGCTGTGAGCTGCGCCCGACGGGGCACGGCGACGTCGCGGCCGAGCACGTCGGCCATGATCTGCATGAGCAGCGGGCTGGCGAGGGACAGCCCGCTCGTCATCACCACGCGCTCGACCGGCAACCCACCGTCGGTGAAGCGGTCGACGACCGCGCGGGCGCCGAAACACAGCGACTCCAGCAGGGCCCGGTAGAGGTCGACGGCTGTCGTCCGGAGCGTCATGCCGGCGAGGAGGCCGCTCAGGCGCGCGTCGCCGTGCGGCACGCGGTTGCCGTTCCACCAGTCGAGCGCGACCACGCCGGCCTCGCCGGGCGCCAGGGCTGCTGCCGCCGCGTCGTAGTTGGCGAAGCTGTCCTCGACGCCGGCCCCGCGCGGAAAGGCGCGCACGAACCAGCCGAGCACGTCGCCGAAGGCGGCCTGCCCGGCCTCGTGGCACCACAGGCCGGGGACGACGCCCCCGAGCGTCCTCCCCTCGATGCCCGTCGGCAGCGGGCGCCCGACGTCGTCGAGCAGCAGGTAGACCGCCGAGGTGCCGAGCGCGGCCACCAGCGTGCCGCCCTCGACCGCGCCCGTGGCGGGCACGACGGTGTGCGAGTCGATGACCGGCACGGCCACGACGGCTTCGCCGCCGATGCCGGTGCGCTCGCGCCACGCCGGCGTCAGCGCGCCCGCCGCCGTGCCGACGGGGTGGACCTCGCCGAGTTTCGCATCCAGTCCCGGAACGATGTCGGCCGGATAGCCGAAACCGGCCCGCCAACCAGCCTTGTAGGCCGCGAAAGCGGCGCTGCGCGTTTCGCGGCTGGTGAGGCGCCATGCCAGCCAGTCGCCCGCCTCGATGAAGCGCTCCGCCTCCGCCCAGAGGATGGGCGCCTCCTCTGCCATCTCAGCCGCCTTGGCGAGCAGGCTGTTGGCGGACAGGCGACCGCCGACGTCGGCCAGGTGGTCGCCCCCGCGCGCGCTGATCCGATCCGCCTGCACCTGCGCGGCCGCGTGCTTCCACAGCTTGACGTAGGCGTGCGGCATGCCGGGATGCGGGCGCGACAGCGGCGTGCCGTCCCCCATCGCCGGCAGGGGCGAGCTGGCGGTGACACCGAGCCCGATGCCGCGCACGGTGCGGCCGCGTCCCAGCGCGCCGAGGATCGCCGCCGCGGCCTCCTCGTAGTCGGATGCGTCCTGCAGGGCCCAACCCGACGGCATCGTGGTCCCGTCCGGCACGGCGGAGGACATGACGCCATGGGTGTAGGTGTAAGTGTGGGTCGCCACCACGGCTCCGCTGCGGACAGCGATGAGGACGCCCCGGGCCGACTCGCTGCCGTAGTCGAGCCCGATGAGGTGGCTTTCACCCACGATGATCGTCCTCCGATGCTCGTTCTATCGGTTCGAGCGCCTCAGGTTGCAGCATCCCGACGGGCCAGCTCCATCCGCCGACGGCCGGGGCTGCAAACAAGCACTCAATTCGGCCGATAACTTCTGTTATCTGCGTTCTGCCTGACACGAGCTCCAACGGCGGCTTCTGGAATCGCCGAAAAAGAGCCACTACGCCTGGGATGGGTCGACAGCGGAACAGCTGCTGTCGCGCGGCCACGACGTCTGAGCAGACGATCAGTCACGCAGCCGGCTCGATGGCCAATTCCATGACCAAAGCTGATTCGGGCCTGAGCGGCGGTAGGGGGATGCCGACCGTCGCGAGTTCATCAGCCGCAAAGGCCACCTCGCCGCGCAGCACGGCGTCGCGCGCCCGAGTAGAGCGTGTGAAGGCCGGCTCGGCCGGATGCACGGCGGCCACGCGCCAGAGGCCACGCGGCAGGCCGGGCACCCGCACGTTGTCCGGCCCCTGGCGCATCATCTGCCCGGCCTGCGCCACGACCACGGCGGCCCGGGTCTCGCCGACCGCGCCATGGACATGACGCCCATCGGCGATCGGGTGCCGGAACAGCCCTCCGCCCCCGTGAAACAGCGGGCGCAAACTCTTGTGGAGCGCGATCCAACTTTTGAGTTCCTCGTGCTCGTCGCCAGAAAGTTCCAGCGGGTTCAGCTCGATGCCGAAATGTCCGTCTATGGCCACGACGGCACGGAATGCGAGGGAATGGCGCCGTCCGGTAGCGTGGTTTGGCGAGGCCGATACGTGGCAGCCCACCACCTCGGGCGGCAGGAACAGGGCTGCGCCGGACTGGATGGCGAGGCGGTCGAGGGCATCGGTGCAGTCCGACAGCCACACGCGATGAGCACGCGACAGCACGCCGTAGTCGACCCGGCCCCCGCCCGAGGCGCAGCTCTCGATTTCGATCCCCGGATGGGCAGCGCGGACCCGGTCCATCAGCGCGTAGGCAGCACGGGTTTGGCGCGCGGCCGCGGCGCGCCCATCCTCGCCCGCAGCCGCCGCCAAGTCGCGGTTCATGTCCCACTTTATGCAGCGCACCGAGTGGGCGGAGAGTACCGCGTCCATCTGCTCAAAAACGTGGTCGGCCGCGTCGGGTCGGGTCAGGTCGAGCACGAGCTGGTGGCGCGACAGCGGCACCGGCCGCCCCTCGACCTGAAGCGCCCAATCTGGGTGAGCGCGCAGCAGGTCGCTGTCGGGGTCGGCCATCTCGGGTTCGAACCACAGGCCGAACTCCATGCCGAGCGCGGTCACGCGCTCGACAAGCGGCCCGAGCCCGTCCGGGTACTTGCGGCGGTCGACCGTCCAGTCGCCGAGCGAGGAGGTGACGTCGTCGCGGCGCCCGAACCACCCGTCATCGAGCACGAAGCGTTCGACGCCGAGCGCTGCCGCCGCCTCCGCCTGGCGGATGAGGTCGCCCTGGTCGTGGTGGAAGTGGTTGCCCTCCCAGGTGTTCAGCGTCACGGGCCGCGGCCGCATCGCCCCGCCCGACCAGGACAGCACGTCGGCGCGCACATGCGCCCGGAACGCGGCCGCGACGGCGGCAAGGTCAGGTGCCCGCGCCCAATGCAGGGTCGGGCTCGCGTAGGCGTCGCCAGGCTCGAGACGCATCTCGCCCGGTTCGAACAGTTCGCCGGCGTGAATGAGCCGACGACCGTCCTGCAGCGGGTCGATGCAGAGGACGTGGTTGCCGCTCCAGCCCAGGTGGAAGCCCCAGGCCGGGCCGTCCTCCTGCCGCAGGAACAACGTCGGCGAGCGGTCGTGCGAGGTGCGACCGCGGCGGCTCTCGCGCAACCAAGTACCGACTCCGAGCCGCTCCTCGACGGCGTAGAACTCGCGGCCCCACCCGCCGTCGTGAACGACGAGGCAGTCGGCCACGCGCGGCACGGCCATCGTGCCCGCCATGCAGCGGTCGAGCGAGAAGGGCGTGCGGGCGAGGTTCGTCACCTCTGAGCGCACCGTCCATACGCCAGAGGCTGTGCCAGCGACATAGAGCGCAATCTCAAGGCTCGCAGCACTGTCCACCGCACGCAGCACCGCCGCGCCGGGGCGCTCCTCGGCGCTCCAGTCCGCGAAAAGCAGCGTCCAGTCACGCCCGTCGCGGTGGCCGGCGAGTGCCGGCCAGGCGAAGAAGCCGAAGGCGCCGGTGGGCAGCAACGTTGCCTCGGGTGGGGCGCCTTCGACGCCGTTGTGGCACAGTGGCGGCTGGGCGAGGCTTGGCAGGCCGGCCGACAGCTCCACATCTCCGCCCTGGAACAGGCCGAGGACAATTGGCATGCCGCGCTCGGGGAGACCCAACGCCAGCGTCTGGCCGCCGGCGCGGATCGCAATCACGTATGTCATGTTCGGTGAACCCCAAGGATGTCGAAGGTCGCGCGCAGCCACACGCCCCATCGGAATGTCGGACCGGCAGACGAAATCGATCCGGCACATCGACGCGGGACCGCGTATGCGGCAGACCGAACGGCTCGGCGACACCCGGATCATCGACGTGGAGCCCTGCGCCACATCAGCGAGCGGGCGCCACTCCCCTCACTGGCAGGTCGCCTGAGGTCTGCAGCGTGTCGCTCGAAGTGGCCAGCCGGGAGGCTCGGGCGGACCGATCGGGCAGCGAGTTGCTGTCGGGAGAGTCTTCGGATGTCGAGCCACCCTTCGATGCAGTCTGATTCCGGGGGTGAACAGCCGCGTGCAAGCGAAGCCATTGTCCTACGCTATGCCCGGGATGGCTCGACAGCGGCCTCTCAACCGGAATTTAAAAGTCGATGGCTCCCGCAAGGTGGATTGGCTGAACACCCACGATCGCTCCCTGTTCTGAGGAAGTGGTTCCCTGATAGATCACACAATTTCCCTTATCGTCAGAGCAGGGAAAAACATCGCAACCTACTACTGCCGCTAAGGATTTGATGGCGAGTTCGTGCTTGAGATGGCTGTGTCGGAGCATTTTCCCTGCTGTTTCCCTCGTAACAGGGAATGCCCACCTTCAGAGACAAGGTTGGATCTGACTGCGTGGCCCACCAACATAGTTCTTAGGCCTGAATCCTTAGGTCTTTACCCAAGAGAAGCAGGTGTAACTGGTGCTCTGCAGATGGCGCAGGGTCGACCGGTCTCCTTCAAAGCCTTGGTGACCTCTGTACACCGCGGACTTCTCCGCCCAGGCCGCTCGAGCCCTTCCACCGGTCCAACGGCCTCCCTGCCCGGAGACAGGTTGGGGGACGGCTAGAGACTATGGTTCGCGACTTGTCGGTCGCGCCGACCTGCGCAGGGAAAGGACCTTGTCGTATCCGCGCTCAGGTTTAGATCCTGACCCTGAGCGGACGTTCGGAGCGTCCGATGGAAGCGCAGGCTCAGTTCGGCACGACGTAAGCGGGTGGACAGCAGAACGATCGGTTTTGGAGCCACAATTGTTGCGAGCGGATGTGAGATCGCAACGGTATTGAGCCACGGTCGACACAGCGGCTAGGATCGGCACCATGGTGATGAATCTCAAGCACCTGAGCGCCCGGATCGGGCTCACCGCTCTGCCGCGAACAGCATTATCCACGGGGTTGCATGACGCGACCGGTGCCGAGCATCGTCGGCTGATTTGCAATCATCAGAAGAACAACCTGATGAGAGCCGATTTCCCCAGTGGCATCAGCCGCAACGACCTCGATCGCCTGAGCAAGCAGGAACCGATCGAGCCGGTGTCGAAGCTGCAGCGCTCGGCCAAGTCGGGGCGTGCATCGTCCAGGCCGCACCGATGGCGTCCAGCCCGGACACGATGGCCACAGCAGCGCCATCGCTGGTGAGCGCGACACGGTGGTCGACCATCGCCCGATCGCCTGCCCGAACTGGGTCCCGCCAGCAGCGGACCTTCCGCCCGAGACGGTCAGCGTGCATCATGACCGCAAGCCTGCGGCTCGCGTTGATCCGACACACAGGCTGCCCATTCCAACTTCGGGCTGTTCTCGCGCCGGTGCTCCCGCACGATCATGACCGCCCGCTCGCGGACCTCGGGAAACGTGGGCGGCGCCTCGTCATGGCTCCATTCTCGCGAGATCAAGAGCCTCCGGGGGACGCAGAGCGGCTGATCAGGGACAATGCCCTGCCGATCGCTCGTTCAGGCGATCGTGAAGCCGCCGTCGATCGGCAAAGATACGCCCGAGATCATACTGGCGCCGTCGCCAAGCAGGAACACGATGGGCGCCGCGACCTCGTCTTCGGTCGCCCAGCGCCCGAGAGGCATCGTCTTGAGAACCGGTTCCCCGATTTCTGGCCGACCCCAGTACCAGGCCGACATGGGCGTCATAATGACGGTCGGGTTCACGCTGTTCACGCGGATGCCGTATCTCCCGAGTTCAAGCGCTGATACACGCGTGATGCTATCGAGGGCACCCTTCGACGCGCCGTAAGAAATGTGGCCATGCAGTGCCACAAGCGACGCTTGGCTCGACACGTTGACGATCGAGCCGCCCTTCTGCAGACGGATCATGGACTGTGACGCGTATTTGGTGACCAGCAGCGCACCACGTGCGTTGATCGCCACGACCTTGTCGAAGACAGCGATGTCCGTCTCCATGGGCGTCGCGATCTCGCCGCCCCATCCACCGCAGTTCACGACGCCGTAAAGGTCGAGGCCCTCTACCGCCCCGCGGACACTGTCCTCCGATTCGAGATCGAAGGGCAGGGTCCGGCAGCCAGTTGTCGCCGCGAGCGCATCGAGTGCCTCGGCCGAACGGCCACTGGCGATCACTCTGGCGCCTGCAGCGACGAGTTGCTTGACCGTGGAGCCGCCAATCCCGCCGCTGGCGCCCGTGACCAGAACCGTCTTCCCGTCCAATCCATACATTACGATTTTCCTTCGATCTGCTTCGTGTTCTGCGACCCATCCAGGGCGTCGTCGTGCCGCTTCGCTTGCTGCTGTCCGGATGAACTGCCCGAACCGGCCTTAAGCACCGTCGTAGACGCCCTTGTTCAGCGCGACCGGCGTCAGGCCACCGCGGCGTCGGCGCGTCCCGTCCGCGCGGCGACGAACCACCGAGCCGCCGGACGGGACGGGAGCGGCGCTCTGGCGCGCCGCTTCGGGGTCGCCGCGTCGTCGTTCGCGGCACGCTCGCGCCCAACCCCATTGAGGCGAGTGCGTGCAGCATGGGCGCGTCGTCGCCATCGACCCGAAGGCCAAGCAGTCGGGACCGTGAGATCGCCGAGAGTCGTTTGAAGGCCCGTCGGCTCCCGACAGTTCACTGACGTCGCCTACGCGGACCGAAGCCGCAGCGGGCTCCAGGCGCAGCGTCACGCTGATACCCGGGCCATAGCTCCGGGAGCGAGAAGGTTCGCAGCTTCCTCCTCCGACAGGCGCGCCGGCTGCGCGGCCGAACTCGCGACCCGCACCGGGGAGCCGCTCTCACCCGACCGCAGGATCGCCTCCATGACGTCCAGCACATGCAGCGCCAGGTCGCCGCTCGCGCGTGGAGACCTGCCCGCTCCGATCGCGGCCACCATGTCGGCGACGCCGAGCATGCGGTAGTTGGCACGGTCCGGCGCTGCGATCGGCCAATTCCGCGCGCCATAAAGGTCGCGCTCCGTTTCGAGGTGCGTCCAGTCGGCCTCCCCATCGGACAACGACACGGGACCGCCGAACGTGTCGGGATCCGGGAGGCGGAGCGATCCTTTCGTTCCGTGCAACTCGATGGGATGGTTCGAATGACGGAACACGTCCCAGGAAGCGCCGAAGGTGATCGTCGCGCCGGCGCGAAACTCCAGAAGCGACAGGACGGTGGTAGGCGTGCCGACCGCGAAGTGCGTGTTCTTGAGTGGTCCGTCCGCGGTGATGAGCCGCTCGCGCTCTCCGGTGCCCGTCATCGCGACCACGCGGGCCACCGGGCCGAGCAGGTTGACCAGCATGGTCAGGTAGTAAGGCCCCATGTCGAAGACGGGTCCGCCGCCTGGCTGGTAGTAGAACTGCGGATTGGGGTGCCAGTGCTCCATCCCGCGACCCATCATGAAGGCGGTTCCCGTGACGACGCGGCCGATCGCACCCTCGTCCATCAGACGTCGGGCGCGGCGGCCGGCCGCGCCGAGGAACGTGTCCGGCGCCGAGCCGAGCAACGATCCGCGCGCCGCGGCCTCTGCCACAAGGCGCCGACCGTCCTCCGCCGAGGTCGCGAGCGGCTTCTCGGTGAAGACGTGCTTGCCGGCGGACAGGGCCGACAGCGTCACCTCCACATGAGCGGCGGGGACCGTGAGGTTGAGGACGAGGTCCACGTCGCCGTTGTCGAGCAGCGCGTCCACGCTCTGCGCCCGCACGCCGAACGCGGCCCCCCTGCGCTCCGCCGCCTCGTGCACCACGTCGGCGCAGGCCACGAGCCGCATGTTCCCGAACAGCGCCGCATTGCGCATGTAGGCCAGTGAGATGCTCCCGCATCCGATGACGCCGATACCCGTGATCCTCATGCCCACTCCCTGATGTTGCTCAAATCCCGAAGGTCGCAAGAGTCCGTCGGTTACGGGCCACGGCGGCAGCGGGGTCGCGTCCAGCCTCGTCCGACTCCTCCTCGACGACCAGCCATCCGTTGAACCGTGGAGCGGCGGCGACCAGCGCTAAGACGGTGGCGACGTCACAGGCCCCGCTCCCCAGCATCTGCCATCGGCCTTCCCGATCGACATCCTTCAGGTGCAGGTAGCGGATGCGGTCCCGATGGTGCCGGAGGGTGTCCAAGATATTCTGGCCGCCGCGGATGATGTGGCCCGTGTCCGGCACCCAGCCCACGGCCAAGGGGTCAAGCATTCCGAACAGCGTGTCATAGTCCTCGCGCGTGAACAGGAGCGTGTCGTGATGAGAGGACGGATGCACCGCGACGGACACGCCGGCCCGCTCGCCCCGCGCCGCCGCTTCGTTGTAGAACCGGGCGGCGGCTTCGAACTTGCCTCTGCGCGGCCCCCCGCTCATGACCGTAGCACTGCCGAACGAGACGAGCGCTCCCGGGAAGGCCCCTGCGAACCTGATCGCGCCTTCAGCCATGGCGAGGTCGGCGGCGAGTGCGTCGGGCTCCGTGAAGCCGCTCTCGCTGCCGCAGGCATAGGACACGAGCGTCAGGCCATGGGCGTCGAGGGCCTTTCGGAACTCGTCCGGTCGATCCCCGTAGCGGCCGATCATCGTGTCGGTGATCTCGATGCCGGCATAGCCGGCCCCCGCGATGGCGGACAGCAGGTCGTCCGCGCCGCCCGTCCAAGACGCGCCCAGCATCTCCCAGGTGAACGTCTGGCAACCGGCCTTGAATTCCATCGTCATGACGAGTCACCTTTCTACGAATCTTCGAGCTTTGTGCGGCGGACCGGTCCGTGCCTGGAGCGTTGGCGTAGCGCGGCGACGGCCGGGCCGCTGAACCCATGCCATGGAGCGTGTTCCCACGGTCGGGTGGCTCCACCTGATCACGACTTACTCTAAGCTTTCACGGAGCCGGCCATCATCCCGGCCAGGAACCAACGCTGCGCGATCATGTAGAGCACGAGCAGAGGCAGCGAACCGAGGACGCTCATCGCCATCATCTCGTTCCACTCGAAGGCATGCTGGCCCATGAGGAGTTCGATCCCGATCGGCACGGTCCTCATCTCTGTCGACTTCGTCAGAGTGAGTGCGAAAAGGAATTCGTTCCAGGCGAGCAGGAAGGTATACACCGCCGTCGCCACGATGCCGGGCACGGCGAGCGGCACGATGACCAGCCAGAGCGCCGTCCAGCTGGACCCCCCGTCCACCTTCACGGCCTCGTCGAGATCCCTCGGGATCGTGTTCAAGTAGCCGACCATCAGGAGAATGGCATAAGGAAGCGTGAATACCAGGTAAGTGAGAATCAGCGCGTAATATGTGTTGAAGATCTTCATCGACACGACCATGCCGAAATAGGGAATGATGAGAGTGATCGGCGGAACGGTCTGCGTGCTGATGATGAAGACACTCAGTGCGTTCTTGAAACGAAACGTATACCGACTGAGTCCGTATGCCGTGACGATGGCGACCAGAACCGTGAGCAAAGTGACCATGGCGGCAACGAAGTAGCTGTTCAAGAAGAAGCGGACCTTTGTGGGGTCGCTGAAGATCGATCCATAGGCCATCAGTGTGAAATGCTCTGGCAGAAGCCTGGGTGGCAGCGCAAAGATCTCGGCATTTGATTTCACCGAGGCGAACACCATCCAAAGGATCGGGAATCCCGCGAAGACCAGCCCGGCCAGCAGGCCGAGGTAGGTCAGGATCGTCGGGAGCTTCTTCTTCCGTCGTGCGCGGGTCATCACGGTATTCACCTCGCTTTCTGATATTTGATGTAGACCAGGGTGACGCTCATCGACATCGCGAGGATCAGGACCGCACTGGCAGAAGCGAGGGAGAACTTATAGCTAGAAAAGGCGAGCTTATAGGTGTAGGTGCTCAGCATTTCGGTGGCGTGGATCGGGCCGCCCCCGGTCGTCATCCACACGAGCGGAAAGACCTGCAGGGTCCAGATGAAGTCCAGCAGCGCGATGCTGACGATCACAGGCATGAGCTGTGGCACGGTGATGTGAACGAAGCTTTGGATCGAGTTCGCGCCGTCGAGCTCGGCCGCCTCGTAGAGTTCTTTCGAAATGCCTTGCAGGGCCGCCAGAAGGCTGACCATGTAGAGTGGGTAGCCGGCCCAGATGTTGGCGAAGGTCACGGCTTGCAGCGCCGTGCCGGGAGACGAGAACCATTCGACCTTGAAGTCGATGATGTGCAGCGTCATCAACACGCTGTTGACGACGCCGTTCGGGTCCAGGAGCAAGCGCCAGATGATGGCGATGATGACGGCCGTGTAGAGCCACGGCAGGATGAACAGGACGCGAAGCACGCCTCGAATCGCTGGATCGACGCGATCGCTGTTCAAAAGCTGCGCGAAGGCGAGGCCGATGACGAGATGGAAGATGACACTCACCACCGTGAAATAGAGTGTTTGAGCGGCGGCCTGCCAGAAGATGGGATCGGCGACGACCTCGAGATAGTTCCGGATTCCGACAAAACTGCTGTCTTTTTTCGCGATGGCACCATCCATGAGGGAATAGCGAAGCACGGTCACCATCGGAAACAACATCAATGCTGTGAAGAGCAGTGTTGCCGGAGCGACGTAGAGCCATGGCACGCATTGCCGCTTGCGCCGATGGGAAAGCCAGGAGCGGCTCCACAGGCTGGCCTGCGGGAGGAGCGACGGATCGAGGACCTTGGTCATGGCTCGGGATGTCCACTTGCGCAGATCGCGGTCCGCGACGGCATCGGGGGCGCTTCGATGCCCGCTCGGGAAGGCCGGCGGGCGCTCGTCATCAGTTCTTCGAGAAATCCATCAGCCACTGCTTCTGGGTGTTGGCCGCGGCGGCCTGCGCGCTTTGCCGGCCGTCGAACATCTTCTGCAGTTCGATAGTCATCTCGCGCATGAGGTCTTCGGCGACGGGCAGCCCCGTAAACTGGTTGGCCAGATAGCCGGTCTGATAGATCTTGAAGGCTTCGGCGAACAACGGGTCCGTTTTCGAAAAGTCCGGCTTGGCGTTCTTGTTGCCCGGGAAGGCGTTGGCCAGCGACACGAGCCTGCCGTTCACCTCCGGGCTCATCAGGTATTGGACGAGCTTCCAGGCTTCCGCCTTATGCTGGCTGTCGTCGGCGATGCCGATCCCCCAAGCCGCGTAGGGGAGCCCGCGCTTGCTCGTGAAGCCGTCCACGGCCGGGATGGCGGAGATGCCGAACTTCAGGTTCGGGTTGCGCTGGCGGATCAGGTTGATGTGGGCCAGCGAGTCGATCATCATGCCGACCCGTCCGTTGGCGAACTCCTCGACCTTCTCCTGTTCGCGCTTGGCGAAGATGCCGGGCGAGATGACGCCAGCGGCCTGCAGCGATTTGAGGAACGTGAATGTATCCGTGATGGCCGGCGTTTCCAGATCGGGTTTGCCGTCCTTCAACATGGATTGCCCCGACGCCCAGACCCACGACATGACATCGTTCTGGATGCCGCCCGGGTTTTGGAGCGACAGGGGCAGGACCCAGCCATACTGGTTCTTCCCCGCATCGGTCATCTTCTTGGCCGCGGCTGCGAAGGCGGACCGATCGGTCGGGACCGCGTCGACGCCCGCCTGGTGGGCGATGTCGAGGTTGACGAACAGCGGGTAGACGAATGTGGCCAACGGAAGCATGACGGCGTGGCCGTCGACCTTCACGATATCGGCGATCTGGCTGCGGTCATAGTGGGTCTGGTCCATCAGAGCGTCGAGGGACGTGATGGCGCCCTGCTTGGCGAGCCCGTTCACCCACGATCCGTCAAGGCCCACGACGTCGCTCAGCGTGCCGGACGCGGCGCCGACCACGATCTGGTCATGCGTCGTGGCGTAGGGGCCGCTCACGAGCGTCACCTTGATGTCGGGGTTCGCTTTTTCGAAATCGTCCATGATGCGGCGCAGCGATCCCGCCAGCATCTCGGGTTCCCACCACTGTATGAACTCGATGGTCGTTTGGGCGAAGGCCACGCCGGAGCAAAGAGCCCACATCGCTGCGGCCGCCGCCGCGGCCCGAAGCTGCGTCAGAGCTGACATCGTCTCTCCCTATCGAATTTTGTTGTCTTTGATGCATCCTGTCGGACGCTCATTGCAGTAGGCTGAACCGTTTGAAGACTGTCAATCCGCAATCGCTGAAAGGAGAACGAAGGTGTGAGGCTTTAAATTTTTGCACTCGCAACGCGTTGTTAAGTTTGGACAAAAGGCTGAATGGCCGAGACGCCCAGCCTTCGATGTCCCGTTTGGGGCTTCCGCATTCGCAAGAGTTCGAAATACCCGTTCCGAGTCCGGCGACGCGCCAAGCGGAAAGGCCGTGCACTCACCGCGGATGGCCGCTCGTTCCGGCCCCGACGGCGCGCCGGAGCGGTGTCGGGACCGGCGCGTCCGGACCGGCCATCAAAGCCAGGCATTGCGCCCGATCGGGCAGCGGCTTGCGGCCGCCGCGGCCTGTCACGGCGATAGCTGACGCCGTGCTCGCGAAAAGGGCGGCCTCGAGAGGCGCCGCCGAGGCTGCGAGGCAGACCGCGTAGGCACCGTGGAAACAATCGCCTGCACCGGTCGTGTCCACCGTGTTTACGGCGTGCGCGGGGATGTGCCAGTCCGTATCGTCGCCCTTCTGCCTGACATAGGCGCCTCGCCCTCCGTCGGTCAGCACGACGGCGCCCCGGCTGTCGGACCACAGGTGGTCGAGCATCGCGGGCACGCCAGGGGCGCCCGTGACCTCCTCGGCGAAGCGCATGGGCAGCACGAGATGATCCGCGAGGCTCAGAAGCCGGTCTGTGGCGGCACCAGTGCTCCATTCCACGTCGGCCACGACGGCCAGCCCGAGGCGGCGCGCCTGCGCGACGACGTCGAGGGCGTGTACAGCGTAACCGTCGACGAGGAGCACCCGGGCGGACGCGAGGGTCGCGTCGGGCATCGCATCCGACGTCCCTTGGGGCACGTCGTCATCGTAGGCGATGAAGCGGTTGCCGTCCTGGTCGACAATGATCGTGGAGCGGATGGGCGAGGCATCCGGGCGGCAGGGCGCGAAGGCGACGTCGACGCCGTGCCGCCGCAGTTCGGCGGCGCTGAGATCCCGGTCGTCGGGGTTCCTCAACCAACCGATGAAGCCGGCTCGGCCGCCCAGCCTCGCCGCGGCGACGAGCGCCGTCGCGACGTTGCCGCCGTGGTCCTGCTCTCGGCGGACGACCTTGCCCTTTCCAGCGTCCAGACCGCGATCAACGTAGATGATGTCGTCGACCGCGATGGCCCCAAAGCCGAGGATCTGCAGATCGTGCGCCACTCGTTCAAAGCCCGGCCGACTTCAACGCCTCTTCGGGAGGCATGAGGTCGTGGATCACGTTGCGGAAGGCCAGCGCCGCCTTCGTCGTGTCGCCGTGGCCCCACAGGTTGCGTCCCACGACCGCGCCCCGGGCACCCGCCCGCAACGCTTCGGCCGTCTGGCTGAGCGCGCCGAGCAGGTTCTCCGTCTTCGGGCCGCCCGCGATCACCACCGGGATGGGGCAACTGGCCACCGTGTCCCTGAAAGAGGCGAAATCGCCCGTGTAGCCGACCTTGATGACGTCGACGCCGGCCTCGAAGCCGATGCGCACCGCATAAGCGATCTCGTCGGGCGTGAAAACGATCTTGGGAACGCCGGAAACGTCGCGCGGATAGACGTGGGCGATGACCGGCATCTCGAAGCGGGCGGCAGCATTGACGCTGTCGGTGAGCCAGCGGATGTAGCCTCCCTCGGTGGCCCCCCTGACCGGGATGGCGACCGCGAGCGCGTCGGCGCCGTAGCGCACCGCGTCCTCCGGCGTGGCGATGAGCTCGCGGATGCGGTCATCGGCCGTGAAGCAGCCGGCCTGGATGACCAGGGCTGCCTTGCCGGCGTAGTCCGCCCAAAGGTGGCGCGCCGCGCCGGGCTGGATGCTGACGTAATCCGGCCTGCCCGCCATGACCCGCTTCAGCGCATCGGGCAGATCGGCCAAGCCGCCTTCCCGCACGTTGCCGTAGCCGACGAAGTGGTCCACGGCGCCGCCGAACAACCGCCCCGACGGATGCGAGAAGAGGCGCGACAAGCGCACTTTCGTTCCAAGACTCATGACACCTATGCCTCATCAGCTCCACTCTCCAGAGCTAACGCAAGTCCGCGGAAGCTACAACGTTTCGATCTCTTTCGTTTCGGACTCGTCTATGACAGGATACCCACCGCAGGAGACCCGAGGGGAGGGCAAGCCCACGCTTCGCGGTCGCGTTTCCGATGACCTCGGGGCTCCGGCGGGTCCTGTATCCAACTGTGCGGAGGTGTGCGTGCTCGCAGATCAACGGCGTCACAACATCCTCATGACATTGCAGCGGACGGGCCAAGCCCGCACCAAGGAGTTGGCCCGGACGTTCGGGGTGTCCGAGGTGACCATCCGGTCCGATCTCGAGATCTTGACGGCCAAGAAGCGGCTTATGAAGACGCATGGCGGTGCCGTCGCCTTGCCGCCGGACTCCGCCGCTGCCGCGTTCGAGGAGCGCATGAGCCGGAACTTCGAAGCCAAGCGCCGCATCGCGCAGGCGGCCGCTGCCGAGATCGTCGACAACCAGTCCATCGTGTTCGACGGTGGCTCGACGTTGCTGCAGTTGGCCATGCAGATGCATCCCGTCAGCAACGTGGTCGTGGCGACAAACAGCATGAACGTGGCGCAGCACATCATGTATAGGCCTGGGCTCGACGTCCACATGATCGGCGGCCGCGTGTTCGCCAACACGGTCACGACCATCGTGTCGGACACCGATCGGGCCGTCGGCGGTCTCGTCGCACACCAAGCCTTCCTGGGCGCGCACGGGATCGACCAGGCCTTCGACGTCGTCGACACATCGGAAGACGTCGCGCGCGCCAAGCGGAATCTCGTCCGCATGGCGCGGCGCGTCGTCATGCTGGCGGATTCGAGCAAGTGGGACTTCGAAGCGCCTTCGAAGGCGTTCGCGCTGTCCCGAGTCGACCTGATCATCACCGACAGCGGCCTGCCGCAGCCGATCCGCGCCCGACTGAAGAAGCTCGGCGTCGAGGTCCGCTATGTTTGACAGCGAAACCGCGACGAGATCGAACTCAACCGATCCAGGCTGCTCGGTCCGGCTGTTGCGGCTTAGGCAGCTTCGATTCTGCCAGTTGCACCCTTCGCTGACGCGAACGTGGCGTGAGCAGCGGCCTCGAACGCGCGCGGCGTCATCGCCACCCGCTTTTGCCCGCGGGGCAGTCGCTATGGCCGCCGGGGTCCAGAGCCGCCTGCGACGCGGCGCGGCAACGAAGACCTTTTGCAAAGCGACCGATCTGGCTCAGACTGCGGTCAGCCGAAACCGGTGCCAGCGAAAGAAGGCTTCCGATGGCCCGCAGGCTCTCGGTGGAAGGAGGACGTTATGTCGATCGCGCTCGGGGATGCTAAAAGCGTCGGCGTCGATGCGAAGCGCTTGGGCCGGCTTGACGCTCTCATGCAGGGTTACATCGACCGTGGCGTCTACGCGGGCATCGCCACGATGGTGGCGCGGCGCGGCACCGTGGTTCAGGCCGGTATCTACGGCTGGAGCGACCGCGAGGCCGGGACGCCGATGGCGGCCGACACGATATTCCGCCTCTATTCGATGACGAAGCCGATCGTCTGCACGGCACTGATGACGCTGGTCGAGGAAGGCCGGCTCACCCTCGCCGATCCGGTGGCGAAGTACCTCCCCGCCTTCGCGGCCGTGAAGGTGCGCGCGGATGACGGGAACCTCGTCGCCCCGGCCCGGCCGATGACCGTCGGCGACCTCATGGCCCATACGAGCGGCCTGACCTACCACTTCCTCGGCGACTCGCCCGTGTCGGAGATGTACAAAGACGCCCTGATCCTACGCGCCGACGTGCCACTGTCGGAGGCCATCGACGATCTCGCGCGTTTCCCGCTCGCGGCCCATCCCGGCTCGCGCTGGATCTACAGCCTGGGCATCGACGTCGCAGCCCGCGTAGTCGAGGTCGTCTCGGGCCAGCCGCTCGGGGACCTACTGAACGAACGCCTGTTCGAGCCACTCGGTATGCTCGACACCGGCTTCGGCGTGGCGGATGACGCGCGCGGGCGCTTGGCCGCCATGTACGGTCGCCCGGACCTCTTCCGCGCCGGCGTCACCTCGCCCAGTTGTCTCGCGGCCTGGGCCGAGGGCGAAAACCGGAGGGTCGACGTGTCCCGGACCTACCCGAGCGATCAGGCCAGACTTTTCCAACGCGGCGGCCACAGCCTGTTCGGCACGACCGGCGATTACTTCCGTTTCGCGCAGATGCTGTGCAACAGTGGCATCTTCGAGGGTCGGCGCGTCATCGGCCGCAAGACGCTGGCGCTGATGCATGCGAACCGCATCCCTGCCTCGCTGCTTCCGCTCGAAATCGGTGGCCTCCCGCTCTCGGGCTACGGCTTCGGGCTGGGCTCGCGGGTGGCGCTGGACGTCGCCGCCACGGCGGCGCCGGGATCCATCGGCGAGTTCGGCTGGGCGGGCGCGGCCAAGACCCACTATTGGGTGGATCCAGAGGAGGAAGTCGTTGGCCTTTTCATGACGCAGTCGCTCATGAGCTTCGACGCGCCCGAACTCGCGATGCGCGCAGTCGTCTATGCGGCGCTGGAGTGACCCCGGATCTGTCGCTGGAACTGCTCAGGGACGCATTCGGGCTGTCGCGGGCGAGCGTCCACAGGCTTTTCGCGCCCTACGGCGGGATCACGTTGTGGATGAGGAGCCGCCGCTTCCGCCGCGCCTTCTTCGATCTGGCGAACCCCGATCTGAGCGTCAAGGAGATCTTCCGGCGCTGGCAGTTCAGCGCAAAGGACCGCCTCGCCCTCACCTCCGAATCCGCCGACGGCCTGCGCCCGACGGTCGCCAACCACGACGCAGGGTCAGGGGCGTGCCGCCCCGTCGGCCGGTGGGTCGAACGCGGCCGTCGCGACGGCCGAGGCCATCTCCGGCGAGCGCAGGTATGTGATCGTCCCGCGCGCCGCCTCGGGTTGCGCCGCGTGGACCGCCACCGCGGCTGCGCAGACAGTGCGGAGCTGGAGCGCGTCGGGGAGCGGGCCGACGAGCACCGCGCCGACGACCGGCCCGATCTCGCTGATTTGCCCCATCGCGACCGCGACTTCGCCTCGCGCCAAGGCTTCCACGGCGGCCGTCCCGTCGGGGAACAGCCTGACACGCGGTCGCAAGCGTTCGGCCAGACCCATGTCGCCGAGAAGTTTGGCGAAGAAGATCCCCGTGGTGGCACCTGAGGCGGGGTCGGCGAGCCCGATGGCGGGAGCGGCCAGGAGCGCCGCCCGGGTATCGGCCTCCGTGGCGATCGCGGGCCGCGGCGCGCCGATCCTGACGGCGAAGCCGAGCCGCAGCGTGCCGAGCGTTCTCCGTCCCTGCGCCTCGACCAGCTTCTGGTTGACGAACTCGTCGAGGCGCGCCGGCGCCAGCACGACGAGGTCGACGGGGCACTCACCCATCACGCGGTCGTGGACGGCGCCGGCCGTGCCGAACGTCGCCGACGGGTGTTCGCCGACCGCGGTCTCCGACAGGGCGACCGCGGCATCGAGCGGGGCCTTGATCGGTCAGGGACGGCGCAGCGTGTCGTGGGCTAAGCCGGCGACGGATGCGCTCGCCAAGTCGGCGCCCGGAGCGCTGCCGTCCCGCAACGTCTCGAGGCGGCGGTTGCGGCTCTCGATCCCAAAGAACAGCACGACGACGCTCTGGATCACGAGAAGCCCGATCATCAAGTCGAGCACGCCGGCGACGCCGTAGGCGTTGAACAGCCACACCACGAGGAAGGGGGTCACTACGGTGGCGCCGCGGCCGAGCGTGTTGCAGAGCCCCGACGCACGGAGGCGGACCTCGGTGGGGAACAATTCGGGGATGTAGATGCCGAACAGCAGCGCCACGAGCACGTAGATCGGGATCGTCAGCGCGAAGCCGACCAGGGTCAACGCGACCGGATCGGACACCGCCGGGTAGACGACGGCCAGCGCGGCGGCGATGAGCGAGGCGCCGATGATGGTCGGCTTGCGCCCCCAGCGGTCGGCGGTCAGCGCCCCGATGCCGGACCCGACCGGGGCACCCAAGCCCATCAGCAGCGCGAAGCCGGACGACTGGGCGACGCTCAGCCCCTGCTTGACGAAGAAGGTTGGAAGCCAGGCGACGAAGCCGTAGAGCACCGTGTTGATAACGACGAGGCACAGGCACCCGACCAGCAGCCGCGACAGCAGCGGCGGCGCGAACAGGGCGCCGAGACCCACAGGCGCCGCGGGCGGCGGGACGGGGGCGGGCTGCGGCAGCGGGCCCGTCGCCGCCTCGGCCTCGCGCTCGATGGTGGCGAGCAGGGCTTCGGCCTCGGCGTCGCGGCCGACGGACTCGAGCCAGCGGGGCGACTCGGGCAGGCTCTTCCGGGCGTACCAGACGAGCAGGCCGCCGAGCCCGCCGATGACGAACATGGCGCGCCAGCCGAAGGCCGGGATGACGAGCCAGCCGACGAGCGAGGCGATGGGCAAGCCCGTCACCACGAACACCGCCATCAGGCCGAGCCAGCGGCCGCGCGACTGGGCCGGCACGAACTCGGTCAGCGTCGAGTAACCGACCACGTTCTCGGCCCCGAGCCCGATGCCGATGACGAAGCGCAGCGCGATCAGCACTTCCATGTTGGGCGCGAAGGCGGCCGCCAGCGAGGCGAGGCCGAAGACGAGCAGGTTGGCCTGATAGGTGAAGCGACGACCGTACCGGTCACCGAGGAAGCCGGTCAGGAAGGAGCCGGCCATCATGCCCACGAAGGTGGCCGACACGAACAGGGCGTTCTGCCCCATGGTCGAGAACCCACCCTTCAACGTGGCGCCCAGCACGGTGCCGGCCGTGTAGATGTCGAAGCCGTCGAAGAACATGCCGACGCCGATGAGCCAGATGATCCTGTAGTGGAACCGGCCGATGGGCAGCCTGTCCAGGCGGCCGCCCGCGTTCACCGCGTCCGTCATGACGCTGTCCTCCCGTTGAGATGATGTGGAGGAACCCCGTCTTGGCGCGGGTCGTCCGTCCGGTCGGCGTGCCGAGCGGCGCGGGAGAATGGCCCCGCGCCGCGATGGATCAGTTCAAGCGGCCCTGTCCCGCCGTGTCGCGGTACCAGTCGAAGTCGCGGCGGTCGGCGGTGCCGAGCATCACGCTCTTGACCTCGAAGTGGTCGTCGAAGCTTTCCGTGCCGAACTCCCGACCGATGCCGCTGTCGCCGACACCGCCCCAGGGGGAGGCGGGGTCGAGGCGATGGTGGTCGTTGATCCACACGATGCCGGCCTTGACCGCGCCGGCGACGCGATGGGCCCGGGCGACGTCGCGTGTCCGCACCGCGGCGGCCAGGCCGAAGGGCGAGTCGTTGGCGAGGCGCAGCGCTTCCTCCTCGGTCTCGAAGCGCGTCACCGAGGTGAAGGGCCCGAACACCTCCTCCTGGAAGATGCGCATGGTCGCCGACACGTCGGCGAAGACCGTGGGCTCGACGAAGTAGCCGCCCTCGTTGCCCGGGACGGTCGCGGCGACGCCGCCGGCCACCAGCCGCGCGCCCTCCCCGTTGCCGATGCCCGCGTAGCTCAGCACGCGGTCGCGCTGCTTGGCCGAGATGACGGGGCCGAGCTGGGTGGCGGGGTCGAAGGGATCGCCGATGCGGATCGACTTGGCCTTGGCTGCGAGCTTCTCGACGAACTCGTCGTAGACCGAGGCCTGGACGATGTGGCGGCTCGCGCAGACGCAGGTCTGGCCCGCCCCGATGAAGGCGCCGAAGGCCGCGTAGTTCACCGCTTGGTCGACGTCGAAGTCGTCGAAGACCATGACCGGGGTCTTGCCGCCGAGTTCCATCGTCTGGTGGGCGAAGACGCGCGCCGCCGCAGCGCCGGCGATGCGCCCCGCCTCGGTGCCACCGGTCAGCACGAGCTTATTGATGTCGGGGTGCTCGGCCAGGTGCTTGCCGGTGGTGGGCCCGAGCCCCAACACCACGTTGAACACGCCCTTCGGCAGGCCCGCCTCGCTGAAGATCTCCGCGAGCTTGAGCGTGGTCAGCGGCGTGTACTCGGACGGCTTCACCACGGTGGTGCAGCCCGAGGCCAGCACGGCCGCCAGCGACTTGCACATGATCATCAGCGGGTGGTTGAACGGCGTGCAGTTCGCCACGACGCCGATGGGCTTGCGCAACGTGTAGTTCAGGTAGGGCCCCTCGACCGGGATGACGCTGTCGCGGCGCGCGAGGGCGAGACCGGCGAAGTAGCGGAAGAAGTCGGGCAGGCGGGCGAGTTGGGCGCGGGTCTCGTTGACGGGCCGGCCGTTGTTGAGCGTTTCCAGCCGGTAGAGCGCGTCGAGGTTGGCCTCGAAGGCATCAGCCATACGGTTTACCAGGCGGGCGCGGGCGCGGATGTCCATGCCGCCCCACTCGCGCCCCTCGAAGGCGGCCCGCGCGCTCTTCATCGCGCGGTCGACGTCGGCCGGCCCGCTGTTCGGAATCCTGGCGATGACGACGCCGGTCGCCGGGTTGCAGACGTCGATCATCTCGCCCGTGCCGGCCTCGACCTCGGCTCCATCCACGAAGTTGCCGTGCTCCTCGACCCGTCCGGCCGCTTTGTCGAGCGCGTTCATGCTGTCCTCCCTGGTCTTCTTCGAGCGTCCCGCGGCTGCGCGGGACGCAGTTGTCTCAGTTCACGATGGCGGCGCGCGACAGCGCCGCCAGAATCCGCTTCTCCGCCTTGGCGACGTGCTCGCGCACGAGGCGGGCGGCGGTGCGGGCGTCGCGCGCCTGCACGGCGTCGATGATGGCGACGTGCTCGGCGACGAGTTGGGCCGGGTCGCGGCCCCGGATGCCAGACAGGCTCGCCCGCGTCAGCCGGTCCGATTGCTCGATGAGCTCGCGCGCCGCGCGGGCCATCCGGCGGTTTCCGCTCGCGGCGGCAAGGGCGGCGTGGAAATCCCGGTTGTAAGCGATGAAGGCGTCGTGTTCGCTGTCGTCCGTGAAGCTCCGGAAGGCGTCGAGCCCGTCGAGCATCTCCGCCGAGGCAGCCTCGCAGGCTTCGGCGACGCAAGCGGGCTCCAGCGCCTGGCGGAAGCGCAGCAGGTCGCGCGCATCCGAAACCGACACGGCGTTCACCCGGTAGCCCTGCCGCGGCAGCACCGTGACGAGCCGCTCCTGTTCGAGCCGCAGCAGCGCTTCGCGGACGGGTTGGCGGCTGACCTCGAAGCGTGCCGCGAGATCGGCCTCCCGCATGTCCTCCCCCGGCGCCAAGCGGCAGAGCAGGATTTCGGACCGGATGGCGGCATAGACGTTGTCGCGGAGGGAGGCTGGCTTGTCGTTCATGCACGCCAAAAATGCCATCTCTGAAATATCACGTCAACCGAAATGCGCGCCTATCGCATCGTATGTTTCCGTCCTATCGTCGGTGAAGCGACGGTTCCCTGTCGATCAGGAGAGTGGAATGGACGAGGTTCTTGCGCGGGGCACGGTGTCGGTGTCGATCACCGGCGAGGGACCGCCGCTGTGGCTGTTCCACTCGCTCCTCGCGGATCGGGACAGCTTCGCCGCCGTGTGCGGCCCCCTGTCCGAGCGGTTCGCCGTCCACCTGCCCGAGTTGCCCGGCTTCGGCGCCTCCTCACCCGTTCCGGGCGGCCTGGCCGCCGTCGCCGACCGCATGGCCGAGGCGTTGCGGGACCGGGGCGGCGAAGCGCCCCTCGTGCTGGGGAACGGCTACGGGGGATTCGTGGCGTTGCAGATGGCCATCCGGCATCCCGGCCTCGTGCGTGGCCTCGTGCTGGCCGACTGTGGAGCCTGCTTCTCCGAACCCGGGCGTCAGGCCTTCCGCGCGATGGCGGCCGGCGTCGATGCGGGGGGGCCGGCGAAGATTGCCGACATCGCCATGCGCCGGCTCTTCGCGCCGGAGTTCCAGCAGGCGCACCCGGAGCTGAGGGCGGAGCGGCACGCCGCCTTCCTCCGCACGGCCCCGGACGTGCTCACCGCCGCCTGCCACGCCTTGGCGACGCTCGACCTCAGGGCGGATGTCGGGCAGGTCCGCGTCCCTGTCCTCGTCCTGGTCGGCGAGCAGGACGAGGCGACGCCGCCGGCCATGTCCCGGGAGCTCGCCGCGTTGCTGCCGGACGCCCGGCTGGTTGTGCTCGACGGCTGTGCCCACGTGCCCCAACTCCAGGACCCGGCAGCTTTCCTCGCCACGGTCGAGCCCTTTCTTGCGGGGCTTTGAGCGGGCCCGACGCCGGTCGCGTCCTGATGCGAGTAGAGGCAGCGAGAAACGGCCGCTCAGGAGATCTGCACGACGGGCTGACTGCGGCGAAGTTGGGTCGACAGCGGTGCGGCGAGTGCCAAACTGGCCCAGGTCTGCGGGCAAGGGCGCTTCAGCAGCGGTCCGTCGGATAGGATGTCGGATCCGAAACGCGGAGTCGAGGACGGCGGCCGTCCTCCGGTTCCGGTCGAGGGTCGGTTTTCAGCGACAATGTCGAGACAGTCGGTCGGACGCTTCGATCAGTCGTCGGAGCAGTTCGAGCCGCCGGGCTTCGGGCTGGTCGGCCGGGACGACGAAACAGAGCGTCGCGACCGCTTCGCCTCGCGGGTTGCGGACCGGAGCCGCCAAGCAGCATGTGAACCGATCCGACAGGCCGAGGGTGACGCAGTAGCCATCGTCGCGGGACTTCGCGACATCGGTCAGGAAGTCTTGCGGGTCGATCACGCGGCCGTCGGGTAGCGTATAGTCGTCGGCCGGAATGAGTGCGGAGATCTGCTCCGGGGAGCTGTGGCCGAGCAGCAGGCGGCCGGAAGCCGTCCAGGGCAGCGGCACCGGCACACCGATGTCCGTCGTGATGCGGAAGAGGCTGGGGCCGCTGCGGCTGTCCAGCACGACGTATTTGTCGTGCCGCAGCGCACAAAGCTGCGCCGTCGCGTCTGATCCGGCGGCGAGTGTTTCCAGCAGAGGGCGGGCATGTCGCTGCAGCGGGTTCGTTTCGGCATAGGCGGTGCCGTAGAGCTGCATCGCGCGGCCGAAGAACACCGATCCGTCGTCGTCCATGACCTCCAGCAGGTCCGCGGCGACGAGCCGGTTGACGAGGTTGTAGAGCGTCGAGCGCGGCGCCTCCAGCCGCCGTGCCAGCTCGCCGATGCGGATCGGCTCGCGGCTCCGCAACAGCTCCTCGAAGATGTCGACGACGCGGTCGACGCCGCTCTGGCGCTCACCGGAGGACACCGCCGCCTTCGGCGCGAGCTTGCTCAATCCGTCACCCGTGCGCGCAACATTGATGCTTGACCGGCCGAACCGACACGACCTAAGCTGGGTTTGTCCAATATATGGGACGCCCGTCCGGTCAGCAAGACAGGTCGGGCGCGTTCCGCCTGAGGGAGTCGAACGATGCGCGGAGCCTCCAAGACCTTGTCCACCATGGCGGGCGCTTTCGCCCTGTCCCTGTCCTTCATCGCGAGCGCGCAGGCCGATGGCAAGCTCCAGGAGGTGCTGTCGCGCGGCAGGCTCATCGTCGGAACGGGCAGCACCAACCCGCCCTGGGGGTTTCAGGACAAGAGCGGCAAGCTCGCCGGCTTCGACATCGACCTCGCCCGCATCATCGCCAAGGGCCTGTTCAACGACCCCAGCAAGGTGGAGTTCGTGACGCAGTCGTCCGACGCCCGCATCCCCAACATCACGACGGGCCAGGTCGACATGACCTGCCAGGCGATGACCGTGACGGCGCCACGGGCTCAGCAGGTGGCCTTCACCGTCCCTTATTACCGCGAAGGCGTCGGCCTGCTCCTCAAGAAGGGCGGCAAGTACGCGGACTACGCCGCCCTCAAGGCGGCGGGGTCCGCCGTCACGGTGTCGGTGCTGCAGAACGTGTATGCCGAGGAGATGGTGCATCAGGCGCTGCCGGACGCCAAGGTCGACCAGTTCGACAACGTCGGGCTGATGTACCAGGCGCTCAATTCCGGCCGCTCCGACGCCGCCGCCACCGATGCGTCGTCGCTGCGCTGGTTCATGAAGCAGAACCCCGACAAATACGCCGATGCCGGCTACGGCTGGAATCCCCAGAACTATTCCTGCGCGGTGAAGCAGGGGGACGCCGACTGGCTGCGGTTCGTCGACACCGCCATCGAGCAGGCGCTGACCGGTGTCGACTTCGGGGACTACGGGACCGCCTACGAGACCTGGTTCGGCGTCACGCCGCCCGCGCCGGCGATCGGCTTCCCGCGGTAGGCCTGGCGAGGCCGGGGCCGACCCGATGGGCTACACCCTGAACTTCGCGGTGGTCTGGACCAACCTGCCCAGGCTCCTCGGTGGACTGCTCCTCGGCCTCGAACTCGCCGTGGCGTCGCTCGCGATCGGCACCCTGATCGGGGTGGCGGGAGGTTTCCTCAGCGTCGGCCCGTCCCGCGCCGGCCGCCTGCTCGCCTCCTTCTACGTGGCCGTGGTGCGCAACACGCCCATCCTCGTCATCGTGCTGATGCTCTACTTCGCGCTGCCGGACCTCGGCGTGCGGCTCGACAAGGAGCCGAGCTTCGTCACCGCCCTGTCGCTCTACGCGGGCGCCTACCTCACCGAGGTGTTCCGGGCGGGGCTGGTCTCGGTGCCACCGGGCCTTTCGGAGGCCGGCAAGGCCATCGGGCTGACGCGCCTGGGGATCGCCGTGCACGTCGTCGGCCCGGTGATGCTGCGCAACGTGCTGCCGGCGCTCGGCAGCACCTTCATCTCGCTGTTCAAGGACACTTCGATCGCCGCCGCCATCGCGGTGCCGGAGCTCACCTTCCAGGCGCGTCGCATCAACGTCGAAAGCTTCCGCGTCGTCGAGGCCTGGACGGTGGCGAGCGCCCTCTACATCGCGACCTGCTTCGCCATCGCGGCCGCGTTGCGCGGCCTCGAACGCCGCTTTCCCAAGTTCTGACGGCCGCCATGGACGAGTTCCTCACCGAAGCCTGGGACGCCCGCGACGTCATCGTCGGCGGCCTTCTGCAGACGCTGTCGATCTCCGCGCTCTCCATCCTGCTGGGAACGGCGCTGGGCACCGCGGTGGGGGTCGGCCTCGTCTATGGCGGTTTGCCGCTGCGCCTCGTCGCGCGCGCCTATGCCGACGTGATGCGAGGCACGCCGGTCCTCGTGCTCGTGCTGGCGGCCTTCTACATGCCGTCCGTGCTCGGCCTGCACCTCCAGCCCTTTTCGGCCGGCGTGCTGGCGCTGACGCTCTTCTGCGGCGCCCACATCGGGGAGATCGTGCGCGGCGCCCTTCAGGCGATCCCGCGCGGTCAGAGCGAAGCCGCCAAGGCGGTCGGCCTGACCTTCTACGGCGTGCTCCTCCACGTGCTGCTGCCGCAGGCGCTTCGCAGCCTGCTGCCGCCCTGGATCAATACCTGCGTCGAGATGGTGAAGGCCTCGACGCTTCTGTCGGTCATCGGCGTCGGGGAGCTGCTGCTGCGGACGCAGGAGATCATCGGCCGCAACTTCCTGACCCTGCAGTTCTACCTCCTCGCCGGCGCCGTCTACCTGGTGGTCAACTTCGCCATCGAGCGGGCCGGCAAAGCCTTGGAGCGCCGCGTTGCCTTCCGCTGACACCCCGGCCGCGGCCCGGCCCCTCCTTCGGATCCAGGGCCTGCACAAGCGCTTCGGCGCCACCGAGATCCTCAAGGGCGTCGACCTCGACGTCCACCGCGGCGAGGTCGTCTCGATCATCGGTTCGAGCGGTTCGGGCAAGACCACCCTGCTGCGCTGCGTGAACCTCCTCGAGGAGTTCGAAGGCGGCGAGGTGGTGCTCGACGGCGAGGCGGTCGGCTATCGCCGCAGCGGCGACAAGCGGATCCGCCTCAAGGACCGTGAACTCGCCCGCCAGCGCGCCATGACCGGCATGGTCTTCCAAAGCTTCAACCTGTTCCCGCACCTGTCGGCGGCCGGCAACGTCATGCTGGGCCTGCGCAAGGTGCGGGGGATGGGACGAGCCGAGGCCCGTGCCGTCGCGGAGCGCTGGCTCGGGCGCGTGGGCCTGGCCGAGCGCGCCGACCACGCCCCGAGCCAGCTCTCGGGCGGCCAGCAGCAGCGCGTCGCCATCGCCCGGGCCCTCGCCATGGAGCCCAAGCTCGTGCTGCTCGACGAGATCACCTCGGCGCTCGACCCCGAACTCGTCGGCGAGGTGCTGGCGACCGTGAAGGCCCTCGCGGTCGAAGGCGCCACCCTTCTGCTCGTCACCCACGAGATGCGCTTCGCCCGCGACGTGTCGAACACCGTCGTCTTCATGGAGAAGGGCCTCGTGGCCGAGCAGGGGCCGCCGAAAGCGGTCTTCGGCGCGCCGAAGCACCCGCGCCTCGTCGAATTCCTGCGCGGCACGCGGGACCGTTGAACGGACGTCGCGCATCTTCGCCCGGCACCGAGATCGAAAGTGAGACAGAAGATGATGATCCAGCGTTACCAGGCGGGCAGCCGCATGTCGCAGGCGGTGTCGGCGAACGGCTTCGTCTTCGTGGCGGGCCAGGTCGCCGACGACCGCAAGGCCGGCATCGCGGGCCAGACCCGCGACGTGCTGGCAAAGATCGACGCCCTGCTGGCCGAAGCCGGGACGACGCGGGCGAAGCTCGTCGCCGTCAACGTCTTCCTGCCGCACATCACCGACTTCGACGCCATGAACGAGGTCTACGATGCCTGGCTGGATCCGGCCAACCCGCCGGCCCGCGCCTGCGTCGAGGCCCGCCTCGCCGATCCCGACCTCCGCGTCGAGATGACGGCCGTGGCGGTGCTCTGACACGGCCGAAACGGCGGCTCGACGACGGCGCGAGCCGTCCCGAGCCGCATCAGGGGCCGCGTCGCCCCGCGACACCGACACCGACACCTTGGGGGAAACCACCATGACAAGGCTGACCGAGATTTCGCGCCGGGCATTCGGGACCGGCCTCGTCGGGGCGGCGACCCTGGCGGCCGCCGGCCGCGCCTGGGCGCAGGCGCCCGCCGGCGGCGTGTTGCAGGTGGCCACGATCGGCGAGCCGGGCACCCTCGACCCCACGGTGGCGACGTCGGACCTCGTCAGCATCATCACCCAACACGTCTTCGAAACGCTGTTCTGCTTCGACGACGCCTGGCAGGTCCGCCCGCTCCTGGCCGATGGCCTGCCGACGGTATCGCCCGACGCCCGGCGCTACGCCGTCAGGCTGCGGTCGGGCGTCCGCTTCCACGACGGCACCCCGATGACGTCGGACGATGCCGTGGCGTCGCTGGAGCGCTGGCTGAAGCTGTCGCCGCGCGGCAAGCAGGCGGCCCCGTCCATCGCCGGGATCGCGGCCGACGGGCCGCTCGGCCTCACGATCACGCTGAGCCGCCCCTATGCGCCGCTGCTCGCCCTGCTGGCGATGAACAACGGCGCCGCCGCCATCCTGCCGAAGGCAGTGGCGAGTGCGGCGGCGATGGGCGACCCCGTCGGCACCGGCCCCTACCGCTTCGTGGAGCACAAGCCCGATCAGTATATCCGCCTCGCCCGCTTCGACGGCTACGCGTCGCCGCCCGGCACCCCGAGCGGCTACGCGGGCGAGCGCCGCGCGATCGTCGGCGAGATCCGTTTCGTGCCGGTGCCGAACCCGACGACCCGCGTCGACGGCATGTTGTCCGGCCAATACCAGTTCGCCGATTCGCTGGCACCCGAGATGCTGCCGCGCTTCGAGGGGCAGGCCGCCGTCGCCCCCATCACGGTGAAGCCCTTCGGCTTCCCGCTCATGATCTTCAACGAGCGCGCCGGGCCGATGACGGACCCGACCGTGCGCCGCGCCGCCCAGGCGGCCCTGTCCTGCTCGGACATGCTGGCGGCCGGCTTCGGCGACCCGGCCTTCTTCGACGCCCAGGGCTCCCTTTACCCCAAGGGCACGCCCTATCACGACGAGGCGGGTGTCACGGCCTACAACCTGAACGACCCGGCCAAGGCGGGCGACCTCCTGAAGCAGGCGGGCTACAAGAAGCAGCCCATCCGCATCATGACGTCGCAGCAATACGACTTCCTGTACAAGATGAGCCTCGTGGCCCAGCAGAACCTGCAGGACGCCGGGTTCGAGGTCGACCTTCAGGTGCTCGACTGGGCGACGCTGCTCAGCCGCCGCGGCGACGAGAAGAGCTGGGACGCCTTCTTCACCTACCACACCTTCGTGCCGGAGCCGTCGCTGATCACGGTGCTGAACCCGAGCTACCCCGGCTGGTGGGACACGCCGGCGAAGCATGCCGCACTCGACGCCTTCAACGGCGAGACCGATCCCGCGAAGCGCGTCGCGGACTGGAAGACGATCCAGGCACTGTTCTACGCCGAGGCGCCGTCGATCAAGGTCGGCGACTTCTACAATCTCGCGGCCCGGTCGACGCGCGTGACGGGCTATACGACGGTGCCCTGGCCGTTCTTCTGGAACGTCGGCCTCGCGGCCTGAAGCGGGGCGCGCCCGTGCACTCCTTCCTGCTGCGCCGCGCCGGGGGCCTCCTGGTGGTGATGGTGCTGGTCGCCCTCATCGTGTTCGTGATCGTCCGCGTCGTGCCCGGCGACCCCGCATCCGTGATGCTGGGCTCGGCGGCGACGCCGGACGACGTCGCGGCGCTGCGCACGCGGCTCGGGCTCGACCAGCCGCTGCTCGTGCAGTTCCTGCTGTACTGCAAGCAGATCGCCAGCCTGGACCTCGGGCAGTCGATCTTCCTGAACCGTCCGGTCTCGCAGGCCATCGCCGAGCGGGCCGGATTGACGAGCCTCCTCACCCTCATGTCGGCCGCCATCGCCATCGCGATCGGGGTGCCGGTGGGCGTGATCTCGGCCGTGCGGCGCGGCCGGCCCACGGACCACGTCGCCACCGCGGGGGCGATGCTCTTCGCATCGCTGCCGAGCTTCTGGGTGGGGCTGACGCTGATCGAAGCGCTGGCCGTGCGTCACGCCTGGTTCCCGGTCGCCGGCTGGGGCGACCCCGGCGACGGGCTCGGCGCCCACGTCTATCACCTCGTCCTGCCCGCGGTGGCGCTCGGCCTGCCGAACTCGGCCCTCATCATCCGCTTCACCCGCACCAGCATGCTCGACGTGCTGGGCGAGGACTATGTCCGCACCGCGCGGGCCAAGGGCGTGCGGCCCTGGCACGTCGTCACCCGCCACGCGCTGCGCAACGCCCTGATCCCGGTGCTGACCGTGATCGGCCTGATGGTCGCGACGCTGATCGGCGGCGCGATCGTGACCGAAACGGTGTTCGGCCTTCCGGGCGTGGGCAACCTCATCGTGTCGGCCGTGCTGCGCCGCGATTATCCCGTAATCCAGGGCGCGCTGCTGGTGATCTCCGGCCTCTACGTGCTCATCAACCTCGCCGTCGACCTCCTCTACACCCTCGTCGACCCGCGGGTGCGCCCATGACGGACGATCCTTCGATGCGCGTCGAGCCCGCGGTGCCGGCCGACCCGCCCGTCCTTTCGGGGCCGCGCCCGCGATCCCCCCGCCGCCTGCTGCTCGGCCGCCTGCTGCGCCGCCCGACCGCGCTCTGTGCCATGGCGATCCTCGCGCTCGTGGTGCTGGCCGCCGCCTTCGCCCAGACGCTCGCCCCCTATGCGCCGTCGCGGATGGACATCGCCCACCGCCTCGCGGCCCCCGATGCCCGCCACCTCCTCGGCTCCGACGATTTCGGCCGCGACGTGTTGAGCCGGTTGCTGTTCGGCGCCCGGCTGTCCCTCGCCGTCGGCGCCCTGGTGGTGATGCTGGCGACCGCGCTCGGCCTCGCCATCGGGATCACGGCCGGCTTCGTGCGGCGCCTCGACGCCGCGCTGATGCGCTTCACCGACGCCCTGATGGCCTTCCCCGACATCCTGCTCGCCATCGCGCTCGTGGCCGGGCTCGGTCCCTCGCTCTTCGACGTCGTTCTGGCGCTCGGCATCGTGTACACGCCGCGCGTCGCCCGCATCGTGCGCGGCGCCACGCTGGTGCTGCGCGAACTGCCCTTCATCGAGGCGGCCCGGTCGATGGGCGCTTCCACGCCCCGCATCATGGCGACCCACCTCCTGCCGAACCTGACGTCGGCGCTGATCGTGCAGGGGACGTTCATCTTCGGTTACGCCATCCTGACCGAGGCGGCGCTGTCCTTTCTCGGCACCGGCGTCCCGCCCACCACGCCCACCTGGGGCAACATGATGGCGGGCGCGCAGGCCTACATGGGCCGCGCCGACTGGCTCATCTTCGTGCCCGGCGCCGCCATCGTGCTCACGGTTCTGTCGCTGCAGATCCTCGGCGACGGGCTGCGCGACGCCCTCGACCCCAAGCTGCAGAGGCTGATGTGACCGAGAGCCTGATCCGCCGCGCCCGCGTCATCGACGGCACCGGCGCACCCTGGTTCCGCGCCGACGTGCGGATCGCCGCGGGGCGCATCGCCGCCGTCGGTCCCGACCTGCCGGTGGCAGGCGCGCGGGTGGTCGAGGCCGGGGACCGTTATCTCGCGCCCGGCTTCATCGACGCGCATTGCCACGACGACGCGGCCTTCCTGCGCGAGCCGACGCGGCCCGAGAAAGTGCTGCAGGGCGTGACCACGGTCGTGGTGGGCAACTGCTCCTTCTCGCTCTATCCGGCGCGGCCCGCCTCGGCCGAGGCGCTGCGCCTCCACTTCTCGGGCCTGCTCGGCGAAACCGCGCCCGACGAGGTCTTCGACAGCCTCGACGCCTACCGGTCCACCCTGCACGGGCGCGGCATCGGCCCGAACCTCGTGTCTCTCGTCGGCCACGCTGCCCTGCGCCTCGCCGCCATGGGATACGACGACCGGCCCGCGACACCGGCCGAGGTCGCCGCCATGGTGGCGCTGCTCGACGCCCAGCTCGCCGCCGGTGCCGCCGGCCTGTCGCTCGGGCTCGTCTACCCGCCGAGCGCCTATGCGGAGGCGCCCGAGATGACGGCGCTAGCCGAAACCGTCCGGCGGCACGGCCGCGTGCTCGCCGCCCATGTCCGCTCCTATGAGGCGGGTCTGGTCGGCGCCGTGGACGAGTTCCTGGGCCTGCTGCGCGCGTCCGGCGCCGCGGGCCTGCTGAGCCACCTGCAGTCGGCCGGGCGCCCCAACTGGGGCGGCGTGCCGAAGGCGATCGCACGCCTGGAAGCGGCGCGCGCCGAGGGGCTCGACGTGTCTTTCGACATGTACCCTTATCCGGCGGGCAGCTCCTACATGCTGCAACTGCTGCCGCCGGAAGCTCAGGCCGGCGGGCTCGCGCCGCTCCTGGCCCGCCTGCACGATCCAGCGGAGCGGGCGGCCTTGCGCGACTGGGTGGAGCGCGGCCCCGCCGACCCTCACGCGGCGCAGTCGAAGATCTCGCTCATCGGCTGGGCCAACGTGCTGGTTTCGGGGGTGGGCGCCCCCGGCCTGAAGCGCTTCGAAGGCCTGCGGATGGATGCCGCGGCGGCCGAGGCGGGCCTCGACCCCTTCGACCTCATGGTGCGGTTCGTCGAGGACGATGCCGGGCAGACCGCCATCGTGATGTTCCAGCTCGACGAGGCCGACCTCCGCGCCGCCTGCACCCATTGCCTCCACATGTTCGGCTCGGACGGGCTGCCGCGGCCCGGCACGCGGCCCCATCCCCGCGCCTACGGCACCTTTCCGCGCGTGATCGGCAAGCTCGCCCGCGCCGACGGCTGGTTCGGCCTGGAAGAAGGCGTGCGGCGCATGACGTCGATGCCGGCCGGGCGCTTCGGCCTCGCGGACCGCGGGGTGCTGCGCCCCGGCCTCGCGGCCGACCTCGTGCTCTTCGCCGACGACACGATCGACCGCGCCACCTTCGCCGACCCGGTGCAGATGCCCCACGGCATCACCGACGTCTGGGTGGCGGGTGAGGCCGTCGTGGAGGACGGCGCCGTCACGGGCCGGCTGCCGGGACGCGTGCTCTGCGGCCCCCCCTCCATCACCGGCTGAGGAGCCGCCCCATGCAGATCGCCGACCTCGAAACGCCCGTCCCCGTGATCGACCTCGACCGGGTCGACCGCAACCTCGAAGCCATGCAGGACTATTGCGACCGGCACGGGTTGAGGCTCCGGCCCCACATCAAGACCCACAAGCTGCCGCATCTGGCGCGCCGTCAGGTGGAACTCGGCGCCGTCGGCATCACCTGCCAGAAGCTCGGCGAGGCCGAGGTGATGGCCGACGCCGGCCTCGACGATATCCTCATCTCCTACCCGCTGATCGGCCCAGCCAAGGCGCTGCGCTTGGCGGGGCTGGCCCGGCGGGCACGCATGAGCGTCGCCGTCGACAGCGGGATGGCGCTCGACACGGCCGCGGCCGCAGCGGCGGCTTCGGGTGCCGAGATCGGCGTGCTCGTCGAGTTCGAGAGCGGCGCGAACCGCGTGGGTGTGGGCACGGTTGCGGAAGCGCTGGACCTCGCGCGCCGGGCCGCCGCGCCCCCGGGCCTGCGCTTCGACGGGCTGATGACCTATCCGCTCGGAGCCGCCGCGGCGGGCTTCATCGCCGAAAGCCACGCGGCCTTCGCGCTCGCCGGCATCGAGATCCGCACCGTGTCGGGCGGCGGCACGCCGACGGCCTGGACCGCGCACGAGACGCTGGGCCTGACGGAGCTCAGGGTGGGCACCTATGTGTACCACGATCGCGCGACGGTCGCGGCCGGAGCGGCCGCGCTCGACGACTGCGCACTCCAGCTGATCGCCACCGTGGTGAGCCGCCCGACGCCCGACCGGGCTGTCATCGACGCAGGCTCGAAGAGCCTATCGAGCGACCTCCTGGCGCCGGAAGCGGGCCGTGGCTACGGGCTACTTCTGGACTATCCTGATGCCGTCATCGTCCGGCTCAACGAGGAGCACGGCACCGTGGACCTGTCGGGGTCTGCGCGGAAGCCTGCCCTCGGCGAGCGACTGCGTATCCTCCCAAATCACGTCTGCGTCGTTTCGAATCTGCATGATGCCGTCGCGACAGCGCGGAACGGTCGCGTGGTGGGCGCCGTACCGATCGCCGCACGGGGGCGGACGACGTGACGGGACGGATGTCGCGCCCCTGTCGGCGCCTGTCGCCGTCGTGTTCCGACCTGCCGGGCCGACGTTGAAAACGGTCGGGAAGCGGAACAGCTGCTTCGGATTTCTTCGGTCACGATTGCAAACGTCTGACAGCCCCATCGGGAGTTCCTGCGAGCGAGCCGGCACTACTCACAGCGTGCAATCGAGGCCGGCCATCTCTTGAAGGGCGTCGTAGGCGGCCAGAACCGTTTCCATCTGGGCTCGATGAGCCGCCTGGAATGGCTCGCCCTGAATGGTTTCGTCAGGGTATTCGGTGATCAGGGTCAAAGGCACTGCCTGCCTTTCGTCGACGGTGAACAGGCAGGGAAAGCCGTTGACCGCCTCGAAGCCGGGCTCGCCGGACTGCGCACGGTAGAGCGAGAGCTGCCGCTCGGTGAAGGACAGGAGGTTTGGCACGCGGGCGAGGCGCCTGGTCACGCGCTCGACCAGATCGCGGGCTCGGCCCTCCCAGCCGACATGGTAGCGCAGGATGAGGAAAAAGCCCTTCGGCAGGGTCCACAGGGCGAAGCCGTGCGGCACGTAGCCCGACAGCGGCCGCGTCCACTCGTGCGCCGGATAGCCGTGGAGATTGACGTGAAGGAGCGCCTTCGTCCGCCGCATGGCCTCCACGCGGACGGCCCGCTCGCCGGGATCGTCGTCGGGCCGGTATTCCAGGTCATCGCCGAGCGCCGTGTAGCGGGCGGCGTGGTGCATGTGCGACGGGTTGCTCCGGCACAGGCGCAGGTGCAGCGCCTGCCCGTCCGGGTTTTCCAGGGGCGAGAGCGTGAAATGAGCCTCGCTCCGTCCAGCGAGCAGGGCCCCCGCCCGCAGCGCGCCGACGATGCCGCTCGGCTCGTTCGCGTGCTGACCGCCCGAGATCATCATCCCGCGATCTCGCCCGCGCCGGTGGCGGGCTGAAACGGGGCGCCCGGCGAGAGAGCGCGCTTCGAAGGCCTCGCCGCCGATGGCCTCCAACGCCCGGTGGACGGCAGCGGCCGAGAGCGGCGCCTGCGCTTCCTCGACCGCGCCGTCCCACCCCTCGAGCTCCTCGACCGACAACGGCCGCGTCTCGATGCGCAGGTGGGAATCGCCCGGCGCGTGGCGGATGTCGGGCACGATCTGCCCGGGACGCATGCCGCGCGCGCCCCGTTCCAGCCCCGCCTCGGCGCCGAAGACCTCAAGCAGCGTGAAGTATAGGTCCTCGTGCAGCGCTTCCAGCAGGCTCAGTGTTTCTTCGCCGACGGGGAGCCGCTGCTCGGCGAAGGGCAGCGTCGCCGAAAGGCTCAACTCGCCGAAGAACGGGCCGTTCCCGTGCCAGCCCTGCGCGCCCACGGCTTCGACCGCGGCGGCAAAGACCGCCTCGAAGTCCGTCTCGAGCCTGTCGCCGTCCTCCGGCGCGCCCGCTCCCACGCGGAGCCAGCCGGTGGGCGACAGGACGGGCTCGTCGACCGCATCGGCGTGGAGCCGGTTCGGCGCGAACACATCGAGTTCCCGTCGCCGCCCGTCCTTCCAGGCGAGATCGACGTGATAGGAGAGAACCGCGGTCGCGACAGGCTCGAAGGCGATCTCGGCGTCCGCGACCAGGGCGGCGAGCGGATAGGTTTCCAGGCGGAAGCGGTTCGGCGCGACCGCCGCCGGATGAACGGGATAGCGCACCCGCACGCTCGCCAACCCGTCCCGGTCGACCTCTTCGAGGAAGGCATGCAGGAGCGGCTTGTAGGCGCTGCGCAGCCGCGCCCTGATGCCGAACCCGGCGAGGCGTGCCTCGGCGGCGCGGCGGGCGGGCGCGTCGTCGAAGGTCCAGGCCTGGAGTTCGGTGCCGCGCGCCTCGTCCCGGCAGAAGCGGAGCAGGAGCGCGTCCAGCGTGCGGGGGAAGCGCTTGTCGAGGATGAGCGTCATCGCGCGGTTCTTCCGATGTCGGGATCGTCCCTCGGGTCGTCGTCGAGGGGGGCGAGCTTGAGCACGATGGACGGGAGGCCGGCGTGGGGCTGTCGGATGCCTCACGGCCGGGCAAGCCGCCGGGAGGCGCTCAGAACACGACGTAGGTCATGAGGACGATGTTGAAGGCCAGGATCAGCACGCCCGTCAGGGCCTGCACCTTGATGACCGCCCAGCGGTCGGGCAACTCCAGCAGCGCGACCGGCACGATGTTGAAGTTGGCCGCCATCGGCGTCATCAGCGTGCCGCAGAATCCCGACAGCATGCCGAGCGCCGACATGGTGACCGGGTTGCCGCCGAACTGGTGCACGATCAGCGGCAGGCCGACGCCCGCCGTCATCACCGGGAAGGCCGCGAAAGCGTTGCCCATGACGATCGTGAACAGCGCCATGCCGACCGCGTAGGCGACGACCGCAGCGGTGCCGCTCGTCATGGGTACGGTGCTGGTCACGAGACTCGCGACGACCTTGCCCACCCCCGACAGGACGAAGACGGCCCCGAGCGCGGCCAGCATCTGGGGCAGCGCGGCGGCCCAGCTCACCGCGTCGATCAGTCGGCGTCCTTCCCGGAGCGGGGTTCCGACAGGCGGCCGCAGCAGGGCGAAGGCGACCGCGAGGGCTGCCAGCACGCCGAGGGCGAGCGAGATCAGCGTCACCTGCGCGGGATCGACCAGCGGCCGTCCCGCCACGATGACGCCCTTCAGCGCCAACGTGCCGATGACCGTCACGGCGGGGATGACCAGCGCCGGGACGAACAGCAGGTTGCCGAAGCGCCTCGACCCGTCGAGCCGCTGTTCGGGCGTCGAGGTCCGCGTGGCGCCCGGCTTCAGGCCTCCGAAGCCTGCCAGGATCACCATGGCGAGCACCAGAATGCCGTTCACGACGTCGGGCAGGTAGGAGCCGGCGATGAACGTCACCGCATAGGCGCCCCAGAAGGACGCGCTGCGCCACCGCCGAGGGTTGGAGCGGTCGAACAGGTGCTGGAGCGCGTAGGCCCCGAACATCAGGCCGGTCAGGATGTAGACGGATTCGAGGCCGATCACGCTTGTTTCCCCCTGCAACGGGCGAGGCGACGGTCGAGCAGCATCAGACGCGCGCCGTGCACCAGGAAGGCGAAGACCGCGGTCGGGATGGCCCAGACCGACAGGTCGAGCGGCTGCACCTGGATGCCGTTGTCGGCCAGCACGGCCTTGATCAGCAGCAGCGAGCCGATGGCGATGAAGATGTCCTCGCCGAAGAACACCCCGATGTTGTCGACCGCCGCCGCATGGGCGCGGATGAGGTGTGCGGTGTCCTCCGGCAGGGGGCCGTGCCGTTCCTCGGCTGCTTCCGCCATGGGGGCGATCAGCGGGCGCACCATCTGGGCCTGGCCGCCGAGCGAGGTCAGGCCTAAAGCGGCGGTGGATTGGCGCACCAGCAGGTAGGCCAGGAGCAGGCGGCCCGCCGTGGCGGCGTGCATCCGTCCGATCAGCGCTTGTGCGCGCTCGCGCAGGCCGGTGTGCTCCAGCACGCCGATCACCGGCAGCACGAGCCACACGATGCCGACGAAGCGGTTGGCCACGAAGGCCTTGCCGAAGGCGGACAGGATCGCGATCGGGTCGAGGCCGGCGGCGAGGCCGGTCACGAGGCCCGCGACGGTCACGACGAGCAGCGGGTTCAGCCCTATGAGGAACCCGACGATGATGACGAGGACACCGGATAAGACGAGCATGCGGCGGTTCTCCCGAACGGGCCGGTGGGGTGCGGTTCAGACGGTGGCGGCGGCCCTGGCCGCCTGTCCGTAAGTTCCCGAAAGCTGCCGGAGCAGGGCCGCGACCCTCGACAGGTCGGCCTCGGACGCGGTGGTGGCCTTGACGGCCTCGACGAGGATGGCTTCGCGGACCTCGCCGTAGCGGGCGCACAGGTCGATGCCGGTTTGCGTGATCGAGACCACCTTCTCCTTGCCGCTACGCCTGGTCGCGACGAGGCCGAGACCCTCGAGTTTGCGCACCGAGTAGGTCGCGAGGTGTGTCTCCTCGATGTCGAGCACGAGGGCGATGTCGGCGAGGCGCTTGGGCCGGTCCCGATGTCTGACGGTGTGCAGGATCAGGACGTCGGTCGGGGAAAGCTGCGACATTCCGGCGGCCGCCATGCAGCGGGCCATCCAGCGATGGTAGGCCGCGACGAACAGCGTGACGCTGAACTCGACCTCCGACAGCGCCGGAAGGCTCCCGCTCGCCAGATGCGCCGACGAGACGAGCAGCGGCGCGACTTCGGCGGCGGCGGTCGGCTTCTTGGACATGCGTGCCCTCCGTCATTGCGATGGATCGTAGCCGACACGCAAAGGCAGTGCCAACATTTGATTGACGATTCATCGATGTTTTGTTGACGTGGCGCGCCGGAAACGGGCGTCTCCCCTTCCGGCACTGAAACGACGTGGGAGCGTGTCGATGGGTGAGTCTGCTTGGCAGTTCTGGATCGACCGGGGCGGTACCTTCACCGACGTGGTCGCACGGGCGCCGGACGGCGCGCTGTCCACCCACAAGCTCCTGAGCGAGAACCCCGAGCGCTACCGAGACGCGGCGGTCGCGGGCATTCGTCGGGTGCTCGGGCTGACCCCGGGCGCGCCCATCCCTCCCGGCACGATCGACGCGGTGCGGATGGGCACGACGGTGGCCACCAACGCCCTGCTGGAGCGCAAGGGCGAGCGCACGCTGCTCGTCGTCAACCGCGGCTTCGCCGATGCGCTGCGCATCGGGCCGCAGAGCCGGCCGCGCCTGTTCGACCTCGACATCCGGCTGTCGACCCTGCTCCACGAGCGCGTGGTGGAAGTTTCAGGCCGCGTCGGCGTCGGCGGTGACGAGGTCGAGCCGCTCGACGAGGATGGGGCCCGGGACGCCTTCGCGCGCGCCGTCGCCGACGGCATCTCGTCCTGCGCGATCGCCCTGATCCACAGCTGGCGCCACCCGGAGCACGAGCGGAGGCTCGTCGCCATCGCCCGCGAGGCCGGCTTCGCCCAGGTGTCGGCGAGCCACGAGGTCAGCCCGCTCCTGCGCCTCGTCCCTCGCGCCGACACGGCGGTGGTGGACGCTTACCTGTCGCCCATCCTGCGCCGCTACGTCGAGCAGGTCGCCTCGGAACTCGGCGACACGCGCCTCTACTTCATGCAGTCGCACGGCGGCCTCGCCGAGGCCCGCGCCTTCGGCGGCAAGGACGCCATCCTGTCCGGCCCGGCGGGGGGCATCGTCGGCGCGGCCCGCACGGCCGCCATGGCCGGCATCGACCACGTGGTCGGCTTCGACATGGGCGGCACCTCGACCGACGTGGCGCTCTACGCCGGCGCCTACGAGCGAAGCTTCGAGACCGAGGTGGCGGGGGTGCGCGTCCGGGCGCCCATGATGGACATCAACACGGTGGCGGCGGGGGGCGGCTCGGTGCTGCACTTCGACGGCGCGCGTTTCCGCGTCGGCCCGGACAGCGCCGGTGCCAACCCCGGCCCCTCCGCCTACCGTCGCGGCGGCCCGCTCACCGTCACCGACGCCAACATCTGCCTCGGCAAGATCCAGCCGCGGCACTTCCCGGCCATCTTCGGGCAGAACGGCGACCTGCCGCTCGACGCCGAGGTCGTGAGCACCCGCTTCGCCGCGCTGGCCGAAAAAGTGGGTGCGGCGAGCGGCCGCGACCCGGATCCCCGCGAGGTCGCCGAAGGCTTCGTGCGCATCGCCGTCGCCAACATGGCATCGGCGGTCAAACAGGTGTCGACCCGGAAGGGGCACGACCTGTCGCGCTTCGCCCTGCAGTGCTTCGGCGGCGCCGGTGGGCAACACGCCTGCCAGGTGGCCGATGAACTCGGCATGGATCGCGTGCTGCTCCATCCCTTCGCGGGCGTGCTGTCGGCCTACGGCATGGGCCTCGCCGACCAGACGGTGCTGCGCGAGCGCTCCGTCGAGTTCCCCTTCACCGGCGACGTCCTGCCCATGCTGCGACGCGAGGCCGTCCGGCTCGGGGACGAGGCGGTATCCTCCCTCGTCGCTCAGGGCGCGCGGCAGGACGACATCGTCACCTCCACCTCCGTGCACCTGCGCTATGCCGGCACGGAAGCGGCCTTGCCGATCGCCCTCGCCCCCTTCGACGACATGGTGGACGCTTTCACCCGCGCCCACCGCTCGCGCTTCGGCTTCGCCACGCCGGGCCGCGACCTCGTGGCCGACACCGTCGCGGTCGAGGCGACCTCGGCGGGAGAGGCCGTCAGCGAAGCGGAACTGCCGGTCCGCTCCGGCGCTCCGCTCGCACCGGTCGACGAGGTCGACCTGTGGACGGCCGGGCGGGCTTGGCGGGCGCCGGTGTTCGATCGAGGCGCGTTGCTCGCCGGCGACCGGATCGCGGGGCCGGCGCTCGTGCTTGAAAGCATCGGCACCATCGTGGTGGAGCCGGGTTGGACAGCGGAGACGACGAGGCTCGGCCACGTCGTCCTGAACCGCACATCGCCCCGCGCCGCGCAGGCGGTGGCCGGCGCCGAGGCCGCCGACCCGGTGCTGCTCGAAGTTTTCAACAACCTCTTCATGCATGTCGCCGAACAGACCGGGCTCGTGCTGCAGAACACCTCGCAGAGCGTCAACATCAAGGAACGGCTCGACTTCTCCTGCGCGATCTTCGACGCCGAGGGCGGCCTCGTCGCGAACGCGCCCCACGTGCCCGTCCACCTCGGCGCCATGGGCGAAAGCGTGCAAACGGTGCTCCGCAAACGGGGCGGACGCCTGCGCCCCGGCGACGTCGTGGCGCTGAACGACCCCTACGCGGGCGGCACGCACCTGCCCGACATCACCGTGATCACCCCCGTGTTCGACCCCGACGGGCGGGACGTCCGTTTCTTTGTCGGCTCACGTGGGCATCATGCCGACGTCGGCGGGCTCACGCCCGGCTCCACCCCGCCCGAGTCGCGAACGTTGGAAGACGAGGGCGTCGTCATCGACGACTTCCTGCTGTGTTCCGAGGGAGAGTTCCGCGAGGACGCGTTCCGCGCCTTGCTGGCCTCTGCCCGCCATCCGGCCCGCTCGCCCGACGTCAACATCGCGGACATCAAGGCGCAGGTGGCCGCCAACGAGAAGGGGGTCACCGAACTCGGCCTCGTGGTGAAGCGCTACGGCTGGGAAACCGTGCAGGCCTACATGGGTCACGTGATGGACAATGCGGAGGAAGGCGTCCGCCGCGTAATCGACCGCTTGGCGGGCGGCAGCTTCGCCTACCGGATGGACGACGGCGCGACCCTGAGCGTCGACGTGTCGGTGGACAGGGCCGCCCGCACCGCGACCGTGGATTTCACCGGCACGTCGCCGCAGGACGCCGGCAACTTCAACGCGCCCCCCGCCGTCGTCCGCGCCGTCGTGCTCTACTGCTTTCGCTGCCTCGTCGGGGCCGACATCCCGCTCAACGACGGTTGCCTGAAGCCGATCCGCATCGTGATCCCGGAGGGCACGTTCCTGTCTCCACGGCCCGGGGCTGCCGTGGTGGCGGGAAACACCGAGGTGAGCCAGGCCGTGTGCAACGCGCTGTTCGGCGCCCTCGGGACGCTCGCCTGCAGCCAGGGGACCATGAACAACTTCCTGTTCGGCGACGCCACCTGCCAATATTACGAGACGATCTGCGGTGGCGCTGGGGCGGGACCGGACTTTGACGGTCAGTCGGCTGTGCACACGCACATGACCAACACCCGCATGACCGACCCCGAGGTGCTGGAGTTGCGCTACCCTGTCCGATTGGAAGAATTCTCCATCCGCCGCGGCTCGGGCGGCGCGGGCCGGCACCGGGGCGGGGACGGCGCGGTACGCCGGCTGCGCTTTCTCGAACCGATGACGGCCGTGATCGTGTCGTCCCGGCGCTCGGTCGCGCCCTTCGGTCTCGACGGTGGCGCGGACGGCGCCCCCGGCCTGCAATGGGTCGAGCGGGCGGACGGGACGCGCGAGGACGTGGCGGGCCGCTCGCGCGCCGACCTCGCCTCCGGGGACGTCTTCGCCATCGCCACGCCAGGCGCCGGCGGCTTCGGTCGACCCTGAAGGTGCAGTTTGGCGGTTCGCCGGCATAAGCTGGCGTCCCTGCCTGGGAAGTCTGCCTACCGCTGGCGGCGTGCGCGAACGTTTGAGCATTCCGCCGCCGATCGATCGAAGCGCGGCAGGTCTTCTCTGGCCCGACCCGCCATCAGAGTCGTGTCCTCCCACGGAGTCGACTCAGCCCATCGTCTCCTAACGGCGAGGCAGGGTGGGGAGCGGAACGGCTATTTTCGATCAGGAGCGGGCGAAAGGAAACCTTGCCACCGGCGCTATCAGGTCGCTTCTGTCATAAAAGCTTTCGCACAATGATCCCCTTCGGCGACAGACCTTGGCGACGCCGACCTGCCCCGACGGCAACAAGCCCGCCGGTCCGGCAGCATAAAGTCAGAGACCAAGCGAGATAACGAGGCCGCCTCACAGCGGATCCATGGCCAGAGCAGGATGGCGAAGAAGCCGCCTCTGCCTGCCGCGAAAGTGCTTTGGAGATTGCGAGGCCGCAAAGCCACAGGGCATACGCTCCTGGACTTCAGGCTCTTGTCCGATGTATCGCTGCGCTCCGCCGGCAACGTCCGGATGGAAGCAGAAGACCAGACACACAGGGGAAGCGCTCCATGGACCGTCGTTCGTTCGTCATCGCCGGCTTCGGTGCCGGCATGCTTGCGGCATTCCCGGGCTTCGCCCGCGCCGCCGGAGGGACCCCAAAAATCGGGCTGGTGATGAAGTCGCTCGCCAACGAGTTCTTCAAGGACATGCAGGAGGGCGCCGTCGCCTACGCCAAGAAGCGCGGCGGCTTCGAGCTGATCCCCGTCGGCATCCAGTCCGAGACCGACATCGACGGTCAGATCGCCGCCGTCGAGAACTTGCTCACCCGCGGCGTCGACGCCATCGTGATTGCCCCGGCGGACAGCCGCGCCCTGCTGCCCCCCGTGGCCCGCGCGGTGAAGAGCGGCGTCAAGGTCATCAACATCGACGTCGCGTTCGACCCCGAAAGCATGAAGAAGCGCGGCGTCGACATCGCCTTCGTGGGACCGGACAACCGCGCCGGCGCCAAGATGTCGGGCGAGGTGCTGGCTCAGGCCCTCGGCCGGGGCGGCAAGGTCGTCATCGTCGAGGGCAACCCCGGCGCCGAGAACGCCACCCAGCGCAAGCTGGGATATCAAGACGCCATCACGGCGGGCGGCCTCACCCTCATCGACAGCCGCACCGCCCATTGGGAAACCGAGGAGGCCAACAGCGTCTTCACCGACATGCTGACCGCCCACCCGGACATCCAGGGCGTGATGGCAGCCAATGACTCCATGGCTCTCGGTATCGTCAAGGCCATCCAGGCGCGCGGCAAGACGGGCGCCATCAAAGTCGTGTCCTTCGACGACATCCCGGCCGTGAAGCCCCTGCTGGAAAGCGGCGCCCTGCTGGCCACCGTCGACCAGTTCGGCTCGCAGCTCGCCGCCGACGGCATCGACGAGGCCCTGAAGGAGATCGGCGGCCAGAACCTCACGGGTTGGATCAAGACGGAGCTGAAGCTGGTGAAGGGCAAGGGCGCGGCCTGACGCGTCCCATGACCCCGATGCTGTCCCTACGGGGGATCGGCAAACGCTTCCCCGGCGTGGTGGCGCTGGACGGCGTCGACCTCGACATCGCGCAGGGTGAGACCCACGCGCTGGCAGGGGAGAACGGCGCCGGCAAGTCGAGCGTCATCCGGCTGCTCGCCGGCATCCATCGCCCGGACGCCGGGACGATGGCGCTCGCCGGCGAGCCCTACACGCCCGCCTCGCCCACGGACGCGATCCGCGCCGGCATCCGCGTGGTGCACCAGGAGCTGAACCTGCTGCCGGCGCTCAGCGTCGCGGAGAACCTGTTGTTCGAGCGCCTGCCGCGCCGTGCGCTCGGGTTCCTCGACCGGCGGCGGATGGACGAGGAGGCGCGCGCGCTGCTCGACCGCGTCGGCCTGGCTGATCTGTCACCGCGCGCGCCCGTGGAGGGGCTCGGCGTCGCGCAATGCCAGCTGATCGAGATTGCCAAGGCGCTGCGCAGCGACGGCGGCCGCGTGCTGGTGCTCGACGAGCCCACCGCGACCCTGACGCCGCGCGAGTCGGGCCGCCTGTTCGAGCAGATCGAGGCGCTGAAGGCCCGCGGCCTGACGATGATCTACGTGTCCCACCACCTCGCCGAGATCTTCGCGCTCTGCAACCGGGTCACGGTGCTGCGCAACGGCCGCATCGTGTCGACGGAGCGCACCGCTGACACCAGCCCGCCGGAGTTGGTGCGCGCCATGATCGGCCGGTCGTTGGCCACTCAGGCGCCTGTGTCAGGCGGCCCAGTCGGCGCTGAGGCGCTGGCCGTTCGGCGCCTGCGCCCCAAGGGTGCTCCCCCTGGCCCCGGGCTGGACTTTGCGGTGCGGTACGGCGAGATCGTCGGCATCGCGGGCCTCGTCGGCGCTGGCCGAACCGAAGTGCTGCGCGCGATCTACGGCGCCGACGGGCCACCCCGCGGCGAGGTGTTCCGAGACGGCAAAGCCGTCGCCATCCGCTCGCCGCGTGACGCTACGGCGGCCGGCATCGGCCTGCTCACCGAAGACCGCAAGGCGGAAGGACTGGTGCTGTCCATGTCCTCCGCCATCAACACCAGCCTCGCCGCCCTCCCCCGAGTGACGCGTGCCGGGTTCATGCGCGCCGACGCCGAGCGGGCTGCCTGCGTGCGATACGCGGGGGAACTCGCCACACGGCTCAGCGGGCCCGGGCAGCCGGCCGGGCAGCTTTCCGGCGGCAACCAGCAGAAAGTGGTGCTGGCGAAGTGGCTCTTCGCCGAAGCCCGCGTGCTGATGCTCGACGAGCCGACGCGCGGCATCGACGTCGGCGCCAAGGCCGAGATCTATGCCTTGCTGGGCCGCCTCGCCGCAGGAGGCCGCGCGCTGCTGGTCGTGTCGTCCGAATTGCCGGAACTGATCCATCTCTGCGATCGCATCCTGGTGCTGTCGCGCGGCCGTTTCGCCGGCGAGGTGGCGCGCGCCGATTTTTCCGAGGAGCGCATCCTCGGCCTCGCCTACAGCGGCTACATGGGGGAGACCGCGTCATGAGTGCCGCCACGCCTGATACGGCTCTACCCCTGCGCTTCCGCCGCTCGCGCCTGCTGCTGCGCGACGCCGGCATCGGGGTGGCGCTGCTGGCCTTGGTGGCGTTCTTCGCCCTCGCGGCGCCGGACTTCCTGTCCGGCACCAACATGTCCAACATCCTGACCCAGATCACCATCAACCTGATCCTGGCGACGGGCATGACCTTCGCCATCCTGATCGGTGGCATCGACCTGTCGGTCGGCGCCGTGATGGCTCTCTGCGCGGTCGTGGCCGGCACGGTGATGAAGCTGGACGCCTTGCCCGAGGTGGTGGCGGTAGGCTTGGGCATCGCGGCGAGCCTCGGTGTCGGCATTGCGGCTGGTGCGCTGAACGGCTTCGTGTCGGCCTTCTGGGGCGTGCCCTCCTTCATCGTCACGTTGGGCATGCTGAACGTCGCCCGCGGCCTCGCGCTGGAGGTCACCAACGCCCGCACGATCTACGACTTCCCGGACAGCTTCATCGCCTTCGGCACCGCCAGCCTGTTCGGCCTGCCGGTGATGTTCCTGCTCGCCTTGGCGCTCTTGGCGCTCGGCTGGGTCGTGCTGACCCGCACGGTGTTCGGGCGGATGATCTACGCCATCGGCAACAACGAGGAAGCGGTGCGCCTGTCGGGCCACCGCCCCTTTGACACCAAGGTGCTGGCCTTCGCCGTCACGGGGGCCTGCGTGGGCATAGCCGCGATCGTCTATGTGACGCGGCTGTCCATCGCCAACCCGATCCTCGGCGTCGGCTTCGAACTCAACGCCATTGCGGCGGTGATCATCGGTGGCACGTCGCTGTCGGGCGGGCGAGGCTCGCTGGTCGGGACCTTGCTCGGCGCCATCATCATCGGCGTGCTCGGCAACGGCCTGATCCTGATGGGTGTGACGGACTTCATCCGTCAGATCATCACGGGGCTGGTCATCATCCTGGCGGTGGTTCTCGACAGCTACCGTGCCCGGCTGTCGCGCTCCTTGGGGTGAAAGCGTCCCGCGGTCCCTGCCTTGGGCGACGGTGATCGACAACGTCGTGGTGGGGCTCGGCCCGGAAGCCGGCAGCCGGATGCGGGCCCAAGCCGTGGTCGGTCCGGCCTCCCCGCTGAGCTGCCACGCTACGCCCATGGCCACACAAACGGAATCCGTGCCGTGCCGAGTCCATTCACCGGAAACCGTATCACTCCTTCGGCATGTCGGCCGGCAGGTCCGCCTCGTGCCATCGCTTGAAGCTCGTCCGCAGCTTGCCGTCGGCGAGGTCCTTCTCGATCCAGGCGTTCACGGCCTTCTGGAGATCGCCGTCGCCCTTGCGCAGACCGACGGCATAGCCGTTCGTGCGGATCACGAACTTCTGCTCGATCGGGCGCGACGCACGTTTGTTGATGTCGCGCAATTGAGCGGGGGCGGAGATCATGATGTCCTGCTGACCCGATGACAGCGCCGTGATCAGGGTCGCGTCGTCGTCGAATCGCACGAGGCTGATCTTGTCGTCCGCCTTGGCGAGTCTGGTGGCGTCGGCATCGGCGCCGGTGCCGCGTGTGACCGCCACCGTCTTGCCTTCGAGATCCTTGGCGTCTTTGACAGCGACGTCGGCCGGGGCCGCGCAGATGATCGAGATCACGCCGTAGGGAACTGAGAAGTCGATGACCTTCTTGCGCGCTTCCGTGATGGAAAAGGACGCCATCACGGCGTCGATCTTGTGGGTTTGCAGGAAGGGGATCCGGTTGGCGCCCGTCGTGGGTACGATTTCCAGCTCCACCCCGAGATCGGCGGCGAGCAAGCGCGCCGCCTCGACGTCCGAGCCCGTCGGCTGCATGGCGGCGTCGACGGTGCCGTAGGGCGGCAGGCCGAGGTCGATTCCGACGAGGAGCTTGTGGCGGGCCTTGATGTCGGAGAGCGTGTCGGCCCGCGCCGGTGCCGCCGCCAGCAGGACCGTCAGGCAGGTCAAGCCCAGAAACGCCGTGGTCTTCATCGTGTCCTCCCGTGGTGTCACCGTCGTATCGAAGCTTATCCAACGGCTGGAGCAGGCCTGCTCCAGAGGTCGAGCAGCTTTCAAAGACCCGTGCCGACGAACTGCCTCAGTTCCGGCGTTTCGGGCCGGGACAGCAGGTCGCGCGGGCCAGTCTCGTGGACGCGGCCCTTGTGCATGAAGATGATCTTGTCAGCGACGCGGCTGGCGAAGGCCATCTCGTGGGTCACCAGCACCATCGTCATGCCGCCCCGGGCGAGGTCCTCCATCACCTTCAGCACCTCGCCGGTGAGTTCCGGGTCGAGTGCCGAGGTCACCTCGTCGAAGAGCATCACTTCCGGCTGCATGGCGAGGGCGCGCGCGATCGCGACGCGCTGCTGCTGGCCGCCCGACAGCTGTTCGGGATAGCTCGCGATCTTGTCGGACAGCCCCACCTTGGCCAGCACGTCGGCCGCGAGGGCACGGGCCTCGGTGGGCGCGGTCTTCTTCACCCGGCGCGGCGCCAGTGTGATGTTCTGCTCGACGGTGAGGTGCGGGAACAGGTTGTAGCTCTGGAACACGATCCCGACCCGCTTGCGCACCGCGTGGAGGTCGGCCTTGCCGTCGGGCGTCACGGCATGCCCGCAGACGTCGATCGAGCCCGTGGTGATGCGCTCCAGCCCGTTGATGCAGCGCAATGCCGTGCTCTTGCCCGAGCCGCTGCGGCCGATCAGGCACACGACCTCGCCGCGCCCGACCGCGAAGGAGATGCCCTTCAGCACCTCCACGATGCCGAAGCTTTTATGCACGTCGTTGAAGCGCACCATCGGGGTGGCCTGTGCCGGCTCCGCGGTCGACGCCGGGGCGATGGCATGGAGGGTCATGGTCAGGCTCCCCGGGCTCGTAGCCGCGCTTCGAGGCGTCGGCTAGCGTTCGACAATGGCGAACACAGCATGAAGTATATCAGCCCGACGATGCTGAAAATCAGGAAGGGCTCGTAGAGAGCGTTGTTGATGATCTTGCCCGACTGCGTCAGCTCGATGAAGCCGATGACCACCGCGTAGGACGTGTTCTTGATGATCTGCACCGAGAAGCCGATGGTCGAGGGGATCGCCAGGCGCAGGGCTTGCGGCAGCACCACGTCCACCATGCGCTGGAGGCCGTTCAGCGCCAGGCTGTCGGCCGCCTCCCATTGCGTCTTGGCGACGGCCTGGATGCAGCCTCGCCAGGTATCGCCGAGAAAGGCCGAGGAGTTGATGGCGATCGACAAGGCGACCGCGATCAGGGCCGGCACGTCGAAACCCGTCACCCCGAGCCCAAAGTAGGAGAGGAAGATCAGCACCGGCAACGGGATGCCCTGGACCACCTGGATCCAGGTACCGGCAGCGAGGCGCAACACGGCGAAGCGCGACACGCGCATCAGGGCCACGGCGAGCCCGAGGGCGCCCCCGCCGGCGAAGCCGAGCAGTGCCAGCGCGACCGTCCAGAGCGTTCCCTGGAGCAGGTAGACGATGTTGGCGAGCGAGAGGGTCATCGGGCGCCTCAGACCGGGGTGCCGAGGCGCCGGCGGCGCGGAAAGGCCGCCCAGGCCAGGAACGCGAAGGACAGGCGCAGGGCCATCGCCAGGGCGAGGTAGACCACCGCCACCACGATGTAGATCTCGAAGCCCCGAAAGGTTTCGGATTGGATGCGGCTCGCCGCCGCCATCAGCTCCTCGGTGGAGATCTGCGCCATGATGGAGGTGGCGAGCATCATCAGGACGAACTGCCCGGCGAGCGACGGCAGCACGCGTTCGATGGCCGGGGGCAGCACGACGTCGAAGAGGAGCTGCATCCGGCTGAGGCCGAGGCTCTCGGCGGCCTCGATCTGCCCCTTGCGGACGGACTCGATGCCCGAGCGGATGATCTCGCTGGTATAAGCGGCGATGTTGATCGTCAAAGCCAGCACGGCCGCCGAGAAGGCGGAGAACTTGAACCCGAGGCTGGCGAGACCGAAGAACAACCAGAAGACCTGAACCAGGAGCGGCGTGTTGCGAATGATCTCGACGTAGACCGCGATGGCGCGGCGCAGGGACGGGATGCGGCTCGTGCTGCCGATCGCACAGGCGGCGCCCAGCGCGAAGCCGAGCACGATGGCCAACACCGTCAGCTGCACGGTGAGCCAAGTGCCGTGCAGGATGTCGCGCCAGTAGGCGTTGTCGGGATCCCAAAGAAAGCTGAAGTCGAACTGGTAATTCACCGTTCTGCCTCCGCGACCACGGAAAGCCGGCGCGTGCCGATGCGGGGTACCGCCATGTCGCCATCCTCCCTGTGAAGTCCCTCGCGGGACGGCATGCCGGGCGCCGCCGTTCGGCTGGTCTGCCCGGGGTCGAGGTCGTCAGTGCGCCGTGGCTGCCTCGCGGGCACGACGGCCCATCTCGGCCGCCAGCAGCAGGGCTTGACGCGTCGCCCCGACGTTGGCGACGCCCTTGCCGGCGATCTCGTAAGCTGTGCCGTGCGCCGGGGTGGCGATCGGCACCGGATAGCCGCCGAGCAGCGTCACCCCGGTATCGAAGCCGATGAGCTTCATCGCGATCTGACCCTGGTCGTGGTACATGGTCAACACAGCATCGAAGGCGCCAGCCTTGGCGCGCAGAAACACGGTGTCGGACGGGAAGGGCCCCTCGACGCTGTAGCCCTTGGCCTTGGCGGCCTCGACCGCCGGGCCGATGACCTCGATCTCCTCGCTCCCGAAATTGCCCCCGTCGCCGGCGTGCGGGTTCAGCGCCGCGACCGCGATGCGGGGCTCGACGAAGCCTGCCGTGATCATGTTGGTGCGGGTGCGGGCGATGGCGCGGTCGATGTTGGCCCGCGTGATCAAATCGGCCACGCCCTTCAGCGGCACATGCGAGGTGACGCGGGCGTTCCAGATGCCGTTCATGATGTTGTATTCGCTGGCCGTGCCCTCGATGCCGAGAACCTCGTCGAGGAACACGATCTCGTCGGTATAGGTCGGGTGTGCGAGGCGCATGGCGCCCTTGTTGAAGGGGGTGAAGCAGAGCGCATCGATCTTGCCCGCACCCGCGAGGCCGATGCCGGCTCGGAAGTTCGCCACCGCGGAGGCGCCTCCGTCGCGGCTCACCTCGCCCACCGCGATGCTGGCGGGATCGCAGTTGCGCATGTCGACGAAGACCGGTCCGTCCGTCGGCTCCAACGCCTCGTCGAGCGAGCCTACGGTGGGGATGTCGGGCGTGAGGCCCGCCGTGCGGGCGCCGACGTCGAACAGGCGGCGGTCGCCGATGACGATGAAGCGCGCGGCAGCCCGCACGTCGGGGAGCGCGATGACCTTGGCGGTCAGTTCCGGGCTTATGCCCGCGGGGTCGCCCATGGCCAGCGCGATGGTGGGCAAGGATCGGTCCATGGTGTCCCCCGAGACGATGTTCTGTGTTGAACAGACATTGGCACGGAAAAATTCGACACGCAACATGCTGTATGCAGCATTCAGAGATGTCATGCTGCGTGGAAGGTCAGACGCTGTCGCGCACGCGCTCCCAGGTACGATGAAGGTGGAGCCGGACGATGGCGGCCAAGCGGTGCTCGTCGCGGGCTTCCAAGGCCACTATCATCTCGGCATGTTCGGTGACGGCGCTGTCCCATTTCGACTGCTCCTCGTTGCCGATGAAGCGGATGCGCTTCAGCCGCATCTGAATGCCGGCGTGGGTCTCGGCGAGGCAGGCGTTGTCCGCCAGCGCCACGAGGCCAGAATGGATCGCCTGGTTGAGCTTGTAGTATTCGAGCCGGTCGCGGGCGGTGTAGAACCCCATCATGGCGTCGTGGAGAGCCCGGATGCGGGCGATCCCGGCGTCGCTGGCCCCGCGGCAGGCGAGCCGGGCCGCGAGATCCTCCAACGCCACGAGGACGTCGAGCATGCCTTCCACGTCGCGGCTCGTCAGCCTCCTGACAACGGCGCCACGGCCGGGCTGAAGCTCGATCAGCCCTTCGCTGGCCAGAAATTTCAGGGCCTCGCGCAGGGGCGTGCGCGAGACGCCGAGCGCCGCGCCGATCTGTCCCTCGTGGACGCGGGTGCCAGGCGGCAGGGTACCGGCGATGATCATGTCCCGCAGGCGCTCCACGAGATCGTCGTGCAGGCTGCGCCGCTGCATCGGCGGCCCCGCGTCGAAGTCCGTGGCGATAGTCATGAGCTGCCTCCCCGGCGCCAGAGGGGACCGGCAGCCGTGCCGCCTGTTCTACAATATACAGGACGCCGTGGCCCGTCGTTTCAGCGGGCCGCAGTGGCGCGGGCCGGGAAGGCGATGACCAGCGTGCCGAGCACGTAGAAGCCGGCACACACGGCGAAGAAGCCCAGCACCGCCCCGTAGGCGCCCGTGGTTTGGAGGATGGCGCCCGTCACGATCGGGACCGCGATGCCGCCGACGCTACCGGCACAGTTCATCACACCGCCGACGAGGCCGATTGTATCGCGCGGGGCGAGCAGGGCCGGCAGGCTCCAATAGAGGCTCCCCCAATAAAGGAAGAACAGCGTGGCCGACAGCACCGCGATGGCGGCCACGGGATCCGAGACCTGCGGCAGGACCAGGAAGCTGATCAGGGTGGCGAAGCCCGACAGTGCCAGCATCAGCTTGTAGACCGCAGCGCGCGCGAAGCCGCGGGTGATGAGGGCGTCGGCCGAGAAGCCGGCGAAGAGCGAGCCTGCCGTGCCGGAAAGGAAGATGACGAAGGTGGAATACCCGATCTGCTTCAGGTCGAAGTGCCGGGCCTGGACAAGGTAGCTCGGCCCCCAGGTCAGCAGGCCGAAGTTGATCATGGCCCAGCCCATGCGGCCGACCAGCAGTCCCGCCATCGAGCGGGGCGCGATACGGGGTGGGAGGAGGACGGCATCGGCGGCTTGCACCGCGGCATCGCCGCCGCGGATGTGGGCCAGTTCGGCTGCATTGACGCCGGGGTGGACGGCCGGGTCGTCGCGCAGGTATCGCCAGGCCACGACGCCGACCGCAACGGTGGCGAGGCCCGCCACCAGGAAGGCGGTTCGCCAGGAGTCGAAGACGAGGATCAAAGACGCGATCACGACGCCGCCGAAGGCCGCGCCGAGCGGCGCACCGCTGTCCATCAGCACAGCGCCACGGCCGCGCTCGCCCGGTGCCAGCCAGTTCGCGCTGAGCTTGGCGCCCGAGGGAAACAGCGGCGCCTCGGCGGCCCCGAGCCCGACGCGGGTGAGCAGCAGCGTCACGCCGCCCGTCGCCAAGGCGGCCAGGGTCTGGAACAGGCCCCAGAGCACGGTGGCGCCGGTCACGAGCCGGCGCGGCCCGAAGCGGTCGATCAGCCACCCGCCCGGAATCTGCAGCGCCGCGTAGCTCCAGAAGAAGGCGCTGAGCAGCACACCTTGGAGGGTGGGCGAGAGCTGGAACTCGCCAGCGATCGTCGGCATCGCGATGGACAGCGCCGTGCGATCCACGAGGTTCAGGGCGACGAGCAGGAACACGATGCCGAAGATGCGCCAGCGTACGCCGGAGCGCGGGGCCGTTCCTGACACCGCGGCGGCGACGAGCGGACGGGTTGAGGACGACATGGCCTGGGCCTCCCTTGTCGGGCCGTGGCGGCCCTCGATCGTCGCTGGTTTTGGCCGCCCCTCTCTCGGGGGCGTTCGGCACTGTGTCAGGCTCGAGGGCCGGTGCGGTAGATGCGGCGGGCTGTGCCGCAGAAGAGGGCCGCCTGTTCGGCGGCGGGTCGGCCCGCCACGATGCGCTTGAAGCCGGTCATGATGGCGTCGTAGGTGCCGCAGAGGCGGTCGACCGGGAAGTTGCTGGCGAACATCGCTCGCGCGGGGCCGAAAGCCACGATCGCCTCTTCGACGACGCGGCGATTCTCATCGACGCTCCAGGGGCGGCCTTGCAGACCAAGGCCGGAGATCTTGATCGCCGTGTTGGGCCGCGCCGCGAAACGCTCGATGTGGGCGCGCCAAGCCAGGAGGGCCGCGTCGCTGCGGTCAGCCGGCAGGCCGGCGTGGTTCAGCACGATGGTGGTTCGCGGGAAATCGTCCGCGAGGCGCGCCGCCTCGTCGAGATTCCACCAGGGCGTCTGCAGGTCGAAGTGGAGGCCGTGGCGCTCCAGCAGGGCGTAGCCGCGGCGCCAGATTTCATCCGACATGAGTGTCCAGGTGGCCCCGACCTTGTCCGGCCGTTCCGGTCCGCCGGGCTTGTGGCGGACGCTGCGGACCAGGGGCTCGGCGGCCTGCCCCGCCAACACCTCGGCGACATCGTCGCGGTCGAGCCAAGCCTGGGCCACGATGGCATGAGGCCAGCCGTGGCGCGCCGCCAGCGATGCCGCGTAGCGGGTCTCGCCGAGCGGGTCGGCCGAATCCCATTCTGTCTCGACGTAGACGCTCTCGCTCAGGTGGTGGCCGGCGCTGTCGCGTCGAAGGTCGTCCGGCAGGTACGGGTCCTTGATGCTGTCGTAGTTCCCGTAGCGGAATGGGATGCTGACGCCCGGGGCGAGCCAGGGGTGGAGGTTGCGGGTCGGGTCCCAGAAGTGGTGGTGAGCGTCCACCATCGGGCCGTCGTAGAGCGGCTGCGTCGAGGCTCCGTCGCTCGTCTCGCCCTCGGCCAGACCTTCATGCCCGTCGGGATGCCGCGTGAGCGCCATGTCGCCTCTCCCTGTCGCCCGCCCCTCAGGTGTCGCGTCCCGCGTTTCCCGAAAGTCTCTCCCCGTCTGGGTGCGCCGGCCAGATGGCATTTCGGGTCGCCGGTTAGAATCTTCTGTCCCCCCACCCGCCCGGCGGTCCGGAGCCGGCTCCTGTCCAGATCGATCCTGAGCCGCTTGAGAACCCGACACCTCGATTTCCTCGTCACCCTCGGCCGTCACGGCATCCTGCGAAGGGCCGCGCTCGGCATCGGAAGGCCGGCTGCTACCAAGCTGCCGCTGGGGCTCGGGGCGGCGATGGTTCGTTCACTCCTCGTGCGCGTACATTGAGAACTATAGTCCAACGGTTTCGGCGAGGTCCTGTTGCGCCATACCCGCAATGTGTCTGACGTGCTTGAGCGGGCTCAGCGGGGCTTGGACGAGCTCGCCGAAGGCGGGCCACAGCGGGTGCGCGTCGGAGCGGTGTACAGCGCCGCTCCCTGTCTGATGGCGCGGGCCATCGCACGGCTCAAGCGGGACCGACCGACTGCGGTGGTTCAGCCGGTTCGCAGCAGAAACAGGATCGCGCTCATCGCCGACCGCATGTCGGCCCTGCATGGCCTGCCATCCGGGATCAGCCGCCCCGATACAGCCTACCCCATGCCCGTGGCGTCGCTCGTGAAGCCGCCACCCGAGCGCTTGTCAGTTTCCCGCTGCTCGTCGATCCACATGATGATCCCGCTAGCTCGGTCGCCAGCTCCGAATCGCACAACCAGGACGGCCCCACTTTGGGTCAGGCTCTCATTCGAACCGACATCCCATAATCAAATGAGATTGAAATATGAATCCGTGGTGATTTTATCACCGCATTGTGTTTTGGAAACCAAATAATACTATCATTTTTAATGTTTCAACATCACACCGTATACCCTCATCGCTCACGCTGCATGCTTCCGCGTCGCTCTGACGAGGAAGATGCGCGATGCATGCAGAATGCCCATGGGCGAGGCAGCCCGGCCGGTTCGATCCTGGCATCCGACGGTGGTGCTCCGGTCACATCACGACCCCGCTCCGGTCCTCGGCGATGACCGGAATGACGTTTTTGTGGGACTCACTTCCCCCCTCCACGGACATCTCCCACCCCCTCACGACGACATCGCGTCCGTGCAGGCGACGGAAGGGGCCCGGATGCCGGATGTGTCCTTTGTGGGAAATGTTGGCATTGCGCTTGCAGCGCCGTCGCCGACAGCCGGGCGATCCTCGTCCGTGCCGGACCCAGCCCCCTCCGACGGAGCCGCCTCCCATGACCCAGGACACGATCAGCCGGCGCAGGGCACTGAAGCTCGGAGGCGCTGTCGCGGCCGGCACGGTCGCGATGCCGTTCTATGCGCGCCGGGCCTTCGCGGCGGAGCCCATCAAGCTCGGCAGCCTGCTCGACGGCACGGGGGCGCTCGGCCTCGAAGGCCGGCGAATGATCCAGACGACGCAATATGCCGTCGACAAGCTGAACGCCGCCGGCGGCCTGCTCGGCCGTCCGATCCAGCTCATCGCCTACGACACCCAGTCGACGATGCAGCTCTATTCGCAGTTCGCCCAGAAGCTCGCGCTCGAAGACAAAGTCGACGTCATCCAGGGCGGCATCACCTCCGCGTCGCGCGAGGCCATCCGCCCGATCTTCGACCGAGACAAGACGCTCTACTTCTACAACACCCAGTATGAAGGCGGGGTCTGCGACCGCAACGTGTTCTGCACCGGCTCGACGCCCGCCCAGACCGTCGATCACATCGTCGACTACGCATTGAAGACCTGGGGCAAGAAGGCCTATATCGTCGCCGCCGACTACAATTACGGGCACATCACGGCGAGCTGGATGACGAAGTTCATGAAGGACGGCGGCGGTTCCGTCGTCGGCACCGACTTCTTCCCGCTCGACGTCACCAACTTCTCCTCGGCGATCAGCCGCATCCAGCAGGCGGCCCCCGACATCGTGCTCTCGGCGCTGGTAGGCGCCAACCATTCGGGCTTCTACCGGCAGTGGGATGCGGCCGGCATGAAGGGCAAGATCCCGATGGGGTCGAGCGTGTTCGGCCTCGGCGACGAGCTCACCACCATGGACCCGTCCACGACCAACGGCATCGTCACCTGCTACGGCTGGTACAATTCGCTCACGACCCCGGCCAGCGTCGACTTCGTGAAGGGCATGCAGGCCAAGTACGGTGCGGACGTCACCGACCTCGGCGAACTCGACACCGCCACCTTCGACGGCATCATGCTCTGGGCGGACGCGGTCAAGAAGGCCGGCTCGGTCGACCGCGACAAGGTGATCGACGCCTTGGAATCCGGCATCACGGTCGAAACGCCCTCGGGCAAGGTCACCATGGACCCCAAGACCCACCACACGATCCGCACCGCCTACCTGGCGACGCCGAAGGATCGCAAGTGGGACATCCTGCAAACCTTTCCCGACCAGTATCCCGCCGACACCGCCGGTGCCTGCGACCTCATCAAGAACCCGAAGACCAACAAGCAGTTCGTCCCGACGCTGTGATGGCCGGGCCCCGGCGGGCCACTTCGCCGCCGGGGACGATCGATCCGGTGCGCCCGCCAGGGCCACCGCCCCTTCGGAGTTCACCGCATGGACCTCACCGGCCTCGTCGCGTTCAACGTGGTGACGGGCATCGCCACGCTGTTCCTGATCACGATCGGCCTCGGCGTGATCTACGGCATGATGCGCATCATCAACCTCGCCCACGGCGAGTTCATGATGCTCGGCGCCTACACGGCCGTCACCGCGGTCGATCACGGCGTCAACATCTGGGTGGCCCTGCTGGTGCTGCCGCCCCTCGTCGTGGGCCTCATCGGCCTCGCGGTCGAGCGCACGGTCATCCGTTTCCTGTACGGGCGCATGATGGACACGATGCTGGCCACCTGGGGCATCAGCCTCGGCCTGATCGGCCTCGTGACGACGCTCTTCGGCAACGTCGTCAAGGCCGTGCCGACGCCCGTCGGCAGCTTCGAGATCGGCCGTTACGGGGCGAGCCTGTTCAACCTCGTGCTGATCGGCACCGCCCTCGTGGCGATCGTCGCCCTGCTGGGCCTGTTGCGCTTCACGAAGTTCGGCCTCGTCCTGCGCGCCACCATGCAGAACGCCCGCATGGCCGCCGCCCTGGGCGTGTCGCCCGGCACGATCTACATGGCCACCTTCGCGCTCGGCTCGGCCCTCGCCGGCCTCGCCGGCGGCGTGCTGGCTCCCATCTCGGGCGTCTCGCCCGACATGGGCGCGGCCTATATCGCGCGGGCCTTCATCACGGTTCTGGGCGGCGGCCCCGCCATCGTGACGGGCACCGGCCTGGCGTCGGGGCTGTTCGGCTTCATCGACGAACTCGTGTCCTTCCAGACTTCCCCCGTCATCGGCGACGTCGCCCTGCTCTGCGCCGCCGTCCTTCTCATCCGCGTGCTGCCGCAGGGCATCACCGGCCGGTTCCTGAGGCGCAGCCTATGACGCCCGTCCACCTTTCCGCGCGCCGCCGGTCGGGCTTGAGCTTCCTCGCCGTCGTCGGCGCGGGTCTCGCGATCCTGTTCGGCGCCCCGCACCTCGTCGGCACCTACGGCCTGGTGCAACTCACGCTGTTCGCCGCCGTGGCGATCTTCGCGCTGAGCCAGGGCTTCGTGTGGGGCTTCGCCGGGATCATGTCCTTCGGCCAAGCCGCCTTCCTCGGCCTCGGCGCCTACGCCTATGCGGTCGCCGCCATCGACATGGGGGACAGCACCGTGCCGGTGCTGATCAGCGTGGCGGTGCCCATGCTGTTCGCCGCGGCCCTGGGCTACTTCATGTTCTACGGCCGCATCTCGGACGCCTACATCGGGGTCATCACCCTGACGGTCTCGGTGATCCTGTTCCAGCTCACCAACGCCACCTCGGGCAGCCAGTACCACATCGGCCAAGCGGAGCTCGGCGGCTTCAACGGCATGCCCTCCGTGCCGCCCATCAACGTCCCCGGCATGCCGGACGACCAGCTCGACCAGACGGGGATCTGGTACGTCGCCATGGGCAGCCTCGTCGTCGTCTACGCCTTCCTGCGAGCGCTCCTCGCGAGCCGCTTCGGGCGCGTGGTCGTGGCGATCCGCGAGAACGAGACCCGGGCGCAGCTCATCGGCTACGATCCGCGCCTCTACAAGCTCCTGTCCTTCACCGTCTCGGCCGGCATCGCCGGGCTCGCCGGCTGCATCTACGTCAACTGGGGTGGCTTCATCAGCCCCACGGTGTTCGCCCTGTCGATGTCGGCCCAGGTGATCATCTTCGTGCTCGTCGGGGGGCTCGGCACGCTGCTCGGGCCCATCCTGGGCGCCGTGCTGATCCAGGGACTGATCAACGCCGCCGGCGGCCAGTCGGCCGTGGACCCGAACCTCGGGCTCGGCATCATCCTCGTGGCCTTCGTGCTGCTGATCCCGCAGGGCCTGCTGCCCACGGCCCGCGCCCTCCTGGCCCGGGCCGGGTCGCGGAAGGAGCCGGCCCGGGCCGCGGCCGAGACCGCCCGCCCCCTCGCCGCCCAGCCCCTCGCGCCGGAGACACGCCGATGACCGCGACCCGCCCCGGGGCCGCCCCCCTCCGCCCGCTGCTCCAGGCCACCGACGTGTCGATGCGCTTCGGCGGGGTGAAGGCCGTCGACAGCGTGAACTTCACGCTGGGCGAGGTCGAGCTGCGCTGCCTCATCGGCCCCAACGGCGCCGGCAAGAGCACCTTCTTCAAGATGCTGACGGGCCAGCTGAAGCCGAGCTCCGGGCAGATCCGGCTCCGCGACGCCGACATCACGGGCGCCCACCCCCACGAGATCGCCAGGGCCGGCGTCGGCATCAAGACGCAGGTGCCCAACGTCTTCAACGCGCTCACGGTGCGGGAGAACGTCTTCATCGGGGCGGCACGCCGGACGTCGGTGAAGCGCGCCGATGCCATCGTGGACGAGATGCTGGTGCGGCTTCGCCTCACCTCCATCGCCTCGCTCGCCGTCGGCCAGCTGGCGCACGGCCAGCGCCAATGGGTGGAGATCGCCACCGTCCTGGCGGGCGAGCCCGAACTCGTGCTGCTCGACGAGCCCGCGGCCGGCATGACGCAGGACGAGGTCCACCGCACGGCCGAGCTGATCGGCGAGATCAACAAGACCCACGCCCTCATCGTGGTGGAGCACGACATGCCCTTCATCCGCCTGATCGCCAAGACCGTCACGGTCTTCAACCAGGGGCGCATCCTCATGGAGGACGATGTCGGCCGCGTCCTCGCCGACCAGCGCGTGCGCGACGTCTACCTCGGCAAGCAGGCGGCGTGATGAACGGCACCGCGAGCCCTCCCCCACCCTCCGTTCCGCTTCTGTCGGTCGAGGGCCTCCACTCCGGCTACGGCCGCATCCCGATCCTCGGCGGCGTGTCGCTCGCCGTCGGCGAGGGCGAGTTCGTCGGCATCCTCGGCCACAACGGCATGGGCAAGAGCACCCTGCTCCGCACCTTGATGGGCTACCTGCCGGCCACGGCCGGCAGCGTGTCGCTTTCCGGCCGCGCCATAGCGGGGCTGTCACCCACCGCCAGGGCCCGCGCCGGCATGGGCTACGTGCCCCAGGGGCGCGAAATCTTCCCCGGCCTCAGCGTCCACGAGAACCTGCGCATGGGTTGCCTGCTCGGCGGAGCCCCGGAGGCGGGGCGGATCGAGGAGATCCTGGGGCTTTTCCCGCGCCTCAAGGCCTATCTCGACCGGCCGGGGGGCGCCCTGTCGGGCGGCGAGCAGCAGCTCCTGGCGTTGGCGCGATGCCTCTGCGGCGCGCCCCGCATCGTCCTGCTCGACGAGCCGACGGAGGGCATCCAGCCTTCCATCATCGAGGAGATCATCGAAACGCTCCAGCTCATCGGCCGGGAGCGGGGCCTCACCGTGCTGCTCGTCGAGCAGAACCTCAACTTCATCGCCTCGCTGTCCCGCCGCATCCTCATCCTGAAGAAGGGCGCCATCACGGGCGAAGTGCCGCCGGAGGTCGCCCGCGACCGGGCCATGATCGACGAATTCGTCGGCATGGACTGACCTCGCCTCACCCCTTCCCAGACCGAGACCCGCCCCATGGACGCCATCCCCGCGAACCCCATCCCCGCGAATCCCACCGCCGTCGACCCCGTCGAGATGACGGTGGCCGACGCCCAGGCCGCCTTCGCGGCCGGCACGACGTCGGAAACCCTGACGCGGCTCTTCCTCGAGCGGATCGCGCTCCACAACCCGCACTACAACGCCCTGATCGTGATGAACCCCGACGCGCTGGCGGACGCGCGCGCCATCGACCGGCGCCGCGCCGCGGGCGAAGAGCTCGGGCCGCTGGCCGGCGTGCCGGTGGTCATCAAGGACACCATGGACGTCGCCGGCCTGCCCAGCACCGGGGGGTGGCGTTTCCTCAGCGCGAAGGCGGGCGGCACCGACCTGATCCCCGAAACGGACTCCCCCGTCGTGGCCCGCATGCGGGCGGCGGGCTGCGTCATGCTGGGCAAGACCAACGTGCCCGTGCTCAGCGCCACCGGCAGCCACGCCAACGACAGCTGGGCGGGGCCGACCATCAATGTCGCCGCTCCCGACTGCATCCCCGGCGGCAGCAGCGCCGGCACGGCTGCCGCCGTGGCGGCCAGCATGGCGGTGCTCGGCCTGGCCGAGGAAACGGGCGGCTCGATCCAGAACCCGGCCTCCGCCCATGGGCTCGTCGGGCTGAAGCCCACCTTCGGCCTCGTGCCGAACGCCGGCGTCATGCCGCTCGCCGGCAGCACCCGCGACGTCGTCGGGCCGATCGCCCGCTGCGTGCGCGACGCGGCACTGACGCTCGACGTTCTGGCCGGGTACACGGCGGCCGACCCCAAGACGGTGGCGGGCATCGGCAAGCGGCCGGCGGGCGGCTACGCGTCCGGGCTCGACCCTTCGGCTCTGCGCGGCAAGCGCCTCGGCCTCTACGGGCCCGGCTGGCGGGACCGGCCCTTGTCGGCCGAGACGGCCGAGCTGTACCGCGGCGCCCAGGCCGAGATCGCGGCCCGCGGCGCGGTGCTCGTCGAAGATCCGCTGGCCGGCTCGGGCTTCGCCGACATCGGCCGGCCCGTCGAGGGCTCGGACCACTACGACGCGCGCGGCATGGAATCGGTCGCCTTCGACCTGCATCAGTATCTCGGGCGCATGGGGCCGTCGGCGGCGCTGCGCTCCTTCGCGGATTTCGCCGCCGCCACCGCCGAGGAGGACTGCTTCGCCCCCGGCGGCGTGCTGCACATGATGCACCAGCTGCCGCAGTTCGGCCCCGCCCTCGCCGACCCGCTGACGCCGCCCGACCTGTCGGACTTCCTCGCCGCCCGGGAAAGCTACCTCGCCATCCTCGACCGCGTGATGGCGCGGGAGCGGCTCGACGGATTCGTGTTTCCCCAGATGCGGGACGCGCTGCCGCCGCTGCACGGCACCGAAACGCTGCACGAGACCACGGTCTGCGAGATCAACATCGCCGGCCTGCCGGGGTTGACGGTGCCGGCCGGGCGCTACGCTTCGGGCGCGCCCTTCAACCTCATCTTCGTCGGCCCGCTGTGGAGCGAGGCCGCCCTGCTCGGCATGGCCTACGATTACGAGACGGCCACCCGGTATCGCTGCGCCCCGACACTCCACGGCGCCTGAGATGTCTCGCCACGCGCCGCCGATCCGTTCCAAGCTGAACCCGCCGCGGCTCGGGCCGAACCGCGACGCGGCGATGGGGGGGCGCGACCACGATGCTGACGGACCATCGCCACGGGGAGATCCTGACGCGCCTGCGCAGCGCCGGGAGGGTCGGGGTGGCGGAGGTCGCGGCCGTCCTCCAGGTGTCCGACGAGACGATCCGGCGCGACCTCAAGCAGCTGGAGGAACGGGGCCTGCTCCGGCGCATCCACGGCGGCGCCGTGCCCCAGCGCCTCGACCGGGACCGGCCGCTGACGGAGCGCGGCCGCATCGCCCCGCGCGAGAAGGCTCGCGTCGCCGTTCTGGCGGAGCGCCTGGTGCAGGACGGCATGTCGGTCTTCATCGACACCGGCACCTCGACGCTGGCGCTGGCGCGGCAGATCAAGGGGCGGCACCTCGCCGTGACGACGAACTCGATCGACGTCGCCCTGATGCTCGCCGATGGCCCCGCGACGGTGTCCATGACGCCCGGCACCGTGAGGGCCAAGGACCACGCCCTCGTGGGCTACGAGACCCTGGCCTATGCGCAGCGCTACTTCTTCGACATCGCCTTCATGGGCATCTCGGCCTGCGACATAGACCATGGCTGGATGGACTACGAGGAACACGAGAGCGTGCTGCGCCGCGCCCTGAAGAAGCAGGCGCGGCGGGCGGTGATCCTGGCCGATTCCGGCAAGTTCGGCCGCCAGGCCAACATCAACACGTTCGCGCTCGACGTCCCGGTGACGCTGGTCACCGACCGACCGCCCCCGAAGCCCTTCCTGGACGCGTTTGACCGGCATGACATCGAGATCATCTCAACCTGAGGGACGCAGCGACGGGGGCCATGACATCCACGGCCTGCTCGACCGCTTCGCGCGGCTCGGCGCGACGCCGGGAGGCGGCATCACCCGCCTCTGCGCCTCGCCGGCCGACGGCGAAGCGCGCGACCTCTTCGCGGCCCTGCTCGGCGAGGCCGGTGCCATCGTCACCACGGACGGCGTCGGCAACCAGTTCGGCCGCTTCCCGCTCGCCGGCGTCGAGGGCGCGCCGCTGGTGATGGCTGGATCGCATCTCGACAGCCAGATGCGCGCCGGCCGGCTCGACGGTACGCTCGGCGTCGTGGCCGCCCTCGAGGTGGGCCGCACGCTGATGGGGCGGAAACGGGATGGCGCGCCCTTCGACGCGGACTTCTGCGCCGTCAACTGGACCAACGAGGAGGGCGCGCGATTCCGTCCGAGCCTGCTGGGCAGCGGCGCCTATGCGGGCCACCACGACGCCGCCTTCGCGCTGTCCCGCCGGGACGACGACGGGGTGAGCCTCGGCGACGCGCTGGAAGCCATCGAGTATCGGGGCCGTGACGCCGCACCCGCCGTGCCGGCCTGCTATCTCGAACTGCATGTCGAGCAGGGATCGGTGCTGGAGGAGGAGGGCGCCACCATCGGCGTGGTGGCGCGGAACTGGGGCGCGCTGAAGGTCGAAGCCGTCTTCGAAGGCGAGCAGGCCCATACGGGGCCGACCCGCATGGACCGGCGGCGGGACGCGCTGCTGGCGGCGGCCCATGCCATCACGGCGGCGCGCGCCCTGGCCGATCGCTGGCCCGGCCGGCTGCACACCTCCGTCGGGCGCCTTCTGGTCGAGCCCAACTCGCCCAACGTCGTGCCGGCCCGCGTCGCGCTGTCCCTGGAGGTCCGCTCCGCCGACGACGCCGTGCTGGCCGAAGCGGGGCGTTTCGCCGACGCGCTCCTCGCCACGGCCGCCGCGGAAGCGGGCGTCGGCCTGACGATCGCGACCCGGTCCGAACGCCCGATCCGGTCGTTGCCGCAGGCCGTCGGGGACCTCGTCTCCTTCTGCGCCGAAACGTCGGGCCACCGCACGCTCCGGATGGACACGGTGGCGGGTCACGACGCGCTCAGCCTGCTCGGCCGCTGCCCCTTGGGGCTGATCTTCGTGCCGAGCGTCGGCGGCGTCGCCCACAACGAGCGCGAGGCGACGCATGCGGCCGACCTCGACGCGGGACGCGACGTGCTCCTCGACGCCGCCGATCGGCTGTGCCGCGCAGGCGGCTCGCCGGAGCGCGCCACGAGGTCGCCGGGAAGCGCGCCGGAGCGAACCGAGCGCCGGCCGGGATCGGCGCCGTGACGGCGGTCGGGAACGCCGACCCCGCGGCGCTCCCCATCCCGGAGGCGCTCGGCCGCCTGCCCGGCGGGACAGCCGCGTGGGGGACGACAGGCGCACTGGCGGCGGCGCCCATCGCCTCTCCCATGCACCGTGCGGTCGCGTCGGACTGCGTCCGCGTCGAGCGGGCGGGGGGGGCGGCGGCCTTCCTCAAGATCCGCCATCCCGACATGGCGGCCGACGTCGTCCCCTGGGCGGCGGACGCCGCCCGCAAGGCGGCGGCGCTCGGTGTCGGCCCGGACGTCCTGGGGGAAGCCGAGGGCGTGCTGGCCCTGGCCTGCCTCGACCCGCCCTGGCGCACGGCGACCGTCGGCGACCTCCAGGACGCCGACACGCTGGGCCGCGTGCTGGACGCCAAGCGCCGGCTCCACGCGGACGCCCCGCTCGGGCGCCGCTTCTGCCCCTTCGACCGGATCCGCGCCCTGGCCGTGGAAGCCGCCGCCACCGAGGCGCCCCTGCCTCGCGACGCCACGTCCCTTCTCGCTGCCGTGGACCTCGTCCGCGAGGCGATCGCGGCCGCGGGCTTCGACCTGCGCTTCTGCCACAACGACGGCACGGCCTCGAACGTCATGCTGGACGGCACCGCCCTGCGCCTCGTCGACTTCGACGCGGCCGGCGACAACGATCCCTGGTTCGACGTCGCCACCACGATCAACGAGGCCTGCGAGTTCGACGCCGAGCGGCGTGCCGCCGTCGAGCGCTACGCCGGGCGCTGCGACGAGCGCCTGTTCAATCGCTGCCGCCTTTACGGCGCCGTCGACGATCTCATGTGGGGCCTGTGGGGCGTGACCCGCGCGGTGACGACGCGGAGGAGCGGCATCGAATTCTTCAAATACGGGCAATGGCGCCTGTTGCACGCCCGCACGGCGCTCGCGGCGCGGGATTTCGAGACGTGGCTGCGGCGCCTGTGAGCGCCTGCGCGGGGAACGGATCCGTCATGGCTTGGAAGCGATGGGGCGAGGGCATCGACGAGTCCGACTGGGCGATCGAGGCGGTCCTGACCGAGGTGCCGGCGTGGTCCGGGCGCCTCGCGCGCTACCGCCCGGTCGCTGGCGGCCTGTCGAACAGCAATTGGCGCGTGTCCATCGACGGCGACCGCGATTACTTCGTGAAGTTGCCGGGCCGCGGCACCGAGATGTTCATCGCGCGCGACGCCGCCCACGAGGCCAGCCGTCGGGCCGAGGCCTGCGGCTTCGGCGTGGAGGTGGTGGACTTCCTGCCCGAACGGGGCGTCGAGATCTTCGCCTTCGTCGAAGGCTTCCGGGCCTCGTCCAACCTCGACTTCCTGCGCGGCTCCGTCCGCCGCAACGCCGTGGCGGCTTTGAAGGCCTTCAACGATTCCGCTCCCCTGTCGCTGACCAAGACGATCTTCGACCAGATCTCGGAGCATGTCGCCCAGGTCGCGGCGGTGGGAGGCCGCGTGCCGTCCGACCACGCCTTCCTGATGCGCCGCTTCGAGGAAGCGAAGGCGGCCTTCCTCGCCGCCGGCCTCGATCTCGTCCCCTGCATGAACGACACGCTGGCGGGCAACTTCATGCTCGACACCGACGACCGCATCATGCTGGTCGACTTCGAATACGCGGCCAACAACGAGCGCAGCTACGAACTCGCGCTCTGGTTCGACGAGATGGGTTTCGAGCCCGACGTCGAGCGCGACATGATCGAGGCCTATTGGGGGCGGGTCGACCCCGGGCTGGAAGCGCGCATCGCCGTGCTGAAGGCGCTCGCCGATCTGAAATGGGCCACCTGGGCCATGATCCAGGAGGCCGTCTCCGCCCTCGACTTCGATTATCGCAAGTACGGCACCTGGAAACACCGCCGGGCCCGCACCCTGTTCCACCATCCCGACTGGCATCGATGGCTACACCGCCTTTGATGACCTGAGGACGCTTCCACCCCGATCAGGAGCCCGCCATGGCCGTCGCCCGCCCCACGCTCGACCAGATGACCGCGATCGTCGAGAGCCTCGGCATGAGCCTCGCGCCCGAGCGCGTCGCGGAGTTCATGGCCCACATGGGCGGCAGCTTCGCCGCCTACGACGCCGTCGAGGCGCTGCCGGACTTCGTGCCGGAGGTGAAGTATCCCCGCACCCCCGGCCACTTCCCGAGCCCGGCCGAGAACCCGCTGAACGCCTGGTACGTGAAGAGCGAGGTGAAGGGCGCGCCGGAGGGGCCGCTCAAGGGCCGCACCGTGGCGCTGAAGGACAACGTGTGCCTGGCCGGCGTGCCGATGATGAACGGCTCCGCGACGCTCGAAGGCTACGTGCCGAACCTCGACGCCACGATCGTGACCCGGCTGCTCGACGCCGGCGCCACGATCCTCGGCAAGGCCCATTGCGAGCATTTCTGCTTTTCGGGCGGCAGCCACACCAACTCGTCGGGGCCGGTGGTCAACCCGCTGAAGCCGGGATACTCGGCCGGGGGATCGTCGTCGGGCAGCGCCGCCCTGGTGGCGTCGGGCGAGGTCGACATGGCGGTCGGCGGCGACCAGGGCGGCTCCATCCGCATCCCGGCCGCCTATTGCGGCATCTACGGCATGAAGGCCACCCACGGCCTCGTCCCCTACACGGGCGTGATGCCGATCGAGTCGACGATCGACCACACCGGCCCGATGACGCGGACCGTGGCCGACAACGCCCTGATGCTGGAGGTGCTGGCCGGCGAGGACGGGCTCGACCCGCGCCAATACGCGCCGCGCGTCGCCCCCTACACGCAGGCGCTGGGCCGCGGCGTGAAGGGCCTGAAGGTCGCGATCGTGCGCGAAGGCTTCGGCTTCGCCCAGAGCGAGGCGGACGTGGACGCGAAGGTGAGGGCCGCCGCCGAGGAACTCCGCAAGCTCGGCGCCGAGGTCGACGAGATCTCGATCCCGATGCACCTCCTCGGCCCCGCCATCTGGACCCCGGTGGCGAGCGAGGGCGCGCAGGCGCAGATGATGCTCGGCAACGGCATGGGCTTCAACTGGAAGGGCCTCTACACCGTGTCGCTGCTCGACGCCCACGCGGCCTGGCGCGAGCGCGCCGACGCATTGAGCGACACGCTGAAGATCACCATGATGGTGGGCCAGTATTTCACGCAGGCCTACCGCGGCCGCTTCTACGCCAAGGCGCAGAACCTCGCGCGCCAGCTGAAAGCCGCCTACGACGCCGCGCTCGCCACCCACGACCTCCTGCTGATGCCGACGCTGCCCTTGAAGGCGACCCCGCTGCCGCCGCCGGACGCGCCGCTCGGCCTCGTGCTGCAGCGCGCCTTCGAGATGCTGCCCAACACCGCCCCCTTCGACGTCACCGGCCACCCCGCCATGGCGGTGCCCTGCGGCATGACGGACGGGCTGCCGGTCAGCATGATGCTGGTGGGCCGGCACTTCGACGAGATGTCGATCTACGCCGCAGCTGCGGCCTTCGAGGGCGCGACCGACTGGAGGGCGCTGTGAGCGCCCTGTCCGACGACCTGGCCTTCGCGGGACTGGTCGAGATCGGTGGGCGGATCGCCGCGCGCGAGCTGTCCCCCACGGAGCTGACCCGCGGCCTGCTGGAGCGCATCGCGGAGCGCGACGGCGCGCTGCACGGCTACGAGACCGTGATGGCGAAGAGCGCCGTCGCCGAAGCGGAAGCGGCGACGCGCGAGATCGCGGCCGGCCGGCGCCGCGGCCCGCTCCACGGCGTGCCGCTCGCCGTGAAGGACCTCTTGTGGACCCACGACGCGCCGACGGCCGCCGGCATGGCGATCCACCGCGGCTTCCGCGCCGCCGAGGACGCGACCGTGGTGGCCCGGCTGCGCGCCGCCGGCGCCGTGATCCTCGGCAAGCTCGCCATGACGGAGGGCGCCTACGCGGGCTACCACCCCGACATGACCGTGCCGGTCAACCCGTGGGACGCCGAGGCCTGGCCCGGCACCTCCTCGTCGGGCTCGGGCGTCGCCACCGCGGCGGGCCTCTGCTACGGCTCCATCGGCTCGGACACCGGCGGCTCGATCCGCTTTCCGTCCGCCGCCAACGGCCTCACCGGCATCAAGCCCACCTGGGGCCGCGTCAGCCGCCACGGCGCATTCGAGCTCGGCGCGACGCTCGACACCCTCGGCCCGATGTGCCGCTCGGCTGAGGACGCCGCCGCCATGCTGGGCGCCATCGTGGGCGCCGACCCGAAGGACCCGACGGCGCTCCGGGCCCCGGCGCCCGACTGTCTCGCCGGGATCGGCGGCGGCGTGCGGGGGCTGCGCATCGGCGTCGCGCCCGCCTTCGTCGCCCTCGGCTGCGATGCCGACGCGGTCGCGGCGGTGGACGGCGCGCGCGACGCGCTGTCGGGTCTCGGCGCCGAGATCGTCGAGATCGCCTTTCCGGATGCGTCGCAGGTCCTGCGCGACTGGTTCACGCTGTGCGCCGTCGAGGCGGCCTCGTTCCACGCGGACAGCTATCCGTCCCGACGCTCCGACTACGGCTCGATCCTGGCGACCTTCCTCGACATGGCCGGCGGCGCGAGCGCCGTCGACCTGCACCGCATCGGGGTGAGGAGGCTGGAGTTCCGCGGCCGGGTCGAGGCCGCCTTCGACGGCATCGACCTCCTGCTCCTGCCCGTGCAGGGGCTGAGCGGCCCCACCATGGCGGGGGTGCTGGAGGCGGCCGAGTCCGAGCGCGGCATCGAGAACCTGCTGCGCTATTCCTGCCCCTTCAACATGACGGGGCAGCCCACGATCACCCTGCCGGCGGGTGCGACCGCGGCGGGCCGCCCCGTGGGCGTCCAGCTCGTCGGCCGTCCCCTCGACGAGGCGCTGCTGTGCCGCGCCGGGCACGCCTTCCAGACGGCCACGGACTGGCACCGGCGGCGTCCGGCGCCGGCATCGTGACGGGCGCCCCCCTCGCCGCCGCGTGAGGCTGCACCGGATCCTCGCGCGAATGGCGCCGGTATGCGCTCATTCGTCGATGACCTGAGGCGAGGCTATGCCCGAGGCGAAGATCAAGAACGCCCGCTTTCGCGCGAGCCGAATCAGCCATGAAGTGCCCGGCTGGGTTGTCAGCGGACTGACCGTCATGGACGGAAGCGTGGGCGGAAGCGGGACGTGACGCCGGTGCGTTCAGTGTGCCTCGATCGGCCCAGCCGCCTTCTGCGGTTTCTTCAGGAGCGGGATCGCGGCGAGGCTGACGATCAGCCCGACCGCTATGATCCAGAAGGCGTCGCCGTAGGCCATGACATAGGCCTCCCGCCGCGCCTGCGACGCGATGAGCCCGAGCGCCTGGCCCTGCGCGGCGACCGGGTCGACGACATGGGCCCTCATCGCCTGCGCCATGGCGGCGAGGCGTGACTGGGTGAGGGTCGCGTTGCGCGTCATGGCCTCGGCCAGCACGGAGAAGTGCATGTGCTCGCGCCGGTCGATCATCGTCGACAGCATGGCGATGCCGATCGAGCCGCCGAGGTTGCGCATCATGTTGGACAGGGCCGAGGCGTCGGCGGTGTCGCGCGGCGCGAGGCCGGCCGTCGACATCTGCGACAGCGGCACGGTGAACAGCGGCTGGCCGGCGGCGCGCAGCAGCTGTGGCAGGATCAGCTGGTCCATGCCGACGTCGTGGGTGAGGCCGACGTTGATGAAGCAGCTCAGCGCGAAGAGCAACGTGCCGGCGACGACCAGGAGCCGCGGGTCGAAGCGCCTCATCAGGAATGGCATGGCGGGGAACAGCACGAGCTGCGGCAGCCCGCTCCACATCACCACGTAGCCGATCTGTTCGGCGTTGTAGCCCTGGATCTGCGCGCAATAGACCGGGATGACGTAGATGGAGCCGAAGGACACGGCCCCCAGCACCGTCATCAGCAGGCAGCCGCCGCCGACCGAGCGGTTCTTGAGGACGCGCAGGTTGATGAAGGGCCGCTCCGCCATGAGCTCGCGGAGGATGAAGCCGCCGATGCCGAGCACCGCCAGCGCCGTGCCCTCGACGATGATCGGCGAACCGAACCAGTCCTTGCGCTGCCCTTCCTCCAGCACGAAGGTCAGAGCCGGGAGGCCCGTCGCCATCAGGCCGATGCCGAACCAGTCCCCCTCGGCGAGGTCGCCGAGCTTCAGCGGCGCCGGGTCGAGGGCGTAAAGCTGCAGCGCCAAGGCGAGCGGCCCGGGCACGAGGTTGAGGTAGAAGATGTAGTGCCAGGACAGGTTGTCGGTCAGCCAGCCGCCGACCGTCGGGCCGATGGCGGGCGCGAAGGTGGCGGTGAGGCCGAACAGGGCGATGCCGACCGCCTGCTGCGACTTCGGCAGGCGCGTGCGCACGATGGTGATGGCGGTGGGGATGAGCACGCCACCGGTGAAGCCCTGGCCGGCGCGGAACAGGATCATCTCGGGCAGGCTCGTCGACAGCGCGCAGGCGACCGAGAAGCCGATGAAGAGGCCCGTGTTGACGGCGAGGTAGCGCCGCAGGCCGAAGATCGAGCCGAGCCAGCCCGTGAGCGGGATGACGATGATCTCGGCCATCAGGTAGGCGGTGGAGATCCAGCTCCCCTCGTCCGAGGACGCGCCGAGCGCGCCCTCGATGTCGCTGAGCGAGGAATTGGTGATCTGGATGTCCAGGATGGCCGTGAAGGCGCCGAGGATGGCGGCCGCGACGGCGAGCCACTGGCGCAGCGAGGCCTTCTCGGTGTCTGGATGCATGGTGAGGGGGACCCGGTCAGCGTGTCTCGGCCGAGCCGACGAGGGTGCGGCTCGGCCGCGCGTCGCCCCGCGTTTCGACCGTGGCCTCGACCGACAGGCCCGGCCGCAGG